>JAHDLA010000031.1 GCA_018436705.1 Sedimentibacter sp.
GAGAGTAATTCTCGCTATTTATTTATTAGATTTTAGTAGTAGCAGTAGTATTCTGTGGAGCTTGTGTGTAAACTCGCAGAGTTTTCCACAAATCCACAGTTTTAAATATTTGATTGTAACACATGTATTGTAATCCTACAGAATACGTTAGTAATTTTTATTATTTTTTATTGAATAAGCAGGGTATATAATGTATAATGTTTTTAATAATCTTGTAAGGAGGCACATTATGGCTATAACTAAAGATATGATTATTCGTGAAGTAGTGCAGGCAAGACCTGACGCTGCAGAAATATTAATGTCTTTCGGAATGGGATGCGTCGGATGCCCTGCTTCTCAAATGGAAACATTGGAAGAAGCCGCAGCAGTTCATGCAATGGATTTGAACAAACTGCTGGATGCATTAAATAAATAAAACCATTGGATATTCCTTTTTAAACGAAAAGTAAAACCGGCAATACTCCAGATCAGATTTCGATTTTTTTCTGTTATCCTTACTTGAAATAGTAATTTCAATCGGACCTGTTTAATCGAACTATTTTCAATATGAAAATACTGAACTGCAATATGTGCCGGTTTTCTATTTTAAAAGCAACAAATTAACAGCTGTTTAATTTATTTGCTTATGTCAATATTGTTTACCAAAATCAGATTTATAGTATACAATATTTTTAGCTAAATTAGCTAATATTGTTAAATTGAATTTAAAGCTTAAATTCAACTTGTTTGTTTCCCCATAATTCACCCTGCATGGCATTCTCATGTCCTTCTGAGAATATACCTGGGATTCCTCCGGTATGAAGAAGCATGACATTTTTGTCTTTAGAAATCAATCTTTTTTGAATCATTTCAATCATTCCCCTGAATACCTTACCCGTGTAGCAAGGATCTAATATGATTGCTTCTTCTCTTGCCATCATATACATGTATTCTCTTGTAACCGGGTCCGGAACATTGTATGAGATTCCAACGTAACCGTCTTCAATCCACATATCATCGGCAGATACATTAACGCCGAGTTCCAGAAATTTATTTGTTTCTTCTATCAGTTCCACTTTTTCCTGCATTTCTTCTTTATCTTTATGCGCAACACTTATACCTACGGGAGTAAATCCTGCATCAAAATACTTTGCTCCCAGATACAAACCTCCGTAAGTTCCTACAGAGCCAAATCCTGTAAAAACATAGTCCATCTTTATGTTCATTTCCTCAAGTTGATCTTTTATTTCTCCTGCTGCGGTCACATAGCCAGCCGCTCCCACTGGACTGCTTCCTCCGATTGGGATTAAGTACACCTTTTCATTTTGTTTTTTATACATGCTGACAACCTCATCAGTTGTTTTCTTAACCAGCTCTTTATATTTTGATTTTCTTACTTCACTTGACTCGTTTCGGAAACTTGTATCGTCCATGAAAAATAAATCCGCACCCATCATTTTATCAAGTATCAGATTTCCTGTTGCCTTTTCAGGGGCCGGACCGTCCATTATTATTCCGCATTTAAGTCCGAATCTTGCGGCCACTGCAGCAGTAAGCCTTCCATGATTTGTCTGAGGCCCCCCGTAAGTAAGAAGAACGGTGCAGTCATGGTCTAATGCATCTTTCAATAAATAATCCAGCTTTCTTAATTTGTTTCCTCCGCAGGCATATCCTGTCATGTCATCTCTTTTTATGTAAATGTTTATACCGTATTTTTTGCTCAAATTTTCAAGCTTGTGTATGGGCGTTTTATACATGCCTGTTTCAATTTTTTTTAAATTTTCTAATTTCATTACTTCCTCCAAAAAACAGGCAGATTCCAAAGCTGATTGGAAGCTGCCTGTGTATTATTACAATAATTCGTCCAGCTTGCTTCTGTTGAACCCTACAACCACTTCATCATCAACAAAAATCACCGGAACTCCCATGTAACCCAGCGATAAAAGCTCCTTTTTAGCTTCCGAATCTAAAGATACATTTTTTTCTTCGTATTCATAACCTTTTTCTTTTATATATTCCTTTGCTGCTGTACAGTTCATACATGTTGAACTTGAATATATTTTGATATTTTTCATATTTCCTCCCGAATTCAAATCATCATAAGTATTCTAACGTTTGATATATTTTATCATAAATCTATATAAAGTACCATAAATATTTCATTTAAACATTTCACAAAAAATTACAAGTTGAATAAAATAGATTATGCAGTTAAGACAAATCATGAAAGGAATGATATAATGAAGGAATGTACTATTTCCATAAATGCTCCTGAAAGAATTTTAAAAGGAGCAGGTATTCCAAATACTTCTTTTATTCCCGCTTACATATATAAACTCAATATTACTCTTACAAATAAAAGTAACAGCACAAAATTGTGCTCATTCAGTTCAACCATGGGGAATGGAATACGCTATTTAAATAATTTATCGCACTCGGGTCCGGATGTGGGACTCGAAGAAAAAGTTACTGCTATGAATCCATCACCGGAAATAGGAAGTAACAATGTTATTGTATTTGCCAACAACATAAATTTATCGCCGGATTCGGTAAATACCCTGACCTTTGATATAGCTTTATGTGATAAATTAACTGACGAAAGCATAGAAAACTCAGGTGATAAAATATTGCATAAAAGCAAAATAAATTACTATGCGCACCTTATTTGTGAAGACTATACCGACTCTTGCAATTCATCATCCGTAGCATGTGACTATGAAATGGTTGTTAAATGTGACAATGAAAAAATAAAAAAGGGAGAAACAACCAAATTTTATATTCATTGCAACGCAGGTCAATACGACATGGCCAGAAGCGTCTATGTCAGAAGCATACTTGACGAAGGCCTGGAATTTGTGGGAGATTCAAGCAATTTGCAGCCAAAAAACGTGTATACTTTTAACGGAAAAACCATACTTAAATGGGATGTAGGAAGTCTGAAGCCGGCTGAATCAAGGCGCATAGGCTACATGGTCAAAGTAAAAGATAATGTAAAATCAGAAAGCAGCTTAAGAAATAAACTTAATTCAAACTGCGTAAATAATTCTGAATACACCCAGTGTCCTGTAAGTTGTGTTTACAGCCTTATTGTTGAATAGCAATACATTTCATATACATAGACGTAACCCCCTTAAATAATAAAAAATGAAGGCAACACCTTCATTTTTTATTATTTTTATCGTGTGGATTAGCTATTTTAAGAATTCTCTCAAGCTTTTTACTGTTCGGTTGTTTATTCCTGTCGTAGTATCTGCATGATACATAGAACTAATAATTGATTCCTCCACTGTCTCTGCAACAGCCTTAAAAACCTGCTCAATAGCATTTTCGTCTACCATTTTTATATCAACTATTTTCGTATCTGAATAATGATTTACTTTATTTGCAGTTGTAAACGAAATACATATATCCCCGCTTCCGTTGCCAAGATACGATCCTGTCCTTGCAAGAGCCACTGTAGAACGCTTAGAAATACGCTTAAGCTGTCTTTCGCTCAAAGGTATATCCGTTGCAATAATCATAATAATTGAACCTTTATCCTGATCATTTTCCTGTGCTTCCTTAATTCTCTCGCCTACTTTATCCCCATTTATCGTAAGGTATTTCTTAGAACCAAAATTAGACATTACAATTGAACCAATTGTATATTCATTTCCGTCAATCTCCACAATTCTGGAGGATGATCCTATACCTCCCTTTAACCCAAAGCACACCATTCCCGTACCGGATCCCACGGCCCCCTCCTGAAAATCTGAGCTGGCATTTTCTATTGCTTCAAAAACATGTTCTTCTTTTACATGTAACCCTCTTATATCATTTAATTTCCCATCATTACACTCTGTAACCACGCAGTTGACCGTGCCTGTTGAGGTGCCTATATCTTCGTTTTCCCTCAACATGTATCGAACCAGCCCTTCCATAGCAGTTCCGACACTTAGTGTATTTGTCATAATTATAGGAGTTTCAATAGTTCCAAGCTCTTCAATCTGCAAAATACCCGCGCTTTTTCCAAAGCCGTTAATTACGTGGCAGGACGCCATCACCTTTTCCTTAAAAATATTTCCCTCTTTTGGGATAACTGCTGTAACTCCTGTCTTAATGCTGCCATTGTCCAGAGTTACATGACCCACTTTTACACCTTTTACATCTGTTATTAAATTTCTTTTTCCTTTTTTTATGCTTCCGATAGTTATTCCGCTGTCCTTGTCTAAACCCATTATTCCTCCATTATGAAAAAAACTCTTAGCAACAAACTATATTACTATATTTATCAGTCTTTCATTATCTGCAAAGTTTTTTATATTTTGTACTATAAGCTTTACCCATCTCGCCTTATTGTTTTTAACGAGAGCCGAAGCATGAGTAGTAAGGTAAACATTGTCCATCGACCAAAGCTCATCATCACTTGGCAAGGGCTCAATCTCAAACACATCAAGTCCCGCATAAGAAATCACTTTGTTTTTCAAGGCATCCTTTAAATCCTTCTGATTTATAATACTTCCCCTTGCAATATTTATTACTGAAGCTGTCTCTTTCATCAACTTTAAATTTTCTTTATTTATCATATGATATGTTTCTTCGTTTAAATCTGCCGTAACAATTATGTAATCGCTGACAGACATTATATGGTCAAGTCCTCTCTTTCCTGAGTATATCTCTTCAAAATACGGAACGTTCAATACGGGCGTTCTCTTATATCCCAGCAATTTAACTCCGAAGGGCTGAAGCCTTTTTGCAATCTCCATAGCTATTGACCCTGTTCCTATAACACCGATTGTCTGTCCCTTTAGCTCAGTTCTTCTGAGAGTATTATCCCACGTATGCACTTTTTTATTTTCTATATACCTCAATGCATTAGTATTATGCATCAAAATTTTGCATACTACATCTTCCGCTATAGGTATGGAAAATATATCTTTGCCGTTTGTAAGTATTATTCCTCTTTTTCTGATATAATCCGTATCTATCATATCATAACCTGCTCTGAAAAGCTGAATCCACTTCAGATTAGTAAGCTTTTCCAGTATTTTGACATTCATGATTTCAGGAGGACCTATGAGCGCCAAAGCTTCGGGGCATTGGTCAGGCTCAGTATAAAATTGTATTTCAGGAAACTCTTTTGATATTATTTCATGAAATTTTTTATCTATTATTATTTTCATAAGCTTTCCTTTCTAAAAAATAAAGGGCGCATTACGCACCCACCGGCTATTGAAAAACCCGTATGTTACAAACAACAGTTTATAATGTTAACTTACACAGTATGCCACTATGCTGTACTCAGAAGGCACTTCATAATCCTTGCCAGGTTTGCCGAATTTCCATTCCAAATCAAACAACGTATTATCAACAATAAGCTGGAAGTAAAGCATTACTGTTCCCATATCGATTTTTTCTTCGTATTCATTTATATCCTTATCTTTTCTCAACACCAGCATTACCATTCCGTTATCATATATGAATCTCCATGGCTGTCTGTTTTTTGTTGAAGGTGCAAGCCTTGCATAGAAAAATGCTTCAAGAAGGCCAAGGTTTGTCAAATCGTCCGGGTCTGCATTATTACCCCATTTATTCATATATACAACTTCGCTGATTTTTAGTCTTTCAGTAGTATTATCCTCAACTATTTTCACATTTGCCTTTGATGGATTATATGCAGAAACATTTTCGTATACTACTTTATTCTTATTATCATCAAATCCAATAGCAATTAGTGCTGTCAGCTTTTTATCTGATTTAATGTTCAGCTTTTCTTTTACAGCATCTCCGTTGCCGATTGTTATCCAGCATGATCCGACACCAAGCTCAAATGCCTTCAGTCTTACATCCTCAGCAGCATAACTTGTATTTTCAAGAAAATGATCTTTCTCTTCCGATAAAAAAATCAAGTATTGCGGAGCATCCAACATAATGTCATTATATCCGGCAATATTTTTTATATTGTCAAATACTTCGTCTCTGGTCATAAGGATCATTTCTATTCCGATATCCTTAACCAGCCTTTTGCTATCTTCGAAATATTTTGTTAATTTTTGAATAGTTTCAGGATCTACTTCTTCTTTTTTATAGTTCCTTATTGATTTAATTTTTGCTATCAAGTCTTTGTATTCCATCTATTCCCTCCATAAAGTTATTTACATGCTATTTATACCCACTTTTCATATGTTATAACATAAATATTCCCAAATTTGTTGATTAAAATGCTATAACTATTCCTCCGTCATCAGCGTATACAGTGCTTAATCCGGAAGATTTGAAAATTTTGATATCCTTAAATGGATATCTGGCTTTTATATCTTCCTTCAGCTTTTCCGCTTTTTCCAAACAATTAACATGCGTTATTCCCAGTATTGTGTTTTCAAAATCTACATTGTATTCGCCTATCATGTCAATAAGTCGGGCAAATGCTCTTTTTTTGCCTCTCACCTGTTCCTTTAGGACTATTCTTCCTTCCCCGTCTTCCCCCATTATGGGTACAATATGCATTATATTTGCTATAATAGCCTTCAAATTCGTTATTCTTCCGTTTTTTGCAAGATTATCAAGAGAATCCAGTATAAATAGAGTTCTGACCTTAGAAATGTATTTGTTGGTATGTTCTATAATCTCCGATGTATTAAAATTACCCTCAATCAATTGCTTTACCTTAATAGATATGAGAGTTTCACCTGTACTTGCGGTTTTTGTATCAAAAACATGTACAAAGCTTTCCGGAAACTTTTCTTTAAATTGTTCCACCGCTACCATAGCACTGTTATAAGAACCGCTTAGCTGGCTTGAAATAGTAACAATAAAATTATTTGCTCCACCCTTCAGTTTCTTTATAAAATCATCAGGAGGTGCACATGCAGTCTTTATTTGTTGTCTTGTATTTTTCATTTTTTCTATTAGTATATTTATGTCTAAGTCCTCGTCGATGATTTCTTCGTGATCAATAAGTATTCTAAATGGCACTCTTTGTATATCTTCAGTTTCTTTATCAAAGTCAGTGCAACTGTCAACAATCAAGTTATTTTTCATACAAATCTCCCCTTGCATCTGTTTTTTTAATTATAGCAAACATTAACACAGTATACAATTAAATTTTGCTACTATTTAGCAACTTCAGCTTTTTTTCTCTGTTCATGTTTTTTATTTGGGCTTCTCTTTTCATAGCATCAACCTTGTTGTCAAATTGCTCAGAGTACTTTAAAACAACAGGCGTTCTTCCTCTTGTGTACTTAGCACCCTTCTTATCATTATGGGTTTTTATTCTTTTTTCAACATCTGTTGTATACCCCGTGTATAAAGTTTTATCGCTGCATTCGACTATATATATATAATGCATATTTATGTGTCACCCTTCCTCTTAAATGTAATTATTATTTTATCATAAATAAACATAAGTTGAAGATTTTATTTGCGATGCCCCTTCCTAATCTATATGTTTTACTTATGCGTTATATTTTACTCATGCGTGTTTTAACAGCAGTCCAACCGTTGACATTTGTTCTCTGCTATAATAAAATAATAAAAAAACTAATGAGGGCAGAGATGAAAATAGGAATAATCGGAGCTATGGAAATTGAAGTTAAAGAGCTCATTGAATCCATGGAAAACATAAATAAAGAAACTATAAGTTCAATTATATATTATGAAGGGCAGCTACAGGGCAAAAATGTTGTTGTTGCAAAATGCGGAGTCGGGAAAGTTCATGCAGCTGTATGCGCACAGACAATGATACTTAAATACAAGCCTGATACAATAATTAATACAGGGGTAGCCGGCAGCCTAAGTTCAGAACTCGACATAGCCGATATTGTAATATCGGAAAATGTTGTTCAGCACGATATGGATACATCAGGCATTGGAGATCCTTTAGGTTTTATATCGGGGATTAATATAATAAATATTCCATGTTCAGAAAAACTGGTTGGGCAAATAGAAAAGTCTGCAAAAATCATTGAAAACACAAATGTTTTCAAAGGCACCATAGCATCAGGAGATCAGTTTATATGCAGCCAAGATAAAAAAGACTATATTGTAAAAAACTTTGATGCTCTCTGTGCAGAAATGGAAGGCGCTGCAATAGGACAAGTTTGCTACTTGAACAATGTAGACTTTTGTATTGTGAGAGCAATATCCGATAAAGCAGACGGTTCAGCTCACATGGATTTCCCCACATTTGTACAAATAGCAGCAAAGAAATCCACAAAGATGATAAATACCCTTTTAAAAAACATTGAATAGGCTGTAAGACATCCAACACAGTTCAATTCTAATAAAAGGCTGTTGAAAGATTTTGGCCTATTGCAAATATAGTCAAATCTTTCAGCAGCCTAAAATATTTCGCCAATAAAACTACGGCACCAATATTTCAATTGCGTTATGCACAGAAGATATTTCGGCCGGAACAACCCCTCCCATATCTCCGTCCGTATCAATGGGTATTTTCTTCTCGCAGTCTATTTTTATATTTTTCCCCTGCATATAATGCACCTTGGGATGAGTTATGTGCTGCCCGTTGAATACTCTGGTAAATATCTGCAAAAGATCTGCATTATTTGCTTTTTCAAAGATAACTATATCCAAAAGCCCATCATCTATTTTTGCTTTTGGGCATAACTTGTTAAACCCTCCGGCTCCTGATGAGTTAATTACAAGAAAAAGCAGCGTATTTATATTGCATTCCACCCCATCGATATTGTAATTTATGTTGTTAGTGTTTACAAGCTGTCCCGGCACTTCAAATGCCGCTTTGAAATAGTAAGCATACTTACCTAGAATTGTCTTTGCCTCAACTGTCACATCATGAGGAATGTTCATGAAGGCACCGCCGCCCACAACATTAACAAAATAGTTATCATTAATTCTTCCTACATCAATTGTTTTAAAATTTTGTTTCATTAAAAGAGATGCAAAATTTGCATATGTCTTGGGAATTTTCAGCTGAGCTGCAAAATCATTAACAGTTCCAGCAGGCATCACTGCAAGCTTTGTTTTGCACGAACTTTTCATTATTCCGTTTAAGACTTCATGAACCGTACCGTCTCCGCCGCAAGAAATAATCATATCGTAACCCTCTTCACAACCTCTTATGGCTGCAGCCTCACCGTCGCCCTTTTTTTTTGTCGCAAAAAAAGTAAATTCCACAGCTTCATTTTCCATTACAATTTGCGAAGAACTAAATATTTTCTGTCCCGCAAGCTCCTTTCCCGATGTGGGATTGTATATAACAAAATATTTTTTCATAATTCACCTTTTTCATCACCTGTTATGTTTAAAGTATATCTTATCACATTTAAATAAAAAATCAACATCATAGCAGTGGAGACAGCAGCCTGCAAATTGATTCTTTGAATCTTATTAAAATCCCTCTTTCCAAATATATTTCCCTGGTAAGCTCAAGAGAGTAGTTTAAGTCATTAAGAAAAATATTGTAAAGTTTCGATGATGTCTCAGTGTCATAGATTATTGCATTGCATTCAAAATTAAGTTTGAAGCTTCTCATATCAAAGTTTGCTGTGCCTACAGATGCAACTTTTCCGTCAATTACCAAAGTTTTAGCATGCATAAATCCGTTCTCATATGTGTATACCTTAACACCGTACCGGAGCAGCCCTCCGCAATGCCAGTACGTCGCCCAGTAAACAAACGGATGGTCAGGCTTACATGGTATCATTATTTTAACATCCACTCCGGACATGGCGGCAATTTTCAATGATTCAAACACCGATGAATCAGGAATAAAGTACGGCGTCTGGATAAGTATGCTTTCCTTGGCTGAATTAATCATCTTTACATAATTGCTTTTAATTGCCTCATCTAGTTTGTCCGGCCCGCTGTTTATTACCTGTATGCCTACTCTTCCTCTCTGTTTTGTATCCGGAAAATAATGAGGCAAAAACATTAAATCCTCTTTTGACGCATAACCCCAATCCAGAAAAAACCTAGTCTGCAGATCTACAACAGCATCTCCTGAAATTCTAATATGTGTATCTCTCCAATATCCTATTTTTTTATTCAGCCCTACATACTCATCTCCAACATTAAATCCTCCGATGTATGCCGTCTCACCATCTATTACAACAATTTTTCTGTGATTTCTGTAATTTATTTTAAAATTAAAAAGCGGAAAATTGCTTGCAAAAAATATTGCAATTTTTACTTTAGAGTTTCTTACCATCTCAATAGTTTCATCTGGCAAATGCCTTCCGCCCATCGAATCATATAACAGCCTGACTTCTATTCCTTCTGAGGCTCTTTTTGCAAGCAGCTTTAAAATGTCATTTCCTAAATTATCATTTTTTATAATGTAGTATTCCATATGAATATGGTGCTTTGCATTTTGTATATCATTGATTAAATCATAAAATTTGTCCTGCCCATCAGTATAAATTTTTACTTCATTATTTTGGGTGTACGAAAAATCATGAAAGAAAAGATTCATTTTTATTAAATCCTTGAAAGCTTCCGTATTTTTATCGTTATAAACAAGCTCTCCGCTATTAAACAGCCTCTGCTGTACCCTGATATAATCTCCAAATGTCTTCTTAGCATAAATTTTCATAGTAAATAATTTTTTTCTGCTGAAGTTTTGTGAAAGCAGCAGATAAAACAAAAAACCGACACCGGGAAAAATAAGCAGCACCAAGACCCATGCAAGTGTCGCAGTAGGATCTTTTCGCTCTAAAAAAATTACAACAACAGCCATTGCAATATTGATAAGATATATTATTGAAAACGACCCGAAAAGATCAAACATAACTGCCTCCTTCATTTTATTTGATTATTATTTCTCTTATACTGCACAATATACTTTTTGTTAGATATTGAATTTTAAACTTTTATATGCTAATATGACATTTAGCACCAACAAAAAACCATGCTGTACACAATACGATTTTTGACGCAATAATTAAAAATTTATATAAAAGGCAGGTATACCGTGAAAAAAACGCCCTCAAAATACATAGTACTGATAGGAACATTTTTTACATCTCTATCATCAATCATAATCAGATATTCAGATGCTCCTGCGCTGGTTATTTCCGCATATAGGATGCTTTTTACATCGCTGATGCTTCTTATTCCCGTAATCATAAACAGCAGAAGTGAATTTAAAAAAATATCAAAAAAAGAATACGGATTATGTGCCGTCAGCGGTATTTTTCTGGCACTTCATTTTGCTTCGTGGATTACATCTATTAAGATGACCACTATTGCAAACTCTACAATACTTGTTTCATGCAGTCCGATATTTGTAGCATTGGCAAATTACTTTATAACTAAAGAGAAACTCAGCAGGAAAATGTATATAGGCATCTCATTGTCATTGGCAGGCACTATCATAATAGCCCTTGGATCATCCGGCGATGCTGCCGGCAGTACCATGCTTGGAAATATACTTGCATTCCTGGGAGCAATCTTTATAGCCTTCTACCTTGTCATAGGCGGAATTGTCAGAAAAAACATAAGCGCCGGAGTATATGTATTCATTGTTTATACATCTTCTTCATTAGTTTTGTTTTTCATGTGCATGGTTTCTAAAACACCCATATATCCATACGCTCCAAGAGAATTCCTTCTGTTTGCTGCTTTGGCATTCTTCTGTTCAATACTTGGGCATACCCTGTACAATTACATGATTAAGTATGTTTCATCAACTTTGATTTCTGTTTCCACACTGAGCGAACCTATTTTTGCAAGTATACTGGCATTGTTTATTTTCAATGAAATGCCTTCTATTTATACCCTTTCAGGAGGCATAATAATTATATACGGAATATTTTATTACCTTACAGCACAAAATAAAGAAATCAAATCAACAGATTAGCTAAGGAACTAAAATGAATTACGAAATTACAAACCTATGCATTACAGAAAAAGCAGCTTCAAAATTGCATTTAAAACAGCTTTTACTGTTAATTTTATCAACTATTTTTATTCCTGCTGCTTATGTATATGCTGCAGCTATGTTTATATCAAAGCTTTTAAGCAAAAAAGCCAGTATTAATAAAAATCTTTCATCACTATTAATATATGCATATATGTTAATTGGTTTAACAGCATCTGACTATAAATTAGTATCCGCATTTTTTGTACTATTAATTTTTTTATGCTGTTATTCTTATAATTTGTTCAGCACAGCGGAGTCCGATTGCTTGGATGCAGTTATAAGATTATTTTATCTTGTGTCAATGGTTATATTTTTTATAGGTATTTTGCAATATATAAATCCGGATTTTACCATACCGTCCAAGTGGATCTCAAATAGCTATAGCGTTAACAAACGAATTTATTCTACTTTTTTTAACCCTAATGTTTTCGGATTTTATATAAACTTTATTATATTGCTGAGCATCGAAAGACTTAACTTTAAAAAGCCAGGTCTGGAGCTGATAATGTTTTCAGCAGGTATATTCTGCTTATTTTTGACATTTTCAAGAACCTCGTGGATATCTGTTGTATCCGCGATAATTATTACTTCCCTATTTAACAGAAAGCGCCTAAAATATGCACTGATAATTTCTTTGGTAATATTCTGCCTTGATGTACTTCTGGGAACAGGACGTGCAAACCCTTCAAACGCAGTGGCAGATAGTTCTTTTTTATACAGAATAGAAGTGTGGAAGGCATGCATTGAAATTATAAAGGACAATTTTATATCAGGAATAGGGTTTGGAACCTTGTCCAAACATATTGCTGGTTATTCTAATGTTGTCAGTACGGGAATAGAGCATAGCCACAGCATCTACTTACAAGTTTTTACCGAAACAGGAATATTAGGTTTTTCTTTATTTACAATTCTATTGTTAAATATTATCAAGTTTTTTAAAAATAATTTATTTAAGAAACATAATTCTCATTTAATTACTGCATTTTCTGTATTTGTAATGACAATGATTCACGGTCTGGTTGATTCCGTGCCTCTCACGCCTCAAATTATGATGATATTGAGCATATACGCAGGAATTATATGCTCACTGAACACATTTGAGCGTTCAAATAAAAATATTAAATCTCTTATATATTAAGATGTTATAAAACATCCTTATTCAATATATGTTGCCAGTCTGTCCGCGGACAGTTTAACACATGAAGACTTTTCTATTATTGAATCCACGTATCTTTCAAATATTTTGATTATAGATTTTTCTGTAGAGTAATAGAAATTGTATGATGTTTCATCAGTATAAATATTTGTATTACCTACCGCGATTGAAGCTGGAGTAAGAAACACAGATGGCGTTTCACAGCAGAACCTGTTAAAATCAATAGTATCTGAAATGGAATAGAATTCAATATTTTCATTTTCCCTCATACAACTGCATATGTTCAAAATATGTTCTTTAACCTGATTCTTTGTAAACACATGTTTTTTTCCGCCTATTTCTATGCGTCCTGTATTGATATAGTGTGAAAGAAGAGATTCATAAACTAGTATTTTAATATTACAATACCTGGTATATTTATCAAAAATATTGCTCACTTGCTCGAGATAATCCACATGCTCATTCCACTCTTCGCCTTTTATATTAAGTTCGTTATTTTCAATTAAATCACATATAACGTTCTTTGGAATAAAAACTGCCGGAGATTCCGAAAACAATATGCTTTGGTTATCCTGGATAAACTGATTCATCTGTACATTTGTTTTCCTGAGGGAAATCGGCATGGCATAGCTTAATATTTTCTCCATATGGCGAACAATTAAGTTATAACTGCTTGATATGGATTGAATATACTTTTCATTAAAGCTGTAATAGCACAAGAAAACCACGTTTTCCAAACTAACCACATTCATAGCAACAGCATCGTTAATGACTAGAATATGAGGTATTTCTTCTTTCTGTTTATATATATTAAAATCAATAAAATAATTTCCCGAAATCAAAGAAATAAAGTTATTGCAAAATATTAAAGGGTCATAGGGATAACCGTCAAATGAGGCACACATATTTATTTTTAAGCTTTCCAGATTCATTTTATGCAGTTTAGTAATAACATCTTCAATATGATATTCAAATCTCTGAAAAAGATTGAGCGTAGTATTGATAGTTATATTCCTAATTCCGGAATATTCAAGCTGCTGCAGCACCTCAACAATCAGATCAGTTACATCCGAATCTGAAGTAATCACGGAAATGCTTTTACTCATATTGCTTTCCATCTTGGAAAATCCCAGATCTGAATAATAAGCATTTTTTAAATTAATTTTTATTTCATCCGTATCTGTTCCCTCTGAAAGTATGCCGGAAAGCTTTTCGCAAATAGAATCTATGCTTTTTTGTGAAGGAAGGTTTTTACCTGAAATCCACTTACTTAAATATGTAGGATCATACCCAAGCTTTTGAGAAATAATTTTTTCTTTTGTTCCTTTTTCGGTTATCAACTTTTTTAATAAATTCCCAAACTGGTTATTCATAACAATACTTTCCTTTCAATTTAATTATTTCACCCAATACAAATTTATTATATTATTGAAAAAATTGAATTCAATTTAATGCATATTAGTTCCATAGAATTCAATTTACTTATATGTTAGCATAAAAACACGAGGAAATCCAGAGTACTTATTTTTTATATTACAATAAGCTAAATTCATTTAAAAGTGCTGCTTAGACAGGTTATAACCACAAGCACTGATTGTTGTTTTAATGATAACGTATGCAATTATATTAAATGATAATTTTCCTCAAAAATCTTAAAACTAAAAGGAGGAAGCAGATGAATACCAGTAAAATAAGCATCCCTCAAGTTATAGCAATAGGCGGGGCATTCATGGGGTTTGTAATCGGTTCAAGTTTTGCATCAGGACAAGAATGCATGCAATATTTTTCAGGACATGGAGTATGGGGAAGTATTGGAGCAGGTATAATAGCAGTTATATTGTACGCATGGTTCTGTGTAGTAATTATTGAGGATGGAAGAAATTTAAAATTAGCTCAAACAAATAAAATGTTTGAATTTTACTTAGGAAAATATTTGGGGAAATTTTGCGAATGGTTCACACCTGTTATGCTATTTCTTGTATACGCACTAATGATTTCGGCAGCAGGCTCAACGTTTGAAGAATACTACGGTTTTAACGGCAATATAGGAAGAATTATAATGATAGCAGCTTCATTGACAACAGTTCTCCTAGGGCTGAAAAATTTAGTTAAAATTGTAGGATATATTTCACCGTTTATTTTGACAGGAACTATAATAATAGGCATTCTTGCCATAGTAAAAAACCCCCAAGGCATCAAAGAAGCTGATCAAGTTCTTAACACAATAGAAGTTCACAGCAATTTCAGCAACTGGATTATTTCAGGATTATTGTATGCAGCTTACACCGTAACAGGTGTGGTTCCTTATCTTGCAGGTATAGGATCTACTACAGCAACAAGCAAAAAGAATGCTGTTGTCGGCGGACTTTTCGGAAGCATCGCATTTTTGATAGCTGTTATGATTTTAAATTTTGGACTTCTTGCTAATATTGACAGTGTCTACAACTTGGAGATACCTTCACTTTTTGTAGCAGCTCAAGTCAGCCCTGTGTTTGGTAAAATATTTGCTGTTATGCTTATATTGGGAATTTACACCACAGCAGTTCCAATGATGTTTACAGCATGCAACAAGGTATCAGAAAACGAAAAAAGCACTAAATACCGAATTGCTGCAATTGTAACCGCTGTAGCAGGATTCTTCGGCGGTCAGCTGTCATTTTCAACTATGGTTGGAATTATTTATCCTATTTCAGGCTATGTGGGACTTATTATATTTGCCGGAATGATATACACAAAATATATCAAAAAAAGAAGTTATGAGGAATTTTTAACTACAATTGGTGAGAAAAACATTTAAATATATTAATAATAATTAGGAGGAAATATAATGTATAATTTTGAACTTACTAGAGAATTTGCAAAGAAAATGGATAAGGAAGATAAACTGGCTAAATACAAAGAACGCTTCTATATCAATGAAGGTGAACTTTACATGGATGGCAATTCATGCGGATTGTGCAGCAAGGATGCAGAAGAAACCTTATTTCAAGCTTTAAAAGTATGGAAGGAAATGGGGATAGGTGTTTGGACTGAAGGCGGGTATTTTTTATACCAGGATAAACTGGGGGCTATGATGGCTCCGCTTATAAATGCAGACCCTGAAGAAGTTACTTGCGGAAACAGCACTACTGTTAATATACATCAATGTATTCACACATTCTACAACCCTACTCCTGAAAAAAATAAAATCATCATGGATGACATTAATTTTCCAACGGATAGATATGCTGTAATGAGTGATATCAAAGCACGCGGATATGATCCTGATGAATGCCTGAAGGTTGTAAAAAGCCGTGACGGAGAATACATTTATGAAGATGACATTATCGATGCTATGACTGATGATGTTTGCATAGTATTGCTTCCTTCAGTGCTTTACAGGTCTTCTCAGCTCATAGACATGGAAAAAATATCAAAAGAAGCCCACAAAAAAGGAATTTATGTAGGATTTGACCTTTGCCATTCAATCGGTGCAGTAACACATGATTTTAAGAAAATTGGCCCTGATTTTGCTGTGTGGTGCGATTATAAATATTTAAACGGCGGTCCAGGTGCCATAGCGGGGTTGTATATAAACAAAAAACATTTTAGCATGAAACCTGGTCTTGCTGGATGGCAAGGAAACAAAAAGGAAACTCAATTTAACCTGTCTCAGAGCTTTGAGCACGCTGAATACGCAGGAGGATGGCAGATTGGTACTCAGCCTATTTTATCCATGGCACCTGTTGAAGGCTCACTAAAAATGATAAACGAAGCAGGGCCTGAAGCTATTAGAGAAAAATCATTGAAACTTACATCTTACATGATGTATTTAATTGATGAGAAACTTGTTAAATATGGTTTTGGAGTAGGGAGCCCAAGAAAAGATGAAGTTAGAGGTGGTCATGTTGCTTTAACGCATGCTGATGCTTTAAGAATTAACGAAGCATTTAAAGCCAACAAAATAATACCTGATTTCAGATATCCAAACGTAATAAGACTGGCACCTGCACCCTTATATGTCTCTTATGAAGATGTTTTTGAAATGACAGAAAGAATCATAAAAATCATGGAAAATAAAGAATATGAAAAATATGAAAGTGAAGAATGTGGAAAAAACTCTGTAAAATAACTTTCTGTTATAAAAAACAAAAAATTCAGGCTAAGCCTGAATTTTTTTGTTTCAACTATTTTTTATTTTCAATTGATGCTTTTATAAGTCCCTTGAACAAAGGATGGCTTCTGGTAGGTCTTGATTTAAATTCAGGGTGGAATTGCGCAGCAACAAACCACGGATGATCCTTAAGCTCCACAATTTCAACAAGCTTATTGTCAGGAGACGTTCCTGAAATTATCAGGCCGTTTTCCTCACATGCTTTTCTGTATTCATTGTTGAACTCGTACCTGTGTCTATGTCTTTCATTTATCATATCCGCACCGCCGTATGCTTCCTTAGTCTTTGTATTTTCAGTAAGTCTGCACGGATAGCTTCCCAATCTCATAGTTCCGCCTTTATTTTCAATATCCTTCTGGTCATTCATTATATCTATTAATGGATACTTTGTTTCTGCGTTAAATTCTGTGCTGTCTGCATCGCCGTAATTTAAAACATCTCTTGCAAATTCAACGACTGCCATCTGCATTCCAAGGCATATACCTAAGAATGGTATTTTATTTTCACGAGCATATCTTGCGGCAAGTATTTTTCCATCGATTCCTCTGTCTCCAAATCCGCCCGGAACCAATATTCCATCACTGCCTTCAAGCATCTGCTTATAATTTTCTTCATTCACTTCTTCGGAATGAACCCAGTTAATTTCAACGTCCGCAGAATTATCTATACCCGCATGTCTCAATGCCTCAGCAACTGAAAGATACGCATCTTTCAATTCAACGTATTTTCCCACAAGCGAAATTTTCACACTATGCTTAGCATTCTTGGAACAATGAACCATATTGTTCCACTCTGTCAAATCAGGCTCCTTGCAATTCAGTCCAAATTTTTCGCAAACTATTTTTGCAAGGCCTTCCTTCTCCAGCAGCAATGGTATATCATACAGTGAATCAGCATCACTGTTTTGTATTACATTTTGCTTTTCGACATTACAGAACAGTGCAATTTTAGCCTTTAGATCCATACTTATTTCTTTTTCTGACCTACACACCAAAATATCAGGCTGTATTCCTATGCTCAGCAGCTCCTTAACACTGTGCTGCGTTGGTTTTGTCTTAAGTTCTCCGGCTTTTGTCAGATAAGGAAGCAGTGTAACATGTATATACATAACATTTTCTCTGCCAACTTCATATCTAATCTGGCGAATAGCTTCCAAAAATGGTTGACTTTCAATATCTCCCACTGTGCCGCCTATTTCTGTTATAACAACATCTACATCATTAACAGCTGCAACTCTTTTAAACATGTGTTTAATTTCGTTTGTAATGTGAGGAATTACCTGTACAGTTCCTCCAAGGTAGTCTCCTCTTCTTTCTTTGTTCAGAACAGACCAGTAAATTTTACCGGATGTTATACTTGAATATTTTGTCAAATCTATATCAACTATTCTTTCGTAGTGCCCCAAGTCCAAGTCTGTTTCGGCACCGTCATCTGTAACATACACTTCACCATGCTGGTATGGACTCATTGTTCCTGGGTCCACATTGAGATATGGATCAAACTTCTGAAGTGTAACTTTCAACCCTCTTGCTTTCAGCAGTCTACCCAATGATGCCGCTGTAATTCCTTTCCCCAGTGATGATACAACTCCTCCTGTTACAAAAATGTATTTTGGCATTTTTTCCTCCTGTAATATCCTATCATACCGTTATACCGTTCCTTATATTTTTAATTGTACCAATTAAATTTTTATTTATAAGTACTTTCCCCTTAAACATAAAAACAGAGACAAAAAAGGGGTTTTTTTTTTAGTCTCTATTATCTCTAAATATATACAGTTTGTAAAAAAAATTAAAATTTAAACAACAAATTTAGATAATTAATTTACCTTCCAATTTTATATTAAAAAACGGAAAAGGTCAATGATTTTTTAAAATTTTTTGTATAGAAGTTGTACTAACGAAACTTATGTCGCATATACATTTATAAAAGAATGGGATTCTATCTGTTTTTAAAGGAGGATTTTAATTTGTTTAAATTAATTGGGGATACTTTTAATATTAATGAGATTATTGATTCAAGTTCTACTGAAGTTTTGTTAGAAAGCGAGTTTGCACTTCCTGATAATTCTCCGGATATAGAAAAAATTATATCAACAGAAGGTAAGGTCAAAATAAACACTTCTGAGGTTAACGACGGCTCTGTTGTTGTGGACGGAACATTAGTCTATAACATTATCTACCGTTCAAATGACGAAGATGTTTCTGTAAGCTCAATGTCGGATAAAATTCATTTTACTGAAGAAATGCCATTTGAAGAAGCAAAATTCGGAATGGAGGCACTGACAAGCGCTTATATTGATTACATAGAAGCAGAACCGCTTGACGAAAGAAACTTCATTGTGAAAGCTGTTGTGTTGCTGGATACTGATGTTATAAACAAACATCCTGTAAATTTTGTTTCAAATCTTGAATCAGACGGAACATTCCAAGCAAAAACAAAAAACATAAAATACACCGATAAAACTGCAGAATTAGCAGAAGAAGTAAACATCAACGATGCCGTTGAGCTGAATAAAAGTTCCGGCGAAATAGCTAAAATCTTAAAATCGGAATCTGAAATATTTATAACAAATGTTGACGTCCTGGACAATAAAATGCTAGTTGAAGGTAACTGCAAGGTTGGATTCCTTTATACAGAAGACAATAATATTAACGCTACAGGCCATGTGTCAGAAGAATTCCCGTTCACTCACTATCTTGAAGTCAAAAATTTAAGCGATAACATGATTAAAGAAATCGGTGTTTCTCTTAACGATATGACATATAATATTGCCGAGAACTATGACAATGAGAAAAAACTGATTGAATTCAACCTTCCATTTACAATTAATGCTGCTTTATATGATACAGAAGAAAAAAATATAATAACAGACTGCTATTCCACTGACAACCTGCTTAGTTTAGAATCTGACACCGTTAATCTAACATCATTAAATGACATTGTAAACAAGACTGTAAAGTATGAAAATAACTTCGATGTTGTTTCTGGCAGTGTTAAGGATATTTATACAGTAGATGTAAGCCCTAAAATTTCCGAAAGAAAAGTTTATGATGACAAATATGTTGTTGACGGTTATCTTGATGTAAATCTGCTCTATTTAAACGGAGACATAAATAAAATCGATAAAGCATATGCTTCTCTTCCTTTTACGGCTGCAGTTGATCTTAAAGAAGATGAACTAAATTCAGATATTTCATCAAATGTAAGCATAACTAAATGTGGAGCTTATAGAAAAGGCAGTAATTCCGTAATTGTTAACTGTGATATAAACGTTGGAATGAAGCTTAAAAACAACGATGAGGTAACAATAATCTCAAACATTACCGAAGAAGGGCCTATTGACAGGAGCAAAATGCCCAGCCTGGTTTTCCGAGTTGTTCAACCTGGCGAAACGGTATGGGATATAGCTAAAAATTATAATTTATCAATAAATTATTTAAAAGAACTAAACGACATTCCTCCCGAAAATGCATTAACTCCGGGTTCAAAGCTCATAATTGCCAGAATGGTTTAGATAGTTAATAATTACATAAAAGAGCGGAGTGTTTTCCGCTCTTTTATTATTATCATTCTTTGCAATGCTTAGTTCTTAGACATCTGTGATTTTTTCGCAAATGCCAGAAGAAGTCCGAGAGCTATAGACAAAAATGCCGAAACAAGCACCCTGTATTCCGATGGCAGCATGAAAACCACTGTATGCGCAGGTATCCAAAAAAACAGACATGTTTTTGCCCAGCTGAATTCCACAAGCGAATGCCAATCTATTTTATCAACAAGGCCGCTCAAAGATACCTTATCTTCTTTTTTATATGACAAATCAATCCACAAGTCCATTATTCTGTGAAAAAACATCATCATTGGGCCGAATGTCAAGTTCATTGCTGTGCTTCCAAAAAATGCCTGAGCAATGTTCGCTCCGGCAAAAGGAAGTAAGCCCGCGTTTTGCGCAGCAGCGGCTCCACCCATAAATAACGTAAACATCAGCGTAACCATCATACCAATAATTCCCCATACCACAGCTTTTAAGACGACACCCTCATGTATTAAATAGTCTCCCTTTATTAGTCTGATTCCCAACAAGTCTCCCATAGTTGCCAATATAAAAAATTTGAAAAAACCTCCAATGTACGGATGCGAGCCGGTAGCAGACATAAATGCCTCCCTTGACTGAGGTACAACAAGCACAATAATCCAGGCAATTAAAGCCAGCCCCCAAATAAAATCTCCTTTTTTCATACATACTCCTCTGTTTATTATTAAAAAACAGGGCGCATCTCGTGCGCCCTCAGATTAATTACAAAGACATCAACGTCCTTTAATTTAGTGTTATTTCTGAATATTTCCAAATTTTGTGTACTGACTTATCCATGCAAGCTCAACCGTTCCCACAGGTCCGTTTCTCTGCTTGGCAATAATAACATCTGTTATTCCTTTTTTTTCGGATTCTTCCTTGAAGTAATATTCGTCTCTGTACAGCATTAGTACAATGTCTGCATCCTGCTCTATTGCTCCTGATTCTCTCAAGTCAGACATAATCGGTCTGTGATCCTGTCTGAGCTCCGGCGCACGTGACAGCTGCGACAGCGCTATTACAGGGCAGTCCATTTCTCTTGCCAAGGCCTTCAATCCTCGGGAAATATTAGAAATTTCCTGCTGTCTGTTGGAGGAATTTGTTCCGTCAGACATAAGCTGAAGATAGTCAATAACTATCAAGTCAAGCCCTTTTTCTATTTTTAGTCTTCTACATTTAGACATCAGCTCAAACACTGAAATTGCAGCCGTATCATCTATAAAAACATCAAAATTGGAAATGGTGCTCATGGTTGAAATAAGCCTTGTCCAATCTTCATCATCCAGATTACCCGTTCTGAGCTTAGAGCTGTCCACCATGGATTCCATGCTTATAATTCTTTGAACATACTGTTCCTTGGACATCTCAAGACTGAACAAAGCCACCGATGCGCCGGTCTTAACCGCATTCATAGCTATATTAAGCGCAAGCGCCGTCTTTCCCATGGAAGGCCTAGCCGCCAGAAGTATGAGATCTGATTTCTGAAGTCCGGAAGTCATTCTGTCTAAATCTTCATAACCTGTGGTAAGCCCTGTAATGCTGCCCTTGTTCATAGCTCTCTCTTCAAGGGTATTAAATACGGTCATCAAGACATCCTTAATTTCAGCAAAAGAATTTATGCTTCGATTTTGTGAAATCGAAAAGATTCTGGATTCCGCAAGCTCTATAATCTTCTGGACATCATCACTTTCCTTGTATCCTTTTTCAATTATCTCACTTGATGCACTTATGAGCTTTCTCAGAGTTGATTTTTCTCTTATGATATTGCAGTATGCCTCAACATTCTTAGAGGTTATTATATTTTCAGTTAGTTGGGCCAGATATTCATATCCGCCTATATAATCTATTCTGCCTCTTTTTTTAAGCTCCTCTGTAAGCGTAAGTACATCCACGGGAATATTTTGGATGTGAATCTGTTTTATTGAATCAAATATTTCCCTGTTTGCCTCAAAGTAAAAATCTTCTGAAGTCAAAAAATTCATAAGCTTTTCAACAGCAATATGGTCAATCAAAGCAGATGCAAGGACAGTCTGTTCTGCTTCGGCACTATGAGGCGGCACTTTTCCCAAATTCATCAAATCAGACATGTTACCCCTCTTATTTTTCCGTTACAATAACTTTTACTTTAGCGTTCACCTGAGGATGGAGTTTAATTTTTACAAAGTACTCCCCTACAGATTTTATAGGTTCATCTAAATCATATTTTTTCTTGTCAATGGCAAATCCATGCTCTTTTTCAATAATTTCAGAAATCTCTTTTGTTGTTACAGCACCAAAGAGCTTTCCGCTCTCTCCTGCTTTTGTCTTGATTACTATAGTTAATTTAGTAAGCTCTTCTTCTAACTTCTTCGCTTCTTCAAATATTTCCTTTTCTTTAGCTTCCTGTTTTTTTCTGGCATTTTCCAAATTTTTCAGATTTGATGGTGTAGCTTCTATAGCCAAATTTTTTGGAAAAAGAAAGTTTCTTGCATATCCGTCTTTCGCATTGATAATGCTTCCTTTTTTCCCGACATTTTTAACATCTTCCAATAATATTACTTTCATTCCTTCTCGCTCTCCTTTTTATAATGAGATATCGCTTCTACTAGCATTTCTTTCGCCTCGTTCATATCTTGTGTCTGTACCTGGGCTCCGGCCATGTTTAAGTGGCCGCCTCCGCCTAAATACTCCATAATTACCTGAACATTAATAGGTCCTGTGGAACGGGCGCTTATATTTATATAATCTTTGTTCCTTACAAGAACAAAGCTCATTTTAACATTTTTAATGGTAAGCAGCTCATCAGCACTCTGTGCAGCTATAACATTGCTGTTTTCTGAAATTTCATCTATATATGAAATCGCTGCATCTCCTAGTATTATCTCAGATTTTTCAATTATCTCCGTTTTCTTTTTCATGGAGCTCAGACTTTCGCAGAAAAGTTCCTTAACATCTGATGTGTCAGCACCGTTTCTTCTCAAGAACGACGCAGCTTCAAAAGTTCTTACACCCGTTTTAAACGTAAAAGAATTTGTATCTAATACAATTCCCGCCAAAAGTGCATCTGCCTCAAATTTAGTGAGTTTAATGTGGTCTTCCATGTATTGCACAAGTTCTGATATAAGCTCGCAGGCTGAGGACGCATATGGCTCTATATAGTCAAGAAGCGGATTTTCAATATATTCTTCACTTCTTCTGTGATGATCAATCAGCACAATTTTATCCACCTTGCTTAAAAGCTCAGGTGCTTCTGTATAACTTGGTCTGTGAGTATCAACAACAACAACAAGCGTATTCTGATCTGCTATGTTTAACGCAGCTTCTGTACTTATCAAGGATTCAATATAATGGCTTTCTTCATTATTTTTCATTCTTTCGTGCATATTTTTCAATGCATAATTTACATTATTTAAAACTATATATGCTTTTTTACCCCTGCTTCTGGCAACTGCATATACTCCTATGGAACCGCCCAGACTGTCCATATCACCAACCCTGTGTCCCATAATAATAACATTTGAACTTTGGTCAATTATCTGCCTCAAGGCATAGGAAATAATTCTTGCCTTTACCTTTGTTCTTTTTTCCACAGCCTTGCTTTTACCCCCGTAAAATTTAACGGAATTTATTCTTTTAACAACGGCCTGGTCGCCGCCTCTTCCCAATGCAACATCCAAAGCACCCTTTGCGTATTCAATAAGCTGTGTAAGATTTTTTGCCAATACGCCCGTACCTATGCTAAGGGTAAAATTAAAGTCTCCTCCGCCTTTAAGCGACTTAACATCCTCCAGCATCGAAAATTTCTTTGCTTCCAAGTTTTCTAGGAAGCTGTGCTCTATCATCATCAGGAATTTTGCCGTATCATATCGCAAAACAAATCCATTCATCTCAGAAGCATATCTGTTAAGTATTTTCTCAACCTCCGCAGTCATGGCGGACTTTTCACCCTTGTCAAGTTTTTCTGATATTTCATCGTAATTATCTATCTGTACAAGCATTACCACCGGACGTTCATCATTATACTTTGTCTTCAAGTTTGCAAACGCCGTGTTTTCATTCCAATAACACACATATGATAGACTTTCTCCAAATCTTCCCTCTTCAAGTCCATAGTACATTATAGTGAAAGTTTTCCCGGAATCGGTTAATTCTATGTTATTTATGACTCCTTCCGTATTGCCTTCCAATGTTTTTGTAGGAAAATCTGTAATAAACTCATCAATGTTTTCAATATTCTCCAGCTCATCTCCCACAAGCTCCTTGAACTTATTATTGAACCAGAAAATTTTACCATATGGTCCTATTATGCTTACAGGCATTGGAGAATAATAAAATGAATTTACGGATAGATTTTCAATATTTTTTGTATAGTCTATTATGTAATTTTTCAGATCTTTTTCTCTTTGCACTTGTCTTCTGAGAGCAAAAGCAGACACTCCCATCAAAATAAGTCCTGTAATTCCTGCATATATAAACATGCGCTCAATGAAGAAAACAACTATTAAAAGAATAATAACCGAAAAATAAATTAAACTGTCATCTTTCAAAAATTTAGGAGTTGTCTTATTATCCAAATTTATTACCTCCACATACGATTTATACTGTCTTATTTATTTTTCTCAAATTTATTGTTAAATCCAAAAGTCCCACAAGCGCAACCATTAATACAAAACCTGAAAATACAAGTGACATATATACAACCATAACTATAAGAAAATTTTTCAAGGCTCTGGATTTCTGATGCTTATCCAGAAAAAATTTAATAACCGAGAATCCCTGCACTGTCATTGATATAAAAACCAGGGCAAACAAATTAAGCTGTATTACCCCGACATTGAAATTCAAAACAGTGAGAAGATATGAGCACAAAAGCAGTGCTGCCATTGCCATCATAAACGATCTCGGAAATGAAAAATAGCTGAATTTTACAAGCTTGTTAATTCCTATTGAAAATCTTTTCGAAAACTTTTCAGCAATCAAGTAATTAAAATACGATCCTGCAACAGATGCCGTTACAACCATAACAGGAAATAAATTTGAAAGCATAAATTCCGTAGTTTCTTTCATTGCCGCCAATTTATCCAAATTCTCGTCAACACTCAATCCGCCAGGCATAGAGGAAAATACTTCTTCAACCTTTGAATAGCCTTCTACATAAATCAATTTAAGCTGTTCAACAAGATTGATCCCCATTATGGCATCCATCATCAATACCAGCAAAACAAACGAAGACATGTATGCAGCAGCACCGTACATCAAAGTCTTTTCGGCCTTTTTATCAAGATACACACCATAAGTCAGAGCTATGGAAAACGGAGTGTATAAAACCAAGTACATGAATCCTGTGGCTGCCCCTAAAAATAATGCAATTATAATATCTGCTGCCAGCAGCGCAAGTGCTGAATATTTAATGCCCCTTCTTTTTGCAAGTATTATTGCGGGGGTTGGATAAAAAATCATGCTTATTGGAACAAATGACGAAATAAGTGATATAATAACAAGAATTCCGGTTATCATCGCTGTTTCTGTTATACTTAATGTTTTTTTATTTCTATTCATTATTACCTCAATATAATATCTAATTACATAATTTTAACCTAAAAGCAGCATAAAGTCAAAAAATATATTTTAACCTTCAAGTTTTCTATACAATGTAGCAATGCTTATACCAAGCTGTTTAGCTGCTTCTTTTTTTGCATCAAGATCATCTCCCAGCTTTTTAATTTTATTTTCAATAACAGACTTTTCAAAAGCTCTGGTTAAATCAGAAAGCTTGGAAGTATCAGCATCAGAAGAAGCACCTATTTTCTTTTTAATATTTTCCGCACCTATTTTGCTTCCATGTTCAAATATTACGGCATACTCTACAAGATTTCTGAGTTCTCTTATATTCCCCGGAAATTTATACTTCAAAAGAAGTGCCTCTGCTTCCGTGGAAAAACCTGTTATATCCTTGCAGTACGATTTCGAAAAATGATTCAAAAAATATCTGGACAATATTATTACGTCATATCCTCTTTCTCTTAGCGGAGGAAGGTATATAGGCACCACATTCAGTCTGTAAAACAGATCATCTCTGAACAGTTTTTTTTCAACCATAGAATTCAAATTTTTATGCGTTGCGGATATTATTCTGGGATTCACCTTAACAGGCATACTGCCGCCGACTCTCAGGATTTCTTTTTCCTCAAGGGCTCTGTTAAGTTTTACCTGCATCAAAAATGGCAAGTCTCCTATTTCATCCAAAAATAATGTTCCGTCCTTACACAGTTCAAATTTTCCCATTTTTCCTGTTGAACTTGCCCCTGTAAAAGATCCTTTTTCGTAGCCGAAAAGTTCGCTTTCTATTAAATTTTCCGGGATAGCTCCGCAGTTAAGTGCAACAAAAGCATTGTTCTTTCTTTTGCTCAGATTATGTATAGCTCTTGAAAATACCTCCTTGCCGGTTCCTGTCTCTCCATAAATTAAAACAGATGCATCGTTATCTGCAACCTGAATCGCTTCTCTTCTAGCCTGAAGAAGCACCTCACTTTCACCCACTATATCATCGAATGTTATCAAGTCCATCTTTCTATTGGACTCCAGCACGGATTCCTTCATCTTTTCAAAATCAGATAACACAAGAATTGTACCTTCTTTTTTTTCATTTACAATAATAGGATTGGCACTTATTATAAACTGCATGTCTCTCATCTTGAACGGCCCTTCAACCGAATTGAAGTTTTTTGAAGAAAGTACTTTGTAGGCCTTTTCTGTAATAAGCTCTTTCAAAGAAGGAACATTCTTTATATCTACATCCATTTTCTCATTAATATATTTATTTGTTGTTACAATATGCTTATTATTGTTTATTACAATTATACCATTGCTAAGAGAATTAATTAAAGTCCCCATTTCAGACGATCTGTATTCCAGCATCCTCATGACACTTTTTTCGTTCAGCATGGTGGAGATCAATTCACTGAGCCTGCTTTCAAAATTTACATAGCTTCCCCTGTTAAGCATAAGGCTTCTCTTAGCCGTTTCGTCGCAGGCACACATTCCCAACACCCCTATAATATTGCCATCATATTTAATAGGAAGGCAGAATTCAATGAGTTCCTTACAATTAATCATATTTGTGCACTCCATGCAAACACGATCATTTCTGGGATCTTCAATAAAATAATGCTCTCCTGTTATTAAACATTTGTGAAATGCGGAATTTTCCGGAGCATTGGTTACAAATCTATCACTGTGTTTAACAGTGGATACTACTCTCTCAAGATTATTATCAACAACTATTATATCGATATTTGTCACCGCGTGAAGCGCTTCAACAACATGCATCAGCTCTGTCCTTATATCCGTAAGCAAACTCATATAATATCACTTCCTTTTCTGCCTGCTTTTTAAATACAAGCATTTGATATCTTATTATTCATAATATTATAGTATAACAACATAAAAGTACATAGAATTTTTATTTTTTATATTTTATTTATCAAAAATGATAAATGAACTTCATACTTGATAAATTGCTTTGAGCTTAATTTTTACACTGTATACCACTTAATACATTTTACATTTATTATATATGATAAATTATTTATAAACTTAATTCTTTAAAAATAAGTTTTTAAGCCTATAAGTCGGATTTTAAAATATGGCACAAAATTTGCAACATCAGTTAATAAAAGATCTATATGAGAGGAAGTATTAAATATGAATGATGGAATTCTTATTGACATACTAAAAAACCAAGTTGCTCCTGCTCTTGGTTGCACTGAACCAGGTGCAGTAGCGTATGCCGTAGCAAAAGCTAAGGAGGTATTACCTGACGAAGTTAATGAGCTCAGCATTGAAGTTGATAAAAATATTTTAAAAAATGGAATGAGTGTAGGTATTCCTGGAACAAAGGAACACGGCATAATCTTTGCCGCTGCGCTATCACTCGTTACAGGCAAATCTGAGTACGGGCTTGAGGTACTCAAAGATGTGGACAGCAAAAGTATAGAAAAATCTATTGAAATTGTTAATTCAGGCATAATCAAACTCACACTTAACGAAAAAGTTGACGGATTGTTTATTAAGGTTACTGCAAAATCAAAAAATGATCATTCTTGCGTTATTATAAAAAACTCACACACAAATATTGTTCACATAAGTAAAAATAATAATATAATGTTTGACTCAGACTCGGGAAAGGAGTATCCTGAAAAGGATAATATTTCTGCGAATGAAATTAAATACAAGATCAAGGATTATTATGTAAAAGATTTAGTGAACTTTGCAGATCATGTTCCGATAGATAAAATCGACTTTATTAAAAACGGAATTGAAATGAATTTAAGAATAGCCAACGAAGGTCTTAAATCTAATGAAGGAATAGGAATGGCAAATTATTTTTTAAACAGTGCAGATGACGTATTTTCAAAAGCAAAGGCTTATACTGCTGCCGCTTCAGAAGCACGTATGTCAGGATATCCTCTCCCGGTAATGAGCAGCGCCGGATCTGGGAATCACGGTTTGGTAGCCATAATACCTATATCCTTTATTGGTTATAATAAAAATATACCAGAAGAAAAAATAATACGTAGCGTTGCATTAAGCCACCTTGTAACCATTCTTGTGAAAATTCATATAGGCGCCTTATCTCCAGTATGTGGATGCGGCGTGGCTGCAGGTGTTGGATGTGCTGCAGGATTGACTTATCTCTTGGGAGGCTCTTTATCCCAAATAGAAGCATCCATTAATAATATGGTTGCAGGAGTTTCAGGTATGCTTTGCGACGGAGCTAAAATAGGATGTTCCTACAAGCTTTCAATATCCGTCGATGCAGCTGTAGATGCTTCGCAGATGGCTTTACAAAATATATTTGTACCAAACAATAACGGCATTCTGGGAAAAACCCCTGAACAGACAATAGAGAATCTTTCTCTCGTTTCAAATGTGGGTATGAAAGATACAGATGCTACAATTCTTTCGGTTATGCTTAACAAATGTTAACATAAATCAACAGGTAATTGCATAAATAAAAAATCACATGATTAAGCTGTAGCAAAGAGTAGCACTCAAATAGTCCAAAGGTGGTGGTCATAAAATTAATCACGCTTAAACAGTATTATTTTTAATTTAGCAAATGCCTTAATAATTTAAAACATCAGGAGGAAACAGATGAGCAACATTTTGGCACTTTTAATTATTTCGGCTGTCTATTATATAGGCGAATTTGTGGGAACAAAAACTAAAGCATGGATCCCTTCCGTATTCGTAACAGCTATTTTGTTCCTTATAGGATATTGGACATTTTTCCCAAAAGACATTGTAACTCTTGCAGGACTTGGAGCTCCACTGGGAGGCCTTTTGGTAATTATGCTCTGCATTACTCACATGGGTACAATTATAAGCATTAAGCAGCTGCTTGAGCAATGGAAAGTTATAGTTATAACCCTTGCCGGTCTAGTGGGAATGGTAGCTGCCTGCTGGTTGATATGTGTTCCAACGGTAGGAAAGGAATATGTGGTTTCAGGTCTTCCACCGTTAACAGGAGGTATAGTTGCAGCAACAATGATGAACCAGGCAGCATTGGAAAAAGGACTCACTTCTGCAGCTGTTTTAGCAATTGCAATGTATGTATGCCAGGGTTTTGCAGGTTATCCTTTAACAGCGATACTGCTTAAGAAAGAAGGTAAAAAACTTCTTAAGGGATTTAGATCAGGTGCTATTAAAGCAGAAGCATCTGTAACAGATATTGATGCATCTGCAGGAAATTTGGAAACTAAAGAAAGTGAAAAAAAGAGACTTATCCCACCTATGCCTCAGAAATACATGACAACAGCATTTGTACTTCTAAAGCTAATGATTGCTGTATTTATTGCTAACAAACTGGGTACAATTACAGGTTTGAATCAAGCTGTGTGGGCATTGATACTTGGTATAGTATTAACTGAGATAGGTTTCCTTGATAAAGACTCATTAAACAAAGCAAATTCGTACGGATTTTTAATGTTTGTACTTATGGTTTATGTATTTTCCGGACTTAAAGACGCAACTCCTGCAATATTGCTTGAAGCCGCCGGACCAATGGCAGTAATAATAATAGTTGGTGTTGCAGGAATGGGTATAGCATCCATGATAGCCGGAAAAATTCTCGGCATAAGCTGGAATATGGCATATGCAGTTTCTCTTACAGCACTTTACGGCTTCCCGCCGAACTATATATTGACAGAAGAATGTGTTAAAGCACTTACAAACACAGAAGAAGAACATAAATTCCTCATGGACAGACTTCTACCGATGATGATAGTCGGCGGCTTTATAACCGTAACAATTACATCGGTAATAGTAGCTGGTATATTTATTAATATGCTGTAGAAAGCATAGATAAATCTATAATTATTTACAAAAAATATAACGAGGTGTTTTATGGACGTAAAAAATTTAGCAGAAAAATATAATGATTACATTGTTGAAAGAAGAAGATACTACCACTCCGTTCCAGAGCTCAGCTTTGAGGAGGTTAACACCACTAAGCAGCTGGCACATGATTTAAAGGAAATGGGAATTGAAGTTAAAATTTTTGACGATTACAACGGACTTATAGGTACAATTCAAGGAGCAAAGCCGGGAAAAACAGTTATGCTTCGCGCAGATATAGATGCCCTTCCTGTTGAGGAGCACACTGATTTGCCTTATGCATCCAGCAATGGGAACATGCATGCATGCGGTCACGATGCTCATATATCTATGCTTCTTGGAGCAGCAAAAATTCTTGTAAACATGAAGAACCAATTAAACGGAACTGTTAAGCTGCTTTTCCAGGCAGCAGAAGAATCATGCCACGGAGCAAAATATTATGTTGATAACGGCGTATTAGACGGCATCGATGCTGTATTCGGAATGCACATTTGGGGATCTCTTGACGCTCCTTATTTCAATCTTGAATCCGGCGTTAGAATGGCATCTGTAGACAATTTCAAAATTACAGTAAAAGGTGTTTCATCACATGGATCCGCCCCTCACTTGGGAAAAGACGCAATAATTGCGGCATCTTCGATAATTATGAATCTGCAGACTCTTGTAAGCAGAGTAAATGATCCTCTTAATCCTCTGGTTATTTCAATTGGTACAGTAAAGGGAGGACAAAGATTCAACATAATTGCTAACAATGTTGAAATGGAAGGAACTGTAAGGACACATTCCAGAGAAATAAGGTCCTCTGTTGAAGCAAATCTGCGCTCTGTAGTTGAAAATACTGCAAAACTGCTTGGATGTGAAGCAAAATTGGAATATTCATACTATGCCGCTCCTATAATAAATGAACACGAAAAAATTAATAACATTGTACGTAATGCAGCAATTAAATTATATGGAAACGAAAGCCTGATTCACATGCCTACGCTTATGGGTTCAGAGGATTTCGCATATCTCATGGAGAAGGTACCCGGATTTTATGGGTTTATAGGAACAAGGAACGAAGAAAAGGGACTGATTTATTCCAATCACAACGATAAGTTTACGATAGACGAAGATGTGCTTCACAGAGGCTCTGCCCTTTACGCGCAATTTGCCTGTGACTTTCTTGATGAAAACTAAAATGATGATTGGAGATAAAAATGAACATAAAAAACTTAGCAGAAAAATATAACGACTATATTATTGAACAGAGAAGAATATTGCATTCAATGCCTGAATTGAGCTTGAATGAAGTAAATACCACAAAAAAACTGATTAAAGAACTAACATCAATGGGAATAGAAGTAATTTCATTTCCGGACTACAACGGATGCATCGGAATTATCAAAGGCAGTAAGCCTGGGAAAACAGTTATGCTCAGAGCCGATATAGATGGACTTCCTGTTGTAGAAAAAACAGGTCTTCCATACGCATCAACAAATGGCAACATGCACGCATGTGGGCATGATAATCACATGGCAGTACAGCTTGGAGCCGCAAGAATCCTGGCAGATCTAAAAGATGAACTTCACGGAACTGTAAAACTTTTATTTCAATCAGGAGAAGAAGTAGGTATAGGAGCTAAATATTACGTTGATAACGGTTATCTTGACGATGTTGATGCAGTTTATGGAACTCATATATGGTCCCAAGTTGAGGCTGGCAAGTTTAATCTAGAACCTGGTGAAAGAATGGCATCTTGTGATACATTTAAAATTACAGTTAAAGGTTCTTCTTCTCACGGATCAGCTCCAAACTTAGGTAATGATGCACTTTATGCAGCAGCATCAATAGTAATGAACCTCCAGTCCTTTGTAAGCAGGAGAAAAAATCCTCTGGACGCTGCGGTTGTAACCGTAGGAACCATGAACGGAGGACAGAGATTTAACATTATTGCAAACCATATTGAAATGGAAGGTACTACAAGGGCATTCAACAAAGATACAAGGGATTCAATTGAAGGCGAGCTGCGAAAAATAGTAGAAAATACTGCCAAAGCATTAGGTGTGACAGCAGAACTTGAATACAGCTATTTAACAGATCCAATCATAAACGAAAATGATAATCTGAATAAAATTGCTAGAGAGGCTGCAATCAAACTGTACGGCGAAGAATGTTTGGCCACAATTCCTAAAATAATGGGAGCGGAAGACTTTTCACATCTTGAGAAAAATGTTCCTGGTTTCTTTGGTTTCATTGGGTGCTATAATGAAAAAATTGGCGCAGTATACAGCAATCACAGTGAATTTTTCAAAATTGATGAGAGCACTCTTCACATGGGCTCTGCACTAGCTGCACAATTTGCTTATGATTTTTTAAATTCAGGTAACTAAAAACTATATTCGGACAATGAAATCAGGATTATTCCCAATTTCATTGTCCGGTTTATTTTGTATTATATTTCCTGAATATGTATTCTTAATATAATTCTTTACACAGGAATCTATATGAAATATACTTATATTAAGAAATAAAGCAAAGAGGTGGACTATGAAAAGAAAAATATGCTTAATATTGACAGTTTTAATGATTTTATCTTCATTTGCTTCAACGGCCTTTGCCGCTGACATGGATAAGGATAAATTCGAATCAGATCTTGAATTTATGAGAAATGTAATATATTTTGTAACTGATAATTATCAGTATGAAGTAGACCAAGAAGATATACTAAATGGACTTTATGATGGGTTTTTCAGTGTTTTAGATGATTACAGCGTATATTACACTCCTAAGGAATACCAAGCCATGCTTGATACAACAGCCGGAGAGTATACGGGAATAGGTGTTCAGATAATAGATCACAACAGTCAGATAGTAGTTGTTACTCCATTGGCCGGTTCCCCTGCACTGGAAGCCGGTATAAAATCAGGCGATATTATAAAGTACGTAGATGATGCAGATATTACCGGTCTTACAACATCTCAGGCAGCGGAGCTTATAAGAGGCAAAGAAGGAACTCACGTTAAACTGGGGATCATAAGAGGAACAGAAAAAATAAACTTTGACGTTATAAGAAAGACAATTCTAACAAGCACTGTAGAAGGAAAAATTTTGGATGAAAATACAGGCTATTTAAAAGTAACGGATTTTTCCGACAATACTGTAGAGCTTGTAAAAAAGGAACTTAACAAGTTCGATGAAAGCGGCATTAAGAAGCTAGTTATAGATATGAGAAACAACGGAGGAGGCACTTTAAACTCTGCAGTTGATATGCTTAATCTTTTTGTAACCGAAGGGCCGGTAGTGTACGTGGATTACGCCACAGGCAATGAAGACATCTATGAAAGCGACTTGAAAGAGCAGAAATATGAAATTGCCGTATTAATTAACGGAGGCAGTGCAAGCACAACAGAGGTTTTTGCAGGAGCAGTAAAGTACAAGAATGAAGGTATAATAGTCGGAACACAATCCTTCGGAAAAGGGATAGTTCAAACATTGTATCCGTTAAAAAACGGCAGCGGAGTAAAATTCACCACTGCGGAATATTTTTCTGTAGACAGAACACCGGTACATAAAGTGGGAGTCGCCCCCGACATAGAAGTAGAAAATGGAAAAACAGATCTTTCTATTTACCCTCAATTCAGCAAGACAAAGAAGTCTGTTTTAGGCAGCGTAAGTCTGGATGTACTGGCAGCCGAAATGATTCTGGATACATTGGGATATGACGTTGATGAACCGGACGGAGTATATGACAGCAAGTCATACGAGCAAATAGTAAAGTTCCAGCAAGACAACTATCTTTATGCATACGGAACTATTGATGTTACAACTCAAAACACTCTGTACAGCGCATTGGTTAATTATACTCATGAAAACACAGATGACCTTCAGCTAAAGACCGCCGTAGAAGCATTGAACAAATAAAAAAATTAACTGCTCCCAATACAACAGGAGCAGTTTTTATATATTAAAATAATAATGCCTAACCCCCTCATCAAGCATTACCACTTTTCCCACGTTTTGTCTTTATTTTTGCAACATAATCCCTTCTATCAACAGACGACACTGCCCCACAACCTGGTCTTTCAAATCAAAATCCGGATAACGGACACACCACTCATAGCTGGCTCCTCGAATTGCCATGACAAAATGCCTGGACAGGATATCCAAAGACATATCAGCCTTGAATTCTCCTCTCTGCACTCCTCTGCTCAATATGCTGTGAATCAGCGCATAAAGCTCCCTGTCGTATCCCTTTACCGCTTCTGTATCCACGGTTTTTGCCAAAAGCATCTGGTAAATTTTTTTCATATTTTCATAGCTGATGATACTTATAAGCACATCGGCTATTTTTTCGGCTAAAGCAAGCAACTTTTCAGAAGCAAGCATGTCCGACGGAAGTTTTTCCAAAAATTCTTTGTACTCCATGTCCGCGCGGGCAGCATGATCTGCAATCAGTTGAGCAATCAGTGCATCCTTAGACTCAAAGTGCACATAGAAAGCTCCCTTCGTAATGCCTGCCTCGTCGGTAATATCCCCCACGCTTATAGCTTCAAAATCATATTCCTTAAACAATTTTTCCGCAATTTCGTATAGCTTCTTTTTAGTCGCAGCTCCCTGAATCTTTCTTTTATCGGGTTTTTTTTCTCTCATATTCCATCTCCTCTATTGAATCTTTTCGTAAAGCATAGTATAATGACCTAAGTTACTAAACGCGTTTACTAAATGGAGTTTCTATAGTTTAGTATAGCATTCACTAGTCATAAATTCAAGTGTTCAGTATAAAATATCCAAATTTTTAGCATATATAAATTCAGTTAAATTTTTTAATGAAAAAGGAGGAAATTGCATGAGCAGAAACAAAATGATTCAAAAGGCTACAGCTATTGTGCTGTCTGTCATTATGGCTGTAGGCATGATACCTGTTTCAGCAGCAGCGAAGCCAATTTTGACAGCAACGGTGCTTGCTGCAGCAGAGGATGGCACAGCGTCAGATTTAGATAAAAACGATTTAGAGCCTGCTGATACGGTCAGCGGTACAGCCATCAGCACTCCTATACCTGCCTTAGAGGGGATGTTTACTTTACTTTCCACCGGCAGCGCAGAAACGCAAGTGCTTGGGCTTGGCACCGAGGAATATCCCCTGCGCATTGAAACAGCTGCGCAGCTCGCTGATTTTGCAAGGTGCCTGAACAGCGGATTGCTTCCCGACACATTGCCGGAACAGTATCATCTGCTGCTGGTAAACAATATAGACTTGTCTGGCTATGGCAAGACCTATGATGAAGCAAATGGGTGGATGCCAATTGGCACCTCCAGCAACCCCTTTGTTGGAACTTTTGATGGCGGAGGCAAAGTAATTGCCGGACTGTATATCAACCGAGATAACACCGAGTTCGCAGGTTTGTTTGGCAATATTTGCGAAGGCACAGTGCAAAACCTGGTTATTCCGGATGCAAACGTCAGTGGAAAACAATTTGTAGGATGTATTGCAGGACTTGTTTCCAATGGCGGCATTGTACAAAACTGCTATGTCAGCGGCAGTATCAGCAGCAATGAACATATGGCTATTGGCGGCATAACCGGAACTGTTGAAGGAGGAACTGTGCAAAACTGCGTTTTCAACGGCAGTATAAATGGCATCGGGTCCGTATCAAGCGGCGTGGCAGGGGGCATATCAGGTGGTGTCGGTATGGGAGGAACTATGAAAAATTGTATTGCTATCGGTGATGTAAGCGAAAAAGGTATAATTGTCGGCGGTGTGTCGGGAGTTGTTTTCAACGGCAGCACAGTTCAGAATTGCGCCGCACTGAATCTATCCCTTAGCAGCGCAAGCAGTGATCCTTGTCATATAGGCCGAATAGCAGGTGACTGCATTGAATCCACGCTTTCATGTAACTACGCATGGAGCGGAATGATGGTGAACGACCACACTGTATCCAGCAACGACGCTGACAGCATAAACGGTACAGACGCAGACGCAGTTGCCATGCAAAGCCTGTGGACGGACGGTGCACTAAACACATGGGACTCATCCCTGTGGACACTTGCCCACGGGAAGCTTCCGGTACTGTCAGATATTCCTAATCAGAGTAATGCCATGCCTGCCTATATTACAGGACTCGATGGTTCCGGCAGCAGCAGTAGTCCTTACCTCATCAATTCTGCCGCAGATTTAAAATGGCTGGCAGATACAGTTAACAGCGGTGAAACATTTAGCGGTAAAATTTTTCGACTAGAAAATAATATAGACATTTCTGCATACGGTGAAAGTTATGACGACGGCAGGGGATGGACGCCTATTGGAAATGCCACTACCCCTTTTGTAGGAACTTTTGACGGCAACGGCAAGACAATTGTCGGACTTTATATCAATCGAGATGATACTGACTATGTTGGTTTATTTGGTACGATTTTCAATGGTAATGTACAAAACCTGACCTTACAAGACGCGAATATAGTAGGAAAGAGCTTTGCGGGAAGCATTGTTGGATACATTGAGTATGGCACTGTAGAAAATTGTTCTGTTAGCGGTAGCGTAATGGGCATTAGTACAGTTGGCGGCGTTGCAGGATATCCTATTAATAGTACAATTCAAAACTGCACTTCCACTGTCAATGCCGGCGGAGCATCATCCTTTATAGGAGGAATTGCAGGGTTTCTTGCTGATAAGAGCGTTGTGCAAAACTGCATAAGTGCCGGCAGCATCATCGGTTCTGATAAAGTTGGCGGTATTTCAGGCAATATGTTTAACAGTACAATACAATACTGTGCTTCATTAAACCCATCTATTAACTCCACAGACATACTTGTTGGACGTGTGGCAGGAGATGCCCAGTCACCCACCCTTTCAGACAATTACGCGTGGAGCGACATGACTGTTAACAATAGCACTGTATCCGGAAGTGCATTAGGAATAAACGGCTCTGACGCAAATGCCGCAACAATCCAAACGCTGTGGACTTCCGGCGGGCTGAGCACTTGGGATTCGTCAGTGTGGACTTTGGCAGAAGGCAAGATGCCGGTGCTAATCAGTTTATCCGGGCAGATAAATTCCCTGCCGGCATATATTACAGGACTCGCCGGTTCTGGAACCGAAATCAACCCTTACCTCATCTATTCTGCAGCCGACTTAAAATGGCTGGCGGATGCGGTAAATCGCGGAGAAAAATTCAGCGGCAAGTACTTTTGCTTAGAAAACGATATAGATCTTTCGGCATACGGCAAAGACTATAACGGTGGCAAAGGATGGACGCCTATCGGGAATGATAATTATAACGGCTATGTATTTGGCGGTCATTTCGACGGCAACGGACACATAATCAACGGGCTGTATATTAACAACGAAATGAATGATGCCTCAGGACTTTTTGGAAATATTGTAAATGGATCAATTAAAGGGCTTGAAATGACAAATATCAATATTACAGGCGGTGACTATGTTGGTGGTATAGCAGGCTATATTAATGGAACGTTACAGAACTGCCGTACAGCGGGCAGTATATTCGGCGTTTACTGCGTCGGCGGAATAGCAGGTGCCTGTGAGGGTCTTGTGCAAAACTGTGTTAGCAACTCCAGCATCGCTGGCAGCTACAGTGTTGGTGGTATTATAGGAACTGGCTTAAGTTCAATACAAAATTGCATTAACATTGGAAATGTCAAAGGCGGCAGCGATGCCGGAGGCATAGCGGGGTATGTATATACTACCAGCGACATTGAAAGTTCTAAAATAGAAAACTGCATCAACACCGGAAGTGTTACATGCAGCGGTGAAAACATCGGAGGCATAACAGGGACTATTAATAACTTGACAATACAAAACTGCATGGTAACCGGCAGTGTCATCGGATACAAATTTGTGGGGGGCATAGTAGGAGGTACTTACACTGTCGGCAGCATTCAAAATTGTGCTGCTTTAAGCACCTCCATAAGTGCTACCGACAACTATTTCGGACGTATATCTGGTTCGATGGTCAACCTAACTAATAACTATTCTTTTATAAATATGAAAGTAAATGGCAGCACAATATCTGACGGAACATCAGATAATAACAATGGTGAGGGAGCAATCACTGCTTTACTTTTTACAACTTCATTTTGGCGGGATACGCTAGGTTTTGACGAAACAGCATGGAACATTTCAAACGGCCGGCTGCCATATCTGTCTGCTTTTCCCGAATACGCTCCGACCCTTTATTTGGAAGCCTATACTTTCCCGGCAGCAGATTCAAGTGATATTACCCTGACTGCTCAGCCTACACTGCTCCTAAAATCGTCCTCAAGTCATTCGGTGGATTTGACTGCCTCAGGCTCTTTCAAGGATACGGCATGGCCAAATCTTGTATGGGAAACCTCAGACGGAATCCTTAATACGGCAGCGGACACATATTCATCAAAGCTTACCGTACCTGCCGGTTTTGCCGGCACTATTACGGTAACGGCAAAGCCATCCATGTTTCCCTCTTTGCCGGGCAAAAAAGCAGTAATACAGGTTAACGGTGATTTGGAGGGAACAGTAAACGTAAGCGGTGTATTCAGATACGGACAGACTCTCATTGCTATGCCGTCTATTACTTCCCCCAACACCGGCATACTATCCTATCAGTGGATGATGGACAGCGTTCCTATAATCGGAGCAAACAATTTGAACTATGAACTGACAGCAGAAGATATCGGCAAAATTGTGTCTGTATGTGTTACGGCACAAAATTATACAGATAAAATACAATCTGCGGGACAAACGGTGCTGCGGTCAGAAAATTCAGCAATACCCATCGCTCCTCAGCTTGAATCAAAAACTGAAACCAGTATTTCGCTGAAATCAATAACCGGATATGAATACGCCATTCTTTCGGCAGGAAGTGATACTGCTTTGCTTGGACTTGCAGATGCGTTCCAGAATAGTCCTTTGTTTACCGAACTGTCAGAGGGAACCTCCTGCGATCTGTACCAACGCATTGCGGGAACAGAAACAATAGAGCCTTCTGCATTCAGCGAAAAGCTAACAATTACTACGGACATTCCTCCGGCAACGTCAAAAACAATAAAAACCTCACCGGTTAAAATAGCACCGGAAAAAAGCCCCGGCCAGCCTGTAACAGCAACGGTCCCTATTACAGCTATATATGGGCAAAACGACACTGCAATTGCACCTATCACAAATGAAGCTATACTCCATGTCATTGACAGAGCTCAGTCTGATGCAAAAACAAAGAGCAAAAATGCCAGTGGCATTGCCGTAGAGTTAGATGTCACAACGCAAAATAGCTCAACCTCTCTGACAGCAAAGCTGACCCGAAGTTCTTTGAACAGTCTTGTCAGCGCAGCTGTAAAAAGCTTTACCATCAACAGCCAGCTTGTGTCGGTAGGCTTTGATCAAAAAGCATTAAAGGAAATTCATAAACAAAGCAGCGGAGATATAACTATCAGCATCACCCCGGCGAGGAACCTTTCTTCCCAGGCACATACAATGATAAATGCAAGACCTGCTTATGACATTACAATCAGTTATGTTAAAAATGGCATCCCCATTACAATTTCGTCACTGAATGGCGGCATTGCAACTATTGCAATTCCTTATATTTCGGAAAGCAACGAAGCAAGAGGCTATCTCTATGGCGTATATGTAGATGACAACGGCAACGCCATGCGCATATACGATTCCGCTTATGATTCAGATACAAAAGCGATGTTGATTTTCTCAGAGCACCTATCCATATACGGCATAGGCTATACTGCACCTAGCGCTAAATTTACTGACATCAGCACCCATTGGGCCAAGGAATTCATTGACTATGTAGCCGGCAGAGGACTGCTGTCAGGCACTTCGGAAACCACGTTCGATCCTGAAAGCGCCATGACACGTGGAATGCTTGTAACATCCCTGGGCAGATTAGCAAGCGTGGATCCAAAAGCCTTCACTACAAACAGCTTCTCCGACGTAGAGGTTGACAGCTCATTCCGACCATACATCGAATGGGCATATAGCGAAGGTATCGTGCAGGGCACCGGCAATCAGCAGTTCGCCCCTGGACGCGCCATCACCCGCGAGGAAATCTCAGCAATCTTTGCAAATTATGCAAAGGCCACCGGCTACCCGCTGCCCATCATTTGTGAAACAGCGTCCTATACGGACACTGACAGCATCGACAGCATGTATAGAACGGCAGTGACGGCTATGCAGCAAGCAGGAATCATGACAGGCAGCAGCGACAATAATTTTAATCCAAAATCAGGAACTACGCGAGCAGAGGTTTCTACAATACTTCACCGTTACATCAAGCTGACTGCAAGTCCTGCCACTGCCGGTGGCTGGTCACTGAACAATGAAGGACAGTGGCTCTGCTACAAGGATGGCAAAGCTCTCACCGGAACGCAAACTATCGACGGAACGAAGTATTTCTTCAGAGCTGATGGAACTCTAAAAACCGGATGGATAAAATACGGCAACAACTGGCTTTATTATTCCGAAAATAAAATTCTCACAGGCTGGCAGAACATTAAAAGCGGCAATGTGAAAAAGACATATTACTTTGACACACACGGCAATATGGTATCAGGCGAGTGGATGCATATAGACAATAAATGGTATTACTTCTACGACGACGGCTCCCTTGCCAAAAGTTCTAAGATTGACAGCTATGAAGTAGACGAAAATGGTGCCAGAAAATAAAATAGCCATTAAACATGAAACAGTGCACAGACTGAATTTCACCATTCTGTGCACTGTTATTTTTCACTTTTAATTTTCACACTATATACTGCTAATAGAAGCCTGTTGTCTGAAGCCTTCTTCTGTCATCATCCTTATATTAAAACCTGTTATTATTCCTTCACATATTATTTCTGCCATTTCATAAATAAGTGAGAGCCTCGTATCCTGCACAAGGTCATGGAAATCCCTGTCGCTGGAATCAACAACTCCTATAATTGAAACATCACCTATTTCAGGCAATATTTTTCCTATTCCCTTTCCCGGAGTGATAGATCCTTCTTTAACCTCAATCACTCCTTGGTTTTTTTTATTGCTTAAGCATGCATCTATCGCAATAATTTTATCATATCTTTTCTTCCGTATTGTTTTTACATAATCATTTATATTCACTGCATGAACAGGTTTATCAAGAGTTCCGTATATGTCCGCTGATATATTTTTTTTTGACAGCAATGTTCCTGTCAGCGGCCCTAAACTGTCAACAATGCATTTATCTGTACCAATACATACTATTGCTGAGTTATTGTTAATCTGTTCCCCAAGGTAATGACCTATCTTAATTGCGGCGAAACTGTTCTTGTAATGAACTTCTATTGGATTCAAAGGAAACACCCCCATTTTTAATAGTATATACAAAGAGGGGGTGTTTCATTCCTTATTTAATTGTCATCATTTCTAAAATAATCGTCATCATTGTTATTAAAATTATAAAAGTCATTAGTATCATTAAAGTAATTTGTTTCTCTTTTCAAATTCAAATCCTCATAATCACAGAATTCAAACTCAAGAGCATTCTTTCTTAGAACTAGGTAAAGATGTGCTTCTGTTGTATAAACATATGGGTTTACAAAAAACACACCTATTAAAAAAGCAAGCATTCCAAGCAAATACCATCCTAAAAATGACAAGTCCAATACAAAGCTGTCAAATTTATTTCCATCCATCATTTTTCTGCTCAGAGTTATTGCTTTATCAGCTCCTATGTTTGGATTGTCCGCCAAAATGTAAGGAACCATTCTGTATGAATATGCTTTTATAATTCCCGGAATTATAAAAAGCATAGTCCATAATAATTCATATATATCCCTAAGCAGCATAGTAGCTATAATTCCCTTATAATTTGCTCCGTCAAAGGCATAGCTGTAACAGCCATCCGTATTTTTAGCCTGGGCAAGCTGCACAAAATATTTTCTAGAACCCACTTCCAACGAGTATCCCAGAAGAAGCCTGTACGCTATGGCTAATATAGCTAACGCACCCACAATAATAAATATATCCGGATAGTTTGAAACATATTCTCCTACTCTTTCCCTCACAGGTCCTGAGCTTCCTCCGCCGCCTCCGTCTCCGCCTGTAGCCAGCACAAGAACTAAACTTATCCAAAATGCCTTCCAGTAGTTTCCTTTAAGCGATTCCCTTGCCGACGCCTTAAGCTCCGCTCTCGTCCACATATCATACCTCCAATAGTATTTTCAATATTATACCATATACTTACATTGTATGCCATAATATGTTTAGCTTCACAAATTATTTTAATAATTGACATTGACAAGTAAAATCAATATAATAAATCCATTATATTTGAAAGCAAGGTGTTATAGTGGAAAATTATTTAAAAAGGGTTGTCAGGCTTTTGTTTGGCTTGTTTCTTTATTCGCTGGGGCTAACAATGTGCATTCAGGCTAATGTGGGACTTGCTCCGTGGGATGCATTTACAATGGGAATTTCAAATGTAACAGGTATATCATACGGTAATGTAAGCATATTGACAGGCATTGTCATTTTGATAGTCGTTGCAGGATTTATGGGCGAAAAAATAGGCATAGGCACAATTTTAAACACGCTTCTGATAGGCTTAATGGTAGATATAATGCAGTCTGTAAAGCTTATCCCTTATATGACCAACTTTATTCTCGGAACGCTTATGCTATTGCTGAGCCAAGTAGTAATAAGCTTCGCTACATATTTCTACATAAGCCCCGGTTTGGGCTGCGGTCCACGTGATACTCTTATGGTTGCAATTGGCAAGCTGCTTCCAAATGTACCTATCGGTGCAATACGCGGAACTATTGAAGGCACAGTACTTCTCATAGGTTTTCTTTTAGGTGCAAAAGTGGGGCTTGGAACCGTTATTGCAGTGTTCGGAATTGGGTTTATACTTCAATATACATTTAAATTATTGAAGTTCGACATAAAATCCGTAATCCACGAAAGTATTTTTAAAACATTCAGCAATATGAAAAAAATCCTTCGGCCCTCACAGTCAGAATAGCATAATGCTCCGATTGGATTTCCGGAGCATTTTATGATTTATACTCTTTGCACTTCTTTAAAAATAATAATATATTCTGTTTTTCTTTTTCAATATCAGGCTTTTTTCTTCCTATTCTGTCGCATAAGCCCAACAGTGCAACTTCATTCACATCCGTATCTTTCTTCATATTTTCTATATCAGCAAATGGCATATCCTTCACAACATGAAGTATCTGCATATGCCATCTGATAAGCGAGCACACCTTGTCAATAAATTTATCATCTGTGGTAAATTCTTTCAAAAATTCTCTTGCCATGGCAGCGCCTATTTTTTCGTGATCATATGAAGTTATTTTTCCTTTTCTGTTTTTTGTTGTAGGAGTCTTCCCTATATCATGCAAAAGAGCTGCCCACATAAATACCCTGCTGTCACTGCTTCTATGTTTTTCTTTTGCGGCATAATCGACCACAAGCATTGTGTGGTTCCATACATTACCCTCCGGGTGATGTACGGGAGACTGCTCTGTAGCCCTTAAATCGCAAAGCATGTTAAACGGGTAGTTTTCAAAGGCAGGAACCTCGAAAACACTGTTAAAATATTCTGACGGCTTACTGTCCAAAAGTAAATGGTTATTTATTTCAAACATCATCAGTTCCTTGATTTCCTCATTGTAAATATTATAATTAATTTTTTTCTGCTTAAGCTGCATATAATACCTCTGATAATTTTAATAATATTTTATCTTTCCACCCCACTTTTAAAATATACGGTTCTAAAATTGGCAGTGAGACCAGAAAGTTTTCACCGATTCAATAAAAATTAAGCTAAATGTTTTTTATATGACACCGGGGATTGACGTGCAATTAAAATAATTTTATTATATAAGGTAGAGTTTTGCAAATAATAAAAACAGAAAGGACGATAAAATTGAAATTAGTAATAATTGAACCATTGGGCGTAGAAAGAGATGTTCTTCTAAAAATGGCAGAAGATACACTTGGCAGCAAGGTTGAAATTGTTTATTATGACACAAGAGTAACAGACACTGATGAATTGATTAAAAGAGGCAGAGATGCCGATATAATTGCCGTTTCCAACCTTCCTCTAAACAGTGAAGTAATAAACGGATGCAACAATTTAAAAATGCTTGCAGTTGCATTTACAGGTGTGGATCATATTGCTATGGATACCTGCAAAGAAAAAAATATTACGGTTTGCAACTGTGCCGGTTATTCAAATGCCGCAGTAAGCGATTTGGTATTCGGACTGATAATTTCTATATACAGAAATATAATTCCATGCAACGAAGCCGTAAGAAGGTCAGGAACAAAGGACGGGCTGGTAGGATTTGAACTTGAAAGTAAAAAATTCGGAGTTGTTGGAACAGGTGCTATAGGAAGCAGAGTATGTGCAATAGCAAAGGCATTTGGCTGTCAGGTATATGCTTACTCAAGAACAGTAAAAAATGTTGACGGAGTACACTATGTTGATTTGGACACATTGCTGTCAACCTGCGACATTATTTCACTCCATGTTCCTCTGAACAATTCTACAAAACATTTAATAAACAGAGAAAAAATCTCATTAATGAAGAAAAGCGCCATATTGATAAATACTGCCAGAGGGCCTGTTATTGACAGTGATGCCCTTGCAGAAGCTTTGAATACCGAAAAAATTGCAGGTGCAGGTATTGACGTATTTGAAACCGAACCTCCAATTTCTGAGAATCATCCTCTTTTACAGGCAAAAAATCTCGTAGCCACACCTCATATTGCCTTTGCAACAAAAGAAGCTCTTGTAAAAAGAGCTGTCATAGTATTTGAAAATATAAAAGCATACTTAAACGGCAAGCCTCAAAATGTAATGAACAAATAATTTGGGCATTGAATGCAAAAAGTTCCGAAAAAAATTTCGGAACTTTTTTATATATAATATGAATATATCAGAATCATAGGTTATATTTTATTAATTTTAGTTAGAGGGATTCCTGACATATTTCATATAGACTAAATAGCATATTCAACAGATTTTTCTTCTTGGTTCTTAAATAACCTAAATATATTTTTAAGCAGCTTGAAACAATTTTTTACGGTCTTTTTATCTTCATCATCAATTAGAGGGTTCAATTCCACAAAATCCATTGAAGCTATGTGTACACCGCCTATTAACTGTGCAAAAATATTTTCGCCTTCCTCCAGGCTGAATCCTTCTGAAACAGCTGTTCCGGTTCCGGGCACCAATGATTTATCCAGCGCATCTATATCAAAGCTGAGATGCACAGCATCTACTTCAGAATTCTTTATTTTATTTATTATTACCTTAAGGGTGTTATCTAAACCATTTTTGCGCACATCATCCATTGTATATAAATTCAGTTTGGATTTTTTCGCCAATTCATATTCGCCTGGGTCAATATCCCTAGCTCCTAAGATATAAACATTCTCTGGTTTAACTTTCTGCCCATTATAATAAATATTTGTCAGTGCAGGATTTCCAAAATTCATAGATGCCGCAAGAGGCATGCCGTGAATATTTCCTGAAGGCGATGTATCTTCTGTATTTATGTCCGCATGGGCATCAACCCATATTACTGCTATTTCTTTAAAGTATTTACTTGTTCCGGCAATGCTTCCCATTCCCAGCGAATGGTCTCCGCCTACTATAAAAGGAATTTCTCCTTCGCTTATTGAGTTGTACACAGCATCCGCAAGATTATTGTTGTATTCTGCAATTGGATTAAGGTATTTCAATTTACTGCTACCTGAATATTTTTCTTCAGGTGAGGCAAAAGGTATTTCAATGTCTCCTTTATCGCATACATCATGGCCTTCCTCTTTAATTAATTCTAAGATTCCGTTTTCTTTAAATGTTTTCGGACCAAACTGGGCTCCCTCTCTGTCACAGCCGTAGTTTATAGGTACGCTAATTAAATTAAATTTCATGCAACACCCTCCCATTTTTTGAATTACACTTATAATTATAAATTATTTGTATATTTATGTCAACATCAATACACGATATTTTCACCTGCACTTATTTTTTGCATGGTATTGCATAAAATATATTATATAAAGAAGTTTCTATATACAAAAAAATCCCGGCTTTATTTCATCCGGAACCTTCTATCAATGATGGTATAATTTTAAACTTTATTCTTTTAATACAGATATTCCTTTTGTTTTTTCGTCTAAGGACTTCCCGTATCTTAGTCTAATTTCATTATTTAATTTCTCAGCCAAGGAACTGGCCTTATCTTCTGAAGCCTTTAAATTTACGACAGATACAACAAAATCAATGTCCTGAATTTCACTCACATCTCCGTTATCATAAAATTCGTCTATAGTTAGTGCTATTGCATCTGTAATATCTCTATGCATTAAATTACGCAGTTTAAGTTCAGAACTGCTGCCGATCTCTGCTTCAATTACTCTGTTAAACCTATTTACCGTATATTTAACGGAAGGATTGCTGTTTAAGCTTATATAGCTTGATGGTGTTATATATAAATACCCGCCGTAAGCCGAAGCACCGAATATGGCAGCAAAGAACATAAGATAGCATGACAATTTCACCAGGATTTTAATTGATTTTTTCATTTGTCTTTTCTTCCTTTCAGCCATTATAAGTTAAAGATATGTCTTACTCATGACAGGATATCTGAAAAATTTCGTACTGCAATGCGGTATAAATGCAGCCAAAACACACACGAACATGCATAGTATCTGACTGAACATTAATGCAGCAGCGGGCTTTTTCAACAGTCTGAGGTATGCTATATATACCACTATATTATTCTGTCCAAACAAAATTATGAATAAAAAAAGCACCCTTATTAGAGTGCCCTATTGAATTTTTTTTATAATTGTGCTCAATATTTTTTTATCAGCATAAATATAATACTTCTATTACCAATGTACTGCCGAATCTTCTTCATGCTTCTTAAGTCTAAAATTTCTCAAGTACAGCGTAAAATCTATTGTTATCATAATAAAGTTAATGACGTATAAATAAACAACACTATCGTAAGAATAGAAAAGTTTATGCAAAATTCCAAAAGTATATCCCATTAGTAGGATTACCAAAAATACCGGACTCTTTCCTTCTATTGATTTTGATTTATAGGATCTGTAAATAGAAAATGGCCATGCTGATCCGAAACAAAGAAGCATTAATGTTTCAAAAATACTCATATTCCCTCCAATATAGATGTTGATTATATAATCAACAAAATACTTTAATATTATATAACAGAAATATTCATAAATCCACTAAAATATTGCCGGTTATTCAAATAAATATTCCTATAAAATCAATAAAATCCCAAGCATATGTTGGGATTTTATTTCCAGGTAATCTTTACTGATTACTAATCATAGTCTCTATATTTTTCCGGTTCTGGCTGCTTCGTATTGTTTTGGCCATATTGCTATATTGCTTAACTTTTCGTCTGCATATAGAGGCCAATACGGGTTTTTTAAAAATGCGCGGCCTATAAATACAAGATCAGCTCTTCTGTTACGCAATATTTCTTCGGCCATTTGTGGCTCAATTATCAAACCTCCCGCTATTACAGGAAGTTCTGTTTTTTCTTTTATTTTTTCCGCAAGCCTGATCTGGTAGCCTTGAAATCTCTCGGGCACGATGTTCACAACCCCTCCGGAGCTTACATCTATCAAATTGATTCCTTCGTCTTTCACCATATTTATCATCTCCGCAAGGTCCTCCGGGCGATTGCCTTCTTCATCATATTCCTCAGCAGAAACTCTCAGTAAAAGCGCCTTTTCTTCAGTCCACACTTTTCTTACTTCTCTTATAACCTCTTTAAGAAATCTTGCCCTTCTCTCTTTGCTTCCCCCATATTCGTCAGTTCTTTTATTTGTTAACGGTGATAAGAACTGGTTTATTAAATACCCATGGGCACCGTGTATTTCTATTACATCGTAGCCTGCTCTAACACATCTTTCTGCTGCATATCCGAATGATTTAATTACTTCATGTATTTCTTCCGTCGTCATTTCAGCCGGAGTTCTGTATTTGTCACTGTATGCTATTGAACTGGGAGCAATTATTCTTTCATTTTCAGCTTCGCACTTTCTACCTGCATGATTAAGCTGAATTCCGATTTTAGCGCCATATTTTTTACATGCATCCACAATCTTTTTTAGCCCTTCGACTTGAGAATCCTCCCAAATTCCCAAATCAGATGAGGAAATTCTTCCCTCGGGTTCAACCGCTGTTGCTTCCTGAATAATTAGCCCTGCTCCTCCCACAGCTCTCGTTGCGTAGTGTAAAACATGCCATTCAGTTGCCTTACCGTCATTTTCCGAAGAATACATACACATCGGTGCCATGACAATCCGATTCTTTAATTCTAAATTTTTAATTATGTAATTTGAAAATAATCTCGACATTTTATCCTCCGTTTATTTATATTATACCAAATAAAGAGCAACCTAAACCACTTATATTACGGTATCCGGGCAGCGAAAATATAACGCAGCTGATACCGTAAAAAAGTATTCCGCTTTTATATAATCGGCTGCCCCCCGGACGATGCTCCGTATCTTTGACTTCTGTATACCTCCACGATGGTGTCCCATGTATTTGCGTCTAAAATCCCTGTGGGTTCCATACCTTGTGTCCCTTGGAAAGCCTGCACAGCACGACGTGTATTTTCATCATATACTCCGCTTGGCTCAAATGGAGGAATTGCAGGAATGATCAGCGAAATATAATACAGCATTTCCTGAATAATATAAATCAGAGGACTTTCATCACCTGGTTTGAACTCAACACCGGGCCATCTAAACCTTGGAAGATATACAGCTTCCTCAGGTAATGATTCAAGTATACCAAACAGGCTGGACATCAAGGCGTCAAAAGTTTCTCTGTTAACGGCACCTGTCGGTTCAAAGCCCATTGATTTTTGGAAATCCATAACCGAGTTTCTCGTTTGTTCATCAAAAAATCCTGTTATAGGAACACCGCGTATGGATGGATAATAGGCCGATAAAACATTTAAAGCATATTGTATTAATTCTATTTCCGCCCTTATGTCTCCCTCAAGATATGCCTCCTCTGTTATTCCATCCACCTGGCTTATTAAATTTTCCTGTGTTGTGAGCTCTTCAAGCCTTGCAATCGAATTATATCTTTGTATTATCATATACCACGTAGCTTTATCTATATCTCCGGTAACTGGAAGATTAAATATACTTTGAAAAGCCCTTACGGCATCCTCTGTGGATTGGTTAAAACTCCCTGTAATAGGCTTAATTTGAGGAATTCCAGGATAATTACCCCTTATTCTGTCCAAATAAAGCTGCATTCTTAAAACATAGATATTCGAATCACCCAGCTGAAACACTTCACCGGGAAAAGAATTTTCGGTATTTACTATGGGTGTACCAGTTTCAATATTTATATCTTCTCCATAATAGTATCTTAATATTTCTATAGGCGAATAACCTGCAGCTGACAAGTCAACTGTTCCCCATTGCTGCAAGCCTTCACACTGTAATATTTTTCCATCGCAAAACTTGGCATATAGTGGCTGCATTTGACCCTCCCTGGCAATATAGTGAGTAAAAACCTCATCAGCTACAGCATTTATTGTGTCAAACAATCCCCTGTTTAGAATAAACTCCTGATCGTATTGGGGAGAGCTTGTAATATCAAAATCATACCCCCTGGATCTGTACCATTCCGTATAAACTCTGTTTAGAGCAAACGATGTAATTGCGTGCACGTTGGCTTTTAAAGCAGATTCCGGCCATGTTGGATATAACTCGCTGGATGCAACATTTTTAATGTAATACAGAAAAGGAACAGTTACATCCTCAGCTTCCTCATCAGGGTTACCCAAATGAACAGTTATAGTGTTTGGAATCGTAATGTTGTATAAATTATTTAAGTCTTGTGCTGCTTGATTCAAATACTTTATTGCATTATTTTTCGAATTATTTTTAAACATATCTTCTCCCATTCCTGTCACATCAATACATATAAAGTAAAATACATTGTATTCTAATATCTAATATATGCTTAAATTTTGACTTTGATTATAATTAAGCATAAAGTTTTACCTTCAGGAGTAAGAATTTACATTCGGCAAACAATTAGCATTCAACAACTGTCTTGTTTGCATTAATTCATTATGATATAATAAATGCGGCGGACAGAACAAAACTTTGTTGGTTTACACAATCTAGTATTCGCATATATACCAAGCAAACTGATTAGAAGATTGTGCATGTGGTATTATATTTCAAAGAAACAACCTTCAATCTTAATGGCTTTGCCATCAATCTGAGGGGTATACCCACTCCTCAAATTTTATAAAGGAGCAGAAATGAAAATGAATAATTTTATTGAAAAATTAATAAGCTTAATCGATAATTCAAAAAAAACGAATAATCAGTTTGAGTTTGGAGATCAGGGCTTTAACGAAAAACCTCCTAAAAAGAAAAAAAACACCAAGGCACTGCTTATACTTCCTCTTCTGATATTAGTAGTCTACGCCGTTATGTCCTGCCAGTATACAGTTGAAGAATCTGAACAAGCTGTTGTAACAACTCTTGGTAAAGTTACAAGTGTTGAAACAGCCGGACTGCATTTTAAGCTTCCATATCCAGTTCAGAATGTTACAAAGGTAGCAGTAAACAAAACACAAAAACTGCAAATCGGATATGCAAGCGGAAGCGAATCTAACGTTGATAAGAGCTCTACTGTTACGGAAGAATCTAAAATGATAACAGGCGATTTTAATATTGTCAATATTGACTTTTTCATAGAATGGAAAATTTCAGATCCTGTTAAATTTCTTTATAACTCTGATGAACCTTCCCACATTCTGAAAATGATATCTCAATCCTCTGCAAGAAGCATAATAGGTTCTAAAAATGTAGACGGAGTATTGACAACAGAAAAATCAATTATTCAGGCAGAAATAAAAGAAAAAATAATAAATAAACTTGAAAGCTATGATCTTGGAGTCCAAATACTTGATGTGAAAATCCAGGACAGTGAGCCTCCTACTGCCGATGTTATCAAAGCATTTAAAGAGGTTGAAACCGCAAAGCAAGAAAAGGAAACACGAATTAATGAAGCTCTGGCTTACAAAAATAAAACATTGCCCGATGCTGAAAGCAAAGCAGACAAATTAATAAGAGACGCGGAATCTTACAAAGAATCTAAAATTAACCAAGCAAGCGGCGAGGTTGCAAGGTTTAATGCAATGTACGAGGAATATGCCAAGAACAAGGGCATAACCAGAACAAGAATGTACTTGGAAACCATCGAGGAAATTTTGCCTGACATAACAGTGTACATAGACTCATCAGAAGGCGGAGTGCAGAAACTTCTGCCACTTAAGAGCTTTTCCGAATCTGAGGAAACTACCGGAGGTGAACAATAATGCAGGAAACTAAGAAAAAAAGCAATTTAGGATCATTTTTAAGAGTTTTGATACTTATATTGCTTGTTGCAGCATTTGCCAGCACAGCATACATAGTGCGAGAAAATGAATACGCGTATATAACCCGTTTCTCCAAATTCGTCAAAATTCAAGACACTGCAGGACTTCACTTTAAAGTTCCTGTACTCGACAAAGTCGAAAAAATTCCTCAGTACAGAATGAAGTATGATATACCTCCGTCTGAAGTGCTGACAGGAGATAAAAAGACGCTGGTAGTCGACAATTTTGCAGTATGGCAAATTGATAACCCCCAAACATTTATGAGAACTGTAAGCAGAATTTCTGAAATGGAAAACCGAATAGATGCTGTTGTTTACAATGCAGTTAAAAATACTTTGGGCACAATGAACCAAACTGAAATCATTAATTCCGATAACAGCTCAATTGATGACATAAATATAAAAATAACTGATACTGTAAACAGTCAGCTCAAAAATTATGGCGTTTCCACAATAGCAGTCGAAATAAAACGTCTGGATCTGCCAAACGACAACGAAACAGCCGTTTATAACCGAATGATTTCGGAAAGAACTCAGATGGCTGAAAGCTACAGAGCCGAAGGTAACCTTGAAGCAAGCAAGGTTGTGAATGAAACTGACAAAGAAGTCGGAATACTTCTTTCAAAAGCCAAGGCGACCGCCGAGGAATTAAAGGGTCAGGGTGAAAGCGAATATATGAAAATAATTGCCGCCGCATATTCAACAGAAGACAGGGTACAATATTATGAGTTTATAAGAAGTCTGGAAGCTCTTAAAACCACGATGCAGGGTGACAAAACAGTTATACTTCCTGCAGACAGTTTCATAGTCAAAGTATTGAACGGAAATTAAAATATACTAAGCTAACCGAGGTGATTTAATGAATTTTGAATATAAAAAAAAGGCATTCCCTCATCTTGTAACAGCACTGGTAGGTTTACTCATAGCAATATTCGGAGTATTTAAATCTGTTTTTTCCGACGGCTCAGGTTATGAACGATTGGTAACAGCACTGGTTGTATTGATTATATATGGTGTGATTGGAATAATCATAGGAATATGGAAGCCGGTTAAAACTTTTATATTTCTTCCATGGCTCAGCCTGCCAGGTGTTCTTGTACTTATATTCTCAATTAGCCGTGATGGATTCAGCGTGTTTTACATTCCGTATATAATTCTTATAATTACTGTTTCAGGCTTTGGTCTATATACAGGCAAATCATTCAAACGAAAATAATAATACAGCAAAAACTGGGATCGGTCTTTGACCGGTCCCAGTTAGTTATATATCCATCTTATTCAAAATATCTCTGAGAAGCTTAGCTTCTTCCTTGCTCAGCGTAACTCCTTTGCCCATTCTTTCATGCTCCGGCGACCATTCTCTTATGTCAAATTTAGGTTCTCTGTCATTCCAGCTTACCATATTAAGCTCTTTAGTCCATCCTCTTGATGATTCTGAAAGAATAGCTAACTCTTCTGTTATTTCATATTTTATTCCTGCCATGATTTCTCCTTCTAGTCTTTTTTAAAGTATTCTTTTAGTGCTTTATCATAATATTCTTTCGTTTTTTTATCAAAACACACAATTGATGCCTTTTCCACCACATTTTCAATACTTTGAAATTCCATTATGGCTTTTACAGCAATCTTTGATGCTTTTTGAAGCGGAAATGAATATGCTCCCGTACTTATTGAAGGAAATGCAACGTAGCGGCAATTATATTTTTCGGCGAGAAGCAGGCTGTTCTTGTAACAGGACGCCAGAAGATTTTCCTCATTAGCGCCTCCTCCATGCCATATAGGACCAACAGTATGTATAACATATTTTGCCGGCAGCCTGTATCCTTTTGTTATTTTTGCCATTCCGGTTCCACAGCCTCCGAGAGTCCGGCATTCGTGCAGAAGCTCCGGTCCCGCCGCGCGATGTATGGCTCCGTCAACCCCGCCGCCTCCAAGCAATGAATTGTTTGCTGCATTAACAATAGCATCTGCCTCTACCATTGTAATATCTCCAGACAAAATTTCCAGTTCCATAATCTCACCTCCAATTAATTGTACTTTTTCCTGAGTTTCTTATCCACAATAATTTTAACCCAATATTGTAATTATTTCACTATTTATTTTGATGCGATATCTGTACTCTGTTTATTGAAAACACCAATATTTTCTATTCTGTCAAATGCTTCTTTCAAAATGCCTTTGTTTACCGTACATGCAATTCTTAAATACCCTTCACCGCATTCTCCAAAGGCATTTCCCGGCAGAACAAGAACATGAGCCTGCTGTAGAATTACTTTGGCAGCTTCCTCCGACGCAAGCCCTGTTTTCTTAATATTTACAAACAAGTAGAAAGTTCCTTTCGGCGGATAAATAACGTGCATATTATTTATTTTGTTAATCCTTTCAGCCGCATACAACGTTCTGCTTCGATATTCCTCTATCATTTCAGGCTGAATTATGTTTCTGTTTCTGAGAGCATGAATTGCAGCTCTCTGGGAAACAGAAGGTGCCGTAAAAACCACGTTCTCATTAATCTGGCTTATAACATTTATTATATAGTCCGGAGCAACTATACTTCCAACTCTCCATCCCGTCATCGTAAAATTCTTTGAAAATGAATTCAGGATTATGGTTCTTTCCCTCATGCCGTTCAGTGATGCAAAAGGGATAAACTGACTTTCATAGCTGAATGCAGTATATATATCATCCGCTATAACGATTAAATCGTGCTTTTCAGCTATTCTTGCTATTGCTTTCATAGATTCATCTGTCAGACAGCTTCCTGTGGGATTGGACGGGGTATTTATTATCAACGCCTTAGTTTTTGCAGTAATCAGATTTTCCAGCCTCTTTTCATTTATCTGAAAATCCTCTTCTTCATATGTGGGAAGTTCAACAGGTATTCCTCTTGCAAGCTTTACTTGCTGAGGATACGGCGTAAAAAACGGCGCCTGCAATATTACCTCATCCCCGTCATTAATTACCGCCTCAAGAACCAAGTACATTCCATGGCACGCCGACGTTGATACAAACACTTCCTCATCCTTCACCTTTATGCTGTATTCGTCCATGTAGAATTTGCATATTTCTTTGCGAAGTTCAGCATCACCTCTAAAATCAGTATACTTTGTGTGTCCTGATTTTGCATCTTTAAAGGCATTGTCAATAATTATATCATGAGTAATCAGATCCGGGTCACCAAGACTTAAATTAATGCAATCATCAAATGTTTTAGATAATTCGTCAGACTGCCCCATTGCAGTTGACTGTTCACTCCAATATCTTTTAGCAATAAATTTGCGCTTCATTTTTTCACCGCTATATTTCTCTTAAAAATTCAGCAAATTTATCTAATCCATCTTTTAATGTCTTCGAATCAAAAGCGTACCCTATCCTTACGCACCCTTCCATTTCAAAGCATGAACCTGGAGTAAACAAAACACCTTTTTCCCTGAGCAATTTTACACATAATTCATATGACGGCATTTCCTTCTTATAGTATACAAGAGCTGTGGTTCCGGCTACAGGCTTTATATAGTGAACTTCCGGTGTATCCTGCACCCATTGGTCAAGTATTTCTCTGTTCTTGAACAATATATTTCTATTTCTCTCAAATATTTTTTCCTTGTTCGTAAGAGCCATGGAAGCAAATAAGTCATCAAGGACTCCGCAGCTTATAGTGTCGTAATCTCTTCTCTCCAAACATGCATCTATTACTTCTTTACTTCTGGAAGCTATCCAGCCCATGCGCAGTCCTGCCAAGGAGAAAATTTTTGACATACTTCCCACCGATATCCCTTTTTCATATAAATCCGTAATTGACGGCATATAGCTTCCGTCCTCAGAAATTCCTCTGTACACTTCATCAGACAATACATACGCACCAACATTTTCGGCAATTTCTGCAATTTGCTTCATTTCCTTTTCAGGAATCCAAGATCCTGTAGGATTATCAGGATTATTAATTGTTATCATTTTCGTATTACTATCAACCAGGCTTTTTAAAAGCTCTATGTCCGGCAAAAACTTATTTTCCGGAGTCAATTGCAGTATTCGTACTTCTGCTCCTATGGATTCCGGAATAGAATAATGCTGCTGGTATGTGGGCATTACCGATACCATATTGTCGCTGGGTTCAAGCATGGAAACAATGACCATATTATTTGCACCTATAGCCCCGTGAGTCGGTATAACCTGCTTTGGATTAATGCTTTTGTACAGGCCGGCTACCCCGTTTAAAAAATCAGGCGAACCGTAAATATGGCTATATGTCATTCTTGTGTCTTTAAGGGATGCAAGATATTCATCCGGATCACGTCCTGACAGCTCAATAAGCTCCCCCAACGTCAAAGAATCAATACATGTTTCACCTAAATTATAAACCGCATCATTTTCGAATTCATTCATCCACTGCTCGACCTTAAATGTCTTTATTTTCATATCTCCCCTCCTGCTCATTTAGTTTTATTAATTATATTACAATTTTAGCTGTTTATCTATAAGTATTTATATTGCTAATATTATATAAAAAAGCGCCTCATTGTCCTTACGGAACAATAAAGCACAGGGTTTTGCTGACTAAGGCTTAATAAGTTCTAATAATTCATCTCTATTTTATCCTTATTTTCCGATAGCAGTCTTTCTATGTTTTCAGCAGGCAAGTTTAGACTTCTCCAGTTGCAATCAGAATCACTGTACAATTTTTTCACTTTCTCAATGTATATTCTCGCACTATTTCTGGTTATAATTTCAACATCTTTATCTAGCAGTCTCATAATCTGAGGAACCGCATCAGCCGACAAGCTCATTAGGTAGTCAATGTCCAAGCTCTCCGTCTGCCCGGCAAAATACATATCAATATTCCTCTCTGCAACTATTTCATCTATTCTGACAATGTTTAAAGTCATATAAAACATAAGGATTACTAATGCGTAAACAACAAATATGTTAAAATTATACTTTATAATATATACAATGGTTGCCAACAGTCCAATAGCCTCAAATATCAGGAAAATATACACAAGTATCCTTAATCTCGTAAACCCGTAGGCACTGTCATACAATGACATTCTATAAAAAGAAGACACCAACAATACACCCGTTATCAAACACAGATAAATGAGAAACATTTTTGAAACAACAGCAGACTTGCTCTTTTCAAAATATATCTTATCTTTGAGAAGATTTGTAATCAGCAATATAATAATTATGTTCAAAACACTTAAAAAAACAAGTTCAAAGAATCCACGTCTTGCATATTCCGAATAATTAAGCCCATACGGAATCTCTCCGGAAGAAAACAGATATTTAAACTGAATTGCCATAAACAGCGTGTATATTGCAAGTATAGATACCAAAAAAATATTTATTACAATTATGTCTCCGTTGATCTTTTTAGAAGCAAGCTTATTGATATTCTTGAATCCATTGGCATCTACGCAGTCAAAAACAGAGAACAAGTGTCCAAACAAATATAGCCCCACAAATACCCCTATAGCCGTTTTATAGATAAAGAAGAAATCAATAAGCTCTGCAAACCAATTATTAATAGAGACAAACCCTCTGTAAAATATCATATCCGCAGAAGACAACATAATTGTAAGAAACATTACACTTGGAATTGATATACCTATTCCAATCAGTATTCTCTTGACGAGTATATTCTTTTCCTTATTTTTTGCTCTTTCCTCTGCCCATTTAATTGGAACTTTGAAATTTGTAAATGGCTTGAAAATATTAGCAATTACTTTAATAAACTCGCTAATATTAAGCTTTCTTAATTTCAAGCGATCTGACAACAGCAAAAACATTGCACTGTATAAAAATATAATTGCTAAATAATTTGTATCTTCAAGCATACGATTTGCACTTATAAATCTGTTAAGAGATATAACAAGTATTGGTATCATCAGCATAAGGCCTTTGAAATTCAAAGTTTCTCTTTTGTCTTTTAAAATATAAACCAAAGCGGCAAGCTGCAATACAAAGAACAGGAAAATACTTATTCCCGGATCTGTTGTCATAATTAAATAAACATATGAAACAGCAGATATGATTCCATACAATGATATTCTTAATTTTAATTTACCTTCCATGATCTTACTTCCCGTCCTCCACATATTCAATAATATCTCCGGGCTGGCATTCTAACGCCTTGCATATTTCTTCAAGAGTTGATAATCTTATGGCCTTTGCCTTGTTATTTTTTAATATTGAAAGATTAGCAGGGGTAATATTTATCTTTTCGGCCAGTTCCATAAGCCCTATTTTTCTTTTGGCCATCACAACATCTAGCTGTATAATTATCGACATAGCAATCCTCCTAAACCGTTAAATCATTTTCATCCTTGTAGTAAATTGACTGTTTAAACAAATCCTTAAGAGTCAAGCACAAAAGACATGCTATTACAAAAATTGCAATAATTACTACAGTTGAAATAGTTGGCATAACAATAAGCTTCAAAACATATATAAGTGAGATAACAAGGCAGGACATTGCTATTTTCCTCAACGCACCAACATTAGCATGAATAAACGGGTTTCCATCCATCAATGTTTTAAATATTACCTTCAGCTGCCACATAATATATACAGAACAAAGCCCTGATGCCTCCAGTACAACCTTAATAAATAGAGCTGCTCTATCTGTGGCATTAAAATACTTAAGAAGTATCGACGACGAAAAAGGAATCAAAATACAGCAGATGATTCCTATATAAAATAAAATATCCACGCAAACCTTAGTAACATAATGAACAATACTTTTTTGATACATAATATCCTCCGATTACTTTTGTTACCATAATTATAGCAGACATTTTGCCTATGTCAACAATTATTTATTGTTTTTCAATAAATAATTGTTGAATATTAATAAAAAGCCATTATACAGCATCAAGATGATATTTCATCCAGCTTAATAGTAAAGCGAAAAGCCACTTTGTAAATTGAAATGCAGTATTTGTAATTGACAACTAAATATTTGTAAACGAAACGCAACTTTTGAAATCGAAATGCAAGTTTTGTAATTGAAAGGCCACATTTGTAACCCAAA
>JAHDLA010000001.1 GCA_018436705.1 Sedimentibacter sp.
ATGTTTTCCGCAGCAGGAACCTTAGGAAGCCCAGGCATCTTCATTATATCTCCTGTCATTGCAACTAAAAATCCTGCTCCCGCCGATATTGTTATATCTCTGATTGTTATTTTAAATCCGGACGGTCTTCCCAATATCTTTGGATCATCTGTCAATGAATATTGATTTTTAGCCATGCATATTGGAAGGTTTCCAAATCCAAGCTTTTCAAAATTTGCTATTTCTTTATTGGCCTTTGTTGAAAATTCAACATCATCTGCACCGTAAAGCTTTTGTGCTATGGCCTTTATCTTTTCTTTTATTGTCATCTCCAGCTGGTATGCATATTCCATATTGCTTTCTTTTTCTGTCAGCCTTATTACTTCTTGTGCCAGCTCTTTTCCGCCTTCGCTTCCTTTGCCCCACACTTCTGACAGCGCTACATTTACTCCAAGTTCGTTGCACTTAGTTTCAATCAATTTCAGTTCTGCTTCTGTGTCTGTTGGGAATCTGTTTATTGCTACTACTGCCGGAAGCTTAAATACTTGTGTTATATTTTCAACGTGCTTTAATAAATTTGGAAGTCCTTTTTCCAGCGCATCCAGGTTCTCTTCTGCAAGCTCTGTCTTTGGTACTCCTCCGTTATATTTCAATGCCTTAACTGTTGCTACTATTACCACTGCACTTGGTTTTAACCCTGTTTTTCTGCACTTGATGTCTATGAATTTTTCTGCTCCTAAGTCTGCTCCGAAACCTGCTTCTGTAATTGTGTATTCTGCAATTTTACTTGCCATCTTTGTTGCTATTACGCTGTTGCAGCCGTGTGCGATGTTTGCGAACGGGCCTCCGTGTATGAATGCCGGTGTTCCTTCTAATGTCTGTACTATATTAGGCTTAAGCGCATCTTTCAACAATGCTGCCATTGCTCCTTGGGCTTTTAATTGTCCGGCTGTTATCGGTTCGCCGTCTCTTGTGTATGCTACTATTATTTTCGCCAGATTCTCTTTTAGTTCTGTTATATCATTTGACAAACAGAATACTGCCATTACTTCTGATGCTACTGTAATGTCAAACCCGTCTTCTCTGGTTACTCCTTCTGTCTTTCCTCCAAGGCCGTCTACTATATGTCTTAATTGTCTGTCGTTCATATCAACGGCTCTTCTCCACACTATCCTTCTTGTGTCTATATTCAATTTGTTTCCCTGGTGTATGTGGTTGTCTATCATTGCTGCCAGAAGGTTGTTTGCTGCTCCTATTGCATGGAAATCACCGGTAAAATGAAGGTTTATATCTTCCATTGGAACAACCTGGGCATAGCCTCCTCCTGCTGCTCCTCCTTTTACTCCGAATACAGGTCCAAGGGACGGCTCACGCAGTGCTATTATTGTTCTTTTGCCTAGTTTTGCTAGTGCATCTCCCAGTCCTATTGTTGTAGTTGTTTTTCCTTCTCCGGCAGGTGTTGGATTTATTGCTGTTACCAGCACCAGTTTGGCTTCTTTGTTATCTTTTAATTCATTCTGCAAATATCTGTAATCGATTTTTGCTTTGTACTTGCCGTAATTTTCCACGTATTTATCAGGTATTTCAATCTTATCGGCTATTGTATTGATTACCTTCATTTCTGCCTGTTGTGCTATTTCTATATCGCTTAAATATTTTTCTGACATGTTTCCTCCTGATTAATATTTTGAAATCGTTAGCTTATTCTTTACCCTACAATTATAGCAGATAAAAGCAACGACAACAAACTCAAATTATTAAATAATTTTAAAACAATACTTCTTCATTCTTGCGCTATTATTTAACTATTTTTACATTCTCAAAAATTCAATTGTATATTGGTACATACTGTGGTAACATATATAAAAAATCAATATTAGCATAACAGAGTAGACAAGATGCGTAAAGTGTTAAGGGATGGGATGTCGCCCTTGAACGAAAGACCGTGTCTGCGGTGTCTTGTCGCTTCCGCTGTATTCGAGAACCTATTAATTATAGGATTGTTCTCCTGTATTGTGCGGAGGTATTATTGCTCAATAAAGGAGGATAATATGAGAGGTAATACTGATTCACAGAAATTCACATCGCTAACGATAGTGAGGGCAGGGTTATTCATAGCAATGAGCCTTGTATTAAAAATTATTTTTGAAATTTATATACCACTTGCAGGTATCCCTGCACTGCGTATAAATTTTGCATCTGTTCCACTGATAATATCGGGAATCTTATTAGGACCTGCAGCCGGTTTTATATCCGGCGCCGCTGCAGATATAATTAACTTCATCGCCAAGCCGGGCGGACCATTTTTCCCCGGATTTACATTAGTAAGTGCATTGTCCGGTTTCTTGCCAGGTCTGATATACAAATATATAAAAAAGGATTTAAATTATAATCTGTTAAACACAATATTTATTTCTTTATTGTCTGTGGGATTTGTATCAGTATTTTTATTTAACGGTTTGCTTACATTTGACGGCGGAATAATTTATGACGGAAAACCTTTAAGCATTTTATATATTGTCGGATTCTTCATTTTGGTTGCAATTTACCTCATAATTCCGATAAAAGTAACGTCATCAAACTGCGATTTAAGCATGAACAAAATAGTTTTTACCGTTAGTGTAACACAACTTATAACGTCTATAATATTGAACACCTATTTTCTGTCAGTTGTTTACGGCAAAGGATTTATGATATTTCTGCCGGCAAGAATTCTTACGAATTTTTTCATGATTCCGTTGTATTCGGTAGCAATATCGGCAGTATTGAACGCAGTTAAAGGAAGATTTAAAATATAATAAAATAAAATCACCTTGGAATCCCAACAAGGTGATTATTTAGTATTATGGATATATCCGCCGACTAAAACAGCATGGCAACCGGCTCATTTGCAGGAGTTTGGCGGCGTTGCGGCTTTTCAAATGGAGAAGCGTGGAATCCGGAGAAACCCAACCGCGCAGGGCGCAGGATATGGAGCGGTAAAAGCGACAGACGGCGGGATGGGCTATGCCGCCTGTTTTCTCTTTATGTTTTATGCGCATTGAATTTAGTAGACAGGCCAGCTACAAACCACCATTGACGCTCCATATAAGTTTTCAAAGATATAGTATTGTCTTTGTACGCCATGTGAAGTGGCTGAACATCAAATTGACTATTCAAGTCTACCTGCTGAACAGCTTTTGCCGCCGCATAACCGCTTTCCAGTCCTGCCGATATACCCTCGCCCATAGGATTAAGAAACCCTGCGGCTTCTCCTGCAAACAAAACCCTGCCGTTGGCATAATCAATAGGGCAACCAGGCATAACGTGGGGCATAATCCACTTTTCCGCTTTTTCCTCCGTTTCAATTTTGGCGTTATGTTCACGTTTCATATATGCGATATATTGTGAATAATAATGCTCAATTTTGCTCGTGTCTTTTACTGAAACACCAAAAATCAAATAATCGTCTTTTACATTAAACCATGCGTCATATTCTGAAAATTGGGGTTGCAAATAGGCATAGAAAAAATGATAATCTAAATCAATGGAGCCTTTATTAAAGGTCTGATAAGTCGTAATATAATTGCGGGGCGCATGGATAAGTTTTCGTTTTATTGAACTTACCGCACCATCACAGGCAATAACAATTTTAGCTTTTTCAGTATATTCCTTGCTACCTCTGAATTTCACAATAATACAATCATTTCTTTCCTCACAGGATGTAGCTGTTGTTTCGTCCCTTAATTCCGCCCCTGCTTCCACGGATTTTTGAGCTAACCAATAATCAAAAGAACTACGCCAAATATTCAAGCCGTTCTGTTCGTAGCGATATTCTTGTCCATCATCATTAGTGAGTATCATTCCCTTGCCATACATTGGGGAGCACATAACCGTTTGTGGTATATTCTCGCCAAAATATGTATGAATCAGTTGTATTGATTTTTTAATCAAAATGCCCGAACAAGATTTATTGCGCGGCATTTTAAACTTTTCAGCCAACAATACGCTATAACCTTTATCGGCCAATTCTTTTGCCGCACTACTCCCTGCTGGCCCTGCGCCTATTATTATAACATCATACATTCAATTATCCTCCAAGATGACCTTTCGCACCATAAGCAAACTAAGAAATCCAGTGAAATGATTAAAATTAACTTTATACATATAATTCTTAATCTATAATCCATTCATATCTGCACTTTTGTGGTTCTATTTTTGAATATGCCTCAGAAGAAGTAGGAATATCTATAATTTCTATAAGTTTTGCTCCAATACTTTCGCATATACTTCTTGATGCAAAATTATCAGGATTGCAAGTAATTATAACTTTATTCAATAAATTATCTTTTATTACATCAACATCTGTATTATGTAGCATTATTTTAAATTTGTATTCAGGCGCTCTTCCTTTTTCAGGATCGCAGTTTTTAGCTCTTTCATAATAACATCAATTTCCCCATCACTCATAGTACCATAGTTTTTTAGTTCCATTATAATCCCCACTAAATAATATCTTTTAGCTATTTATACATTCCTACATATAGCCCCTTATGGAATTAGTATTTATATTATCATATATAAATATTAGCCATAAAAATTAAATTCCTGTTATTATTTATAACTAAAATTTAAAGACTTTGACAACAGTTAGCCGGTTTTTTATTTATGCTGTCCGCAGCCAGCTTACCAGTTGAAAATGCAGCTTGAATATTGAACCCTCCCGTATCACCGTCATAATCAACTACTTCTCCGGCAAAATACATGCCCGGCCTTATCTTTGACTCCATGGTTTTAGAGCTTATCTCACGTGTTGAAACACCACCTGCAGTCACCATTGCAGTATTAAAACCACCAAGTCTCTCAATTTTGAATTCGTGGGCGGAAAGAAGCCCGCACAAATTCTTTCTCTCAGCTTTTTCTAATATGCTGCATAGTTTATTTTCATCTATACCCGCCATCTCCACAATCTTTTCAGTAAAACGCTTTGGCATATCCATCTGCTTTAGAACTGTTTTTATGCTTAATTTACCGGAGCTTAAAATTAAATTGTCAAAATGTTTTTTGAACTCTTCTGAATTTTTAAAAGAAGTAAAATTAATTTTCAGAACGTCCCCTTCTTCAATGTATCTTGAATTATTAAGAATTACAGGGCCGGATATTCCGGTGTGAGTAAAAAGAAAATCTCCGTTAAATTCCTCTGACTTTCTGTTATTTCTCCAAAGTGAAACCTTAATATCCTCAAAAGATATTCCTGCCAGTTCCTTAAATTTATAGTTTACAGTATAGACAGGCACCAGTGCTTCTTTTGGCTCCACTATAGTGTGTCCTAATTGTTCAGCTAATTTATATCCGTCACCTGTAGATCCAGTATGAGGATATGATTTACCTCCTGTGGCAATAATAAGATTAGTTGATGCATAGGATGATTTGTTTGTCTTAACCAAGTACATTTTATTCAATTCATCATAGGTAGCCTTATTTGCTCCTTCATCATACAGTATCTCAACCCCCATTTTTCTCAAGCAGTTAACAAGCGCATTTAATACCTCCGATGACTTCATAGAGGCAGGAAAAACCTTGCCGTCTTCCCTAATAAAACTTTCAACGCCGTTTTCGCTGAAAAAATTCATCGTATCAATATTTGTAAAATTATAAAGTGCAGCTTTTAAAAACCTGCCGTTTCTACCATACATTTTCAAAAAATCTTCAATATCCATACTATTAGTATAGTTGCATTGTCCAAGACCCGAAATAAGCAGCTTCCTTCCAGGTTCCTTGTTTTTTTCTAAAACTAATACTTTTTTATTTTTAACCGACAACGCACTAAGCAGACCCGCAGGGCCTGCTCCTATTACTATAACATCATATTTCATTGTATATTTCCTTCTGCTTTTCCTGTTTCCGTATTTCCATCTATGTTAGCACCATCATTAGCTTCTTCCAATTCTGCTTCCACCGTATTATTTTCCTGCTCTTCTGCACCGTTCTCTTTTAACTCCAATGCCTGATTCAGTGTCAATACATTATATTTTTCTTTCAGAGTATCAATTTTTACTGCTGCCCTAAATATATACGAAACTTCATTTTCATCATTGTAGTATCCTTCAAAAATCAGGTCGCCTGATGCATCGTCACGCTTAAACGAAGTAAACCTGCTTTTATAATCCAGATCTATTTCCTGTTCCTTCAAGCTTATAAAATCATACAGCTCAAACAAATTCGTTTCCGGTTTCTGAATTATAAACGTAGATGTGTCCGGTAGCAAAAAAACATTTTGCACTGAATAAAAAGTATTCACTACTAAATTATTCTCAATGTCCAATATTTTATATTCTTCGTTGTTCCCTGTGTCAATTAACAGAAACTTTTCATCTACGGCAGAAATATTTCCTTTTTTTGAAAATGAAGCATTGTCAATTAATTCAGGTTTTTCCTCTCCCGTTTCCCATATGAAAATCTGGTTGAAGCTTTCGCCATAGCCAGTTGTATAAAACAGAACTTTATCATAAGCTGAATTATCGATTATCTCAATTCCTCTAAGGCTTTTATCCAGTATTTTTTTGTTGTTGTTCAAATAAGCCATAATACTATTCTTGTCAGTTTCCTCGGAAATAAACTTAGGAACACCATCATTTTCTAAAATATCCAGCTTTGCTTCCGCATCGCTCAGCTTTGAATCAATAGAATCTTTATTTTTAGACAACTCCAAATAATCTTTTTTTATTTTTTCTATTTCTGTATTTAAGTCTTCTACTGTTGTCTTTAAACCTTCGTTCTCTTTCTTCAACTCCTCTGCTTCTCTCATTTCAGCATATTCCTTAGGTCCAACCCCGGTTTCTTCTGATGCGGGAAGTACGGTGCAGCCTGATAGAATAAGCACAAGCAAACTTGCTATCATAAAAATCGAGAAAATTCTCTTCATAATATTCCCCTCCGCTATTATAAATAGGTTAGCCTTTCATGATTCTAGTAAAAAAGCATCTAAAAAGATGCTTTTAACTCTTTATTGTATCATAATACTTATAGCTGTATATTCACCGTTTTGAGATATGGCAGTACTCATTATGCTCTGTCCTTCTTCCAGGTTCTTTAAATACTTTGTATCACCCGATGTATTAAATATCCTGGTATTGTTTGTAACTCTTAAATAAATCAGTTCCGTCTGACCGTTTCCGTTAACATTCTGCATCATTACAAGCTTATCGTCTGTATTTACAAATATTATTTTACCGGCAAAGTTCATAGCTGCCTGAATTTGAGCTGCTTCGATAGTTACAATTTCATCTCCTGATGTATTAATATCAACATTGTATCCAACACGAAGATCATTAATTGATGCATTCTTATCCCCGATGGTTATAACAGCATTGCTGCTGACTATATACTGTTCAACATCCCCATTGCTGTCAGATATCTTAATTTTATTTTCGGTACCTATGATGATTTCTTTAATTGTACCGCTCATTTCGGCTTCCTTAGCAACAGTGTTTATCTTTATCATTTCATCGTATTCAGTAGTAACAGTAGCCTCATCTCCTACTCTGACTCTGTCAAAGCTTGATTCCTTGTCGTTTCTCGTAACTTCAACTTCGCTGTCAAATTCAAAGATTTTGACTACATCTTCCTTTGTTTTCAGCGAAACCTCAATAGGATATGATTTATAATCGATTGATGCTATAACTCCTTCATAATCTTTAATTCTGCTTACGGAATTAATTTGATAAACCTTATCGTCTTCAACCAAAAGAGTAACTTCATCTTTTTTATCAAGATCCCTTAGTGCAATTTCTTTTCCGTCAAGAAAAACATCCACACTGCTTAAAACATCATATACAACCTTATCATCATCCTCATCATAAACAGTAATAGATGCAGGTGATGAATATGCTACATAATATATGATCCCTCTTACAACATCTTTACTTTTGTCAGCTTCAATTTTAACGGCAAGTCTATCTTCGTCAATCTTGCATTTAACAATCATTTCTTCCTTCAAATCAGAAAATTCTCGTACTCTATCATTAACATATATCTTTGTATCATCGTCAATCCTTATAATGCTCTCAGTTCCGTCAATATCTTCAATATAGATATATGATTCCGAGCTTTTATCCTCCAATTTAGTGATAATTCCCTCTTCTACAGTTGTAGGTACATAATTTTCAAATTCAGGATATATATCATTATCTTCTATGTAATCGCAAGCCTTGTCCAAAACAGTAGCAACCTCGGCCCTTGTTATGTCATCCTTCGGATTTATATTTTTCTTAGTGTCTCCCTGAAGAATTTCCTTGTCGTACATAATGTATATGTATGGCCTTGCTGCTGTTGAAATGTCTTCCGCATCAGTAAAAGGCAGAGTATACACCTTTAAATTTTGCGCTTCATCCGAAAGCATCATGGCCTTTGTAAGCAACACGGCTATTTCTTCTCTTGTTGCATCCTGAAAAATAGTCTTTTTTGAAAACATGTCTTTTAGGCCGTTTTCCGATACAACACCCATTTCTATAATAACTGACAAATAATCAAATGACCATTCGTATCCCTTAGTATTAGACATCGATTCTAAAGTATCTTCATAGTTCTCTATAACTTCATCCTTTAAATCGTCGTCAATATCGTAAAGCCTTGATAACATCACTAATGCTTCCAAGACTGTGACATTGTTGTCGGGTTTAAATGTCTTGTCCTCATAACCTGATACAATCCCTTTTTCAGAAACTCTTTCTATATAACTTTTTGCCCAGTGACTTGATATATCTGTAAATACAACAGCTTCCGCAGCCATTGTAAATAGAAGAGAAAGGACAATAACAAGCAACAATATTTTATTTATTTTACTATTTTTCATAATACCTCCTAACCAGCCATAATATAATAAATTATACCATACCCTCAATAAATCTGCAAATTAATTATTACGACATAACAATACCTCTTCCTTATATTCAAAAGCAAAACCAATTATTTATACTTAACAACTGTTCCCCAGTTATCTACAACTACGGAAACAACATCAGGGTCATACATAATCGAACTGTTATTTATTATTTCTTTCTTGCATTGATCCGAAGTTAATGCTTTTCTGTAAGTTCTATCACTCATCATCGCATCTATTGAATCACATACAGCTATAATTCGTGCTCCCAGAGGGATATAATGCTGTTTGATTCCATTTGGATAACCTTTGCCATCCCATCTTTCATGATGGCATAGTACAATATGAGATAATTCTGAAAGCCCGTGACTTCTGCTCAAAATATCTGCACCTATTTCAGAATGCTTCATAATAAGTTCCCATTCATGTTCACTTAACTTTTCCGGTTTCATCAAAATAGAATCCGCAATTCCTATTTTACCAATATCATGCACATGTGCAGCCATGTGTATCTTTTCAGTTTCTTTCTGAGGAAGCATCATCAGCGTACAAACCTGCTCACACATATCACTCACTCTTCGGGAATGATCTGCCGTATTCATATCCCTTGCCTCCAATGCCGCAATTATGCAATCGATGATATCATGATAAAATAAGTCATTCTGTTTTTCCATTTTTTCACCTTTTAATGTTTTGCACATAGCTTTCCTGTTTCCTTAACAAGTATTTTTATATTAAAATTAAAGCATTTAATTCATGTTAGCACAAGCTAACTCTATTGTCAATTAAATGAATTTTAATTAACTTTCTATGATTCTCTATAAAATAAATAGATTCCGCAAAATTGCGGAATCTATTTATAAAATTGCTAAAATAATAATATTCTCATAAATTTAAAAAGCTATAAAAGCGTATCATTATCGATTTTTATTTGCTTCTTGCCATATCAAATTCTTTTTGTATTTCATCAGACGGTTCCGGAGTTAAATTTGAAACAACATATATAAATATACATGAAACTATGAATGCAGGAAGCAGTTCATATACTCCGAAAACTCCGCCCATAGGCTTTAAAATAAGTTTCCATATGAATACCATTATTCCTCCCGACAGCATGCCGGCAATTGCACCTTCTCTTGTTGTTCTCTTCCAGAACAAAGATAAAATAGTAATAGGTCCGAACGTTGCCCCAAATCCTGCCCATGCAAATGAAACAATTGTAAATATCACGCTGTTTTCATCAAGAGCTATTATCATCCCTATCACCGTTATCACAAACAAGATAACTTTTGAAAGATTCATAACCTTTAAATCTGTTGCCTCTTTATTGATAAGGTGCTGGTAAATATTCTTTGAAAATGCTGATGCCGCTATAAGCAAATAAGAGTCTGATGAACTTATAGTTGCCGCTAAAATACCCGCCATTACAAATCCTGCAAGCATAGAAGGCAGCAATTTTGATGACATGACTATAAATATACTTTCTGATTCACTGTAAGTTGCAAGATCAACAGGAAACAAACTTCTTCCTATAATACCAATTGCTACGGCAGCCGCCAAAGAAATAATAACCCAAACTGTTGCGATTCTTCTTGATGTTTTTAGCTCATTTGAATTACGTATGGCCATGAACCTTAAAAGTACCTGAGGCATACCAAAATAACCCAAGCCCCATGCCATTGTTGATAAAATTGTATATAGCCCATATTTCCCGGCTTCATTAAATTGCGGAACTCCGTTAGCCACAATCTGTTTACCGCTTGCATCCAAAGCAGGCGATGCTATACCGAAAAATTCAAAAAATCCCGGAATACTCTCAGCATTGGTAACAACCGCAGATATTCCTCCTGCAGCAGCCGTACCAATAGATAAAATAACAATTAGTGCAAAAATCATTACAAATGCCTGCATTGTATCTGATGCAGTTTCAGCTAGAAATCCTCCTAAAAATGTATACACCAGCACAAATACAGCCCCTGCAATCATCATAAAATGGTAGCTAAAGCCGAACAATGCATTAAACAGCTTGCCTACAGTAACAAAGCAGCTTGATGCGTATACAGTAAAGAATACCAAAATAAATACAGCAGAAATAGTCATAATAACCTTGTTCTTTTCCTTAAACCGATTGCTAAAATAGTCGGGAAGCGTTATGGAGTCTCCTGCTATTATAGAATAGTTGTGCAGCCTTTTAGCTACAAACAACCAGTTAAGATATGTTCCCGCTGCAAGACCAATAGCTGTCCATATTGCATCACTCAAACCGTACCAATAAGCCACTCCAGGCAGACCCATCAACAACCATCCGCTCATATCCGAAGCTTCTGCACTCATTGCCGTAACCAGTGGACCCAGCGATCTTCCTCCTAAAAAAAAGTTCTCGCTGCTTTCATTGGCACGTTTTGCGAAATACAATCCGATGCCTATTACAACGGCCATATACACAATCATCGAAATAAATATTTGTAGTGTATCTCCTCTCATAATACAACCTCCTTATAGTATTTATTGCTGTTTCAGCAATATAATATTATAAGTATAATTGCAATTTTAAATGAAGTCAAGTATAAATAATAGAGTAAGTTGAAACTTTATAGATATTAATAAAAGGCTACGTGTATCTAAAACGCTGATTATTCATACTGTATGTCGTTATCGCAAAAGAATAGAAATGCGATATAACGCATGTTTATTCTTTTAAAATTCTATATTAACAAACTGTTGACTACTTCTCTTACCGTGGATATTTTATTAATGCCACTTAAATTTGAACCGGAAAATATTAGTCCGTCGCGACCTTCCACCGCATCTATCAGGCCCTTTGATATGCAATATGGAATTGTCAAAGGATTGCAGCCGGGCATGCACTTAAAACATTTGCCCACCTTGCATCCATTTGCAATTGAATCAGTAAGAAAATCAGTTCTAATCGCTCTCGCAGGCATACCAACCGGACTCTTAATTATCATTTCATCGTCTTCGGATGCATTGACATATGCAAGTTTAAAATTTTCATGAGCATCACATTCAACAGTAGGCACAAACAAGCTTGCTATTTGAAATCCGTCTGCTCCCTGGGCAGCCAGTTCCGCCATATCGGCTTTCGTTCGTATACCCCCTGCCGCAATAACAGGGATTCTAACACCATTTTCTGCTTCAATCCCTGTTATAAGCTCTTTAACTTCCTGAACAATTTCCTTTAGGGACGCATATTTTTTTTGGAGCAGTTCATCCATTTTAAAGCCCAGGTGTCCTCCGGCCAGCGGACCTTCCACTATTACAGCATCCGGAAGTCTGTCATGTTTTAAATAGCTTTTTATTATTATCCTTGCCGCCTTAGCTGACGATACTATGGGAGCAATTTTTGTTGATGTACCTTTCACAATTTTAGGCAGCGCAAGCGGCAGTCCCGCACCTGAAATTATTAAATCTATTTTTTCTTCCACCGCTTTTTTTACATAAAGCTCATAATTGTTCATGGCAGCCATCAGGTTCATGGCTATAATTCCCTTTGTTTTTTCCCTAGCTCTCCTTATTTCCTTTGCCATAGCTCTCAAATTAGCCTCAACAGGATTATTTTCAAAGTCAGGTTCACGAAATCCTATCTGCACGCCGGATATTGTACCTATCCCACCTTCATTAGCAACTGCGGACGCAAGATTTGACAACGATACACCAATGCCCATACCACCTTGTATTATTGGAATTTTAGCGGTTAGATTTCCTATTTTCAATTCTTTTAATTCCATATTTTCTCCATTGTTTTAAATATCTATTTATTTGATAGTCAAAGTATATATGGTTTATTAACTTTTGTCAAGCAAAAAGGCAGTGCCCTAATTATTTAGGCACTGCCTTTAAATAGCATTAAAACTGTTCGTAAATACCAGTCAAATCTATTCTTTTGAACTGAATTCATCAAGAGCAGTCTTAGTGAATTCTTGTTTTTCTTCTATTGCTTCCTGAACCATCATGTCTTTAACCTTCATAAGTCTGGTTTGGTTCCCTCTCTCGTTTTCATCCAGTTTCATCTGGATATACTTGATTGTTTCCTGGAACTGAGGAATCATAACATATTCAAGAGCATTAACCCTTCTTCTGGTTTTTTCAATTTCAGCCGCTAAAAGCTGTACCTCTTTTTCCACTGCCGCCAATTTAAGCATTTCCGGAAAAATATCCGACAAATTCTCAATAGCGCTGTCCAGTTCGGCAGAAGTATTTGCAAAGCCGTAGGGATAAATGTTTGATGTATCGTCAGTTGTTGTTTTAAAATCAAAAACCGGAACATCTACACTCATAACATTTTTATTGCTTACCTCTATTGAAACACCCTGTTTTGGATACATCAACGCTTCGTTCAGCACCTCTGATGACATTACAGCGCTGGCTATAACAAAGTTTGAATATACATCACCTATAAGTGAATCAACTTTCTCACGCAAAACTTTATTTTCTCTGGCAAGCTCCAAAAATTGCTTCATAAGCTCATCACGTTTATCCTTAAGCATCTTGTGACCTTTTACTGCCACCTTTAAACGCTTTTTCAGAGAGGTTAATACCATTCTGGTTGGATTTACATTTAATCTTGCCATAACTTAACACCCCTCACTAATTTTGTTTCGGATAGTATTTTTCAAGATATTCATCTCTGATACGTTTTAATTCGCTCTTTGGAAGAAGTGTCAGCAAATCCCAACCAATAGACAATGTTTCTTCTATTGATCTGTTTGTTTCATAGCCCTGAGAAACATATTTTTTCTCAAATTCATCGGCAAACTTCGCATAAAACTTATCTGTATCTGAAAGTGCCGCTTCTCCAAGGATTGCCATAAGTTCCTTAGCTTCCTTACCTCGAGCATACGCAGCAAAAAGCTGATTTAAAACATCTGAGTGATCTTCTCTTGTCTTTCCTTTTCCTATACCTTTATCCTTCAAACGTGATAATGAAGGAAGTACATCTATAGGAGGTTTTATGTTCTTTCTGTATAATTCACGAGACAGAATTATCTGGCCCTCTGTAATATATCCTGTTAAATCCGGAATAGGATGTGTTTTGTCATCCTCAGGCATAGTCAATATAGGAATCATTGTTATAGATCCTTCCATACCCCTTTTCCTTCCGGCTCTTTCATAAAGCGTAGCAAGGTCAGTGTACAAATATCCCGGATATCCACGTCTTCCTGGGACTTCCTTACGTGCTGCCGAAACCTCACGAAGTGCCTCTGCGTAGTTTGTAATATCTGTAAGAATTACAAGCACGTGCATTCCTTTATCAAATGCAAGGTATTCAGCTGCGGTAAGAGCCATACGAGGAGTAGAAATACGCTCAATTGCAGGGTCATCAGCCAAATTCATAAACAGAACTGTTCTGTCAATAGCACCTGTTTTTCTAAAGTCTGAAATAAAGAAGTCTGCTTCTTCATATGTTATACCTATAGCCGCAAATACAACGGCAAATTTTGACTCTGTTCCCAAAACTTTTGACTGACGTGCAATTTGAGCCGCTAAGTCAGCATGCGGAAGACCTGAGCCTGAGAATATAGGCAGCTTCTGCCCTCTAACCAATGTATTCAATCCGTCTATTGCTGAAACACCCGTCTGTATAAACTCATCGGGATAGTCACGCGCCGAAGGATTCATCGGAAGACCACTTATGTCAAGTCTTTCTTCCGGTATTATTTCCGGTCCGTTGTCAATAGGTCTGCCCAGTCCGTCAAATACACGGCCAAGCATATCATAGGATACTGCAAGCTCCATGCCTCTTCCCAGAAATTTAACCTTGCTCTCTGCAAGGTTAATACCTGCTGAACTTTCAAAAAGCTGAACCAATGCATTGCTGCCGTTAATTTCCAAAACCCTGCAGCTCCTTGTTTCGCCATTTGGAAGTTCTATAACGCCTAATTCATCATACGCAACATTCTCAACATTTTTTACAAGCATCAAAGGTCCCGCTACTTCAGATATTGTTTTATATTCTCTAATCATATTATTCGACCTCCTTGCTTGATACAAGAGCTGATATTTCAGTTTCAAGCTGTTTTTTAATGCTGTCAAAAACCTCTTGTATATTCTTTTCTTCAGTATATTTGAATCTTCCTATTTTCTCCCTTACAGGAAGGTCTGACAGTGCTTTAAAATCAGCTCCTTCTTTCAAGGCTGCAATACCGTCATCATGATATTTCAAAATTAATGTAAGCAGCTTATGCTGTTTATCAAGAGACGAGTAAGTATCCACATCATGGAACGCATTTTGGTGCAAATAGTCCTCTCTTATTGACCGTGTTGCTTCGAGCTTTAATCTGTCTCCAACAGATAGTGAGTCAACACCTACCAACTGAACTATTTCATTTAACTCAGCTTCTTCCTGTAGCATCTTTATTGCTTCCGAACGAAGATCCGACCAATCTTTTGCTACATTTTCATTAAACCATTTATTTAATCTGTCTGCATATAAAGAGTAACTGTTCAGCCAGTTAATAGCAGGGAAGTGACGTCTGTATGCAAGCTGTGCATCAAGTGCCCAGAAAACCTTAACTATACGCAATGTTGCCTGTGATACCGGTTCTGATATGTCTCCTCCAGGAGGTGATACGGCACCGATGGCTGATAACGCGCCTTCTCTTCCTTCAGCTCCGAGGCTGATTACCCTTCCTGCTCTTTCATAGAATTGAGCAAGTCTGGATGCTAAATATGCTGGATAACCTTCTTCACCCGGCATTTCTTCAAGTCGTCCGGACATTTCACGAAGAGCCTCCGCCCAGCGCGATGTAGAATCTGCCATAAGAGCAACTGAGTATCCCATGTCTCTAAAATACTCTGCAATTGTTATACCTGTGTATATTGACGCCTCACGAGCCGCAACAGGCATATCTGAAGTATTGGCAATCAATACTGTACGTTTCATCAATGATTCGCCTGTTCTCGGGTCTTTAAGCTCAGGAAACTCCATCAAAACGTCAGTCATTTCGTTTCCTCGCTCACCGCATCCTATATAAACAACAATTTCTGCATCCGCCCATTTAGCAAGCTGGTGCTGCACAACTGTCTTACCGCTTCCGAACGGACCCGGAACAGCTGCCACCCCGCCTTTTGAAATAGGGAACATAGTATCTATTACTCTCTGTCCAGTTACAAGCGGTTTATCAGGAACCAGTTTTTCTTTGTATGGTCTGCCTTTTCTTACAGGCCATTTTTGCATCATTGTTAAATTAACTGTTTCACCGTTTTCTTTTTTTACAACACAAACTGTTTCTTCAATAGTAAAGTTGCCTGATTTAATTTCAGTTATGGTTCCGCTTATACCATAAGGAACCATAATTTTTTGCTGCACAACCATTGTTTCCTGAACAGTACCAATAATATCGCCGGTTTGAACCTCATCTCCTGATTTTGCAACCGGTACAAACTCCCACTTCTTTTCTCTGTTAAGAGACGGAACGCTTATCCCTCTTGCAATGTTCGGTCCTGCAATTTTTCTTATTTCTTCCAGCGGACGCTGAATTCCGTCATAAATTGTTTCTATAAGGCCAGGTCCCAGTTCAACCGACAACTGAGCACCTGTTGTTACTACAGGAGCTCCGGGAGCTAACCCTGCTGTTTCTTCATATACCTGAATGGATGCTTTGTCACCGCGCATCTCAATAATTTCGCCAATCAGTGACTGGTCGCCAACACGTACAACGTCAAACATGTCTGCTTCCTTCATACCCTCGGCTATAACCAACGGCCCTGATATTTTTACTACTCTACCTTGGCTCATTAAAAGAATCACCTGCTTTCATTTTTTATAACTCTAGTTAATCGTTGTTAAATAATATATCCGCACCAACTGCCTTCTCAACAGCCTTTTTGATATTTTCGAATCCTATTCCGCGGCTTCCGCTCATACCCGGTATAGGAATTATTGCCGGCAGACGCTTTTCACCATACTCATAAATAGTGTCTCTGATTTCATCATAGAAGTTTTCTGTTATATAGATTATAGCATAGTCTTCATTTGCAATTTGCTGCAGTTTACCTTTTGCATCATCCTTGGTGGTGCAGCCAAACACATCGAGTCCCACAGCCTTAAACCCGAGAACACTTTGTTTATCTCCTATAATACCTATTTTATACATAAGTTTCTCTCAACCTCTCTCTTATTAATTCAGGCGAGATACCTGCAAGTTTACCTGCCATTATAATCCTTGCAATTTTTATCTCATTATCCTTTGCTATCAGATATGCCGCAAGCGGATCAATACCGAATGAAACAAACTTAGCATCTTTAATGAATTGAATTAATTTATTGTCAAGAAGTTTTTCCAATACCGCAAATAAGCCGGTTTCTTCCAAGTATTGAGCACCTTCAAGAAAAGCTTCCTTAAATCCATATCCGGAAATTTGCTCTGCAAATTTTTCAAGCGTCTCATTATAATTACTTATAAAAGTCTGCTCGCTGATATTTCCGCCTTTAATAAAAACTTTGCTGAAAAAATCCCAAGATTTATCCATTCTCTTCAAACGCACATAAGTTTTTATATTAATTGTATCAATAAGCATTCTTACATAATTAACGATAAACTGGCTCCCTGTATCTTCAGCCGATTTATACATTTCATCATAACAATACTTATCTAATATAATGTCTATTATTTGAGGATCATTTAACTTTGGAAAAGCATCTATAATTTCATTTAATGCCTTGCCCATATTTTCGGTCAATGGTAAAAAGTCTCTTTCATTAAGTGAGTTTTTGAGAACCTTTATATCTATTGTCCCCGTATCTACCAATAAATCCGTTGCATCAATCCCTAAATATTCTGCTTTCATAAGAACTTTTAAATTATGATAGTCATAAGGGTACAAAAACATTCTGAAGTAACTGAGCTCCGGTGCTATTGACATGATAAAATCATAAGCTTTCTTATGCTCTTCGGTCAATAGTTTTTCAAAATCATCCGGATTTACAGCTTCATTTTCATATCCGTAATTGCATTCTTCCAATATTCTTATGGAATCTTCAGCAGTTTTTGCATCTATCATTCTTTCGGCTCTTTCATGCGACAGCATATATTTTTCAATACTTCTAACTCTAGCAACAGAAAAAATATAATCCGTACCTGTTAATTTAGCCAAAGTCATTCCTCCTTTCAGCTGAAATTAATCGAAAAGAACATTAGCTACATTATTTGTCAGTTCATCTTTTATGGAGTCTAACAGCATTTCAAATGTGCTGTTAATTTCAATGTCTCCATTTTTAAGTATAAAACCTCCAATTGAGTTAATTGTTTTTTCACTCAATGTAAGCTTCTCTCCGTTTAATTTATTATTAACCAGACTTACCAACTTATCGCCAATTCTTTCCTTATCTCTTTCATTTAAGATAATAGTTCCGCTGCAATTGGGAATATTTATAATTTGTTCTGCTAAAAAGCTTATATACTTATCTTCAGGCATTTCTTTAAGTTTATTTAAAGCAGCACCGAATCCTTTTTTTATACCTTGCTGTTTAGAGCTTAGTATCATTTTTCTTCTCTGAAGCTCGGCGGAAGAAATCATTCTGTTTTTTAAATTTTCAGCATCAACTTTAGACTTTTGTTCTTCACTGCTTAAAATTTCCTCTGCTTGTTTTTTAGCTTCTTCAATTATTTGTAAGCTTTTATTTTCTGCATTCTTTATTATACCTTCAGCAGTGCTGTTCGCTTCATCTAAAATATTCTTAGTAATATTTTCAATGCCCACTATATCACATCCTTATTATATTTTTTATCTTTAACCAAATATACATTATATAGCTATACCGTTTATTATAAGGAATGATACAAGCAGAGCCAATACTGCGTATGTTTCAACCATAGCTGCATAAACCATAGGTTTAGCAATTTGTTCGGGTTTTTTAGAAATCAGCATAATACCTGATGCACATACTTTACCTTGATGCATAGCAGAAATAATACCTACTAAACCGATTGGTATCGCTCCTGCAAAAAAGTATCCGCCCTGAGCAACTGTTAAAGCTGCCATGTTTCCGCCTAAAAATCCTATCTTATTTAAAATAATAAAAGCTATCAAAAGCCCATAAATACCTTGAGTTCCAGGTAATGCCTGCAGAATCAATGTAGCTCCGAATTTCTTAGGGTCTTCTGCCATAACTCCACATGCCGCTGAACCAGCATATCCTATACCTACTGCGCTACCGCATCCTGCAAGTGCTGCTATTGCTGCTCCAAAAATTGCTAAAAAAGTACCTGTTGAAAAAAGTTGTTCCATTTTAAATTACCTCCTAAGATATTGTTTATTTTGTAATCTTTATATACTTTGTTTTTTTCATAAACGGATTAAACGCATCCCCTCCGCCTTCGTAGAACTTACCGAAGAACTCAACATATTGCAATCTGGCTGCATGAACAAATGTGCCCAGTGAGTTTATTGCAATATTAAATGTGTGCCCAATCAGTAAAACAATTACCAGCAGTATTGATGCAATTAGCCCTGTACCACCTAATGAACCTAATACACTTATTACGGAAGATATTACTCCTGTGGCAAGACCTAATGCAAGCAGTCTCGAGTATGACAATACATCACTTAAATAACTTGTAATCCCATATAAACTCAACACTCCGCTTAATAGCTTCGAAATCAATCCTTCTTTTTCTCTTCCCTGAGTCAGAATAAGGCCGATTCCAAATGCGATTGTCATCCATTTCCCGACCACATTAGAGCCTGCTATTACTGAGTTTCCAAATAGCCATAACGCAATACCGATTATAAAACCATACCAGAACCCAATATCAAACAGTGCATCCAACGGATGTCCATCCCTTATATACATGTATGCCTTGACGCCCATTCCCACAAAGAGGTGCACAACACCAAACAATAAGGAGAAAATTAACAGCGTCATCGGTTCGGTAATAGGGTTGATCCATATAGGTTTTATTAAGAAGTCTGCATTAAACATAACTCTTGCAATAGTTGTAAATGCATCTCCAAAATAGCTTCCAAACATTATTCCCCAAAAAATTGTGGCTAATCCGCAATAGAAAAACATTTTCATCATCTTTTTCAAATTACCTTCAATATTAAATTTTCTGAGGATTGTGAAACATGCACCGGATATTATCGCGCCATAGCCTACGTCTGCAAGCATCAGACCGAAAAACATCATGTAGAACGGAGCCATTATACTTGTAGGGTCAATATTCGTAGGTGAAGGCAGGCTGTACAACTCTGTAATTGATTCAAACGGTTGTGAAAAAGAATTATTATTCAATAGTATAGGATATGGTTCTCCTTCTTCAGGCTCACTGATTTCAAACCAGCATTCATATTTTTTTAATACGCAGTCAAGCTGCTCCTTGCTCGAATCGGGAATCCATCCTTGAAGATAAAATGTAGTATCTGTCTTAAGCATATTGCCTAATATTTTATTCTTGTCTTTTTCGATTGTCAAATAATCATAATAAGCTTGTATTTCTTCTTTGTAGCAAACATATTCAGAAATACTTTTTTCAATAGCAGATTTACTTTCTGATATTTCTTTTAACCTTTTTTCATACAAAATAATATTTTCTGAAGGTGTTCCTGTTAAGTCCTTAAATTCAGCATTATTAAAGCCAAATTGCTTTAACACTTCATAAACATCATCTTTTTCTTTAGTTAAACAAATAGTAGTAATATAATACTGCTCCCTGTCGCTAGCAAGTATGTCTATAACATATTTATCAGTTTGTTGGTCTAAATCACTTTTCAGTCTGTCAACATCGATGACACCGGGAACAACACCGATAAATATGCTTGTATATATTGTTTCACGAAATTCTAAAGGCAATTCATATTTCACCCATGGTTTTAAACTCAAAATTGAAGCTTCCAACTTATTTTGCTCAGAACATAGGTCATTGTATGATTTGCTTAGCTCAACCATCTTTGATACATTTCCATCGATAACATTAATGTTATCGATCATATCGTCAAATTCCTTTGATGATACTAATTTTCTTGTGCTAAATAGTGGTTTTTTGCTGGTATCATAACTTTCAAGAGTAATAAGAACATCATTGATTTTTGAAATTTTAGTGTCATAGTTCAGCACTGCATCTTCATTGCCGTCTTTCCTAACATAGCGCAGCCAGTCGGGATCTGCCAGCTTTGAATCCTGAGAGCTTACTTCAACAACGCCTAAGTCCATTATATCCTTTACAAGCCATGATTTCTCGCTGTTTAAGCCCACTATGCTTATTTTGTTCATATTAACTATCGCCACTGGTATTCACTATCCTTTCCAGTATTATAGAAGCTGCTTTATCCATTTTTTCATCTGCCTTTTTTAAAATGTCTTCACATTCTTTATCGGCTTTATTAATAATGTCGTCAAATAATTCCCGACCTTGGGATTCTGCAACTTTCAAAACTTCGGAGCTTGCTTTTTCAGCAGACTCGCGTGCTTGTTCTGTAATTTGCAGAGCTTGCGCATTAGCATCGGTAATAATTTGCTTAGCTTGCTGCCCGGCTTCTTTTTTAATTGATTCTGCCTTTTCTTCAGCTTCTTTTATTACCTTGATAACCTCAATTGACACTTTACCACCGCCTCTGTTTAAGATTTTTTAAATATAAAAATTCTGCCCATGCTACTACTATAATTTCAAAAAACAAAATTGTCAAGACAGCACAACCATTTTTCGAAAACAATTGCCTGCTTAATAAAAAAGGAAATGTGCCATGTTTCCTTACAAAAATAATGTAATTAATTTTTGATTCTTGTCTTATTAAAAATATAATGGTTTTTTAATATTTACTCGTAACATATGTTACGTTGATAAAATATTTAACTTTTTTTAATATTTACGTTAAAATATTAACATAATGTTAAATATTCATTTCTATATTGTTGCCACAAAAATATAAAGTATGTTATAACTTCCTTATTATAACATACTTTTTAATTAAATTATATTGTTATTTTACATTTGTCTGCTTTTCCACCGCAAAAATTAACTCTGCTTCTGCTGCAATTTCATCGTTTACATATGCAACAGCACTGCCGATTCCAAAACTTCCTTTCAACTTCGTTATTTCCGTAACTAACTTAAGAGTATCTCCGGGAATTACTTTCTTCTTAAACCTGGCACTTTTAATACCGCCAAAATAAACTGTACTTCCGCTGAATTTTTCAAGAGATAGTATAGCCACCGCTCCCGTTTGTGCCAGCGCTTCTATTATTAACACTCCCGGCATTACAGGATTCCCTGGGAAATGTCCCTGAAAAAACTGCTCATTAATTGTAACATTCTTTATCCCCACAGCTTTTTCTCCTTTTTTCAGCTCAACTATTTTATCAATCAAGAGCATTGGATATCTGTGTGGAATTATTTTTTGTATATCAATTGAGTCATAAATCATGGCTTAGTTCCCTTTATATTTTTTTAATATAAGTGTGGCGTTATGCCCTCCAAACCCAAAAGCATTGGACAGTGCATAGTCATATTCTTTTTCAACACCCTTGTTGGGAACAAAATCCAACCCCAAGTCGGGATCTGTCACCAAGTGGTTTATTGTTGCGGGTATAAATGAATCCTGCAGGGACTTTGCACAAACTATTGCCTCCACAGCACCGGCAGCTCCAAGCAAATGGCCTGTCATTGATTTAGTTGAGCTTATAGGGATATTGGCAGCATGCTCCTTGAAAATATTCTTTATTGCTTGCGTCTCAAACTTATCGTTGTACTTAGTGCTTGTTCCGTGAGCATTTATATATCCTATTTCTTCAGGTTTAATACCTGCATCCTCAATAGAATGAAGCATGGAACTTGACTGCCCTTCTGAGCTCGGGTCAGGAGATGTCATATGGTACGCATCACATGTTGCTCCATATCCTACTATTTCGGCATATATTTTGGCACCTCTTTTAACAGCATGCTCATAGTCTTCCAGTACCATTACCCCAGCACCTTCGCCCATTACAAATCCGTTTCTTTCCTGATCGAACGGTATTGATGCCCTGCTAACATCTGTAGTTGTTGACAAAGTAGTCAACGCATGAAAGCCTGCTATAGAGCACGGAGTTATGGCTGCCTCCGAACCTCCCGCCAGCATAACATCACATATTCCGTCCTGAATCCTTTTATAGGATTCTCCTATGGCATTAGCTCCTGTGGCACACGCAGTCACCGTTGAATAGTTGATATTTTTAGCTTTATATTTTATAGCAACCAGCCCCGATGCCATATTTGAAAGCATCATAGGTATAAAAAATGTAGATACCTTTCCTGGACCTCTCGTAAGAAGCTTTTCGTGTTCTTTCTCAATGGTGTGTATACCGCCTACAGCGCTTCCTATAACACACCCAAACCTCTCACTGTCTGTTTTTTTAATGTCCAGACCCGAATCTTTAACAGCTATATCAGCTGCCGCTATTGCAAACTGACTGTATCTATCCATTCTTTTTGATTCTTTCTTATCTATATAATTCGTCGGTTCAAAATCTTTAATTTCTGCCGCCAGCTTTACATTGAAATTGCTTGTGTCAAAAGATTCAATAGGACTGACTCCGCACTTGCCTTTTTTAACATTTCCCCAAAATTCATCTCCTGAACCTATGGGGCTTATAACACCAACACCTGTTATTACAACTCTTCTTTTCATAAATCCTCCTACTAAATGAACTGTGCTATCCACCAGCTCATGCATTCTTATTACATATAAAATCCGCCGTTAACAGACAATATCTGTCCCGTTATATATGATGCTTTATCTGAAATTAAAAATTCTACTGCATCCGCAATATCACTTGGCTGCCCTAATCTCTGCAGCGGAATATTTTTCATCATTTCTGCTTTTATACTATCCGGGATTTTATCAGTCATTTCCGTCTGTATAAATCCCGGTGCTATGGCATTAACAAGAATATTTTTCTTTCCTAATTCTCTCGCCATGGACTTGGTCATGCCTATTACTCCCGCCTTAGACGCTGAATAATTAACCTGCCCTGCATTCCCAGCAAGACCTACCACTGATGATACATTTATAATTCTTCCATACTTCTGCTTAAGCATTCTTTTCGCTATGTGCTTGCAGCAGTTAAATGTTCCTTTCAGGTTTGTATCAATAACCTTATCGAATTCTTCCTCCGTCATTAGAGGAAGAAGATTATCCTTAGTTATTCCCGCATTGTTAATAAGCACGTCCACAGATCCAAATTCCTTGAAAGCCGAGTCTATAAGTTTTTTTGCATCATCATATACTGATATATCGCATTGAACAATAATATTCTCCGTATCCTTGTTGCTGAAATTGCTTATAAGCTCTTCCATACAAGACGTGCTGCTTCTGTAATTTAGCACAAGATTATATCCCAATTCATTTAATCTTGATGCAATGACAGCTCCAATTCCTTTTGAAGCTCCAGTTATTATTGCAGTTTTCATAATTCCCCTTTCTTTATCAATATTTTAAATATACTTCCTTTATAACCGGCAACGGCTACTGCCTATGCGTATGACATCTGCAAGTATGTTTCAAGAGAAGCAATACTGTCCACATTTATTGATTTGACATTTTTGTCGATCTTCTTTAAAAAACTTGACAATGTTTTTCCGGGTCCTATTTCAACAAATGTGCTTACACCGTCTGATATCATTTTTCTTACGCATTCTTCCCATCTTACTGGGTTATAAACCTGCTTCTCAAGCTTGTCGGCAATAGCGGAATCATCATTGTAGTATTCAGTATCCACATTGGATATTACTGAACATGATGGTTTGCTGAATTTTATTTTTTCTAGATCTTCTTTCAGCCTTGCTCCTGCCGGTTTAAGCATGGATGTGTGAAAAGGTGCGCTTACCTGAAGAGGTACAGCTCTCTTAATATTGAATTCCTTGGTCTGCTGCATGGCATTTTTGATTGCTTCTTTTTTGCCGCCCACTACAATCTGCCCGGGACAGTTAAAGTTAGCAGGTTCCAACAGCCCAAACCTCTCTGTGGCAGAATTGCAGAAACGTATTGCATCCTCTGAAGTACATCCTAACAGAGCCATCATTCCTCCCTCACCTACAGGGACGGCGTTCTGCATATAGTTTCCTCTGTTATAAACAAGTTTCACCGCAGTTTCAAAATCCATTGCAGAGGCAGCTGTAAGCGCTGAATATTCCCCTAGGCTCAACCCACCCATAACAATAGAATCCATCTTTGAATTTTTCTTTATAACCTCATAAATTGCCATGCATACCGTCAGCAAGGCAGGCTGTGTAATTTTAGTTATGCTCAAGTCCTCATCCGGTCCTTCAAAGCATAATTTTGTTATGTCAAATCCAAGTGCTTTGTTTGCTTTTTCAAATATTTCCCTGCTTTCATTAAAATTTTCATAAAAGTCCTTTCCCATTCCGGCATATTGTGCACCCTGCCCCGGGAATACAAAAGCGGTCTTACTCATCTTTTCCTCCTGATACTAATAAACTTAATCCTTGCATTATTTTTTCTGCTTCTTCAAACATCTCTGCAATTATTTCTTCACAGCACTGCTCTTTATTAACCAATCCGGCAATTTGCCCGGACATTACAGAGCCGTAATCCACATCTCCTTCTACAGCCGCCTTATAAAGCCGTCCTCTTCCCAGCTGCTCCATTTCCTCAACAGCAGCGTTATTTTTTTCTAAATCTTTAAATTGCTTAACAAGCTTATTTTTAAGAACCCTGACCGGATGTCCTGTTTTTCTGCCTGTTACCGCTGTATCTGTATCATTGGCATTTTTCACCTTATTTTTATAATTTGAGTGGACACTGCATTCTTTTGCCAGCAAAAATCTTGTTCCAACCTGCACGCCTTGCGCACCGAGACTGAATGCAGCTACAATTCCTCTTCCGTCACCTATACCTCCGGCTGCTACAACTGGAACACTTACCGAATCAACAACCTGAGGTGTAATGCACATAGTGGTTATTTCGCCTACGTGTCCTCCTGATTCCGTTCCTTCACAAATTATTGCATCAGCTCCTGCTTTTTCCAGGTGCTTTGCATATGCAACTGACGGAACTACCGGTATAACCTTGATTCCCGCTTCCTTCCACAGCTTCATGTATTTCCCCGGATTACCGGCACCAGTTATAATAACAGGAACTTTTTCTTCAATAAGAAGCATTCCCACTTCCTTTGCATGAGGACTTAAAAGCATTACATTAACGCCAAACGGTTTATCTGTAAGTTCCTTAATTTTCTTTATTTCTTTTTTAAGTGCTTCCGCAGTATTATTCCCTGCAGCTATCACACCTAAGCCTCCCGCTTCTGAAACTGCAGCCGCCAACCCCGCATCTGATATTTGAGCCATGCCCCCTTGAAATATCGGATACTTTATATTCAAGAGGCTGCATATATTTGACTTTAACATATAATCTCCTTTGTATTTATTACTTAATCTGACATGTTTCACATATGAGAAAACGCCTGTCAAGGCGTTTTAGGCTGATGAAAATCATCAAGATGATATTTAATTTTGTTTACTTTCAATGTAACTTACAATGTCCCCTACTGTGATAAGCTTGCCGTAATCATCTTCCTCAATGGTTACATCCAGCTCATCTTCAATTTTGCTTATTAATTCAAATAAGTCCAGTGAGTCAGCTCCCAAATCATCCTTAATTTTACTTTCTAATTTTATATTTTCCTCTTCAACATCCAATTCTTCAACTAAAATTTCTTTAACCTTTTCTAAGATCATTATGTCCTCCATTGATTTAAATATCTATTATTTTGATTTATATATTTATCCTTTGTCTAATATTTTGATATTCGAAGTATATAATAAAAATAATTCTTTGTCAATATTTTTTTTAAAAAAACCCGCCAAAGGGCGGGTTAAATTCGTACTATTCAATATTAAAGCATTTTGCTTATAATGGCTTTTCTAATATGTTCTGCAGCCATTCCGTCTCCGTAAGGATTAACTGCATTAGCCATTTTTTTGTATTCATCTTCGCTGTTAATAAGCACATCCAGCTCAGCAAATATTTTTTCTTTGTCAGTTCCAACCAGCTTTGCAGTACCGGCATCAATACCTTCAGGCCTTTCGGTTTCTCTTCTTACAACAAGCACAGGCTTCCCAAGTGACGGCGCCTCTTCCTGAACACCTCCCGAGTCTGTAACAACCAGGTAGCACTTATTCATTAAGTTGGTAAATGGAAGGTAATCAAAAGGTTCTGTTAAATGAATTCTGTCCATGTCTCCAAAAACCTTCCTTGCTATTTCTCTAACCTTTGGATTCAAATGCATGGGATATATTACTTCCACATCATCATTCTTCTGTACAGCTTCTTTAACCGCTGAGAAAATATTCTCCATAGGCTTTCCTATGTTTTCTCTTCTGTGAGCAGTTAGGAGCACAACCTTTTTATTTTCAAAATCTATTTTGTTAAGACTTTCATTTTCAAATTTATAATTATCATCTATAACCCATTTTAATGCGTCTATGGATGTATTTCCCGTAATAAATATTTTAGACTCTTCATAGCCCTCACGCAGCAAATTATTTTTTGATATCTCGGTGGGAGCGAAATGAAAGTCCGTTACAACTCCGGTCAATTTGCGATTTGCTTCTTCCGGATATGGAGAATACATGTTGCCGCTTCTCAGCCCCGCTTCAACATGACCTATTTTTACTTGATGATAAAAGGCTGCCAAAGCTCCGGTAAATACTGTTGTAGTATCTCCCTGAACCAATATCAAATCAGGCTTAAAGTCCTCAACAACCTCCTCCAGCCCGCTGAGTGCTCTGCATGTTATTTGTGTAAGTGTCTGTCCGTTTTGGAAAATATTTAAGTCATAATCCGGTTCTACGGCAAATATTTTCAGCACCTGATCAAGCATGTCTCTATGTTGTGCAGTAACACATATTTTTGTTATGAAATGCTCTTCATCACTTTTAAGAGCCTTAACTATTGGAGCCATTTTAACTGCCTCCGGGCGTGTCCCAAAAATAATGAGAGTTTTTATTTTATTCATGAAACCTCCTATGTAACAAGATTATTTTTTACTGTTCTTTTCTGGTAAACAATCCGCCGATTTTAGCAAAATAAAATACTGCCACAACTACAATCGTAGCAACAATTATGCCTACAAACGGTTCTGTATCGGCTATTGCTATTGAAACAATTCCCAGCATCATGCTTATAAAATACATTATAAGCACAGTCTGTCTCTGGTTAAGCCCTGACTTCATCAGCTTGTGATGCAGATGATCTTTATCAGCCTGCATTATCGGTTTATTGTTCAAATATCTTCTGATAATGGCAAAAGTTGTATCAAAAATCGGAAGTCCCAATGCAAATATAGGTACCGCCAACGCAACAGCCGCAACACTTTTTACCATTCCCGAAACGGACGTAACAGCAAGCATGTATCCAAGCAACAGCGCTCCTGTATCTCCCATAAATATTTTTGCGGGATTGAAGTTAAAAGGAAGAAATCCCAGCGAAGCTCCCGCAATAATAGCACACTGCATAACAATAAAATCATGTCCCATATTTGCTGCAGTAAAAAGAAGAGTTGTAGCTGCTATGCTTGCTACCCCTGAAGCAAGTCCGTCTAGTCCGTCAATTAAATTTATTGTATTTGTTATCCCAACCAGCCAAAATAATGTTACGGGATATGAAAGCCATGTCAAAAGATAGCTCATGCCTGTTTCCGAGAGAGGGTTCGTAATAAAATGAATCTGAACTCCGCCCTTTATGGCAACCATAGCAGCTATAACCTGCATAAGCATTTTAATCTTTGCAGGCATGTCGTACATGTCATCAACTATTCCCGTAAGAACAATCAAGGTAGCTCCGGCCATTATATGCAGGTTTGTTGCGTTCCTCGGCATGTAAACAAACATGCATGCCATTATAGAAATGTAAATAGCAAGTCCTCCAAAATATGGCATAGGTTTGCTATGTATTTTTCTCGGGTCTTTCGGAACATCCAATGCCCCGACTTTAATTGCAAGCTTACGAGCAGGAGGAGTCATAATAAAAGATATTATGACTGCCGATATAAATGCTACAATATAACCGTTCATATTATTCCTCGACTTTAAGCGTTTTTTCTATATCCATTAATTTATTGACTCTTCTTTCATGTCTGCCGCCTTCAAAATCCGTCGAAAGCCATGCGTCAACAATATTAAGAGCCAATCCTTTTCCAATTACTCTTTCTCCCAATGCAAGCATATTTGCATTATTGTGCATTCTTGACATTCTTGCCATAAATTCATTTGTACATAATGCACATCTTATTCCTTTCACCTTGTTTGCAGCTATAGAAATTCCTATTCCGGTTCCGCATATTACTATTCCTCTATCCGCTTCATTCCCTGCAACATTTTCTGCTGCTTTCTTTCCATAATCAGGATAATCCACAGATTCTGTATTATAAACACCAATGTCATTAATATCATATCCGTTTATTACTAAGTGCTCCTTGATAGTTTCCTTTAATTGGAATCCTCCATGGTCACATGCAAGTACTATTTTCATTTTTTCCTCCATTGTTCATCTATAGTTATTTGTATATTGCTCATTATTATGTTTAGCTTTTCTTCTATTTCTTTTGCACTGGCTTCATAGACATTATAATTCAGTCCAAAAGGGTCTGCAATATCCAAATTTTTTCCTTCTGTTTCTTCGCCATTTATAATCAGTGCAAATTCCTTAAGAGTATAAACTCTGTCCGAATGCTCCGGAACCGTGTTAGCTATAATTTTTTTATGGTTCAATGTCATGGTTAAAATCAAATCTGATTCAAAAATAATCTGCTTAGTAAGCTGTCTTGATCTATGATTTGATATATCAATACCTTTTCCTGCCAATGTACGTATTGCTTTTTCATTTGCACTTTCACCTTCAAATGTGCTGATTCCTGCTGATGACACATGGATATTCTCAATATTTTTCTCTTTAATCATATATTTAAAAATACCTTCGGCCATACTGCTTCTGCAAGTATTGCCCGTACATACGAACAAAATATTCATAAACACCTCTATACTGTTATTGTTTCACTGGAAGCCTTTCCCAATCTGTTCATTATTGCCTTTCCCAGACCATTTTCATCTACGGCTTCCGCAAGTATGATATTAACTCCTATGTAGTCAAAATTTCTAAGGTCCCTAAATAGATTAGACGATATGGAAAGGGGTTTTGTTCTGTCTCCGCATAAAATAGTTAATTTTCCTTTATAATATTTTTCAGTCTGCACAGTGGACATTATGCCGACCTTGTATCCCTCAGAAGAAAATTTTACATAATCTTCATTTATTTTTAAAGCAATTTTCTCAACATCTCCCTTATACAAAATCACTTTCGCCTTTGGAGAATAGTGCCTGTATTTTTGTCCCGGAGACTTGGGAACTATTTTTTCGCTGCTTTTAATGATTGCAGGGTCATACATACAATTACCCAGTACACCTTTTATATCCTCGCCGGTAACTCCACCCGGTCTTAATATCATTGGTACTTCGGAAGTCATATCTACTACCGTGGATTCCAGCCCTATATCCGTGCTGCCTCCGTCAATTATCATATCGACTTTTCCCATTAAATCCTCTATTACATGATCCGCTTCAGTGGGGCTTGGTTTACCCGACGTATTTGCACTTGGTGCTGCAATAGGCTTCCCGCTTTCTTTTATCAATGCCAGTGCAATTTTATTTTCCGGCAGGCGAATTGCCGCCGTATCAAGACCGGCTGTTATTTTATCTGACAATATATCTTTTTTGTACAATATCATCGTAAGAGGCCCCGGCCAATATTTTTCAGCAAGCTTCTTTGCATTTTCAGGTACAGTCTTTGCCAGGCCATACAGCTCATCAAAAGCTGAAATATGTACAATAAGCGGATTGTCCTGCGGTCTTCCCTTTGCTTTGAATATCTTATCAACAGCCTCGTCGTTCAATGCATCCGCGCCTATTCCATATACTGTTTCTGTAGGAAATACAACAATTCCTCCTCTGTTAATAATATCTGCCGCTTCCTTGATCACATCAACATCTATATTTTCACGATTCATCTTTACTACTTTAGTCTTTATCATTTTTTCCATTTTATACCTCTGTCAAAATTGATACCTCTGCCAATCTAAGGTTTATTATATAACACATCATAAGCATAAACAAGAATTTACTTCTTAATATTTTATTTCATAAACCTAAAATTTAAATATCCACATATATATTAATATAAAAGGTTACAGGAGGACAAACGTGAACATTTTATATTATTTTTCAGCTGGTTTCATAATAGGAGGTATAGGAACACTTATAGGAGGATTGATCGCCGTCATTATTCCAAAGCCTGATGATCGAACGCTGTCAGGCATGCTTTGCCTTGCTGCAGGCATAATGCTTTCAGTAATATCTTTTGATCTGGTGCCTGAAGCATACGAAATAGGCGGCTTTTTTATAGTTACACTGGGTCTGGCCATAGGACTCTTAATTGTGTTTACAGCAGAAAAAATGATACCTTCACATAAGTTTACCCGATACAGAGGAAAAAAATTAAGCTACATAAAAATGAGCTTAATAATAATGATTAGCATGAGCCTCCACAACTTTCCAGAAGGAATTGCTGTAGGTTCAAGTGCTGTATATTCAGAAACTCTCGGCTTAAAAATAGGTATTTTAATTGCCGCACACGATATACCAGAGGGAATGAGCGTAGGTATTCCTCTAATCATGAGCGGAGTTTCACCATTATCAGTAATACTTTTGACAATATTAACCGGCCTTCCCACAGCATTCGGAGCAGTAGTCGGAGCGGCTCTAGGCGGTATTTCTAAATACTTCATAGCTTTCTGCCTATCAGCAGCAGCCAGCAGCATGCTTTATGTTTCCGCAAACGAGCTTATACCGGAAGCAAACCTATTGCACAGAGGAAGAAGCAATGCAGTATTTTTGCTCGTAGGATTCATATGCGGGTGTTATTTAAGCTATGCTGTATAATCACGCACTTAAATATATATTATCATAAACAAGCTTGTTGTTTTCAATAATATCCTTCATTTTATCCATATCTGACTTAAAAAAACGGATGCATATCCCGCAGCTTGAGCTTATACTTCTGGGAACAGGTATTACCTTGTATTCAATGTCATGTTTTTTTACCTCTGTTTCCACTTTCATAGCATAGGATACCGATTTAAATGTCATGTAGTTATATTGATCCATATTGTACCTTCTTATTTTATATACTCAATTTTAGTATATCATACATAACTTAACAGTCTAATAAAAAAAAGTTATAGTAACAAATGCTATTATAACCTTTTTTATATATTTTTATCTATTCCATTTCATCCAAAGTTAAACCATAACCGCCCAAAAATTCATCCATAAAAATTTTTACATCCTGCCTGTTCATACTGCTCAGTTCCCTGTATATGGATTGCTTTGCATTTGTAAATTCTCTGTTGCCGGATTTTTCTTCTTCAATGCATTTGATGTAAGCACTCAGCTTATCAGCAGCCTTAACTGTTTTCCATACTTCTTCATCCTCAGCCTCAGGTATAAGTATGGGCTCATATTCCTGATAAAAATCCTCCGGCAGCATCTTTAGGAGAGTTTTGCTTGCAGACAATTCAACTTCTTTGTACGCATTCTTGATTGCGGGATTAAAATACTTAACCGGTGTTGGCATATCACCTGTCAGTATTTCTGACGAATCATGATAAATCGCAAATAACACAGTCTTATTGATATCAATATCTATTCCCATTCTTTTTTTCTGGATAATTGCCAAAGCATGTGCAATTACTGAAACATCAAGACTGTGTTCAGATACATTCTCCTCTTTCGTGCTTCTCATCAGCCCCCACCTGTTAATGTACTTCATCCTGGAAACAAGGGCATAAAAGTTCGATTTTTTCATAAATTCTCCATATTCAAATTTGAATTCCTCGTGAAAATCATATATAAAATTATTTTCCTATGGCCGCAGTTGCTCCGGCAGATTTCATTATTTCCTTCATGCCTTCTGTGTTTTCAATAGTTCCGTCCTTAAATATCCACAATGCTTCAGCATCTAATGATTCAACCAAGGCTCTGCCTTCCTCGTAAGGCATAAGGAAAACAGTAGTAGACAAAAAGTCTGCCATCCCTGAATTAGCAGTTATAACCGAAACCGCCCTAAAATAATCTCCCGGCATCAATGTATCGGGATCTATCAGATGATGTACCACCTTGTCTCCTACCATGTAGAATCTCTGGTAATCTCCACTTGTAACTACAGAAGCATCTGTAAGAAACACCGTTTCAATAATACTGTCTTCCGAATTTCCCACTACTGCATCAGGGTTTTGAATTCCAACACCCCACTTATCTCTTAGTCCGTCCATAGGCTTACCAAATGCTCTGATGTTTCCACCTGCGCTGATGATTCCCGATGTTAAACCTTCCTCGGTTGTTTCCTGCACAACAATCTCAGTGGCAAAGCCTTTTGCGACAGCTCCCACATCAATATTCATCAGCGGGTCATTAATATAAACAGTGCTGTTTTCCACATCAACCATTATTTTTTCAATATCCGTGTGTTCATTTGCAGCAACAAGATCCTCCATTGGAGGCAGCTTTGCATCAGCAGGATTATAATCAGCCTCATCTCTGTATTCATGCCATATGTTCAGCACAGCACCCATAGCTATGTTTGTCTTTGTTCCTACTTCCTCATACTGTTTTTTGCAGAACAGTATTAAATCAATAATTTCTTTGTCAACCTTAACCGGCTTTACTCCAGCATTGTCATTGATTGTCTTAATGTTGTTAATTCCTTCATAGTCATTGTACTTGTCGTATAATTTATGAAGTTTCTGCATTCTCTCATGAATATGCTCCGCATATCCGTTAAATTCTTCTTCAGTCTTTGCATATCCTACAACCTGAGTTACAGTATCAAATGTATCAAAAAAAGTATATGTATACTTTTCATATTCCTGTTCAGTTGGAGGTTCTTCTTTCTGACAGCCTGTCAACATAGTAAAGGTAAATACCGCTGCCAAAATAAAAGCAATTGTTTTTTTCATTTTATCACCCTAGGTTATAATAACAAATATTTTAAACATTATCAATAAAAAACTCCCCTGACAATATAGGGGAGTTTTGTTTTATAATTTATCTTGCATTTTCAATTGCTTCCGCAACTACTTTTTGATATCCGTCAACAGTTATTGTTACTGATGATGTTAATTCCGGCACATCTGGAACTGCTGTATGGTTAGCATCTTTTTCTTTAACTTTCAACCCTGTGATTTCATCAGCTGTTTTTCCGATCATCCACTCCTCAAATGCTTCCATCTGTTCGAACCATTCTTTGCCTATGTCCGAATTTTTAACCATTCCGTAATCTGCCCCAAGTTCCTTCTTTGTTTTTAATTCGGCAGTCTTGTCAGAAGTTACAACGCCGCTGTCATCATAGTTAATTCTAACCTGAGCAACATCAACTATTGATTTAGCAACTTTTCCGTCTTTGTCAAGAGCTACTGCTGTCATGTAAGTGTCAACCTGTGCCATTGGCATCTCATCTGCTGACTTATCTTTTGAACTTCCAATGTGGGTTTCAATTCCAAGTCCAACTGATTCGGCTCCTGCAACATCTTCTGCTTTTTCCCAAGCTTCTTCAACTGCTGCTATGTAACTTTCAACCGAAATTGTAACCGATGATGTTAATTCCGGAACATCTGGAACTGCAGTATGGTTTTCATCTTTTACTTTAACATTTAAACCGGCAATTTCTTCAACAGTCTTGCCAATCATCCAGTTTTCAAAAGCTTCCATCTGCTCAAACCATTCTTTGCCTATGTCTGAATTTTTAACCATTCCGTAATCAGCGCCTAAATCTTTTTTAGTCTTAACTTCAGCTTCTCTGTCTGAAGTAACCTTCATGTCTTCATCAAAAGCAACTTTTGTTTGAGCCACATCAACTGTTACGCTGGCAACCTTACCTTCAGCATCAAATCCTACAGCAGCTATAGTTACGTCTGCCTGTGCTGTAGCTGTAGCATCAGCTGTTGCATCTTTTGATTTAGCTATTGAAATTCCCTGGCCTAAACCTATTTTTGCAATAGATCCTGCTTCTCCTACAGGCTGCTCATCTTTTGGTTCTTCCTTCGGCTCTTCAACTTCTAAAGGCCATGGGTTTGCTTCAGGATCCATAGCGTTTTTAACCGCATAGATTATAGCATTACTTGTTATCGTAGCACCCGCTACAACATCTACATCGGCTGAGTTGGCTTCAACTATTTTTGCAGGAAGCTCATCAATTGCATTTGAACCTATACCTGCTGTTTCACTATCTCCAACTGCCTTCACATCAGTTATTTTATCTCCTTCTTTTGTAACTGTAACAGTTACTTCTCCACCAAAGCCTTCACCTGTACCGTTTAATGTAACTGCTTCTGCAGCAGGTTCGTTTGCAGGCTGGCTAGCACATCCAAATAGTGATACTACCATCAAAACTACTAATATTAGTGACACTGTCTTTTTCATCATATCCTCCAAATTATGTATATAATTTAATCAAACACACCTAATTATAACATATCGTTCAAAGTTTGACAATATAATAATTAGTTTTTGTCCACACTATGTCTGCATATACATGCAAAATATTGATTAACAACAATATTTCATTGCTTTTTATGTTGACACGTTAAACAATATGTCAAAATACAATTAATTTTGCACAAGACATTGTTACGTTTATGTAAATTCAATATTTCTATTACTTAATCATTAGCTCATTGACCTTTTTATCGGTAACAATGCTGTATATCTGTATTTCATCGTATGAAAAGCTGTATATATAGTCTCCAATATATATAACTCTTCTTATTTCCGAACCTATATACGAAGAATTTTCCGACTCATGGCTTATTTTATTTTTCAGCTTGAAGCCGTCATTATCCACATTGTATATATATGCACCGCTAAACTCGGTCTTGTAGTTTGCTCCGCTAACAGTAATCGGAAATGCCATCAGTCCCTTGTTCAGTGAAAACATCAGCGCTTTATGATTATACAAAAGCTCAGAATATGTGCCCGCTTTTCCAATTGTTTCCGTTTGCAATTCAATCGGCTTATTTGCATCCGTAACATCAAACAATGATATTTTTAACCCTTCGTTAACAGTTGCTCCCCCTGAATTTTGTTCTGTATCGTAACCAAATCCAATAATATGATTCTCGTCCACTATGTGAAGATATGTACTATAACCCGGCACTTTCAGCATTCCCTCCACCACAGGGTTTGCAGAGTCAGATGCATTTATAACATAAAGCGGGTCTACCTGCTTAAATGTAACCATGTAGATGCGGTCCCCGGCAAATCTTGTTGAATATATTTTTTCTCCCGGAGCTAATCCCTCTAATTTTCCGATAGCATTTAACTTTTCATCCAATATATAAACATTATTTTGAGAAGTGCCCCTCCACATCTCACCTGTGGTAGTAGCTATCCTGAACATCCCGTTGTGCTCATCCATGGAAAATTGATTGATAATAGTTCCCGGTACATCTCCCTGCGATACAACATCTATGCTTCCTTTATTTAAGCTGAATTTGTAAATTACAGTCCCGGAAGTATAAGCCGGATTATATAATTCCTTCTGCTCAATTGAATCATCATAGGAATAATCCGTTATGGCAGCATACATATTGTCTTTAGATACATAAATGGAATCCGAGCCGCCCAGATACACATCTACATCGGGCTTTGCAGCTTTATCCGACAAATCTATTCCTGCCGTGTACATATACCTTGCTTCAATATGATTGGGAAAATACTTTATTTCATCATAATCGAATTCATATCTTGAATCAGCCAGCACATCTGTATAATACGGCATAGGTATTTCGACATCACTTTTGCTGTACATGTCATATCCGTAATTTATATACTTTGTACTTATTAAATATAATTTGTCTTCTATCATTCTTCCCGACAAATAATTTCCGTCAAAAAGGTATTCTTTTTCCAGAACAGGCTTTTTGATATTTTCAATATTGTAAACCAACACATTTACTCTGTCTTCATAATACCTATACGGCATCATCAAAGAATCTGCTTCCATTGATTTATTATAATTCATTGTACGGAAATAATTGTTCTGACCAATTACAGCCAACTTTCCACCGGCAGCAAATATTTCACTGATGTACGTGTTTTCAGGTACATTTATTTCTGCCTCAATCTTTGGATTATCAGGATCTGAGTCAATTATCTTCAAACCGCTTTCAGTATTAATATATATGTATCTGCCGTCATTTTTAATTATATCTCCTTCCTGCACTCCGTCTACCTGATTATTTGTATCTGAACTGTCATCCATTTCCGGAACCATAGGTGTCTGCGCTGCCTCTGACTCCTTAGAAGCAGTATTTTCGTTGGTATTTTCCACTGTAGCACCATCTATGGAAACACTTCTTTCAAGACCTATATAACCAAAAAGCCTTGAGTTGTACTCAAGCAATGCTAAAAGGTTATCTTTCGATCCCACCGTCAATACAATGCTCCTTGAAATTTCGGACGACGCATTTGTAGTTATGTATATGGAGTTTGAGTTGCTGTCCCAACTTACCGTATGACCCAAGCTTTCAGTTATAAATCTTAAAGGAACAAATGTCCTGCTGTTTATCATTCTTGTAGGAACATCAATTGTCCTGACTTCACCGTTGACCATCACTTTATCCTTACCCAAAATCATTTCAATTTCGTTATAATCATCCTTTATTACAGCTTCTGATAAACTTTTATTCCAATCAACCTTTGCACCAATCTTTTCAAAAACTCCTCTTAGCGGTACCAGCGCTCTGCCATTTTCTATCACAGGGCTGACATCAAATTCCACATATTTGTTATTTACATAGACATTAACCTCTGTTGAAGCAAACGCAGAAAAACTGAAGCTGAATATGAAAACAACCATCAGCACTGCTGATTTTCTAAGTATATTTTTCATAATATCTCCTTTCTATCATTAATTGGTATTTTTACCTTGCTCTATTATATAACTTAGACGCACCGCATTATTATTTGTTCCTGAATTTAGCAAATTTTTGATACCTTTATTAATAGATTCATATATTAAAGCCACACATAAAAAAAGGAAGAGCCGTATCCTTTTAGGATTGATGACACTTCCTTTATACCCTTAATAATTCTATTCTAATCTTTAAATGTACTGCAGCATGTTTCCTCCGAATGCTGTGCATTTTTTCCGTTCACTACCACTCTGGATGCCTCGCATCTCTCATTTGTGTTGTACACACAGTTTCCTGCCTTGCACATAATATCCGTTTCGCTTTTAGGTTCATGAACGGAACTTCTGACTCCAGGTCTTTGTTCTATAAATGTTTCACAGCATGTGAGCCTGCTCTCATTAGCTTTTTCTCCGTCTACGTTCAAGTTCGGAGCTGTACACCCTTCTCTTTTGTTAAAATAGCAGTTTGATACCGTACAAACAATATGCGCCATGTTTTTTCTCCCTTCAGTTCATTTTTAAAGTAGTCTATCCTTTCTGAACCAAATTATGCATAACTGTACGGTCATAGTTTTACGAAAAATATGCAAGAAGCAAATCAACCATTCTTCCGTAGCTTTTTACTCCGTCCTTCTGGTTGTTGCTTTTCAAATATCCGTCATTTATCTTAGTTGATATTTCAGCAACCTTGGTTTCATACCTCTTCCAATAATTTGTCGAATATCTTATGTCATTTTTCACCTTTTCCGAGTACATTTCAATTAAATTCGTATATGCATTATAATCCTCGCGATAAAGTGCATTCATGCTGTATGACAAGGCAAGCATTGTTCCGCTGTATGCAAAATCATCATAGCCTGAACTCATGCAGGCAAGATAAGAAATAAAATTAGCTTCGTCCTCCCTCATAAATCCTCTTAAATGTACCAGCTCATGCAGCATCGTAGACGGCAGCTGGTAAGGAGGTACATTTTTATTCACATTTGCCTCAAATGTAAACGGAAAAAACATTCCTGTTATGCGCATGTTTGACATAACATTTGAAAAAGTAACCAGCTTGGGCTGAGGGTAGTTTCCCTCCAACACCTTGTATTTTTGTGACAGGCTGTCAAATGATATCTTAGCTCTTTCAGCTGTTTCATAATAATTTTCATCAAACAGCTTTGCAGTATTCTGTTCCCCTGTATCTAGACCTTCCCTTAGATTATTTGCATCTTTTATCAACAGTTTGCAGAGATTTATTAATTCCTCCTCAGACGATTCCTTTATTTCCAAGCCACTGTAATAAGCAAATTCATACCTGTGGTAATTTATGCCGCAAAACAGCACAAAAGCAAATAAAATTACACTCACCACAAGGACGGTATTCACAAAAAAATTCTTTAAATGAGACATTGATTTATTTGATGCAGTTCTAAATACAGTAACTGATAAAAAAACAACCCCTGCCGTAATTAATGCTATTATAATAAATTCTGCTAATGAAAATTTAATCTTAGATGTAAAAAAAGAAACTGTTTCCGCAAAAAATGGATATATTCTTAATGCGTAAAATTCCGCAAATCCATCATAAAGCCTCGCACATGCTGTAAGCATCACCGAAGCGGCAATAAAAATTGTAATAAGGACTTTTTTGTTCATAACTGCCCCTCCTGTTTAATAAGGTTATTATACCATAAAGTATTAAAATAATATTAAAAATACATAATTATATTTATCAATGTTTAATTTTCTTGAAATATTTCCCTTTCGGATATATTATTAATGTAAGAATTTTTTTGGAGGATTAAATGGAGGATATTTTCAGAGATATAATTAAAAATAATATCGGATACACATGGCGAGGAAAAGTTGCCACTTATATTCCTGAACTGGCAAAAGCAAATCCCGGAGACCTTGGGGTATGTTTGGTTACATTGGACGGACGTGAATATTCCGCGGGAGATTGCAGCAAAAAGTTTACCATGCAGAGTATTTCAAAGGTTTTGACTCTCATTCTTTCTTTGATGGACAACGGAGAAAAAAAAGTATTTGAAAAAGTTGGTATGGAACCTACAGGAGAAAGTTTCAACTCCATAGTGGATCTGGAATTAAAAAACATACACAAACCATACAACCCTATGATAAATGCAGGAGCCATAGCAACAACCTCACTTCTTTCAGGAACCTCCGTAGAAGAAAAAACAGAAAGAATACTGGATTTAGCAAGAAAACTTGCAAATAATCCGGAAATTCAAATAAATAACAGTGTTTATTTGTCTGAGAAACTGACTGGAGACAGAAATCGTTCAATCGCGTACTTCATGAAAAGCTTTAATATTATAGATGGTTCAGTTGAAGAAATATTAGATGTATATTTCAAGCAATGCTCAATAGAAGTAAATTGCCGCGATATTGCCAACATGGGCTCTGTGCTGGCTAACGACGGCGTATCTCCAAAAACCGGCAAATCAATAGTTTCTAAGCAAATATGTCGAATAGCGAAGACTATTATGTCAACATGCGGATTATACGATGCTTCCGGCGAGTTCGCCGTACATATAGGCATTCCGGCAAAATCAGGAGTAGGCGGTGGAATTATGGGAGCAGTTCCAAAAAGAATGGGCATTGGTGTATACGGGCCCGCGCTGGACGAGAAAGGAAATTCTATAGCCGGAATTCAAATACTAAAAGAACTTTCAGAGAAACTTGATTTGCAAATATATTAAAAGAACAGAGCGCCCTCATTTATAATTGAGGACGCTCTGAGTAAAATTATTTTACTTCTGTTACATCATAGCCTGCATCTGTAACTGCTTTAGACAGCACCTCGCTGCTTACTTCTTTTGCCAATATCACATGGGCTTTCTTTTCTGCCAGGTTAACTTCTGCGCTTTCAACTCCATCAACTGCTTTCAGAGCCTTTTCAACCGCAGCCTTGCAATGCCCGCAGCTCATTCCTTCGATTTTCATAACTTTATTCATTTCATTTCCTCCGTTTATATTATTTGATTTATCTGATAAGTCTTCATTTATAATTTTTATATCATCATTGTTATCATTTTCAGCTTTTTTGTCAATTTGACCAGACATACTTACCGGTTTGAAAAATTTAAGTCTCAGAGCATTGGACACAACTGATACAGAACTCATACTCATAGCTCCTGCCGCAAACATAGGATTCAGCTTCCAGCCCAGAAAACTGTAGAATACTCCGGCAGCAAGAGGTATGCCTATAGTGTTGTAAATAAATGCCCAGAACAGATTCTGCTTGATATTTCTAATTGTTGCATTGCTTAGTTGCACCGCAGTTACTGCATCCAATAGGTCACTTCTAATCAGCACTATATCAGCCGACTCTATGGCAACATCAGTTCCGGCTCCTATGGCAACTCCCACATCTGCTCTTGCCAGTGCAGGTGCATCGTTAATTCCGTCACCAATCATTGCAACCTTTCTTCCCTGCTCCTGTATTTTTCTTATTTCTCTTTCCTTATCCTGGGGAAGAACTTCTGCTATTGCCCTTGATATTCCAAGCTGCTTTCTGATTGCCTCTGCTGTCTTTTTATTATCTCCGGTAAGCATTACAACCTCTATACCCATAGCCTCAAACTCATGGATGGCCTTCATACTTGTAGGCTTAACCACATCAGCTGCAGCGATTATACCCAGCACACTTTCCTCGTCAGCAAAATATAAAGGAGTTTTTCCCTCGTCAGCCATCTTTGTTCCTGTTTCCACGAAATTATTTTTTATATTTTTTTCGTTTAAAAGCCTTAAATTGCCTATATAATATTTTTTGTCATTAATCAGTGCCTTAAGCCCCTGCCCCGGAATCGCCTCAAAACCTTCCACTTGATACAGCTCCAGATTCCTTTTTCGCGCTTCTTCAACTACAGCTTCAGCAAGTGGATGCTCAGAGCTTTTTTCTGCAGACGCGGCAATTTTAAGCATTTCTTCTTCGCTTATACCCTTTACATACAAGTCGGTAACTTTCGGCTTACCTTCAGTTATTGTTCCTGTTTTATCCATTACTACCGTCTTGATTTGATGAGCAATTTCAAGCGCTTCTGCGGACTTAATAAGTATTCCGTTTTCTGCTCCTTTGCCGGTTCCCACCATTATTGCCGTAGGCGTCGCCAGCCCCAAAGCACACGGACATGATATCACGAGAACTGCAATTCCTATGGACAATGCAAATTCAAATGTTGCTCCCAATATAAGCCATACAATTACCGATATAACCGATATGGAAATTACCACCGGAACAAATATGCTGCTTATTTTATCAGCAAGCTTGGATATAGGTGCCTTTGAGGAACTGGCCTCTTCCACAAGCCTTATTATCTGTGACAGTGTAGTATCATCACCAACATTCTGAGCCTCAAACTTAAAATATCCTGATTTATTTATACTGGCTCCTACAACATTGTCTCCCACCTTTTTTTCAACCGGTATGCTTTCACCGGTAAGCATAGACTGGTCCAATGAAGAGCTTCCGGAAATTATCACTCCGTCAACAGGCACAGACTGACCCGGTTTTACTATTACAATATCTCCCTTTACTACATCCTCCACGGGGATTTCAGCTTCAATACCATTTCTCTCCACCAGTGCCGTCTTAGGCGAAAGATCCATAAGTTTCCTTATAGCATCTGATGTTCTTCCTTTAGCCCTGGCTTCAAAAAATTTACCCAGGGTTATAAGCGCGAGTATTACTCCTGCCGACTCAAAATATAAGTCCATGGAATACTGCATAACCATATCCGTATTCATATGGCCTAATCCATATCCTATTTTATATATGGCAAATATTCCATATCCTACTGCCGCCGTCGTACCCAAAGCTATTAGTGAATCCATGTTAGGAGATCCCTTAAACAGAGTTTTAAATCCCACAACATAATATTTTTGGTTAATAATCATAACGGGGGCTGCAAGCAAAAGCTGTGTAAATGCAAATGTTATGGAATTCTCTGTTCCGTGAAATACAGCCGGAAGCGGCCATCCAAGCATGTGCCCCATAGATATATAAAACAGCGGCACTGCAAACAGAAATGAAATTATCAGCCTTTTCTTCATTTCTCTAAATTCCGCTTCAGCATCAGGTTTTTTTTCCGCTCTCGTCTGCATCCTTTTTTCAGCAGATGAAGCTCCATAACCTGTATCTTCAACAACCTTTATGATATCCCCTTCCGACAGCAAAGCTTCATCATACTTAATTGTCATAGAATTACTCAAGAGATTTACATTGGCTTCAATAACTCCCTCTGTTTTATTTATATTTTTTTCTACTCTTGCTGAACATGCCGAGCATGTCATGCCTGTAACGTTAAATTTCTGTGATTTCATTTATTTCACCTCTTATTTTGAGACCTTGTTAATCAATGAAATAATTTCATCAATTTTCTCATCCTCACTGCCCTGCTCAAAAGCCTCTTTAACACACATATGCATGTGAGCTTTTAATATTTCATTGTTTGTTTTTTTAAGAATTGAAATTACTGCCGCTATTTGGTTGCATATATCCATACAGTATCTATCTTCTTCAACCATCTTGGATATTCCCTCTATCTGCCCGGCAGCTGTCTTTAAAAGACGGTTAATTGTATTTTTATCAGCTTTCATACTTCCTCCTTATATACTCCCCCCCCTGTGGGGGTGGTATACCTGAATAATATACTTTTTTTATCATTTTGTCAACAGTGTTTTAAAATATTTTTTTGTACAATTATTATAAGCAATTACTTTCATTTTATTTCACACCTTTTAGCTCCATTTTAAGCAAAGCGCGATGACCTTTAATTGGTATAAATGGTAAAAAAGCTTGAATCGATATTAAAAATATTATATAATTATTGTGTATACTGACCGCTAGTCGAAAGATAACCGGGGTGTTTTTGAGGAGGAAAAATATGAGAATTAAGTACGTTCCTGAGCCATTTAGAATTAAAATGGTTGAAACAATCAAAATGACAACTCCAGAAGAAAGAGCGCAAAAAATTAAAGAAGCAAACTACAATCTATTCAACCTCAGAGGAGAGGATGTATACATCGATCTTCTGACAGATTCCGGAACAAATGCAATGAGCTCAAACCAGTGGGCAGGAATCATGGTTGGTGATGAGGCTTATGCCGGTGCAAAAAGTTACTATCGCCTTATTGAAACTGCCAAGGAAATTTTCGGATACAGCTACATTCAGCCCGTACATCAAGGCAGAGCTGCGGAAAAGGTTTTATTTCCGACATTGCTAAGCAAAGGACAGTTCGCTGTTTCAAATATGTTTTTCGATACAACTCGTGCTCATGTTGAACTGGCAGGCGCACGCTGTATTGACTGTGTAGTCAAAGAAGCTAAAGATCCTGAAAAGCGCGCAAAGTTTAAAGGAAATATGGATATTGAAAAGTTAGAAGAAATCATTAAGGAACACGGTTCTGAAAAAGTTGGTCTCGTTGTTATGACGGTTACTAATAATTCAGCCGGCGGCCAGCCTGTTTCAATGCAAAATATGAAAGATGTTGCTTCAATATGCAAAAAATATAATATACCTTTAGATATTGATGCAGCGCGATATGCTGAAAATGCATACTTTATAAAACGTGATGAAGACGGATATTCAAATAAATCCATAAGAGAAATAGTAAGAGAAATGTTTTCTTATGCTGACATGTTCTCCATGTCATCCAAAAAAGACGGAATTGTCAACATGGGCGGTATGATCGGCGTAAAAGATGAAAAGAAATTTGAAGATATTATAATGAAAATTAAAGCAAATTGCATCAGCTTTGAGGGATTTATCACATACGGAGGGTTAAACGGCCGTGATTTAGAAGCGCTGGCAATAGGTTTGAACGAAGCTCTTGAGGAAGACTATCTGAAATATCGAATCGGTCAGATGGAATACCTGGCAGCGCTGTTAGATGATGCAGGCATTGCCTATCAATCTCCTGTCGGTGGTCACGGAGTTTTCATAGATGCAAAAAAAATGTTGCCACACATACCATATTATGAATTCCCCGCTCAGGTACTTGCAATAGAACTATACAAAGAAGCCGGCATAAGATCTTGCGACATAGGTTCTTACATGCTTGGAAACGACCCCGATACAGGCGAACAGATAAAATCGGATTTTGAATTCACAAGACTTGCAATTCCTCGCAGGGTGTACACTCAGGCACACTTGGATGTTATTGCGGATGCTCTTATTTCTATTAAAGAAAGATCCGGAGAAATAAAGCGCGGATACAAAATAGTCTGGGAACCTCCTATACTCAGACATTTCCAGGCTCATTTACAGCCTATTGAATAAAAATTTTCATTGTAATGCAGTAATTTGATAGATATACGGTTATGCCGCATTGATGGCTTTGTCATCAATGCGGCATTTTAAAATATTATGAAAATTATCATTAAACAGGATATCTTTACTATTCTAAGAATAACTTACAACGCTGACTCCCCTGCCCTTTATCTTTTCCTTTAGTTCATTTATCCAATCTTCAGATGGTTTTTTAAATTCACCGGAGGGCTTCTCAAGACCGAGAGCCTCATACTTTTCATTGCCATAGCTGTGATATGGCAACAGCTCTATCTTGGGATTTTCAATGTATGATTTAACAAATTCCGCAGTTTTTAAAATATTTTCCGCATCAGCATTTACACCTTCTATAAGAGGAATTCTTACAATAATGTCCGCATTTAACTCACCAAATTTTTTTATATTTCTCAGTATTTTTTCATTTCCCCTGCCTGTAAATTTCATATGCTTCTCATTATCCATATGTTTTATATCCACAAAGATCGTATCCATTTTTTCCAGTATATCATGAATTTCATCAAACTCAAAATATCCCGAGGTTTCTATTGCCAAATTTATGGCTCTGTCGTACAGACTATTTACCATAACTCTCAATACATTATGCTGCATTGTTGCCTCTCCTCCGGAAAATGTAACTCCACCGCCGGAGCGCCTATAAAATATCTCCTGTCTGCCTAGAATGTTGAGTATATCTTCAGCCGAATACCTCTTTACCAGCTTCCTTCTGCTTCCGGAGGGACAAACGTCAACACATATACCGCAGGATGTGCATTTTTTTCTCTCTTCCGGAAAGTTTAGGTTAATTCCTATATTTTCGGGACAGTTCACCGTACATTTGCCGCATCCTATACAGCTTCCGCTAATATAAGATATTCTATCTGCTCGTACCAACGCCTCAGGGTTGGCACACCACTCACAGCTCAGCGGACATCCTGCAAAAAATACTGTTGTCCTTATTCCGTCTCCATCATTAACAGAAAAATTTTGAGGCTCCATAAAGTATCCGTATATCTTATCCATATTCTCTCCTAAAATTTTTCGTGTGATGTCCTTGCAATAATTGCATCCTGCATGCTCTTTGACAGATTAACAAATTGTGTGCTGTAGCCTGCCACTCTCACAAGAAGATCCTTGTAATTTTCCGGATGCTCCTGAGCTTTTATGAGAGTTTCGGTAGAAATGGTATTAAATTGAACATGAAACGCTCCCAGTGAAAAGAATGTCTGTATCATACTTCCCAGATTGCTCTGCCCTCTCTTTGTGTTTACAAGATCCTGGCTTAATCTCAAGTTTAAAAGCGTACCTCCTGAATGCACATCCTGATTCAATTTAGCTGCAGAACGCATTGCCGCCAAAGGTGTTGATGTGTCCGATCCCGCAAATGGCGAAACTCCTTCAGACAAAGGTTCCTTAGCCCTTCTGCCGCACGGTGTAGCTCCCACCACCTTGCCTGTAGGGAGATAATTGGATATTCCCATAAATGCTGTAATGAAATTGTTTCCGTTTATATCCTTGTATTTATGACATTCCTTGTAATAATAGTTTGCCATCTTTATAGCTATATCATCAACATAATCTACGTCGTTGCCGTACTTTGGAACATTTAGTGCCATCTGTCTAAGTTCTTCGTAGCCTTCCCAGTTAGCATTCAAAGCATCTGCAAGAGTCTTCATATCCGTTATATTATCTTCAAAAACCAGCTTCTTGATTACAGCCAGAGAATTTGATGTAACTGCAAGCCCTATTCCGGTCAGAACAGGCCCGATATTATATTTTGCTCCGGCATCAACTAAATCCACTCCATCCTTAAGGCAGTTTTCCATGCATGAAGATAAAAACGGTCTTGGAACAAGCTGCTTATGGAGCTTCTGAGCAACAATTGTCGATATTACGGAATGTTTTATAAGGTTGCCAAACTGCTTATAAAATGCATTTTCAACATCTTGATAGCTTTTGAATAACCCAGGGCCTTTTTCGTCAAGCCCTATCATTTCACCGCTTATTCTGCTGAATCCGCGGTTCAATGCAAATTCAAGTGCTGCTGTGAAGTTAATATTTGCTGCCGATGTCCATTCGCCTGTTTTGCGGAAGTGAGGAACCACGCACCCGCAATTGTTCCAATCTCTGGCATCTTCAGGTTCATATCCGGCATTTATTAACATCTGGTATCCTGCCTGATCGCTGTGTATTGCCGGGAATCCTGTTCCCTTGCTCACTAGGTGCGTTACGGCATCCACAAATTCTCTGGGACTGTCTTGATGAATTCTCACGCTCAGACCTGGCTGGTGCGTCTTAATTTCTTCCGTTGCTTTTAGAGCCATATATGACAATTCATTTGTGGCATCCTTTCCTTCTCTTGTCTTTCCTCCAACCGTCAAATTTTGAAACTGGTTGTAGCCGGCAAAAAACTCCGCTGTATTTGCAGATATGGTCCATACCCATTCCGAAAGTTTAAGCCAGAAGGCTTCTATTAATTCTTGTATCTCTTCCTTTGACATTATGCCTTCCTCAATGTCATGCTTGTAATATGGATACATAAACTGATCAAACCTTCCTATGTTTAAAGCCAGTGGATTTTCTGAAAGTATTCCTCCTACCTGAGTGAACCACACGAACTGTATAGCTTCATAGAATGTTTCCGGCGGATTTTCAGGCACCCTTTTGCATATTTGAGATATTTTCAGCAATTCATTCTTCCTTGCACTACTTTTTTCAGTCTCCGCCATTTGGTTGGACTTTTCTGCATATCTATTTGCATAGGATATTATTCCTTCTGAAGTAAGTATAACTGATTTATAAAATTCAATTTTTTTCATATCATCAGCTGATGCCGGGTTTAATTCCATCATGCGAATTTTTGCTTCTTTGAGTATTCCTCCAAAGCCTTTTTTAAACAATACATCCTGGTAGTCGGGAGTTATTTCTCCCACTGCCTGTCGCCACTTAGAGTCATTATCTACAAACCCGGTATCTACCACAACCCTTGCTGTTTCTTTCGGAAGTTGAGCTAAGAATGATTCTTCAAGAGATTTTCCTTTCCAATAAGGAAATATGTTTTTTCTAACATAATTTCTTTGTTCATCTGTCATAATATAAGGGTCCTGCACCCTTTTATCGAAATTATCCATTTCTCTGTCAACCCATACCCATGAAAATTCGGGAGTTAAAATACCGCACTTCCTAAATTCCCCGATTGCTCCTACAATCAGCTCGTCGTCATATATATTTACTGCAAGCTGATCACAGGCGTCTTTGAAAGCCATAGCCCTTCTGATAGGCACTGACTGTCCCTCCGTTTTCTTATGGGATTCTGTCCATATTCTTGCCCTTTCGTATGAGACAGAAGGCTTGGAGTTAATATAGTTCTGCCTGATTCTTTCAATTCTTTTGGTTGTCATATAATCCTCCTATTATTAGTTTGTTTTAGCATTCTATGTGCGTTATAACATATTGTAGTGTTAAAATATAACGCCGAGAACTGACTCAGCGCTACTTATATATCAATACTTAACGATGTTTTGAAACACCACTTCCGCATCATACGGATTATTGTACTCATGACATTTATCCGCTCTGAACGTCAGTGCGGCAGGTGCTTCTAAAATATACTTTCTTCCGTCAACCACAACCTCAAGAGTGCCTTCCGTAACAACTATATACTCAACCGTAGATGCCTTGTGCGGCGGTGACACGTGATGTGCCCCCGGAAGAAGCTTTATATAAAAATATTCAAAACCTGACAGCGGATTAAACGGAAACACATTGTAAAGCACCATTTTATCCTCCGATTCATAAACCGGGTCAAGCTCACCGATAACAACGGCATTATCATCTTCTTTATCAGAGCTGAGCAGCTCAGAAAAGGATATTTTCAACCCTGTGGAAATTTTCCAAAGTGTTGATATGGTCGGAGTAGATTCACCTCTTTCAATCTGTCCAAGCATTGCCTTGCTTACTCCCGTCAAGGCAGAGGTTTCTTCAAGTGTAAGCTTTCTTTCAAAGCGAGTTTTCCTCAGTTTATTGCTTATACTGATTAACGGATCTGTCAAAATATCAAACCTTCCTTAGTTTAGTAAATCAATTATACAATAAACCATAATATATTACAATACTTTAGTGCGATAAATCGCACCAGATATGTTATACTGTCCAAACAAACAATTTATCTACCCTACTTTTCCTCATTAATTAAAGTATAAAGCATATTATTATATGGAACATATTTTTAGAGGTGGACTATGAGAAGGGAAAATATTATTTTTGGAACATTAATATTGACTGCTGCAACTACCGTTGTAAGAATTGTTGGAATGCTGTTTCGCATCTATCTTGCCAATGTCTTGGGAGCCGAGGGTATGGGATTGTTTCAACTGATACTTTCCGTATACCTGCTGATGGTGACTCTTGCCACAGCTGGGATAAGAGTTGCTGTTTCAAGACTTATATCAGAAGAGCTGGCACTGAGAAATTTCAACAATGCCAAACGTGTTCTCCGTCAGTCTCTGGTGCTATCCGCATTCACAGGGTTTGCTTCTGCTTTTATTTTGTATTACTTCGCAGACTACATGGGCAACAGCATACTTAACGACAGCCGTACAACCATGGCGCTTTTATACCTTGTTCCCAGCCTGCCTTTCATAGCTGTTTCAAACTGCTACAAGGGGTATTTCTATGCTGTGGGCAAAATAACAAAGCCTGCGGTTATTCAGGTTGCAGAACAGCTGGTAAGAATTGCGGTTATATTTTATATAATGGATATTTTTCTGCCGAAAGGAATTGAATACGGATGCGCCGCAGTTGCCATAGGCATGACCGTGGAAGAATTATTTTCTCTCATATTAACATGGCTTTTTTATATCTTTGATAAAAAGCCATTCAAAAAATCTAATATTAAAGCCAATAACATGATTTTTAAAATTCTGGGAATATCCTTGCCTATTTCTGCTACATCTTATTTAAATGCTATTTTAAGGACGGTTGAAAATACCCTTATTCCTGCCAGGCTAATTTTATTTGGCCTATCCCCGGCAGCTGCTATGAGTATTTACGGAATGATTAAAGGCATGGTTTTGCCAATTTTATTTTTTCCTTCTTCGTTTCTAACATCTCTGTCATCAATTTTAATTCCTGCCGTGGCAGGTGATAACGCCGCTTCTAATGAAAAGAAAGTTTCAAGCACTCTTTCAAAGGTTCTTCATTTCACCTCCATCTCAGGAATATTGGTAGTTGCCGTATTTGTAGCATTTCCAAAAGAAGTGGCCACTGTAGTTTACAACGATTCTCAGGTCGGCATAATGATAAAAATAATATCTTACGTATGCCCGTTTATGTATTTGAATATGGTTATATCATCGATGCTCAATGCACTTGGTGAGCAGATGAGCTCATTCAAAATAAATATAATTGAATCGGCCCTTAAAATATCCATAATATATTTCTTTGTTCCTGTCTACGGGTTTAACGCATACTTATTTTCGTTGTTCATAACTACCATACTCAACACAATACTGTATCTCACAAGGCTTCTGCAGGTTTCATGCATTGTATTTGATATTTCAAACTGGATTTTTAAACCTGTTGCTTCAGGAGCAGCAGCCGGATTTATTTCTAAATTTTCATACAATATTTTTATGGCAAACTCTACAAATCAAATATTTTCGTTGATTTCTTCAATAATAATATGCATGCTTTTGTATTTAATGGGACTTGTTTTAACCAGAAGCGTTAAATTATCATCTATTAATGAACTTAAAAAATATATAAAAAGATAGCGGCTGTTGAAACTTTCTTCATTATGAACATATTGGCATAAAAACCAAAGGATATTTCTTCTCTAAATTCAAAAAATACTTTCAACAAGTAAAAAAGGAGAGATATCATGCAATATAATTTGATAAATATGTTGATGTTTTTCTTTGTCTACGGATTTTTAGGTTTTATTCTGGAAACTGTGTTTAGAAGTGCCGCAGAAAGGAAATTAGTCATAAGCAGAGGTTTTTTGACAAATATGTTCTGCCCTCTTTACGGAATTTGCGGCATAGCCATAATCCAGATATTTATCTTCACGGAAATAACGATCACCAGCCGCCTTGCAGCCTTGATTCTTGCCACTGTTGGAAGTATGCTGGCCGTAACTGTCCTTGAATATGCATCCGGACGAATTTTAGACAGGGTTTTTGGTCACAAAATGTGGGACTACAGTAACCTGCCCTTTAATTTTCATTCATATGTCTGCCTTGATTTTTCACTTATGTGGGGAATTATATCAATAATTTTAGCAAGTATAATTCATCCGCTGGTTCAAATGGCAGTATATGCGACAGACGAAACAACTAAGATTATCTTGCTATACTTTGTTTTTTCGATACTGTTTATAAATGCTTCCTATAACTTTAGAAAAATGTATCATTTGAATTTAATAAGACTATAAAAAATGTCATGTTCAGAAATAACTGAACATGACATTTTTGATTTTTATATACAAATAAAGTCTTAACGATTATCCGCTTATTAGCAGTTCATCTATGGGCCTTCCAGGCGGAACTATGGGATAAACACTGCAATCATGATCAATTTTGCATTCAATCAATACAGGTTCATTAACATTGAAGGTGCTTTCAAGAGCATTTCCCAATTCTTCCATTGATTCTGCCTTAAAGGATTTTATGCCGTAAGAACCGGCAAGCATCTGGTAATTCACATCATCATGGTTATCTGTTTCGGAATACCTGGCATTGCTGAACATTCTCTGCCATTGACGAACCATGCCCAACGTATTATTGTTAAGCAAAATAACTTTAACAGGAAGCCTGTATCTTGAAATTGTAACTAATTCTTCACAGTTCATTCTAAAGCTTCCGTCTCCGGTAACAAGAACAGTTTTTTTATTTGGGTTTCCTATCTGTGCTCCCATTGCTGCTCCAATTCCAAAACCCATTGTCCCCAGACCACCGGATGTTATAAACTCATCTGACCTGTTGAAGTTCCAATACTGGCCGGTCCACATCTGATGTTGCCCAACATCTGTTGCAACAACTGTACCCACACAGTAATAGCTGTTAACTTTTTTCAATATGTTTTCCGGAATAAATTGACCTTCGATATTTTTTTTCTGCCTTTTAGACATTATCTCATTCAGCCAGACACTTCTGTCTTTTTCCTGAGATTTTTCAAGAAGCCTTTCAAGTATTTCTTTCATTTCACCTATAAGGGGAATACTTTCGTAGGTATTCTTATCTACTTCCGTGGAATCAATATCTATGTGTATTATTTTGGCCCCCGGAGCAAATTTGTCCGGGCTTCCGATAACTCTGTCGCTGAAGCGTGCTCCCATTGCTATAAGCAGGTCGCAGTTTGTAACCGCCATATTAGTTTCAGTTGAACCGTGCATTCCTACAAATCCTAATGAAAGCTTGTGATTTCTAGGAATAGTCCCCAGCCCCATGAAGCTGTTACATACTGGTATCCCTGTTTTTTCCGCAAATTTCAGAAGGAGATCATCGTTCTTGGAAATTCTCACTCCTCCCCCTGCATATATTACGGGCTTTTGAGAGCTGTTTATAAGTTCCGCCGCCAGCTCTAAATTCCCTTTTATCGGCTCTTCTTCTAAATCTTCAACAATACCGCTTCCTTTGAATTCACATAAGCTCATAAACACATCTTTGGGAACATCCACAAGCACCGGACCCGGTCTTTTTTCCATTGCAACTTCTGCGGCTTCTCTTATAACATCCTCCAGATCTTCAACGTTTCGAACTAGATAGCTGTGCTTTGTAACCGACAGAGTCATACCCGTTATATCAACTTCCTGAAAAGAATCTTTTCCTATAAGGGTGTTTGCAACTTGACCTGTTATTACTAACAGCGGAACCGAATCCATGTATGCATTTGCGATTCCAGTTATGGTATTTGTTGCCCCCGGTCCGGATGTTGCAACAAATACTCCCAGCTTTCCTGTACTTCTGGCGTATCCGTCTGCGGCATGAACTCCGTTTTGTTCATGCGCAGGTCTCAATACCTTAAAATAATCAAGTTCATCATATAGAGCATCGAAGAAAGGTATTACAGCTCCGCCGGGATACCCGAATAAAGTGTCTATTCCTTTTTCTCTTAATACCCTTAATATTATCTGTGAGCCTGACAGTTTCATTTTATCCTCCAATTTTTCGGCCTAACCCAAGTACTTATTATTCCTGTCCTTCTGCAGGTTTTCCTATCCATGACATCATTGATCTAAGCTCTTTACCAGTGTCGATTAACGGATGCTGCAATGCCATTTTTTTCATTGCCATGAATCTAGGTCTTCCTACTTTATTTTCTGATATCCAATCATACGCAAATGTACCGTCTTGGATATCCTTCAATACATTTCTCATTGCTTTTCTTGTATCTTCTGTTACAATTTTTGTTCCTGTTACATAATCGCCATATTCTGCAGTATCGCTTATTGAATATCTCATATTTTCAAATCCGCCTTCATAAATCAGATCTACTATAAGCTTCATTTCATGCAGGCACTCAAAGTATGCAATTTCAGGCTGATAACCTGCTCCGGTTAATGTATCAAAGCCAGCTTTGATCAGCTCAGTTATACCGCCGCAAAGAACAGCCTGCTCACCAAACAGGTCGGTTTCTGTTTCTTCTTTAAAAGTTGTTTCGATAACACCTGCTTTTGTTCCTCCGATTCCTTTTGCATATGCAAGTGTAAGCTCTTTGCATTTTCCTGTATGATCTTGGTATACGGCAAATACATCCGGAACTCCCTTTCCTTCAAGATATTGCCTTCTTACTAAATGTCCCGGTCCTTTAGGCGCAACCATGAATACATCTACATTTTTAGGCGGCACTATCTGATTATAATGAATATTAAACCCATGAGCAAAAGCAAGAGCATTTCCTTCTTTAAGATTTGCAGCTACACTTTCTTCATAAATTTGTTTTTGTACTGTATCCGGTGCAAGCATCATAACAACATCCGCATCTTTTGCCGCTTCAGCAACAGTCTTAACAGTTAAGCCGTGAGATTCAGCTTTCGCCTTTGATCTGCTTCCTTCCTGTAATCCTACTACTACATTTACTCCGCTTTCTTTTAAATTAAGCGCATGTGCATGGCCCTGACTTCCGTAGCCTACTACTGCGACAGTCTTTCCTTCCAGATACTTTAAATCCGCATCATTATCATAATACATTTTACCCATTTTCTTCTTCCTCCATGAAATTGATTTTTGTTTTTGAAATGATCTGTATTATCTTCTACAGTTATTCACAAATATTACTGAGCCTCGGCAACGTCATATACGTCAACCAACTTTTGCATTTGAAGAACCGCCCTTTCAAAGCTTTCCTTCTTTTTTTCCTCCAATGTAACTTTGAACTCCGAATTTTTTTCATTCAGCGATACCATGCTGAATTCTCTAACATCAAATTGCTTTCTCCTTAGCGTCGTCAGCACTCTGACCGCCGAATCCATCCCCATTGATACTTTAAAGCTTATGGTTCTGCACATTTAAATCCTCCTTTTGGCTTCAACTTGAAATTAAGAGTAGGGGTAGGTTCGGTTACCTAGCCATTTTCAGGAAAAATTTTGAAAACAGTATTAAGCATAAAAAAACCTCTCGTCTCTATATACATCTAGATGTATATAGGGACGAAAGGTCTTTCGCGGTACCACCCTATTTTACGATAAAAAAATATCGCCTCATTCAAGTCGAAAAAACTTATTGTTTTTTGAACTCTATCCTTGTAACGCAGGAACACGTCCTTGCCTACTGTATTTCGGCTTGGCAGCTCTGGAGTGATCATTATATCTTGTAACACCGGCTCTCACCATACACCGGCTCTCTGAAGCTACAGTACGATATTTTTGTCTCCGTCAAAGCTTTTTAATATGTTTATGATTATACATACAGAAAAATCCTTTGTCAATACTTTTTTTAATTATTTTTTTAAATATTTATGCAAACGTTTATCTATTTTACAATAAATTATTTGAACAAGCCTTTATATTTACTAAAATAATCACCTTGCATCGATGCCGTTAAACCGGTCAATTCTCACGTATATCTAAATACGTTGAAATCACTCATTCTTTGGCACCTTGCAAGATGAACTCTTTCAACAGTCTATAAATAGACTATCAATTAAAAATTTCTAAATATTTATTCCTGCAAAATATCCTTCTCTTACCGCCATTTCCACAGTACGTGCTTTCACACAATCCCCCGTTGACCAATATAAATTTGAAATGCCTGCAAAACTGTCAGATAAATCAGTGTTTGGTTTCATACCTGCTGCTAATATTATATTATCCGCCAAAAGAGTATGAATTTTGTTTTCCTTCTCATAGCTGATGCTATCCTTATGAACACTTGAACATTTTGCGTTGGTTATATGTTTAAAATTTGTCTCTTTAATAATCTCTGCCATTAAATCTCCCCGATGAGTTATTGATGCATCAGGAGCCAATTCACTTCGCATTTCAATAACTGTAACAGTTTTCCCAAGCCTTGCCAAATGTAATGCTGTTTCACATCCTACTTGACCTCCTCCTATCACAACAATATTATTCCCAAGCCTATCTTCCGCTCCATAAGATTCAGTTGCGTGAATGCAGTGCTCTATACCCGGTATATTAGGAATCAAAGGTACCGCTCCAACAGATGAAATTACAGCATAATAATTCTCCATTTTTATTTGCTCAGGTGCAGCTTGATTATTTAAGTATACCTTGACATGTGACTTTTCAATCTGTGAGATTAAGTAATCTTTAAATTTATCTAAAGAATATTTAAAATCAACCTTTGATGCAAATTTAAGTGTGCCCCCGAGGCTATCTGTTTTTTCATACAGCGTAACATCATGCCCTCGCTTTGAGGCTGTGAGGGCCGCATACATACCCGAAGGACCTCCTCCAACTACAGCTACCTTTTGCCTTTTAGTTGCAGGTTTAATCATCTTATCAAGCTTATGCATCAATCCAATGGTAGGATTCACCGAACATTGAAAAAGGTGACCGTAAACAGCACTGTCATGACATCTCATACACTTAATGCATGGTACAACATCCTCGCTATTACCTTCCATACTTTTTGGTATTAGTTCCGGATCAGCAATCAAAGATCTTGACATTGCAACAAAGTCTGATTTACCTGATGCAATGATATTTTCTGCATCCTCAAGACTTCCTATTGCCCCGATAGCTGTTACATATGATTTTATCCTACCTGATTTTTTAAAGTTCTCTGCAAGATAAACGTTGGGGTTAGGAGGCAAAAAATCACACGGATGTGTGCGACACATAAGATCTGGGGTAATCATGCCACAGCTTGCCTGCACTATGTCCGCATAATTTTGAAATATCTCTGCAATCCTCAGGCCCTCCTCCAAATCTATTCCACCTTCTTTAAATTCGTTTGCTGACATACGTATCTCAATAATCATGTTATCTTTGACTTTTTTTCTTATAGCTTCAAGTATTTCAACTAAATACCGAATTCTGTTTTCAAAACTTCCGCCATATTGGTCAGTTCTTTTATTTGTAAGTGGTGAAAGAAATTGTGCAATTGGTATGCTGTGTCCAAAGTGCAAAAGAATTCCGTCATAACCTAATTTCATCAGCACTTCTGCACAATGTGCATACGCCTCCTTATAGCGAATCATTTCGCTTATTGGAATTTCTCTACCTTTAGTCATCATATCCATAAGCAATCCGCCTTCTGATGCCACATAACCGTCATCGAAAATACCAATCAACTCCATGGAAGCCTTCGCACCATAAAAGTGAATTCTTTCAGCCAATTCCGCAAGTTTATTCAATGAATTATGCTTGTACAAATCCCAGCCTGCATGTTCCCCGTCATCTTGAACAGGCAATAGCTTTACGCCGGCACACACAACTATACCTGCCCCTGCTCTTGCCCTTTGAACGAAAAAATTCATAGCTTCCTCATTAGGATGGATTTCTCCGTTTGAGGCAGAGTGAATAGTTACAGGTGCAGCTATAATTCTGTTTTTTATCATATGTTTACCAATTCGAACCGGGCTCATTAAATGTTTGTAATTATTCATAGTGATCTCCTTATTAAAATCAAACTAACAGAGATAATCTGTTAGTCAGATTGATGACAAAGTCATCAAGATGATAGGCAACTGAAAAAGTTCATCCTGCAAGGCGCCACGAGACGGGCACCCGGAGCGTATTTAGACATACGCGAGGATTGACCGGCAAAGCGGCAACGCAGCAGGCGGGCTTTTTCAGCTGCCTGGCTAACAGAGATACTCTGTTAGTTTGATTAGTTCTTACTTACTTGTTAACTTCTACTTTTGCATAATCTCTGTCAGCAGCATTTGCATCCGGTATATTCTTCATTGATAGAATCGTAACAAATGAAACCACAAGTAATCCTAAAAGTATGTAGTATGCTGTTGTTAACATTCCAGCCTGATTAAATGCTCCCATAAATGTCAATCCAAAAGCCATAGGTATAGCTTGTATCGTCATTATCCACTTGTTTGCTGCCATATATTTCTTACGTCCGTATACATACGAAGTAACACAAGGGTGCATTGTAGGCAGGCCACCTGTCATACAAGCAACTCCAAATGCCCATATTGCCATCAGTATGTCGTTTCCTCCTTGAGGCATAATTGCAAGGGGAATAACAGCAAAAAGAAACAATATATTTAACACTATAGAAGCCTTGACTGAGCCAAGCTTATCATCTATCCATCCGAGTACATAACTCATTGGAATACCGGATGCAGCACCGATTGAAAGCCATAACAATGCTTTGCTAACAAAAAGGTTAGGAATATCGTCTGGTGTACTTAAGCTTATATATCTAACTGCCATATAAGACATCATGCACAAAATTACAAACTGTAATATGCCATATGAAATTATTAGCTTCCACGCCCTTGGATCAGATAAAATAGATTTAAGCGATACTGTTTCTTCAGATTCCTCAATTTCTGAAGCTGGTGCTGTTTCTGCACCATCAGGATATAGCCCAACATCTTCGGGTTTGTCCTTTAATCCAAAAGCTGTAACAATTCCCATAGCAACCAAAGCTGCTGCAATCATTATATAGGTGTTTAAACCATAGCTGTTAACCATAGAGGTAAGAAACCCGATTCCTATTACAGACATTAGCGGACTTCCGGCCGTTATGATACCCAATACCCTGCCTCTGTACTTTATAAACCAGTTAGCAGCAAGCATAAATCCTCCCATCTGAAGAGGAACTACCATAATGCGAACTATAAAAATACCCAGTGCATAAACCATATAGTTTTTCCCTGCAAAGGAAATGCCTACACAGCCTAAAGCCAATACAAAGATACTTAAAACCAAGATTCGTGTTACACCATACTTAATTAAAGCAGATCCGATTATTAGATATACAACAATAGTTACAATTGCGCCAATTGTTACAGGGTTTGTTATAGTTAAATCATCCCAACCATATGTTGATTGTAAAAAAGGGGTTAATATATTCAAGTGATCGTTTTGAAGACCTGAATAGAAAAAGTTGTACAATACTCCTATAATAATAAATGTTACGGCATATCTTAAGAATTGTTTGTTTTTAAACATCATTATCCTCCAAAGTTTATTTTTTACAAAATTTATTACCGAAACACATTCTTTTATTATTTACTGAAATTCATCTGAGTCCATATAATCTACCGCACTATACCCTGCTATTCTTCCGCTGTTAACTGCAAAACTCATAGTATTTCCTGGAAGAAAGAAGCAATAACTATCGCCATAAATATTACAAGCATCTGTACCGCATGCATAAAGTCCCAGTATTTTTATGCCTGAATTATTCAGAACCTCCATGTTATCATTTGTCTTAACACCGCCTAAGCTGCCATAACCTGCAGGGTAATGCCTTGCTGCATATAATTTGCCACCATTAAAAGGCTTCATATATTTGCTCTTTTTAAAAAACAGTTCATCTGACGTTGAACAACCTAAATTATATTCGTCAATTGTCTTCTTAAGGTTGTCAAAGTTTATTCCGGTCTTTTCGCAAAGCTCCTCAACGGTATCAGACTCATATATATTAACTTGATGCTTCTGCTCTTCATTGTGGAGTTCACTTAATCCGGTGGCTTCAGATTCTCCTCCGCTCAAGTAAGTATGAAGCTCCTTATCCCATTTATCAACATTCTTAATATTGTGATGAATCGTTACATAATCAAGCCCTGTTTTTCTGTAGCAGTCAAGAATGCTGTCGTCAATAATAGTGAAAGCCATTCGCTCTCTTTGCAATGAAATAGCATTTCCTGTATAAACTGTATTGTTTATTAACTCTTCATTGTAAAATCTTTTACCATCAAGATTAACCATAAGATTTGGTTGACGCATTGTTTCACTGAGAGTTTTAAAAACATCCGTTATACCTGGCGTTGTAAACGTTAATTCCATAGTCGATTCCGTTTTACCGGCTCCTGCTTCCCAAAGCATTCTAAGCCCTTCGCCTTGAACTCCTGGTATTCTGAATGAATGTAAGTCCTTACCCCATTCATACCCCAGGATATCATGAATCATTTTGGGATTATCTCCAAACCCTCCTGTAGCAACAATAACTGCATTACATTCAGCTGTAGCCTTTTCACCATCTGCCCCAATAAGTTCAACACCTGTCACATAATCGTTTTCCGATAAAATATTGGTAGCTTTTGTATTATAGAGAATTTCAACACCTAATTCTTCCGCTCTTTCAGTTAAAGCTCGAAACATGTTTGATGCTGATCTTTCAGCCGGAGAATTACTTCCTTTGGTTTTAACAATATGCCATGTTTGGGTTGATTTTTCAAAATATTTGTATGCTCCTAAAAACTCAACTCCCAACGATTCCATCCACTCGATTGTATTGCTTGATTGTTCAATATATCTTCTTACCAATCGAGCATCTACCCTCCAATGAGTATAATTCATCAGCATATTAAAAGCATCCTCTTTTGTAAAATCAACCAACTGGGCTTTTTGGTACTTTGACTCCACTGCAAAAATACCCATTCCCATATTAGCAGCACCACCTGTTGTACTTCCTTTTTCCAGCACAATAACACTGGCACCTTTTTCAGCAGATGCAACGGCAGCGGTTATTCCTGATGCACCACCTCCTATAATTATAACGTCTGCCTCATAATTTTTGCTCATACTATTCCTCCTATCATTATTTAAAAGTCAATGACTTTACGATAACTGCCATAATTATTTCTATTTTCTTCGTCTACGCCTTCTTGTAACATGACCGTCTGGTTCATCTGAGGAGCCTTTAAAGCTTCCTACAGGAACTGGTTCCTTAGGAATCCTTGGCTTGATATTGCCTGCTTTTTTAATTGCTTGTTTAGGACATATCTTCATGCATTCAAGAGCCTTATTACATAACTCAGTATCAATGACGTGAATCATTTGTTCTCCTCCTAAAATAGCATTAAAAGCACAACTGTTAATACATAAACCGCATCCGTCACATAAATTTGGATCAATATACAGTGTATACATTTCCTTGCATACCATATTAGTACAAATTTTTCTGCGTATATGTTTAATCCATTCATCTTCATATGTTGATAATAATTCAAGACATTTAGTCGACGCACTGTTGGCAACTTTACATTTTTCATGCTTTATTATTTGTTCAAGCAACTCATAAAGAAGTTCTATATCATCACTTTTGCCGCATCCTTGTGAAATGTCCTTGATTATCTCATATGCCTGACTTGTTCCTTCGCGGCAAAGCACATACATACCGCATGATTCCTTCCTTGCGGCATCCATAATACGAAGGCAATAATCTACTACACAAGAGTCGTTATCCGACTCTTCCCATAAAGGAAATGTTAATTCTTTATCGCAAATCATTCCTTCACCTCCTTCACCTTCTTGTAATGCGCGTCTACCCAATATTTTGTTTTCTGTATATCTAATCTTAAGTCACATTGCAAGCAGCGTTCTGTTTCATGCAATGAATCACATCTATTATTAAAAACACTGACTCTTTTCTTTTCAGCAAAACCCTCTATAACTCCTATATTGGGATTTTTCTTTTGTCTCTCATAAAGAACCTCTGTAATATCTCCGTCACCACCTAAATAAGCATCAATATTTACAGCCGCCTCACGCCCTGAAGCAATGGCTTGTACCACAGATTTAGTTCCATATATAACGTCGCCACATGCAAAAGTACCCTCTATGTTTGTTTGCATTTTTTCATTCACTTTAGCAAAACTTCCTTTAACAAGTCCAATTCCAAAATTACTTGTTAATTCCGGCTGCTGTCCTGTTGCAAAAATCAATGTATCATTACTAAAAGTTTTTTCAGAACCTTCAACTACTTCAAGCTCTAACCCTTTATCACCAAAGCTAAACCCCTTAACATCAATTAATGTTAATGAGATAATTTTCTTTTGATTTTCCTCTATGCTTACTAGTGATTTACTGTTAAGAATTTCAATTCCTTCATCTATTGCTGCTGTTATTTCTTCTTTATCTGCAAGCATTGACTCTCTGGATTCAAGACATACTACACGAACAGTTTTTACACCCATCATCTTGGCTGTTCGAGCACAATCAAAAGCAACATTGCCTCCTCCATATACTGTAACTGTATTGCCAAGTTTAATTTTTCTGCCTTCGTTTGCTTCCCTGCAAAAATCAACTGCATCTATAGCATTCAGCCATTGCTTATTATATATAGGAGGCCTTTTGCCGTTACACGCACCGATTGCTATTAATCTGGCACTATACCCTTTATCATTCAATTCATCAATTGAATTTATATTGGAGTTAAGATAAAGATTTATTCCTTCTTCCTTTAATATTCTAATTTCATTATCTACAATATTTTGAGGAAGTCTATATTTTGGAATTCCATAAGACAGCATACCTCCGGCGCTTGATTGACGTTCATAAACATCTACTTCGTACCCCTTTTTAGCTAAGTAATAGGCTGCAGTCATACCAGAAGGGCCTCCTCCCACTACCGCTACTTTCTTACCGTTCGGATTGTTTCTTTTAACCCGCAATCTCCAGCTTTGTTTCTTATCATTTTCTACCGCAAACCTTTTAATTTCTCTTATTGAAATAGGTTCATTCAAATGCGTTCTTTTGCAAGCAGATTCACATACATGATTGCATACGTATCCTAAGGAATGAGGGAAGGTTAATTTTTCTCTGATTACTGCTACAGCATCACCATATTTCTCTTCTTTTGTAAGTCTGATATATTCTGGTATATCTGTATGTGCAGGACAGTCATTCTTGCATGGGACTAACGCCATATTCTTAGGCGAATCTGTTGAAAAGATTCCTTTTACATCCTGTATGGCACCTGTTGGACATATTTCAACACATGCACCGCAGAACCTGCAATTTGTGTCTATCATTAACTTGTCATCAACAGTATTTATGTATGTTTCACCATTTTTTTTGTTTACAGCCAATGCCTTAACTCCGCGGTATTCTTCGCACGCCCTGACACAGCGCATGCACTGAATACAACGCTGCATTTCCTTTTTTATGAAACTGTCTGATACAGCAATCCTAGTGTTTTCTTTCTCTATATCACGCAGCCTCGAATGTGATACCCCCATATACTGCATCAAGGCCTGCAGCTCGCAATTCAAATACTTGTCACAAGAAGTACAATCCTTGGGATGGCTCGCCAGCATAAGTTCAAGTGACAGAATGCGCAGCTTGTTAACGTCTTCCGACTTGGTATTTACTATCATTCCTTCCTCAACAATTGTTTCACAGGATTGTACAATGCCAGATATCCCCTTTATTTCAACTGAACATAGATTACATCCTCCGTGAGGTTTTAGGTCCGGATGATAACATAAGTGTGGGATATATATCCCTGCATCCAATGCAGCCTGAAGAAGATTTTGTCCTTCAATTGCTTCAATATTATAACCATTAATTTTTAATCTTATTTTTTTCATCGTTTGCTCCTTACCGTTGCAATATACCCTTTAACCGTCTTTGTACATAGCCAATTGACAGCCGATAACACCCGCTATACCATAGGCAGATTTTTATCAATCTTCAATGAACTTTGGCTTATCATCAAGTAAAATTATCGCAATTATTGAAATTACTTCTATTGCCATGAATACCATATATGCACCTGTGAATGAACCTGTAATACTTATAGCCGCAGCCAGCACTAAGAATGCCATATTACGGATAACGCCTTGAATAGTATTCATAACAGTAAAAGCCATGGGAAATTCTCTTCTTCCAAATATAGTTGTGACCATGGATGGGGGAAAATTAGCATTTCCTCCTATTGCAACACCTATCATGAAAAGCGAAATATATAGACAAATGGTATTATCAATTAAATTGAAGCCTATGCCAACAATGTACCATATAGCAAAAAAGAATGATGCGGTCTTTGTTCCCCATTTTTGATCTACAGCTCCCCATGCATAGCTTCCAAAAAGCCCTACTATTGCAGCTATTGTTAACATCATAATAGCAGAATTAAGTTCATATCCTCTTTCCATCAATCTAGGAACAAGCTGTGACATAACACCTACAGTAACCATACCATTGACGCCATAAGCTATTGCCATTAGCCAAGTTTCCTTTGTTTTAAATACCTTCGTATATGTAAGCTTATGTACATAATCCTCGATTTTTTCCTCACTCAGTTGATCGGAAGGCTCATTGTCAGGTGTGCAACCGGCTTCCTCAGGTGTACCTTTCATAAAAAACTTAGTAATTACAGCCAGCCCTATCATAAAAACACCGATAATTGTTACAGATATATTCATTCCGCCAAATTTAACCGAAAGGGTGCTTAGCACAATTACTATTGTAGCAGATGCTAGATTCATACCCATTGATGCCCAACCAAAAGCCAATCCCTTTTTGTGTGGAAACCAGTTTGCCATATAAACATTACCTGCAATGTTACTGAATCCATTAATTAATGAAACCATCAATGTCAATGATATGGCATATGTTACAATATTACCGGCATTTCCGTACCAAATGGTTGCAAGACCACCTAATGCAAGGCATAATACAGCTGTAAACTGTGCTCCCTTTTTAGCGGCAAGCCACCCGTAGAACATACAGGAGATTAAGGCTATAATTCCTGCCGGAGTTGATATTGCCAAAACTTGATTATAATTCATACCGTGCAGTTCACTTAAACCAGGAACCAATACATTTAACCCGTCAACAGTCATCCCGGTCATAAAATAATATAAAATACCTACATAAATTATTACGCTCCATCCCTTTTTGCCGAAATTGTTGCTTACCTTTTTATTTTCTTTCTTTGCAATTGAACCACTTATACTCTTCATCTCCCTAATAATCCTTCCATTTTTATTTTCAAATGAATTTCAATACAATAAATATTTTCCAATAGATTTCTTCATGGATATTGTAATTTTAAAAGTTTGTAAAGATTATAGTTCTAAATACGCATAAATTTCATTCAGCTCACTCTGACTGATGCAATTCTTTTTAGTAAAATAGTAAGTCCGAATCCTACTGTACTCATTACAGCTACTGTCATGAATGCAAAACCATATCCTCCGCTCACTGTTTTCGTCCATGCCGCCAACTGTGGACCTATGACCCCTGCAATGCCATATGCAACATACAAAAACGCATAATTAGACGGAAGATTTTTTATTCCGAAGTTATCTGCACAGATTGGAGAAAATATTGATGTAAATCCTCCATAGCATGCACTTATTGCCAAAAGAGCTCCGTTAAATATGAACCCTTTATATCTTGTCAGCAGTAACATTGAACAGGCAATTATTACAAATAGACCTGACATGATATTGTATCGCCCTAACTTATCAGAAATAAAACCTGAAACCAGTCTTCCAAATGCATTGAAAATTGAGATAACCCCTATTAACAATGCTGCCTGCTCAGGAGTCATCTTTTGAACTTCCTGTAGAATAGAGGATGCATGTCCTGTTATCATAAGTCCTGATGTTGAACCCAATGTTAATGCAAGTAATATAATATAAAACCTTCCTGTTTTAAGCATTTCTTTCCAAGTATAATCTTTTGCAGAGATAACATTTATTTTTTCTTTCCCTTTAACAGGTTCCGGATTAAAACTTTCCGGATTATTTGTTATTAAAAGAGAAACGGGTATCATTACTGCAGCAAAGATGGCAGCAAGTATGCTAAATACATAGAGTACACCATATTGCCTTGTAAAATAAGCAGCCAGCGGTGCCCATACGATCGCCCCTCCTCCATAGGCACATGCAAGAAGTCCTGAAGCCATCCCTGTTTTATCAGGAAATAAACCTGTACTATAAGACATAAGACATGGATAAAGCATGCTTATCCCAATTCCTACAACAACACCATACATAATATATAAGTATCCTATCGAGCTTGTAAACGCTGTTGCTACAAGCCCGGTAAAATATATTGCCATCCCCGTCCATAAGTATTTTCTAACTCCTAACACTTTCTGATATCTGCCTATAAAAACCGGAGCAAGAGTAGATACCAGCACCTGTATAGTAAAAGTAAGTGAAATATTTTTAAGTGACCAGTTGAAATTTTCCATGAGAGGCTTTTGAAACACGCTCCAAGTATATCCTATCCCTGAACATAAGGCCAACACCATAGCTGCTGTCAAGCATCTCCATCTTTTCCGTTTAAAGTCCATTCTTTCCTCCTAATGTTAATATGTCAGCCTTTTATCACCTCAACTATGCAAGCAGCGCCCATGCCACCGCCAACGCACATACTTATAAGACCGTAACGACCTTTAATAGTATTTAAGTAATTTAGAGTTTTTCCAAGCAGTATAGCACCCGTAGCCCCTAAGGGATGTCCCAACGCAAGTGCACCTCCTCTTGGATTAACTTTTCTCTTGTCTAGATTGAGTTCATCCATGGTTGCAATTGCCTGTGATGCAAAAGCTTCATTCAGCTCTATAACCTCCATGTCCTCCAAAACAAGACCTGATTTGTTCATAGCTTTTTGTATGGCGTAAATTGGCCCCAATCCCATATATGCAGGATCTAAGCCAACGACAGCAAAGGTAGAAATCCTTGCTATACTTTTTATACCTAAATCCTTTGCTTTTTTTTCTGACATTAGCACAACAAATGCAGCGCCGTCGCTTCTTTGAGATGATGTGGCGGCTGTTACCAGTCCATTTTCCTGAAAGCAAGGCTTCAGCTTAGCTAAAGTCTCTAAGTTAGTTCCTTTTCGATACCCCTCATCTCTTTTAAAAACTATGGTTTTCCCCCCCTGATCAAAACCTTTTACCGGAATAATCTCTTCATCAAACAAACCGTTTTCTACAGCTTTCGATGCTTTCGCATGGCTTTCAACCGCCATTTGTTCCATTCTTTCTCTTGTTATTCCGTATTTTTTAGCAACGTTTTCAGCCGTGATGCCCATAGGCATGTAAATATCCGTATTTTCTAAAAGCCAAGTATTTAAAAACTCCGGTGATTCTGACATAACAGGACAACTCATAGATTCTACTCCCCCTGCAACAACAACATCCTGCAGTCCGCTCATAATCATTGACGCTCCTGTTGCTACAGATTGAATCCCCGACGCACAAAATCTGTTTACCGTCTGAGCGGGAACATTTACCGGAAATTCTGCTCTTATAGTTAGATTCCTGCCCGGGTTTAACCCCATTTTCCCTTCTGGTATAGCGCACCCGACTATAACATCATCAATATCATTCAAGTCTAACTGGGGAACCCTTTTAATTACTCCCTTCAATACTTCTGCTCCAAAATCTATGGGATTTACAGTCGCCAGGGAGCCACGACCTGCTTTCCCGATTGCAGACCGACCATATGCAACTATTACGCAATTTTCCATATTAACGAATCCTTTCTGTATAAATTATTTAGTATTGTTCCAATCCTACATTTGTGGTAAACTTATTAAAAGTATTATTGTTATAAGAGGTGAATATTATGAATCTTGAGACACTTCAATATTTTCAATATATTGCTAAATATAAGAATGTTACTAAAGCCGCAAAGCATTTTTATATAAGTCAATCCACTTTAAGCCGACAAATTATGGCTCTTGAAGATGAACTTGGAGCCCAGCTTTTCATAAGAAATAATAAAAACATGGAGTTAACCGAAGCAGGCAAAGTATTCATGAATGACTGTGATTTGTTTATAAAGCACATGGAGGTTATAACCAAAAATGTACAAGCTGCTGCATGTGGAAATTTTGGAACTCTTAGAATTACTTCACCCGGAGAACTTTGCAAAACTTTTTATGATTCATTATTATTATTTCAAAAAAGATATCCATCTGTACAATTAGTGGTAGAGGCTTACGATTTCAGTGAAATTCCCACTGCTATCCAGCATGGTGTATATAACGTCGGTTTCACCTTTGATTTTGCTACAGCCGACTATGAAGAAATAGAAAGCGTTCCCATAGGGACAGATGATTTCTCATTAGCAGTGTCTTCCAAAGCATTTCCTGATTCATCTATAAAATCAATACCTAAAATTGTAAAATCATTGCCTTTAGTTTTACCATACTACACGGAACCGCCTTTCCTGAAGCGAATAATACATGAACTTCAAAGCTATTCCGGAGTTAAGAAAATCCATACAAATTATGTTAATACCACAGACTCTGTTATGCTTGATGTTTCTTTAGGTCTAGGTTTCAGTATTATTCCAACCTGTGTATCAAAATCAAAAAGTGATATGGAAAATATTTCTTATATAAAACTTGATGACAAGTTCGTAAATAACGGCACCATCGTAATGCTTTATAAAAAGCCTGCTTCTTCAGAGTTAGTTAATAGCTTTGTAGATATTGTAAAAGAGCTCAGCGATGATTTTTCTAAATCCTAAAATTAATAATTCTCAGGTTTCAACTAAGCATCGTACACAAGAGTATGGAATGCAATTTTTCATTCATGCTTGCACTTCTTGATGTCAAAACTATGGGTATATCTGCTCCCACAAGGCATCCGGCCATAATATTTTCCGGATCTGCATTCCAAATTTTACTCATTACATTCCCCGTAACCATATTGGGCACAAGAAGCATATCCACATCTCCGGCATATGCAGAGTTGTATCCTTTTATCTTTGCCGATTCCTTGCTTGTTGCCAAATCAAAGGATATAGGTCCTTCAACTATAGATTCACCTAACAATCCCTTACCCGACATTTCTTTAAGCTTAAAAGCATCTGTTGTTTCAGGCATTTTTTCATTTACAGTCTCAACAGCACACAGTGCTCCTACAACAGGCTTTACATACCCTAATTTATTAAGGGCTTCTGTACATGACATAACAATTTTTTTCTTCTCTTCTAATGTTGGATACGGTATAACCGCACAATCGCTCATAGCCAGCAGTTTATGGTAATTTTTAAGCTGCATGAGACCAAAATGTGTTATGAACCCCCTTTTATTTAATCCTGTTGCTTTATTAAGTATTGGTTTTAATAAGTCTTTAGTTTCAATTTTTCCTTTTATAATAAAATCTCCATCCCCGCTATGGATAAGTTGAACAGCTATTTCAGATGGGTTGGTATCCTTATTACAGTTTATAATGCTATGTTCTCTTTTTGAATAATTCATAAGCTTAAGCTTCGCACATATATCTTCCTCTGCCCCAACAAGCACAGGTTTAACAAACCCCTTTTCCTGAGCTAGAAATACCGCTTCGAGAGCATGCTCATCACAAGCGCCGGCCACAACAGCTCTTTTAATTTTTCCTTTTGATTTTATAAGATTGCCTGTCAAATCATCAAAACTTTTATACATCTTACCACCTATATTTTCTTTATTCCTAGTATCTGTCTTGCTTCATCCGGTGTAGCAGGTGTTTTTCCGAATTCTTTTATAACTCTTACTGCCCTTTCCACGAATCCAACATTGGTTGCGAGTCTACCCTTACTGTAATATACATTGTCTTCAAGCCCAACTCTAATATGCCCTCCTAATGCTAATGTCGCATACATGATCGGCAAGTGTTGTTTTCCTAATCCAAAAGCTGACCAAGTAGCCTCTTCAGGAAGCAAATCATATAAAAATTGAAGATTTTTGACAGAGGCCTCCATACCTCCGTTGACTCCAAGAACAAACTGATAATGACCTGGTTCTGACAATACACCCTTTTTAACATAATAATTAACAATGTTCATAAAACCTGAATCAAAAATTTCATACTCAGGCTTGATATTTAGCTCTTTCATTTTAAGACCTAAGAGTTCAAGAAATTGCGGTGAATTATCAAATATACCAAATGGCATCCAGTTAAACGACCCTGCATCAAAAGATGCCATTTCAGGCATAACATAAGGTAAATGAGCCATTCTTTCTTCATTGCCGGCTCTGTTATCACCTGAAGTCGTACAGTTGATTACTACATCGCAATCCCTTTTTTGCTTTATTAAATCAACAGTTTTTTTAAATCTCTCCTTGTCCATGGTGCCGAGACCTTTTTCATCTCTCATATGCAGATGTACTACCGCAGCACCAGCCTTCCAACAGTTATATGCATCCTCTGCAATTTCCTCCGGCGTCAACGGTATTGCAGGATTTAATTCTTTTGGTGTCATTGCCCCTGTCAGGGCAGCAGTTATTATAACTTTATTTCCTAATTCCATTATTACCTCCGCAATGTAAAAATTAATTGTTAAGCAAGTTCATTCGGATTATTAATTATCTCTTCTATTGAGCTATACCCCTTTGGATAATAAATGTAAGGGTGGACTTGTTCTTCTTTATTCAATACTCTGAGACCTCCTGCCGCAAGCGCCTCCATTTCACGCTCACCTGGAATAATTGAAACCGGAGCAATAAAAGATACTTTTTGCTTAATCCATTCAGTTATTCTTTCACTGTATGCTACGCCTCCTGTCAAAATAATCTGATCAACCTTTCCATCTCTTACAACTGATAATTCTCCTATACTTTTTGCCACGCCGTAAGCCATGGCTTTCAAAATCAATTCAGCTCTTTCATTACCTTTATCTATCATTTTTTCAACATCTCTGACATCCTGAGTACCAAAATACGCAACTAATCCCGATTGTCCACACAGATACATCCTCATATCTTGCAATGTTTTGTCACTTTTATAGCAATAATCTACCAGATACCTTGTAGGTATAGCACCAGCTCTTTGAGGCGACATAGGCCCCTCGTCATCATATACCCAATCTGCAATTCTGCCGTGTTCATGAAAACCAAGAGTTATTCCACCACCAAGCTGAACTACAATAAGATTAAGATCCTTGTATGATTTCCCGATAGATTCCGCATATGTTATACCTGCCATCTTTGTATTTAGTAAATGTGCAACTGGCATATTTACTATTTCCGGTATACCCGTAACCTTAGCAATTTCATCTGCCGAATCTACGCATGTCGGGTCATAAATAATTACCGGAACTCCCAGGTCCTTAACCAATTTATCAGCAATTAAACACGATAAAGTTGATGCGTGCTGAGCTTCAGGAGCGTATGTTACAGAAGCAATCATCAATTCATTTACCTCATATGCGCCATCATAAGGAACTGAAGGTATAGTTCCGGCTCTTGAAACAACAATGTCAAATTCAGCAGGGTTAAGATTATTTTCTTTTAAAAACTCTTTTACCTGATTAGTTCTAAGATCGAGCTGGTCCAACGTTTTTGGCATTTTTTTAAGCTGCTCTGCCGTTACTGTAAGCGAAACCTTACTTATCAGCTTATCGTCTTCAAAATAAGCTACTTTGGTTGAAGTAGAACCACAATTTATAGTAAAGATTTTTTTCATACAAATACCGCCGTTATTTTAAAATCCGTGGAGAATTATTTAATTCTCCACGTCAGCCTTACTATTATCTTATTTTTCCCTTTAATGGAGGGTCAATTTTTCCTTCAAGACCTAAATATTTAATCATTGATAAAAGCTCTGAATGAAGCTCATCCGAACAGAACATACCAAACAATTCAGTTCCGAATGCCATATCAAGATCATCTGCAATTCTTTTTTTCCAAGGTCTTCTTACCAATTGAGTAGTTAATCTTCTTGCTATTCTGTTTTGAGCCATTAGCATATCTGCAATTTCATAAGCTCTATCCATCAATTTTTCTCTCGGGACTATTTCCGATACCATTCCTAATCTAACCAGATCCTGAGCATGCATCTTATCACCTGTCATTAGATACCAAGCAGCAGATCTTGCAGGCATAAGCTCCATAAAGCAACTATGTATCCCGTCTCCGGGCACGTTATTTGTTCCCGGAAGCATGTGTGGATCAAGTACAACTATATCATCTGCAGCGATGGCTAAGTCACACATCAATGCAAGCTCCGTATGTCCGCCCGAACCGCTCAGAACTCCTAATGTAGGAACTTCCACGTCCTGGATCATAGTAATAATCATGCGGCGTCCATCAACAAACATGTGATTATATCTTGTTTCGCCAGGGTTATCTCCTTCCGGAGCCCAGCTTGCAGCTTCAAAATCAGTTACCCAAATATTACCTGTACCTGTGAAAATAATCATTTCTGTTTCACGGTCAGTCCCAAGCAATCTCCACATTTTTCCTATTGCATCATGCAGCTCCATTGACCATATTAACGGACCGCCCTTGCAATGCATACGCACGGTTACAACGCCGTCTTCTCTTCTTGTAATAATAAAATGTTCTTTAAACATTTCTTGAATTTCTTCAAAAGTTGGCCACTTAACATAGCCTGCATTGGTTACTTTTTCCTTTGACATATTTTCCTCCCATAATTTCTTATAATAACATTTTCCTGTTATGCCTGTATTATAAAAGCCCACTCATGGATTGTACAATTCAATTTATGCATGATAAATTTCACAAACTTTGTTTATCCGTGGCATATTATTTGTTATAATAATAAAGTCAACTAAGAATCTAAAAAGTGAGGTATAGTTATATGGTTCAAAGCGGAATGCTTTCAATTGAAAGCAAAAATATCTTTAATATACTAAAAAAATGGCTGTATACAGATCAGGATATAGTTTTTAGGGAGTTAATATCAAACGCTTGCGACGCTGTAGAAAAATTAACGAATATTACAGAAAAAAAAGAGAACTCCCCTGGATACGAAGGCGACATCTCCGTGAAATTGGACATAGAAAATAAATGTTTAATAATAAGTGACAACGGTATAGGAATGACATATGATGAAGTTCAAAAATACATAAATCAAATTGCCTTTTCAGGAGCAACAGATTATATAAATAAAAACAATCAGACTGGCATAGACACAATAATAGGTCATTTTGGTGTGGGGTTTTATTCTTCTTTTATGATAAGTAATCATGTGGCAATTGAAACAAAATCATATCGTAAGGATAAAAAACCTGTAAGATGGGATTGTCATATGGATATGTCCTTTTCCATGAATGAAGGAATCAGAACAGAAGCGGGTACGGATGTCATACTTTATCTTGACGAAGACAGTGTTTATTTAAAAAACCCTAAAATGATTCTTGATATAATAAAAAAATATTTCATCTTTTCAAAAACAAAAATATTCTTTGAAGCACCGGATATACAAAAACAACTTGTAAATATTACCGAACCGATTTTTAGGTTGAGCACTAATCTTATAAATACTGAAGAAATGAATTTGTTTTATAGAGAATTCTTTGACGATGTTTCCGACCCCTTGTTTTGGTTTAAGTTTGAAAGCATAGATATAGGTGTAAGAGGAATATTATTTTTCAGAAACACAAAAAATAACACAGAGGAATTAGACGGAAAAATCAAGGTATACAGCAGAGGAGTATATGTAGGAGAAAACATAAGGGGTCTTATACCAAAATTTGTAAACCTTCAAAGCGGTATTATTGAATGTGACAACCTTCCTCTCGTAGTATCCCGTAATACAATCAGAGAAGAAAATTCTCAAGAAAATATACTGACACTTATAAGTGAATGCTTAGCACAGGAGGTAACCATATACCTTAATGATATGTTTGAAAAACGTAGAGATCAATATGAAGCTCATTGGCCGAACATTAATGCCTTTGTAAAATACAGTATCCTTCAAGACAAAACATTTGCATCTGTTATGACGAGAAAGGCTGTATTTATGGACTTAACAGGCAAATATTATACAATAAAAGAATATATTGAAAAATTTGGAGGACCAGAAGGTAATGAGATTTACTATTCCTCAGATGCCGTTGATCAGGCGTACTATATTGGGATTTTTAAGCGTTGCGGGCTGAATGCACTTTTGTTTGACCACGTTATTGACCAGCCCTTTATGCAAAGATATGAGGTCTTAAATCCATCTGTTAAATTCATTAGGATTGACTCTAATATAGAAGCTCTCTTCAATGGAGAAATGACCGAAAAAGATGTAAAAAACTCTGAAATTGTGGAAAATAAGTTTAAAAATGCTATTGGAAGCAGGATAGGAAACATTAGGTTAAAAGTTTCAAACCTTCAACATGAAAGTATTTCTGCCATAATAATAAATGATGAAAAGGCAAGAAGAATGGCAGACATGATGGAGATTTACGGTCTGATTAAAGCAACAAATTTTTCAGATAGGAAGATTCAAGCAAAAAGTACTCTGCTTATTAACATAAATAATAACATTGTGCGTTTTATACTTAATTCAAATAATGAAGAGACTCTGAATATTATCATTAACCAGTTATTTGATTTAGCTTTATTAAATCAGCAAGCATTAGAGCCTGAAGATATTGAAGCTTTTGTCAACAGGAGTGAAGCTTTGCTTATACGTACGATAAATTGTTAATAGTTTATATTACAAAAATGGTTGGAATCATAACATTCGTTAGCAATTCCAACCATTTCTTTTATTTACAATATATCCAATGCTGCATACATACCTGCTCTGACGGCTTCCAAAACCTTTTGAGGCTTTACACAATCACCTGCCGGAACGGCTGCCGGAAATGATTTTTTTATTTTACTAACTACATCTTTATTAGATTTCATTCCTATAGCATAGACAATAGTATCCGCCTCTATTATTTTTTCCTCACCATTTTTGTCAAGCACTGTAACTGAATCCGTCTTTATTTCAATACATCTTGAGTTAGTTTCATAAGTAAGCATTTTATTTAAGAGAGGCATAATTGCTATCTTATGACTCATACCTGCATCTCTTGCCACATCATCCATCATTTCTATTATGTGAACATTGTGACCTAATTCAGCTAAATGGAGACCGGTTTCACAACCTATTAGTCCTCCTCCTATCATAACAATTTTTTTGCCTATCTTTATTTTTTCATCATACACAGATAAGGCATGCTTAGCATTTTCTATACCTTTTATTTTAGGTATAATGGGAGTTGAACCAACTGCCAAGATAATTCTATCCGGCTTTTTAATGTGTATATAATCCGAAGTAACTAAGGTGTTTAACTCAATTTTTACATTTGATCTGCTAAGCCTTATTATTAATGAATTTTTATATCTCCTTAAATCGTCCTTATGAACATCTATGTCTGTAAATTTAATCAATCCACCTAAACGTGCTTCTTTTTCAGCAAGTGTTACTTCATGCCCTCTCTCTGCAGCAGTAATAGCCGCATACATTCCGGCAGGCCCCCCACCTACTACTAAAACTTTTTTAGAGCTTCTTGGTCTCGGATAACAACTTAGGCGGAATTCTTGCCCTGAACGCGGATTAACCGTGCACAAAAATTCTATGGCATCAGGTCTGTCATCAGCACTTGGAGGTAATGGGTTAAAGCAGCTGCATCGGAGACATGGAGCTATCTCATCCTCCCTGCCCTGCAACGCTTTTATAGGGAACTCGGGGTCAGCAAATTGCTGTCTTCCTAACGCTACAAAATCAGCTTTACCGCTTGCGATGATATGTTCAGCCAAATCTGGGTCATTAATTCCTCCAACAACAGCTACAGGCACATGGACTAACCTTTTAATTGCTGCCGCAGCTTCCACATTGCATCCGTGCGGATGAAACATTGATGAAAATGCTTTTGTTTCAACATGCTTATGATATATACCATTAGTTACATGTATTATATCTACTTTATCCTGAATTAATTTGCAAAACTCAATAGTATCATCAAGGCATAGCCCTCCTTCACCTTCTTCGGCACTTACCCTATACTCAATAATAAAATCTTCCCCCACAGCTTTTCTCACATAATCTAATACCATTAATGGAAAACGCGCCCTGTTTTCCATGCTTCCGCCGTACTTGTCTTTTCTGAAATTTGATAATGGAGATATGAATTGAGATAAAAGCCAGCCGTGTCCTCCATGTAAATTTACTCCGTCAAAGCCTACAGCTTTAGCATTTCTACAAGCACGGGCAAAATTTTCAGCCACATGCCTCATCATATTTTCATCCATTTCATCTATTACTACACCATTGTCCTTTACTATATGGCATGGTCCAATTGGATTTTTACCACCGGCTGTAGTAGAAGGATCATTTACATTTCCAACATGATTAAACTGAATTGAAGCTATTGCTCCATGAGCTTTTATTGCAGAAGTTAAAGCCAATGCAGAGTCAAAATAATATGTAGGAAGATTTTTGCTTACTAAATCAATACCGTGATCATGTCGTGCTGCATGTTCAAAATCCACAAATGATTCTGTAATGGTTACTTGAGCAAAGCCTCCCCGTGCTTTTTCTTCATAAGCAGCAATTCCTGCATCTGTTATGCATCCTTTATTGGACACCTGATTGGCAGTAATTGGAGAAGCTATAATCCTATTTTTGTAAATCTTTCCCCTCACGGTAATTTCACTAAATAAATTAGAATATTTAAACAATTGATTCACCCTTTCAAAATTATAATTATGCTAGATTAGGAAATACGGTTAATAATACCGCACACACTATTGTCGCAATAAAAGTATTTACTACCGTAACTATAAATACGGGAAAATATCCTTCCTTGTGAGTTAATCCACACATTCCAAGCATAATTATTATTGCACCTTGGAAAGGCAGGGTATCAAACGTTTGTGTAGCGACAGTTGCAACACGATGAATAGCTGCAGGATTAACATTAACAAATATTGATGATAATATTGGTATAACTATTTGTAGTCCGGCCGGCGGAGAACCTGTCAGTCCAACTATGACCATGGTTGCAAATAGTACTAAAAATAAAGCCGGAAGCGGAATGCTTAACACACCGTCAATGATATTCTGAAAAACCGGCGAAGCTTGAACTACGGATGCAAAACCCACCATTATAGCAAGCATAATGATTGATTCTGAAGTGGTAACACCCCCGGCATTAAATGATTTAACGAGAGCCTTTGATTTTGAACCATACTCTGAAGTATCATAAAACTTTGTTAATAGCAAAAGTGCTAAAATCAGACCGATTCCAAGTGAATATATTAAATTTAACTTTATTACATTAAAGGATACAACCACACCTAAGATTGGAATAAGAGAAAATACAAAGTTGGGATACTCTCTTGTTTTAGATAGTTCCATTTTTGTTATTGCGCTATATTCAAATACTTCGCCTTTGTCACAGGCCTTACTGATTGATTTAGTTAAATATATACCCCCTCCAACCGCAACAATCAATCCAGATACTACTCCTGGTATTAAGCTGGCTGTAGAAGGTGTTTCCAGCAGTTGCATAGGTATGTAGTTAGGCACTAATGGTGCACCTGGAGTAACTGCAGCAGAAGAAACACCACAGCATATTAAACCTACCATATACCTCCTTGGTATATTGGCTTCTTTAATAATACTTAAAACAACAGGATATAGTGTAAATAATACGCAAAACGTATCAATTCCTCCATAAGCGAGAGAAAAACCTGTTATAATACATATTGTTACAGCAACCTTCTGTTTCTTTTTAATGTCTGATGTTTTAGCAAATGTATTCATTAACGTTTTAGCAAATGATATTGCTGCGCCTGAATCCATATACAATCTACCTAACATAATAGATAGTAAGAATATCGGAAACAGCTGCTGTATAACACCTGCAAAGCCACCCATAAAAGGGCCTGTGATTGTGTCATACAAATTCATGTTATTTCCTATCATAACTACAAATGTGCAAATTGGAGCCAGCCAAATAATAGAAAAACCTCTAAATGAAAAATATACCAGCATTCCAAATGCAACTAAAATACTTAAAACACCTATTGTTACCATATGCCTCCTCCTCAAAAGGGCTTTGCCCGGTATTCAACTATTAATTTGATTTGCCTTAGATAAAAACGTTTTCTCTTTTGACTTGTATGTTAAAAAATAATCATTTAATTAAATTATAACCTTCATTAATCAATTTGAAAAGTAGGCACATATTTGTTAGAAGCTATATAATAATACAATAGCTTACTTTAAAGTAAGCTATCAAAAGAATCATATTTTTTTAAAAGGATGTATCATAAACCCATCTTCCTTTTCCTTATATCCATGCCACATCTCCCCCAATGTGTCTATTTTAATATTTCTTTCATTCATGACATTCCATCCCCAATTATAAATCAAATCCAAAATAGGTATAATGCTTTTCCCTAGCTCTGTTAAACTATATTCTACCCTTACCGGCACTTCAGGAAAAATCGTCCTTGTGATAATATCATCCTCCTCTAATTCACGCAAAGATTGACTCAATACCTTTTCAGTAATTGGTAATTGCTTGGTGAACCTGCTAAACCTAGTACTTCCGCCGTCAAAATAAATGCCTTTGATAATATACGGTTTCCACTTGCTAAAAATTGTCTTGTTCATAAAATTATAGGGATCATTTTCTATCGCATAAATCTTGTTGGTCATAAAAAATCACTCCTTTTTACATTAGTGTAAATGAAGCCTTATCCTGTCTACCTTCTCCTGCTGACCTAAATTCTCCAAGACTACAGAAAAATATTTAATATAATCAATATACCTTTCATCTCTATGAATATTATAAACGTTAATTATAAAATTTACTACCTAATCCGTTTCTTTATATATTGCTTAATTTAAATTCAATTTTATTATTAATTTAACACTCACTGTTGTAAGCTGAAATACAATTTTTTCAAATTTTTGAGACTCACAGCAACCCTTAAATTCTTATCATATCTCTGGTCATATCTACAGTCCAAGGTTTTTTTCAATTACATAAAAGTGTATCAATAAATTAACGAGAAAAATCCAGTCTATATAATTCCTTCTTTTCAATATCTCTAAAAATTATAACAAAGTATTGTTAATTTTTCTACTAATAATCTGACTTTTATCCATACAAATTTAGCATTATACAATCCGTATTATTTTTGCTACAATACAATAACCAATAACTTATTTACGTGAAATGAAATATAAATATTAAAAAACTTAATCGGAGGTACAAATTGAAAAGGCTTGAAAATAAAATTGCTGTAATTACCGGAGGAAATTCCGGAATAGGTCGAGCTACTGCTGAACTTTTTTGCAGAGAAGGAGCAAAAGTAGTAATAGCATCAAGAAGACAAGAAAAAAATATGGAAACAGTTGACAAAATAACAGGCCAAGGCGGAGAAATAATGGCTGTTAAGGCTGATGTTTCTAAAATAGAGGACTGTAAAAGAATTGTTAATGAAACAATCCAAAAATACGGTCACATAGATATTTTGGTGAATAATGCCGGCATTGCAGACAGACATATGCCAATAAATCTTTGTACTGAAGAATGGTATGAATATGTATGTAAGATTGATCAGTTCTCAGTATATTATATGACAAAATATGTATTAGAGCATATGGAAAAGGAAGGTAAGGGTTCTATAGTCAACGTTTCATCAATAGGAAGCCAAGGTGTAGCCGGTATATCTTATAGTGCGGCTAAGGCGGCGGTTAACAGCATGACTAAAAACATTGCACTCCAATATTCACCGACAGAAATCAGGTGTAATGCTGTGGCACCGGGACCAACCCCTACTGAATTAAATTCTCCAGAACAATTCAAAATGTTTAATCAGGAATTTGCAGCGGCATGTGCAAAACATATTGACGTTGAACTGCCAGAAGCTCAAGCAAGTGACCAAGCAGAAGCAATTCTGTTTTTTGCCAGCGATTCTTCAAAGGCTATTACCGGTCAAATCTTATACGTTGACCACGGTACCTCTTTATATTAGACAATACAAAACAAATTAGTTAACTTTCTAAGATTATAGGAGTGTCGTAATGGAAGCAACCAAAAAATTAAATAGACAAACCATTTCAGAGGAAAATAAAAAAAAAGAAAAAGATAAATTTAGTAAAGGAATATTTAAATACATACAACTTAATGTCTCCATATATATTATTGTATTGGGCTTAGTGTCGACTTATCTTAATTATAGATCCGCATCGTTAGACAATACCGCTATTTCAGCTCAACAACTTAATTTTATTTACCTTAATATTGCTGCTACGGTTATCCTGATTATTGTTTCAATAATTACATCAATTATTGCATCTAACGGCTTCTCAAAAAAAATATCCGAACCTATAATTTTTTGCGGCAAAAAAATAAAGGACATTTCTGAAGGCAATTTAACAGATGATTTTTCGTTTAATGTGAAAAGTGATGCAATAGGTGAATTGATACAATCAGTCGGCGCTACTGTAGCAATGCTAAATAATATAATAAACAATATATCTTATCATCTTGGAGCAATAGCACACGGAGATTTTACAACAGATATAGAATTAAATTATGTTGGTGATTTTAGCACAATAGGAAGTTCTCTAAAAACAATAACCAACTCCTTAAATGATATGATGTCTAAAATTAATGAAAGCTCAAAACAGGTTGCAATCAATGCAGAACAAATGGCAGAAGGTGCTCAATCTCTTTCTCAAGGTGCATCAGAACAGGCAAGTTCTATTGAAGAATTGGCGGCAACAGTCAATGAAATATCAACTCAAATTAGCAATAACGCTTTAAATTCCGAAAAAGCAAAGCAAGCCGCCTTAGAGGCTGCAAATGAGGTAGAAAGCGGAAGTAAACAAATTAAAAATATGATTTCTGCTATGGATGAAATAAGCAACAGCTCTGCTGAAATAGGAAAAATCATTAAAGCTATTGAAGATATTGCATTTCAAACAAATATACTTGCATTAAATGCTGCTGTTGAAGCTGCAAGGGCAGGTACCGCAGGCGAGGGATTTGCGGTTGTTGCAGATGAAGTTCGAAATCTTGCTTCAAAAAGTGCAGAAGCAGCTAAAAACACAACAGAACTCATTGAAAATTCAATACAAGCTATATTTAACGGAACAAAAATAGCACAAAAAACTAATGATTCTTTAAATTTAATAATCAATAAAACTAATCTAACCTTACACCTTGTTGAAGAAATAGCTGATGCTACCGAACAACAATCAGTAAGTGCTTCTCAAATTGTTGCCGGAACAGATCAAATTTCATATGTAGTTCAGAATAATTCTGCTACAGCCGAAGAAAGTGCAGCATCAAGCAAAGAACTTAGCAGGCAGGCACAAGTGCTGAAAAATATAATAGATGGAGTTAAAATAAGAGCTTAATTTTAACAACTACATATGATAAATATGTACTATTTGTCATTACACGCGCAATCAAAAACAGGTTGCTGAAAAAAAATATATTTTTTCAGCAACCTGTTATCTTATCATTCTTAATGCACTTATTATCGCGGGCACTATTTGCTTTTTCCTTGAAACACATTTGTCCACATACATTCCCTGAAATACATTTTCTTCTTCGAATATTCCTTTTACCAATCTTTCCTTGTTGGAAGTATAAAATATATACGAACCTTCGTTCACTATATCGGTAACAGCCATTATTATAAGAAAATAGTCTTTGTCATATGTAACATCGTCAATAAGTTTGATAAACTCATCTTTTCTATCCATAATCTGATTTATATCCAATGTAAACACTTGTGATATTCCTATATTCTTGTACACCAAATTAAATTTCTTGAAATCCTGAAACAGAATTTCCTCCATTGTTTTTCCTTCGAGAGATGTACCTGCTTTGAACATCTCCATTGCATACTCATGCAAGTTCAAATCCACAATTTCCAACAGCTCTTTTGCAGCTTGTCTGTCTCTCTCGGTTGTTGTTGGAGATTTGAACAAAAGCGTATCTGAAATTATTCCGGAAAGCATAAGGCCTGCTGTTTGTTTTTTTATATTTACGTTATTTTCCTTGTACATATTGTAAATAATTGTATTTGAACTGCCTACAGGCATGTTTCTGAATATTATTGGAATTGCCGTCTTAATATCACCTATTTTGTGATGGTCTATTACTTCAAGCACCTCTGCTTCTTCCAGCCCCTCCGCACTTTGATTCATTTCGTTATGATCAACAAGTATAACTTTTTTTCTCTGAGGATTTATCAAATGATTTCTGCTGAGCAGACCAAGGTATTTCTTGTCTTTTGACACTATAGGAAATTTAGAATGCTTTGACTGTTCTATATCCTCCTTGCAGTCATTTAAATAATCATCATCTGTAAACATCATGATATCTTCGCTCTTCATAATATCCTTTACATACTTTGACAAAGAAATATTCTTGGCTGTATAGTATGTCTGATATGGTGTCAAAATCATGTTAATTCTATTTTTTTCTGCCAATTCGATTAAATCCTCCGGCACTGCCAAATCTCCCGTAACTATGATCAATTTAACTCCAGTTTCAATTGCATATCTGATAATGTCGTATCTGTCGCCTACAATTACTATGGATTCCTTGTTGATCAGTTTAGATCTCCTCAGAGTATTTTCTTCAAACGATGCTACAGTTATATCTCCGTCAATTATTTCATCAAATTTAAGCAAGGTTTTCCCTATGAGAGTTTCAATTATATTGTCGTATAATGTACATAAATGCTGCTGATCTGTATTGATCAGGCTCATGGCTATATCCTTCATAGTAATTATTCCGGACAGATACCCGTCTTCATCCACTATGGGCAGCGTCCTGAGCTTATTTTCATTCATATTAAAATATGCAAAGTGCACGGAATTGTTTTTATTAAAGGGCTTGACCCTGTCATAGGCTAGATCCTTAATTTGAATTTTTACATTATCCAGCACCTGGGGAACCTGTACGTTAAAATAATTTAGTACAAATTCTGTTTCTTTGTTGACACTTCCCAGCATGTAGGGTATTGATGGTTCATTCAGCTCATTTTTAAGCTCCGCCAGTGCTATTGCGGAACACACGCTGTCAGTATCCGGTGTTTTGTGTCCGAATATTAAATTGTGTTTCATATATTCACCTTTCATTACTTGCTTTCCCACCTTAAATCCTTGCCATAAAATTTAAGCGGAGCAAAATTATTGAACACTCTTGACATTATTCTGTCCGAATATGTCTCGGCAAGCTGTTCAAGCGATAAATTAGTCGAAATTATTGTTTTCTTTTCGGTTATCAGCCTTTCGTTGATTATATTAAACAGTTCTGCATTTGTAAAGGAATTATTGAACTCTGTTCCCAAATCATCTATTATAAGCAGATCGCATTCAAAAATCATATTGTAATACATTCTGTTTTCTTCCGTTTCCGACTGCTTGTTAAACTTATGATTTTCAACTGTTTCAAACAGCGAAAAAGATGTCTGATATAAAACAGAAACTTCCCTGTCTATAAGAACCTTAGCTATACAATTGCACATAAATGTCTTTCCCAGCCCGGTTCCTCCATAAAATAAAAGATTTATGCCCGTTCTGTGAAAGTTGTTGCAAAAATCTTCTGCTGCCTCAAGTATGTTGTACATATTTTGCTTCGGTGTAAGTTTTTCATTTTTATATACTTCATTGCTGAACACATTTATATCAAAAGTGTCAAAATTTTCCTTACTCAGCATGTGAACCATGTTGGACATGTTATATAAGCCGCTTATAATCTGCTTGTTCAGGCAACTGCATCTTTTTCCGTCCGCAGTGTATCCGGTGTCACTGCACTTCTCGCATTCATATCTTATGTCAATGTAATCTTTAGGAATATTGTTGTCCTCATATGTCTTGCTTCTCTTTCTTTTTAAATTTTCTATGTCTTTTCTTAACTGCAATACCTGTTCTTCCAAATTATCCGGAGCAGATATAAACAGCTTGGACAATTTAATGCTCAAAAGCATAATTTGTCTGTCTGCTTCCTCCAGTTCAGGAAATGCTTCATAAAGCTTCTTTTTTCTTTCTTCTGCTTCCCTGGCTGCCTTAAGCCGCTTTTTATTGTAATCCGTCATAATATTTTCAAGTATCTGCTTATTCATCGTTCTCACCTCCGTCAGGCATGCTAAGTCCTAAATTGCTGAGTTTCTTCTCAAATCTTTTTTTTACGATGCTTTCCAGCTCCTCTTCTGAATAATCCTTGATTTTTTGATCAAAATTATGGAATTTATTTTTTGCCTTAGTTCCGGTATTGCCGGGCTTTTTTGATTTTTTATTTGCTTCAGGTTTTACATCGTTTTTAAGATCTTCAATTGACTTAAATCCGTTTTTATACCAATCACTAAGAATTTTATCAAAATAATTAAGGTTTGGATTGTTTATTTTAGTTGAATTATCCAGGCATTTCAAAATCATTTCCATGGAAAAATCCCACTCATCAACCCATTTGTCAATAATCTTCATTTCAGCCTCAGTCAATATTCGGTTAAAACCAAGAGCTTTGCTTATTCTGGAATAAACTGAATACCGGTCATTTCTTTTTTCCAGATATTCTACCATTGAGTCAATGTCATTTACTCCCTCATCATGCCACGCTGAAATAACCGATTCCACATAGCTGAATCTTTTCGCTTTCTTGTTGTTAATACAGTAGCTGAATGCCTGCGCCATAATTTCAGGATTCATTTTATAATTGTTCAGCCATGATACTATTTTTTGCTTTTCGCTAATTTTCAACGGTCTTCCGTACATTTCCTCTATTTCTTCCATCATTTTCTTATTTTCTGAAATTTTGCTCGAAGAAATAAGCTCGTTATTATCGACATAATCCGGCTTTTTTTTGTTTTGTTTAATGTATTTGTACACATTGTCAATGTACAATTGCTTCAAATTGACAAATTCAACGGTATAGTTGTATTCATCATCCGTTTCGTGTTTGATTATTATACCTTCGTTCTGCCAATAATCCCACGCACTCATCACATCGGACAAAGGAAGCTTTAAATTCTTGGCAATTGTTTCATTGTTGAAATTTGACTGTTTATCACGGGCGTACTTGTATCCCATAAGATACACTTTAACATAAGTGCCGTCGGCAACAGGCATGTAGTCATTTATAAATATATTTTCAACAGGGGTATCCCCTAAATCTATTTGCATTTCTTGAAAAATAAAATACATAATTTACTCCTTTTTGGAAAAAATACATTATTATTAACGGTAAAGTTCGTAAAAATTGTAATAAAATTGTAACAATGTTGTTATGTTTTTGTGAAAACATTTTTCTGTTTAATCGTTGACAATCCATACTCTTTTCGAGTATAATATGCCAAGATGATTAATTAAAAAACTGTACTCTACGATTTAATTATATCATTTTTTGATTTAAAAGAGAATCGGTATTTTCTTCTTAAGTGATATAATTTTACAACGACAAACTACTAGGAAGTAAACTATGAAAAATTTAAAATTACCATTTAAAAAAACAAACATCCCTGAATCCGTAAAAATTTTTAAACAACTCCCCGAAAAAAAACTAAGACAAGTCTTTAATCACAAAATTAAGTTCAATCATAAAATACAATTTACCAAGCGTGTCAAAGGATCAATTGCATTAGCGTGCGCCACCATCTTGGTTTTGAGCGGCAGCTACGCATCAGACTATCTTAAAACTCACGAAAACAATATTTTTTCAACAGACAGTTACAGCGTAATTGAAGATGGCAAGGAAATATGCAAGTTAAGAGATCCTGAGATGCTGGACACAGTACTTCTCAAACTTGAAAATGACTTAGAAAAATCACATAGCCATGATATAGCAATAGAAAACAAATTTGAGGTTATTGAATCAAAAGCAAAAGATAATGAAGTCGTAACTGATGAACAGCTTTACGATATCCTTGAAAATACAGTAAATTATTCCATACTGGCATATTCAATCAACATCAACTCAGAGCAAATAGGAATAGTCAATTCGGAATACGAAGCAACAAACGTAATAGAAGAAGTAAAAAATTATTTCAGCAAAGACTATGACGAAGGTTCCATAGTTGAAGTTAACACCATAGAAGATGTGGAAATCAAGCAGGTTAAAGCATCAAATACAGAAATAAAAAAAGCAGACGAATTAGTAAATTACATAATTAAAGGCACCGACGAAGAACAAAAATACATAGTCGAAGAAGGAGACACCTACTGGACTATCGCAGAATACTTTAATATGACTTTAGATGAGCTTATTTCCGCGAATCCCAATTCAGACCCTGACTGGATACAAATAGGAGACGAACTGAATTTAGTGGTTCCGAAGCCATTTTTAAACGTTCAGGTAAAAAGAAAAGTAACACAAGAAGAAAAAACGGAATATGAAACTGAATACACCTACGTATCTTACATGTACAACGATGAAGAGGTTGTTGACAGAAAAGGTGAGTACGGTATATCAAAAATAGAAGCTTTGGTAACAGAACAAAATGGTATCCAGGTAGCAAAAGAAGTTTTGTCAGAAGAAGTTGTATCCGAACCCGTAAGTGAAATTGTAACTACAGGTACCCAGGATCCACCGCCTAAGAAAGGAACGGGCTATTTTATAAATCCTCTGCCCGGTTCATATATTTCATCGCGTTTTGGTTCCAGAAGCGGAGGCTTTCACTTAGGTCAGGATATGGCAAAAGCAGCAGGCTCAGCAATCAAAGCTGCTGACGGAGGTACAGTTACATTTGCAGGCTGGTCAGGAAGCTACGGTTACATGATCGACATAGACCACGGTGGTGGATTTACTACAAGATATGCACATTGCAGCGAAATGTATGTATCTGTGGGAGAAAAAGTATATCAAGGAAAAGTAATAGCTGCAGTAGGCACAACAGGAGTTTCATCAGGACCTCACCTTCACTTTGAAGTTAGAAAATACGGATCCGTTGTGAATCCTGCATCATACATAGGAGTACAATACAGATAACATAAATATAAATTTGAAAATTCAGGCCGCCTAAACAGCGGTCTTTTTTATGCATAAAATTATAAAGAAAACACTGCGATAAAATTCCTGCATTTCCATAAAAAAATATATTTTTTTCTTGCATTTTTGTATTCATAGTAATATTATGAAATAGTATTATTTATATAGGCATTGCCTGTAGCAAAAAAACATAAGGATGGTACGATGATATATTTTGATTCTAGGTTTTTAGAAATAGCACGCCCGATTATTGAGCATGAAGAATATCAGCAGATGAGAAAAATTAAACATCACGACGAGAGCGTATTCGATCACTCATTAAAAGTTGCGTTCTACGCGTACCGAATAGCATATAAACACAACTTAGACTGGAGAGCAACAATTAGAGGAGCATTACTTCACGATTTCTTTTTATATAAATTTAAAAAAAGCTTAAGTTTAAGAATTATAACAGACTCTATAAAGCATGCCATCGTGCATCCCCTGATTGCATATGACAATGCCAGAAAATACTTTGACTTAAACGAAAAAGAAGAAAATATCATAAAAGCTCACATGTTTCCTTTTGGCTTGCCCAAATCGAAAGAAGCGTGGATCGTAAGCTATGTGGACAAGTATATTGCAGCATTTGAATATGCGTCAAACTTTAAAAAGATGGCTAAGCGGAAACCGGCATACAGTGCGGAATAGAAGATGCGAAAAGCATCTTTTTTTATTTGCAAAATCGTCCGACACATAGCGCCTGAAAGGACACTTTTTCGCATTGTACAAACCGATTTTGTCATGTTCTTTTGTACTTTGTAAATTACTAATAAAATATTTATAGTTAGGTGTTTATTTGTTTCATATTTGGGTAAAATTTTAGTATAGTATAATAACTAAATAACTTGAAAGGGGCTGACTGCATGAAAATATCCATTTATGCTAAAAACATTCAACTGACCGACGCACTTAAGGAGGCAGCTATTAAAAAGATTAGGAGGCTAGATAAGTTTTTTCAGCAGGATATCGAGGCTAAGGTTGTTCTAAGCATCGAGAAAAAATTTCACAAGGTGGAGGTTACAATTCCTTTCAATGGCAGAATAGTACGTGTCGAAGAAGCATGTGATGACATGTACAACGCTATAGATGAAGCGGTAGAGTCATTAGAAAAACAAATACGAAAACATAAAACAAAATTGCAAAACAAAAAGCATTCAAACGAATCTATAAAATTTGAAAATATAGAACCTCTTGATATGGAGGATGAAGAACAGGAGTTCAAGGTTGTAAAAACCAAAAGATTTGCAATAAAACCGATGAATATAGAAGAAGCAATTCTACAAATGGATTTATTAAGACATAATTTCTTCGTTTTCTTAAATGCAGATACAGAAGAAGTAAATGTAGTATATAAAAGAAATGATGAAAATTACGGGCTTATCGAACCCGAATTATAATATTCCCTTAGTTAAAAAAAACAATTTGGCAAGAAAAAAATTCTTGCCAAATTATTTTTTTGACGGCAAATATAAACATTTTCGCACATATTCCCCCGAATATTCCCAAACCTTTACTCTCTTTTTCTTAAGTTTGCCGTTCAGTTATAATTTTTTACATTTACTGCAAATGAATTTCCGGAATACATATATTATATAATACATAAAACTGTATGAATGTCGAATGATGTAAATTAAATTATTATATTTTCATTTATATTTATACTCAAGATATAGTTTATGAACTTATCCACAAATGTGGATAACCTGTTTATAACTACCATTTATAGAACGTTGAAATTTGAACATTTGTTTTTTTGTTGATTTTTGTAAAAACTACTTGACAAAAACATTTCCGAGTTTTTTCAAATTATAAAAGTTGTTAACAATTTTATCCACAGGTGTGGATAACTTCATAACAAAGGGAACATATCTTCTTTTTTTATTATTTTATTAAAAAAATTTAAAACTCATTATTATATTTTAAAAATATAAGCATAATTAAACAATGTAAAATATTCTTATTATTAGTTACATGAATATTTAAAAGCTTCGTATAAATTTGTTGAATTATTTTTATTCATTAATATTAATGCTAAAAAATTGACATATACGGCTAATTTTAACCATCATCTGCAAAAATTATGTAGAATTCTGTAATTTCGTATGCTATAATAATTTAGTAATTTCAAACTACGATAGACGGGGTGTTTTATGTTATTTGTAACCAACGGACATCTCAAGCCTGGGATGATTTTAGCTAAAGATGTTTATTTGTATAATAACAATAATTTTTATGCTCTGCTCCTGACAAAAGGGCAGGTGCTAAATAATTCATACATTAAAAAAATTCATTCTCACGGCATAGATGGAGCTTACATAGAAAGCATAGGTTTCGAAGATATTGAAGTAGACTCCTATATTGACGATAATTTGAAATCAGAATCAATATCACAAATAAAAGACGTATACTATGAGTTCAAAATGAGCTCAGGCAAAATCAATGATCTAACCGTAAAAAGATTGTCTTCAATAGTTGATACCTTAATAAACGAAATATTGTGCAAAGATGACCTGACATACAATGTTATTGACTTTAAGAACTTTGACAACTATACATATCACCATTGCCTCAATGTGGCTGTTCTAAGCATTTCTACAGGCATCTCCATAGGTTTAAGTGAGTCAGAGCTGCATGATCTTGGATTAGCAGGTTTATTGCACGACATAGGAAAAATGTCAATACCGGTTGAGATTCTTAACAAGCCTGGTAAATTAACCGATGAAGAATTTGAGCTAATAAAGACACACCCTATTAGTGCTTCAAAATTTTTGGAAAACATGGTTTCATACAAGGTATTGAGAGCCATTGAAAGCCATCACGAAAAATTAGACGGCACTGGATATCCCTATGGAAAAAAAGCAGACAATATCAGCTATTACGCTAAAATTTTGGCGGTATGCGACGTATATGATGCATTGACCTCCGATAGATCCTACAGAAAAGCTGCTTTTCCCAATGAAGTAATTGAATATATAATGGGGTGTGCCGACACTCATTTTGATTATGAAATATTGAATCATTTTATAAGAATAATTGTCGCATACCCTATAGGTACATTTGTAAAATTAAGCAACGGCAAATTAGCGGTTGTAGTAAAAAATTACAGCGAAAATATACTTCGCCCTATTGTACGAATTATAGACGATGATGGTACCGTGGGAGAAGACGTGGATCTTCTTTACGACAATGATTTTATGAATATTACCATAGTTGACATGGGATACGATTACAGCAATTCGGGACTGTCCGCAGTGCTTGAATCAACTTATGAACTTAAATTAAACAAATAGTACATTGCCTACAATAAATTAAGAGCTCACGCTCTTATTTTTTTGCTATTTTTAACTCCCCGTAATTTTTCAATTTACTCATTACAACGAACTTTAAATACCTTTGCGGAATATAATAATGAAGAAACTTTATTTAGGAAGTGATACCATGGATGTTAATGCCGATGCTGTATTTCAGTTAATAATGACTGCCCTGACAATTTTACTCGGCGCATTATCTGCGTATTTAAAAGCTAATGAAAAACTAAAAAATAATTCAATAAAATATATAACCGAGGCAGAAGAAAAGTATAAGGATTTAAGTAATGCCGGAGGGTTAAAATTTACATGGGTTGTTGATACATTGTATAAACTTGTCCCCAAACCCCTGCATATGCTTATAACGAAAAGCCTGATTGAGCAAATTGTTCAGAGTACTTTTGACGAAATTGAATCATACGCCAAGACCCAGATAGATAAGGCCGTGAATAAGTACCTGTTAAATAAAGCTGATGAACCGGAAACAACAGAAGATGCTACAGAATAATTTAAGCCGGAACCGTAGCGTTCCGGTTTTATTTTACAATTTTTAAAAATATTAATTTTATTTCCAACAAGTTATGTTATATTAGTAGTATTGTTACACATTAACCATATGACAGACCATAAGGAGTAAAATTTGATGGACAACAATATTAACGGCATTAAAGCCGCCGAAGGTAATCACAACTTCGAATATGTGGTAAGTGCATGCCTTTGCGGTGAAAAATCAAGATACGACGGTAAAATTATTGTTTCGGAAAAAATAAAAAAATTAGTCGATGAAGGAAAAGCAATAATGGTATGCCCTGAAACAGCCGGCGGATTAAGTGTACCTCGTCTGCCATGCGAGATAAAAAACGAAAGGGTGATTAATACCGGCTCTGAAGATATGACTGACTTTTTTATCCAAGGTGCACATAAAGTATTAGAGACAGCAAAGAAGTACGGTATAAAAAAAGCAATTCTGAAAGAAAAAAGCCCTTCCTGCGGTAGCAGGTGCATATATGACGGAACCTTCAGCAAGACTTTGATTCCCGGAGAAGGAATGACAACGAAGCTTCTTCGCTCCAATGGAATAGAGGTAATAAGCGACGAAGAATTTTAACAGAAAGCGTTTCAGGCTGCAGAACATTTGTCATGCAGCCTGATTTGTTTTTTATAATAAAATTTTTATATTATAAATAAATGTTTTAAAATTGTCGTTTCTTGGTATATATAACATGTTGCAAATCATAATTTATTTCACCAAGGAGGACAAAAAGTGTTAAAAATCAGGCAGTTAAATTTTGGAGCAAAAAAGAAAAATAAAAGAAAAAGCATTACGAAAGAAATACTGAGAATAAGCGTAGTAATACTTATTTTAACAATCGCCGTTATATCTACATATACATTGTACAACCTAAACCGTATGGTTTTACAGGTTTCATTCGAAAAAGCCGAAACATCGTCTAAACTAGTTGAGGCAGAATTTAAAACAATGAAAAAAACGATAGAAGAATATATAAGAGAAGCGGCAAAAAGCCAAGAACTGATAAGTTCAGTCCAAAATAGAAGCACATCTTCAATAGAAGCCTACATAGATGATTTGAAAAATAATTCGTCAAGCATAAGCAACATTACCGTTGCTGACGCAAACGGCAAAATTATTGCAAGTACCGACAGCAGCATCAATGCAGGAAAAGATATTTCAAGCATACCTATAATAAAAGCAGCTATGGGAGGAAATTACGGATCCGATATAGGAAAAAGCGTATCTGATTACTTTTCGGTAAATGCTGTTTATCCGATTTACAGCGACAGCAGTATTTCGGGTGTAATAACAGCAGATTACGATATTGAGCAAGCAGACTTTATAGATGATTTGAAGGCCAATATAAATAATGAAATAACAATATTTGAAAATGACGTAAGAGTTAATACAACTGTTGTAGAGGAAGGCCAAAGGATAACAGGTACAAAGCTTGAATCAGACATTTCCGATGTTGTTATAAAAAACAAGCAAACCTACAAAGGAAAAAATGTGGTTCTGGGAAAAACATACGCAGCAGTCTATAAACCCATCCTGTCTTTTGACGGAAGTATCGTCGGAGTTTTATTTACAGGAAACGACAATGCGGCTTTGGAGAAGATGCTTCTTAATGAAATACTTCTTATAGCTGCCTTGGTTCTGATATCATCTGCAATCAGTATCTTTGTATTGAGAAAATACTTCAAGTTAAGAGTAAGTACACCGTTAAACAGCGTAGTAAATGCCGCAAAGGCAATTGAAACAGGTGAAATCAGCGAAGACGTACTTAACCGCCTGGAGCTTATAACAGCAAATGATGAACTTGGTTCGCTGGCACGTTCTATGGAGGTTGCCGTCAATTCCATAAAACAGCTTGAAGAAAATATCAACGGATACGAAAAAGCATTTGCGGGGCATGATTTGACATATGCTTCAGATTCATCCAAGCAAAGCGGAATATATTTATCAATAGTTAAAATTGTAGACAAACTGTTTTCAGAGCTTCGCAACATACTTGTTGAAATAAGTCAGGCTTCAGAGGGAATAAATGCCGGTGCAGAACATGTTGCATCTGCAGCTCAAATGCTTGCACAAGGCTCCACAGAACAGGCAAGTTCAACACAGGAAATAGCCGCTGCCATTTCAGATATATCCGAGCAGGTTAAATCTGAAGCTTCCAATGCTCAAAATGCCGGCGATCTGGCAGAAGCAACAAATAACGAAGCAGTTAAAAACAGTACTTATATGAATGAAATGATGCAGTCAATGGAAGACATTTCTCATACATCACAAGAAATCGGAAAGATTATAAAAACAATTGACGACATTGCTTTCCAAACAAACATATTGGCTCTGAATGCCGCTGTTGAAGCAGCAAGAGCAGGAATTGCAGGCAAGGGGTTTGCGGTCGTAGCTGATGAAGTAAGAAACCTTGCATCAAAAAGTGCGGAAGCAGCTAAAAATACAACCATTCTTATAGAAAGCTCTGCCGCCGCCGTAAACAAAGGCTATCAGATTGCAACCGAAACAGAAAATTCTTTGAATACTGTTGTCGAAAAAACAAGCAACACAAGTTCATTAATGCTGGAAATAGCAGAAGCATCCCAAATGCAAAGCGACAATATAAATCAACTCAATATAGGCGTTGATCAGATTTCCAGCGTAGTGCAGGCTAACTCGGCAACTGCTGAAGAAATCGCCGCATCAAGTGAAGAATTATCCGGACAGGCCAATTCATTGATGGAAATGGTAGGCAAATATAAGTTTGACTAATATATTCACCTATACAAAATGCGCCTTGGGCTTTACCCAAGGCGCATTTTTTCGCATTCAGTTTGATTCTTTATGTATTATTTTTCTGCTAAAGCGTTATTTACAGCTTCTTTTATAGCATCGCTTGTTACAGTAGCTCCTGAAACAGCTTCAACTTCTGTTGAATCAGCTTCAATTATTAGAGCAGGTAATTGCTCGATAGCATTTGAGCCAATACCTTGAGTTTCACTGTCGCCTACTGCGTCAACAGCTGTTATGTCATCTCCGCTAACTGTTACTGTAACTGTAACATCTCCGCCAAATCCTTTAGCAGTACCTGTTAATGTTTTTGCTTCTTCTGTTGCAGCAGGTTCTTCTTTTGCACATCCGGCAAAGCTGAAGATCATCAATGCAACAACTAAAAGTAAAGATAGTTTTTTCATTTCTTCCTCCAAAAATTTAAATGATACTTATAGATTATACCAGTATTATCAAAATTTTGAAACCGGCAAATTATTAATATTTTATTAACTTTTGCTTCTATATGCTTTATAATTGAGAAAACAGAAAAAATTTTATGTTGAAAATTGTCAAAATATATCATAATTATTGATATTTTTGTAAATTATGGTATAATATATTTTAATACATACTCAGGAGCAGAAAATGTATATTACCAAAGAGCATCTTAAGACTGGAATGATACTTGCTAGGGACATCATTCTTAATGAAAGAAATCTAAGTTATGTACTTCTGACAAGAGGCCAGCCGCTAAATGCCAGATATATAAACAAAATACTGTTTCATGATATTCCGGGTGTGTTTATAGAAAACGATGCCTTTGACGATATGGTTTTTGAAGAGGAAATTGACCGAAGACTTGAATCAAAAGCTCTGGCATCCATACGATCTTTACATTATGAACTCGAAAAAAATGGTAACTCTATATCTTTTAATTCAATTGACCATTTTTCTGCAATTATTGATGATCTCATATCAGACATTCTGTCAAAGAGAAAACTGACAGACAATATATTGGAATTTAAGAACCACGATGAGTATACTTATCAGCATTGCTTAAACGTTGCCAACCTTAGTATAACAACAGGCATAGCAATGGGACTGAAAAACAGACCTCTCCACGCATTAGGTATGGCTGCATTGCTTCATGATATAGGAAAAACCGCAATACCAACAGAAATATTAAATAAACCTGCAGCTCTCACCGCTGAAGAATTTGAGTTAATGAAGACCCATCCTATTGTTGCGGTTGATATTTTAAAAAACTATGTATCTAAAGATATTCTGGAGGGAATTAAATTTCATCATGAGAGACCGGATGGCAGCGGATATCCTTATGGCAGAACAAGTGACAACATCCCTTTCTACAGCAAAATAATATCAATTTCTGACGTTTATCATGCATTGAATTCTGAGCGTGCATACAGAAAAATGTGTTTTCCCAGCGAAATAATGGAATACCTCATGGGAAATGCCGGAGCTCATTTTGATTATGATATTCTTAAGGTGTTTTTAAAGAATGTAGTTGCATTTCCTGTAGGAACATTTGTAAAGCTCAGTAACGGCAAGCTTGGTGTCGTAATTAAAAACTATATAGAAAATAACATGAGGCCTAAAATTAGAGTTGTAAATCCGGATAACACCGTAGGTGAGGATATAGACCTGCTGAATGACTATCAATACATGAACGTGACAGTAGTGGATATGGGTTATAAATATGTGGACATTGACTTTGGAAAAATTAAAAAGCCAAAAACTCCGCCTAAAAAATAAATATAAGTTTATACTAAAAAATGCTCTATAAAAAGCATTTTTTGAGTTTATTAGTTAATTATTAATTTATCTGGACTTCCTTTGCCTCTTCCGGTTTAAAATCATTTTTTAAATCATATATATTGTGTGAGGTAAAATCTCTCAGCTGTCTATCTCCCAATGAATAGCATCTCATAAACCTGTTTTCCTTTACCATTGTCCAATGCTCGGCATCCCATGTCAGATAACCGTCCTCATCTGTTTTCTTTTCATTGAGTATGAGATCCACCTGCCTGCTGTTTCTCATAAGTTCAATAAGACTTTCGTAAGTAACTTCGATTTCTGTTTTATTAATCAAATCATAAGCTTTCATATTTTCCTCCAATAGAATTAAATAGTATATTAAATATATTATATATATTTACTTTGATAAAGTAAAGACAGAGCTGTGCACCGTCAAATCACAAATAGGACGGAAACACCTATAACAGATATAACCGCACCCATAATCTCCTTAGGCGATACTTTATCCTTTAAAACATAAATTGACAGCGGGATAATAAGAACAGGGGTAATTGAGGTTATGGTTGATGCAACGCCGGTGGTTGTATACTGTATTGCCAAAAGATTAAAAGACACTCCAAGAAAAGGCCCAAAAAATGAACCTATGACTAAATATTTCATTATTTCTTTATCTTTTACGGCTTCCTTCAACCTGTCCCATTTTTTTATAAACAAAAATACAACGGTAAACCCTATCATACCTGCCAGTATACGTATCTGTGTGGCAGCAATAGGGCTGTAATCGCCCATACCTATCTTGCTGAGTATTAATCCCAACGCCTGCCCCATAGCTCCTATAAAGGCATATATTATCCCTTTAGCAGATCGCGAAAATTTAAAATTACCGCCTTCAGGATTTTTAACAATTATTACTGTAGCAATTCCTGCAATCGTAATCATCATACCTATAAAATCCGAAAGAGATATAATTTCTTTCATAGTTATAAATCCCAGCAGAGCAGTTATTGGCGGAACTGACGCCATAATCAGCATGGATATTCTGGAACCGATTTCTAAAAATGACATAAATAAAAACAAATCCCCCACAACAAACCCTACCACTCCGGATATGCTTAACCATATCCATGCTTCAGGGGTTGCATCCAGCGGCAGAAGCATTCCTCTGGAAAAAGATGTGAACAGACTTATGAATACAAACGCTAAAATCAGCCTTATGTAATTTACAGTGAGTGCCCCTGCTTTTTTGCCCGCCAGCTCAAAGCATACAGCTGTAAAAGTCCAAAGCACCGCCGTAATTAGTGCCGATATTTCACCTAAATGTGATTGAATCATTTTATCCTCCGCAGATGCATTAACAGTACAAAAATTCTTAAATTTAGTTCATAATTAATATTATACTCAATTTGTACATGCTTTACAATATGCAAATACAGTTAAAACCAAGCACAACAAAAAGCCGGCTAAAGATTATCTCGCCTGCCGGCTTTAATGTTTGTTATAACATACTAAATTACATTTATATTTTGACTTTTAATTCTATTTTGCTTTTAATTCTTTAATTGCAGATTTTACAAAATCAACATTAGTGTTTGTTTCTTCTGCTAAGAATTTAATATCTGCATCATTTGGTACAACATCATAGTTTTTCAAAGCATTTTTGATGAGAGATTTTCTCATGTGTTCCACGTCTGCATCATTTGCTTTAATCAATGACGGATGTGAAGGAAGAATTATATTTTTACCCGGAACTTCATCTTTTGGATCTCCAAATTTTACTTCTATTCCGTTTTCTCTGGCAAATGCAAGCTGTGGCTGAACATGCTTTCCTGCTCCAGTGTATTCAGTTTCCTGTACAACTATCATCTGATCCTGATCTAATTCCTGTGCCAGAGAGAATGCAGCTGTTAATGCTGTATTTCCTGCTGGTCCTTTTTCCAGTCCTTCAAGACTTGCAAGTGTTTCTGTAATATAGAACACTTCTCCTTGGTGAACTGTTACATATCTGTCTAAATATCTCAATGATCTAGCTGCAGATCTAGGAACATCTGATCTATCCGGCCATGTTGTGAAAGGAATTCCAAAACCTGTATGTCCGGTTGAAAATGATTTTTTATTAAATTGGCTGTCAGAAGCCATGTGCAATCCTGATAGATCAACACTTGCAGCAACTATTTTTGATTTTGCACCTGCTTTTTCTAATCCTCTTGCAGTACCAGTCAAGTTTCCTCCGCCGGCATTTGTGCAAACTACTACATCTGGATCCTTGCCATATTTTTCTCTAAACTGAGTTGATATTTCATATCCTAATGTTTCAATACCTGCAATTGCAAATGGTGTGTAAAGTGATGCATTGAAATATCCTGTTTCTTCAAGTATAGCTAAGAATGTGTAGAATAATTCAGGTCCTACAGTAAGCTGTACTACTTCTGCGCCCAGTGCTTCGCATTTTCTAGCTTTTTCAATTATTTCAGGTTGTCCTACTCCTTTAGAATCATAGCATTCCTGAACTACTATGCATTTCAGTCCATACATTGCAGCCTGAGATGCAACTGCAGCACCGTAGTTACCACTTGTTGCTGAAACAACACCTTTATATCCAAGTTTCCATGCTTGGTATACTGCTGTAGATGCTCTTCTTGCTTTAAAGCTTCCGGATGCATTTGATGCTTCATCTTTTATGAATATTCTTGCGCCTTTTCCTTTAGGAGCAGCTTTTCTTGCTAATGCTGTCAAGTTTCTAAGTTCTATAATAGGTGTGTTTCCTACACCATGTTCTGATTGAATTTTCTGAATTTCTTCTATTGTGAAGCCTGCTTCTTTCATCATTCTTTCATAATCGAATGCGATTGAACCACTTTCAAATTTTGAAAAATCCAGACCGGCAGCTTTTTTCATTATTTCAGGTCTTCTGCTCATAACACCTGCGTAGCTCATGTCTTTACTCATTGTCTGCACCTCCGAATACAATTTCTTTAACTTGATCGCTAATAGTAATTAATTCGGGAACAAACACACCAAAATTGTGTTTGTAATATGGTCTTGCTTCTAGCAATGTTCCTTTTTCAATTCTTTTAGTTCTAGTTACTACTGTAACTTCATCTCCAATATTTGCGTCTTCCTGTAAGTATCCTTTTACCCACATTTCCAAAGGTACTTTTTTAGTATCTTCAGGTACTTGTGGAGCTCTTTGAGACGGTTCTAATACATTTCTGTGGATTAAAACCCATTCGCCTTTTTTAATCATTGCTACACTTCCTTTTTAAATATTAAATATATATATAATAATTAAGTAACTCAGTTTTATTGAAAAATGAGTTACTTATTATTTGCAATTATTTAGACTCTTTTTCCCAAACTTCAGTATTCTTTATTCCTAATTTTTCAGGATTAAATACTATTTCTTTATTAAGTTTATATTGTTCTTCGAAATCTTTAAATACTTTAATAGCAGTATTGCTTAAGAGAAGCAATGCTATTAAGTTTAACCATGACATAACGCCCATTCCAACATCTGCCATTGCCCATGCAAGTACTGATGGTTTTGAACAGAATATTAAAATTGCTGCTAAAGTTGCAATTCTTAAAGCTGTTAATAAATATTTCTGATTTATTTTCTTAGATGCTTTGCAAACATAAGCGGCACCTGTTTCAGCAGCATAGTAGTTTCCTAAGATTGTAGTAAAAGCGAAGAACAACATAGCCAATGCTACAAATACTGAACCAAAGCCAGGGATAAAAGTATCTATGGCACTTTGTATATATCCAGGTCCGGCTTGAATTCCAGGAAGATTTTCAACTATACCATCAACATTGTACATACCTGTGAATATAATAACCAAAGCTGTTGAAGTACAAACGAAAATTGAATCTATATATACTGACATCGCCTGAACTAATCCTGATTTTGCAGGGTGGCTTACTTTTGCAGTAGCAGCTGCCTGAGATGCAGTACCCATACCAGCTTCATTTGAGTAGATACCTCTCTTAACTCCCATCATTACCGCATTTCCTACAATTCCTCCAAACACTGCGTCAGTTCCGAATGCACTTTTGAATATTAAAGCAAATACTGCAGGAATTTCAGTGAAATGAACTACGATCATTACAAGAGCAATACATAAATATATTATAGCCATTACAGGAGCAATAAGCTCAGCAAATTTACTTATTCTTTTTATTCCACCAAATATAATCAATGATGCTAATACTGCAACTATTACTCCAAGCATTAATTTATTTGTTCCGAATGCAACATACATTGCATCAGCAATGGCGTTAGACTGCATTCCAGGAGTACAGAAACCAAGTGCAAATATTGAGCAAACAGCAAATAACATTGCATACCATTTAATTCCTAAACCTTTGTCAATAAAATATTGAGGACCTCCTCTAAATTCATCTCCATCTGTGCTTTTGTATATCTGAGCCAGTGTACATTCTATTATTGTAGTACCTGCTCCTAAAATTGCGGAAGCCCACATCCAAAATATTGCTCCAGGTCCTCCAATTGAAATTGCAGAAGCAACTCCTGCTATATTTCCTGTACCAACTCTTGTTGACATTGTTAATGCAAATGATTGAAAAGCACTTCTTCCGACATTGGAATCATTTTTTTCAAACATATAATGTGTCATAAGTTTTATATATCTAAACTGCGCTCCCTTTGTCCTTATTGTGTAATAAAGTCCTGACAATAAAGCTAATAATATTAATGCATTACTCCATAGTACTCCGTTAATACTATCCATTATCTGTTGTAGCATAATAAACTCCTCCGTTTAATTTTAAATTTTCGATATCTATTATAAAAAATAACTAAGTGTATTACCAGCCCTTAATTTGTTCCAATACTTCGTCCGGTACAAGTCCTTCTTCTACTTCGGCAATTGCCTTTTCGATAATATCCATTGCTTTTTCAGCCTCTTCACGGCTTAAACACAATGGAGGTTCAACCCTTAGAACCGAACCGCTGAAAAATGCCAATATAAGGCCTTTTTCCCAGCATCTCCAACAAATCTTAGCTGTTTTGTTAACATCACGTTCTTTTGTATTTCTATCCTTAACTATGTCTACTCCTATAAACATACCAGTTCCGCGAACATCTCCGATGCAATCATATTTTTCCATCAATGTCTTGAACCTGCCAATTATATAATCTCCTTGTACATTAGCATTATCAAGTAATTTTTCATCGTTAATTACATCAATTGTAGCTATGGATGCACTGCATGATACAGCATTTCCGGCCGTATTAAAGAAGTGAACCGGGGCACTCCAACTTTCAAAAATTTCTTTTCTTGCAACTATTGCACTTAACGGCATTCCCGATGCTATGGCTTTTCCCATAACTATAATATCAGGCTCTATACCAAAATGCTCGCAAGCAAACATCTTTCCTGTTCTTCCAAAACCTGTTTGTACTTCATCCGCAATTACTAAAATTCCATAACGCTTGCATATTTCTATCAGTTTGTCATAATACTCCTGTGGAGGCAAAATTATACCTGCATCCCCCTGCATAGGTTCAAATATGATTGCAGCTACTTCTTCAGGCGGAACCACTGTTTCAAGCATATTTTCAAAATATTTCAAACATGCTAAATTGCAGTCCGGCCTTTTTTTGTTGTTCAAACACCTGTAGCAATCAGGATAAGGTATAAACTCCACTTCCGGAACCATCGGTTCCATTCCGCGTCTCATCTCAGTGCCATATCCGGAAACACTTAAAGCTCCAAACGTTGTACCATGATAGGATCTCAGGAAGGAAATTATTTTTTTTCTTTTTGTAAAACATCTTGCAGCTTTGATTGCACCATCTACAGATGATGATCCAGACAATCCATAAGCCACTCTCTTTTCAAAATTGCCGGGAGTAATTTCCGCAAGCTTCTCGGCTAATTCTATATGCGGTTTATGATACATATACGCAGGTGTATAATGAATAAACTTGTTAACTTGATCATTCACTGCTTTAACCACTTTAGGGTGATTGTGTCCTACATTAATTACCGCTGCACTTGAAAGAAAATCAATAAATTCATTTCCTTCAATGTCAACAACCTTAGCTCCTTTTGCCCTATCTACTATTAAGGGATAGTATGGAACCCTTGTTGTGTATGACATTATTTTATTTTCTCTATCAATTATTGAATAAGTTTTGTCAGTTACTTTTGTTATTCTGTCGTTTTCGGTATGACTGCTCAATTTATGCCTCCTTAAATATTACGCAACATCTGTGATTAATTTGTTAAATTCATACGGATTATTACAAATAAACCACTCCTCTTCTATGAAAATATCTAATATTAGTTTTTTCAGACAGCCTCAAATGCTGTCTTTAAGCATGCTATAATATTAAAGATGCAAATTTCATGCCAATTATTCATGAGTTAGGAATGTTATAAAATGCGCAATTTTTATTTTGATAATTAAGCAGTTATCACTAATGATACTCTTTTTATCATTCATATTTTTTCTCGGGCATTAATTTTACAGGCTCTGCGCTTGGTATCAACGATGATAATTTATTATCAATTTTGATACCTTGAAATCATATTTCATACTGTTTTAATTTCCTATACAATGTTGCTATGCCTATATTGAGATCCTCGGCTAATTTTTTCTTATCCTCTTTGCTGTTTCCATATTCTCTCGCCCTTTCGCCGATAACTTTCTTTTCAAATTCTTTAACCATATTTTCCAAAGATTTATCGTCTTTTTTATTGGATGGTGTAATTATATTTTTAGGTATACTTGCTTCCGTTATCATATTGCTTTTTTCCATGTTCATAGCATATTCAATAACATTTTCAAGTTCTCGGACATTACCCGGCCAATCATACGCCTCAAATATACACTGTACTTTATGATCTATTGCCTTAATATTTTTATTGAAAATACCATTGTATTTCTGCAAAAGATAATCAGTTAATAATGGAATGTCATCCTTACGGTCTCTTATGGCAGGTATCAAAATTGGAATTACATTAAGGCGATAATATAAGTCATCCCTGAATCTTTTTTCCGAAACCAGCTCCTCCAGATTCCTGTTTGTAGCAGATATAATTCTGACATTTACAGGTACTTCCGATACTCCTCCGACTCTTTGTACTTTTTTATCCTGTAAAACACGTAATATTTTAGATTGCAGGTAAATGGGCATGTCACCTATTTCATCCAGAAATAATGTTCCTCCGTCGGCTAATTCGAATTTCCCCGGCTTGCCTCCCTTTTTAGCACCTGTAAAAGCCCCGTTATCATATCCGAACAATTCACTTTCCAGCAATGTCTCGGGAATCGCCGCACAATTTATAGCTATAAACGGGCCGTCAGCCATTGGACTTAAGCTGTGTATTGCTCTTGCAAAAAGCTCTTTACCCGTTCCGCTTTCTCCTCTTATCATAATAGTGGAATATCCTCTTGCCGCAATTTCAGCTTTCTGCTTAGCATTGCAGATAGTTCCGCTTTCTCCTATAATATCGCAAAAATGCACACTTTTATTATCAATAATATTGCTTACTATCTTTTGAATATCTTTTGAATCAGAAATAGTTATAATACCGCCGATTATTCTTCCGTCTTTGTCTTCCAGCGTATTTGTAGAAATGTAGCAAACCAGTTCATCTCCATTACCAAGTAATGCTTTGACTTCTCTTTTATCATATTTAGGAAAATGCCCTTTTTCATTAATTTCAAGATTTGGGAAGATACAATTAATTTTTTTGCCTATAATGCTATCTTTATTGGCTTTAAATATTTTCTCTGCAGTTTTACTGAAATGAGTTATATTTCCGTTTTCATCAGTTCCTATTATTCCTTCATTTATTGAATTAAATATATGCGTCATCTGAATTGCAGAAATTCTTAATTTTTTAGAAATGGAAACTTCCACCGCCTTGGTAGAAATCATTTGACACATAACCTCAAGAAATTTTATATAGTCATCCTTTCTGGACAGCATTATTCTTTTATGCTCTTCCGTATATCCGACTATACTTAAAATTCCTACTATTTCGTCGCCAATTTTTATCGGAAAATCAAATTCTGCTTTTTGCGGGCAGCATTTATAATTTTTACAATTTTCACACAGGTAGTGAAACCCAGGGTTATCTACTATTACTTCATCTCCGGTTTTCATGATATGCTTATATATGTTGCTTATATAATAATTTTTTTCATTATTAACCGTACCGCCAAGCTTATTTAATTTATCATCCATTATCATAATTTCAACGTTTAAAACAGCGGCTATTGACTTTGCCACATGTTGTATAGTATTTATAACAGCCGGATCGTTCAGCATATTTATTCCTCCCATACTTACTATTACTTTGTTTACAGACCGTAACAAAAACTATCGGAATACCCCTTTGTAAGATATTCCGATACTGAATATTTCAACCTATACCGTTATTTTTAGGCCATCAGGCTTAGATATCTTCGAAAGCAGCTCTTGCGCATATTCCTTTGACTGAGTCTTTAATCCTTTCAAATGGTACTCTCTGGAAAGCCTTTCATATTTACCTTCACCAAGTCGATGATACGGAAGTATTTCTATCGATTTTACACCTATTTGTGATGCAAAATCAACAACTCCTTGAATATTTTCAACACTGTCATTGTGCTCGGGTATCAACGGAACCCTAACCATGACTTCTTTGCCTTTTTCTATAAGTTTTTTCAGGTTCTCATGAATTAATTCATTAGAAACGCCTGTATTTATCTTATGCCTTTCGTCATCCATACCTTTAATATCATAAAGTATTAAATCCACATGTTCAAAAACCTTCCAGGCAGTTTCAAACTTACTGAACCCACTGGTTTCAACAGCTGTGTGCACTCCTTCTTCTGAAGCTGCAGCTATTATAGCCGAAGCAAACTGCGGCTGTGCTAAGACTTCTCCTCCCGATAAAGTAACTCCGCCTCCGGAATTTTCAAAGAATACTTTGTCTCTGAGCACTGCTTCCATAACTTCTTTAACTGATACTTTTTTTCCTACCAGCTCTTTTTCATCGCTTTGAAATTTTTTCATATACTCAATTTCAAAATTTTGAGACTCCGGATTAGAGCACCAGAGACATCTTAGAGGACATCCTTTTAAGAATACCGTTGTTCGAATTCCCGGACCATCGTGTACACTGTATCGCTGTATGTCATAAATTATCCCTGTTATATCATCATATTCTTTCATGCTCTGCCCTCGCAATAATATCGTTCTGAAGTTCCCTTGCAAGCTCGATAAAACGGGCGCTGTATCCGGCAACACGTATAATTAAATCTTTATACTTCTCAGGATGCTTCTGAGCATCTTTCAATGTTTCAGTTGATACAACATTAAATTGAACCTCTTGACCATTTAAAGGACTAAAATACGTTGATACAAGACTCATTAGCTTTTTCTTAGCATCTTCGCTTGCTATTGCCGTCTTACTTAACTTAAGATTAAGTACATTTCCTTCAAGTATATGACTTTGCTTAATTTTGCTTGCAGATAATAGGACTGCAGTCGGGCCTTCGCTGTTTCCTTCATTAGACGGTGACATTGAGTCAGATACAGGCATCTTGGATTTTCTTCCGTCTGCAGTAGCTCCGGTCTTCCATCCGTGAGGAACAGTTCCGCCCAATGTAAGAATCATAGAAGTGTAGTTTCTGCCGTCTATATCCTTATGCTTTTCAATTTCTTCAAAGAACATGTCTGTCAATTTGCACATGATTTCGTCAGCGTAGTCATTGTCATTTCCATATTTCGGTTCATTCAGCAATTCGGTCATGATTTGCTCACCCTCTTCGCCTTCAAAATTACTGTTTAAAACTTCATTCAGTTTTTTCATATCCATTTTTTTCATGTCAAACACTTGGTGCTTAACTGCCGTTAATGAATTAGACGCAGTTGCAAGACCTGCCATAAGAATAGGAGTTGCGCCCCATTTTGAGCCTCCCCATGTCATATCCTTACCATTATCTATACAACCGTCAATCAATGAAGATAAGAATAAATGCGGTGTATTCTCACGCTGAACAAAGTCAACAACCATTGCATTTATTACCTGATGTTTAAGCATAAACTGCATCTGACTTTTAACAGCGTTGAAAAGATCATCAAAAGTTTTAAAGTCTTCAGGATTTCCTGTTTTTAACCCAAGTTGTTTTCCTGTGAGTCTGTCAATTCCGTTATTCATTGCAAGGTCTACTACTCTTGCAACATTCAGCATTCCGCCGTTTACACGCCCTTGGAATCCCTGAGGAGCAAGTTCAACACAACCTACAATAGCAAAGTTACGCATATTTTCAATAGGCATATCCGGAACGGCACGCTTCATAGCTGATATACATCCGTTGTCTCCGAAAAGAGCAGGCATTCCTGTGCCGTATTCTATAATTTCAGCAACACGTTCTTTGAAATCTTCAGGAGTATTATCATGGAAACGAACTGTAAATTGAGGATTTGTCAGACGTATATGTTCCTGACAGTTCAACATAATAAAGCTAACTTCGTTTACTGCATCATCTCCATTAGGTTTTACTCCTCCTGCTGTAACGTTAGGAGTCATTGGGAATCCCGGATGAATATGAATGGATTCCGTATCCTGTGCCTTAACTATTTCATTAAATTTAATCCAAAGGCAGTCATAAAGTTCCTGTATTTGTTCAATGCTGTATTTTCCCTCTTCCATATCCTTTTTAAAATACGGATACAGATATTGGTCCATTCTGCCCGGAGAAACAGAGTCTCCGTTAGTTTCCAGCTGAATAATAATCTGCATAAACTGTATAACCTGAAGAGCATCCCATGTATCTCTAGCCGGGTTTTCAGGTACCCAAGCACAAACATCAGCAATTTTTTCTAATTCTGCTTTTCTTTTTGGATCGTTTTCAGCTTCAGCCATTTCTAAAGCTTTTTTGCTGTATCTTTTTGCGTAGTTTACAACAGCATCAAAGCATATCATAAGACCGTCATAAAACAATTTTTTGTTAAAATCATCATCAACAGATAAATCAAGCTGCTTAATTTTAGCGCTAACTTCTTCTTTAAGTCCCTTTATTCCAACTTTAAGAAGCTTTTCAGCCTGATATGCCGTATGGCCATAGCCGTTTCGCTCAAACAAATCTCTTGAGAACATGTATGCATCTCTGACTTCCTTTGTATCTTCGGGAAGCAGATTCCTGTATTTTTTATATATAGTCTTTCCTTCCCAATATGGGAAAATACTTTTTAAATCATCTTTTACGTATTGCGGAACAATAAATGTATCCTGTTCACGTGTCTCCAAAGTTTCATCAAGTTCTTCTTGAAGCCACTCAATGGAAAAGTCTGGGTATACAGGAGCTGATCTTCGTCCATTCTTACCATGGTTTCCAACTATCAACTCGTCATCCCAAATATTAAGTGTTATTTCTCCCAATATTTTTTCAAGAGATCTGGCACGCCTTTCGATGTAATGTTTTCCTTCTGTCTCACGGTAACTCTTAGTAACCGACAAAGCCCTTTCACTGCACAAAATAGGTTTTGCATCTATAACTGCCTGTCTTATCCTCTTGATACGATCTGTAGGCTTAACATTTGCAATTTTATTTCTATCCATACTGCCTCCTCCAAAATATATTTTATTTTCTTAATTTAATAAGTAAGCAAATTGCATGCCACCTTTTGCTTTATCAGCTATTTCGCTTGATATCAGCCGTACAGAGAGATTAATGATGCAAATTCTAAAAACTATTAATATATATAATAGTCTAATTTTTTAGACTATTCACTTATTACTACGGTTCGCTAAAGATGCTAAACGGCGAATGCTCTCCTTTGTCTAAAAATTTAGACGGCTTTCCATAATTTTATACTTTTTGAACAAAAAAGATTAATATAACTAAAAATATTATCAAAATTCTAAAATATCGTATATACTTTTTTATGTTTCTGATATAATAAACTTAAAAACTACCGCACCTCAAAAAAGATTACTAGTTTTTATTTAAATCCGGAGATGTTTAAAATGAGTGAATTACAAAAAATTAAAGAGATAGCCATCGAAATAGTTAAAGCAACAAGCAAAATTTTAAATGATGCCGAAGTAATTATCGTTGACCAAAACGGTTCTTTTATGGCATTTAACGATAGTTATCTTAAACGCAAAAAAAACGCTGAGTGGAAGCCATACATTGATACTATAATAAAGCGAAAAGAAATAGCCATTATAGAAAATCCAGGAGAAAACCCTCTGTGCAAAGGATGTTCCAATGAAGGTAACTGCCCTCAAACTCTGGAGATTATTGTTCCCTTTAACATTAAGGAGAAATATATCGGCTATATTAGCATTGTAACATTTTCGCAGGAAGCTAAGAAAATGTACTTAAAAAACAAAAAACAGGTTGTTGAATTTCTTCAAACAATGATTAATGTAATGGTAAGTGCCGGCAAAGAACATTTTTCAAAGCTTGAAGCAGAAAAAACATACAAGCAACTTGATGCTATAATTCAGCACATGGACTACATAGTATTTACATGCAATACCAACGGCATAATACAATGTGCAAACCAAGCCTTTTACAATTTTTTCAATCTCGATTCCAATAATAATGCTGATATTAGCATAACCGAGCTTGTAGAATCCCGAGCAATATCTTCAGCAATTCTTGAGAAAAAAGGTTTTGAAGACCAGGAAAGTGCAATAGTTTTTAATAACATAATGCACCGTATGATATTAAGCTGCAAAGCAATGAAAAACGAAGACGGCACATGTACAGGGTTTGCATTCTTTGTAAGAACAATTGAAGATGCCCGAAGATTTATGTCTAACGTACCTGCCCTGACTCCTGACGATTCATTAAATCAAATCGTAGGGAAAAGCCCTGAAATAATGGAATTGAAAAATAAAATACGTCATTTTTCACAAAGCACTTCCACTGTATTAATAAGAGGCGAAACAGGGACCGGCAAAGAGTTAGTGGCAAGAAGCCTTCACAGTCTAAGCCCGCGCCGCGACAAGCCATTTGTTACCATCAACTGTGCAGCCATACCTGACAGCCTTTTGGAAAGTGAGCTTTTCGGCTATGAGGAAGGAACTTTTACCGGCGCAAGCAAGGGCGGAAAGGCAGGCCTTTTTGAAATAGGAAATAACGGAACAATTTTTCTCGACGAAGTCGGTGATATGCCTCTTCATCTGCAAGCAAAGCTTTTGCGTGTTCTTCAAGACAATCAAGTCATACGTCTCGGCGGTTTCCACCCCATAGATTTAGACATACGAATTATAGCTGCCACAAATCAGAACCTTGAAAAAATGGTTCAGGATAAAAAATTTAGATCGGATTTGTTTTACCGTTTAAACATACTTCCGTTAAATGTACCTCCCCTAAGAAACCGTATTTCAGATTTTAATGATCTTGTATTTCATTTTATTAAAAAATACAATACTCGATTAAAAAAGAATATATCCGGAGTCGACAATGACTTTTTGAATATGCTGAAAAGCTACACATGGCCCGGTAATATACGAGAGTTAGAAAACGCAATTGAATATGCCATAAACCTGGAAGACGGTCCCCGTCTCACAAGATCTGTATATCCTCCGGATATCCTTGCATATACAAATAATCATGACAACTCTTCACTAAAAAATATGATTAAGCAATATGAAAGTTCCATTATTCAGGAAACACTGCAAAAATTCAACAACGAAAAAAACAGCATAAATAAAGCCGCAAAAGCTTTAGATATAAGCAGAGCATCTCTGTACCAAAAAATCAAGGAATATAATATAGAAATTTAAAACATAGAAAGGCTGCAGCAAAACAAAATTGCTGCAGCCATTTTTTAACCAATATTTGCATGTATTTTTCTCTAATTCCATATACAGTAAATTTATATGATATTTATTTGTCAATTCGTAATGTATTTTATAAAATATAAAATTTATTGAATATATTTACAATATAAAATTATCTAATCATCCAAAAAAAATGGTATTTAGTAACCAAAAGTATATGTTAATTATTTGACAATGCATAAATCGGATGTTACCATATATTTGTATTTATAAATAATGCAAGGAGGGAAATATGAAAAATTTTAAAAAATTAATATCTGTATTTTTAGTTGTAGCTATGCTGTTTTCTTTAGCTGCCTGCGCAACTACTGATAATACCGTCAAGGAGAATGAGGAGCCTTCGAAAACAGAAGAAGAAACTCCAAAAACAGGCAAAGGAAATTTAACACCTGGTACATACAGCGGTGAATTCCAAGGACTTGGTGGAAAAGTAAAGGTTAACGTCACAGTTGATGAAAATGAAATAAAGGACATCGAGGTTCTTGAAAACTATGAAACTCCTGGAGTTGGAACAGTTCCAATAGAACAGATCCCGAAAGAAATCATAGAAAGACAGACTTTGGCTGTTGATACAATTACCGGGGCAACACTTACAAGCAATGCCATTCTGGCATCAGTTGAAAACTGTTTGAAACAAGCAGGTGCCGACATTGCTGCATATAAATCTGATGCAGACAGAGTTGTCAGTGAATATCCAAGCGAACTGACAGCAGATGTAATAATAGTAGGCGGAGGCGGAGCAGGACTAGCTGCAGCAGTATCTGCCACAGATGAAGGAGCCAGCGTTATAGTAATTGAAAAAATGGGTATCTTAGGCGGAAACACAGCAGTATGCGGAGGTATCTACAACACTCCCGATCCTGAACTTCAACCTGCTCAAGGCATAGAGGACTCTGTTGAACTGTATACTAAACAGACTCTGGAAGGCGGAGACAACATGGGTAACCCTGAACTTGTTGAAACAATGTGCGGAAAAGCTTATGACGGACTTCAATGGCTGAAAAGCATGGGAATGAAATTTGATGATAAAATAATACAAGGTGCCGGTTCACTTTACCCAAGAACACACCAATCTTTGGATCCTCTGGGAACAGGCTTTATCAATGCATACACTGAAACATTAGACCAAAGAGCTGACAAGTGCAAAATCCTTACAGATACAAAAGGTGATACATTAATATTGGACGGCGACAAAGTTGTAGGAGTTAAAGCTACAAACAAAGACGGCAGCGAGCTTACACTTACCGCAAACAAAGGCGTAATCCTTGCAACAGGAGGATTTGCCGGCAATGTAGAATTAAGACAAGAATACAACACTTCAGGAAAATGGCCTGATTTAGGAGAAAATGTACCTACAACAAACATGCCTGGCGTTACCGGAGACGGTATAAACATGGCTTCCGAAGCAGGTGCAGAACTTATAGACATGGATTTAATTCAGCTTCTGTATCTGAGCATCCCTAAAAACGGAAGCATCGCAGGTCTGTACAACTTAGGAGCTGAAAACACAGTATTCATAAATGAAGAAGGAAACAGATTCGTAAGAGAAGACGGCAGAAGAGACGTAATATGCAAGGCAATATTTGACCAACCAGAAGGATTGATGTACATGATTCACAGTGCAGATGTTCTTCCTGACATCACACAAGCCAAAACTCTTGAAGGTGTTCCAATGACTGAAATTTTAGAAGATAATGTATATGGATGGCAAACAGGAGAAACACTGGAAGAGCTTGCTGAAAAAATAAATGTACCTGCTGAAAACCTCAAAGCTTCAATAGAAAAATACAACGAAGCAGTTGACAGCGGAACAGACGAATTTGGCAGAGAATTACTTACTAAGAAATTCGAAAACGGTCCTTGGTACGCATTACCAAGAGTTCCGGCAGCACACCACACTATGGGTGGAGTAAGAATAGACAAAGAATGCCACGCATTAAATGCTGACGGCGACATAATCGAAGGATTATTCGCAGCAGGAGAAATCACCGGAGGAATTCACGGCGGAAACAGATTGGGCGGAAATGCAGTTGTTGATACAGTAGTATTCGGAAAAATAGCCGGAACAAGCGCAGCAAACAACTAATATTATCACTATAAATTAATACTATCCATTACAAAAGAACTTTCACAACGCTATTATGGCGCTTCGTGAAAGTTCTTTTTATATTGGATATAAAATTGCAAATTAATCAATGCCGTGTATCCTTACAACTATTAAACCCGGCCGGAAATGAACAGTTTACCCTAAATTGCTGCTTTGCAGTAACAAAAAATATAATTACAACATACTATGGACTGTACTAAAGATACTGCTTGTACATAGATTATAGGAAGGTGAATTTATGTTAAAAATCGTACTGCATTGCAATATTAAGTCACTGCAGAAAATCGAATCCGAATTATCTGAATATTTCAATAAAAAAAACGCCGTCTTCAAGCTTTACTACGTAGGATCTTCCTCTGAGTTTCTCAGCAGCTACCTACCTAACAAAGACTTTCAGCTGCTGTTAATATACAAAAATAACCGTCTGTCATATATCATAAAAACCTACCATAACTTTGATAAAAACTACATGCACATGGTTTCAGGAACTCTTGAATTCCCCCTGAATCATGAAACTATAGACAAAGTATTGTTCAGCAATATTGAAAACACACATCGCTGCCCTTACGGCATTTACAATGTCAACAACAAAACAGTTTTTCGAAGAGTGCTGCACGAGGATATTGAATATATAAGACGAGCCAGAAACCAGACGATTATCTACCTCAAAAACGGCAAAACAGAAAAAACATCCGGAAGCATAAACAAAATACTGAATGAACTAAATGAGAAATACTTTGTAAAATGCTGCAAAGGCTATATAGTAAATATATTTAATGTTACAAAAATAAATAAAGACACTAGCACAATTGAGTTAAAATCAGGCACTAAATTACCTCTTACCAAAGCTAATTTTCGTAAATTTCTAAAAACCTACATTACATTAATAACCGGTTTCAAAATATGTGATGACTAATGAATCGTACGTGTAAGTTTATGCAAAAATCAGAAAAATTTAATTTCAAAAACTATCACTTTACACACACGAGAAGCAATTTTAGTGAATTTTCAAAAATTTCAAACACCATATATATTAAAATTTCAACATTTTTTATTTTAAAGCTTCCGACTAAACTTTATGCAAGTTTACGAATAAAAAAGATGACTTCTTTATAGAAATCATCTTTGCCTCATTTATATAACAATGACTTATGCCCTTTGCTGCACGTTATGCCGCATAACAAAAAATTTTATGCACTAATGTTACAATTTTGCTTGACTATGGCAATCAATAATAGTAATAATGTTTATCGCGCTTATTTACAGGCACTTTATTAAATACTGTTCCTATTATATTTGCATTTACCTGTTTTAATATATCAATTGATTTTTTAATTATTTCCTTGTCAACCTCAGAATATGCGATGGTCAAAATAACAGCGTCAGAATAAACAGCAATATTAACCGGGTCACTTACTAATGCTACCGGAGGTGTATCAAAAAATACATAATCATAGCTCACGGCCAATTCTTTAATTAAATCTTTTATTGCTCTTGAGTTAATAACTTCCGTTGAGTTGGAAGGCACTCTTCCGGAAGTCAGCACATCAAGCCCAGGTTGTATATTATGAATATAATTTTTGTAATCGCTCTTGTTCAAAAGCAAATCTGTAAGACCATATCCATTTGTCAAACCGAAGTGCTTGTGAATCGACGGTTTTCTCAAATCAAGATCAATAAGCAGTATTTTTTTATTGAGTTCAGACATAACACATGCAATATTACTTATAGTTGTAGTCTTACCTTCATCTTTCATTGAGCTTGTCACCATTACTGTTTTAATATTCCCATCAACATTTGCATATTCCAAGTTCAATGCTAATTTTCTGTAAGCTTCAACTATACGAATGTCCTGCTCATACCTCAATGAATGAACTTTCATTTTTTCCCCCACCTCTCTTTAATGCAACCTTTTATATATATTATCCTGATAAAACGCATAAATGTGTCGAAATATATTTTGTTGCTTAAAAAGAAACGCCATATTAAAAAAACCCGGCAAACGCCGAGCTTAAATATTCTTAATTATTATATAAACTTAAATAATATGATTTTTTCAGTTCTTTTTCCTGCTTATAGGCATCCTTGAGAATAGTTACTATTTCAGTATCACCGTTGAGCTCTTTTAGCTCCTTTTCTAAATCGGAAAGAACCTTTGCGACTTCGTCATCACACTTTTTCTCTAGCTGGGCCACATAATCTATGTTTTCCATCATTATTTTATATTTACCGTCTTTATTTTGCTCATCCTTTGGAAGGCTTTTATATTCTTCCAGCACTGCTTTCTCAACTTCACCAAGTTTGCTCACGTATTTTGCCTTAAGTGCATACATCCTGCTGACACTGTCACTTATAAGATCATCTGCATTAACTTCGCTTGATTCCGCCACAGGCTTTTCAGATTTTGCAGTCTCAGAATTGCTGCTTTCATCATCCTTCATGTAATTCAAAGGAAGGTTGTATTTATCAGCAACTTCTTCTACGGTTATTTCACCCTTGATAAGTTTTTTCTCATCTTCTGCAGAAATGTCCTCAATAGGTTTGGACACATATTTCTCGACTTCTTTTTTTAATTTATTTCTCTGGTTGTCCATCTTTACCGCCAAATCCTCAGAGGAACTGTTTAATCCGTTTATCAAGGCTGACATGTTATCTCGCTGCCAGATCAGCACCCCCGCTGCAGTACAGACAAGTATTATTAAAAATATGATTACAATCTTTAAAATTTTTTTCATAGTTTTTTCTTTCATAAATTATTTATTGTCAAAATCAATTTTCAATCAAGCGGCTTTCCATGCCCTGCTAAATATCAACTTCCGGGAAGAAAAATTCCTTTAAATCCAATAAATCCCCAGTGCTGTTCTTTAATTGAATCTTCTCTTTTAATTCACTGCGTTCCTCGTCAGACAACGCCTTGTATTTGTTATATGCTTCTTCAGCCGCCGATTTATAATCATAACTGTTATCTGCCTGGTATTTTTCCATATTGAGTATTATATCATTAACAATTTCAACTTGCTCATCTGTAGTAAGTTCAGGAATAACACCGTTTTTTAGTCTTTTGATAACGGTGCTCATTGTTTCGTCTACTTCATCCTTCTCATCACTATTTTCTGTTTCCCCTCCGCTAGAGGTTCCTCCTCCACCCGAAGGCACTACCTGTGACGACGAAGCATCTTCCTCATCAGGCAGTAAAAATTTGGATAATGCGTCACATGCTTCAGCTCTTGTTGCTTTTTCCATAGCTCTGAAACTGCCGTCTTCCTCAAGAGACATGATCCTGTTAGACAATACTCTTTCCACATATTCCACAGCCCAAGCTGATACCTCATCTGTCGGTGTTTCATCAAAGGGCAGCTCCATAAGGCCATTCACCGTGTCTATTATTTTACACAGCTGCTCTCTTGTAATATCATCCGCAGGCCTGAACGTGCCGTCCTCAAACCCTATTATATACCCTGCCTTCTGAGCTATAAGCACATGGTCATAGAACCAGTCTTCGGGTCTGATATCAGATAGATTTGCTGTTTCCTGTTTGTCAGCATATGAGTATATAAGATTTACAATCTTAATCAGTTCAGCTCTTGTGATATTACCTTCTGGCTTGAATGTGCCGTCGGGATAGCCGGCTATAATTCCCGCATCAACAAGTTTCTCAATTTCCTCGTAAGCCCAGTGAGATTCACTCAAATCAGAAAACTGAGATGCTGTATTAGCTTCCTCTCCAAATATAGATTGGGTAAATACTACAGTAAAAATAATAATAAGCGCGACAGATTTTTTTAGTATTTTCATTTAGCCCTCCTGTTACTAAACAAGGGGAAGGTGTGCCACCATTCCCCTTGTTTTAAATTACAATTTCATTATTTATTACAGTTCAACAGAATCAATTGTTATTACGGCTGTTTTACTTCCATACGTAGCTGTGAACGTAACCTTTCCATATGTATCGAAAAAGCTTTTTACCGTACTGGTTTTAAACTGTCCCAGTATAAAATCTGATACGGCCTTATTTCCAACCGGTGCAGTTCCTTTTTCAAAGATAACTGAATATTCTGCCTCATCACCATTGTATGTCATTTCTTTAGAATCAATACCCGACAAGTTTACTTTTACTTTTTCTACGTCACCTGCAGTTAATAAACTATAAAGATTTAATATTTCTGTCAACTCATCTTTGCTTATACCTTCTGAAAGCAGTTCAGCCTTCAGCTCTTCAACATCATCTTTTATATCAGTACCATCAAGGTATGCTATTGCCTTGTTCCAGCCTTCTTCTGAATAAAGCTTTGTTCCTTCTATCTCAACACCTGAAAGCCTGCTGTTCATTCCTTCTATATATTCATCAATATTATTTGAATCTTTTGCTAATATTTTTTCTGCTTCAGATGCAATAAACTCTGAAAGAATACTGCTGCTGGAATATTCATCAGTATTAAACACACTAGCGCTTGCAGCATCAGGTGATTTAACAGTAATTTGAACGACATAATTTTTTGATGAATCGCCGCCGCTGCCACCACCTGAAGATCCGCCGCCACCGCCAGATGGAGTTTCTTCTTCCTTAGCCGGTGGAGTTTCTACATGTTCAGCCACAACAGTATCCTTAATATCAACTTTGGCCTCGAATTTAATATTATCGGTATTGGCTTCCAGTGTTGCTATTGTACCTGTTCCTTTAATTACTATCGATTTCTCAACAACTAATTTTGTAACTGCAGCATCATCCAGCACTATATCCGCCTCTGCATTCACTTCAACCGTATCAAATTCACCCTTCAATGTTACTGTACCCTCTCCGTTTACAACTATCTTGGCAATTGAACCGTCTGTGTTTTCCAGAATTGTTTCAGAAATAAGCTCTACTTCTTGAACTTCGGTCCCCTGATCCAGAACCAGTCTGACACTCTCTTTAGAAACAACTATCCTAGCAACTTTTACATTATTAAAATAAAGCGAATTTTTTCCTCCGCCAAAAATTTTCAGATCTCCGTTAACCGTAACGTTGTTAAGCGTTACATCTCCTTCACCTACAGTTTCAGCAATTACCAGCCCTTCGTCAAACACAAAATTTTCTATTTTTGTTCCGGCATTATATATAACATGGTTTTTTGCATTATTCATAATATTTTCAAGCATCACAACTGCTTCTGCCCTTGTAAGGTTCTTTGAAGGTTTGAAACTTCCATCGCTATAGCCCGAAATAAAACCTGCCTCGGAAGCTGCACCTACTGCTTCCGCAGCCCATGAGGATATGCTTGATTTGTCGCTGAATTTGTCAATCCCCAACTCACTGCCGTCAAGATACTGAATTCTAGACAGTATTGATGCTGCCTGCTCTCTTGTTATGTAATCATTCGGCCTAAATTCTCCGCCCGGATAACCGGCTATGTATCCTATTTCCTGAGCTACTCCAACATAATCATAGTACCATTCCGCTGAAGGCACATCCGTATATGACGCATTGCCATTTCCATCAAAATCAATTATTCCGTTAACCATTTTTACAAACTCTGCTCTTGTTACATTGTTGTCAGGTTTGTAACTTCCATCAGGGTAGCCTGACGTTCTCCCCTCGTCTATCCATTTCTGAATAGTTTCCTGTGCCCAATGCCCTTCATAGTCTTTTGCTTCTGCTGAAATCAACTGCGCTTCGTCTGCAAAAGCAAAATTACCTATTGCCATAATCAAGCATAAAACTACGGCGATTGTTTTCATTAATCTTTTCATCTGTGTTCCCCTTTCATTTAATACTTTATATATTTTATTTAAAAAACTTTGATATCAATCCCTTTTTACTGTTTTCAAACTTAGGACTTTCAAAATATTTATTAGCGATAATATTCTCCTGATTTCCCCTGAATACCTTATCTGTATAAAAGTGATTGCAAGTTTTATTAACCACTCTATAAGCCTCATCCAGGTAAAACGCTCTTACAGTCCTATTGTGAACATCCGAGGCAACAAAACTTACCAGCTCATTTTTCAAAAGAAACTTAATAAATTTATGACTTCTTCTGCCTTCTTTGTTTATAACAGACGATGCGTTAATTTGAAAATGCGCTCCTTCATTTAGTATGTTTTTAATCAGCTGATTATCATCATATAAAATATCATACCGCTCAACATGGGCTATAATCGGAATATATCCCTTAAGCTTTGCCTCGTAGCATATTTCCGGTATGTTCTTTGGTGTATTTGTCACGCTGAACTCTATTAAAATATAGTCCGAACCCGCTAATGTAATAATAGGCTCTTTCCAAATTGTATCGTAATAATCAGAATCCAGGTACACTTCACATCCCAAATGCAGCTTAACTTTTAAATTTTCCGCGGCAATACAATTTTTTAAAACATTAAAGTTTTCAACTATTTTATCAATATCGGCAGTGCCATGTCTTTTACTGCAATGAGGAGTCAGAATGATTTGACTTACACCTTTCACTATTTCCTCGTTAATTAAGGCTAAAGAATCCCCAATTGTCCTCGCTCCGTCATCAACCCCAAATAAAATATGGGAATGCATATCAATCATAGTATGCCTCCTGATATTGCTAGTAATAGCTATAATAGTATTTATTATGTTTTGATAAGGGTATTTTGTTTAAAACAGTTCCTATTATGTTAGCATTAACCTGTTTCAAGCTGTCAACAGATTTTTTTATTGCATCTCTTTCAGTCTCTGAATAAGCAACTGTCAAGATAACCGCATCAGAAAATGAAGCAATTATTAATGGATCGCTGACCAGAGCAACCGGAGGTGTATCCAAAAATATATAATCATAGTAATCCGCTAACCTGTTTAACAGCCCCTTAATTGCATTAGAATTAATAATTTCCGTAGGATTAGCAGGTATTTTGCCTGATGTTATTACATCCAGTCCCGGATGAATATTATTCAAATAAGCATTAAAATCATCCTTGTTCAAAAGTAAATCTGTTAATCCATGCCTGTTAGATAAACTAAATTGCTTATGTACTGCAGGTTTTCTCAAATCTAAGTCAATAAGCAGTATCTTCTTACTAAGTTCAGACATAACACTTGCTAAATTACTTATTGTCGTTGTCTTTCCCTCGCTTGCTAAACAGCTGGAAACCATAATTGTTTTTATGTTTCTGTCTATATTTGCAAATTGTATGTTAGTGACAATTTTCCTGTAAGCTTCCGCTATGGGAGATCTCTGATCTTCTTTTACCTTGTACCTTTCCATATGCCTTCTTTTCCCCCTGATTAAAATTAGGTATTATTCCTATTACGGACACTCCCAGATATTTTTCAATTTCCTTTTCCGTCTTAATGGTAGTATCAAAATATTCCTTGATAAATACTATCATTAAAGTCATCATTTCTCCCAATATAAAAGCTATGATTGTATTCAGTATCTTATTAGGCTTAATTGGTCTTTCCGGCAATATGGCATAATCAACAACTGCTACATTATCAGTCTTTGTTATTCTCATTATTTCCGACGTAAATTCTTCAACCAGCGTATTGGCAATGTTTGCCGCCAACTGAGGATTTATATTCTCTACCTCCACCTTCAGGATTTGTGTATCCCTTACCGGTGAAACCGTTATTGCCTTGTCATTTATTTCTGACAGTCCCAGCGCTTTCCTTGTATTATCAAGCACTGTATTTGATTTTGCCATCTCTGCATAAGTATATATTAAACTTTTGCTTAAATTAACATCCGTAATATTAATCTCTTCATTTGAGTCTTTGTTCTGCCTTACTATGATCGTTGTTGAAGCTTCATACACAGGATCAATTACATAAATACTGAGCAAGGCTCCTGCAACCCCAAAAATAATTGGAACCATGGCTAAAAGCTTAATATGCTTTTTAAGTATGTGAAAAATTTCTCTAAAATCAATCACGTCATATTCTTCATTTTCGTACATTACAATTCTCCCCTTAGCCTATAGTAATTAACGCTTTCATTAAAATTATAAATATTTAATTCAATTATTTAACACAAAAATAAGAAATATAGCCAATTATATCGCTATCAAGTTATATTCTAACTCAATTAGATAAAACTGTCAATGCGCAATAAAGGTATTATCTCCCTCCTAATCATTTTGTCGTACTGGACTGAAATACGAATAAAAGCTCCCAATATAAAAGATGGCTTCTTATCAGAAACCATCTTTTATCAACGTTCTTATTTTTTATCCTCTTTGAACCAATATTCCTGAAACAGTGCAGCCATAACACCCAGCATACCACCCAGCACAACTCCTATAGCAACATTCAAGGAATTCCTCGGGCTTGTTTTCTGTGTTGGAGCAACCGGCGGTGAAGGAAGATATACATATGTTTCCACCAACCCTACAACACTGGATTCAAGTGTTTCGGCTTCACCCGTTCTGTAATATTTTTTTATAGCCGCTCTTTCCACATCCAGCTCTTCCATATATCTGCTGTATTGATTCATTGAAGCTTCAATACTGTTTATAGACTGCTTGTTTGCAATAATATCATTTTCTATCTTAATATAATTGGGATTAACCGTGTCCACCGGAACAACATAATTGCTGTTACTGTTTAATTGTGTCTGTATTTCAAGGTTAGCCTGCCCCTCGCTAATTAGCCTTGGAGTCTGAGCCAGCAACTCCTCATTGCTCTTTAACAGCGTCTTACTTCTCTCCAGCGAATTTTCAAGAGACTTCATCTCAACATTAAAGCTGTTGTAATAATAATCAACCGCTCTTTCCTTTGTCATTACATCCATAAAATCCAAGTAGTTGCTGTACAACGTTTGTGCCAGTTTCAACGATTCCTCCGGATTATCTGCCGATACAGTCACTTCAAAGCTGTTTGCACTTCCTGTCTTTGCATCATTTTGAGAGACAGTAATTCTTTTTTTCAAGCCGTCTATACTTACTTCATCTGAGCTGTACCCCATATTATCAATGGTATTTATTATTACATTGTTACTTTTTATTAGGTTTATGTACTCCTGATTCGTTGTTATAGGCAACGTATATTCACCATATCTTGTATCATATTTCTCCGGCATGCTTATAACTATATTCAGCTTTGTTTCATACACCGGTGACAAAACAAACATGCTAAACATCCCTGCCAGTATTGCCACTACCAATGTAAGGCTTATAATCATTTTTTTCCTTTTCCACAATGTCATTATAAGCTCTCTTAAATCTATCTCATCCTCATAATACGGTACATTATTCTGGTTTTCGTTCATTGTACACTCCTGTTATGTTTAATAGGTTATTGCCATTTGTTATTGATTATTATATCAGTTTAGGTTTAAAAGCTCAATAAAAATTTAAATTAGTCTACCTACACGCAATAAATATTTTCTCAGCTCCGTTAACAAATATTATAAGCATATGTGTGCGTATTCACTTCCTTTAGCATAGCCTTTGTTTCTTAGAAATATAGTTTCAAATCCAGCAACTGGTATGACTGCTTTACTTGCTTTCATTTTTTATTAGGATCTCCAATGATTGATTTGGGCTTTAAATAATATTACCATTTTATGTTGAAACAGAGCTTATCCATTAATCTCTACTAAATAAATCTCTTGTATACACCTTGTCCACCACATCTTTAATTTCATCAGACAATCTATTCGCTACGATAACATCAGAGATTTTCTTGAACTCATCAAAGTTTTTGATGACTCTTGAATTGTAGAACTCATCTTCATGAAATGCTGGCTCAAATACAACAACCTCAATACCTTTAGCTTTAACACGCTTCATTACTCCTTGAATAGCAGACTGTCTAAAATTGTCAGAGTCCATCTTCATGGTAAGCCTATAAATACCGACAATCTTAGGTTTCCTCTTGATGATCATATCAGCAATATGGTCTTTTCTTGTTCTATTAGCATCTACAACAGCTGTCATAATATTTTGTGGGATATCCTGATAATTTGCCAGAAGTTGCTTAGTATCTTTAGGCAAACAGTAGCCACCATACCCAAACGAAGGATTGTTGTAGTGAGTTCCAATTCTTGGATCAAGACCAACACCTTCTATTATCTGCTGCGTATTTAAGCCTCTAACCTCTGCATAAGAATCAAGTTCATTAAAGTAAGCTACACGAAGTGCAAGATAAGTATTCGCAAATAACTTAATTGCTTCTGCTTCTGTTGCATCTGTATATAGAATAGGGATGTCTTGTTTTATTGCTCCTCCAGCTAATAGTTCTGCGAACACCTTAGCCCTTTCAGATTGCTCTCCCACAACAATTCTAGATGGATAAAGATTATCATATAATGCTTTTCCTTCTCTCAAAAATTCAGGACTGAAGATAACATTTTCTGTATCAAATTTCTCTTTTATTGATTCTGTATATCCAACAGGTACTGTAGACTTAATCACCATTACAGCATCCGGATTTATCGATAATACATTTGCAATTACAGCTTCTACTGTTCTAGTGTTGAAGTAATTCTTCTCCGGATCGTAGTTTGTTGGTGTAGAAATGATGACATAATCAGCATCTTTGTATGCCTCAAAATTATCTGTTGTTGCAGTTAGATTAAGTTCCTTTGTTGCAAGATATTCTTCAATCTCTGGGTCAATAATTGGAGATTTTTTGTTGTTGATCATATCAACCTTTTCTTTGATGATATCTAAAGCTATAACCTCATTGTTTTGCGCTAAAAGTATGGCATTGGACAAGCCAACATAACCTGTTCCAGCTATTGTAATTTTCATTGTTCTACCCCCTTATATTTATGTAAGTTTTCAAAATTCAGGATCTAATAGTTACTCGTATATGCTTGAAGATAGTTTTCATTATCATTTAAGATGTTTCTCGACAAGATTTACTTCTCTATATTGTAATATTCTTCATACCATTCAACGAACTTCTGTAGACCATCCTCAATGCTTGTAGATGGCTTGAAATTAATATCTCTCTCAAGATCTGATACATCCGCATAGGTTCTAAGAACATCCCCAGGCTGCATATCCATATAGATCTTTTCAGCTTCTTTTCCAAGAGCTGATTCTAAAGCGTTGATAAATCTCATGAGCTGAACTGGATTGTTGTTACCGATATTGTAGATTTTATATGGTGCAAAGCTTGTGCTTAAATCATCTTTCCTTTCATCCCACCCTTTATTAGCAAATGGTGGTCTGTCAATAAGTTTATAAATACCTTCTACAATATCCTCAATATAAGTAAAGTCACGCTCCATTTTACCATGGTTAAATACTTTAATAGATTTACCTTCAAGAATGTCTTTTGTAAATGAAAAATATGCCATATCAGGCCTACCCCAAGGCCCATATACAGTAAAAAATCTTAATCCTGTTGTTGGAATTCCATAAAGATTACTGTAAGCATGGGCCATTAATTCATTTGATTTCTTTGTTGCTGCATAAAGACTGACAGGATGGTCAACATTATGATTAGTCGAAAATGGTATTACTTTATTGCCTCCATATACAGAGCTTGATGAAGCATAAAGTAAATGCCTCACATGATAAGTTCTACAAGACTCAAGAATATTCATAAAGCCTATAAGATTGGAATCTACATATGCATAAGGGTTTTCAATTGAATATCTAACCCCTGCTTGTGCTGCTAGGTTAATAACATAATCAAATTTATATTGTTTAAAAAGATTAAAAATATTTTTTTTGTCTTTTAAATCAATTTTATAAAAGCTAAAGTTTTCATATTTATTTAATTTCTCTAAACGGCTTTCTTTGAGATTTACATCATAGTAATCATTCATGTTGTCAACACCAATTACTTGATAGCCTCTATCTAATAATAAGGTTGTTAAGTGAAAACCTATGAAACCCGAAGAACCGCTTACTAATATCTTTTCATTCATTATCAAAACCTCAATTCTTGTTAAAAATTTTTAAATTTTATAAATAAGACATATTATAACTGACACTCTGTATTTTATAAATGCTTGAATTTGTACCAAAATAGTAGACACAAAAATTATAACTTTTTGACACCGGCCAGGCAGATTCATGAGCAACCTGCAAAGCCATATAATTTATAGCAACACCATAAAATCCTTTTTTCGGTTGTGCCAGGGTTCAATATATTCAAATATTGCCTTGCAGACAACATTGAAATCAAAGTATCTGTGATGATTTACTTCTTCTTCCTGATTAAGTATGAAATGGAGAGATTCAATACATGCTTTATAATAAGGGGTACCTTTTCTACTAAAGAATGAATAATTTCTACGACTTCTTTTGAGGATAAAAAGTCATCAAATAAACGGCTTGTGAACTGTGCAGAACAATACCTTTTGTAACTTTAACATTCAAGCATGCATTTTTAATTACTTATATAGTTAATTCAGATGTCATTGAAGTATCGTATGCGTAACCGATAATCTTCTTGTTATGGAAATCTTAACAAAAGCTAAACAGATCCAACCATCTTTAATGGTATTGATATCAGTGCACCACTTTGGGTTGATGCTTATTGATTTAAAGTCTCTGTTTAAATTTTTTCTTTTCATCAGATGGAACATTTTTGAATCCATATTGCTCATATATCTCTGAACAATTTAACATTTTCTTTTATTCAACAACCAATTGATTGTTCCATTTCAAGTTCAGTAATGCGTTTTTTATTGTTTGGTAATCCTTAGATGCCATTTCCTAATTGTCAGTGACCTTGACTGAATTTAATTATCTAATCCATTTATATATCGTTACTGTTACCACACTATAATCAAGCTTAGCTTTTCTACCGAGCTTCCTAAATTGTACAAATAAACAATCTGTTTTTTTAATTCATCTGTATAATGTATGCCTTTTTTGGACATTGTTTAACGCACACTTTTCATTGTATTTATATTTTATCGTATTAAATTTTCGTATCCACACCAACTTTCAGTTATTAATCTAACATTTATCAACTTTTAAATTGATAAAATTTTAATCTTTTAATTTCATTATTTTTTAAAAACACTATTTCTTGAATTTTTAAATTATATTCTTTCATAAATACATAAAGAAAAAAGCACCCACACACAAAATAAGAAACTACCGACGTAACAGCAGCACCTATTATCCCAAACCTAGGAATAAATATAAAATTTCCAACTATATTTAAAATAACTGAAATTAGCAAAATATTAAAAGATAACTTTTGTTTCCCTCTTGCAATAAAAAGCGTATAAATTAGCTTAAAAAATATCATAGGAATAATACCTAAAAAAAGTATTACTGTAACTTTATATGAGCTTAAAAATTCAACTCCATATAATAAGGATATTAAATATTTCCCTGAGAATATAATAAATATTACAGCAAGTAAACTTATGTAAACATTCAACTTTATACTTAAAATTATATCTTCAACTGAATCTTTAGAAGCTGTTTTGGAGAACAAAACATCCTTAAAGGCATCTGGTATTACCCAAATTTGATTAGCTAGCCCTACACCAACAGAATAATACCCTATATGATCAAAGTCAACAAACATATTTAGAATAATAACATCAAATTTATAATTCATAGTTATTAATAGCAATGTTAGCATAGGAAAAAAACCAAATTTAATTGAATCTTTTAACAGAAAAATGTCTATACACTTTAAATTTACTTTGAAATTAAATTTAAAAATAATTCTTAATATTATTATGATGTCTTTAATATATAATAATGAAATAATGTATATAAGATTCCTATAACTAAATATAAAAATAGAAAATAAAGTAACTGTATAAAATATTTGATTTCCTATATTAAGCATATTTCTTAGATTTATATTTTCAATCAATGTTATAAAGTTTAATTGTTTTGCTAATATAGCAAAAGGAACTAACATGAAAATAATAGTATAGTCTAAACGATTAATTGTAACAGAAAGAACTATGGCAATTATTAGATATATAATAAATTGTAATAAAAAAATATTAAAATATTTCTGCTTTATATTACTAATCTGTTTTCGTTTATTATTGGGGTATGATTGGTAAATGCCTAGGTTTAAAATTAATACAATTAAATTTACTATATTAAGTATATAACTATATTGACCTTTTAGTGATGGCCCAAGATATCTATTTATAAATACAGAATTTAATAGTCCAAATAATACGAGTGTGAACTTAGTAAAGAGTGAGAAAATATATTTATTATTTATCAATTTTTTTAACATTTACATTCCTCTTCTATCTTTATAATTTAAATATCAAGATTTATTTATAATTTTCAGCAAAAATCTAACTTTAGAAATAACAATTCAACTATACTGGGGCTTAAAAATGTATGCACTATCGTGTATAGCTTGTTATTTCCATAATATAATTTCTAGAATGGCTTCCTTTCCTAGAATTCTATGCATTTTCTGTACAGTTTTTATTAGTGACATGGCTTGGTTGAAAGTACCTTCTCCGCTATTTATTATCCAATTACCAGTCTTTTTAGAAAATGTCACTCCTTTTTTATATCCCGGATGAATAATTTTTACTAATTGCATTATTCTCCAATCACTTTCCATAAAAACCGAGCCAAAATTATATCCGCTATTGTCTTGCACGGATTTACATAACTCGAGCCTTTCATTTTTCAATTTTTTTGAGTCACCTATACTCATTTTATTAAACTTAAATGTTGCTCCTAAAATCAAATACCCCTTGTTCTTGAAAATTGAACTTCTATATTGGAATTCACATTGTTCTTTTTTTAATATTTTAATTGTACCTTGCGCATACACATGAATATCTACAATATGGTCACTTATACATAATTCAGAGCGCTTCCCTCTGCCAGCATTCATTACAATGGCTCCACCAAGCAATCCAGGGACTGAATACAAATACTCTATTCCACCAAACCCATCATTATTTATATAGTTTATAAACTTCTGCAGTTTAACAGATGCTCCAACATAATATTTTCCTTCATCTAATTTTGTAATAGAGTTATCAAACTCCCTAAGACTTATTACATTTTCATATGTTCTATCATCATTTATAAGAATATTGGAGCCTTTTCCTATAATATAACGTTCACTTTCTGGTATGCTATCAAATATATTTATAAGTTCATCAGTATTTTCTGGTATATAAACCTTCTTGGCGTATCCACCAATCTTTACAGTAGTATATTTTTTAAGACATTCATTATATAAAACTTCCATATTTTCATCTCTCTTTTATCATTTGTCTAAGTCTGTTAAAAAAACTCTTACTCAGCTCTCTCTGTTCATTAATAATATAATCATATTGTGGAACTAATGACTCATCTATTAAATAGTCGTTTATTTGTTTATTTAACACCTTAAAAATATCTTCATCATTCCTCATACAAAAATGATTGTCTAATCCAACTCTTGATAATAGATCATATGATTTGCTAAGGCTTTTAGAATCAATCGTTCTACATTCTACTAAAACAAATGGTACATTACTTTTCATTGCAAAGCACATTCCATGAAAATATGTTGTAACCAAAAAATCTAGTGCTGCAATAACATCAACCCAGTCAAACGGAGTTAAATCTGCAACAGATTTTGTATAAGGAATTTTGTTATATAGTGAAACAAACTCAAATCTATCTCCATAAGTCTTTCTAATCTCAGTATATAAGGTTGGATCCGTAGACATTATTCCAATAACTTTCTTATTTATATCTACTTTAAACCTTTTTATAAGAATAGATTTTCCATTTTCTTTATTTGAATTAAAATCAAAATTAAATGTAGGGTCGCAATTTAAGTTAAGTTTATTATTATTTTCAACATATCTACTAACAGAAGTATATGTAGGCTTATCTCTAACTCCAATATAATCAAAATCATTTATATATTTATACAACAATATTTTACCTTCGTCTGAAAGTTTGTCAAAATTTGAGCGAGAAGATGCAGCATATGAAACTTTCTTACATCCTAAATTGCCAGGCAACCAATATGGATTAGGGAATCCTCTTACTCTCTTTAGTTTCCACACCTCATCACTTCCAACTACTATTATATCGTACCTATCCTTGACCATATCAATAAACTGATCACAGCTATCACTTATCATAGTTAAATTCGATAAAGGTAACATTCTTAATGATTCTTGAAACATTTTATAGCGTTTTAAATTATGAACTAAACTTAATATATTATTTTTCTTAATAACAGTCTTTTTATAAAGTCTATCAGCCGTTTTCATATTAAAATCTATTATTTCGATTTCTCCACCAATTTCTAACTCTATGCTTTTTGCTAAAGCAAATGCTTGTAAATAAGCACCATAGTTATGTGAACGATGAAAGGTTAATATGCCTATTCTCATTTTCCCCATCTCTTTCTCTCTATTATTTTGTTACTTATATTAATTGACTTGTGTCAATATAGTAGCACAAAAAAGGCTTTAACTTTTTGATACCGCTTAAGCAGCTTAATGAGCGCCTGTAAAGTCATACAATTTATAGAACTATGAACTATTTCGGCTGTATCAGTATTCAATATACTCAAATATTGACTTGCGGACAACATTTAAACCAAAAGATCAGTAGTGCTTTATCTCTTGCTTTTTATATCTTTTGTTTGATAGTATTGTCTTGCTTCAATTTGTACGTGTACTTCTTTTTCTACTGTTTTTTTAATATCTATAATCTTTCTACAAGATTCTTCGTTTTCATATTGCTTTACTTCTATATATAATATTTACTGGTTTGCCTTTATTCTGCTTTTTTGTTTTTATCTTCTTTGCTATTTCTGTTTGGGGTTTCGCATATGGTTAAGTTTTGGGAACCTTAAATATATTTATTACATTCTTAGACCGTTTAGATAGCGATATAAATATTAACATCCAAAATATTTGATTTTTCCAAAAATAGGATGATAACATTAACCTTGGTATAGAAGACATGAATAGAAAGAGAACAAAAACTCTGTAGTTCATATCTTCTTCATTAGTCCACTTTTTACACATAGTCACAAGAGACTTTAATATTGGAAGAAATAAAGGAATTGATAGAATAATCCCTAACTCACTCATCATTTGCAAAATAAAATTATGAGGGTATGTCCCATACTTATCAGCATAGGCACCTATCCCATTTCCTAAAATAGGAGCCTCCCTTATCATATTAATAGAATTTATATATATATAATCTCTGCCATTAAGTGAAGCTATCAAGCCTTCTTCAGCAATCATACGATATGTCTTCTCTAAAAAATAAAATTTAATATTAAATACACCTAGTAGTTCTATAAAGATACCTAATAATTCTTCTGCAAAAATAAAGGCTAATATTGTTATAAAAGATAAAAAAAGTATAGCAATAGATACTGCTCCACTACCATTTTCCTTTCTAATTTTTATAAACCAAACCAAAAATAGAAGTAGCACAACACTTAGAACCGCCCCTCGAGAAGCCTGTAGTATTAAATTAATACTCATTACTAAGTTAACAATATATGCAAGAATGTCTATTAGCTTTTTATCTTTTCTATAGTATATAAAGTGAATAACCGCCGCTAAAATACAAGGTAAAATTGCATATGATACTCCCATAGTAATGTCACTTTTCTCCACGAGGCTTTCTACTATATAAGATGGACTTAGTAAAAAAAGCAAACCTATACGTGAAACATTTCTAACAATTAATTTATATGAATATGGCGAAGAGAGTAAAACAAAAGATACTAAACCATAACCCAAAAACTCCCTAAAATATATATTTACATAACTAATACTAGTGCTATTTAGAAAACTAAATCTAAACAAAACTAATATAAATAAGATCATAAATATACCTTTTTTATTTATTGAAATCCTTCTTATACCATTAAACAGGAGTAATAATAATTTTAAAATCAATAAAATCAACATACTTATGCTAACTAAAGAATCACTTATATCAAATTTTGAATTAATGGCTATAGATATAAAGAATATAGAAATTGCTATAGCAATTAACCAGCTATTGGCTCTTATTAAAAAATCTTTTTGTGTCCTTTTTATTTTTCTAGAACCTACCATTTAATCTCCTCTATAAAAGAAATATTTCTTAATGAAGACGAATTAATAAATTTAATTGAACCTTCATACATAAACGTTAGTCTACCATTGGACTCATAACTTTCAATATATTGTTTATATTCCTTACTTCCACCAGCAAAGTTTTCTTCAGTTGCAATCTTTTTATATCTTTTAAAATCGGTCTCAAGAAATTTATAATGCAATAAAGCCCCACTAACAAATGTTTTATGTTCAAATGGAAAGATGTAATGAGCCGATTCAAATATGTCCCCTTTTTGAAAGAAAAAAAGCGGATGCTTTATAAGTACTGGACCTTCCCATGTATTATCATTACTCATTACTCGTTTTCTTGGACCACCACGTATCAATAATCCCTTATAATTTTTTTTGACTAAATAACTATCAGAGTCAAAATATATGTATTCATCCTTTATACTCTTATTGTTTGAAGTAGTCTTAAATACGCCTTTATCTGAATACATGTCCAGCATAATAACACTCATTCTAATCAATCCATTTTTTTTGCAATAACTAATTAAATCTGATATTGTACGATTTTCCATATTTTCGTATACAAACAACTCATCAGAATCAACATACAGATACCATCGTTTAAACCCATACATGCTAATAATTCTATTTATCCAACCATATTTTCTTAAGGAAAAAAACTTTTCTTTAACAATGTATAAGTCTGTATCTGGCTGTTCACTAAGCCATTCTCGTGTACCATCATCTGAATTGTTGTCCACCATCACAAAATGTTGTACACCTATCTTTCTATAATGTTTATAAAGCATCTTAATTCTTTCTAAGTCATTTTTTACTACACATATCAAAGTAACACTGTCTGTCTGTTGATTTTTAATGTTTACTTTAATTGGATATATTTGGCAATTAGTAAATGATGTAACAATTTCTCTGTTTTGAGGATTTGTTTTCATGTACCTCCTAAATGCTTTTTCCCATATTGTCAAATCATTCTTATTAGGCAAAATATTACTATCAAAATTAGCAAAATTTTTTGTGATAACTTTTCTTGACTTACATAATTCTAGAGGTAAAAGAAACCCTTTCATTCGCCTCAAAAAATTTTGTGTTCTTGGAGATAATTTAGATACAATGTACTTAATGTACTTTAGTGTTTTATTATTAAATTGTATTATAATAGCCTTCATTAAAATTATCTCCTCTTTATCTCATCAATAAATTCTTGAAAGAACTTCTGACGTCGCTCATCAATTACCTTTTGGTCATATTGTTTAGCCTCATCAAAATTGCGTTTTGCTTGAGATACCATATTGCCTTTTGTCATTGATTCTAAGATTCCACATATTTCACTAATATTTTGACGCGTATTACTAAAAATATACTTTTTTTCTAGTAACTCAGGTATTCCAGCTGTATTAGCTCCAAAAGCTGGAACAGCTCTACTCATAGCTTCAATAAGTGCTCTTGGTAGCCCCTCTTGTCTACTAGGTTGAACATATAAATCTATAGTTTCTAACCATTCAAAGACTTGACTATGAGGCATTGCACCTAAAAACTTAACTTGATCAACTACATCATATTTTTCTGCAATTGTTTTTAAATATCGTTGATCCCCACCACCAACTAGCTGATATTCATAGTTTGTTATTCCTTGTTTTTTTAGATTTCCCAATCCTTCAATAACATATTGTTGCCCTTTATATCTAACATTTACAGCAGCTGTGGTACCAATTATAACTTTAGAATTCTCTTGAATGTATTTAATTTTCTTAAGTCTTTTTTCTAAAACTTTATCATCAAACTCTGTTAAAGCAACATTTGAGCAGCTAGTACTCATTCCATTAGTTGGATATCTTTTTTGTAAGAATTCATTAGTTACATAAATGACATATGGCGCTTCTTTTGCTGTTTTTTTTAATTTTAGATAACTGTATGGTGCTAATATTTTCCCTTTAAAACTGTGGTTCCACAATGCATCCCATTGGCAAGCTACTATCTCTAAAAGATATGGTTTTCTATATTGTTTTGCATATTTAAGTGCAATAGAAGCAATTGAACTATTTCTAGCAATTAAACAATCAGCGTTAATCACTTCATTCTTAACAATTGCAGAAGCTTTCTTTTTTAAATAATATCTTTTAACTGACTTGAAATCTGGTACCTTAATAAAAGTTACTCTATCGGTAGAAGCTAGAGTTAGCTTATTATCTAGTGAACTTATTTCTTTTTGCCTACTAAGCACCACCACTTCTTCAAAAATACTTGAATACCTTTCAAGCATTTCTTTAGAAAGACCACCTGAGCTATAATATTGATCATTATACTTATAAAAAATATGATCATGTGCGAATACCATTTTCATATGTTATACTCTCTCCTTAATTAATTTTGCAGGAATTCCTCCTACAATGGAGTTCTTTTTTACTCTACCTTTTACAACCGCACCAGCAGCGACAATGCTTCCTGACTCAATATAACTACCACCAAGGACTCTAACTCCAGACCCAATCCAAACATTATTTTCTATCGTTGTATTTTTGAGTTCACAACCTTGATCTTTTATGTTCTTTTCTATATCAGTAAAAACATGTTCTTCAGCCATAATAGTTGAATTATGAGCTATGGACACATCATCACCAATACATATTCCTCCAGAAGCATTTATATAGCATAGAGGATGAATGCTTACATTGTCGCCAATTTCTAAATTGTGAATATTATATAAATAAACATTAGAAAAAATTGCTACATTGTCTCCACATTTTTTCGCGCAATTTCTTAAGCATAAGAATCTAATAAATAATGCAATATAATTATCATGACTTCTAATCAACCTCAGCCATCGGCAATATACTCCTTTTGGAAGTATTCTAGAAAGTTTAATGATTATATTTATTATTGTTTTATATTTCTTAATGAAATCTCGCTTTCTAGACATAACCATCCCTCACTATAACTGTAATATCAAATCTATTTCATACAAATAGCTATTAACTACTATCTGTCTATCAAATTCTTTTTCTACTTTATCTCTTCCAGCTAAACCCATCCTCTTTTTTTCTTCAAATGTTAAGTTTATAAACTTCTCAACCTTATCAATAAGATCACTGCTATTTTGTTGTTCCACCAAATAACCGTTTATTCCATCATCTACAACTTCTTTACAACCGCTTCTGTTAGTTGTAATTACAGGTCTACCACAAGCAGCACTTTCCAACAGTACATTTGACATACCTTCAGGATAGTAAGTCGGATGGATTGTACAATGAGAAATTTTATGGAATTCTCTAACATCATCTTGACGTCCATGATATTTTATGACCCCACTTTTTTCATATTTTTTTATTGTATTAATATAATTTTCATCGCAATTTCCTAGCACGTGAAAGTTTGTATTAGGATATTTACTTTTTATAAATTTAGCTGTATCTAGGTATTGCTCAATACCCTTTTCTTTCATAATTCTAGATATAAATAAAAAGTTTACCACTTCATCTTTTGGATATTCAATAAGCCTATAATAATTTAAGTTAACACCTGAACCAGGAATAAGCATACTATTTTTTACTGCTATGCCATAGCTATGCATAAACTTTCTGTTTTCACTATTTTGGAAGAATACTCGTTTAGATTTTTTTAATCCAATTCTATATAAATTTATAGTTATTCTTTGTAATAGGCCTTTGTTCTCAACAGCACTACCAAGACCTGTAATGTTAGCAATATAAGTTATATTATTTAAGCCACAAACCATACCTCCATAAATATTTGGTTTTATCGTGTAAGTTAGAACTACAGATGGTTTGTAAATGCTTATAATTTTCCAATATTTCTTAATAAGTTTTACATCATTTATGATACTTACTCCTCTTCTATCAATAGGAGTATCTATAAAGATGCACCCTAAGTCAGTAAAATAAGATATTTTTTCATCATATGGAGCAGATATAATTACTTCGTAATCACTATTTAATAGTCCAAGTACTAGCTCTCTTCTAAAACTATAGAGACCTAAAACATGATTTGCCAATATCATTACTTTTTTCATACACTAACCTCCTAGGAATTGTTAACATCTTCTCTTACATCTCTTGCATGCTTGCTTATTTCATCATGAGCTACAAACTCAATTTTTTCACTTTTAAAGACAACTACAAAAGTCTTTAAAATAATTTTCAAATCATTTAAAAATGTTATATTATCAACGTATTCTATGTCATATTGTATTTTCTGCTCCCAGCTTAAACTATTACGTCCATTGACTTGCGCAAGCCCTGTTAATCCAGGCTTTACATTTAATCTTCTTGCTTGGCTATCATCATATTTTTCGACTTGGTATAATAGCGTTGGACGCGGCCCGACTATCGACATATTCCCAATAAAAATATTAATTAATTGTGGTAATTCATCAATACTAGTTTTTCTAAGAATATTTCCCACCGCAGTTATTCTGTCATAATTTTCAATTGGTGACCCATCAGGATAAAAGCTATCTTCGAAAGTCAGCATAGTTCTAAATTTATAAATTTTAAATTCCTTGCCTTGTTTCCCAACTCTCTTTTGAGTAAATAGTGCTGGACCTTTTGAATCAATTTTAATTAAAATAATAACTAAGATAAAAATAGGAAATAATAATATAAGAGTTATTCCACTTGCAGTTATATCTATGAAACGTTTATAGTGTTTTCTATACATATTGATTGCTCCGCCCTTAATGGATTATTTAATGTTTCGGTCAAAGAAAGATTCTCTCTCATGCTTTAAGTTCTCCATATTTTTTTTATACACATAATTATAGTTATTTTTTTGGACACAGGTTATGTGCTTAAAATGTTCTGATGTAAATTCCAAAGCTTCTAAATAATCTAGCCTTAAATAATCTCTCTCATCAAAATCGATATCGCGTAACGCTTGATTCAACATCCCCAGATTTTTATTGTAATAGTATCTTTTGTCTCCTAATACATCTTTTAATACACTTACTATTGGAGTTCCAACTGATAAAGCAACTACTAATGCGTGATATCTAGAACTAATCACTAGCTCAGCATTTTTTATCAATTTTATTGCATCTTCAATCGGCAAGTAGCCTATCAAATCAATATCATAATAAGTATAGTTATTTAATTTTGATTCAAAATATAAGGCTTGGTCCATCCCCCCGCGTTTAAGATTAAAGGGAAGAAATAATATACTCAAACCATAATTTTGATAAATATTTTGTGAAAATTTCTTGAATAAGCAAACATTTTTTTTGATATAGTCTAGTGGTAAATATGTTTCCATGACTATATATTTTTCTATTCTCATAGGATTTCTAACATCTCTGTTAGTTAATTTTTTATTTACAATAAAAAAATCATCTGGAATAAACTCAATACTATTTTCATTAATTCCTATTTGTTTTGCCCACATTGGTGATAACAGATTATCTCTTGAACCTATTACAGAATATTTTAATGCATTTAAAGTACATCCAAAAAATTCAGCATCATCAGTAAACGGACCATAGCTATTCCCGGTAAAGACAACTTTCTTGTTAAGGTTATTCGCAACTAATATCGGAGCAATAATCTTAGACAATCTCTCGATTCGGTGTGGCATACTCCACAAACTATTAAAGTATCCTCCACCATTAACAATTAAAACATCAAGCTCACTCATAACAGACGCAATTTCATCATAATTTAAGAGACTATGTAAAATATCTATAGGTGTTAATATTCTAGTTTTGCTTTCTTCAACAATATTAAATTCATCTTTAAACTTCACATCTACAATATTGATGTTAAAATCAGATAAATAATCTTCTTTTATAATGTTCAAAAATGGTGAATCATAGGAAAATAAAACTATATCCTTTATAGTTAAGTCATATATATTGTTTACAACCATTGCATAATCACCAAAATTGACATCTGCAAAAGGCCCTGTAAATCCAACTTTTCTTTTCTTTAGCATCTTAGGCTCCTCCAACAGAAAATCATAAATAACCTCTTATTTCCTCTAACGACTTGATTCTAAAGTCTTCTTCTATAGATTGATAGTAAATTTTCGAGAAATGTACAATTTCCTGTCTCATAATTCTCAATGTTTTAATTGGGCAAATAGTTTTGATATAAAAATCTTTTTCAGGATTATCTCCTACATAAACCATCTCATCAAAACTAATTTTGAGTTTCTCTCTAATAAGCTCAAACGCTTTCGGATGTGGCTTCCAATAGTCGCGCCCAAGTTCATCCGTTACAATAATTTCATCAAAGTATTCGTCTGCTTGAACAGCTTTTAGTTTCTGACGCTGTGCTATTTTATGCCCATCAGTAATAATACCGGCTTTAATCCCTAATTTCTTTAACTCCGTTAAACATGGTAGGACATCGCCATAGAATTGAATGTTAGGAAAATGTCCTCTGTACTCCTTGACTAAATCAAGTATCATTTCTTTTGAATATTCAATTTGATACTTATCATAAAGTCTGTCGAAAACATTCAGTGAACTAACATTAAAGAAGCCCATTAAATCGTCAAACACTTGGTTTTTATCTATTGAAAATCTATCTTCAATAATTCTAGCAATGTGATGGTATCCACTTCTTATATATTCTTTTTCAGATATTAAAGTATCATCTAAGTCAAATACTACAGCTTTTACCATTGAACAATCTCCAAGTTTTCATCAACACATATGCTATTATCAAATCTAAGAAACATAATGCTGTCTCGATAATTTTCGTTATACTCTAGTTTCTCCCCCATTAGCAACCGATATAGGTTTTCACAAGAATCCGCACCACTTTGAATACTCATTGGTGCACCTCCTCCAAATCTAGGATTGATTTCGATATATTCAATTCCTTTATTTGTTTTCATGAGTTGTACTGTAATATGGCCGATAGGTTTCAATACCTGTACAAGCCTTTTTATATCTTTAATAATTTCATTATCTTTAATAATTTTTCCCTTTGAAATTTCACCGCTTCGTGTTGCCATTCTTAACCTTGGAACAATACTGATTAAGTTCCCATTAAAGCCTAAGAAAACATCAACTGTAAACTCTTTGCCTTCCATATAGTCTTGAACTATAGGCTCTCTTATTAAAGATCTATACGTTCTCAATTCTTCTAAATTGTTTACTTTAAAAGTATTAATACTTGAACTCCCTGACTTTGGCTTTATAAATAATGGAAATTTTAACTCTTCAGAATCCAATTCAACTTCAGAGTACATCCTTGGAATTTTAAACCCGTTTTCTTCAAGAAATCTCTGTGTATTTATTTTATCTCTGCAAATTGACACTACTTCAGTATTAGATATTAAAACCACAGCTCCAGACTCAGATTCTATTCTTTCTTTTTCTTCAGACAAGAGTAATAAGTCGGTATCAATTGTAGGAATAACTAACTTAACATCTTCCCTCTTGCAAACATTAATAATCTCATTTATATAATTAGGTTCACTAATCCTAGGTAGTATTGCTTTTTTATCTGCAAAATAAATAGCTGGTGCAGTCTTAGAACAGTCTCCAGCTACAACATTGCTCTTAATATTCAGTCTTTTGGCCGCTTTTTGAAAACTTTGCACCAGCTCTACTCTTCTACCTGCACTTAATATTAAAACATTAACTTCTCTCATGCTACGTCCACAGCCTTTTTATTATTTTTACGATTCTCTCAAGATTCTCATCTGTCACTTTAGTATCAGATGGCAAACACACACCATTCTCAAATAGCTTCTCACTTACATTACCACCGATATAACCATACTCAGCAAAGAACGGCTGCATATGCATTGGCTTCCAAACAGGTCTTGATTCAATATTTTCAACTTCCAAGGCCTCCATAACATCAAGAGGTCTTACCTTACCATTTAAAGTCATCACACTCAACCAGTAATTAGGTTCATTCCAGTCATTGATAGGCATAAACTCTACACCCTCTAATTGATCAAGCTCTCTCTTGTAATACTCAAAGACATATTTCTTCTTGGCTACTCTTTGATCTAGTACCCTGAGCTGCCCTCTTCCAATCCCAGCAACGACATTACTCATACGGTAATTAAATCCTAATTCGCTATGCTGGTAGTGCCTTGCTTCATCCCTAGATTGAGTGGACCAAAACCTAACTTTTTTAATCTTATCTTCATCATCCGAAACTAACATCCCACCCCCGGAAGTTGTGATGATTTTATTTCCATTAAACGAAAAGACTCCAAATTTACCAAATGTTCCAGTATGTTTCCCTTTATAATAAGCCCCTAAAGACTCAGCAGCGTCTTCAATGACAGTTACACCGTACCTGCTACAAATCTCTATAATCTTATCCATATCAGCTGAAAGGCCATATAAATGTACAACTAAAACAGCCTTAACCTTGTCACCATATTTTTCGAAAGCTAACTCTAGCGCTTTAGGATCTATATTCCAAGTTTCATAGTCACTGTCTATAAAAACAGGAATTGCGTTCTGATAGATAATCGGATTGGCTGTAGCTGAAAAAGTAAGGGTTGGGCAAAGTACGATATCACCTTCGCCAACACCAGCCGCTTTCAGTGCCATGTGAATTGCAGCTGTACCTGAAGTCATGGCAGCCGCATGTTTTGAACCAACTTTAGCAGCCAATTCTTTTTCAAACTCATTAACATTTGGACCAAGTGGCGCTATCCAATTGGTGTCAAATGCTTCTTTTACATATTGCATTTCATAACCTTCATCACTCATGTGAGGTGAAGCAAGCCAAATTTTATTCCTATTAGGTTTATTATCTACCATAATTGCAATCCTTTCTTTGCTACGCCAGTTCTATGCTTTTTTCATATATATTATTTAAAGTTCTTTTATACGTAGGAACAAGTCTTTCTATTAAAAGTATTATTCTGTCTATCTCCAAATCATGAGCTGCTTTCTCCAGTTGCCCTATTAATTCAAACAGTTCCTGTTCATCAAATTCTGTTGGCCTCTCTATAAATATTTTATCTATGTTTGTCTTAATTTGATTTTTGCCATGGCTTATGAGCAACTCTTCATATAGCTTTTCACCGGGTCTGAGCCCGGTGTATTCTATATTTATATCAACTTCTGGCTCCAGACCTGACAGTCGAATTAAATTATATGCTAACTCCTTTATTTTAACAGGTTCACCCATATCCAGCACAAATATCTCGCCGCCCTTGGCCATGGAAGAGGCGCGAAGAACTAATTGTACAGCTTCCGGGATAGTCATAAAATATCTTGTTATTTCCTCATGGGTAACAGTTACAGGACCGCCTTCTTTTATCTGCTCTTTAAACAAAGGAATAACTGAGCCGTTGCTGCCCAATACATTTCCAAAACGAACTGCAACGAATTCTGTTTTACTGTGATTATTATAAGACTGAATTATCATTTCTGCAATTCTTTTTGTTGCACCCATTATATTAGTTGGGTTAACTGCCTTGTCTGTAGAAATAAGCACGAACTTTTCAATTTCATGCTCATGAGCAGCCTGTACAACATTGTATGTTCCAATTACATTGTTTTTAATTGCTTCCTCAGGGTTTTTTTCCATAAGAGGTACATGCTTGTGAGCGGCTGCATGAAATACAATATCAATATGATTTAATTCAAATAATTGATTCAGTTTGTTTTTATCTCTTACGGAAGCAATTTCAACTTCCATATCTAAATTATCACCATATGTTCTAATTAATTCCTGTTGAATATTATAGGCATTATTTTCATATATATCTAAAATTATTAATCTTTCAGGCGAATAGGAAGAAATCTGCCTGCATATCTCAGATCCAATGGAACCGCCTCCGCCTGTCACAAGGACGGTTTTTCCTTGAATATATTCTTTAGTCATTGTACAGTCAAAAATAATAGGTTCTCTGCCTAATAAATCCTCTACTTGAACCTCTCTTATTTTATTCAATATTTCATTGTCATTTGTCAGAAGGCTGTATACCTCAGGTAAAATCTTTAATTTGCACCTTGTGTCTGCGCAGATATCAAGTATGCGCTTTTTATTGTCCTTGTCAACAGAAGGAATTGACAATATTATTTCTTCAACATCGTATCTTTTTACCATTATAGGGATTTCGTCTGTCGAAGAAACAACAGGTACGGAATTAATATTTCTGCCTATTTTTATTTTATCATCATCAACTATACATCGTACCACGTAATTGTTAGGGTTATTTCTGCTTATTTCGTTTAGTATAGCTACTGTTGCCTGCCCAGCACCCACTATCATAATATTTGTGTAATGGCTCAATTTCTTTGATCCTTTTTCTCCAATAATAAGAACCGCTCTATACACAACTCTTATTGCCATCGTGCAGAAGCTTGTAACTATGAAAGCTACTAGATATACATAGTATCTGACAAATATGTTAGCAGACTTGGTTATTATAAAAAATATAAGGTTAGCTGTTACTGAAGCCTTCAGGCACTTGTAAATGTCCTGTATACCTGCATATCTCCATATATTTTTATAAACACCCATGATAATAAATGTTGCCATATATATTATAACATAGATATACCATGTATTCATAAACCATTTAAATTTTTCAGGGTGAACACCACTTATGATATGCGGAGATAAATATGAAATCACAACAATAAATGTATCTATGAGCATTAATACGTATTTGCGATGTTTATTTAATAATTTATAAATACAGTTATATATACTTGACATAGTTCCCCCAGTAAACATTAAGCGACATTATTTTTTAACTTTGCATTTATGCTTATACCTAATCCTAATATAATCCAAAATATAGGAGCAACGCTTACGATACTATCATTAAAAACCGCCGCAGCTAAATACCCTATAATACTTACAAGGCAGGATGCTCCTATTAATTTTTCTAATGAATCAAATGTTATTTTACTATACAACTTTAAACTGCTAAAAATATATACACCCCACGTTGCTAATAAGGCTATAAGAGACAGAACTCCTGTATTAGTTGCAATTTGCAGAAATAAGTTGTGAGGTTTGTCAACCACAGTATTTGAATCATAAAATACATTTGACTTAGCCAATACGTCATCCTGCGGAAAAGCTAGTGGATAATTATCAGGACCTGATCCACTTGCTACATATTTATTTAATAATGGTAGCGTCCTTCCCCATATATAACCTCTACCTGAAGCTAGTTCTTCTATTCCTTCCAGCAATTTGCAACTTTCTGCATCTACAAGTTCTATTATTCTTCCTCCTGAGCTTATTAATTTAACTCCACTTTTTGTAAAATAAAAATAAAAGTTTCTACCTGCTCTAGTAACAGTAACACCAGGGTAATCCTTGGCAATTTTTATTCCGTATCCAGCATATTTTTTATCATTTATAGTAATTTCATTTCCTTTTGTTGTTATTTCAAGTTCCTTACTACTTTCGTCCATAAAATAAAGCTTGTTTCCATCAATTTTAAAGTTTAATTCTTCTTTACTTGTTTTTATGGTAAAACTATCTTGACCTAATACAATGTCTTCAAACTTAAATGCTTTTTCGTTATTTTCTTTAATTAGCTCTATTTGTTCTTTTATATTAAATACTTTAAGTCTTGTAAGTATTTTACCATCCGAAGCTTTATTAAGTCCAAATAATACAATCACAAAAACTATAACTAATCCAACAAATCCGATCCAATGTTTTTTTATAATTTTCCTAAACAACCACAGAGCAAACAATGCCGCTACTGCCATACCCAAGTATCCGGCTCTAGAATTACATCCTATCCAGACAAATATCACCAGCACTATCGTTATTGCTGAAATAATTCTTCGCTTATTTGTTTTTGCACCCAATAAAAACGCAACAGACAGCGGCAACATCAACGTGGCAAAGCTACCAACAAAGTTTGTATTAAACAGTGTCCCGTATATTGTCTTAGGTCCAAATGAAAATGATAGATCCTCAACGGCCAAATTGCTAGGCAACATAAGTTTTTTTCCTATTTCTGTCTGAAAAAAGTCCTGACCAAAATATTGTCCTACACCGATTATTCCTTCGACTATCATGAGGAATAAAAAAGCATTTACAAACAGCTTTATATCTCTTTCATTATTGACAAAATTAATTGTCAGGAATGTAAGCAGGACATAACTTAACAGCACAAACATGCCCTGGTACATATCTACAAATCCCCAGAGTGCAGTTTGTGTGTCTATGGCAAATATGGTTGATATAATTACAAATATTGCATAAATTCCTAATGGTATATAGTATTGCTTTAAATTCTTATATGGTAATTTTTTTTGCAAGTACAAAATTACATAAAATATCAATGATATTACAGTAAGTACTACTACCCACTGTGATTTCCAGTAACTAAAAAAATCCAGATACTGCTGCTGGCCTGTCCAGTACAATGCTTGAGTTGTTCCGCTCAGGTCCACGTACTTTGCATGGACTATAAGAGGTACAAAGCCTGCAATTAATAATAACGGCAAAAAGTAAAAGACAGATAGTCTTTTATTTTCATAATCTATGGTTATTGTATTTTTAGCTTTATTGGCTTTTTTTTCATTCTTTGTTTTCACATTATTCTCCCAAGTTTAAACTATATCACAAGTTGCCAGTATATATACCAATATATTATAACACCATATATATCATTTGCAAATATTAAAATACAAATAAAATATTGCACCTTTTTAAATTAATTTGCAATACTGCCTGTTTATGTTATTAATGCAATATAATTCATTATTATAAAAACTTAAGCAGCAACGTCCAGATATCGTTAAAATAACATAACCCTGAATAAATCTCGTACATATGCTATATTTCAGCAAAATCAGTAGTAGCTGTAATAATATTTATTATTCTTTGTTAACGGGATTTTGTTTAATATTGTCCCAATTATATTTGCATTTACCTGTCTAAGGCTGTTAATTGATTTTTGCGCCGCTTCTTTTTCGGTTTCGGAATACGCCACTGTCAGTATTACAGCATCAGAATATGTTGATATTGTGACAGGGTCACTTACCAATGCTATGGGAGGCGTATCCATAAATATATAGTCGTAATGGGATGTAAGCTTTTTTATCTCATCTTTTATTGCATTTGAATTAATAATTTCCGCCGGATTAGATGGAATCTTTCCGGAAGTAATCACATCCAGCCCATGGTACACCTCTGTTATGTAATTTTTATAATCATCTTTTGTTATCAAAAGATCCGTTATGCCTGCACCATTAGTTATGCCAAATTGTTTATGTACAGAAGGCTTTCTTAAATCAAGATCCATAAGAAGAATTTTTTTCTTTAGCTCGGTCATTACCATGGCAAGGTTACTGATTGTTGTGGTCTTGCCTTCGCTTGCAAGTGTACTTGTCACCATGATAGTTTTAATATTGCCGTCAACATTCGAAAATTGAATATTAGCTGCAATTTTTCTATAAGCTTCTGCTATATGCGACCTCTGACTGTTTTTTATTGTGTACCTTTCAATATCCATATGTTCGTCCTCCCCCTTGTTTAAAGTTTGGTATTGTTCCTATTGCAGGCATCTTTATGTACCTTTCAATATCTTTTTCAGATTTTATTGTATTATTAAAGTATTCCCTGATAAATATTATAAAAAGAATCATCATTTCACCTAGAATCGCACAAAAAACCGTATTAAGCATCTTATTTGGCTTTACCAGATTTTTTGGAAACCAAGCATAATCAATAACAGCAACATTGTCTGTTCCGATTATCCTTGTTATTTCCATTGTGAATTTTTCTGCAAGTGCATCTGCTATATTAACAACTAGTTGTGGGTTTGTATTTTTAACTGACATTTTAAGGATTTGAGTGTTATTGACATGAGTAACTTTAATTGAATTGCTGTTTAACTTGTTGAAGTTTAATTCTTTTTTTGCATTTTCAATCACCATATTGGACTTGGCCATTTCAGCGTAAGTATATACCAAACTCTTACTCAAATTAACATCGACGATATTCATGATTTTATCTGTGCTTTTATTCTGCCTTACCATAATTGTTGTAGAGGATTCGTAGACGTCATCAATTAAATAGATGCTTATTAAAGCACCTATAATTGCAAAAATAATTGGAAATATTACAATCAATTTTATATTTTCTTTTACAATTTGAACAATTTCACGTAACTCAATTAAATCATGATTACTGTCATGCATTTTTGTACCCCATTTTACTAATACTTTAGCTCTACCCACTCACTATCCATCTTCCAAACATTATGCATGTTAATTAGTCTTAAGTTTTTATTCTATTGCAAAAACAATAATAACAATATATTATTTTTTGTATAAAAATAGCCACTAAAAAAATAAAATAATTTTTTAGCGGCCGAACCATCCTTGTCAGAGTTTAGACTCTTCCTTTAGACTTCATGCTTTGCGCCCTATCCTTTCGAAATAGTTTGCCTTTTTAATTACTTTTATTACAAAATACACGAAATATTTCCATACATTACAAGATAAGTATAACATTTTCTTGTGAAAAAACAAGCTTATTTCTTAAACATTTATATCTTTCATGCATTTATATTTTTCTATAACATATTTTATAATTGTTCGTTTCAATAGCCAATATATTCCCTTATTAATTTCCTATTTTCTGGTAAATCCGGAGCAAGCACGGACATTCCGTCTATCGTATCCGGTAAAAATTCTCCGTCTGCGGGTATGCGATATGATTCTATTTCCGATGCTTCCATAAGAATCACTCTCGACACCAGACTAAGAATTTGTGAACTCGTTAAATTGGTTGTTACAAGGGGTAAGATTTCGTCTGACAGTTCCAGAAGTGTTTTTATATCAGCATTTTTAAGTTTTTCAAACACTGCAACAAGAACCTTTCTTTGGCGCTCTGTGCGTTCATAGTCATCGTTTCCGACATATCGTATTCGCGCATATACAAGTGCAGTTTTTCCTGTCAGACTGTTTATACCTGCTATTAGATTTAATCCTTGCGTACTGCTAAGATAGTATGCTTCATCCTCATTTAATTCTATATCAACTCCGCCAATTTTATCGATTATTTTTTCAAACCCGGAGAAGTCTACCTCTATACAGCCATCTATTCCTATGTCGAAGTTTTCTTCAACAGTCTCAGTCAAGAGATCCATTCCTCCAAAAGCATAAGACGCATTAATTTTATTATTTTCATATCCGGGTATCTTAATGTACATATCCCTCATGAGGGATATAAGCTTTATAGAATCACTTTTTTTATTTATTGAAGCTATGATCATTGAATCTGATCTTGATCTTTCCTCTCCAGGTCTTTTGTCCTGGCCTATTAAAAGTATATTAACTATGTCTTTGTTTTTCAACGGATATGTATTATCGTCTCTAGGTTCACTGCTCCTGCTTGATATATTTGATGTTCCGTTTATATCTTCATTTGGAAACTGGACCTTTTCCCTATAATTGATTTTATTCAAGTATGAATTAATGTATATTGCGCCTAGTAGCAACACTATTGTCGGTATTATAATTGCATACAATAATTTTGAATGTAGGAGTTTCTTTATATTTTTCATTTTTAACTATTCCTTATGTTTTTATCTTATCTATTATATTATTACATAGCTTTAGTTACAACTATTTTAATTAATAAATTTTAAAAATGCTAAAAGTTATTTTACTTCACTACAAAATTTAATTATAGTTTACAATATTTTATTATAGCACCAAATATAATAATTATTAGAAATCACAAAAGCAAAACAGCAAAAGTATTTTAAACAACAAAATCAAGGTTCTTATAAGAAATGCTTATGGCGTTAAAAATTTCAAAAGGTTTAGAAACAGAATTCTTCATGTTATGAATTAAAAATTATGGCTATTAAGCTAGCACTAGCTTAATAGCCATAGATAATAGTGTATTTTGTAACTTTATTCAGCGTTAGGATTTAAGAACCCCAACAATTGACAAAGAGCCACCAATAAAAAAACACCCGATTGGGTGTTTTTTTATATTTAAATTGTTCTTATTTTACAACTTGAACAACTATATCAATTCTTTCTGAATCGTCAGGATCTACTGCATAAGCAGCACTAGTTATTGCATCTTCATCAATGTCTGATTTGTCACCTATTGACCAAGAATCTGCTGACTTGTCATAGATATAAACTACGCAACCTGATGCATAACGGTAATTATCTTCGCCAACTGTTACTTCTGTTGTATCTATGTCTGTAATTTCTGCATTTGTATATACTTTTACATCTGTATCAGTTGTTACAGTAGATGTTCCAGTTAATTCATCGCTTGTGTTAAATTTGAATTCTACTGCTGTAGAAGTAGTAATTCTGTCTACACCTGCTTTGTCATCATCTGTGTAGTATACAACTTCTTCTCCATCTACAAACGCTGTAATTTTCTGTACTCTTTCTTTATTAACATATTCCCAACCAGTTTTTGTTACAACACCGTATGTTCCATCATTTTCAGATGCAGCATTAGTTGTGTAAATAACAGCTATTTTATCTTTGTTTGAACCTGATGTATAGTATACAACTGTAGCAGTTCCATCTTCTACGCTTGAAAGGCTAACAACGTCATAATCATCATCAATGAACTCATCATAATCTGCATCTTCCGTATCACCTATTTCACGATAGAATACTATAGTATCCTCTGTAGTGATATCTTCCAATTCATCAGCGTCTAGTTTTTCTGGCTCAGTTTCAACATCATTTAATTCAATCTCATCAATATATCCATCTTCATCTAATGAGTATCTGATAAGGTCTCCCTCTGTAACAGTCTGAATATTTAATTCTTTTTTATCAGCACTAAGCTCTACTAAATCTTTTGTTTCATCAAGAGTAGCTGTTTCATCAATCTCATCGCCATCAAACTCTACATATATTGGATATACAACTGTTTCTCCTTCTTGAGTAAGAAGTTTAAGTTCAGCATCGTCATCCGCTGATAAATCTGAGAATCTAGTTGTTGTTGTACCATCAGCTACACCAATTACTACTGCATAATCAGTAAGAGCAGCACCTTCAGTGTCTATTGCAAATACTTTTCCTGAATCATCAAGATAGAATACGCCTTCGTCTCCGGCTTCAATATCACCTTTAACTATTGCATTTTCAACTTTACTTACTGAATATTTAGTTTTGTCAATATATACTGTGCTTCCTGATGAGTTAGTTTCATTAACAAATCCTTCAACAGTATCTCTTACAACAACTAATTTAACAGTATCTCCACTGATAGATTTGTAAGCAATTACAACATCATCAACTTTTATGTCTTCCAGTGAATCTACAGCACCTGTAACAGTTATAGCGTCTAAATCAACATCTCCATCATCATCAGGAAGTGCTATATTATCATTTTCGCCATAAAGTTTTGTTTTGCCTTCTGTATATTCAGTATCTACCAATATACCTTCAGTTGCTTTTTCAACAACTAAATTCTTAGCAAATTCGTCGCTGTCCAATACGCCGTCTTCATCATCATCATCGATTACAGCAGTTATTTTAGCTACTTCTTTGTCATAAAGCAATTCTGCGAAGTCTTCAACTTCTATAACATCTTCTTCTCCGTTATAGTATGCTGTTATATCGTCTGCTTTAACAGTAACTTTAGTTTCTTTTCCGTTAGCGTCTTCGATAACTACTTTTACATTTCCAGAAGAAATATCAAAATCTTCATCTCCATCATCATATGAATTTCCGTCTTCATCTAATATGTCAGCAACTGTACCTTCAACAACCAATGAGTTATTGTCTTTAATATAAACAACTTCATCATCATCGTTTAAGTATACTTCTAATTCCTGATAGATATATGGTGCTAAATCAACAATGTTTCCACCGTATTTTTTAGAATCAGAATCTAAAGTGTCTAATGTAACTTCATATTCATAATTAGGAGTTGCCAATCTTGTCAGAAGGATTCTGTCATATTTTTCATCTCCGTAAGTATCATATAAGAATGTTACGTCTCCGTCAGTAGTAACTGATACAAGAGTTGCTTCAAGAGCATTATCCATAGCCTGAGCTACTCCGCCTCTATCTGCTCCAGTTGAACTCATTGTTACGTTTTTAGTAATTCCTAATTCAGCAGCCTTTACTTTGAAGTTTGTTGGCCAAGTCATACCTTTTAATTCGTTACAACCATCAGTATAACCTAATCCTCTAACAAGCATAGTTAAAACTTCATCATAAGTTACAGTTCTGTCAGGAGAAAAATTACCGTCTCCAGTACCTATAACTATTCCTCTTCCAGCTGCAAGAGCTATCCAAGGATCTGCCCAGTGTCCCTGAGTATCAGCGAAGTTGCTCTGTGAACCAGCAACCAAGTCTCCATATCCAAGAAGTTCAACCATTAATTTAGCCATTTCAGCTCTTGTAACAGTTTTCTCAGATTTAAATGATCCGTCATCGTATCCGTCGATTACGCCTAAAGCTTTTAATGTTTCAATTGCATCATAGTAATCATCATCAGCGGGTACGTCATTGAATGTGCCTGCGAATGCAAAGCTCATGCTTGATAATACCATTGCTATTACCAAAACAAGTGATAATACTTTTTTCATTCTTTGTTTCCTCCTGTGAAATTTGTGCGGGTGTTCAGGCCCCCGACGCCTTCATTGTGTTAGCACAATGACTATAGAATTATAACACCGCAGAATTATGTAGTCAATAAAATTAGATTCAATGTAACTTTATTGTAATATTCACAGTGTTCGTGCCAACATCTCATGTATATAATATAGCATATGTTTTTGCAAGTAATATTACAGAAGTGTTACAGGTTGGACAGTTTGACTTACTAATTATGGGGCAGGGGGCATAGAAAAACAGGGACCGGTATATACCGAATCCCTTGTAATTTATGTGATTTTTATTACATATCATCTGTGTCGTCAAAGTCGCCGATGTCGCTGACTGAGCTGTTTCCGTGCTTTTTTACTATGATTTCGTACAATGACAGGCAGCCTGATACCGTTAGTATTATACCGATTATAGTTATTACTGTATTCAGAGCGGCTTTTGCACTGAGGATGCAGAAGAGAGCAAACAACACTCCCGTAACATTGATTATAATCATTACTATATCGGAATAATCTTTTTCTTTTATTGTTTTAAACAGCGTCGGTACCGTGAAGTATAATATGACGGCTCCTATGAGAAGCATCGTAAGTTCTGTCTTGATCATGCCTGCAATTGATGCCGCCGTTGCCACTAAATAGTTTATCTTTTCTTTTGAGGTCATGTATCTGTACGTCATTTTTATGTTGACTATGCAGAATATGAGCAATATGAGCATTGCAATTCTGACCGCCAGCGCTCCTATGTATTCGGATGCAAGTATGAATATAATTCCTGCCAGAGTCATGGACAGGCTCATGATTTTAATGGTCTTAGGTTTTAAATTTAAATTCGTAAACAACATAACTCCACCCCCCTTAAACTGATAACTAATTATAACATTTTGCCGTTGGTATATCAATTTATAAATTATTGAATAAAGCGAGGTTTTTATATTATAATAATTTTATTACAAATGATGAGGTTGGTTATGAATAAGCATATAATTGATACGTCTGATACTTATTATTTAAGCAGAATTTATGGAGATATTGATGAGCTGTGTGGAATTTACAGCGACATTTTGAGCAAAGAGATTATAGGAAAATCCGTTGAAGGAAGGGATATTGCTGCATTGAAGCTGAGTGGCGGCAAAGGAAGAACATCGGTTCTTCTTGCGGGAGGTATACATGCCCGGGAGGATTTTTCGGTTATGCTTTGTATGAAGATGCTTGATTACTACTGTTATTATTGTAAGGAAGATAAAAATTTTGGCGATTATGATGTGAAAAAAATTATAGATGATGTTGACATGTACTTTATTCCCGTTGTTAATCCAGACGGTCTAAATATTGTGCATAACGGACTAAAAGCTTCATCTAATTATAATGCACTGAAAAAAATGAAAATCTGGGGCGAGGATCATACATACTGGAAGGCTAATGCAAACGGTGTTGATTTGAATAAGAATTTTGATGACGGAAACTGGAAAATAAGAACCTGCGTTCCCGGAACCGATGTACCGTGCTCTGACAGATTTAAGGGTTTCGCACCCGGCAGCGAACCTGAGACACAAGCTCTGGCCGATTTCTGCAGCAGACATAATTTTTCTCTGATGGCGACATATCATTGCTCTGGAAACTGCACGTTTTGGGCTGACAGCGGAACCCACAGTATGTTTAGCGGAATTGACGAAAAAATTATGAATGAGCTAAATAAAAAATATATTTATCGAAAGACTAAGATAAGTCAAGACCCGAAAGTTTACGGTTGCGGCTTTGAGAACTGGTTCCGGGCAAAAATGATAAGGCCGGCATTCTGCGTAGAGCTTTCGCCCTTTGTTGAAGGCGGAAAACAGCACCCGGATTATATGTTTGATGAGCTTGTTTGGCAGCATGCCGGTACAACGGGATTGTTTTTTGCCGAAAAGGCATTGTATGTGCATGATGAAATTTACGGTGATGCCGAGAGATATGCAGCGCTTACTAAGGAGGAAATTCTTCGCTGATGAATCTATGGCTGAAGGGTTGAATTATTTTATATTTAGATTTATAGTAGTTTTATATTAATTTACTTATGGAGGATACAATGAATGCTGAAATACTTTGTGTAGGTACTGAGCTTTTGCATGGAGACATAGTTAATACAAATGCCCAATATATATCTAAGAAATTAGCTGAAATAGCTGTTGATGTTCATTATCAGACTGTGGTGGGAGATAATCCCGGGAGGATTAAGCAGTGCTTCGGAACCGCCTTTTCAAGAGCCGACATAGTTATATGCACAGGAGGTCTGGGACCTACTCAGGATGATATAACCAAGAATGTACTGGCTGAATACTTCAACGTTGAAATGGTTTATGACAAAGAAAGTTTTCAGCATGTGAAGGATATGTACACCCACATCAAAAGAGACTTCCCTAAAAACAATATCCGACAGGCATATTTCCCAAAGGGCTCTGTCATACTGAACAACCCTAACGGAACTGCAAATGCATGCATAATGAAAGGCAGTATAGACGGAAAAGAGAAAATAGGAATACTTCTGCCCGGGCCTCCTAAGGAAATGGAACCTCTGGTGGATAAAGAAATTGTTCCATACTTGAAGCAGTATACGAAACAGGTAGTCTACGGTGAAAAACTGGTGGTTGTAAACATAGGAGAGTCGGCTGCCGAAGAAATGATAATTGACATAATTGAAAAACAGACAAACCCGACTATTGCTCCCTACGCAAGCGCCGGCAAAGTAATTTTCAGAATTACAGCCAAAGGAGAAAATAAAGAAGACTGCATCAAAATGATTGAACCGGTTAAGGAAGAACTGGTTAAAAGGTTCGGAAGAGAAAATGCCTATGTATCTGAAACTGGAAAGGTCGAGGATAAGGCATCTGAACTGCTGCTTGAGAAGAATATTACCGTGGCTGCTGCAGAATCACTGACAGGAGGAATGGTTGCGTCGAGATTGATAAGCTATCCGGGAATTTCGAAGGTTTTCATTGAGGGCTTTGTTACATACAGCAATGAAGCAAAAATGAACACTCTGAATGTTAAAAGAGACACGCTGAGCAAGTATGGTGCAGTCAGCGAGGAAACGGCAAAAGAAATGGCATATGGAGCAGCTAAAGCAGCCGGCACAGATTTGGGCGTTTCAACCACCGGAATAGCAGGACCTGATGGAGGAACAAAGGAAAAGCCAGTGGGACTTGCTTACGTTTGTGTTTATTACAAAAATAAATTTACTGTCAATAAAATTATGGCTACAGGCTCAAGGGAAATTGTCAGAGACAGAGCCGCTACCTCAGCTCTGGACTTGATAAGAAGCTGTATTGAAAAATAATTTTATTAATATAGAGCCAATGGCTGCAGCAAAAAAGCTGCAGCCATTTTTTACTTAAAAAATATAATTTTTTTCCATTTTAATCTAATTATTATTATTTTTCATACGATATATTTGTAACAAGTTGTCTAACTTTGACGAATATTGTAGAATGCTTTTCAAAATTCCATGATGGAGGCACTAAAAATGAAGACTAACAGATTTCAAACATTGCGTTTTAAATTAAGTATGATAATAATTTTGTTTGCTTTGGTTCCGGTACTTGTTCTCAGCACGGTTTTTATAAACAGAATGGAATCAAGCGTTATAGCAGAGCAGAAAACCGCTGTTGAAAAACAGCTGTCACTTGTCAGTGATAACATAGATGTAGTTTTCAGCGACATGCAGAGCAATGTAAGCTATTTTGCACATAACAGCACCGTAAAGCTTGCAGATGACACTCTTAAATCCTATGTAAACAATAAAACCAAAATCAAGATGACTCCCGGCAGCAACGGAGGTATTGAACAGCAGATTTTTCAGAATTTTAAGGAATTCGGAGAAACACACCCCAGTTATCAGTATGTGTTCATGGGGACAGAAAAAGGCGGGTACGTACAGTATCCGGAAGGAAATATGGATGGTGCTTTTGACCCTCGCAAAAGGCCATGGTATCCCAGCGCTGTCGCAAGTCCGGATGAGGTTATACTTGGTTCCCCGTACTATTTTGCCACAGATGACATTGTGATCATAAGTGCATCGCAGGCTATAAAAAATGCCGGCGGCAAAGTTATAGGTGTTATGGCAATGGATATGAGCCTTGATGTGCTTACAACCATGTTTGAAGAGGCCAGCAATGATTTTTACGGTTACTACATGCTTGTAGACTCAGACGGCACAATTATATCGGATCCCAGCAACAAAGAAAATAATTTCAAAAATATTTCCGATGCATATGATGCTCAATTTGCTGATGCTGTTTCCTCCAATGCAGATTTCAATCCCTTTGAAATTGGAGGAAATAATTACTTAATTAAAAGCATCCATTCCGACAACACAGATTGGAATTACGTTTCAGTTGTGGACGAAGAAGCAATGCTCAAAGCTGTAACAAATTTGGAAAGATTTATATACATAGCAATTGTATTGATATTTGCAGCTGCAGTTGCATTTGCACTGGTCGTAAGCAACAGCATTTCCAAACCGATCAAAGCAGTTGTAAAATCAGCACATGAGGTTGCCGGCGGTGACTTTGATGTAAAAATAAATGCGAAGGCAACAGGTGAAGTGGGCCTTTTGGTTGATTCATTTAAATTGATAGGAAAAACACTTCAAACATATAAACTATATATTGACGAAATATCCGTCATACTAAATCAAATAGCTGACGGGAATATGAATTTCAGGCTCGAGTCCGACTACATGGGTGAATTTAAAAAGATAAAGGATGCTCTGCTAAATATTTCAAAAACGCTTACCTATACATTAAGTGAAATAAAAATAGCCTCAGACCAGATTGCAAACGGTTCTGACCAGGTTGCAGCAGGTGCTCAGGCTCTCAGCCAGGGAGCAACGGAGCAGGCTTCCTCCATTCAGGAACTGTCAGCAACAATACAGGATATCTCATCACAGATTGATGATAATGCAAAGGCAGCGCAAAATGCCAACACACTATCCAATCAGACCGGAACAGACATATCGGAAGCTAACCTGGACATGCAGCAGCTTATGACGGCAATGGGAGAAATAAATGATAAGTCAAATGAAATCAGCAATATTATAAAGACAATAGATAATATTGCGTTCCAGACAAATATTCTGGCTCTTAACGCAGCCGTTGAAGCGGCACGAGCTGGAAGCGCAGGAAAGGGCTTTGCAGTTGTAGCTGATGAGGTTAGAAATCTCGCTCAGAAATCGGCTGAAGCCGCCAATGATACAACAACGCTTATAAGCGACACGGTTCAAGCTGTATCTAAGGGAACTCAAATAGCTGAAAAAACCGCCGCCTCATTGAACGCCGTTGTGGAAAAAACTGACGGACTGAAGGCTCTCATTGAGAGCATAGCCCAGGCCAGCGTTCATCAGGCAGAGGGCACCAATCAGATCGCAGTTGGAATAGAGCAAATTTCTGCGGTTGTTCAGACAAACTCTGCAACATCGGAGGAAAGCGCCGCGGCAAGCGAGGAGCTTTCAAGCCAGGCAGTGCTTCTGAACGGGCTTGTAACTAAGTTTCAGCTGAATGATGATGAATCGGACAATTCAGACAATGAGAATGATGAACTAAGCAAATCATATTAATTTCCTCCAAATATTTATATAAAGAAAACTCATCGGTGCAGTTATGCCGATGAGTTTTTCTTTTGCCATTATTTTTGCTTATATTTATTTACTATTTTACGCTTCTGAAATTTCCGCTTTCATCTGTCACAACATCTCCCAGGTAGAATCCTCCTGTAGGTGTATGAACGATTCCCTGTATCTCTGATCTCCAGCATCTGTAACCTGTGTTATCAACTAAAGGAATTATTGTAGCGAAATCAAAAAGTTTTTTCTGTATAGCTGTTATTTTTTCTGTTCTTTCAGTGTAATCCAGAGTTTTTCTTGCATCAGCAACCATTGCATTATAGTTTTCCGGATCCGGATTTGTGCACTCAGGATTTCTGTTACAGAACTTATCTACCAAAAGGAATGGCTCTGACCAACCTAAGCCCAAGAATCCTATCTGGAAGTTTCCGTCTACTACGTCTTGGTTTACATATGACCAGTTCTGAGTCTTAATCTGCATATCTATTCCCACTGCCTTTAAATCAATTTGCACTGATTGTGCAACTTTCTTCGGCATTTCCGTGTCACGAGAGTTAAATTCGAATGTAAATTTCTGACCGTCTTTATCAACAAAACCGTCATTATCTGTATCAGTCCAGCCCGCTTCAGCAAGAAGCTTCTTGGACAGCTCAGGATCATAACCATAGTTATCTTTGTAATATTCAACAGCTTCTTCAGAATAATTCAGGCATTTTTCAAGCACAAGGCTGTATGCCGGTTTTTCAAAGTCACTGAGATACATGCCTAAATTTTCTCTGCTTATAGCATGAATGAGAGCCTTACGTACGTTAATGTCCTGGAAAAGCGGGTCTGTCATGTTAATCTCTGCATAGTTAACTTCTGCTCCATAAGCTTCATGAACATCAATATTTTCTGCATCTACTAGTTCCTGATAGTATTCTGCCGGCAGCATGGAAATTACATCGTAGTCACCATTCTGTATTCCCTGTGCCAACGTGAAGTTTTCTCCGGTGAATATTATTTTTACTTCCTTAACCGATGATGCTCCTTGGTTTTTTAACATTGGATTATTTGTTTTATATCCTTCGTTAGCCTTTAAGATAACATGTGCTCCAGGTTGATATTCATCCACGTAGTATGCTCCGTAAGGATGGCATCCCCAAAGCATTTCGTCTGATGACAATGTATCAAGCTCACCCTTGTCTATCATACCGACAAAAACACTTTGAAAATTATAGACCATATCTGCCTGATATTCGCTTAAATGCACTACTACGTTTCTGCCGTCAACCTCCATTGATTCAATTGCTGCATAACCGTCTGCATAGGGGCTTACTTTGCGTCCGTATTCAACACTTGCTATAAAATCTTCCGGTTCTACCTGTTCACCTGTGGAATATTTCATTCCTTCAGGGAAAGTAAGTGTCCATGTAAGTCCATCTTCGCTCCATTGTGAATCTGAAGCTATGCCAGGAAGAACATCTTTTGTTTCAGGGTCCTTTTCAAGAATTGGATCTGCTATCAAACACTGCATATCGGTCCAGTAAGATACTTGGAAAAGATCTGTACCTTCCCATGAATCATCATGGATTATAAGCGGTTTTACGCCATCACTTGAACCTGAGCTAGTGCTTTCACTGCTGCATCCGGATAGAACCACTAGAGATACTACCAAAATTAAAGCTAATATACTTGTAATCTTTTTACTCTTTCTCATATTTCCTCCTCAAATTATTAAAATAATCTATACATGGCACCTCGCCAAATATACTTTGTCATAGCATTATTTATACTCGAAAGCACGCCACCTGATGACCGTTAGGCAGTATTGTATTACCCGGCGCTTCCTGAATGCATTTTTCTGTTGCATAAGGACATCTGGGATGAAAATGGCATCCATCTGGTAAATTAATAAGGCTTCCCGGATCCCCCTGCATAACGTACTTTTCCTTATTTCTGTCGTGTGGATTCAGAATTGGCGATGCTGACATAAGCCCCTGGGTATACGGATGCTTTGGATTATTTATTACCTCTTCAGTAGGCCCATACTCTACAAGTTTTCCAAGATACATTACAGCCACCCTATCACTTATGTATCTTATAACATTAAGATCATGGGTTATAACCAGGTAAGTGAGCTTAAAGTTCTCCTGAAGATCAAGAAGCAAGTTTAAAATCTGCGCCTGAACGGAAATGTCAAGAGCAGATGTAGGTTCATCCAGTATCATAACCTTAGGATTCAGCACCAATGCTCTGGCTATTGCAATACGCTGAAGTTGTCCGCCTGACAGCTGGTGCGGATAACTGTTAAGATACCTAGAATCCATCTTTACATGTTCCAAAGCCTCCATTGCTTTTTTTTGCGCTGTTTTTTTTGGCGTACCGTGCAATACCATAGGCCTCATTATAGAGTTCATTACTGTATCTCTGGGATTAAGGTTTGAAGCCGGATCTTGGAAAACCACGGCAACTTCCGAACGAAATTTTTTCATTTCTGCTTTTGTTGCCTTTGAAAGATTTACACCGTTAAATATAACTTCGCTGTCCGTAGGTTTGGTCAAATTTAAAACCACCCTGGCAAGAGTCGTTTTACCACTTCCGGATTCTCCCACAAGCCCTACTATTTCACCCTTGTTGACAGTAAGAGTAACACCGTCGACAGCTTTTACATATGATTTTTTTCCAATTCCCTTGTTTATGGTAAAATATTTTTTTAGATTATTTAACTCAATAACAGCTTCACTCATATCATTCTCCTCCTTTTTCCAAATGGCAGTTAAAGAAATGAGAATCCGTAACGTTTATTTTTGGTGGATTTTCTGTCCTGCATATGTCCATGGAATATGGGCAGCGATTTTCAAACCTGCATCCTCTTTTTACGCCTGTAAGTCTGGGAACGCTACCTTCAATTGTCTGCAGCCGCCCCTCTTTTTTTGTTTTTCTGGGCAAAGCTTTCATAAGCAGCTTTGTATACGGATGTTTTGGATTATCAAATATGTCAAACACCGTTCCTTGTTCAGCAACTTCTCCCGCATACATTACAGCAACTTTATCAGCCACTTCGGCAACAAGCCCAAAATTGTGAGTAATCAGCATGACAGAAGTGTTGTGTTCATCTCTAAGAGATTTAATAATATTTAAAATCTGAGCTTCGATAGTAACATCTAAAGCTGTGGTAGGTTCATCTGCAATGAGAAGCTGCGGCGTTCTTGCCAGCATCATGGCAATCATAACTCTTTGCCTCATGCCGCCTGACAGCTCATGGGGGAAGCTGTTAGCACGCCTTTCCGCATCAGGCATTTTAACGTCATTATATAGGTTTACTACTCTTTTCCATGCTTCCTCTCTAGTAACTTTATCAAGCATAATCCCTTCAGCTACTTGCTTACCCGTAGTATAAACAGGGTTAAGGGAATCAAGAGGATTTTGAAAAATCATTCCTATTTTTTTTCCTCTTACAGCCTCCATTTGTTTATCGGAGTATTGGTTAAGATTCTCGCCGTTAAAAATTATATTCCCTTTTATGACTTCGTTATGGTCAGGCAAAAGGCGCAGAATGCTGTGAGCTATTGTAGATTTCCCGCATCCTGATTCTCCTACAATAGCAAAAATCTCTCCTTTTTCTATAGAAAATGACACATCTTTTACAGCAGACAGGTATCCGTCTTTTACCCTGTAGTCTACACATAAATTATTCAACCGCAATAATTCTTCTCTCATATATTTCCTCCTACTGTGACTTCATTCTTGGATCCAAAAGATCTCTGAGGCCCTCTCCCAAAATATTAAATCCAAACACTGTATAAACAAGTGCTAATCCGGGAAAAATACAAAGCCAAGGTCCCCTTGATATAAAATCTATTCCTTCTGAAACCATCAATCCCCAGTCAGGTGACGGCGGCTGGGATCCAACACCAAGGAAGCTTAATGTTGTGGTTGACATAATAGTTCCCGGCAGCTGCATGGAAACAGTTACTATAAGTACCGGTACAATATTAGGAAGAATATATCTGGACATTATAGCCGTATGGCTTTCTCCAAATGATATTCCAGTCTCTATAAAAGCCTGATTTTTAATAGACATCGTTTTTGCTCTAACCATCCTTGCATAGGATGCCCAATTAACTATTGCAATGGCAATTATTGCATTGGTAAGCCCGCTGCCTATTATCGTGACTACCGCAAGGGCCATAATCATTCCCGGTATGCACCATGTCATGTCTGCCACAAATGTAAGCATCCTATCTGCCAAACCACCAAAGTATCCGCAAATTAATCCTATTGTTACTCCAAAAACCAACTGAAGCCCCGCCCCCAACAAAGCAACCTTAAGGGTTATTCTTGAGCCGTAAATTATACGGCTGAATAAATCTCTGCCCATATTGTCTGTTCCAAACAGATATTTTGCCGAAGGAGCAACCAGTATGTCTCCTTTATGAGATTCATCATAGCTGTATGGGGCAATCTGGCTGGCAAATACTGCACAAATAATTACACTTAATACAATTAAAAAACCAATTATGAAATTTCTGTTTTTGTAGCACGATCTCAGAAATTCTTTAAAAGGAGTATCTCTCATTATTTATCACCGCCTGTTACCGAAATTCTTATTCTTGGGTCTAAGATTCCCAACACTATATCGCTAAGTATGTTGCAAACGATTGTAAGCATAGTAATTATTAATATGCACGCCTGAACAATATTAAAGTCCTGCTGGATTATTGCGGTAATCATTAGATTCCCCATACCAGGTATACCAAAAATTTTTTCAATTATTATGTATCCGGAAATAAGCCACGGCAAAGACATAAATAAATTTACGGTTATTACTATCAAAGAATTCCTAAGAACATGCCTTGTTAATACGGTTTTATTATCAAGCCCTTTTGCATAGGCTGTTGTAACATACTTTTCTCTCAATACATCAAGAGCCTCGGATTTAGTTAAACGTATTGTGCTTGCAAGGCCTCCTATTACTCCTGTAGCTACTGGTAATACATAGTTTTTCCATGATTCATACCCGCTTAACGGAAACCATTTTAGCTGAATCGCAAAAACCAGCATCATAACTACCGCCATCCAGAATGAAGGTATTGCAGTAAGAATTAATGTTGTATTTACAGTAACCCGATCAAATATGCTATCCTTTTTATACGCGCACAAAAGTCCTAATGGTATGGCTACAATTGTGCTTATTATCAAAGTGGCTACTGTAAGCTTTAGACTAATAGGCATAGCTCTTTTAATCAGAGTCCATACATCAATTCTATATTTATATGAAATTCCAAAATCTGCTTCGGTAAGTATACCCGTTACCCAATCAACGTATTGTTCAAGCAACGGCCTGTCCAGACCGTACTCATGTCTCAGGCCTTCAAGATTTTCTAACTTAACCAATGGACCTGCCATCAGTGTAACAGGATCTCCGGGCATTAGGTAGAGCATACTGAAAACAAGGAATGAAACACAAAAAAGCAATAGAACGCCCACTCCAAGGCGTTTCAGTATATAATTTCGCATAGAGTCATCATCTCCTTTTAGTTAATCTTTTATATAGTAAAATAGTAAAACATTTTATAATGATTTGTATCATCCTCCTCGCTATATTTATAAATAATAATAATAATTGATGCAATATTTATGCCATTTTTTAATAAAAAATTAAAAATAATAGAATTAAAAACAACTGAAAATAAATCAAATTTATACATCCCCCTGCTTGCATGCCCTTTCGTCTTAAGCCTAGAAGCAAGATAATTTTTTAACATTCAAAAATAATTATAAAAAATTAAAGAAAATATTTAAAAAGGTCATATTTAATACATTTTAATAGGTTTTAATAGGTTTAAACTCTTTAAATCCTTTTTTTATTTGCTTAATTGATTTTTAAACTATTGAAAGAAATATTATTGTAGTATAATATTTACTAATATTACCTAATGCTAACGGAGATGTTCATGAAAAAACTTGCGGTTATTTATAAAAACAGTGATAAGCTACTTAAAAAATACACTTGAAATACAGCTTATTTACAGACTGGATTTGAATTTTGAGCTGACAAAGGCACTATACTGCTGGATGAAATAGGAGATATCACTCCGCGTCTTCAGCTTCGACTTCTCCGAGTACTGCAGGAAAGGCAGATAATGAGAGTCGGCGGCAGCAGAATGATAGATATTGACACAAGAATCATAGCAGCAACAAACAGAGACCTTATAAGCGATGTGGAGAACGGAAATTTTAGAAAAGATTTATATTACAGGCTAAATGTAATTTCAATAAGCATTGGTACTGCAAATAGGCATGTCGCTCCAGCAGAAGATACATGTATTGAATCAATAATATTAAAAACAATAAATGACAATACTCATCCCTGCAGCGGAATAGGGCGGGTGCAGATAAATAACTATCTAAAACTTATAGGCATTCACATGGGAGATGCAAACCTACACACTATTCTTCAAAAAATACAGAAAAATGAACTTATTACAATAAGTAAAGGAAGAAAGAGCACTAAAATAACAAAAAAAGGATTGAAAAAGCTATATGACGCCAACAATTCCCTGTTATCAGAAAAGAAGTGACGCCATATACAAACACCGTGCCCTGTAAAATTTGAGTATAATTATATTATTCTGCCGTAACTTTCTTGGTAGTGTATTTCTTCAGGCTAATTTTGTGCAAAAGGTAAATTAGCACAAACAAAACCGCTATGCCAGGAATTAATATTGCCGAGCTTTGATATAATCCCGCAAATATATACATAACGCATGCAACTGCAGCAACAGTAAGCGCATATGGAAATTGTGTTTTAAAATGGTCGATATGATCGCATGCTGCCCCCATTGAAGCTAATAATGTTGTATCTGACAAAGGAGAACAATGGTCGCCAAATAAGCCTCCGTTTATGATGGCTGCTACAGTTACCAAGACAGGTGCACCCATCTGAATAGCTATAGGAATGCCAATAGGCATTAAAATTGCATAAGGTCCCCAGGATGAACCTGTAGGCAGTGACATTAAACATCCGACTATAAACATAATGGCCGGAAGGAAAGCAGGATTCAAAAAGTCTTTTGTAACGTCCATTATATAATAAGCAGTTCCAAGATCTTTTGTAACACTTCCCAATGACCAGGCAAAAACCATCAGGACCATCAGGTATACCATGTCTTTCATTCCTTCAAATACAGTTGTTTCAGCCTCTTTTACGGTAAATATTTTACTTCTTATGGATATTACCGCAGCCAGTATGCCCCCGGTTATAAATCCCAGAGATATTCCCTGTCTGATTACAGAACCTCCTAAGCTGGCTGTAGGGAAACCATTCATGAAAAACACTGTAAACATTACAATAAGAAGTGCCGCTAAAGGTAAAAGTACAGCTTTGGCTTGAGGCACAACCCCCTCGGGAAGTTTTGCTTCTTTTGTATTTCTTAATGGAACCGCCCCTTCTCTGAGTGCCAATCCTCCCTCTGCACGTTTTTGAGCCGCAAGCATTGGACCGTAATCAAATTGGGTATATGCAACGTATCCTACCATTAATAGTGTAAGTATGCTGTAGAACTGAAATGGCACCGCACCAACAAATATATCCCAACTTGTCATACTGTAAGCTGGCAGCGCGTCAAGTTCCACCTGAATCAAACCCATAATGTATACTCCCCAGCTTATTATAGGAACCAACGAGCATATGGGTGATGAAGTAGCATCCAGAACATATGCAAATTTCTCTCTTGACACTTTATACTTATCTCCTATAGGCTGGAAGATAGGCCCTACTAAAAGAGAATTCGCCGAGTCGGAAAACCATACGAAAATTCCTCCAAACCACATTGACAATTCAGCTTTTCTTTTGGTGTTTATCATCTTACCTGCAAACCTTGCAAATGCTGCCGCTCCGCCTGTTGCACCAATTAGGGCTACAAACGCTCCAATTATCAGTAAGTTTGTTAGTGACTGCACATTTGAATCAGATGCAATTTGAGCATATATGTAATTTGGGATTAAATTTGAAAATCCCAGAATTGGATTCCAACCGGCCAAAGCAGTCGCTCCAAAATACAAACCAACAAAAAGTGAAAATAAAACGTTTTTAGTCTTTATAGCCAGAATGATTGCTATTATTGGCGGTAAAATTGATATAAAACCATAATGTTCCATAAAACCTCCCGTTTTTAAATTATATTTTTAAATTGTTCAAATAGTTTGACAAAGAACTTCTGAAAAGTGCCCTTTCAAAATAATTATCACTTTCTTTGTCTATTTCTTCAATATTCTTGTTCAGCAAGATGTTTAAATAATCCTTTATGATCACCTCATAAAATTGAATTGATTCTTTTGGCGTTACTCCGGGCCACGCATTGCAGCTTACGGTTGTTCTTCTATTGCTGCGTTCTACATTTTGAGGAAGATTATTGTACTGCTCATCATTATTATAGATTATCATTTTGGACAAATTCCCCAGAATTGTTCCTTCAATTGGTTTAAACTGACCTTCATCATATCTGTCTGCTGACAAATCAAGAATTATTGCATGATCAGGCAAGTAGCCTAAAGATTTGTTTTCAACTATCACTTCACTGAGATCCCTGCGACTTGTAGCATCTACTAAAATATCTGTAGTTTCCAATATAGTCTTCATTAAATTATGGCTGTATGTAACAGTTCTTGGGAGCAATTTGATGATAATTCCGGGAATGTTTTTACCCAGGAATTCTTCATCGCCAAGAATCTCAAAGGATCTGGCACAATGCTGAGCGACAAATCCGACCCCCAGCACCGTTACGTTAATAGGTCTTCTGTGTGGGCTATAAAAATCGGGCATTGACTTTTTCAACTCTTTAAAAGCAATAACTGATCCGTTATAAGCTGTTCTGAAATAGTCAACAAAGATTCTTTTTCCATAATCATCAACAATTGCATCCATAGAAAAAGATTTTACTCCTTTTCTTTTGAATAGCTCAACATATGATGCCCTTGTGTGATAATGGCACATTGTGAATATACTGCACCCGTCCTTAAGTTTTTCAAGATTCTTTAATTCGGGCATTTTAATAATTACTATCAAATCCTTGTTGTAAACTTCTTCTTCCGGAACAAATTTTATCTTTGGATTTGCCTCAATGTAATCGATTTCATTTAATCCAAATCCAGACCCATAACCTTTTTCTAAAAACACTTCAATGTTATCGAATTTCTTTAAATAACTAAACAGGGAAGGAAGAAAATCCCTTATATCACCTCCAAAATTTTTGATTTTAGGAAATCCTACTGTCAATATCATCTCTATCACCTCTTCATGTATGTAGCTTCAATTACATCAAAGCAAAACCCATGCCATTTTTCTAAAATTTTAGAGATCGATATTTTGTTGAATTTTGAAGGATTGATATATTGCTTGGCAAAAATTTATATAAATTTTATATAAAAATAAAACACTGTTTTAAAATTAAAACAGCGTTCTGTTCCATAAATAAAACAATATCAAAATTATTTTGACTTTTGTTTATGTAAAGACAGCTTTCGAGACAAAGTCGCAGGAGATGTTCTTAATGCTTTTGCAGCATTTCTGAGAGAACCTTTTTTTTCTATATAATAGTTTATTAAGCCTATTTCATAGTCATCCACCAAATCCTTTAATGATTTATCTGACAGCAGTGTATCATTTGTAATTCGCTTGATATTTGAGAGAGAAACATCAATTTTTTTATACTCGTCATCATTAAATTCATTTTTACTTTGTTCGGGATTAGCATTAACTATAATATCATCGATGGATAACAGCATTGCTCTTTCAATTGTATTTTTCAGTTCTCTTACATTTCCCGGCCAGTCATATTCAATAAAGTTGCATAAAGACTTGCAGCCAAACTTTTTGCTATATCCGTACTTTGCATTGTATAAATTCAAGAAGAAAAACGAAAGCAGCACTATATCTTCTTTTCTGTTACGCAGTGGTATAAGATTGATAGGAAAAACATTCAGGCGATAAAACAAATCTTCTCTGAATTTATTTTCCTTTACTAAATTTTTCAGGTTTTTATTTGTTGCAGATACTATTTTAACATCTACATTTATCTCATGCTCACTTCCTATTTTAATGAAACATTTTTCCTGTATGACTCGTAAAAGTTTTGACTGTGTTTCTAATGGCATTTCTCCGATTTCATCAAGAAAAATCGTCCCCTCATCTGCAAGTTCAAATAAACCCTTTTTTCCGAACTTGGAAGCGCCTGTAAAGGCTCCGTTTGTATAACCGAACATTTCAGACTCGAACAAGGTATCAGGAATTGTTGAACAGTTCAGCTTGACAAACCTTTTACGACTTCTGCTGCTGATTTTATGAATATACTCGGCATACACTTCCTTACCGGTACCCGTCTCACCGTTTATCAAAATATTGACATCCTTGTTAGCAATTCTCTCTAATAGAGCAATTTGTTCCATCATAGATTTGTTACACGTAACTATTCCGTCAAAATTATATTCTTCTATAGGTACTTTCAATGTGACAAAAGAATTTTCAATTGAACACATTTCCTTGATAAGATTCATTTGATTTCTCCGTTAAAAATAATATTCTAAACTTCTTGCCGTCTCTTCGAAATCGTTAAGCCTTTTTACGACTTTTTTGTTATCCATTTTGCCTATAGCTAATGCCAAAGCATTTATGAGAACCATTCCATTGACAAAGGAATCTGTATATGCCAATGAATAAGCCTGTATATAAATTGAATAACTCGAAAAATTGCACAATGGAGAGCTTGAATTATCCGTAATCGATATTATTTTGAAATTTTTTCTGCTAAAATAGTTCAAAAGTTTAATTGTTTCCTTGGGATATCTTTTAAATCCGAAAGCAATTACCAGCGAAGATCTGTCAAAATTTTGTATATTGTCAAATGAACTTGTATCTGCTGAAGTGATTTTTTTGACATTAATTCCTATTTTATTCAGCATATACGAGGCATACTGGGCTAATGTAATTGATGACCTTGTCCCTATTATAATCACTTCGGGAGAATTTAAAATATCATGAATCAAAGATGAAAATTTATCTATTTCAATTGAATCAAGTAAATTTCTCATGTTATATGCCTCTGCATCTGCCACTGAAGTAAAAATATTTTTGATATCTGATTTTGTCAGGGTGCTTGAAAGGCAGGAAACAGATTCGATTCTAGGTATCAAACTGATAATTAATTCTGAAAACTTGTGCTGGAATTGTGAAAAGTCTTTATAACCATTTGATGTTAAAAATTTGTTTGCGTCATCCTCACTTAAATTTTGGTCCTTCATAAATTGCGCAAAGTTTATGTACGGAATCTCAAGATACTTGTCAAGAATATATTCAATTATTTGAGATCCTGTTTTTTCTGTATGTATGACTTTGGGCAGAGCATTTTTAACTAATTTTTTTTCTTCTTCGTAATTCATTATAAACTCCTTATTTGATATGAGTAAAGTTATTCTCCCATACCTAATACCTTTATAGTTTTTACCCCAATCTTCCTTGCAGAGCAAGATATTGATCCAGTACTAATCTGCTTACCCTTGCTCCGTATCGTGTAGCATCATGACCGGCATAATAAAGAGGGTCATAAAATTCCTTATTGAACAGTACAATTACATATTCTCCGCAAGGAGTAATTACTAATCCGCCGTCATTTCTGCACGCATCCATACTTCCGCTTTTTGACGCTACGCTTATTTGTTCGTCCTCCCCTGCAAGGCTGTCATCTCCGGACAGATAATATTGAGGGAAATCTCCTGCCAGCATGCTGTTATAATGCTGCATCTTAAAAATTTCCAGCATTTGTTCGCAAGCTTCAGGGCTTATCAGAGTTTTATCGTGAAGCATGGAGAAAGCTTTTCCATAATCTCTGGGAGTCGAAGTACCAAGCTTACTATATTTTTCAAAATCAATTTTATTGTGTAAAACTGTATTATCAAATCCCCATTTTTTTATAGTATCATTTATATGTTCTATGCCTAAATAATCTATCATTATATTTGTAGCAACATTGTCACTGACAATTATCATGAGAGTGGCAAAGTTTTTAGCACTCATCTCTACACCAAAGTCAAGTGATTCAAGAACTCCGCTTCCGTCTATTTCGTTTTCTTCGGTATATATAAGCTTGTCATCAAGGCTTTTTGTTCCGTCATGAACCTGCTGAAACAAATCTATTAATATAAAAGTCTTGATTGCACTTGCAGTTTCAAACTCTTCATCAGCGTTAATTTCAACTTTATTTCCTTTAAAGTCGTCAATGTACACTCCCATTTTCCCGTTATAACTGGTAAGTTCTGCTTTTATGCGATTTTTCATCGATAGTTTATTCATCTTATACCTTCCTCACTTTATTGTATTTTGTCATATGACTTATGCTGGGTGTTTCACATAAGCCTGTACCTAAATCTCAGGGTCACGTTTTCCTTAAGAATAAAATAATATCTTTTGCCATTGCAGCTTAGGCAAAGCATGAAATTAGCTTTATCTATAGAGTAGCACAATATACTTTATTTCACAATTATAAAATTAAGCAGATTCACGAATCTGCTTAATTTTATTTTTTATTTCACTATTTGTAATACTTTATTTTTATTTATTGATCTGCACCGGATTTGGTTATTCTTCTGCCGCTTCCAGCACTTTATTGAATTCCCTGAGTTTTCTGTCTGCCATATAGAATATGCTGCCCTCCGGATATTCTCCGAATTTGTCATGTTCTCCCGCAGGAATTCCTGTCAGGATCTCTATACCTTCTTCGATTTTTTTAACAGAATAAATGTGGAACATATTATTTTTAACTGCTTCAATAACTTCATCTTTCAGCATCAGATTATCCACATTGCTCTCCGGAATCATAACTCCCTGATCTCCTGTTAAACCTGTTAAAGAACATATGTCAAAGAAACCTTCGATTTTTTCGTTGACTCCTCCTATGGGCTGAATTTCTCCCATCTGATTTACAGAACCTGTTACGGCTATGCTTTGCTTGATAGGGGCTCCGGACAGGCTGGATAAAATTGCATACAGTTCTGTGCTTGAAGCGCTGTCTCCTTCAACTCCTCCGTAAAGCTGCTCAAAAGTTACCTGCGCTGTCAGACCCAGTTGTTTTTCTTGTGCGAACTTTCCTCCCAGATATCCGTTCAGCGTGAGAACTCCCTTTGAATGAATGTTGCCGCTCATTTCGGTTTCTCTTTCAATGTTGATAATCCCTTCTCTTCCTGAATATGTTCTTGCAGTTATTCTTGACGGCAGACCGAAGGAATATCCTGAAGTGCTCATTACGGAAAGCCCGTTAACCTGACCTACCACAGAACCTTTTGTATCAATAAGCACTTTTTTCTGAAGTATCTGCTGCTGCATTTTCTCTTCAATCATATTTGAACGGTACTTTCTGTTTTTAATTGCCATCTCCACATGCCTTGCATCAACAAATTCAGATTTATATTCCTCTGAATCCGCAAGGGCTGCTGCTTCGTATATTATTTCGCTGACAACGTTGAACCGTGTTGAAAGCTTGTTTTGATTATCCGCCATCCTTGATCCGAACTCCACTACCTTTGACATTGCAGCACAGTTCAAATGCTTTAAGTTTTCTTTCTTGCACATTGAACCTATAAATGACATATACTGCTTAATATTATCCTGTGTCCTGTCCATTTCAACATCAAAATCCACATTTACCTTGAACAGCTTTTTAAAATCCTCATCTGCCGAAAGTATATTGTAGTATACATGGCTGCCTATGAGTATAACCTTGAGATCCAGCGGAATAGGCTGAGGCTTAAGGGTCACTGTTGGCACGTACCTGCTCTGTTCCCCTATATTTTCAACAACGGCCTTTTTATACTTAAGGGCCTTCTTCAGAGCATCCCACGCATATGAGTCCATTACCAGATCCTTTGCCTGAAGAATCAAGTATCCTCCGTTTGCTCTTTGTACTGCTCCCGGTTTAATCATAGTAAAGTCCGTCATTGTTGACATCATGTGATTTTTATATTCTATTTTACCGAAAAGGTTGTAGTAATACGGGTTGCTTTCTGTTACTACCGGAACACCTATGGTATTCTCATTGTTTATAAACAGATTTACCTTGTACCTTGTGAACGGATTCTTGCTGTCCTTTGTTTCCAGTATTTTAGAATCAAATATGTTATCTTCATCATCTTCACCGGAATCTGAACCCTGCGTATCTGCAGTGTAATCTTCACTTGAAACTGAACCTGCACTTCTGAAAATTGTATGATTTTCAGCCGCATCTTTTAAAACCTTTTCCAGATAATTTACAATTTCGGGTATTTTTTTATATTTCTCCTTAAGCTGAATAATCAAAGGCTCCGCAGCTGCATATGCCGTCTGCTTTTCCATCTCTACGGCCTGCTCCTCCGCTTTTCGCTGGGCAGTCTGGCCGTCTCTTATCATGTCATCTATTTCTGACGCTATTTTTGTTCTCTTTACATCAATTTCTTCGCGCCTTTCTAATGGAAGCTCCTGATATTCCTCCGGTGTCATCATTTTATTGTCCTTAAGTGGTATAAGAAGAATTTTTTGTCCTGACTGCTGTATTCCAAAGCCTGCATCTGCAGCAATTTTCTCAATATCTCTGAGTATTGAGGTCATTTTTTCATTGACTTTCTGTATAAGAGAATCCTTCTGCTGCTGAAAGTTACTTCCTTCAAAAGCTTTTGGAATATACACCGTCATATTGACTATAAGCTTATCCATATCCATTTGGAATTCTTTGCCCTTTCCCGGAGGCAGAGAAATTGCCAAGGGCTTATCCCACTCACTGAAGTTATTTATATAACACCAGTCGTTGGGCACCGAACCTTTTGCCGCCAGCTTCTTGACTGCCGATTGAGCATAAGTGCTTTTGCCCGTTCCCTGAGGCCCCAGTACGAATATATTATATCCCGGAGCATTCATTGAAAGCCCGAAGCCCATGGAACTTACAGCCCTCCCCTGACCGATAACTCCTTCAAGTATATCAACATTCTTTGAGGTATTGCAATAATTTAACTCATTCTCTATATTGCAGGTTTTTTTCAGTCTTTCAGCCGGCAGCCTGTGTTTCGTAGCATTACTAGGTCTGTCCATTTACGTCCTCCTTTAATTATTTATAAGATAGATATACCCTTTAGTTTGTTAATTAAACTGTAAATTATTTGAATAATAAAAAAGCGCCTGATCATTTCCTTGAACTTCAGGCGCCTGTAATTACGCTTCTTCCCTATTTAATGCAACAACTCCTGTTACAAAATAAATTATTCCCATCGCTAACAGAACTATGGTCGGAAGAACTGCCGAACTAAAACCAAAACCCTTGCTTGCTATTCCTTCTATGCCTTGAATTGCCCACTTCTGCGGAGTCAGTTGCGCCAGCAGAAGCAGCGCCTTATTGTTTACAATCTCCAGAGGCCACATACATCCTCCCAACATGGAAGTACTTGTTAAAACTATGGGAGTCATAGAACCCAGCTGCGCCTGAGTCTTAATAAACCCGGACATCATAAGCCCCAACGATGTAACAGCAAACACAAACGCTGCGGATACCATCAGAACTCCTGCCATGCTGTCCCCCCAGTCAACTCCGAATACATACTTACCGCAAAGCAGCAGCACTCCCATCTGTACAGCACCTGTCAGGTATGCTACGATCATGCTTCCTCCCAGGATTGAAGCCTTCGACACGGGAGATATAAGCATTCTTTCCCATGTTTTGTACTGCTTGTCATTGAGAATCGTTCCAATTGCAAAAACCATAGTATACATGGAGAAAAATACCGCAAATCCTATCATGGAATGGTTTAAACCATCATACGACGAATCTTTTCCCGTCTCCGCAACCCTTGAAGTTACTGTTATGGGATTCTTGTACTTCCACGAATCCATTACACTTTCATAAGCCGCCGTCCATGCCTGTGACCGATCTTTTTCCGGTTTGGCAAAATGTATATATTCCGCAGTTACATCAGCTATTTTTACTGCTCCGGACATTTTAAGAGCAATTCCCGATACTGTTTCCTGCAGTGACAGTATTACCGTATCATCTTTTATCTTCATCATACCCAGAGACACATCGCTTCCACTTTCTATACTTTCACTAAACCCATTTTGAATAACCATCGCAGAGCTTGCACTGCCTTCTTCCACTTCAACTGAAGCTGTTTCCATATCCGTGATAACAAAGTTATATTCGCTGTCTTTACTGAGCTCTTGGATAAATTTTTCGGAGTAATAGCTGTTATCCTCATCAACAATTAAAACCGTAGACTTGTAGCTGTCAAAGGAAAAACCGAATATCGCCGTAAATCCCAATGCCATTGCCGTCATCAGTACAAAAACCATGGTATCGTCCTTAAGCCTTAATAATCTCAGCTTTATTATGCTTAACATCGGTATTCCCCTCCTTTCTGCTCAGAACAATTACAGCGGCAGCAGTAAACGTAGCTCCCGCTGCAATAAGCACCAATATATAATTTAAAACATCCGCCATACCTAGACCTGTCAGAACTTTAAGATATGCCTTAAGCGCCACTCCATTAATTGAAAGAAAGCTCAGCTTCTGCATAAAGTCCGGCATTACATCCAAGGGAAAGAAACTTCCTCCTAGAAGAGCCATCCCTTGAATAATAATGGATTCAAATATGTTTGCCATTTTATAATTGCCTGAATTGTAAGTCAACGCTCCTACAAATGTTCCCAATCCCGCAATCGCCAGAGCGGCCGATAAACTTATTAAAATAACGGATGCAGTGTCCCCCCAATCTACTTTTAACGCAAAATGCGTATATACAGTCATTACGAAAATTTGAAAAAGTGCGATAATAAACATTGTAATGAATTTACCAGAAAGTATTTCTGCTTTTTTTGTTCCTGCAACCACCATTCTCTGATAAGTGAGATTGTCTTTTTCCTCCAAAAGCATCCTTCCACCCTGACCTGCGGCAAAAAGAATAAACATTGTCATCATTGCGGCAGCGTAATAGTCGGCGCTGCTTACAGGCTCTCTTCCTTCAAGAACCACATCCTCAATATTTATATCTACGGATTCCAGCACATCAGTCATGCCGTCAATAATCTTATCCATATCATTCAGCCCTTCACCTCCCAGGTCATTTGCCATAATCGCTTCAATCATGACATTTTTTCCTATTATGGCTGATGACATGACATTTGCGTATGCATCCATAACTGATTTTACTATCTGGCCATCTACGCTTCTGTCCGGGTGAGTTGAAATTCTAATATCAATCTTATTTCTAAAAGGTGTCAGCATATTTATTTTCATGTCATAGCTGAATTTCTCCGGAAGAAAAACAACCGCTGAAACTTCCCCGTCTCCTAAAAGCTTCATGGCACTGGTTTCATCCTCGATACTGTATCTTATATACTCTGATATGTCCTCGCTGTTTAGAAAATCCTCAAAAAATATTTCGTCAATACTGATTTTATCTCCTGCGTCGGCTAAATCCTTCAACGAATCTTCATCCATTTCCTGTGCAATAAAACTTCTGCTAAGGATGGACTTAAATATTTCATCATCTTTTTTTTCATCATACAGCTTAACAACGGCAATATTGACCGGATCAATACCGTAACTGCTATCTATCGCAAACGACCCTTTAAGAGCCATGCTCAATATCGTAGTCAGAATTATAGGCATCAATATCATAATTGCCAGAGCCTTTTTATCGCTGAGTATGATTTTTAAATCCTTGATGATTATGCTTTTAACTTTCATACTTCTCTCCTAGTCCCTCAATGCTTTGCCTGTCAGGTGAAGAAATACAGCCTCAAGGTTGGGCTTTTTCACGTCTATGGATTCAATAAATAATCCATTTGCCGTAATCATGGATATTACTTCCGCAAGCAGAACATCTGAGTTTGTCCCGAACAGTATAATCTGTCCGTCATCAATCCTCGCATCCATTACATCATCTATTTTCATTAGAATTTTCAGAGCGGCATCATCAGTCTTGTTCAGCCTTATATTTATCTGTGTTTTTTCTTTTACAAGCTCAACCAGTTCGTCCTTGCTGCCTGAAGCAATAATTCTGCCTTCATCCATTATGCAGATTTCATTGCAAAGATATTCTGCCTCTTCCATGTAGTGAGATGTATATATAATTGTAATTCCCTGTCTGTTAAGCTCCAGAACAGTATCCAATATGTGATTTCTTGACTGGGGGTCGATTCCCACAGTAGGCTCATCCATAATCAAAAGCTGGGGCATGTGCAGAAGAGCCGCACCTATATTTAGCCTTCTCTTCATTCCTCCAGAGTACTTATCTACTCTGTCCTTTATTCTGCCGTTCAGACCTATTATATCCGAAACCTCTTCTATCCTTTTTTTAAGCTCTGCTCCTTTAAGGCCGTACACGCTTCCCCAAAACGACAGGTTTTCGTATCCTGTCAGAGTTGGATAGAGAGCTATATCCTGAGGTACAATTCCAAGCTTTTTTCTTATGGGCACAGAATCCTCCAGTATGCTTTTTCCTTCAAAGAGAACATCTCCTTCATCGGGGCGCAGCAATGTGGATACTATTGATATGGTTGTTGATTTTCCTGCTCCGTTAGGTCCGAGAAGGCCGAAAATCTGCCCTTTTTTTACCTCGAAACTTATGCCTTCAACTGCTTTTACATCACCAAAGCTTTTATATAAATTTTTAACCTTGAGCATTTTTCACCTCTAGTTTCCATTTTTAAATAAATCTTCTATCAAGTAAGGAACATCTTCCTCTTCGTCTGTTTTCAACGTATTTTCGTCTGTCAGAACAGGGAAATCAAAGCTTTGTTCCTTATTTATATCCCAGTTTTTTATATCCAGATTATACTCAAAACCCCTTACGGGCAAATCAGGATCAACGGATAAAACAGAAAAGCTCATATTCTCGCTGACAATGTAGCCGTCTATATCAACCAAAGCCGTATACTTGAACGAATCAACATTGTAATCATTTATATGCTCCTTCAAAAGCTCCACAAATTCGGAAAAGCTTTTTTTATTCTCCAAAACTTCGGACATGTGTTCATCATAAAATGCTTTGAAATTCTCATCCTGCAATAATATTTCAGCACTATCCAAAACTAATTCCTTAATCTGCTCATCACTTAGAGTGATGGTATACTCTGTGGTTTTAACCTCACCGTCAGGTGTTGTGAGAATTATGTCCTTGCCTTTGAATACATCATCCTTTTTCATGAGCCCAACCCACTTTTCGGCAATTGCAGCCGTAGTTTCTTCAGAAACAATTTTTTTGCCGAAGTCTTCATTGTATACCTCTGATGAAGATTGCAGATCATTGAATCTCAGATATTTTTCCACAATAGGAATCTTCATGAATATTTCATCACCATTAACATACACGTCAAAATCAAACCCAAGCCCTCCCAGGCTTACATAGTTTCTGTAAATTCCCTGTTCCGCTTCATTGTCATAGACTGCATTGAAACTTCCCACAGTGCTTTTAAAATAACTCAGATCCCTGATTTCATCAGAAGAAAGTTCATCCGTGTTGTAATCAATAGTTGTTGTAAATTCTCCCGACAATTTCCCCTTAGTAAGCTGCTCGGTTTTTTCCAATGCCTTTTTATATTCCGCCAGATTATCCGTATTGCATGCCGCAAGAGATAAAACAAGTAAAACTGCCAATAATACGGCTATTATCTTTTTCATATTAACCCTCCCATTCGGAATATCCGATCTTTATTATATAATGCCATTTTTTTAATATAATTTTCTAGTATCTTAAATCATATATTGTAAAACTACCACATGACTTTTGGCACTGTTTTTAAAAAACTTTATCTTTGTACATTTTTTATAAAATATTTTTTATTGTATAAACAGCCAACTGTGTTCTGTCTCTCAAATCAAGCTTTACCAGTATTCTTGTAATGTGATTTTTTACTGTACCTTGGCTTAAGTATAATTCATCAGATATTTCCTTGTTATTTTTTCCTTCTGCAATCAGTCGGCATATTTCAATTTCTCTTTCTGTCAACAGTTTAGCCTTGGGATCGCATTGTTTATCCACAGCTTCAGAGGCAAGCTGTGTAAACTTTTCAATAACTTTGACAGCAACCTCAGGCTGAATTAACGCACCGCCGCTGTACACAGTTCGTATAGCTCCGGCAATTTCCGATGGAGGTGTATCTTTCAGCAGATATCCCGAGGCGCCGTTTTTTAAAGCATCATATATGTATCGGTCATCATTAAACGTTGTAAGAACTATGACCTTTGTATTTTCAAAATCCCTCTTAATCATTGCCGTAGCTTCCACACCATCTGTTTCGGGCATCTGTATGTCCATCAAAACAACATCCGGTCTATACTTCACACAGGCATCATATGCATTGCGCCCGTTGTTAACGGCAGCACATATTTCAATGTCATTTTCTTTTCCCAGTATCAGTTTAAGACCTTCTGTTAATATATCCTGATCATCTGCCAATATAACCTTAATCATAAAACCTCCCCGGAGAAACGGATATGCCGTTTGCCACCAATAAAATTTATACTATTTTAATTTATTATCCCGCTGTATAAAACCTTTAATCATAAATCCGTTGTCAGCATCAAACTCAACTTCGCCATTTAATGCCTCTGCTCTTTCTCTTATTCCTTTCATTCCGAAGCCTTCCTTTATATTTTTCGCTCCGGAACCATTGTCTTTAATAGTAAACCTTGCGCCGCTGCCTGTGTAATTTAATGTTATTTGGATTTTTGATGCATTTCCATGCCTTACGGCATTTGTCATACCTTCTTGTATTATGTGGTACAGAGTATCGGACACTTTTGGAGAATCAACAACCACTCCTTCAATTTTTAAATCAATTTCTATTCCGGTTTTTTTGGAAAAATCTTTTACCAGAGTTTTAATTTCTTTATTGGTTGAAACCGCATTTTCCGAAGATCTCAATGTTTCAACCACAGCCCGTATATCTGAAAGACTTTTCTTTGCGGTTTCTAAAGATGCAGACAAAAGCTCCCGTGATTTCGTATAATCTGAATCCAAGTAGTGTTCCGTCATTTGAATCTGCATTATGAGAGCTGTCATGTTGTGCCCCAGGCTGTCGTGAATATCCCTTGCAATTTTGTTTCGTTCTTCTACAGCTGTAAGGCGGCTCACTTCCTCCGCAGATTTCTTTAATTTTTTATGAGCTGATAAAAGCTCCCTGTACAAAACGTCCTGTTTCTCTTTCTCCTGCCTACTGTACCTTGCAAACAGCGCTACAATAAATATTAAAACACTTACCAGCAGGAAAAATATCAGCTGAGATATGCTTGAAAGATTAAATTTAAAATAAACTAAGTAAACAAATTTAATCATAGAAACAACAATATCTGAAGTTCCAACAATTATTCCTTTTTTTATATTTAAGGTAATTGAAGCCTCCAGCAATATAATTATATATAATAAATGTATAAAGTAATTTATTAAAAGTCTTGAATTGAATTCCAGAAAATAAATGAGAGCTAAATCCAGAAAAAATAAGATGAGATACCTCTTGCTTTCTATATCCGTAAAATACTTGCAACCATTGTTAGCAAGCAAAAGAAAAAAAGCCGCAATAAGAACAATAAGCCGTTGCTGCTGGGCATTTTCAAAATATACCGCAGAAATGAACAGCACGGTAAACACTGCAAGCTTTAAAATAAATAAATATGTTTTTTTACTATAATTAAGCATGGCCGTCACCCGAAATGACAGATTTTTATTACCTGAACACAATTTTACCATATATATGAAACTTTGCAACCGAATATTTTTCACACCAAAAAAAGAAGGACTCTCGTCCTCCTATGTGTACTTTTATACCAGTTTTCTTTCCACAATCTGCTTTACTATAAATGTAGCAACGTGGTTTGCAAAGCTTCCGGAGCCAAATCCCGCATCATATCCCAGCTCTTGTGCCAGATCATGAGAAATACGAGGACCTCCGCACACTAATACAATTTTATCTCTCAGTCCTTCTGCTTCCAGCATTTCAACCAGCTGAGTAAGATTTGCTATATGAACGTCCTTCTGGGTAACAACCTGTGATACAAGAATTGCATCCGCATTAACTTCAATGGCCTTAGCTATAAGTTCCTCGTTTGGAACCTGGCTTCCCATGTTTATTGCCTCTATTCCCTTGTATCTTTCAAGCCCGTAGTTTCCGTCAAAGCCCTTCATGTTCATAATGGCATCTATACCAACGGTATGGGCGTCTGTTCCTGTGCAAGCACCTACAATGACCACATCTCTCTTTATATTTTCTTTGATGTAGTCCTGAATCTCATATCTGTCCATAAATTCCATATCAACTTTTGGAACTTCAATGGATGTATAATCAACAGTATGTGTGCACTTGCCGTACATTATAAAGTAAGTATAGCCTATGCCAAGATCCTTTGAATAAACAACTGCAGGCTCATCAAAGCCCATTTTTGAAACCAGCTGCCTTGCAGCTTCACTTGCTTCATCTCCGTAAGGAATTGGCAGTGTAAAGCTCATCTGTACCATTCCGTCGTTTAAAGTATCTCCGTACGGCTTAATCTTTGTAAGGTCAATTTTTTGAATGCCTTCCATTACTTTGCACCCCCTAACATCAAATCTATGAACGGGTTAAAGTATTTTTCATGTTTTTCAATAACACCCTCCAGACCTTTTCCGCCTGTAAATGATCTTTTAACTCCTCCGAATTTTCCCTGTTCAATAGTGCTGAATACTCCCTCTTTTTCAATATCCTTCAGCAGACTTTCAGCCTTTTCAAGAACTTCTTGGGCTCTTTTCTGAATTATGCCGTCTTTTTTATATTCTATTTCATCACCTATGCTCCTGGCATTGTTGAATATATACTGAGCATTTTCAATAGACAGCATTCTGTCCTGAAGATGCGGTGTATGGATTGCTTCTGTAGGCATACCCAAAAGCTGAATTCCCTGGTGGGTCCATATAGATATCAGGTTGAATAAAGCATCCTGCAAATGTCCGCGGAATATATTACCTGTCATAAACTTTGTAGGAGGCATGTATTTGAGAGGAGCATCAGGGAATATCTCTCTTGCCATCTGTGCCTGAGCAAGTTCAAACAAAAATCCATTTTCTAAAGTGGGATTCATTTCAAATGCATGGCCAAGTCCCATTTGTTCCTCGGGAAGCCCCGCTTTAAGAGCAAATTGCTCATTTATAAATTGAGATGCCAGCACCGTATGAGCCTCTTCTACAGCATCTGCCGTAGTCAGGTAATTGTCCTCACCGGTATTGATAATTATCCCTGCAAAGCCGTTTATTATTCTTGAGAAATACTGATCCACCAATGTTCTCTGCATGTTGATATCTCTGAACAATATGCCGTAAAGAGCATCATTAAGCATTACGTCAAGCCGTTCCAATGCACCCATTGCGGCTATCTCAGGCATGCATAGTCCCGAGCAGTAGTTGCAGACACGTATGTATCTTCCTACTTCTTCGCCCACCTCATCCAGAGCTTTTCTCATTAATCTGAAGTTTTCCTGAGTTGCAAAAGTTCCTCCAAATCCTTCTGTTGTAGGTCCGTAGGGAACATAGTCCAAAAGGCTTTGTGCCGTCGTTCTTATAACAGCTATAACATCAGCGCCCTGCCTTGCGGCAGCCTGTGCCTGGATAACATCTTCGTAAATATTTCCCGTAGCAACAATTACATATAAATATGGCTTTTTACCTTCGCCTATTGTATTTAAATATTCTTCTCTTTTTGCTCTGGTGAGTCTCACTCTTTCAACCATTTTCTTTGCGGTTTCATAGACTGCATCCATAATTTTATTTTCATCGGCAATGGGAAGCTTTGTAATTTCTATTTCTCCCGCACTTACCGCTTCAGCTATCTCCTGAGGAGTCTTGCCGGTATGCACCATGGCATTACCTATCCAAAACGCTGCTCCTCTGGATAATCCACCACCCTCTTTAATGCTGTCAATCAGCACGTTGGGAAGCGGTTTGTCAATTTCGTCCACTCCGTCAACGCCCATTAGCCTTGCTACAGTTCTTTCAACAGTAACAGTAGTGTTTTTGTCTATAAACTGCTGCGTCTCTTCTGCTATGCTTGCGGCAGCTGAACGCGCGCTGTCAATGAGCTCAGGGCTTAAGTTTAACTTGCTATCCATAAATCCTCCTTTACCTCCGTCATTCTGAGAGCAGATTGATATCTCCTGCTGAAACAACACGAGATACTCATCTGTAATTCAGTATGACAGTATCACTATAAATAATTTTCTGCGTCATTTATCACTTCTTCAGGTATGCCTGCCATTTTAGCTATCTTAATAGCATCCTTAGGTATATCATTTTTATATTTGACCTCAATTAGTCTGTAATCCATATATTTAGAAATTTGCTCAATATTGTTTATTTTAAACAAATCATCACCGTCGGGAAGAGTTAATCCTGCAACTTGCAAATTCTGAACATCTTCATCATTAGCCACATTATCGTAATGGGTTGTCAGAACTGTTATGCAACTTTTATTTTTCAGATACTTAACAACGGCCTTTGTAATAGCATATCCTTCTTTTGGATTTGTGCCTCCGGCCAGCTCATCTATGAGAATCAGGCACCTTTCCGCCGAGTATTCCAGTGCTTCCTTTAAATTAACAATTTCCGCACCAAATGTGCTCAATCCTTTTTCAATGGACTGATCATCCCCTACAGATATGAATATATGATCAAAAAGACAAAGTTTGGCATATTCGCATGGTACAAACATACCATACCCGGCCAATGCAGCAATCTGTCCTATCATCCTAAGACTTACAGTCTTTCCTCCCATGTTTGCACCGGTTATGCAGGCGACATTTTTTCTTAAACTTACATCTACGGGCATATATTCCTTACGCTTTTCCTTTAATGATTTTTGAAGCTTCAGGTTTCTGCCGGATTTAATTGTTATTTCAAGCTCATGAACAATTTCAGGTTCAACAGACCTTGTTTTCTGAGCAAAATTTGCTCTTGCTATGAGATAGTCCGTTTCCCCTATGATGTCAATATTGCTCATTATTAGGTTATAATATCCTTTTATTTCCTTGGAAATTTTTTGACGAATTCTGAATTCTTCGTCATCTTCTTCATTTTTCAAAATTTCCAGTCTCTTTTCAAGCTCATCTATTTCAGAATTGTTTTTAATCTTAAAAATAATATTTAAGTAGTTCTCTCCGCATATTCTCAAATTAACATCCTTTGAAAACTCTTCTACCTTTTCCTGTTCCGATTTGCTTATGGTTATTTCATCCTTGAGGTTTAGCTTTATGCCATACTTTTTTTCTACTTCTTCCTTTATTGCTTTTTTAAGCACCCCAATATTTTTTTCAGCAGCCTTTTTTTCATCTCTTATAGATTTTAGTTCTTCAGAATAATCATCATAAATATAAAATGTGTTCATTCTTTCATTGGCAGGATCTAAAAGCTTGTAAAGCTGCGGTATGGGCGTTAATTTTAAATCATCAATGGATAATGATTTTAAATATTTCTCCATTTTTTCCGTTTGAATTTGGAAATTTTTTATTTCAAACAATTCAACTTCATCTAGTACCTGATTGTGCTTCGTTCGCTCCAATGTTTCATATATGTTTTTTACATGTTTGAGTACATCAATGATATCACGCCTTCTAGAACTTTCAATAAATGCCCTGATTTTATTGAACTCTTTTTTCAGGTCCGCCTCTTGACCCTTCCTGAAAGGCTTTGCTTCCTGCTTTTTTTTGATACCATATTCAGTTATAGGCCTAACCTCATTAAAGATATAGTTCATATCTATATTTTTAATTGTGTTATCTGTCATAAAACTGGTCACTCGAAATCACCGCCCGCCACCACATCAATTATTTTAACTTCCGGCATATACTTTTCCATTTCCGACTTAAATACCACGCTGTCAAAAAAGTATCCGGCCGGAGATACAGGATTCAGGGTAACCGCAATAACATTTATTGTATTAAGGGTTTCAGCCTTCAATCCCTTTCTTTTCAGCTCGTTCCACACATTTATGTCTGTAAACACCTTTGTTCCGTCCTCTATTACTATTTTTATGCCTCTTAAATATTTATTTTCACCTATGTCTCTTAACAGTGAAGTGGTTACTGCTCCCTTGATAAAAACATGTGTCGTTTTTTCGTCTACCAGCTCGTTTATTTTCTTGCCTCCGGTTATGCTGGTTTTAATATCGGGCACAATTACATCGCCGGTGTTTTGAATTATACATGTTGATTTTTTCCTTAATATAATTTTCCTGATACCATCGTCCGTCTGCCTCAGCAGCATGCACTCTACCGCATGAGCTGTTTTTTCGGCGACCTTTTTTATGTCCCTGCTGAGCACCGCTCCGGTGGCAATGATGCACGCATCCGATATCACAGGCGAGGAAGCTGCCTTTCTGTCGATTGCTCCATCTATAAAAACAACTTTTGCCCCGTAGTGCTTCAAACGTCCCGACACGTACTTCATGTCCGTCACGCTTACAGGCCCGGCAATCTGCATATTGCCGCTCTGCCTTATCCTGACAATTATAACCTCTCCCATAGGTGTAGAAATTCCTGTGGTTTCCAGAATTTCTGCCTTTGCATCCGAAAGCATAAATGTTTTTTTTGCCGTAGCAACATACATGCCCTCTGTTACAAATATGGACGGTTTTTGTGTCTGCGTAACCAAATCTAAATTTTCTCCGTCCCTGCCCGCAGAGGTAATTCCTATATTCAATCTTAAATTTTCTGCCTCACCTATGAGATAATTGAGAGCCACAGTCTTTCCCGCGTTTTTCGCAAGACCGACTATGGATACTGTTTTGTATTTATTTTTCTTAATACTTTCAATTAATCCCATAGCTGCCCTCTTAATATCTATAATCAGCAAATTTTGTTTCGGTCGTTCTGATTGCAGTTATTATTTGCTATCAGAACGACAGGTTTATTTCTTTATTGTTATTTGTGAACTCTGTCTCTTCTTGCCAGTTTAGTAGGCTCCAATGCCAAGTCGCTTCCCTGCAGCAGTCCGGCTACTCCTGTTAATGTATCCTCTTTTTTGCCTTGACATACATCACATGTACATTCCATATCCGGAAGATGCGGTTCTGTATATGTTGTAATAACTCCCTCATAATTCCTCAGAATTATCCTGTCAGCAGACTGCGAAAGAACATAGTTAGGCATTACAGGAATCTTTCCGCCGCCTCCCGGTGCATCAACAACAAATGTAGGAACGGCGTATCCTGAAGTATGTCCTCTCAAACTTTCAATAATTTCAATTCCTTTTGCAACAGGTGTTCTGAAATGTTCAATGCCCAATGAAAGGTCGCACTGATAAATGTAGTAAGGTCTTACTCTGTTCATAACAAGCTTATGAACAAGGTCTCTCATAATATGCGGACAGTCGTTAACTCCTCTTAAAAGAACTGACTGATTTCCAAGAGGTATACCTGCATCCGCCAATTTTCTCAATGCCTCCATTGATTCCGGAGTAAATTCGTTCGGATGGTTGAAATGAGTATTCAACCAAATTGGATGGTATTTTTTAAGCATGTTAACCAGATCGTCTGTTATTCTCTGCGGCAATACAACAGGTGTTCTTGAGCCGAGACGAACTATTTCAACATGAGGTATCTCTCTTAATTTCTTTATGATATATTCTAATTTTTCATCTGAAACCAGCAGACAGTCTCCCCCTGACAGCAGTACGTCTCTTACCTCGGGATGATTTCTTACATAGTCGATGCACTTATCGACATTTTCCATTGAAACCTCATCGTCGCATTGTCCTGCAAATCTTCTTCTTGTACAATGTCTGCAGTACATTGAACATTGATCTGTTATAAGAAATAAAACCCTGTCCGGATATCTGTGAGTAAGTCCCGGAGCCGGTGAGTCCGTATCCTCGTGAAGAGGATCAAGCATATCAGCAGAACTTACATGTGTCTCAACAATTGTCGGAACTGCCTGCATTCTGATTGGATCTCTGGGATCATCCTTATCCATATGCGCAGCATAGTACGGAGTAATTCCCATTCTGAATTTTTCCAAAACCTTTGATATATCTTCTGCTTCCTGTTCAGTTATATTAATTATTTTCTTAAGTTTATCAACTGAATCAATTCTGTTTTCAACCTGCCATTTCCAGTCGTTCCACTCTTCAGGCTTTACGTCCTTCCAGAGTTCGATTTCATTATAATAACCCACTATAATACCTCCATTTATAAATTAAAATAATAGTTAAAATACTAATTGAAAAAACTCAATTAGTATTTTAACTCTGATGCATGATTAAGCATACAGCTCTGTATACAGCTCTCTTAAGCCTTTGCTTTCTCTCATTATCTGCAGAGCCGTATCCGCATGTCCTTTTGTATATCCGTTACCGATAATCATATTTACATCTTTACCCACGCCCTCAGCTCCTAATGCTGCTTTTGTAAAGCTTGTAGCCATGCTGAAGTAATATACGGTACCTTCATCTTTTGTCGCAAGGATTGCCGACATTTCACAATTAGGTCTTGATACGCAGCTTATTACCAGGTCGCACAGTTTACCGTCTGTTGCTTCCATCACTTTGTCGTACACTTCGATTGCATTTGTAGCATCACCGGCTATGCACACGTCGGCAAGACCGAGTTTTTTAACTGTTTCAAGAGTGCTTTGTCTGTGAGCCCAGCATATAACTTTTCCGCTTGCACCTGCTTTTTTCTTTGCTTCGTACAGGCAGAGAAGTCCGGATTTTCCTGATCCTCCAAGAACCAATACTGTATCTCCTTCTTTTACCAGCTTAACAGTCTGCGCAGGAGCTCCTGCTACGTCCAAAACAGACAATGCAAGATTTTCAGGTATGTCTGAAGGAAGTTTAGCATATATTCCGCTTTCAAATAAAACAGCCTTTCCTTTAATATCCACCTGATCAATTTCTTTTCTGACAGTAAGTATTTCTTCTATAACCAAGGGTGTCAATGATAATGAAACAAGTGTAGCAATCTTATCTCCTACTTTAAGATCGGTCTTTCCTTCCAAAGCAGGTCCTATTTGTTCTACAGTTCCAATGAGCATTCCTCCAGAACCTGTTACCGGATTTTGATGCTTTCCTCTTTCTGCTACGATTCCCTTCATTATTTCTTTAATTTTCTCTACATCTCCGCCCGCCTGGTCACTTATTTGAGTAAAGCTTGCCGAATCCACATTCAAAGTCTGAACGTTTATTAAAATCTCATTGTCATAAATCTCCATTGTGTTATCGATTTTAACTGCCGGCTGCGGCAATACTCCTTTTGGTTCAATTACTCTGTGTGTTCCGTATGGGTTTCCTTTTTTGATCATAGTGCCTCCTAAATCATTGCAAATTTTTTTATTGGGTTTGGGTTAGATATTGGGTGTTCACATATATGTAGTGCAAGTACCGTGCCAATTTCTTTTAAAAATAAAAACCGCTGTTTTTCAACATTAGCAACGTTACAATAATGATAATTTTATCCTAAGTGCCGAAAATTCAGCTTTTTATATTGCTCTGTAAAGCATATTTTGTTATAATGCTATTATACAACATAATTATTGATTATTCACATATTAATTAAATATTAATAAATTTTCATAAAGAATGAAGAGGTATATATGGATAACAGACCAATCGGAATCTTTGATTCAGGAGTAGGCGGACTCACTGTAATGAGAGAAGTAATGGAGCAGCTTCCTTACGAGGACATCATATATTTGGGAGATACCGCAAGAATTCCATACGGTTCAAAATCTGAGCAGACCATAAAAAAATATGCTAACCAATGCTCATCTTTTTTAAAGAGCAAGGATGTTAAAACTATTGTAATTGCATGTAATACAGCAAGCTCAATAGCTCTTGAGCACGTGCAGAATAATTTTGATCTTCCCATAATAGGCGTGATTAATCCCGGATCAAAAAGTGCCGCTGCCGCCACAGAAAACGGAAGAATAGGTGTAATTGGTACAATTGCAACAATAAATTCAAATGCCTATCAGGCAAAAATTATGGAGTATCTCCACGATGCAGAAGTGATCGGGATTCCGTGCCCGCTGTTTGTACCAATAGTTGAAGAAGGCTGGGAATATTCAAACGTAGCATTTTTGACCGCTGAAAAATATCTTGATGAATTGATTGAGCACGATGTGGACACTTTGGTGCTGGGGTGCACCCATTATCCTATTTTAAGGCACACAATCAAAAAAGTCGTTGGCCCTGATGTTAAGCTCGTCAATCCTGCATTTGAGACAGCAAGAGATTTAAAAAAACTTCTTACAGACAAAAATATGCTAAACGAAAATTACGATAAAGCCAGGTATGAATATTATGCCAGTGATGCACCTGAACGCTTAAGAAGAATAGGAGGCAATTTTCTTAAGAAGGAAATTGATAATCTTTATGAAATCGCAATAGATAATCTTTAAAAAGGAGGCACAGAATGAATAATGCCAAAATAAAAATTACTACAGCCCAAACAATAGACAAAGCAGGAAATGAAGAAGTTATGGAGCTTGTTACCGAGGCGGAAAGACTTTTTCAGAAAGACTTCATTATTATAAATTATGATGAAAGTGACATAACCGAGAACACTTCTTCTAAAACAAGAATGAAGATATACAAAGATAAATTAATACTGACCAAGGTTGGAGATATATCTTCAAGAATGGAATTTGAAGAAAATCAAAGCTACAGTAATATTTATTCAACGCCTTACGGTAATTTCGACCTGGACTTCAACACCATGATATATGAGAATAATTTGGATGAGGTGGGAAAGGGAACTGTCAAGATAGAATACCAAGTCGTTTTTGCCGGAAGTGAAAAAAGCTATAACAAATTAGCTATTGATATTTTTTAGGCAATCTTAACCTGTTTGATAAAAAAAGCCATGACTTACTGCCTGTTTTTCGGCATGTCGAGCTGATTTTTCGGCACAAAAGGAGAATTATGGATATAAAATATTTTGATGCACTCATTCACGCAATAGATTTAATAAATGATGGAATTCATATAGTTGACGCCTACGGTAAAATTGCTTATTACAATTCATCCGCAAAGCAGCTTGATGAAATCGATGTGGATAAAGCAATAGGAAGACATATTCTTGAGGTGTATCCTTCTCTTACTTTTGAGACAAGCACTTTGTTAAAAGTTTTGCGAACAGGGAAGCCGATTTATAATGTTGAACAGAACTTTATAAATTATAAAGGTGATAAAATATCAACATTGAATTCAACAATCCCTATTTATTATAACAACAAGGTGCTTGGGGCTCTTGAAGTTTCCAGAAATATAACAAAGGTCAGAGAACTGTCGGAAAAAATAGTAAATCTGCAAAAGGAGCTGTATGAAAGGGACAACAGGGGGCATGACAAACCGTCAAAGCCTGTTGCAAAGTTTAATTTTCTTGATATCATAGGGCAGAACAAGGAGATGCTGAAGCTGAAATCACTTGGAATAAAAGCGGCTATGTCTGATTCACCCGTTATGATCGCAGGGAGTACCGGAACAGGTAAGGAGCTTTTTGTACAGTCCATACACAATTCCAGCAACAGAAAGCACAAGCCCTTCATAGCGCAAAACTGTGCGGCTCTGCCTTCTAACTTGCTTGAAAGCATATTGTTCGGATCTGTTAAGGGAAGCTTTACAGGAGCAGAAAACAGACCGGGTTTATTTGAACTTGCCGACGGCGGAACCTTGTTCCTGGATGAAATAAATTCCATGCCCATAGAGCTTCAGACCAAGCTTTTGAGAGTTCTGCAGGATGGAAGGGTCAGAAGAGTCGGCTCAGCCACCACAATAGATGTTAATGTAAGAATCATATCAGCTATAAATACAGATATTAACTCAGTTGTAGAAACAAAGCAACTGAGACAGGACTTGTTTTTCAGATTGAACGTAATAACTCTTGTTATTCCTGATTTGTCAAAGAGAATAGACGACATACCTCTTCTTGTGGATCATTTTATAAAAAAATATGATGAACGATGTAATAAATTTTTCAGCGGCGTCTCTAAAGAAGTGCTGGATATATTTACAGAATACAGCTGGCCCGGAAACGTCAGGGAATTAGAGCATGCAATTGAAAGCGCCGTTTCGCTGTATGACGGAGAGCTTATAAGAGAGGAACACCTTCCTTTCCAGTTTAAAAACTACAGCAGGAGAAATAGCAATTCACAGAATACCGGCACACTGCAGCACTTGAATGCGGCCGTAGAAAAAGTTGAGCGTGATATTATAAAGTCTGCCTTGGAGCAGACGGATTACAATATTACAAAAGCTGCCAAGCTTATAAATGTTCCGAGGCAGACACTACAATATAAAATTAAAAAACTTGAAATTCCGGGTTAAAAAATCTGCCCCCGTCGAAAAACGACGAGGGCAGATTTTTTAAAAAGTGGGGGATTTTATTTAGCCAATGATCTGGCATAAACACGCGGTGTGAGACTTGACTCTACGCCTGTGTGTTCTACTTTGCCTTTTTCTATAAATTCATATATCTTTGATTTAAACTTAATATCTTCTATTCCTCTTTTTGTTTTTATAGATTCAATTTCTTCCTGAGTCAAAACTTCCTGGAGCTTATTTTCTGTTTCTATATCAAATACCGGCTCCGAATTTTTATCCTGTCCGAAATCCACAAAACACAGAGGAGGAAACATCACGCACCACCAATTGTTGCCTTCTGCCCTGCCTATTTCTATTCTTACGGCATCATAATAGCCTTCCGGAAGGACTATGTCCTCGTATATTTTGCGCGGAAACTTAAAATTTCCGTAATATACATTTATTTCATAATCGTATCCTTCCTCTGAAATTATTTCCTCTGCTTCTTTTCTTATTTCATTTATCTTTTCTATAACTAAATCTTCACTGTCATCTTTAGACGTTATGTTTTCAAATTCACTGTCAAACTTACTAATCACGTGATTTCTGACCTTATATTTTAACTGCTGGTCATAAACAGTGTTTGAATTTGCAATTACATGTAATCGTATAACTTTGTCGTTTATTTTTGCCATTCCTGTGTATGCATCTACCGTATATGAAACTGCAACTGCAACTGCAACAAATATTACCGAAATTAAAATTTTTTTATAATAGCTCATTTGTCCTCCCTTTATTTTACCAATCCGGTACTTTTTATATCTACATTCAAATGTACGTTTATGTCCGCTGCCTCAAAAACTTCATCATATTTGTCTTCGATTTTGTCGAACTCGGATTTGTGATACTTATATAATTTATCTTTTATCCTTAAAAGATCTGATCTGTAGTAATGCTGAAGCTTGTCGACTGTATTTGAAGCCACATCTGATATCATTCTTGCAGACTCAGTCCTGATTTTATCCATAAAATTTTTATCCTGCAACTTGTCGTTGCCTATGATAAATGAATCTATGTAACAATACAGAGTAATATAATAATCAACGCTTAATTTATTATTTTCTAAATTTATATCTTCCGTCATGCTCACATCAACGGCACCCAGCCCTACGGTTGTATCGTCAACAGATATATTAAAATTACTGATGTTAGCCCTGTCGGGATTTAATAAAATCATTATGATTTCAACTTCCTCCGGTTCCAAAAAACCCACCAGTTCGTATTCCTTAACAACGGCTGCTCTTTCCACTTTCAGACTTTTATCATTTACTTCCACAACCGGCACCATGACATTTCCAGTCTGCCCCAGATGGAGTATTGCCTCATCAAATGTATAAACATCTTGATAGCTCTCTCTTTTAAGTTTAACAAGCATCTCGCTCAAAAATCTGCCCACAATAGGATTAGTCGGTATTTCCATATTTATAATGTCCTGAGCCTTTCCTTTTGCAATACATATTTTAACTCTTCTGTTCATCTGAGGAGACCTCTGGATCTCATCAAATATTTTTTTAAATGACTCCGGATCTCTGGCCACATCTTCTCCCAGTATTATTACCTGCATTAATCTGTCAGAAATGGCCTTTTCAGAATGAAGATAGCTCGTACTGTAAAAATTCGCAAAATTTGCACTTTCCTTTGAATAAACAATTCTCTGATCCTCGCTGCCTTCATTTATTTTTGGAATTTCAGACGTAAAAGTCAGATTCTTAGGATTTTTATCAATTCCCACAGCAAATAAGTATTCCCTTTTGTTGATTTCAAAGCTGTCCCAGCAACCTGTTAAAACTAATGATGTCAGCAGCATTAAAATTATTATTTTTATTTGTTTCATTTAAACCCCTTCGCTATAATCACGTAAAATCATAATATTTATATGTTTTCTGTTCCATGCTTCTGCTTCCTTCTGTCCATCCATACAACGATAAGCGGTATGAAAAAATTCAGTCCGCTCAGCACTATTAACGGCCACTGTATGTATGGAAACATCATGTACATGCCGGGCAGAGCTGCAGCCATGGTATACAGAATGGGTATCTGGATATAAATAAAATATCCGTCTTCTCTGGTCTTAAAAGTTTCCTGCATAGCAAGATTTGTAAAATATGCAATAATGCATATGCTTGTAAATGTAACTATTATTTGAAAGCATAATCCCACAATTTCAGTACTTTCAAAGAAAAATCCCGGTATGTTAACAAATTTCATTACGGAAATAAATGGCCATACCATGTTTACAGCTTCCTTCATTCCGAATTTTACTACTATAAGCAAGTAGCATGCGGCATAAAGTACGGCACTTATTACGATAAATCTTTTATTTACCTTCATATTTTTTTCTTTGATTGACACCCTGCTGTTAGAAAACATCAATACGGAAAATCCGAAAAATCCCAGCATGGCTGCGGGAACTGACTTCACTATTCCTTTCACGTCTGCCGGAAAAATGGGAAATACATTTGTATAATCGGCGTAATATGTTGAAAATATTATTATCAGCATATATGGTATTAAGGCAATCAACACCGCTATATTAGCCACATTAGCGATTGACTGTATCCCTTTTTTTGTCGCATAGCTGGCAATAAGCAAGAGAGAGATTATTATTGTACTTATTGGCGTATTGAAAAGCATCATAAGCTTTATCTGCTCCGCAAAATCCTTCAGCAATATGCTGTTTGCAGTAAGAAACATAAGTATGTAGTATATACCTGTCAATTTTGCCAGGAATTTTGGAAATACCTTGTGGGATATGCTTATTATTGTATCTTCCTTGTACTTTATCATCAGCCTGTTTATGGGTTTCATTGTAATATATATGAGAAATCCAGCCGCTATAATCGGCATCCATCCAACAGGACCGTCTATTTCGGACAGTAACAGCGGCATTAAAATCGACTGAGAAACAAATGATACTAATATTAAAATTGATATATTTTGATATGGAGTAATATCCTGGTCGAACATCTATTTTCCTTTCTCCTTTTCAAATTGAAGATATTTTGGTTTGTGAACCATCTTCTTGATTCTCGGTCTTATGATTGTATCCTTTAAGTCTTTTCTGTTATCGACAAAACTAGATAAAGGAGTCATGTACGGCACTCCGCAGCTTTTAAGAGTGCAGAGGTGAATTATCAAAAGACAAAGCCCTAATGAAATACCAAACAGTCCAAATATTGACGCAAGAACGATAAAACCAAAACGAATCATTCTCAATGACGTGCTGAAATTATAGCTTGGTATTGCAAATGCCGAGATAGCGGTCAATGCCACTATAATTACGGCCAAAGGAGTTATAAGCCCGGCCTCCACAGATGCCTGACCTATTACGAGACCTCCCACAAGACCTATTGTTGATCCAACAGGACTTGTAATTCTTAAGGAAGCCTCTCTGACAAGCTCCATTACCAGTTCCATCAGAAGTGCCTCAAAATAAGGGGGAAACGGAACATTTGCCCGGGAGGCCGCAACATAAAGTGCCAGCTGTGTTGGCAGCAGGTTAGGATGAAACTGGGCTACAGCCACGTAAAGAGCAGGAAGTAGCATAACTATCGGCAATGCCAGATATCGTATCATTCTGGTTACACATGACGGCATCCACCTTTCGTAGTAGTCCTCTGAAGACTGCATAAACGATACAAATATTGCGGGAGCAATGAGAACAGATGGAGTATTATCCACAGTTATAACGACTCTCCCCTCTAAAATTGCCGATGCAGCAGCATCTGGCCTTTCGGTATTTTCAATTTGAGGAAACGGAGAATATATATCATCCTCTATCATTTCTTCAATGTATGAACTTTCCAGGACAGCTTCTATATCTATATTTTTTATTCTTTTCTCCACTGTTTCCAAAACTGTTTTATTTACAATATCCTCTATGTATATAATCGCAATGTCTGTTTTAGATCTGCTCCCCACCTGCATGTATTTTACTTTCAGCTTTGGATCTCTTATTCTTCTTCTTATGAGTGTGATGTTTACTTTCATGGTTTCGTTGAAACCGTCTCTGGCACCTCTTATAAGAGTCTCCGCCGAAGGCTCCTGCACGCCTCTCATTGGCCAGCCTCTGGATGAGAGCATTATACCTTTTGAGCATCCGTCTATTAAAAGAACCGTCTCTCCGGAAAGCACCTTGTCAATGCATTCCTGAATAGTTTGAAGAGCTTGTATCTCTGTTACCGCTATATTGGTATTGGCAATTGCGTTCTGCAGTTCAGAATCACTTTTTTCCAACCTTTGCAAATCCATGTCCTTCATGAGCATTTGAACAGCAAATTCACTGATTGCTTCCTTTGTGGTCATTCCGTCAATATAAACCAAGAGCATCTTAGTTTTTTTGTTTTGACCGGCATCAATCTTTCTGAAAATGATGTCATTAGCATCCTTAAATACTTTTTTTAATTCCTGCTCATTTTTGTTTAAATCTTTTTCTATGTTAATATCCTCTAAGTTTTGTTTTTCGCCCATTTAAAACTCCTATATATTAATTGCAATTACAGCCGCCAGTGCCAGCAGCCCATAAACTATTCCAGTTGCTTTAACAATTTTATAATCTCTGTGAAAGTTTTTTCGCTTCAATTCCTTGGCAGTTCTAAATATCAAAATAAAACTGATTATCAAAAACACCGTTATGGTGTCAGTATTAATCAACATTTTAATATCGTTGATAAAGTACATAACCCCTCCTATGCTTGTTCTACAATATTAGTAATATTTGCATTTTTAGGATTTTTTATTCCAAATAATCAAATTTAGTTAAATAAAAAAATGTCTCATTGAGAGACATTTCTAAAAATACATTATTTTTTCGGAATTCGTCTGTTTTACATTTTATGTTTCTGCTTCTTCCTGACCAGAGTGGAAATATCTATTCCAAGCTTGAAAGCAGCCTCTTTCATAGTTTTTGAACTGTCTAAGGCTGTTTCTATTATAATTTTTTCATAATCGTCAAGCTTGTCCTTCAGTGTCTTCCCGTCATACATAAATTTAGAATCTTCTTCCGGAGAATTGTTAAGCAAGAGCTGTTCCCTGAACAGTTTTTTGTCAATTGACGCCTCGTCGGTTATTAAAACCATGCGCTCTATTATATTCCTAAGTTCTCTTATGTTTCCGTGCCAGCCATATACGAGAAAGCTTTCAAGGCAGCCGGTAGTAAAGTAACAATTTTTGCCGTACTTGTTATTAAAATATTCAATAAACTGCTGAGCAAGGGGAATGATGTCTTCTTTTCTATGTCTTAGGGGCGGAACCACAAAAGATACCACATTCAGTCTGTAATACAGATCCGCTCTGAACTTCTTTTCCTCAACCAGCTGTGCTAAATCAACGTTTGTAGCTGCAATAATTCTTGCATTAAATTCTACAGGCGATGTTCCTCCTATTCTGTAAAACATCCTATCATTTATGGAGCTCAAGAGCTTAACCTGTAAAGTGTACGGCATATCACCTATTTCATCCAGATATAGAATACCGCCGTTTGCCTCCTCGAAAAGACCCTTTTTGCCCCCTTTTTGAGCTCCCGTAAACGCACCCTCCTCATACCCAAAAAATTCTGACTCAAGCAAGTGTTCAGGAACTGCGCTGCAATTTATTTTTATAAATTTACCCTTATTCTTTTTGCTTATATTGTATATATATGTTGCTATAAAATCCTTTCCTACCCCTGTTTCTCCCAAAATTAATATTGTGCTGTCAACATTGGCGATTTTTTTAGCTTTATTGTATATATTTTTCATTTTTTCATTATTATTAATAGGCTCTTTCAGCTTGGTTTTAATTTCAAAATTTTCGTAATCGCCATTAACAATAAACAAATTTTTTTCTTTAGTAATATTTTTCATTAATACATCCAGCTCTGATACATCTCTTATAACCGCTATGGTTTTTTTAAGATTTCCGTTTTCATCAAATATAGGCGAGCCGGAAACCAAACACCTCTGGCCTTTGTAATAATTGTTTATTGTGGAAACGGGACCATTTGTTTCAATAACTCTGGCACAGCAGGAATTAGGCAGCACATCCAGCTTTCTTAAGTCATAAACCGACTTTCCTATTATCTGTTCTCTGGATAAACCCGAAAGATCAAGAAACGCATCATTTACATAGGTTGTTGTACCTTCTTCATCAGTTATATAAATACCGTCCTTAAGCTTGTTCAGCATTTCATTATATAAATATTTCTGGCTGCTTAATCTGGTAATTTGCTTTTCCAATTCACTGCCAATAATTGAATCATAGAAGAAAAACAGAGACAGCTCATTTCCATAAAGTTTAAATTTATTATGAACAGCATAGTAAACAGAATTATCGATATATTTGACAGAACTGAAATTCTGATCCTCATCGCCCTTTATATCATGAAAATACATTGTTAATTTTTTATTTAAAATTTCTCCACTAACCTTACATATGTTTGCTTTAAAGTAATTATTGCAGTATAAAATATTGTATTTATTGTCTGTTATAACGAATCCTATTGTAAAATCAACATTTTTAATTCTCATATTATTATCCTTTAAATACATATTATTAAAATTTTTAGTTAAATTTTCTAGACAGTATGATACAATAAACAGATACATACCTATCCTCTTATATTATACAAGTTCATATGCAATTTTGCAATAAATGTTTTTATGAAATATGCAGTTTTGCATATTGATAGTTAATGGATTAACGTTTCTAAGATGTTAAATACAGTATTTTACATGCTTTTTATTTATGGCATGACATTTGCTACTTATCTTAGTGCAAAAAAATTTAGGAGGATGATTATGAAAAAGGCAGTAATAGTATCTGCAGCAAGAACACCAATAGGATCATTTGGAGGATCGCTGACTCCATTGTCAGCGGTAGATTTGGGAGTTATTGCAGCAAAAGAGGCAATCAAAAGGGCAGGAATCGAACCAACAGCTGTTGAAGAAGTATATTTTGGAAATGTTTTAGGTGCTGGCCTGGGTCAAAATGTTTCCAGACAAGTATCTCTGGGATCAGGAGTCCCGGTTGAAACTCCGGCACTGACAATTAATATGGTATGCGGTTCAGGACTGAGAGCAGTGAGCATGGCTGCACAATTTGTTGAAAGCGGACAATGCGACATCATATTATGCGGCGGAACAGAAAGCATGACAAACGCTCCTTACCTGCTTCCCAAAGCAAGATGGGGTCACAGAATGGGTGATGGCAAAATTGTTGACTACATGGTGTATGACGGATTAACTGACGTTTATAATCAGTATCACATGGGAATAACAGCAGAGAATGTTGCAGAGAAATACGGCATAACAAGAGAAGAGCAGGATAAATTTGCGGTTCAAAGCCAAAATAGAGCAGAAGAAGCGCAAAAAACCGGAAGATTCAAAGATGAAATAGTACCAGTGGAAATACCTCAGAGAAAGGGAGACCCAATAGTAATAGACACTGATGAGTTTCCAAGACACGGTTCAACATTAGAGAAAACTGCAAAATTAAGACCTGCATTTAAGAAGGATGGAACCGTTACCGCAGGTAACGCATCTGGTATTAATGACGGGGCAGCAGCTTTTGTTTTAATGAGCAAAGAAAAAGCAGATGAGCTTGGGATTAAATATTTATGTGAAATTTCAGGCTACGCTTCAGCCGGAGTTGATCCGAAAGTAATGGGATTAGGACCTATTCCTGCTACTAAAAAAGCTTTGGCTAATGCAGGCTGGACTGTTGAGGATCTGGGGCTTGTAGAAGCAAATGAGGCATTTGCATCACAGGCTATTGCCGTAACTCGTGATTTAGGACTGAACCCTGAAATTACAAATGTAAACGGCGGTGCGATAGCACTGGGACATCCTATAGGAGCTTCCGGAGCAAGAATTCTTGTTTCCCTTATATACGAAATGCAAAAAAGAGATGTCAAGAAAGGACTTGCCACTCTTTGCATAGGCGGAGGAATGGGAACCTCATTACTTGTTGAAAGATAGTTTTTAGCGGAGGAAACGGCAGCTGAATAGGATGCCGTTCGTCAGAATTGGAAAGGTTTCCTTGCCTGACGGGAGGTAATATACCGGTTCAGCCGCTTAATTCCTCCTATTAATAAAAAAATTCAAGAGGAAGGTATGTATGATAAATAAAATTATTTCTGTGAAGGAGGCCGCAGAAAAGGTTCAGGATGGCATGACTGTAATGGTCGGCGGATTTCTGGCCAACGGCACTCCCGAAATTTTAATCGATGCCCTTGTAGAAAAAAATGTAAAAGATCTTATTCTGATTTGCAATGACACAGGTTTCCCCGACAGAGGCGTTGGCAAAATGGTTGTTAGTAAACAATTCAAAAAAATTATTGCTTCACATGTGGGAACTAATCCTGAAACAGCAAATCAAATGAACTCCGGAGAAACCGAAGTTATCCTTACACCTCAAGGAACGCTCGCAGAAAAAGTAAGATGCGGCGGAAACGGTTTAGGAGGATTTTACACACCTACAGGTATCGGAACCGAAGCCGAAACAAATAAAGAAAAGAAAGTTATCGACGGAAAAGAATATATACTTGAAACTCCGTTAAAAGCTGACGTTGCATTGCTGAGAGCATCCATAGCCGATAAAAAAGGAAATATGGTTTTTAATAAAACAATGAAAAACTTTAACCCTTTGATGGCTACCGCTGCAGACACAGTAATAGTTCAAGCTGATAAAATAGTTGAAGTAGGCGAAATAGACCCTGATCATGTTATGTGTTCCGGTATATTCGTTGACTACATTGTCGGAGGTGATAAATAATGGATGCAAAAACAGTTATTGCAAAAAGAGTAGCACAGTTATTGCATGACGGAGATGTTGTAAATCTTGGTATTGGTCTTCCTACAATGGTGGCAAATTATATTCCTGAAGGAATCGATATCACATTTCAGTCCGAAAACGGATTTCTGGGACTGGGACCAGCGCCGGAATCGGGTAAAGAAGACTGGGAGCTTGTTAATGCAGGCGGTATGCCCTCGTCAATAGTCCCGGGTGGTATGTTCTTCGACAGCGCAACCTCTTTTGGTATAATCAGAGGAGGACATGTTGACGCAACAATACTGGGCGCAATGCAAGTCGACGAAAAAGGTAATCTTGCAAATTGGAAAATACCCGGCAAAATGGTACCTGGAATGGGTGGTGCAATGGACCTTGTTGTAGGAGCAAAAACCGTTATTATATCAATGGTTCATACTCAAAAGGGAAAACCTAAAATTTTAAAGCAATGCACTCTTCCTTTAACCGCTAAGGATCAGGTAAACATAATTGTTACTGAAATGGCATTGATCAGAGTGACGGACAAAGGGCTTGTTCTTGAAGAGCTGGGTCCCGAAGCCACAGTTGAAGATGTAATTGCAGCTACAGAAGCTGATTTGATAGTTTCACCAGATTTAAAAAGATTTGGATTAGATGATTAATCTATAATAATAAAAAAGAGTATTAAAATTAAAATGTCCTTGGCGAAGGTAAACATTTTACATTAATACTCTTTTTCTTTCACTATTTTATCACATTTGTGGTATATTATATTTAAAAAAAATGTACAATAAATCTAGAGGGGTTGTATGATATTGAAATTCAGTTTGAAAAATAAACTTTTTTTAGCAATACTTTGCGTGTTGATTTTAAATGTCGTTATATCTGCCATACTTGGAACCACAATGTTTGACAAACTTTATACCAATGATAAGATAAGCAGTCTTAAAAACGGCGTTGAAAGCATCAAATCAAAATATTTAGCAGGAAATTTGAATGAAACTGTTGAAGAAATAATTAATTACGAAGTGCAGAACATGACCATTTGCATTTTTTCTTTGAATACCGAAACGGGAGCAGGAGAAATTGAATACTATTCAAGGCAGAGATATTTTTCCACGAGTCCATTTGACAATGAAATTTTAAGGCTGATAGAAAGGCTTTATAGCGAGAATGCCTTTAGTGAGCTCTCTAATTCAAAGTATTACATCCGAAATATAGAAACAGAACGTCCGGATAATAATATAACGGTTTTATCAAATATAAAAGAAAACACATACATCATAATGCAGACCCCAAAAAAATTCATAAATGACATTTCATATTCGGCCATAAAGTATTCTTTGTTAATTTCATTTTTTTCACTGCTGATTGCCGCAATAATAATGTACTTTGTTGCCGATAAAACAACACGTCCTATTCGCCAGCTGCAGGTAATTGCAGATAAAATTTCAAAGCTGAATTTTTCGGAAAGATGCTCCGTATTGTCAATGGACGAGGTGGGGCTGTTATCTGTGAGCATAAATAACATGGCTGACAAATTACAGGACTATGTTGAAAAATTAAAGGATGACCTTTTGAGACAAGAAAAAACCGATAACATGCGAAAGCAGTTCATAGCTAACGTATCACATGATTTTAAAACTCCTCTTACGCTAATAATAAGCTACTCAGAAGCTTTAACCGACATGAAGGACATAGATGAACCGACAAAAAAGGAATACCTTGATATAATAATTAACGAAGCACATAAAATGTCCGAATTTGTTCAGGAACTTCTTAAACTGTCGCAGCTTGAGGTCGGAATAATAAAATTGGAAAAGTCCAATTTCAGCATAAATGATATTATTGATTCAACAATTTATAAAAACTTAATAATTTCAAATGAAAAAAATATTTCAATTGACAAGGAAACTTCTGAAAACTGCATAGTATTTGCAGATTATTTCAGAATTGAACAAGTATTTCAAAATCTGTACGAAAATGCAATTAAATACTGCAATCCCGGAGGCTCCGTGAAAGTATCCACCTCTATCTCAGATGATAAATGCCGAATCAGTATTTTTAATACCGGTAATCACATATCTGACGAAGATGTAGAAAATATTTTTGTAAGCTTTTACAGAGCTGATAAGTCAAGAAACAGCCTTGGGAGCTACGGTCTTGGACTGGCAATTGTCAAGGTAACCATGGATATGCACGGCGAGCAGTACGGTGTTAAAAATTTTGAAAACGGAGTTGAATTCTGGTTTGAACTTGAGAACTCCGAAATAAATTTAAAAACGGAGGATTAATATGGAAACTAAAATATTATTAGTCGAAGATGAAAACAATATAAGAAAACTTGTTGCCAGCTACCTTGTTAAGGAAGGCTTCAGTGTAGTTGAAGCCGGTGACGGAGAAGAAGCAGTGCAAAAATTTGATAAGGAATATGATTTTTCACTTATAATACTTGACGTAATGATGCCAAAAATGGACGGCTACCAGGTTGCTTCATATATACGCAAGACCTCTGATGTCCCTATACTTATGCTTACTGCCAGAGATGCGGAAATTGATGAAATCACAGGCTTTAATTCCGGCGCCGACGAATATATTTCAAAACCTTTCAGCCCAAGAATTTTGGTTGCACGAGTAAAAAATCTTTTAAAACGAACTTCACAGAACAGTATGCAGGATATAGAAGTGGGTGGGATATGCATTAAGTACAGAGAGCGCATTGCTTTAATAGACGGCGAAAAAGCTATTCTCACTCCAAAGGAGTTTGATTTGTTGTACTACCTGATTAATAATAAAAACCTTGTTTTAACAAGAAGCCAGATACTCTCAACAGTATGGGGATGGGATTATTTCGGAGATGACAGAACAGTTGATACTCATATTAAATGTCTGCGTTCAAAAATAGGTAAATACGATAAAAATATAGTAACCGTAAGAAAGATAGGCTATAAATTTGAGTATGAAAATTAATTGCTCTGCTGCAATCTTTATATTATTATATTGACATAGTGACCATTTCAAATTATAATAAATGCAAATGCAAATCAATTGCATTTAAATCGAAAACAAAACTACTATTTGGAGGTTACTAAATAATGAAAAAGTTTTGGAGTATATTGTTAACAGGGATTTTACTTCTTTCTCTTTTTACAGGTTGCAGTAAAACCCAGGAATTGGCAGATTCAAATGATGAAGGTAAACTATCGGTGTATACCAGTTTTTACCCCATGTATGATTTTGCTTCAAAAATCGGGGGAGATAAAATTAATGCAGTAAATATGGTTCCGGATGGAACCGAACCACACCATTGGGAGCCTACCGCAGCCGATATAGCCGGTCTTGAAAAAGCATCGGTATTTATATATAATGGAGCTGGTATGGAGCATTGGGTTGAAGATGTTCTTGAATCTATACAAAATGACAATCTTATTGCAGTTGAAGCCTCTGAAGGCCTGACGCTGCTGGAAGGTCACAGCCATGATGAACATTCTGAAAATGAGGATGAGAATCATGAAGATGAGGAACACGAACATGAGGAAAGCGAACATGAGGAACACGAACATGGAGAATTTGACCCTCATGTCTGGCTTGACCCTATGAATGCAAAAGCTGAGATGGAAAAAATAAAAGATGCATTAGTAATGGCTGATCCTGATAACAGCGATTATTATGAAGCAAACTATACTAAGTATGCAGCTGAAATAGAGGAGCTGGATAAAGAATTCAGGGATACACTTTCTCCTCTTCCGAATAAGGATATTATCGTAACTCACCAAGCATTTGGATACTTGTGCCATGCTTATGGATTAAACCAAGTTCCCGTAGAGGGTCTTACTCCAGATTCTGAACCTGATCCTGCAAGAGTAGCGGAAATTATAGAATTCGCCAAGGAACACAAAGTAAATGTAATCTTTTTCGAAGAGCTGGTAAGCCCTAAGGTAGCCGAGGTCATCGCAGACGCTATCGGTGCCGGAACTGATGTTCTGAGCCCTGTTGAAGCTCTCAGCGATGAGCAGAAGGAAGCAAAGGATGACTATTTTGCTGTTATGAGACAAAATCTAGCATCCTTAAAAGCAGCGTTAAAATAAGGAGGACGTAATGTCTAAGGCAATAGAAGCCGAAAATTTAAGTTTTAGCTACGGGTATGAACCGATTTTTTCAAAAATCGGTTTCTCTGTTTATGGGGGAGACTTTGTAGCTGTTATAGGTTCAAACGGAACCGGAAAAAGTACTCTGATGCGCATAATGTTAGGTGAACTTGCCCCCACAGGCGGAAACATAAAGCTTTTTAATCAAGATGTATCACATTTCAAGGACTGGCCTAAAGTTGGATATGTACCTCAGTCCGGCATACATTCTGCCGACAGTTTTCCTGCTACTGCAGAAGAAATAGTAACAGCAAATCTTTTTTCACAAATCGGGCTTCTGCGCTTTCCAAAGAAGAAGCACCGCGATAAAGTCATGCAGGCTCTCAAGCTTGTAGGAATGGAAGCATACTCCAAGCGCATGATCAGCGAGCTATCCGGCGGACAGCGCCAGAGAATCATGCTGGCACGGGTTCTGGTAAACAATCCTGAGATAATGCTGTTAGATGAACCTACAACAGGAGTGGACACCGGCACAGTAGAATCTTTGTATGAATTGCTATACTCTCTGAACAAAGAAACCGGTCTTACAATTGTAATGATCACTCACGATATAGGCAGGGCATCAAATTATGTATCACGCATTCTTTGCCTGGAAGAAGGGTCTCTTGTAGAGCTTGGTAAAGAACAGGTTGCAGAAGAGCTTTCACACAAGCATAAGCATCCTATACAAAATACTCATACTGTACAGAAAGGTGATGATGGGCATGGCAGCAATTTTAGAATATGAATTTATGAGACGGGCATTTGTTGTTGGAATACTTCTTGCCGTTATTACGCCTTGTGTAGGCATAATCGTAGTATTTAAACGCCTTTCCATGATTGGAGATGCGCTGTCTCACACGTCTCTGGCCGGTGTGTCCGCAGGTCTGGTAATGAGTATAAATCCGATTCTGGGTTCACTTCTTGCTTGCATAATTGCTGCACTGAGTATAGAAGCAATACGGAAAAAAATCCCTAAGTATGCCGAAATGTCCATAGCAATAATAATGTCGGCAGGTATAGGTCTTGCAGGCGTTTTATCGGGCTTTGTAAAAAGTTCCGCCAATTTTAACAGCTTCCTATTTGGCAGCATAGTTGCCATCAGCGACTTTGAAATGATACTGGTAATTATTATAAGCAGCGCAGTAATTTTATCATTTTTACTTCTGTACAAGGAGCTGTTTTATATCGCTTTTGATGAAAGATCTGCACGCCTTGCAGGTATACCTGTAAAAACCATAAACTTTATTTTTACAATACTTACAGCTGTAACTGTATCTGTTGCAGCACGTACCGTAGGTGCTCTTATAGTATCATCTCTAATGGTAATACCTGTGGCATGCGCTATGCAGTTTGGAAAAAGCTACAAGCAAACTGTTATATATTCGATTTGTTTTGCGGTTTTCTTTATGATTGCAGGACTTTATACTGCCTATTACCAGCGGCTGAAGCCGGGTGGAACCATTGTTCTTATAGGTGTTGTATGCCTTATACTGATTTTGAGCACAAAAAGCTTTATGACAGGTCTCAGGCATTACAAAAAAAGTTCGTAATTTTATATATTCTAATAAAACTTTACAGCAAAAAACAGGAAACTTAGGTTCCTGTTTTTTATTTGGAGGGTTTAAATTAATTATTGAAATCTTCGGGCTTTTCCTTTAAAGTCATTGTTACCTTTTGTTCCTGCCCGTTCCTGATTAATGTAATTTCCGTTTTGTCATTTTCTTTGTATTCATATAAATTTCTCTTTAAGTCTGACATACTTTCTATCTTATCTCCGTCTATTGCAGTAATAACATCGCCTGATTCAATTCCTGCTTCTGATGCCGGAGAGTTATCCATTGTCTCAATTACAACAACTCCGTAATCTGCCGAAACATCAATTCCTAAAGCTGTCTCGTATGTTTCTACATCTACTCCCGTTATACCTATATATACTGTGGAAAGCTTGCCGTCTTTAATTATCTGCTCTACTATTGGCTTAGCAACATTGATAGGAATTGAAAATCCAAGTCCTTCTGCTGTGCTCATCTTAGCTGTATTTATTCCAACTACTTCTCCTTCGGCATTAAACAAAGGACCGCCGCTGTTGCCGGAATTTATTGATGCATCTGTTTGAATCAAAGGCTCAATTACTGTTCCGTCTTCAAACTGTATTGATCTGTCCAGTCCGCTCACAATACCCTGTGTAACTGTTCTTTCAAGGTCAAGAGTCATTGGGTTACCTATGGCTACAACCGGTTCTCCTACCTTAAGAACATCTGAGTCTCCCAAATCAACAGTAGGAAGGCCTGTTCTATTAATTTTTACTACTGCCAGATCCAGAGAAGTATCATACCACATAACTTCTCCTACCTCAGTAGTCCCATCTATCAGTGAAACTGTTATGTTTTCATATTCTCCGTCCCCGATTACATGAGAATTTGTCACAATATATCCGTTGGAATCAACTATGAAACCTGAACCCATGCTCTGCCCTTTCTGGGTCTGAGGACCAAAGAAAGTGTCATATTGCTTAACAATATCTGTTGTAATTCCCACAACTGCTTTCTGAGCTTTTTCCGCTACCGCAACCGCAAAGTATACATCATCAGTAAGGTTTATGTTAACATCCTGAGCAGTCAAAGCCGAAGTAACACTGCTTTCCGGGCTTAGCTTGCTTGCTGCCATGTAGCCTCCATATCCTCCGGCCAAACCTCCTATGAGAGCGGCAACCAACGCCACAGCCACATACCTGAAAAACAAATTTTTCTTTCTTTTTTTCTTTTTAGGTTCTTCCGAAGACGGTATTACAAAATTAATGCCGTTCTCATTACTGTTATATTCCTTGTTATCATAACTGCTATTTTCATTGAATAAGTTTCTTTCATCATCCATAATATTTTCCTCCCATACTTTTAATATATATTATTGATTTCATATTTAGAATTTACCCATTTAATGTGATAGAAATGTGATATTTTATTCAAATCTTTAAAATTTATTTTCAAATATATAAAAACAAATTTAAATCATTAACATTCTTCTATAATCATATATTACCATTAATTTCTTAATTGAAACTAAAAAATAGCAATCCACTCAAAAAGATTTGACTGCTATCAAAATTAACTCTTTAAGCCTCCAAACTTGATGTATAGAATAAAAACCGGCAAGGAACATTCATTCCTTGCCGGTTTAATTAATACTACATTTTATTAATCAGATTTTGTTTATATTCCAATAAAAGTAAATAATCTGTATATAATAGCCGCAGCCTCTGCTCTTGTAGATACCCCGTCAGGGTCGAGAATATTGCCAGGTCTTCCGCTTATTATACCATATTGAACAGCCAATGCAATTTCCTCTTCTCCATAGGCAATTAAATCTCTGTCATTGAATGCAAGATACTGTTCTGTATTTTCCGGCACCTTACATCCTTTAATCTTTAATGCCCTTCCAGCCATTACTGCCATTTCAAGCCGTGAAATACCATTGTTTGGTTTGAATGTCCCATCTGTATAACCGTTAATGATACCTGATCTTACAGCTGAAGATATATAACCGCTGTACCAATCCGACGTATTTACATCGTCAAAAGTATTTACTGCACCAGAATCACTGATGTTAAGCGCCGCTGTTATTAACTTGGCAAATTCAGCTCTTGTTACAGTGCCTTGAGGTTGAAATATTCCTGAGCTCCTTCCAGCTATCACTCCATTAGAAGCGAGATATTCAATTTCCTGTTTTGCCCAAAATTCATCTGAAATATCTGTAAAGGTTGAACCGGTTTTATCGTCCTGAACTTTTAGAGTTTCAGAAGTTTCTTTACCTTTTGAGTTTCCGGAATTATCAGAATCGTCATCAGAATCGTCATTAGAATCATTAGGTTGTTCAGGTTCTTCAGATTCGCTGTCTTTAAGAGAATACACTATATTAAGCGTTGGTCTTTCTTCTATTTTGCTGCCTGCTCCCTCAAAAGATTCAGCCGTTCTTGTTCCTGTTCCGCTTAAAATTAAGCTTATTGCATTTCCGGATGTCCATTCATCTTTATTTACTATTTCCTGTATAAGGGCAGATATATTTGGCGTTCTTTGCCCTTCTCCTGCCAACCCTTCTGCTGCCCATTTTGGAATGTCTTTCCAAATAACGTCAGTCTGTGTTTTCGTCCTGCTTGATACGTCATAATTCAACGCAGAATTAAACGTTGCTGAATTTACTGCATTCTCTGCCTGTATCTTTACATTAAATGGATCCCTATTTTTGCTGTCTTTAATTTCATCCACGGTAAACTGAACATATGCATCAACTATTTTTGCACCTTTAGGAACATGGATATCTTGAAATCTGAGTCCTATTACCTGATTTGTGCTTTCCTCCACAATTTCCAGGTCTGAGCTTCCGTCATCTAATGAACCGTCTGCTGCTTCTTCCATATCGTCAGTTGAAATTTTTACAGGCACTGCCAGCTTTATTTCATCCGGATTTTTGATAAATGTTACAATTAAACGCGGTGCCTTTGAAGCAGAAGATTCATAAGCCCTTGCAGTTCTCGATCCTATTCCGCCTATTACAAATGTCATAGCATTGTTTTCATTCCAACCGTCCATATCAATTACTTCTTGTACAAGAGGTGCAATATTTGGAGTTTGCTGGTCAGTGCCCGAAGCGTCAACCACTGTCCATAAAGGCATATCCTTCCAATTCACTGAAGATTCAGTCAGTTTACGGTTTGATATATTTTTATTTTCAGCCGTAAATACCGATGAATTTGCTGCAGCTTCCGCCTGTATATTTACATTGAACGGATCCGCGTTTTTAGCTTCATCAACGGTAAATTCAATGTATGCATCCAGAATTTTTGCTCCCTTAGGTATGGAAAGCTCTGTAAATCTTAAACCTATAAGCTGCTCTTCTTTGTCAGTGCTGCTTGTTGGTTTTTCCCAAACTATCTCAAGGTCGGAGCTGTCCAGATACATCTCGCCGTCTAATATATATTCCTCAACATCATCATTACCAGACTTGACAGACGTTGCTATATAGCCATCCGCTGCTTCAAATTCAGGAAGAGCCACAGTTATGGATACTTCATTGGTTATTACTTTTCCTGTTGCATCTGAAACTTCCGCATATATTTTAATATCCTGATTGCGAGTCGGCGCATTTTTAATATTTACTGTTCCGTCAGCAGATATTTCTACTATGTTATCTTTGCTTGCATTGTACTCCACTGTCATATCCTGTGAGCTTATGGGACTGCCAGACTGATCTTTTGCAGCAACGCTTAATTTTACTTTATCTGAAGAGCCTACCAATATTTTATCTCCATCTGCTTTTAATTCCGCAGAATCCAATATAGGCACGAATCTCAAACCTTCTATACCAAAAGGCTGTGTAAAGCTGATTCCGCCGTCTCCTTTAAGCTGAGCACGCACGTAGTTTCTTAATGCATTTTCATAATCATTTAAATCGATAGTTGCACCTGTTGCAATAATTTTACCGTTGGCTATCCATTCGATTGTATTGTAGTTTTGTCCATATATTGTAATAGTATCTTCATCCTCGTTGACAACAATGTTAGTTATTTTCGGCGTATCGCCTGTTGATACAAAATCCATTCCCAGCTCCCTCTTGGAAACTTTGGCACTTGCATAGAATGTGCCGTCTTCCATGGATTTGCGCACATTTTGGACTGTATTCGAAGGAAGAAGCATTATATTGTAGCTAAAGCCTGTTGCGCTTACAGAATGCGTATCATCGTTTGAAAATCCCCATACCGGAAGCTCAGGCATTGTTTTAGTTAATATATTATCCCACAAAATTCTGTCACTGTAGGAGTCTCCGTCTTTTTTGTTGATGATCTCCATTCCTACCAATGAATCATATTTTTTGAACAGATCAACATATTTAGAAATATTTGCTGGATTATTTGATGCATCCTCGCCTGCGGTACCCGTAGTATTAGAGCCTCCCGTATATCTCCCCGGATGATTAATATGCGAAATTCCGCCTAATTCATCAGCCTTTGCAATATTACCTTCAAGTGTTGCTCCTGATTCATTATTAAAATCAGCAAAGAATGTGTTCACATGATCCGACCTTGACTGCTCATTAGAATACAAAATACCGGTCATTCCTTTATTATCTCTGTCTGTACCTGCGGTTATTTCAGCAAGCCTTTGAGGTATAAGATATACCTTATCTGCCGGCCTGTCTGTTCTGTCCCATGCAGTATTGGTGAAGTTGTGATCTGTAATAGCTAAAATATCAAATCCTTTTGCATAATGATCTTCAATCATTTCCTCTGGGGTATTCCCGCCATCGCTCTCAGTGGTATGAGCATGAAAATTAGCTTTGTATTGACCGAAAGTTGTCCAGTTTACAGACTCATAAGGGCTGTTTATTGTCAGGTTCAATGGCACCATTACTGTTATTTTTATCGGATTGCTCTTGTATATTTCTTCGCCTATTGTCACTTCGGCATGAACTGTTACAGTTGTATCCTCTTCCGGTAAATTCTCAACGGTTATAATAGCTCCGCCGGTTGTTATTCCTGTACCTGTTGTTGCAATATTTAATATCCCATCTATATCAGCTTTATATGCAATGGCAGCACTGGTAGTAATGTTTATATCATCACCGAATTTGTCTTTTGCCAATAAACATAATTCAACACTGGATTCAGGAGTAATTTCATTTTTATCTGATGCAAGTGTTAAATTTACATTTGCTCTCTCAACGGTTAAACTGTCATATAGGAATGTATCCTCAACTATTGTATTAGTTTTGTTGTCAAAGCCTGTCATATAAGTTTCATACTTCATAGCATTTTCCGAAACAGTTATAACAGTAAAAGTAGGTGTTCTATAGAAATTTGGATCTGTTGCGTCAAGATCATCATTTGTACAAGGTCCGTACGGATTAAGTTCATGTCCTGCAGGCAATGCAGAGTTTAAATCCAAATATCCAAAATCCGGCGCAACAGGATCTCCTTCCTGTATCCAATCATTATTCATTATAGGAGCATAAAACTTCAAAGTGCTCCCTGTGTTTCCTGTATAGTACAGCGGAACATTCTGAGGAGCTGTAGCAATATTCACTCTTTCAGATATCTCTGTTACTATATCTAATTTATACCCATCAGGCTTTATAAAACCCCGACTAAGAACATGGTCATGACCCTGAAGTACTGTATCAACTCCGATTTCAGCAAAAATAGGAACCCAGTATTTTCTGTTGTTAATAACATCCGTATCATCCATGTGGTTCGCTCCGGAATACAGAGATTTATGGAAGCCTACAATTACCCATTTTCCTTCATTTTTTGCTTCTGTTACTTCTTGACGCAAAAATTGTTCCTGTTTATCTCGCGCTGCTGTGTCATTCATTGAATAAGCATTTTCCAGATTAAGTATAATAAACCTTGCAGCACCGTAATCAAATGCATATGATACTGGAACTCCTTCTACTTCACTTCCCCAAGTATAATGACTTATCATTCCTCCTTCTCCACCATTACTTGAATCGTGATTTCCCATTGTTGCAACAGTAGGAATTTCGGAGATGAAACTGCCGCTATACGTTTCATTGTATTGTGCGTTTCCAGGCTGATTAAAGAAAGACTCCCATTGTCCTTCATTTCCAGCTGTATTTGTCAAGTCACCTGCTATGTATATAAATTTTGAATTCGGATACTTTTCCTTCATAATATCAAGATTAGCATTCCAGCCTTTTGCATGATCCCCATCTACCTGTGAGTCTGAAACATAAATAAAAGAAAATTCTTCTGTTCCTGACTGTGCAGTTTTGAAGGTTCTTATATTACTCATTGCCGCGTCGGTACCTAATCTGTAATTGTATTCTGTGTCCGGATTTAATCCGTCAACGGTTGCAGAATAAAAGTTTTTTTCTGTAATTGTCTGATCACTACCGTCTTTTATAGTGGAGTTTGCCAAAGTTCTTTTTTCAATTGCTGCGTTATAATTAACCGCAGTGTTCTCATCAGTACCGTTTTCCCAAACTTTTACCTTTGCCCCTGTAAGACTTGTATCTATAGTTGTCCAGTTCATGCTTATGCTTGTCTGGGGCTCGCTTGTCAGTGCAAGTGCGATTTGCTGCGGTATTTTTGTACTATCTGCTGCAAAAGCAACATTGCATACCGCTGACGATAAAAGCATGACCAATGCCAACAGCATGGACATACTTCTTTTAAAAAGTTTTTGCATATTAATTCTCCCTGTTTATTTATATTTTGTTAAACTAATTACTTCTATATATTTTAAAATCTAAATACTTAGAGTAATTAAGTTTAAACAAATAAACTATAAAATATTTTTATATAAATAGGATTAATTAAAAATGTATTTCATGTAAAAATTCGCCAAAGCTTTTACTCATATTTATAAATATTAGCAAAAAAGCGGCTGTAAGAATCAGCCGCTTTTCTTCTTAAATTAATCTACTTTTTATCCTTCATTTTTATCTTTAAAATCAACATTCATATGGACAATGCCGCATACTTCCTCAACAGGTATTGAAAACGACAAACCCTTCCCTTCTCTGTTAAGCCCTGCTTTATTTCTTATGGAATGCATTATTTGTTTTTTATCTTCACGCTTTGTTAGTATGAGAATTACATCTTTTTCGGGATGTATGGAAATTCCGAAAAACTTTTCTGCTTCATGGATTCCGGTTCCTCTTGCATTAAGAACTGTTCCTCCGGTTGCACCGGCCTCCCTTGCAGCATCCATTACAACGTCGTCAAATCCTCTGTTAACAACTGTAATTATCAAATCAAAATCTATATATGCATCTGTTCTATCTGCCATATCCCTACTCCTTTCTATTATCTGTAAGACCGCAGATATACTCTAAAGCCAGAGCGCTGTCTATACTGCTTACAGGTATCGTAAAAGCTATGCCGTTTCCCGGTTCGCTCAGATTAAATTTTTCTTTTAGCTCGTTCAATATAATCTTGATGTTTTCTTCGTTGCCCACAGATATAATTATATCCTTTTCCGTACGCCCCAGGCCAAGGTAGTCAAGCATTTCAGATTTTGCTGTCCCCTTACCTAAAAGCATCATATTATAGGCAACTTTATTTTCTCTGAATAACTCTGCAAGTTTTTCGCCCCTGCCTCTGTCAATTATCGTAACAAGTGTCTTAATTTTGCCGGGCACACATTTATTCTCCACTACTCTGAACCTCCTTCAAAGTCAATTATATCAGAATCTGCTTCAGCTGTTTCTATTATTTCTTCGTCTGCTCGTTTATTTCTTTTCATTTTTATTTTATAAACAACACCTAGTATTTGAATCGTTATCAGAGGGGCCATGGCCACCATGGCCACAAGTCCGAATGCATCTGTAAGAATATTCCCTCCTGATGCCTTGGATGCCCCCATTGCAAAAGGAAGCATAAATGTAGCCGTCATAGGACCTGATGCAACACCTCCTGAATCAAATGCAATTCCAGTAAAAATTGGAGGTACAATAAGAGTGAGAATTAAAGCAGCTGCATATCCCGGTATAATAAAATTCCAGATGCTTATTCCTTCTGTAACCCTCAGCATTGCTATGCCCATTGATATACCAACACCGATTGACAAGGAAAACAGCATGACTTTTTTAGATATGGCTCCTCCTGTTACGTCTTCAACCTGTTTATTAAGCACATGTACTGCAGGTTCAGCCGCAACAATAAAAAATCCGATTACTATTCCAATGGGAATAATGATCCAGTTATTATCCATAGCCCCAAGAGCGCTGCCCAGGTAATTTCCTGCAGGAAGGAATCCAACATTTACTCCTGTTAGGAATATTACTAGTCCTATATATGTATATACTATACCTACTGTCATTTTAATCAATTGACTTTTTGGAAGCTTCAAGAATATTAGCTGAAAGATACTAAAAGCTGCCACTATAGGTACAAGTGCTGCCGCAACTTCTTTTGAGTATATAGGAAAAGCATACACAAATGCTTCCAAAGCCTCTTTTAAACTGCTTACATCATTTACAACTACTTCCGTATAGCTCCCTGATGAATTGTAGACCAGTCCAAGGATTAATACAGACAGAATAGGTCCCACAGAACAAAGGGCTACGAGACCGAAGCTGTCATCATGAGCGCTTATTCCTCCGCGAACCGCTGCAACACCAAGACCGAGAGACATTATAAAAGGCACTGTTATAGGACCCGTAGTCACTCCTCCCGCATCAAAGGCAACAGGTACGAAATCGTTTGGAGCAAAATATGCAAGAATAAATGCTATTGCATAAAACACTATTAAAATATAAGCCAGCTTTATTTGAAAAACTATTCTGAGAATTGCAATAACTAAAAATATCCCTACTCCCAAAGCAACTGTACCTATGATTACCATATTGGGAATGGAATGAACCTGCTCAGCAAGAATCTGTAGATCAGGCTCAGCCACAGTAATCATGAATCCCATAAAAAAACTTATAATAATAAGTAAAAAAAGCTTTCGTGACTTTGTAAGTTCCGCTCCTATCCTTTCACCCATGGGCATCATGGAAACATCAGCTCCAAGGGTAAAAAGACCCATACCAAAAATCAACATAATCGAACCTATGGCGAACAGAATAAGCAGCCCTTCTGGCATGGGTGATAAGGCAAAATGAAGTATTAGAACAATTGCCGTTATCGGAAGTACCGAAGACAGAGATTCTTTAATCTTTTCTAAAAGATTCCTGTTCATTATCTTCCCCCTTTAAGTTTCAAAAACGTAAGTCTATTATTAATTATAATTCTATATCAAATAAATTAAGGAGTCAAATAATTAAATTTGTAATTCATATAATATTATTTATGTCTTTTCGTCAATTCTTTTTTTAAATCGTCAATCTCAACTCCTTCATTAACCATTAAAACCAATGAGTGATAAATTAAGTCGCACATTTCATAAACAAGTTCATCTTTATTTTTATTCTTAGCTCCTATAATTACCTCGCTGGTTTCCTCTCCAACCTTCTTTAAAATTTTATCCAGACCCTTGTCGAACAGATAGTTTGTGTATGATCCTTCCTTGGGATTATCTCTTCTGTTTATTATTTGGCTGTAAACTTTATTCAGAATAGCCTGATCTGTAACATTCTCCTCATAAACTTTATTGAAAAAACATGAGTGTGCACCTGTATGGCACGCATTTCCGACCTGATCCACTTTCATAAGAATGGCATCTCCATCGCAGTCGTAGTAGATTCCCTTCAAATATTGTATGTTTCCAGATGTTTCTCCCTTTCTCCAGAGGCTTTTCCTGCTTCTTGAATAATAGCAGGTCCTTTTTTCTTTTAATGTTATTTCAATGGCTTCCTTGTTCATATATGCAACCATGAGCACTTCATTTGTTTTATAATCCTGTGCTACAGCCACTACTAAACCATTGTCGTCAAATTTTATTTCTTCAGATAATATATTTGTTGTATCCATTTTTTCCACCTTATATTTTAGTAATTTAATTTTTATTTATAACCTAATTTCTACTCCGTTTTCCCTTAAATACTTCTTTAAATCCATAATCTTAATTTCACCGAAATGAAATACGGAAGCTGCCAATATACCGTCTGCATCTGAATATTTCACAGCATCAAGAAAATGCTCGTACTTTCCTGCTCCTCCGGAAGCAATAACCGGAACATTCACAGCGTCTGTTATTTTTTTTAAGAGCTCAAGGTCGTATCCACCCTTCATTCCGTCTTCGTCAATACTGTTAACCACAATTTCACCGGCTCCAAGCTCCACTCCTCTTTTAGCCCATTCTACAGCATCCAGCAAAGTTTTCTCTCTTCCGCCCTTAACGTATACGCTCCACGATCCTTCCTCATTCTTTTTCGCATCTATGGATAAGACAACGCACTGATTTCCGAAGCGTTCAGAAGCTTCTTTTATTAATTCTGGGTTTTTCACAGCTGATGAGTTGACAGAAACCTTATCTGCGCCGCTCCTTAAAATATATTTAAAATCTTCAAGGGTAGAAACTCCGCCCCCCACAGAAAAAGGGATGTTTATTTCATTTGCAACTTTTTTTACGAATTCCAGAGATGTTTTTCTTTCTTCATTTGATGCAGTTATATCATAAAATACAAGCTCATCGGCTCCGGAATCACTATAAAATTTACCCAGCCTGGCGGGATCGTCTACATCCTTAATATCTTTAAACTTCGTTCCTTTAACAACCCGTCCATTTCGCACATCCAGACAGGGAATAATTCTTCTCGCAAGCATAATAATAACTCCTTTCTGTTATATGTTTACGGCCTTTAATGCCTCTGCAAAGTCCATCTTGTTATCATACAGCGCCTTTCCTATTATGGCTCCATACATATTCATACTGTTTAATTTTTCTATGTCAGCAATTGTAGTGACTCCGCCGGATGCAATTATGTCCAGACCTGTTTTTGATGATAGCTCTTCATACACTCCAAAATTCGGCCCTGAAAGCATTCCGTCTTTTGAAATATCAGTATAGACTATAGTTTTAATCCCTACGGACTCCAAAAATTTGCATATGTCCACAGAGTCAATATCTCCTACGGACTGCCACCCTCTAGTTGCAACTTTACCGTTTAAAGCATCTATGGAAACTGCTAAATAATCCTTGTATTTAGCCGCAAGTTCTGTCAAAATCTGTTGATTTTCCACTGCCATCGTTCCTACTATTACTCTTTTTACTCCCACATCCAGCAAATTTTTAATTCGTTCCTCGTTTCTGATTCCCCCGCCGGTCTGCATTGGAATATTCACAGATTTAACAATTTTCTCTATTGATTTTCTGTTTTGAAAGCCTTCATTTTTGGCTCCGTCCAAATCCACAACATGGAGATATTCGGCTCCCATAGACTCCCACTTTTTAGCCATTTCAACCGGGTCTGACGAATACACATTTACCATGTCAAATTTTCCTTGAGTAAGCCTTACACATTTGTTATCCTTTATATCTATTGCGGGAAATAGTATCATAATTTTTCTCCAATCATTAATTTTCTATTATTTCTTTATAGGCCTTCAAAATATTGTGCCCTGTTTCTCCGCTCTTTTCAGGGTGAAACTGTATTCCAAAAACGTTATTGTTTCTGACTATGGCAGGAACTTTCTTCCCGTATTCTGCATATGCAAGCACTTCTGAATTATCTGAAACTGCATAGTAGGAATGCACAAAGTAAACATATTCACCCTCATTTATATATTTCAGAACCGGATCCTCACCATTGAACTTCAGATTATTCCAGCCCATGTGAGGTATTTTCAAATCCACATCCAAGTACTGTATGCTTCCGCTTATTAATCCCAATCCATCATATGTTCCGTATTCATATCCTTTATCATACAGAAGTTGCATTCCCAAGCATATGCCCAGTATATATTTGCCTTTTGCAACTTCCTCTTTAATAACAGAACTTAAATTTGATTCATCAAGAAGTTTTATTGCATCTCTGAATGCACCCACGCCCGGCAATATAAGGGATTTTGCATTTCTTATATCTTGTTCATTGCTGCTGATTTTTACATCCAATCCAAGCTTCTCAAAGGCTCTTTGAACCGAAGCCAGATTTCCCATTCCGTAGTCTATTATCACGTGCATTATAGTACTCCTTTCGTTGACTGCAATTTACCAGAAGTTAAAGATGACGCTTTATTTAAAGCTCTGCCAAATGCTTTAAATACGGCCTCTATTTTATGATGGTCATTTTCTCCGTACAGCATCTCTATGTGCAGTGTTGTCAGCGAATTTCCGGAAAAACCTCTGAAAAATTCTTTGAAATCTTCTAAAGCCATGGTTCCCAGTCTGCTATTATTAAATTCAACATTGTAAACAAGGTAAGGCCTTCCGCTGAAATCCACAACCACCCTAGCCATTGCTTCGTCCATGGGAACAAACATGAACCCGTATCTTTCAATTCCTTTTTTATCTCCCAAAGCATCTAAGAAAGCCTGCCCCAAAGCAATTCCTATATCTTCCGAAGTGTGATGAGTATCAACGTATAAATCACCTTTGCACTTTATTTTAAGATCAAAACTTCCGTGAAAAGCAAACAGCGTTAGCATGTGATCCAAAAATCCTATGCCTGTATCAATTTCCGCAGTTCCATCGCCATCAATATTAAGTTCTATTTCAATATCTGTTTCTTTTGTTTTGCGTTTTATTGAACTTTTTCTCATTTGCTTCCTCCTGTCAATTTTTTTATTTCTTCTGTCAAAATTTCATTTTCTTCTTTAGTACCAACGGTTATACGGTTAAAAACTCCATTTTTATAATTGAATTTTCTGATTAATACTCCACAGTCCATAAGTTTTTCAAATAAATTATCCACAGGTGATTTAACGAATAAGAAATTAGAACCAGACGGATATACTGTAAAATTCAAGCTTTTTAATGATTCGGCAAGATCTTCTCTCAACTTTCTAACACTGTTGATATATTCATTGACCCTATCAATATTTTCTAACGCCATCTCCGCTGCACATTGGGATAATATGTTGATATTGTACGGAACTTTAACTTTCCATATATATTTGACGGTTTCTGCATTTGCAATCATTGCTCCAACTCTCAGTCCCGCAAGGCCGAAGGCTTTTGATAATGTCCTCATTACCACTAAATTTTCATATCTGCCTATTAAATCAATTCCCGAAATTTCCGAAAAATCTGCATATGCCTCATCTATTATTACAAGAGAATTTTTTACACTGTCCAAAAGTTTTATAATGTCTTCCCTTGAAGTAACATATCCTGTAGGATTGTTAGGAGTGCAGAGTATCACAATTTTCGGCTTATATAAATTCGCTGCTTCTATTAACTTGTCTATATTCTGTGTATAGTCAATTTCTGTATCGATTCCAACGTATTCTGCTCCGCATAAATCACAATATGTTTGGTACATGCTGAACGAAGGAATAAAGCTCACAACTCTGTCTCCCTTATCACAGTATGCATTTATTACAACATTAATCAGCTCGCTTGAACCATTCCCTGCCATTATATTTTCTGCTCTGCAGCCATAGTATGCTGCCATTTTCTCTCTCAGTAGCTTTGAATCACTGTCGGGATATAAATTGGGCTTAAAATCATCCATTTTAAATCCGCCTTCCAGCAAGTAGTTGCTTCCTTCATTTGCATCTAGTTTGACTCTGTAGGGTATGTCATTTACAAAGTATGCCTGTAACTTTTCTACGCTAGGTTTTAGCTTTATCATAGTATATCCACCTTTACTTAATATCTGACTTAATTATCATGACCATTTTTGTTTTCTTACCTTTATGGCGTTTGCATGTCCGGTAAGCCCTTCATTTTCTGCAAATCTCACTATATCATCTGCATTTTCCTTTAAATCGTTCCTGCTGTAATAAATAAGCGACGTTTTTTTAATGAAATCATCAACGGAAAGAGCTGACGAAAATTTAGCTGTTGAGCTTGTAGGCAACGTGTGATTCGTACCTGCAAAGTAATCCCCAACCGGCTCAGGGCTGTATTCTCCTAAGAATATTGCTCCTGCATTTTTTATGTTTTTATATATTTCAAACGGGTTTGAAACAAGAAGCTCCAGATGCTCGGGAGCAATTTCATTTGCAATGTCAATGCACTGTTTTATGCTGTCTGTAACGATTATTGCCCCTTGATTCTCAAGAGATTTTTTTATAATTTCATTTCTCTCTAATCTGCTTACCTGCTCATCCAACTGCTGCTGAACCTTGTAAGCAAGGGAATAAGATGTAGTTATTAATATTGATGCCGCCATCTCATCATGCTCAGCCTGAGAAATCATATCTGCAGCAATAAATTCTGGGTCTGCATTGCTATCTGCTATTATTAAAATTTCACTGGGACCTGCAATCATATCTATCCCCACAAACCCAGATACTTTCCTTTTTGCCGCTGCCACATATATATTTCCGGGGCCGGTTATTTTATACACATTGGGAACTGACTGTGTACCGTAAGCCATAGCAGCTATTCCCTGAGCTCCACCGACCTTGAATATTCTGTCTACTCCAGAAAGTTTTGCGGCAACAAGTATTGAATCTTTAACTTTACCATCTTTCTGTGGAGGAGTTATCATTATTATTTCATTTACTCCGGCTATTTTTGCCGGCACGGCGTTCATCAGCACCGTTGAAGGATATGCCGCCTTTCCTCCGGGCACATATATACCTGCTTTTTCAATTGGATTTACCAATTGTCCTAAAATAATGTCCTTTCCTTCAGGTTTGAACTTATATCCTTTTATTTTTTGTTTCATATGATAGTATTCAATATTTTTCTTCGCTTTTTCAATTGTTGCCATAAGGTCTCTATCAATTGTCTCAAAGGCTTCCGCAATTTCTTCCTGGGTGACTTCCAAATTATCCAAGCTCACATTATCAAATTCAAGGGTATATTTTTTAAGTGCCGCATCTCCGTTAATGCGAACATCTTCCAGTATACATTCAACTGAGCTATATACATCATTATAATCCTGAGCATTACGGTTTCTTATTTCAGCCAGATAGTTTTCTATATACTTATCATCGATTATCCTTGTCATATACATCCTCTTTTCTTATTAATTCAATAATTTCTTTTATTTCTTTTCTTTTAAATTTATAGCTTATTTTGTTGGAAATTATTACACCACTTATGCCAAACATATCCTCAATCACTTCAAGCCCGTTAGCTTTCAATGTATTTCCCGTTTCTACTATGTCGACTATAACATCGGAAAGACCTAATATAGGTGCAAGTTCTATTGAACCGTTTAATTTAATAACTTTTATTTTTTGACCTCTGCTGTTAAAATATTTTTTGGCCGTATCCGGAAATTTTGTTGCAACTTTTATTATTGTATCGTCCTTAAAAACTTTTTTGCTCTTTATACCGGCAATGGACATTTTACATACTCCTATATTCATTTTATAAAGCTCATAAACGTTGCTTCCGCTTTCCATTATCATATCCTTACCGGAAATTCCTATGTCGGCAACTCCATTTTCAACATATGTTGTAACGTCTGAATTTTTCAGCAGTATAAAATCAATATCTCTTTTTTCGTCTCTGAAAACCAGCTTACGGGACTTTTCATCTATGGATTCTCCCACACCTGCTGACTTCAGCATTTCTATCGCCTGGCTTCCTAATCTTCCCTTGGGTATTGCTATTGTCAAGCTCATTGCTGCTCCTCCTTGTACAAAACCTTTATTAATTCATCAAGCTCCACAGTAAACCCGATTGCAGGTGTTTTGAACCCATATTGTTCTGTAAAAGAATCGTACCTGCCTCCCTTAATGATTTCCTTGTTTGAGCCAGATATATATCCTCTGAATATTATGCCGTCATAATAGCTGAGCTCTGAGACCATTGAAAGATCATAGGTTATTTTGTCAGTTGTATTTTTGATATAATCATTTATTGTCCTAAGTTCTTCAATCCCCTGCTCCATAAGATCATTCAAATACAGTCCTTCAAGTTCCGCCATAACCTCGTCGAAGGTTCCTTCCAAATCAAATATATTTAAAAGAGTGCTCATAGGTTCCTTGTATGGCAACTTTGACAGATACTCCTTCAGCTCCTGCTTATTTTTTTGATACAGCAAGTCTAAAATATTATCGTAATCTTCTTTTTTAAAGGAACATGCCTGCATTATTCCCTTAAGAAACTTGCTGTTTCCTATTTCAATCAGGTAGTCACTGCTGTACATATTCATTATCTGTCTGGCTGTGCTTAGAACATATTGATCTGTGCTCTGATTTTTTTCCCCTATTATTTCAACGCCCATTTCTCTGTTTTCCCTTATTCCCGTTCCGTTGTGCTTATAAGTTTTTCCGTAATAGAAAATTCTTAAATTCATCCCGTACTCCCATCTGGGCATAAATTTGTTTATTATACCTGTGGTTATATCAGGCGACAAAATCAGAATATCACTGTTGTTGTCCAGCAGCTTTACTGTTGATTTTCTATCGATTCTTGAATTTACTTCCGTAAATTCGTCATATTCTTCAAATATGGACGGCTCTATGTTCATGTAACCTTCATTGAACAAGTAATCCTCTATTTCTTTTCTCAATACATACATTTTCTTAAAATATTTCATTTCATCTTCAATATTTAAAAAGTTCATTCTTTCCTCCCCGCAAATAAAAATCTTACACAGCTGCATTTAAAATGCTGCCGTATCATTGAAACCTTGTTATTTAACACTAAAAAAAGCCATCTGACTTATATCAGATGGCTTCGCTCATATATTCACCACAGATACAAGTCTCTTTAAAAAACGACTAATAGAGCTTGTATCTGTGAATTTAATTTAAATTAAATCACTTACAAACCCTGCACCTATGATGATGATGTAATTGTACGCATAAAAATGAATTTTTCATAATACACCTCTTTGAATTAAATTGATTATACCCTCATTATTTTTTTATGTCAATAATAATTTTTCATATTTCTTTATATTTTTCATTTTTTACTTTCACAATAATTTCATTTTACCTTCACTTTTCTAACACATTACAAAGTTAACTTAAATACATAAGGAGGTTTGCTATGAATACAAATTATGTTTTTAAAAGAACTGAGAAAAAATATTTAATACCCGAAAATAAGTTCAATTTATTCATAAAACGAATTGATCCGTACATGACAGTTGATAAATACGGAATTCATACAATATGTAACATCTACTACGACACTGATACCTTTGATTTAATACGAAAATCAATAGAAAAACCTGCATATAAGGAAAAGCTGAGACTAAGAAGCTACGGCATTCCTAATGATAATGACAGTGTGTTTCTTGAACTTAAAAAAAAATATGATCACACCGTTTTTAAAAGGAGGGCTGAGCTTACACTTAAAGAAGCTGAAAACTATCTGGAACATGGTATTGTTCCTGTGGAAAAAAACCAGATACTCAAAGAAATTGATTATTTCATTAAGATGTACAAACCGGATAAAAAAATATTTATTGCATATGACAGAATGGCCTTGTTCGGAAAGGAAGATGAAACCTTAAGAATAACATTTGATATGGACATACGAAGCAGGTTGCACGATTTAAATTTAGGCAGTGGTGATTACGGAAATTCTCTGCAAATCAATGGATATCTTATGGAGATAAAAATATCCGGTTCACTTCCCGTATGGCTTGCAAGTATACTGTCCGAGCTGAAAATATACCCTGCTTCATTTTCGAAATACGGAACAATATACAAGGATATAGTAAAAGAAAACTATATAGAATTGTTTGATTATGACAAATCAAATAATTTAACAGATATACGGAGGAATGATAAATGTTTACAAGTATCTTAAATACAACCATAGAAACTCTTTCAGCATCTAATGCCATGCTGTGCACAGCTGTATCGTTGATGCTGGGTTTAATAATTTCCCTTACATACATGTCAGGGAAGTTATATTCCAAAAATTTTATAAGCACGCTGGTAATAATGCCGGTGCTGGTTCAAATAGTAATTATGCTGGTTAACGGTAATCTGGGAACAGGTGTTGCCGTAATGGGAGCATTCAGTCTTGTCAGATTTCGATCCGTACCGGGAAGCTCAAAAGAAATAAGCTTTATATTTTTTGCAATGGCCATAGGCATAGCCACAGGCATGGGATATATTACATTTTCCATAGCGGTCACGTTGATTGTATGCCTTGTTTTCCTAATTCTCAGCAAGACATCCTTCGGCGAAAGCAGAATGTATGACAGAAATCTTAAAATTACAATACCTGAAGATTTAGATTACACACATGTATTTGATGATTTATTTGAAAAATATACAAAAATAGCTAATTTGGAAAAAGTAAAAACAACAAATTTAGGAAGCATGATTGAGCTTCATTACAATGTATCTATTAATAATCCCGATGAAGAGAAAAATTTCATCGATGATTTAAGATGCCGAAACGGAAACTTAACAATAGTTTTAAGCAGGTATCCATCTCAATATGACGAATTATAGGAGGAAGTATGAAAAAAATAATTGCACTTATTCTTTGTACTGCACTGCTCGCATCCTGCAGCACAAATGAAGGCACTGAAACAGAAGCGGCAAATGAAAATATTGAAAACCCAAATGTACAGCTTAATATAAAAACTATGTCCGATAACATTGTAGAATACGAAGAAAATGATTTTTACACTGATTGGGAGGATGAAAATCCAATTTATATTACTTTAAACAATTCATCGGCAAAAGTAGAAGGCAGCGGTGCCGAAGTAAATGGAAATATAATAACCGTAAAATCACCCGGGACATTCGTTATAAGCGGAAAGCTTGATGACGGTCAGATAATAGTCGATTCCGAAAGTGACGATGCAGTAAAGCTTGTATTGAACAACGCCGAAATAAACTGTTCGGATAATTCTCCGGTATATATAAAAAATTCCGGAAAGACAATTATATCTCTGGCAGAAAATACTGAAAACACCGTAACAGACGGCGGCTCATACAACCTATCTGATGGGGAAGACGAACCGGACGCTGCTATTTTCAGCAAAAGTGACCTTACAATCAACGGCCCGGGCTCATTGACAGTAAATGCTAATTACAACAACGGTATTAAAGGTAAAGATAACTTAATAATAACCGGCGGAAGCATTGCTGTTAATTCAGTTGATGACGGACTTACAGGACGTGATCTGCTTGCAGTGTCAGATGCAGATATTACAATAACTTCACAGGGTGATGGAATTAAGTCTACAAATGATGAGGATGAAACCATGGGAAATATAGTCCTGCAAAGTGGAAATCTTGTTATTTCTTCGGGCGCCAAGGGTATGGAAGCAGAAAATACAATAACTATAATTGACGGTAAATTTACAATAAATTCAACAGATGATTCGCTGCATTCAAACAAAAATATAGATATATCAGGCGGCGAATTTGACATAACCTCTGAAGATGACGGAATACATGCAGATTCATCAATTAATATAGATGGAGGAACAATAAACATATTAAAATCTTATGAAGGAATTGAAAGTGCAAATATAAATATTTCCGAAGGTACAATGAAAATTAAGTCATCAGATGACGGTATTAATGTTGCCGGCGGAAATGACGGCTCTTCTATAAACGGCAGAGAATCACAGAGCTCATTTGCATCAAAAGAAAATTATAGTTTAAACATTTTAGACGGATCAATTTATATAGATGCCTCCGGAGACGGACTGGATGCTAACGGTTCAATTTACATGAGCGGTGGAACGGTGATAGTAAACGGTCCGGTATCAAATGGCAATGGTGCTTTGGACTATGATCAGACTTTTGAAATTTCAGGAGGCCTTCTTGTTGCAACCGGAAGCGCCGGAATGGCTCAATCTCCATCAGAAAGTTCTTCTCAAAATTCTGTTTTGATTAATTATTCTCAAATACAAAGTGCCGGAACAATAGCTAATATTTCTGATGAAAGCGGAAACAGCCTAGTTACATTTGCACCGAGCAAGGATTATCAGACGCTATTAATAAGTACTCCGGATATTGAATTGAATTCTATTTATCAATTATATACCGGAGGATCGTCCACCGAGACGGATGCTTATGGGCTGTCTGTAAACGGAACATATACAAATGGAACTAAATTAACTGATTTTACAGTTTCTAAATCAGTATTGTCCATAACAGAAACCGGAGAAGAATCAGCAGGGTCATTCATGCCCGGACAAAGAGGAGCAGGAGGAAAAGAGGGAGGTATGAGCCCCGGAATGAACAACGCAGGTGAAAATAACAGACCTGAAGCACCAGGTGATTTTGAAGGAGAGATGCCTGAAATGCCTCAAAATATACCTGACTTCGAAAACCAAATGCCAACCGACATAACAGAAAATTAAATATAATTAAAAACAGAAGTACACTAAATGTACTTCTGTTTTTTTATAAACTCACTTTAACCAAATATTTCTTTACCATTTTTACGGGATGGTATGACTTTTTTGCTTTTCTAAGACCTATATTTCCTGTATCTTCCTGCCTGTTTACAAGCTCGATATCATCAAAGCTCTCCATCAAGAACTGCCTGTTTAAAAATGCATATATCCCTTTATAAATTACTTCCCCTCTTTCGACATGTATAACAGCCATTTTGTCATTGACCTTTTCTCCTACAGCAAATCCTGCTAGATTTCCGTCCACATATATTGCAATTGATTTTAAATCAAAAAAATGTAATTCGCTAAACAAATCCTTAATTGCATCAATTTCCATAAGCATCTCTTTATCAACTGTTACGGCCACTTCTTCGTGCCATCTGTGCAAAAGCTCAAGACAATCTTTTATTACCTTTTCATTATCTATTTTTTTAATTTCATATTCATATGATTTTCTGAAAGAATTGACATGATTCTTTTTTCCGTGATACTTCTTTCCTCTCAGTTCTATCAAATCTGTTGTATTATACACATACTCAAAATCATTTACATCCTCAGTTGCTTCTATTTTAAAATCTGTGTATTTTTTCAAATCCTCAATAAACTTTTCGTCCACATCACCGAAAAGATAGTTTCTGTCTGTATAATTTTCATTTCTCTCAATAAGCTTATCTACAATATCCGTTAAATTTTCTTTTTCATACTTTAACGGCTGGGCATAGAATGTACCCTTGCCTTCCTCATTTTTTTCTATAACCAATGCATCATTAATTACTGCATATTTGACATTATTCAGCTTTCTCCACATATAAAGTGAAGAAAATAAGTACTCGTATGACTCCAGGTTTTCCTTATCTACATATTGTTCAATTACATCTTTGTCCTCAAGAGACAGACATTTAAAATTTATAATAACAATCACTCCCATTAATTAATAATAATAATATTAATCATTAACACTTAATATAATTACCCTCTATCATTATTAATAAACATTTTTATATATTATACTAACATATAATTATAAAGTTTCAACATCCTTATTACCATTAAATTTATTTTTTAAAGTCACTTGACAATTTAAAGTAACTATGCTATTTTATTTTTATACTAACTAACATATGGGGGATGCCATGAATTTTATACTCGTTTTTCTTGAAGGTTTTTTATCATTTTTTTCACCCTGCGTACTGCCTTTGATACCTGTATACATAAGCTATCTTGCAGGCAACGGGAAAAAAATAAGTTCTGACGGAACTGTATTGTACGAGAGAAAAACTGTATTTACAAATACATTTGCTTTTGTTCTGGGAATCTCAAGTGTATTTTTTATTTTGGGATTGTCTTTTTCTGCTTTGGGAACATTTTTAAACAAAAACCGAAGCTTATTCAGCCATATAGGAGGCATAGTAATCATTATTATGGGTCTTGTTCAGCTGGATTTAATAAAACTTAATTTTCTTAAATCTGAAAGAAGATTTCACATGGATTTATCTGATATAAAAATGAATCCCGTCATAGCTTTTTTCATGGGATTTACATTCAGTTTTGCATGGACTCCATGTGTAGGCCCGGCTCTGTCTTCAGTTTTGATAATGGCATCAAATTCCGGCAGTGTTTTTTACGGTAACATGCTGGTATTATTATATACTCTGGGATTCATAATACCTTTTATAATCTTGGGACTATTTACGTCTGAAGCATTGAATTTTTTCAAAAAGAAAAAGAATATGGTAAAATATACAATCAAAGCAGGAGGAATCATATTAATTATAATCGGTATTATGACATTTACCGGTTCACTTGCGGATATAAGCAGATTACTTGCTTTTTAATAAAATTTATTTTATTTGTTTATAATTAAAATTATTGTATGAGCAAATAATAAACGTACTACGAATTACAAGGAGAAAAAATGAAAATTCAATATAATTTACCCTGTAATATAGCTCAGACACTGAATATAATCGGCGATAAATGGTCGCTTCTCATACTGCACAGAATATTTATAGGATGCGAAACATATAAAGATATACAAGAAGGACTTGAAGGAATCGCTACAAATTTGCTGTCAGAAAGGCTGAAAAGCATGGAAGCTGATGATCTTATAACTAGAGAGCTTTACCAAGACCATCCTCCAAGGTATAAATATACTCTGACAGAAAAAGGTATGGATTTAGTTGATGTCTTTAACAGTCTGATGTTGTGGGGAGAAAAACATCTGAACAAATGCTATAAAAAGCTGATTCACAAAAATTGCGGAGGCAGTGTAGAGCACAGATATTACTGCACCGAGTGTAATAAAAATGTTGATGCAATAGAACTGGACGTAACAGATCCAGAATAATAGGAGAGAATATATGGTAGATATTTTAATAGTAGGTGCTGGGCCGGCAGGTTTATCAGCAGCTGTAAATGCGATAACAAGAGGAAAGACCGTACGCATTTTCAACAATAAAGAAAACTATTTGTCAAAGGCAGAAAGAGTTGACAATCACCTAGGATTTTACAATATCAGCGGAAAAGATTTAATGAATAAGTTCAAAGAACACGCAGAAGCTATGAATATAAAAATCGAGGAAGGAAAAGTTGTAAACATCCTTCCAATGGGCGAAAGCTTCATGGTAAATATAAACGGAGAAATTGAAGAAGCAAAGAAAGTAATACTTGCAATGGGAATATCAAAAGTTAAAGAACTTCCCGGCGAAGGTAAGCTGCTGGGCATGGGAGTAAGCTACTGTGCAACCTGCGACGGAATGCTTTACAGAAATAAAGATGCTGTCGTATGGGACCAATCCAAAGATGCCCTTGAAGAGGCAAATTATTTAAGCAGCATAGGTGTCAATGTTACATTTGTTTCAAAAAATCCACGTTCTGAACATTTAAATAAAAGCATAAAATATTATAACGGTGCTCTTACAAAAATTATAGGTGAAGATGTGGTGGAAGCCGTTATTGCAGGCCAAGAAAAAATAGCATCTGATGCGGTATTTATGCTGCGGGATGCCGTTGCGCCTACAGCGCTTATTGACGGATTAAAAACAGAAGGAAACTTTATAGCAGTTGACAGAAACATGGAAACAAACATAAGCGGTGTATATGCCACAGGGGATATAACAGGTAAGCCGCTGCAGCTTTCTAAGGCAGTGAGCGAAGGTTTAATCGCTGCACAGCATGCAGCTTTACAAATAGATAAAATTAAGGAGAATTAAAATGGCAGAACAAATAAAATACGTAAAAAGCACTAAGGAATTTGATGATTTACTTTCAAAAGAAAAATATGTACTGGTAGATTTCTGGGCTACTTGGTGCGCACCATGCAGAATGATTGCACCGGTAATAGAAAAATTATCAGAACAATATGGAGGAAAAATAACTGTTGCAAAGGTTGATGTGGATCAGCAGCAGGAGCTTTCAATTCGCTATGGAATTCAAAGCATTCCGACAGTAATTCTATATAAAGAAGGAAAAATAGAGGCAAAAGAAATAGGTGTAAAACCTATGGCTTCTTTCACAAAAATGCTCGACAGCCACATAGCTTAATAAAAAAATGGAACGACAATATTTTAATGATGTCGTTCCTAATTTTTTTACAAATAACTTTTTTATATTAAATTTTCAGCCATATCAACAAGTTCTTCGGACATTCCGGACAAGGATTGAATTGATGTACTTATTTCCTCGGTTGATGCAGTTATTTGAGCCAGCGTTGAAGAAAGCTCTTGACTTTGTTTGCAAACCTTCTCATTTTCACATTTTAGTTTTTCCAATATATCATTTATTTTTTTTGTAGAACTTGAGCTGTTTTCAGCCAACTGGCTGATTTCATTTGCCACTACATTGAAGCCTTTTCCCGCATCCCCTGCGCGGGCAGCTTCAATTGCTGCATTAAGACCTAACAGTTTAGTCTGCCTTGATATATTGTAAACCGCATCAACAATTTTATCGGTTTCCTTAACAGATTGAAGGTTTACTTTAGAATTGCTTTCCATTTGGCAGCTAAGTCCGCCTACCTTCTCTAATCCTGATGCGTTGTCAGTTATAGATGTTGTAATTTGTTCTATGATCAAAGATAAATTCTGAGCCATACTTACCAGCTTTTCTTTAGAATCTAATGATTCTGCAACTACTACACATCCAATAATTACACTATCATCAAATAATGGTACTGCTCTTCCCATGTACGGTATGCCGTACAATTCACGCGGAACCTGTCTTATGATAGGCTTTTTTAATTTCATAGCTTCAAATGCAACTGCACCTTCTTTAAGTATGTCTCCTTCATGTACATCAAACCTAATAGTCTTGCCAGGTTTTATTGCAATAATTTTTTCTGTGTCACATACAGTAATATTAAAATCCGCTGTCACTAATTTTTGAAAAATACCTATAAACTCTCCCAATATTTCTAAATGTTCTTTTTTCATTTACCCTCCCAAATACATTATATATGTATACGTTTTCATGCATTAAATAATACATTGACAGAAAATTTTATTTATTCATGATGTATCACCATAGTTATCAAAAATAAATAGTTAAATCCATTCATATCTTAAAAGGCCATACATGCACAAATCATACCATTTTCCATTCCTCAAAACAAACTGCCTTAAAACCCCCTCCTTTATAAAGCCTGACTTTTCATACAAAGCAATTGCGGCATGATTAAATTCCAGAACATTAAGTTGTATCCTGTGAAAATTCAAATCATTAAATCCGTAACTCAGAAGCAGATCCAAAGATTCTCTGCCGTATCCTCTGCCTCTCGTATTTACATCACCGATGCCGATAAACAAGGTTGCAACATTATTTTCCCAAATTATATCATCAAATCCCGCAATTCCTATTATTTCATTATTTTCTGCTAGCCTAACTGCAAACACAACAGACTCTTTATTTTTTTCATATTTCTCAAAAGTTTTATCAACATCTTCCTTTTTTTGCGGTATCGGAGGCATATAATCATAGAACTTCAAAAATTCGATGTCTGAAAACCATTTATAAATAACTTCCATATCCTCTTTTTCAATTTTGTTTAAAAAAACCCTCAGAGACGATTTTTTTCGGAATTTAACTTCATCAGTTGATTTCATAGATTTATCCTTGTATTTTTATTTCACTAATCTATAAAATATTTTATAGATTAATGGACAAATTGTCAAATAAAAAGAACATTTCTTATATTTTAACAATTTATTTATAAATTGTAAAACAAACTAAAAATTAATTTTAATTAATTTTTTTAGACATTTTTAGTTCCAAATAATTTAACATTAAAAAAACTGCCTTAAATCTTTTCAAAAGGCAGCTTTCATAACTAGTCAAATTTTAAAAGGTTTAGTCCAACATCATCATTAAACTCTCTTTCAACTGAACCGTCAATTATATTTATAAACAATTCGCATGTTGCACTTACAACCGCTGAATTTAGGTGTCCTCCACGAACACTGTATTTTTTATCTCCCACACTCATATGCAAATGATTATAGAACTGGCCTTCTTTTGTAGTAATACTTCCTGTTAGTGAAACAATTTCAAAATCTCCTGTGTATTTTTCAGAATGATATTTCTTTTCTTTTGTGTCAAACAATCCAATCACTATTTCACCCACTGCTCCCAGTGCATTGATATTGGCAAGCTTTATATCTTCTTTTGCACATATTTTTATTATTTCTGCAACAACTTCTTCACCCTTATCTATTCTTGCGATTATTGTATTGTTAAATCTCTTGTATTCCATAAGCACCTCTTTTATTTCTTTCTTACTATTTCTACCCAGTACCCATCAGGATCTATAATAAAGTAAATTCCCATTGATTCATTGACAAATTCAATGCATCCCATTTCCTTGTGCATTTTATAAGCTTCATCATAGTTATCAACTGCCATTGCAAGATGAAATTCCTGTTCTCCAAGATCGTATGGCTCTGTTCTATCCTTCAGCCATGTAAGCTCTAGTGAAAAATCCGTTTCTCCGTCTCCTAAAAAAACTAGAATATAACTTCCGTCAGCCGATTCTTTTCTTCTTACCTCTTTTAGACCTAATGCTTCTTTATAAAAATTCTTACTTCTTTCTAAGTCAAAAACATTGAAATTAAAATGATTAAATTCAAACTTCATATAAACCTCCCTAATAAAAAAATTTTACTAATTTTGTATAGTTACTTACTCTCGTTTTGTTTTTTTATGATTAAATGCATTATATCATAAAACAATAATATTATCCAAATTCTTATTAATAGTACAGCTGCAGTACTTGTTATAAAATAAGCTTAAAAGAACTGTATCTTATATAATAAGAATATATTTTAGAAATTTTTTATAATTTTAGTATTTTTAATGACATATAACGATTAAAATGATAAAATATATCCGCTAAGCATTAGATGACATTTTCACACTTTTTATCAATTCATAATGTCCATTCACGAAATTATTAACTATATCAATATGTTTATCACTATAAAATTCAGAAATTGCAGGAGAAAATAAAATGCAGCAAAGTAAAATCCAGCTAGAAAATGAAATACTGCAAGAGTATAACAAAATCGATAACAATTGGCTGTCACTGCATTACAAAATTTCAATTGCAACGGTTATTTTTGTACTGGCAGTAGAGTGCATATTGAGCCCTGTTTTTATTTATTCGGACATATTGACAACCACTGTTTCTAAATACATTATAAAGTTTATTGTTGTGCCCAGCGGTATTAATTTTTTATGTATTGCAGTTGCTACAGCAGTTATGCGGTCTGATATAGTTTCGCAGAAATTTAAAATATATGCAATATCAATTATTTATGCAATTATATGCTTTGTTTCTTATACGGCACACAGTGCATTCACAGTAACTTATTTTATTTTTTCAGGAGCAATTATACTCACAACAATTTATGCCAGTTACTCAGTTACTTTTTCTACAGCATGCATAAGCATTAGTTTATTTATTATTTCAGAAGTATTTGTTTCCTGGGATGTAGATAAGACCAGCATCTTTGAAAGTACACTTCGTTTAGGCAATTTTCTTGTTTCTCTTCTTATTATTTTTGCACTTTCTGCAGTATGCATGATAATTATTCAATATGAACAAAAAAAAAATACAGCCAGCATCAATATTGAAAAAGAAAGGATTATGCTTCATCACCGTCTTAAACTCGATGAAGTAACAGGTATATATAACAGAAAAGCCCTTCATGATACAATGCGCGATTTAGAAGAAGATTCAAAAGGAAAATACATATTTGCAATTATTGATATAGACAATTTCAAAACAATTAATGATAGTTTCGGACATCAAATAGGTGATAAATGTTTGGTTGAATTTGCAGGTTTATTAAAAGAACATTCCGAAAAGGCTGTTCCATTCAGATATGGCGGCGATGAGTTTTGTCTATTGTTTCATAATTCAAATATTGAAGAAGCAGTTAAAATTTGTGAACAAATTAAGTCTAAATTAAATAGCATTAACCTTTCAATAAATTCAGATTTAAAGGTGACTGCCAGTTTTGGTCTAACTGAATATGAAGACGAAATGAATGCAGCAAAATTATTTGTTTGTGCAGATCAGGCCTTATACAAGGCAAAAGTCGAACGTAACAGCATACAGGTTTTTAAAAAGGAATTAATGCTTATGAAAGGCGAAATAATAAATATTTGACAATAAACTATATTTTTTATGAAATTATTACTATTTTATAAATAGTTTTACAATAAGTAAGAATTAAGCTTATTTAAAGGCTTCCTGTGATAAAATTAAAATCTCAGGAAGCTTTTTAATTAATTTAATCAATTTATAGTATTAAACCAGAGTTACTATTATATATATAATTTTATTTTTTATGAGACTTTTTATTATATTACCCCGTCTAATAAACGTAAGGAGAGTGAGAGAGGAAATGCCTGCAGGAGAAAAAGATACTTACCAAAACTTAGTTAACTTAATAGTTGAAAATCAAAATAGATTCTATTTGTTTGCTTACAGTTATGTAAAAAACAAAGAAACCTCTCTAGATATGGTTCAAGAGGCAGTATATAAAGCATTAAAATCTTCAGATCAATTAAAAAATACAAATCAAATGAAAGCTTGGTTTTACCGTATTCTAGCCAATGTTTGTCTGGATGAAATTCGAAAAAGCAAGCATTCAATTGCAACTGATCCCGAAGTATTTATTGAACAAGACTTAAGGATCAATGACAAACAGGAAGATGTATCTCAAGCAGAGTTATTGGATCTGTACAAAGCACTTAATGAGTTGGAGCCAAAAACCAAAGCAATAATAATACTGAGATACTTTGAAGACATGAAACTTGCCGATATAGCCAAAATACTTGGAATTAATCTCAGTACGGTTAAATCAACTCTTTATCGTGCTTTGGATTCACTGAAAATACAGTTGAAGGGAGATGTGTTTCAAAATGAATCAATGGGATAATGAGAATATGAGCAAAATCAACAAACTTAAAAAAATATATGAAAATCCGGAAATTCCTCAGGAACTTCCTCAGGTTATTCAAAACGTAATTAAAAAAGTAGAAAACGAAAGAAATGGGGTAATTAACATGACAATCAAAAATGAAAAATCAAAAAAACCTTACTGGAAAAAAATAGTTGCTATTGCAGCAGCAATTACAATCTTTGTTGGAGCTTTCGGAGTAGGAGTATCTACAAATGAGGCTTTTGCAGCTTCCATGGAAAATGTACCTATATTAGGTGCTCTTGTGAGGATTTTTACTGCTGAGGAAATTCACGAAACTAACGATGTATCCACTGTAGATATTAAGATTCCTGAAATTGATGGGCTTAAAGATAAAGATCTACAGGAACAAATAAATAAAGATGTTCAGAACGATATGAATAAAGCAGTTGAAGAAACAAAAGTAGTACTTGAAGAATATAAACAGGCAAGAATAGAAACAGGAACTAAAGAGGAAGATATTGTGCTTCCTGAACTTGTTGCCGACTATGATGTAAAATGCAACAGCAAAGATTATATTTCTTTTAAAATATGGGTTACACAAGATTTTGCCAGCGCATATTATCAAGAATTCTATTACAATTATGATCTTAATAAAAACAGTAAAGTTACATTGGAAGATTTGCTTGGCAAAGATTATGTTTTAGTTGCAAATGAGCAAATATCAGAAGAAATTGCAGAAAGATCAAAAGATGAAAACAATGTTTACTTTGGTGAAAATGATGGAGGATTTGAATCAATTACAGAAGATCAGACTTTCTATGTTAATGAAAATGGAAACCCTGTTATAATATTTAACAAGTATGAAATTGCACCAGGTTATATGGGAATGCCTGAATTTGAAATAAAAAAAGATAAGTAGTAATTACTTACAATAAAAATACCATACATTGATGAAATACCCCCTAAGATTAGTTTTAAAGTCTAAAATTAGGGGGTATTGCTATACACATTATATTTTACTATTGTTGTTGCTCTGTTCCTTCGTTCTCTGTAACATTTCCGTCAAGAGTATTGTTTTCATTCGTACTTTGAGTAGCATTAGTCAGCAAGTTCAATCTTTCTAATACTTCTTCAAGATTTTCTAGGCTTTCTCCATAAGAAGACCAGTCTCCTTTTTGAGAAGCTTCTGTAGCCTCGTTAAAAAACTGTGTTGCTTGTTTTATCAAATCATTAATATTTGTATCATCATATTCATATTCTTCTTCGACAGGCTGCTCTTCTTCTGTGTAAATTCCAAATATCTTCTCTATTGCCTTTTCAAGTGTAGATTCCATTATGATTTTTTCACCATAATACACAACTACCATTTTCATTTCAGGGAAATTGCTCTCTGTGTCAGACTTAAGATAAATAGGTTCCACGTAAAGCAGAGATTCTTCTATAGGTACTACCACTGTGTTTCCTCTGAGCACCGTTGAACCTACCTGACTCCATAACGTTAATTGAGAAGATATTACGGTATCTTGGTCAATTTTTGTTTCCATCATACTAGGTCCAGGTATTGTCTTTGTTTTCGGAAATTCGTATAATACAAGATCACCATAATTTTCGCCGTCATTTCTGGCTGCCAAAAGCGCTATCATATTATCCTTGTTCTGAGGAGTATATTGAGTAGTTAAAAGAAACTCAACATCTTTTTCCTCCGGAAGTTTAAACATTACATAGTTTGAGCCTATAGGTTGTTCTCCGTTACTCATATATTTCTCATTTGCTATATCCCAATAGTCTTCTCTTCCAAAAAATACTGTAGGGTTTTCTATATGATATAGTCTGTACATGTCTGACTGTACATCAAAATATGCTTGTGAATATCTGATGTGATTTTTTAATCCTTCCGGCATTTCACTCATAGGTTTAAATAAATCAGTAAATATTTTACTATATGTTTTTATGATTGGATCTTTTTCATCTGAAATATAGAAATCAACAGAACCATCATATGCGTCTATTACTGCTTTAACTGAATTCCTTATATAGTTTACGCCCCAACCTTCAATAAACTTATCTGTAGGCTGAGAATATGCAAATTTATCACTTACTGTAAATCCTTCAATTATCCAATAAAGTTTCCCATCATCTTGGTTAACTACGATGTAAGCATTATTGTCAAAATACATAAATGATGCAATTTCATAAACTCTCTGCATTATATTTCTGTTTAAAAGTATTCTACTGTCAGAGTTTATATTATTAGAAATAAAAAGTCTGTAACTTGCTTCTCTTAAACTGAAAAGTAGTTTGTTCACAAACGAAAGCTTTATGCCTGCTTCTCCTTCATACAATGTTTCAACATTATCTGAACCTGAAGGGTAATCAAACTCTTTTTCGTCAGTATTGACTATTATGTAATCATTTGTGCTCTCGCCAAAATAAATTTCAGGTCTTGTGATTTTTAAATCTGTATTCGTAACAGGAGGTATGTTTTTCATAAGCATTTCAGGCTGCCCTTGAGAAGTAACCTCATTCACCTGCGATAATGTTATTCCATAACCGTGTGTATATTTCAAATATTGATTAACCCATGTTCTTGCCTGATCATTTAACCGACTCTGATCAAGTTCCCTCGCTGATAGAAACACCTGTTTGTAATCTCCGTTAATATTGTATCTGTCAACATCCACATCGTTGAAAACATAGTAGGGTCTTATTCCTTGAAGCTGATTATAAACCTGAATTAAAGGTTCCTGATCGTTAATTCTTATATTATCAATAACTTCTTTATTGTTGTTTATATCTTCTATGGTTAATTCATTGGTTGCCGGAAATTGTACCACCTTTACATCAGCTAAAGCATAGGCATTTTGAGTGCTTTTTATGCTGTACTCCATATACTTTGTCTCTTTAGATAGCTGATCTGGCTCAACAACGAAGTTTTCGACCAATCCGGCTAATCCTGTTCCTGCAATTGAAATAACAATCAATGCAACGGGCATTGTCAATGCAAACTTAAGGTTTCTTTTTTTTGCTCCCATGAAAAATGTAACAGCAGAAATCACACAACCTATTGCCAGTATTCTATATAAATTCAGCGTTACATTTATATCGGTATAACCGGCGCCAAAAACTCTGCCCAATTGAGAATACAAAAGTTCATAACTTCTAAGTACAAATTTTATGCTCAATACAATAAACACAAAAATTCCTATTACAGAAAGCTGGTTTATTATTTTTGATGCAAATTTTACATTTAAAACAGCACTGAAATCAAATTGGTAATTATTGAATTTCATCTCTGTAAATTGTTCAGTTACATTTTTTAGACTATCCTTAATTGTAAGATACCCATAAAACAAAACTGTCACAACTATTAGCAAGAATAAAATGTTCATCACAAAATCAATTAGTGTATTTATAAGTGGAAGTTTAAATATGTAAAAACTCATATCATTGTTGAAAATGGGATCTACTACGCCAAAGCTTTCACTGTTAAAAAACTGTAGAATCTGAAACCACGTTCCTGATACTATACTTACCGTAAATAAAAAGCTTATAGCCACAGAAACTATCTTCATCCACATTAATGACTTTTTTTTGGATTGCGTATCAATAACTCCCGATTCCAAGTCGTACTTTTTTTTCAGTTTCCTTATAAAAACATACAATAAAATACTTAATAAAAAAAATACAGGAATACCTATTGCAAACTGAGCTTTTATTTTAGTTAAAAAGGTTTCTGTATATCCTACTTCTTTAAACCATGAATAATCTGTTAAAAATTTAACGACACCACCAAATGAATTTACGGCCAAAAATACTATTATAATTAAACCAATAACAAAAAATCTTCCCCTATTTCTCATAGTTCCTCCTTAAGAATAATTTATGGTATATAAATAAACGACACGGTGTTTTTATTTTTGATTAAAATTCTATTTATTAAATTCAATTCTTAATTTTTCCAAAGATTTTTTTTCTATTCTTGATACGGTCATTTGAGAAATATTAAGTTCTTTTGCAATTTCACTTTGTGTCTTGCTTAAATAAAATCTCTTTATTATTATTTGTCTTTCCAAATCATTTAATTTATTCATAGACTTTTGAATAAAATCCTGATTTTCAATCTTTATAAAATGAGCATCCTCCTGCCCAACAACATCCATAAGAGACAAATCACTGTCATCGCCGCTGGAATCAAATTTTTCATCCAGTGACTGGGAATTAAACATTTTTCCAGCTTCAAATGCCTCTAATACATCTTCTTCCGTCACATTAAGATACTCTGATATTTCTCCAACGGTGGGAGCTCTATTAAGCTGATTGCTTAATGTATTATTTGCTTCATTAACTTTCTTTGATATTTCCTGAATTTTTCTAGGCACTTTAATAGCCCAGCCTTTATCTCTGAAGTACTTTTTGATTTCCCCCAGTATGGTCGGTGTAGCAAAGCTGGTAAACTCAAATCCCTTGGTAACGTCAAATCTCTCAATGGCATAAATTAACCCCATGCAGGCTATTTGAAAAATATCCTCATGTTCTATTCCCTTGTTAGTATATTTTCTAGAAATTATTTCTGCCATGTATCTGTATTTTTCGAATATTTCATTCCTAATTTCTAAGTCTTTATTATGCTTGTACTGCAAAAATAAATCCTGATTTTTAATGTTTTTTTTATTTTGTATCGCTTCACCCATATATTAACGCCTACTCATAAATATTTATACTCTTCTCAAATACTATCTTTTTACTTTTCGCATCAAAGTTATAATTGTCAGCCAGGCTTTCAATAATCATTATGTTCATATTATTGTTTGTACTTTTTTCTTCAGAAATTTCACCTTTATTCAAATCCGTTACTTCAACATTTAATTTACCATTTTCCATCTCATACTTTATGTTTATAGGCTCACTATTATTTTCAACACCATTTATAAAAAGAGTGCAAACCTCTGATATGATAACTTTTATATCTTCTATTTCATCTACGTTAAACCCATTCATATTTGACAAAGCAGATGTTGTAAGTCTGATTGTACTCATATATTCAGATTTTTTAGGAATAGTTAAATTTATTTTTTCCATTATATCACCTCTGAATACTAAAAATCTTATTTAATCCTGTTATATCGAATAATTTATATATGTTAGGCTTTAGATTTATCACCTTTATGCTAAGATTCTTTTCCTGGAGCTTTTTGTAAATGCCCATTAAAATTCCAAGACCGGTTGAATCAATGTAATCAAGCTTTTCGCCATTAATTACTATATTGCTGTTTTTTTCTTCGATTAACTCAAAAATTTTATTTTTGAGTTCAGGAGAAGTATATATATCTACTTCTCCCACAGGAATTATTTCTAAATTATTTTCCGAAGTCAATTCATATTTAATTTCTAATGACATGATAACCTCCACTAATCTTATTCTTCTTCGTTTTCCAAACTACGGTCCTCTGAATAAATTTTTGCTACAGATACTACTCTATCGTCGCCATTTAATCTCATGGCGATTACTCCTTGAGTATCTCTTCCCATAATTGAAATTTCCGTTGCATGCATTCTTATAATTGACCCGTTGACGCTCAGCATCATTATGTCATCTTCCTTTTCAACAATCAAAGAACCTATTATCGGGCCTGTTTTATTATTTACATTATGTGCCTTCATTCCCTTTCCGCCTCTGTTCTGGCATCTGTATTCCTGAGACAATGTTATTTTTGCATACCCGTTTTCTGTAACTGTTAAAATATATTTCTTTTCGGTGCTTTCATTATTTTCATTAATTATGCTCATTGTAACAAGCTCATCTTCATCACTTATGGTTATTGCCTTAACACCCATAGAGTTTCTGCCTGTTGCTCTTACATCTTTTTCATTGAATTTTATTCCCTTACCGGATTTTGTAACTATAAATATATCTTTAGTTCCATCAGTTTTTGAAACATTTATAAGCTCATCGTCATCGGCAATTTTTATCGCTACTAAACCTGTTTTTCTTGTTGTATCAAAATCGCTGAGTTTAGTCTTTTTAATAATCCCCTTTTTGGTTACAAATATTAGATATTCATCGTCATTGAACTCTCTTATTGGAATTATTGATCTTACTTGTTCACCTGAATCTATGCTTATTAAATTTATAGCGGCTGTACCCTTGGCCTGGCGTCTTGCTTCAGGAACTTCATACGCTTTAATTCTAAACATTCTTCCTTTGTTTGTCATAAACAGAAGATTATCATGAGTAGATGTTATAAATAAATCCTTTACAAAATCTTCTTCTCTTGTTTTGAGTGCTGTTATTCCCTTGCCTCCTCTGTTCTGAGCCTTGTACGTGTCTTCAGGAAGTCTTTTGATGTATCCAAAATTAGTAAGAGTAATTGCAACATTTTCTTCTTCAATTAAATCTTCTACAGTTATTTCGCCTTCGTCTGCAATTATTTCTGTTCTTCTTTCATCATAAAAATTATTTTTAATATCTTTTAATTCATCTTTTATTATGTTGTCCACCAGGTGCTGGTTTGAAAGAATTTCTTTATATTTAGCAATCATTCCCATTAATTCTTTGTACTCTGCATCTAATTTTTCTCTTTCCAGTCCTTGCAGACGTCTAAGCCTCATATCAATGATTGCTCTTGCCTGAATTTCTGATAATTTAAATGCATCCATCAATTTTTTCTCTGCATCGTCATAAGAAGATCTTATTATTCTTATAACTTCATCAATATTATCAATGGCTATTCTCAAACCTTCAACAATATGAGCTCTTGCTTCAGCTTTATTCAAATCATACTTTGTTCTTCTTACTACAATTTCTCTTTGATGCTCAACATAATAATGAACCATTTCCTTAAGTGTCAACACCTTAGGCTCATTATTTACAAGAGCTATCATAATAATGCTGAAATTATCTTGAAGCTGAGTATGCTTGTATAAATTGTTAAGTACAATATTAGGATTGTAGTCTCTCTTAATTTCAATAACAATCCTCATACCTTTTCTATCACTTTCATCTCTTAAATCAGAAATGCCGTCAATTTTCTTATCTTTTACAAGATTTGCTATTTTTTCAATCAACCTTGCTTTGTTTACCATGTAAGGAAGCTCTGATACTATTATTCTGCTTTTATTATTTTTTATTTCCTCTATTTCAACTCTTGATTTAACCTTTACGAATCCTCTTCCGGTCATATAGGCATTTTTGATATTTTCTTTTCCCTCTATAATTGCACCTGTAGGAAAATCAGGACCTTTTATATATCTCATAAGCCCAGGAACATCTATATCCGGATCATCAATATATGCCATAACCCCATTTATTACCTCTCCTATGTTGTGAGGAGGGATAGAGCTTGCCATACCAACAGCTATACCCTGTGAACCGTTAACAAGAAGATTCGGGAAGCGGCTTGGAAGAACAACAGGCTCTTTCAATGTTTCATCAAAGTTTGGCCTAAAATCAACAGTATCTTTATTAAAATCTCTTAAAAGCTCCAATGCAATTTTTGACATTCTAGCTTCTGTATAACGCATTGCCGCAGCTTGGTCCCCATCAACAGAACCAAAATTTCCATGACCGTCTATCAATGGATAACGCATAGAAAAGCTCTGGGCCAAACGTACCATCGCATCATATACAGCTGTATCTCCGTGAGGATGATACTTACCGAGAACGTCACCGACGATACGTGCACTTTTTTTATGAGGTTTATCAGGTGTCAATCCAAGTTCATTTGCAGAATAAAGAATTCTTCTATGAACAGGTTTAAGCCCATCTCTTACATCTGGCAGGGCTCTTGAAACAATAACCGTCATGGCATAATCTAAATAAGATTTTCTCATTTCCTCGGTAATATTTGTTTCTATAATCTTACTTCTATTTTCATTTTCGCTCATTTATACCCTCCAACAGCTATATATCTAAATTCTTTACATATCGTGCATTTTGTTCAATAAACTCTCTTCTGGGAGCAACTTTATCTCCCATGAGTATACTGAACGTTTCATCTGCAGCCATAGCATCATCTTCATTGACTCTCAAAAGAATTCTGTCTGTCGGATTCATTGTAGTTTCCCACAGCTGTTCGGGATCCATTTCTCCCAGACCTTTGTAACGTTGAATTTCAATCTTGTTGTCTCTTCCTATTTCTTCTAAAACATTGCTCAGCTCCGAATCGCTGTACACATATTTTTCGAATTTACCTTTTTTCACCCTGTATAAAGGAGGTTGAGCAGCATAAACATGCCCTTGAGTAATAAGCTCCTTCATATATCTGTAGAAAAATGTAAGCAAAAGAGTTCTTATATGTGCACCGTCGACATCGGCATCTGTCATTATAATTATCTTGTGATACCTTAGTTTTGTTACGTCAAAATCTTCTCCGATACCTGTACCAAAAGCTGTAATCATATTTTTAATTTCTTCAGAATTCAGTATTTTATCTATTCTCGATTTTTCTACATTTAAAATTTTTCCTCTCAAAGGAAGTATTGCCTGATACCTTCTGTCCCTTCCTTCTTTTGCAGAACCTCCTGCTGAATTACCCTCAACTATGCATATTTCACACAAAGTAGGATCCTTCTCAGAACAATCTGCTAATTTACCCGGCAGAGACATGCTGTCAAGAGCACCCTTTCTTCTGGCAAGATCTCTTGCTTTTCTTGCCGCTTCTCTTGCTCTTGCAGATCTCAAAGATTTTTCAACAATTAATTTTGCTGTCTTTGGGTTTTCTTCGCAATACACGCTCAATGCTTCCCCTGTTATGTTATCAACTATACCTCTTACTTCGCTGTTTCCTAATTTTGTTTTTGTCTGTCCTTCAAACTGAGGGTTAGGTATTTTAATAGAAAGAACAGCTGTAATACCTTCCCTTATATCTTCTCCTGTTATGGAAACATCATTTTCTTTTAATAAATTACTTTTTCTTGCATAATCATTAATAACACGAGTAAAAGCAGTTTTAAAACCTATTAGATGTGTACCGCCTTCTATTGTATTTATATTATTTACAAAAGAAAAAATATTCTCAGAATATGAATCTGTATACTGCATAGATAATTCAACTATAACTTTATCCTTTTTACCTTCAGTATAAATTATATCATCGTGTAAGGCATCCTTTTTTCTGTTTAAAAATTGAACAAATTCCTTTATTCCGCCTTCATAATGAAATTCTTCTTTTACATTATCCCTCTTGTCTTCCAAAGTTATTTTTATTCCTCTGTTCAGGAATGCAAGCTCTCTCATACGATGCTTCAACGTGGTATAATTGTATTCTATAGTATCAAAAATAGTAGAATCGGGCAAAAATGTTATCGTAGTTCCGTTTTCTTCTGTATCAGATATATATTTAACTTCTGATTTCGGAATACCTCTTTCAAATTCCTGTCTGTATTTCTTTCCGTCCCAGTTTACTTCTGCAACTAAATAACTAGACAGAGCATTAACACATGATACACCTACGCCGTGAAGCCCGCCTGATACCTTGTATGCATCATTATCAAATTTTCCCCCTGCATGCAGCACTGTCAGCACTGTCTCCAATGTAGATTTTCCTGTCTTATTATTTTTCTCTATAGGAATTCCTCTTCCGTTGTCTACAACCACTATTGAATTATCTTCATTTATGGTTACATTGATAGTATTGCAACATCCTGCCAACGCTTCATCAATGCTGTTATCGACAACTTCATAAACTAATTGGTGTAATCCTCTTTCACCGGTGGAGCCTATATACATTCCAGGTCTTTTCCTGACAGGTTCGAGACCTTCAAGAACCTGTATCTGCTCTGCTCCATAATGAATATTATTTCTATCAGTCATTTGTATCTCCTCTAATTTGTAATGTTCCCAATTTTTCCTTCATTTATATAAAATTTATTCTTATTGTAATTTTCAGTCAATACATTCAAATCGTGATCATCCGTTGTTGTGATGAACGTTTGAATTCCTTTGATATAATTTATTAAAAACCCTTTTCTTTTATTGTCAAGCTCTGAAAGAACGTCATCAAGAAGCAAGACGGGATATTCTCCTATCTCTTCTTTTATAATCTCTATTTCAGCAAGCTTTACAGCTAAAATTGCGGATCTTTGCTGCCCCTGAGAACCAAAGTATTTACATTCTTTTTCATTTATTTTTATTATAATATCATCTTTGTGAGGGCCATACATTGTAGTTCCGCTTTGAATTTCCTGCTGTAAACCAGAATTAATTTTTTCATAAAACATTTTTTTAAAATCGTCTTTATCAATATTATTTAAATTCCCAACATTGCATAAATAATTTAATTCAAACTTTTCTTTGTTGCCTGAAATATTTGCATAAATATCCACGGAATATTTTTTAAGCTTACTTATGTAATCATATCTGTAGTATACTATTTCCGTTCCAATATTAACCAAGTAATCATTCCAAATATTAATAATATCCTTATTTTTCGATTTTGTATAGTAGTTTTTTAATAATATATTTCTTTCAGTACAGATTTTTTTGTATTTATTGAGCAAATATTTATATTTCGGTTTAATTTGAGAAATATCAATATTAACAAATTTTCGTCTTTCACTAGGACTTCCTTTAACGATTTTCATGTCATCAGGAGTAAATATGACATTATTTAAAATTCCTATCATTTCAGATGTTTTATCTAACTTAACGCCGTTGATTAAGACCTGTTTTCTTTTATTTTTCTCAAGCTGAAGCTGAATTTTCATTTCATAATTGTTTTTTTGTATATTAACTTCAACAAAACTTCTGTTTTCGTGAAATTTAATAAGCTCATTTTCACTATTCAGTCTAAACGTCCTGCCTATAGAAGTCAAATAAACTGATTCCATTAGGTTAGTCTTACCCTGGCCATTATCGCCTACAAAAATATTAAGAGAATCATTTAATTCAATTTCCGCTTCCTCAAAATTCCTGTAATTTTTAATCTTTAGACTTTTTACTATCATTTTTCCTCTTTTGAAATGATATACCTTTCTCCGCCGAAATCAACAATATCTCCTTCTCTCAGCTTTTTACCTCTTTGCAGCATAACTTCGCCGTTAACTTTTACAAGTCCGTCAAGAATTACATTTTTGGCCATTCCGCCTCCCTCAACAGCATTAACAAATTTTAACAGCTGGTCAAGTTTTATAAATTCTGTTGAAATGCTTACTTTTTCCATAATAAATCCTTCTTTCAGACATTATTCTTAATTAAGAAAATACTTACTTAGCTTATTCTTACAGGCAGCACCATGTACACATAATCTTGTTTGCCCTCTTCAGTTATAAAGCATGGATTATTAACCCCTATTAAATTTAGTGATATCTTTTCGCTGTCGATAATTTTTAGAAAGTCCAAAAGATATTTTGAGTTAAATCCTATTTTTATATTTTCTCCTTCTTTTTCAACCGGCACATTTTCTTCTACATTTCCGTATTCGGAAGCAGAATTGATTTTCATACTGTTTTCTTTTATATCTAAAATAATTAAATTGTTTTTATCATCTTTTGCAAGAAGTGAAGCCCTCTCCACACTGTTTCTTATGTCTGAAGTTTCCGCTTTTACTACTGTTACATAATTATCTTTTATTATTCCTTGATAATCAATAAATTTTCCATCCAGGAGATTGGAAATAATAATTGTGTTTTCCATTTTGAAACTTATATGGCTTTCGGATATAGTTATTTCTGTATTTTCTTCATTTTCTTCAATAACTCTCAAAATTTCCAACAAAGTCTTTGATGGAACAACTACAGAAACTTCTCCTCCGAAATTAATCTTTTCTTTTTTAACTGCCATTCTATAACCATCCAAAGCCACGAATGTGCACATATTATTTTTAATTTCTACCAAGCACCCTGTAAAAATTGGCTTTATATTTTCCTGTGCAGCTGCAAAACACGTATGTTTAATTAAACTTTTCAATGATTCTAGTTTAATAGAAAATGATTTTCCTTCGTTATCAAATGTGTTATCCGGATATTCCGATGCCGAATTACCTAAAATATTAATTTCAGTATTAAGACACTTAATCTCCATATTGTTATTATCCATTGTTTCAATATGAACATAAGAATTAGCCGGAAGTTTTCTTACGAAATCACCTATAAGCCTTGCCTGTATTACAATAGAACCTTCTTCTTCAACTTCGCATGGAGAATATGTTTTTATACCTAAATCAAGATCTGTTGCCGTAAGTACAAGCATGTTATTTTTAGCTTCAATTAATATGCCTGACAAAATAGGAAGTGGTGTTCGGGAAGTTACGGCTTTTTGTACAATATTAATGCTTTTATTAAGTTCATTTTGGTTTATTTTTATTTTCATCTTTTAGCTCCTTTTATAAAAAATGTGCACAACTAAAAAAGTGTAAAATCCTTAGTAGATATAAATAAAATATAATAGTAATTGTAGTAGGCAATGTTAATTTGTTGAAAAGTCATTTTTGCATTTAATTTCTAACTAACTAAGAAAGAAATTTCATGTGGATAGTTTTGAAAATATAAAAAAGTTATTAACTGCCTATATTTTTTTGTCAACAGCAACTAACTTTTTGTCAACAGGTTGTTCCTAATTATTAAGCATGGAAATCAAATCATCAATATTCTTTTTTACTTCCTGACTGTTTTCCATATCTTCTTCCACTTTATTGCATGCATGAAGAACAGTTGAGTGATCTCTGCCCCCAAATTCATCACCTAGTTTAGGAAGAGATAAGTTTGTGAGTTTTCTTCCTATATACATTGCAATTTGCCTTGGATAGGCTATGTTTTTTGTCTTTTTCTTTGATACTATGTCTTCCATCGATATATTATAATAGTTTGAAACTACTTCTTTTATATCGTTAATAGTAATTTTTTTGTTATTTGAAATTAAATGTTTTAGAGCTTCCTGAGCCAGTTCCAGCGATACTTCTTTTTTATTTGTCAAAGAAGCATATGCGTATATTCTTATAAGAGCTCCTTCAAGTTTTCTTATGTTTGATTGAATATTTTGAGCGATATATGATATAACATCATCTGGAACATCATAATTTTCGGCTTCTGCCTTTTTCCTAAGAATGGCTGTTCTTGTTTCATAATCAGGTGGCTGAATATCAGCTATAAGTCCCCATTCAAAACGTGAACGAAGCCTGTCTTCCAGTGTAGGTATCTCACTTGGAGGATTATCACTGGATACTATTATCTGTTTATTAGCTTCATGAAGAGCATTGAATGTATGGAAAAATTCCTCTTGAGTACTCTCTTTTCCTGCAATAAACTGAATGTCGTCTACAAGAAGTACGTCAGCTCTTCTATAAGTATTTCTAAATTCCTCATTTGTACCGTCTTTTATTGAGTTAATCAAATCATTTGTAAATTTTTCGGATGTAACATAAAGTACGTATGCTTCAGGATTATTATCTAGTATATAGTGTCCTATTGCATGCATTAAGTGAGTTTTACCAAGGCCTACACCCCCATACAAAAATAGTGGGTTGTATGCTGTTGAAGGTGCTTCCGCAACAGCAAGTGAGGCAGCATGTGCAAATCGGTTACTGTTTCCTATTATAAAATTATCAAATCTGTATTTTGGATTTAATTTTCTCCCATTACTATTAATAGAATCAGAATCCTCGGTGGAGTTGTTTAAACTATTTTTTTTATTATCTTCCTTTTCAAGATTTTCTCCTGGCACCGTAAAAATAAGTTCAGTATCTTTTTTTAATACATATGTAAAAGCATTTTTAAGAAAGTTGTAATGTCTTTTTTTTAATGTATTTTTTAAAAATTCATCTGCTGTTTCCAAATAAATGGTGTTATTTTTATATGCAACTATTTTAAGGGGTTTGAACCAAGTATTAAAACTGACTTGATTAGTGTCCTCTTTGACAATCTCGAGGACTTCATTCCATAATTCTTCAAAGTTCATAATATCCTCCGGTTGTTGATAAAAAAAATTAACATTTTGTTAATAAAAAGTGATGCTTTTTGATAAAATATATGATATAAACAATTGTTTATAAAAAGTATAAACAATCTAAATATATGATTAATCAATGTTTCCAATAATCTGTTAACAAGTTGTCCATAAATGGGCAACATAAAAAAAGTTATCCACAGGTATATATCATAGTAACATTTTTTATCCACAATTTCAATTTTATTTTTTTTATTTTAAAAAATATTTGCAATATTCATGAAAATATAGTATAGTACAATAGCTATAATTTAATTTATGCAAGTTTACTTGCAGTTAATGTGTAAGCGTAACTTAATGCGGTAAATTATAATATTTTTAAGAGTTGACACAGTAATTTAAAAATATTATAATTTAAAAACATGAAAATTTAGGATATTGATATAGATATCTGTATTACAAGGAGGTGTTTCCGGTGAAAAGAACTTATCAGCCAAAAAGAAAACAAAGAAGCAGAGAGCATGGATTTTTAAAAAGAATGAGCACAAAGTCTGGAAGAAATGTTTTAAAGAGAAGAAGGGCAAAAGGTAGAAAAAGATTGTCAGCATAAGGCCGCATTTGTGGCCTTTTATTCCAATTAGAAATATCTGGACATTTAAGGTAAATAAATGATAATAATAAAAAAAAATACAGAGTATAAAACAGTATACAATTGTAATAATTCGATTTCCGATTATAACCTTGTTCTATTTGTGAAAAAAAACAGGTTTGGAAGCAACAGATTTGGATTTACTGCTGCAAAAAAAATAAAGAAGGCAGTATCCAGGAATTTTATTAGAAGAAGGCTTAAGGAAATAGTCAGGTTAAATGAACAAAATATTAAACAAGGCTATGATATTGTTATAATGGCAAGAGTCAATGCAGTAGAATCGGATTACAGAAGTTTGGAAAAATCATTTAATAAGTTAATGAAAAGAAAAAATTTATTAAAGGGTGATTCAAATAAGTAGAATATTGATTTTTCTTATAAGGGTATATCAGAAATTTTCCTCGAATTACGGAGTCAGACATTGCAGGTTTTACCCGACATGTTCTCAATATTTTGTGGAGGCACTACAAAAATACGGTTTCATTAAGGGATCTTACTTAGGTATAAGAAGAATACTCAGATGCCATCCCTTTAACCCCGGAGGATACGATCCTTTGAAATAATACGGAGGAGTTATGAACTTAGATTTTATCGCAAAGCCCATGGGCATGCTTGTTAAATTATTATACAATATGGTATCCGGATTGGATACGGAGTTTGTTTCTGCATATGCAATTGCAATAATATTATCAACAATAATATTCAAGGCGATTATGCTGCCTCTTACGGTAAAGCAGACAAAATCAATGAAAAAAATGCAAGAAATGAATCCTAAAATAAAAGAGCTTCAAGAGAAATATGGAAAAGATCCTCAGACTCTTCAAAGAAAGCAAATGGAGTTATACAAAGAAGCAAACTACAGTCCTTTTTCGGGATGTCTGCCTATGCTTATTCAATTTCCAATAATTATTGCTTTCTTTTATGTAATAAGAGAGCCTGTTCAATTTGTTTTTCAAGATCAAGCATTTTTTGATTCAATAAACAAATCCTTTTTGTGGATAAAAGATTTAGGTTTTACTGAAAATCATGTCTTTGTTGCTGCAGATGTAGCAAAGGGTGTACATGAAAATTTAGTTGATATGGTTAACGGCTTATCTATGGGCGGTATGGCATTGCCTTTTGTAGGAGCAGCTGTTCCTATATTGGCAGCTGTTTCTGCTCTTACAACTTATCTTACCACAAAGATGACATCATCATCACAACCTTCAGTTAATGAACAGCAGCAAGCGACACAAAAATCCATGAATATGATGATGCCTGTAATGATTTTTATATTTGGTATCCAATTCCCTGCAGGTTTGGGTCTATATTGGGTTGTGTCTAACGTGTTCCAATTGGCGCAACAATATTTTATTATGAATTCGTCCAAAAATCCTAAGGAGGAATTAAAATAGATGAAAAGTATAACTATTGAAAAGGCTACTGTCGATGAAGCTGTTAAAGCTGCGTTAGAAGAACTCGGAGCTGAGAGTGATGAAGTCGAAGTTGATATAATCAACGAACCGTCAAAAGGTTTGTTTGGTTTAATAGGAAGCAAGAATGCAAAAATAAAAGCAACTATTACAAACGGTCCGGAAGAAAGAACAAAAAAGTTTTTTGAAGTTTTATTGAAAAAAATGGACATAGAGGCTGATTACGAGGTAGTTTTATCAGAAAATGTATTGAAAGTTGATATAGTTAAAATTGATGAAGATGATAAAGGAATAATTATCGGAAAAAGAGGCAAAAATTTAGATGAAATTCAATTTATCTTGAATTTAATTGTAAATAAGGGAAGACAAAATTACGTAAGAGTTATTTTTAATGTTGAAGACTATAGAGCAAAAAGAGAAGAAACATTAAAAAAACTGGCAAATAAAATGGCCGATAAATGCAGGTACTATAAGCATAAGGTAAGATTGGAACCCATGAATCCATATGAAAGAAGAATTATTCATTCGACTTTGCAGGATACGGCCGATATAATAACTTATTCGGAAGGTGAAGAACCTTACAGAAAAGTTGTTATAGATTTAAAATAGCAGAATTTTTCATAACCCGGACAAACCCGGGTTATATTTTTTAAGTAGTGTTTTAGTTTGTTAGCATGCTTCTTTAAAAAGGTAATAAAGGAATATGAATACAAATTTGTTGGTTTGTCAAACATATGTTACACGCTAGAACTAAAAAAAACATCTAAAACTTGTTTAGGAGAACGCCATAATAAAGGACGCATAGGAAAATTGTTGTAATCTCTTCTATTGTATATACTTAATTGTTTAGAAAAA
>JAHDLA010000033.1 GCA_018436705.1 Sedimentibacter sp.
AGAGAGTAATTCTCGCTATTTATTTATTAGATTTTAGTAGTAGCAGTAGTATTCTGTGGAGCTTGTGTGTAAACTCGCAGAGTTTTCCACAAATCCACAGTTTTAAATATTTGATTGTAACACATGTATTGTAATCCTACATATCCGGTAGTGGGCATATTTGAAAATATTGTATAAATGGGATATTTGTGTTATAATGTCTTGTTTTGATTCATGGAATTTATTATCAGATGGCTGAGAAGTTCATCTGTTCTAAGGAAATTCAGAACTAGGAAGATAAGGAGGACAATATGGCACAGCTTTATTATAGATATAGTACCATGGGTGCGGGGAAAAGTATAGAAGTTCAAAAAGTTGCATTTAATTATGAAGAAAAGGGACAAAACCCGTTGATATTTACGTCCGGTTTGGATGATAGATATGCAGAATCAGGAATTGTTGCTTCGCGTATAGGGCTGCAACGAAAAGCAATAGCGGTAAGCGATGAAATGAATATCTTTGATATTGTAAAGGAATACAATGATCTGTTCAGAGTGGATGCTGTTATAATTGATGAATGTCAATTTTTAAAAAAACATCATATAATGGAACTTACTGATGTTGTCGACGATTTAAATATACCGGTCATGTGTTATGGATTGAAATCAGATTTTAAAAATGAATTGTTTGAAGGGGCATACTGGCTTTTGGCAATGTCTGATAAAATAGAAGAAATTAAAACTGTATGCTGGTGCGGCAAAAAGGCTATTACCAATGCGCGCCTCATTGACGGAAAGGTAGTTTATGAAGGAGAACAAATCTTTGTCGGGGGAAATGAAAGTTACACAGCCTTATGCAGAAAGCATTATAAAAAGGGGCTGGTTATGCCGTATCATGAAGAATCCGAAGACTTGATAACAAGATATGAGAGGCTGTCTAAAGAAGAAACAGACAGTGATAAATAATATATTTTAACATTATGGAATATTATGAATAAAAAGGAATCTCCTGTTTATAATATAATATAGGAGGTTCTTACCATGAGCAGTATTTCTAAAAATGAAACAAAAATAAAATTAATGAATATTAAAAATATTTTTTACAATTCTAAAGCGGTCAAATGCAGCAACGATAAAAGTGACTTGTATACAAATCTAGAAAGTGCAAGGAAAGAGTGGGAAGAAGCAAAAAATATTTTTGAAAATGTATCGGAGCCTGACTTGGTTGATTATGCTATTTATAATGTAGAAGCAGCCGAAAAGAAATATATCTATCTGCTGAGGCAGATAAAGAATGAAGAAGCAGCTGCAAATTAAATTTTAAGGTGTAAACTTTTTGTTTGCGCCGTTATTTTTATCGCCTTAAAATAAAGTTACTTCATTGAGTCGTTGACATAGCTTAATTCAGTAATTGTTTGAACATATAAAAATATTACCAATTGCAAATGCACTGGGCTCATGTTAAACTAAACGAAAAAAGAATTAGAAAGTATGTGATTAAATGATGTCATCCTCAAGTAAGGCGGAAATTAGTAGAATGAAAGAAGACAAGCTTTATGAACTTGATTACATGAGATTTATTGCGTGTCTTGCGGTAATCATTGTTCATATAACTGCAACGGGAGTGACCGGATACATTCACGGAAGCTTACCCCATATAATGGTGTTAATATTAAACAGGAGTTTAAAATTTACAACACCTATCTTTATTTTTTTGAGCGGTGTTACCAGCTTCTACAGCTATCGAAAAAAAGAATTTAAGCTTTTTCAGTTTATAAAAAAAAGGCTGAAAAAGGTTCTTGTAGCATATTTTTTTTGGTGCATTATATATTATTCGGCGTATATTAAGTTAGGATTTTATTCATTTGATATTAAATTTTTTTTGGACAATGTTGTTTTAGGAACAATGTCGTACCACCTTTATTTTGTAATAATAATTGCGCAGATGTACATTGTTGGCCCGGTTTTTTATAAATTGCTTAAAAGTTCTGATAAAAAGGTTGCCATATTAATTGCTTCGGCATTGGTGACGATGCTTTGTGCTGAATTTATCAGATTTAAGTATGCGGATAGAATATTTTTGAAATATATGTTTTTCTATATGCTTGGAATATTTGTGACATTGGAGTATGACAGGTACATGGCATGGATAAATAAATACAAATTAATAATTACAGCGGGATATGTAGCTGCTTCTGCAGTATACACATATGTTTCCTTCAATGATATGTCGATATATATTTATGCGTGGTTTGTTTTTTCGGTATTTTCGGTTTTCTTTGTATATGTTGTAGGACTTGTTATGAAAAAATACATGACAAAAATATATAGCTTTATCAAGCTGTTCGGCCAAAGCTCGTACTATATTTATCTAATGCACCCGCTGGTGCTTACAATGGCAATAATGTATGCTGATAGCCATGGAATACTGTCAATTACGTCAAGGCTTATTATCTATTCACTGACAGTGATTCCAATAACAATTATATCTTGTCTGGCTTTTACCGCAGCAAAAAATAAAATAAAGAAAAGAAAAAAAGCGGCATTAGCCGCTTAGCTAGCATGAAAGAGGGTTGAAACTTCAACGCTCTTTTTTAATTATTTGATGCTTTTTCATACTCTCTCATTGCTAAAATTGTTTGCTGAAATAAATCATCCAGCTCCCATCCAAGCATTTCGGCTCCCTGTTTAATTGCATCTCTTGAACATCCGGCAGCAAAGCTTGAAGTTTTGAATTTTTTCTTTAATGATTTTAATCCAAGATCTGATACGCTTTTTGAAGGCCTCATTAATGCTACAGCCCCTATTAACCCTGTAAGTTCATCAACGGCAAAAAGAACTTTTTCCATTTGGTGTTCAGGTTTTGCGGTTGTTTCAGTCAGTCCGTAACCGTGGCTTGCTACGGCATGTATGATTTTTTCGTCAATTCCTTTTTCGGACATTATTTCCTGAACCTTTACGCAATGTTCCTCAGGATACATTTCAAAGTCCAAGTCATGCAGAAGTCCTACTATTCCCCAAAATTCTGCTTCATCTTCATAACCTAAATTCTTGGCAAAATGCTCCATTACAAAACCTACGGTTTCGGCATGCTGTAAATGAAATTCTTCCTTATTATATTCCTTAAGTAATTTCCAGGCTTCTTCCTTTGTGATCATTTTAGTTCCTCCTTAATATTAATTATATAAATTTAATTTTAACTTATCATACAAAATATGTCTATAATTTTTATAGGTTATATGTTATATTTCTGTATATAGCTTATTTATTAGAAATACAGGAAAATTTTAAGCTGTGTATACATATAGTTAGGTCAAACTAATAATGGAAATAAATAGCCGTTGACTACATGAAAACATTTTGTTAAAATCGTACATAATAAAAAGATATAAACAACTGTTTATATATGAAACTTTTTAATATATGGAGGAAAAAATGAAAAAATTAATAGCGATATTATTAGTTCTGCTGATGTCATTATTTGCATTTGCAGGATGTACTAAAGAAGAACCAAAAGAGGAAAATCCAATTATTGAGGAACCGACTAACGAGGAATCAGGAGATAAAGAGACTTCGGCGGAAAATGCTGTTAAAACTGGCTTAGCAGTTGTAACTTCAGTAGCAAAATCAAAAGATGCAACAGCTGATGCAGAGGGCTTAGGGCAATCTGACTCTGTGGTAGTCGCTGTTACAGTTGATAAAGATGGAAAAGTTGTTAAGGCGGCTATTGATACTGCACAAACTAAGATAAATTTTTCAGCAGATGGAAAGATTACCTCTGACCTGACTGCTGTGTATAAATCTAAACAGGAACTTAAAGAAGAATACGGAATGAAAGGCGCGTCTTCTTTAGAAAAGGAATGGTACGAGCAAGCAAATGCCCTTGCTGATTATTTTGTCGGAAAGACCGCAGAAGAAATAAAAGCGATACCGACTGATGATGCAGGGGTTACAACTGATGCTGATTTGGTTTCTTCAGTAACGATTAAAATTAATGATTACAAATCAGCGGCTGAAAAGGCTATAGCTAGTGCTCAAGATTTAGGGTCAACGGATGAAGATACCTTAGGATTAGGTGTATTAACAACTGTAGCAAAATCAAAAGATGCAGCTGCAGATGCTGAGGGACAGACTCAGGCTTATTCAACATATGCTGCAACTACATTTGATGCAGAAGGAAAGATTACAAGCTCAATTATTGATTCATCACAGGCTACTGTTAAGTTTGATTCTGAAGGAAAAATAACTTCTGATATAACTGCACCTGTAAATACTAAGGTTGAGTTGGGAGATGAATACGGAATGAAAGGCGCATCTCAAATTAAAAAAGAATGGTTTGAACAGGCAGAGGCCTTTTCAGAATATATTGTAGGAAAAACTGCTGAAGAAGTGGCAGGAACTGAAGTGGATGAAGAGGGAACCGCAACTGATGCAGATCTGGTATCATCAGTAACAATTGGAATTGAAGGATTTCTTGAAGTAATTGCTAAATCTGCAGCCAACGCAAAATAAATAGCTATTATTAAAGCTTTGATGTTTAACATCGAAGCTTTTTAGTTTTTGTACAAACAAAAATGTTTTTTGAATCTTAAGGTAAACTATTCACTTACAAATTATTTACATTGACATAAAAATTTATTTATGTTATTATTCTTATGCTGTGCTACATGGGGAGGTAGCGGTGCCCTGTACTTGCAATCCGCTGTAGCAAGATGGAATTCCCTCTCTAGGCTTATATTGTGAGGGCTGACTTTTTTAAGTGGCGTTGATAACCCGGTCTCGTGCAATGAGACCCCGTGAACCCTGTCAGGTCCGGAAGGAAGCAGCAGTAAGCGGATCGTCTCGTGTGACGCGAGGGAGCCGGGTTAGAGTTAACTGTAAGAGTACGCTTGTGATATAATGTCAAAAGAGGGTGCACAGCATTTAATTAATAAAACAAGTGATTATATGACCATATGGCAGAAATGCATATGGTTTTTTTATTTTACAATGACATTGCATAAGGTTATGCCTGTAATGCATATAGCTAAAGATTAAGAACATAAAAAATATACAAAAAATTTAAAAAATATAATTTTGCTATTGATGTTTTTGTATAAGTAGTGATATAATGTCACTTAATATATTTTAAATTAGATTATGTGATTTCAATGCTTGTGTGCGCTTAATGAAGGCATGTAAATGTTATCTGCACTAAAATTGAGTACAAAATTTACTGGTGTATGTAATATTATGCATTATATATATGCACAAAATTAGAATGCATTTGTAGATGCGTATACAAAATGGAACACAAAAGGAGGAATATTATGAATGGGTTAGTAGCAATTTTAGTAGTGTTTGTTGCATTTGCTGTAGGGGATTTTGTATCTTATAAGACAAAAGCAACATTTTCAATGTTGTTTACAACAGCAATAATTTTTCTTGTAGCGTTTTGGTTAGGGCTTCCGGCTACAGTTTTTAGCGATTCGGGTCTTTTAACAGTAGGAATGCTTACTATGTCACTGTTACTTGTTAACATGGGAACATTAATAAGTCTAAATGAATTGGCTAAACAGTGGAAAACAGTGTTGGTAGCAATATCAGCAGTTGTAGGAATTGGAGTTTTTGTATATATGGTAGGCGGAATTATTTTTGGAAAGCAAATGGCAGCGGCAGCAGCTCCACCAATTTCAGGCGGTGTTGTAGCTGCATTAATTGTAAGTGAAGTGGCAAAAGCTAAAGCGCTTGAAAGTGTTGCCGTATTTGCTACACTTTTACTAGTTACACAAACTTTCTTTGGAACACCGGTTGCATCCTATTGCTTAAAAAAAGAAGCAAGAATAGTTCTTGATAGAAATAGCGTTAATGCAGCATCAGGAAAAAAAGAAGTATCTGTAGAAGAAAGTAAGAAGAAAAAATTAATTCCTGAATTAAAAAAAGAACTTCGTACAAATTCACTATTGCTTGCAAAGCTTGCTTTAGTAGCATTCCTGGCTACAAAGGTATCGGCTTTGACAAACGGTACGGTCAATGCACTTATAGTCTGCCTGGTATTTGGTGTTATAGCAAGTGAAATTGGATTCCTTGAAAAAGACCCTATGACCATGGCAAATTCGCAGGGCTTTGTAATGATAGCTCTGCTGACTGTAATATTTAATAATCTTTCGTCAGCGACTCCGCAAATGTTAATGTCGCTGATTGGACCGATACTTGGATGTCTGTTACTGGGTGTTATAGGGTTCAGCATATTTGCAGGAGTAGTTGGCAAAATACTGGGCATGGATATGTATATGTCTATTGCCATTGGAGCATCTGCTTTATTCGGATTTCCGGGAACATTTATAATTCCTAATGAGGTTGCTTCGGTGGTTGGTAAAAATGAGGAAGAGAAAAATATTATTCTGGAAGAAATACTTCCAAAAATGATAATTGCAGGCTTTGTCACAGTATCTATAGCTTCTGTTGGCCTTGCCGGAGTAATGTCAAAATTAATATAAATAACTTTTGAATAAAAGGAGTATGAAATGAATATACAGGAACTTTCAAAAAAATATGCGCAGTATGTAGTTGATATGAGAAGAGAATTTCATATGAATCCTGAAATAAGCATGCATGAGGAAAGAACAGCACGAAGGATAGCAGAGGAGCTTAAAAAGATGGGCATACCCTGTAAATCAATTGCAGGGACAGGTGTGCTGGGTATAATAAAGGGCAATCATGAAGGAAAAACAATAGCTTTGAGAGCTGATATCGATGCTCTGGAAATTACTGAAAAGAATGATGTCGAATATAAGTCCCAAACTGACGGCGTTATGCATGCATGCGGTCATGACTGCCATGCGGCGATGCTTCTGGGGGCGGCAGCCATACTTAATGAGATTAAAGATGAAATAAAAGGAACTGTAAAATTGATGTTCCAGCCTGGCGAGGAAGTTGCGCAGGGAGCAAAGAAGATGATAGAGGAAGGGGCTTTAGACGGAGTTGACGAAGTATTCGGGATGCATGTAATGGGTCATCTCCCTGCAGGAAAGATTGCCATAGGAGAAGGTGCAAGAATGGCGTCCGCAGATTCTTTTAAAATTACTGTAAAAGGAATCGGAGGGCACGGATCTATGCCTAATCTTGCAGTTGATGCGCTGCTTGCAGCTTCTGCAATAGTAATGAACTTACAGTCAATAGCAAGCAGAGAGGTATCTCCGATGGATACTGTTGTCGTAAGTGTTGGAAAACTGATTTCTGGTACAAGGTTTAACATAATTGCCGATGAAGCCGTTATGGAAGGAACAACAAGGTGCTTTAGCTATGAAGTTAGAGATAAGCTTCCGGAAATGATGAAAAGAATAGCAGAATCGACTGCCGCTACTTACAGAGCTAAAGCAGAATTGGAATATAACCTATTGACAGCACCAACTATAAATAATAAAGAATCTACAGTAAGGGCAGAAAAGTCGATTGAAAAGATAATGTCCAGGGATGCTGTAATAGAGATGCCAAAGATGGCTGGCGCTGAAGATTTTTCAGAATACCTTGAAAAGGTTCCGGGAACTTTTGCACTGGTTGGAACAGCTAATGAAGCTAAAAACACATGCTATGCAAACCATCATCCTAACTTTGATGTTGATGAAGATATGCTGCATTGCGGATCGGCACTGTATGCACAATACGCAGCGGATTACCTTAATGAAGCTGAAAATTAAAGCTTGAAATTAAAATTCACATAAAAATATCGCCGGATATACAGCTTTCGGCGATATTTATTTTAGATATTTATTTGCTCAGTTTCAGCCATTCAATAGCGGTATTGGCATAGACTGCGGAGCCTATGTAGAAAACATCCTCATTGAAATTTACCTTAGGATGATGTTGAGGGTACGGGTATCCCTGCTCAGGAGAGCCACCGCCTAAAGCCATCATAACAGAAGGAACCTTTTCGCTGATATAACCGAAGTCTTCAGAGCCGGTCATTTTTCCTCCAGGAAAGGCTGTGTCAAATCCTTTAACGGCTTTTTTTCCCAATAAATCTACATTGATTTTATGCACCTGTCCATAGAGTTCTGGGTTGTTATAAACAGAAGGGCATTCCATTCTATATTCAACATTTGCTTCTGCTCTGAAAGTTGAGGCAGCTCCTTTTGAAATTTCAACAACTCTGTTTTTCATATATTCTCTTTCTTTTTCATCAAATGCCCGGATGCTTCCCTGAATAAATGCAGTGTCGGGAATTATGTTTGATGCATTTCCTCCGTGCATCTGTCCAATAGTAATAACAGTTGTGCTTGAAGGAGGTACTTCTCTTGAAATAATTTCCTGAAGTGAAATATGTATATGAGCAGCTACATTCAGTGGATCCACAGAATTGTTAGGCATTGCCCCATGACCGCCCTTACCTTTAATATCTATATGGAACATGTCTCCTGATGAAGTTACATATCCTCCATTAGGTACAAGCAGTGATCCAGCGGGTACCGGCATGCCGGAAAAGATATGGATCATAATTGCAGCATCCACCTTTGGGTTTTCAAGCACACCTGCTTCAATCATTGCTTTTGCTCCCGACAGCTGTTCTTCAGCTGGCTGAAACATAAGCTTAACTGTTCCTTCAAGTTCGTCTTCGTGGTTTTTTAGAATCTGAGCAGCACCAAGCAGCATTGAAGCATGAGCATCATGGCCGCAGGCATGCATATTTTTTGTTGTTGATTTATAATCAAGCCCATTTTCTTCAAGTATGGGAAGAGCATCCATGTCTGCTCTCAATAAAATAGTGCGTCCATTCTTTTTTCCGCCTGCTAGAGCTACAATTGCTGAATCGGTAATAACCTGAGGTTCATAACCCATCTCTTTCAGTCTGTTTATTACATATTCAGAAGTAATCGGCAAATCATGCCCAAGTTCGGCATTTTGATGTATATACCTTCTGTCCTTCACTATTACTTCCTGCAGTGTCTTAGCTTCATCTAAAATATTATTCATTATATCACCCCTTAGTTTGTCTGATAATTAGCATTTATTATAAATCATTATCTATAAAAAGTCAAAAACATTTATAAATTTTAATAAATTTTTTTATTTGTAAGCATTTTTGCTTTAATTTTCCATTGGGCAGGTAAAGTAGATAGATTTTTATACATATAAAACAAAATATATCTGTACACTATATAAAATAATAAACTGTATCTTTTCAAGGGTACAGATAAGATTATAATTAAGGTATAAATAACATTAAAAAGGGAGGTAAAGCATGGAAGATAAGAAAATAAAAGAATTAGTATACACATCTCTGCTTGCGGCATTGGTTTGCGTTGCAACATTTATTATAAAGGTACCTTCGCCTGTAACAAATGGGTATACTCATTTAGGAGATGGATTCATATTTATTGCTGTACTGTTGCTAGGTAAGAAAAACGGAGCGTGGGCAGGAGCAATAGGAGCTTCTTTAGCAGATATTATCGGCGGCTATAGTTTTTATGCAGTACCAACATTTATAATTAAAGGAATAATGGCATTGATCATGGGTACAGTTGCTGAAAAACTGCCTGGAGGAATGAAGCATAAATGGATTGCAGGAGCTTTAGCGGGAAGTGTATGGCAGATATTTGCCTACTATGTTGTAGGTTCCGTGATGGTTGGAAGCTTTATTTCAACAATTAGCGAAATTCCAGGCAACTCTATCCAATCAGCAGCGGGAATTATTTCTGCTACATTATTTATGACGGTGTTTAAACACACACCAATAGGCAGAGACATGCTGGAATGTTAGGTAAAAAAATGAACCTGTTAGTTTATCAGGTTCATTTTTTATGATTTTTGAATGAATTTTGTATGACATTTTTGGCAGGTAACTGATATTTTTCCTCTTCCTCTCGGAACTCTCAGTTCCTGTTTACAATTAGGGCACTTAAAGTATTTATATGATTTGTTTGACTTTAAAATGCTGTACTTTGTGCTTAGCCAATCTTTTGCGGGATTCCAATAGTGAAGGAATTTGGTGTTTTCTTTTCGTCTTGCAATAATATTTTTTGACAGAGTTCTATAGATGCTCATTAAGAATGCTGCGTATGATATTAATGTTAGAAGATTAAGGTTAAAAACATCACCTGTAAATGTTAGAACCATGCCTAATATAATAAGTGCTACAGTGAGCTGGTCTGTTCCATATCTCCCTGTCATAAAATTTCTAAAACCGTTCATTTATTTCTCCTTTACTTTTACTGATTTTCCTGAACAATTTCCGGATTTATGAAATCAGGAGGATACATAGCTGCAGTTATATCTCTACCATCGTCAAACTCTACGAAATTTTTCAGGGGTTCACCGTTAACTGTTATTTTTACGCTGTCAATTCCAGGCATTGTTGTAAAAGTATATACCATAGATTCAAGCATCATTTGTCTTAAATCAGGTTTATCTTTGTAAGTATTTAAAAATTCAGAGTCAAAGTCTAAAACTAGTGTTGTGTTCTCAGCCTTTGCTTCTTGCAATGTAATACTTTCAGGAATTGGGCTTATTCCGTATGGTACATCTAAATCTTTGTATGCGTCAAACAATTTTTGTGCCTTAAGTTCAATGGAATCTTCTGCCAATATTCCGGTTTTACTCATGTCAGTTTCATAATCATATAGGTAGTACCTGCCATCTATTTTGTATGCCATATAAAGCAGGTAGTTCGTTTCTGTGTTTGGTAGCAAATTCAAACTTTCGCTTGAAAGTCCATTGAAATAAGTATCTGTTTTTATTCTGTCGACTGTAAAAGTAACACTGTATATGGGCCAATATCTATCAACATCAAAGATTGTTTTTACAAATGCGTTGTATGCAAGGGAAGCGTCTTTGCTTCCATCGTTGTATCCAGCGTATGAACTAGGAATATCAATAACAACGTTACCGTTATTATATGTTGTGTTTGTAACGTTTTTTATAACTGATTCCATACCGCTGTTTACAGGTCCGTTTTGAAGCTGTTCAATCGCCATCCTAGTGATTGATTTGTCTTCCACAACAAAACGGGTAACTGGAATTAATTCATCGGTATATTCGGCAACAAAATATAATGTTAGGCCTTTAGTGTTAGCGGGTGACTGGTTAGTTGCATGATAGTACGCTCCGCTGGTATCATAGGTAACATTTATTGATAATGTTGATTTGTCAGGATCCGATATTAGATTTGAATTGAAAACAAATTTATAAATCCCGTCTTCGAGTCCAAGTCTTTTCTGATTGATATCTAGTGTCGTTAGTATAGGGTTATCCTTATTGACTGATATTGACATGTTTACAGAAGGAGAAACAAGTTCTAGTCCGCTTATACCATTTTTAACGATTTTATCATTTTTGTAAATATCAAGGGAAAAAATATTATCAGAAACGCTTTTTATTATTTCGTCATTTAAAGAAACATGACTTATAGTAATTGATTCCGGATTCAGTAAATCCTTTTCACCTGATTCCAGGCTCAAAGTCCTTTCTTCCTGTGGAGTTTCTATTTCAATTGTTCCTCTATAATCTATCGGAGAAAGATTAAATAAATAAGTGGATGAAAACAGACCTATTAGGGCTAATACAATAATATTGCTTAATATTTTCATACAGTACCTCGTTTGTCGTTTTATAAAACCATTATATAATATATCATAAAAAAAATAAACATTTTAATAAAAATTAGTTATTAAAATGAAAAAAATATGTAATTAATGGCATATGTATAATTGGTTTCATATAATAAATAAAAACGGCAGGAGTGATGAAGGTGGGCAGAAGAAATTATGATAGAGATATGTACAGCAAAATGTATGACATAATAGAGCTGATATATATTTTAAACAGATTATCAGAAAAGCCGTATGTGGACGACAGCTCAAAGCAGTATCTTATAGGTATGCTGAACAATATGGAATCCGTAAAAAGTAATTTTGACAGATATAGATATAAGGATTACGATCCTGGCAACACTCAGATTCACAGCAGTGGATACAGTGGGTACAACTATAAAGGGCAGAGCAGTTTTGGTGATAAAATAATTTTGTTTTTAAAATCATTAAATAATGAACAATAAAGTAACACTTTAATTGTCTTATGAATAATATATATAAAAATTAATTTTAGGAGGTTCTATATGTTTAACAATATATTAGGAGACAATGGGAACAGCTTATTATTCTTCTTCCTGCTTTTGGTAGTTATTGGATGCATGTGCGGAGATGACGGATTGCTGGGCGGAATAGGTGGAATAGGCGATAATGATAGCTTATTATTCTTCTTCCTGTTGTTGGTTGTATTGTTCTGTAACTGCGATAAAGTAGGCGGAGCAGGAGATTGCTGCTAATCATTTAACATAGTACATTTTTAAAAAGTCTTCCCGATTATTTTGGGAAGATTTTTGTTTATCGTTAAAGGCTCTCAATAAACAGAGAGCCTTTAACACTATTTGCTGCATATATGAATTCTATCTCAAATATTTTTCAAACCAGTTTGTCATTTCCTCAAGTCTTTTAACTCTATGTCGTGGCTTTCCACTTCTGCTTAGTTCGTGATTTTCGTCTTTGAACATGCACAGCCTTGCATCAACTCCGTGATATTTTAATGCAGTAAACATTTGAAGCCCTTCTGCCAGCCAGCAGCGATAATCCTTCTCCGAATGAATAAATAATGTTGGTGTTACAGCTTGATTGGCATACTTCAAAGGCGAATGAAACCACATTTTTTCCGGATTATCCCAAGGTGTTGATTGATTCTGATCAGAGTTAAAGTAATATCCTATATCTGTAGTTCCAAATTTTGAAATCCAATTTGAGATGCTTCTCTGCGATACGGCGCATTTGAATCTGTCTGTGTGGCCTATAATCCAATTTGTCATAAATCCTCCGTAAGAACCTCCTGTTACGCCTATGTTACACTTGTCTATCTGGGGATATTTTTTAAGCACCAAGTCAGTAAATTTCATTAAATCTTCGTAATCTATGGTTCCATATTTTCCTCTTATGTCAGCAAATTCATCGCCTCTGCCATCGCCGCCTCTCGGATTGCAGAAAAATACAAAATATCCTTCATTTGCCCAAACCTGCATTTCGTGATAAAAAATTTCACCGAATACGGTTTTTGGACCGCCGTGTATGTCGAGAATTGCAGGATAGCTCTTGTTTTCATCATAGTTGACAGGTTTCAAAATATAACCTTCTATTTTTGTTCCGTCATTTATAAATTCCATTCTTTCAGGTTTTATTATGTTTTTAGTTTCTGATATCTTTTCATTAAATTTTGTTTTCTGAGTTGACCTGTTGTTTGCGTATGTATAAATTTCTTGAAGCTTATTACCCCTTAAGCCTATAAAGACTATTCCTTCGCTGCATATGTCAAAACAGTCTATTGACCCGTTGTCGGATGTTATTTTTTCAATGGTTCCGTCTAGTGAGAGTTTTTTGATAAAGGAGCTTTTATTTTCGGTTGATACAAAGTACAGGCAGTTATCAAACACTCTGTAATCGGCGCCGCCTCCGTAACGGCAGTCTGACCCAACTGAATTGTGCATTCCGAAGTCATGTTCGCATATCAGTTCTGCCTCTCCGTTTCTCAGCTTGTAGAAGTAAGGATTTTGGTTCAAGCCGTATTTATCCATTGATGAAGCTGCGAATACAATTTCATCGCCGACAAATTCAGCAAAATCTATATTAAATTCATCTTCATCAATTAATCGCATTGCTTTTTCAGAGTATAGATCGTACAAATACAGTTCGTTTGTAAGTTCAAGTTTGTTGGTGTAATTTTGGGACGTATAAAGAACTTTTCCATCCTTAATACCTGTTATTGTAACATTTTCAAACTGTCCTGAAATCGGAACTATATCTTTAGTGCCTTTATCGAATAAGTACAGCCTGTTTCGTTTTTTGTTTATAAATCCCTCGCCGTTTGACCAAAATGGTATTTCATCCAAAATTTCATAATCTTTGTTTTCTTTTATTTTGTCAATTGCTTTATCCTTTTCATCTGACTTGTGTGAATGAAGATTTATGCCATAGTGGTCATATTCTGCTGTAATGAGGAACTTTTCATGAGCTATCTTTTGTATTTCATTGACTTTAAGGGGGATTCTCATGTATTCATAAGCTTCTCCTCCGTTAATGTCAATTGCGTAAAATACAGTCCAATGTTCTCCGTCTTCTGTTTTTTTCTTTAATTTTTCATCACGCATGGATTGAAAAAGCAGTGTGGTGTTGTCAAGCCATATAAAAGACTTTTCTTTGTTCATATTGGTGAGTTTTTTGGATTCTCCGGTCAGGCAGTTGTAAGTCCAAATAGTTGAATCGTATTTATTATCGTCGTAATCAGAGGTGTGAACCACAAACGCTGCATGATTTTTATCCGGTGACAGCTCAATCCCCGATAAAAACTTATAATCCAAGAAATCTCTAAGCTTTATGTTTTCCATAATAAACCTCCCTTTAGCGTATATAATTCTAATGATATTATATATTTTAAACCATATGCGTGCAATTATCAATTAAAGTATTGTAAATGTGAAAGGATTAGTAGTATAATTCTATCATAATATTTTTTGGAGGGACAAGTACTTGGAAACTAACATTAAATACACTCTTGAATTGTTGGAGGCAATAATTAGCATACCTAGTCCTACCGGATTTTGCAAGGATGTTATGCAATATATTGAAAATAAAGCGGATGAAAGTGAATGCAGCATTTCAAGAAATAAAAAAGGTAACAGAATAATTGAAATAGAAGGAATTGATAACAGCTATTGCACAGGAATTCCGGTTCATGTGGATACTTTGGGCGCAATGGTAAGATCAATAAATTCAGACGGTACATTAAAAATTACATCAATAGGCGGAAATATGTTTACAACCCTTGACGGTGAATATTGCAAAATTCATACAAGAACTGGGAAAATATATACTGGAACTATGATTTCGACGTCTCCTTCGGTACATGTGTATACTGATGCAAGAAGCAAAGAAAGAACCGAAGAAAATATGATGATAAGGCTTGATGAAAAAGTAAAAAATAAAGAAGATGTACAGAAGCTGGAAATAGGCTCGGGTGATTTTATTTCCATAGATCCGAAGTTTATAATAACGCCTTCAGGTTTTATTAAATCAAGATATCTTGATGATAAGGCAGGAACAGCGTGTGCATTAAGCTTGATAGAAATGTTTAAAAGACTTGGAACGAAACCTAAGACTAATGTTAAAATTATAATTTCATCCTATGAAGAAGTCGGTCATGGGTGCTCTAGCATACCAGATGATATAGATGAGCTTGTAGCAATTGATATGGGTTGCATAGGTTTGGATCTGTCTTGTACAGAGCATGATGTATCAATTTGTGCCAAGGATGGCTCAGGTCCATATGATTATGACATTACCAATAAATTAATGGGACTGGCTAAAAAACATAAATTAAATTATGCAGTTGATATATATCCGATGTATGGCTCGGACGTATCCGCTTCTTTAAAGGGAGGAAATGATATAAGAGGAGCTCTTATCGGTCCGGGGGTTCACGCTTCACACGGAATGGAAAGAACTCATGTTGAGGGTATAGAAAACACTATTAAATTGATTTATGCATATTTGACGGAGCAGTAAGATAGAAAGGACTTGATGTGGAAAATTTATTATTCTCAATTAATGTTGTATTGCCAATATTTTCTCTGATGATGATAGGATATTTTCTAAGACAGATAAAAATATTTGACAAAGATTTTCTTGTGAAGGCAAATAATTTTGCATTTAAAGCGCTTCTTCCGGTGCTTTTATTTAATAATATATATAAGAGTCATATTTCAGATTCGGTTAACACACGTTTGATTTTGTTTGCTATAAGTATAGTTTTGATTCTGGTAGGCATAATGTTTATAGTGGTTCCCAAATTTGAAAAAGATAAAAGAAACCGCGGCGTAATAATACAGGCCATATATAGAAGCAACTTTGTGCTTTTCGGTGTTACGCTCAGCAAGAATATTTTTGGAGACGCTAACCTGGAAGTTGTTACAAGCCTTACTGCAGTAATAATACCGTTGTTTAATTTTCTGGCCGTAGTAATATTGGACTGGTATTCAGAAGTAAAGAGTAATTTATTAGATACTGCCGTAAATATAGTTAAAAATCCGTTAATAATAGGTTCTGTTCTTGGCATCGTATTTTCTATTTTTGGCATAAGGCTTCCGGGTTTTGTGGAAAATGTGGTGTCTGATGTAGCAGGAATGGCTACGCCGCTTGCTTTGATGGTGCTTGGCGGTGAGATTGAAATCAAAAATTTATCAAAGAATGTAAGGCACATATATTTTGCCGCATTTGGCAGACTTATACTATTTCCGGCAATTATACTTATTGCCGCAGTATTGATTGGCTTTAGGGATGTTGAGCTTGGAGCACTGCTAAGCATGTCTGCTCCGTCATGTGCTGTTTCAAGCTATACAATGGCTCAGCAATATGATTGTAACTATGAATTGGCTGGACAGCTTGTATTTGTTACTACTATGATATGTCCTTTGACTATATTCATGTTCATATATTTACTGAAGACTTTTGCTCTAATTTAAGGAGAATTAAATGGATATAAAAGCGTATAAAAAGGGCTTTGAGCACTCATATACATTTGGTATGTTTCCAACCGTTGAACTGATAAAATTCCGGCCTGAAGCAGTTGTAAAGGTACTGGTCAGTTCCAATTATAAATCGGAATCGGATGCCGATATTTTTGAAATTTGCAGAAGGAACGGCGTAAAGACAGAAGTTGCGGATAAAGCTATAAGACGAATAAGTGACAAGGAAAATAATTTTGTTGTTGGTGTGTTTTCCAAATACCAATGCCGGCTGAATTTAGAAGCTTCGCATGTAGTTCTGGTTAATCCGGGAAATATGGGAAACATGGGAACAATTATACGAACGCTGACTGGTTTTGGATTGAGCAACCTGGCAGTTATAAGTCCCGGCGTGGACATATTTGATCCAAAAGTGGTCAGGGCTTCGATGGGTTCTCTGTTTAGGATAAATTTTAAATATTTTGATAGTTTTGATGAATATAAAGATGCGTATAATAATAGAAGAATTTATACATTTATGTTGGACGGAGCAAAAACACTAAAGGATATCAAGCATGATGAAAACGAGCTGTTTTCTCTTGTTTTTGGAAATGAATCCACAGGACTGGATTCAAACTTTTCTTCTGCAGGTACAAGTGTATTTATAAAGCATACCGATAGGATAGACTCCCTTAACCTAACCATAGCTGCCGGAATTGCAATGTACCATTTTTGCAGTTAGTTATTGTAAAAAAATTCATTGGCTTCAATAAAAAGGATAAATAATTATTTGCTAAATGTAAATAATATATCTGAGACAGCAAATTGTAATAACTGTTTTAATATGTTGATTGAAGGTGATCGATCATTAGGAACAATAATAGTAAAAATTCAAATACCGATTCATTGTTATTGAATTGGGAAGAACAGTCAAAATTAGACAGCCAACAAAACTTAAGGGAGCAGATGAAGCGAATGAATAATAATTTCCAAAATAAGAATGAAAACAACAGATTTGAAAACAAGAACAACAATAATTTTGAAAACAAGAATAATAACAAAGACAACAACAGATTTGAAAACAAGAATAACAACAATAGGTTTGAAAACAAAAATAACAACAGGTTAAACAATCGTGAAAACAATAGATTTGATAACCGCGAAAACAACAATCAAAACAACAATCAAAATAATAACAATCAAAATAACCAGAAAAACAATCAAAACAGAAACAATAACAACAATAATAACTTTAGATAACACTAAAAATAAGAATGGTAACTTAAATTGCCATTCTTATTTTTTTGATGGTAATATATCACTTGCCATTGTCTGTATGCTTTCGTAATCTATTTCTGTGTATTCTCGGTTTTCCATTTTGAAATTTTTTTGAACAGTTTTTATAATTAATTGATCAAACAGTTTATGCGGCTTAACTCTTAATTTTCCTCCAAAGCATTGGATTGATATAGATTTATCCAATAGCTTTTTTGGAAAATTATGAAGCAGGTATTGATTGGCTTTTTCCGGGAAACCGCAGCACAAATATATGGCAGTGTCCTTTTCCATAAGCAATTCTAAGTTGTTTCTGATAAAATTTACTACTGAAGAATGTATGTTGTTAAATCTTATACAGCTTCCTATTATGATGGTATCATAACTGGAAATGTCCGGACTTTCTTTAGTTAAATTTACTACATGAGAACCAGGAAGCTTTTCAGACAGCAACTTCGTGCATTCCGCAGTGGTACTGTTATTGCCTGCATATGTTATTAAAATACTCATTTTATACTCCATATATTAATATATATAAAATAATAATGGTTTAATAAATAAAAGTCAAGGGGTATATATTGATATAAAATTATCATAAATATGCGAGTGCTAGTTCTCTTGAAAGTAGTTTTTTTCACGATACAAAAACTGTTGACTCTTTAGAATTAAAGTTTTATAATATGGTTAAAGTAACATAATAAAAGTTTATCAATAAGAATAAAAATACGTAAGTATAATTGTATGAAAAGCTTTGGAGAGACCCCAAAGGGGGAGCCGAAGAAGCAAGTTGCACGTGTCGAGTGCGATGAAACTTTCAGGCAAAAGGATGAAGCTTGGACAATTCTCTGAATAACAAAGATTAAGACAGAGGTAATGACATTAGTTATTATCGCTGTCTTTTATTTTAGGCATTATTATATGTCAAATGAATAATTGAAAAGGAGTGATTTAGTGAAAACGACACCATTATATGAAAAACATTTAGAATTAAAGGGCAAAATAATTGACTTTGGCGGTTGGAATCTTCCTGTGGAATATTCGGGGATAATTTCGGAGCATGAGGCAGTAAGGAGTAAGGCGGGATTGTTTGATGTGTCTCATATGGGAGAGATAACAGTCAAGGGTGAAGATGCGGAAAAATACCTGCAAAGGATTGTAACTAATGATATTCCTGCTCTTGAGAACAATCAGATAGCATATACAACAATGTGCTACGAAGATGGTGGAGTAGTAGATGATTTGCTGGTGTACAAATACAGCAGTACAGATTATTTGCTTGTTGTTAACGCTTCGAACACTGAAAAGGATTATGAGTGGTTGAATAATAATACGTTAGGAAATGTGAAAATTAAGAACGTATCGCTTGATTATGCTCAGCTTGCTCTTCAAGGGCCTGAAGCACAAGCAATTTTGCAGAAGCTTGTACAGGAAAATTTAGATGAAATAGAATTCTATCATTTTAAAAGCGACGTGAATGTTGGTGGAATAAGTGCTTTGGTATCACGAACAGGATATACCGGAGAAGATGGGTTTGAACTTTATTTTGCTTCTTCCCAAGGGCCTAAGATGTGGGATATGCTTCTTGAGACAGGAAAGGAAAACGGAATAGTTCCGGTGGGACTGGGAGCGAGGGATACATTGAGATTTGAAGCGGCTCTTCCTTTATACGGTCACGAAATAGATAAAGATGTAACGCCTCTGGAGGCTGGCCTGGGTTTTTGCGTAAAATTATCAAAGAATAATTTTATAGGAAGGAATACCTTATCAGAGCAAAAGACATCAGGATTAAAAAGGAAACTTGTGGGATTTGAAATGCTTGGAAGGGGAATTCCAAGGAACCAATATGAAGTTCACTCAGACGGTAAAAAAATAGGTTACGTAACTACGGGGAGCTATTCACCTACTTTGAAGAAAAATATAGGGCTTGCATTAGTAGATGTAGAATACGCAAAGGAAAAAACACCTATTGAAATTGTCATAAGAAATAAAAATGTAAAAGCTGAAGTTGTTAAAAAGCCATTTTATACAAAAAAATATAAAAAATAATGAAAATATAAAAATAATGGAGGGTATTATGAAATTATTAAAGGAACTAAAATATGTAGAATCCCATGAATGGGTGAAAGTAGAAGGAAGCAAGGCTTATATAGGTATAACAGATTATGCTCAGGATCATTTGGGTGAAGTGGTGTACGCTGAACTTCCTGAAGTTGGTGCAACTGTTGAAAAGGGAGACCAATTTGTAGTCCTTGAATCAGTAAAGGCTGCATCAGATGTTTATGCTCCACTTTCAGGCACTATAGTTGAAATCAATGAAGAGCTTGCAGACAGCCCAGAAAAGATAAATGAATCACCGTACGATGCATGGTTTGCTGTTATAGAAATGTCCAATCCGGATGAAGCACAATCTCTGCTTACATCAGAAGACTACGAAAAAATATGCGAGTAAGGAGGAACGAATGACAAGATATATAGGAAATACTAATAATGACCAAGAGCAGATGCTTAAAGAAATGGGATATGATAGTATCGAGTCTCTGTTCAAGTCAGTTCCTCAGTCAGTGAAGCTAAAAACAAATCTGGATATTCCAGAGGCAGTATCCGAAATGGAACTTGTTAAGCAAATGAAATTATTGGCAAACAAAAACGGTAATCTTGATGACTATATATGCTTTTTAGGTGCAGGTGCCTACGATCATTATATTCCGGCGGTTATAGATCACTTAATTTCACGCCAGGAGTTTTATACGGCGTATACTCCATATCAGCCAGAAATAAGTCAGGGGACACTGCAGGCTATTTTTGAATATCAGACGTTGATAAGCGAATTGACAGGACTTCCTGTTGCAAATGCTTCATTGTATGATGGTGCTACTGCATTGACAGAGGCAGCAATCATGGCATGCGAAGCTACAAAGAGATCTGAGGTTATAATTGCATCAAATGTTCATCCTGAAAGTATAAAAGTACTCAAGACATATGCGCAGTTTAGAGATATTACGGTAACTGCTGTCGGGTATAAAGACGGACAAATTGATTTGGATGATTTAAAAAATAAAATTAATGAAAATACTGCCGCTGTTATTATGCAGAGCCCTAACTTCTTTGGAATTATTGAAAATATAAAAGATATAGCAGATATAGCTCATGAAAATAAGAGCCTGCTAATAGCCAGTGCTGATCCAATATCGCTGGCATTACTGAAAAGCCCTGGGGAATTGGGAGCTGACATAGCTGTAGGAGATGGGCAGTCACTGGGAAATCCACTAAGCTTCGGCGGACCTTACCTAGGATTCATAGCAGTTACAAAAAAACTTATGCGAAAATTGCCTGGCAGGATTGTAGGAGAGACTGTTGATAAGGATGGGAACAGAGGTTTCGTTCTTACACTGCAGACGAGAGAACAGCACATAAGAAGAGAAAAAGCGACTTCTAATATTTGTTCAAATCAATCATTAAATGCTTTGACTGCCGCTATTTACCTAACGCTTATGGGAAAAGAAGGATTAAAGGAAGTTGCCAATCTTTGCGTGCAGAAAGCGCACTATACATATAATGAATTAATTGGAACGGGAAAATTCAGTTCCGTATTTTCTAAGCCATTCTTCAAGGAATTTACGGTAAAGAGTGACAAGGATGTAGCAAGCCTAAACAAAGACCTACTAAAATGTAATATTATCGGAGGATATGAATTGTCAAAGGATTATCCAGAACTAAAAGATGGCTGGCTTGTGGCTGTAACAGAAAAACGTACAAAAAGTGAAATAGATAATTTTATTAGAAAGGCGGCAGAATAATATGCTAAAACATCAACCGTTGATATTTGAATTAAGCAAAGAAGGGCGAAAAGCATATTCTCTGCCTGAATGTGATGTTCCTTCTTTAGAAATGGAAGAACTTATTGGAAATGAATATTTAAGAGAAAAATCTCCTGAACTGCCTGAGGTAAGTGAGCTTGATGCGGTGCGCCATTTTACACAACTTTCACAGAGAAACCATGGTGTGGATACAGGGTTCTATCCTCTTGGAAGCTGTACAATGAAGTATAATCCAAAGGTAGACGAAGTGGTAGCAAGATTTGACGGATTTTCAAAAATTCATCCATATCAGCCGGAAGAAATTTCACAAGGAGCTATGCAGGTGATATACGAGCTTGATGGCATGCTTTCAGAAATTTCGGGAATGGATCAATGTACTCTTCAACCTGCTGCAGGAGCTCACGGAGAGCTGACAGGCCTTATGATAATAAAGGCATATCACAGAAATAGAGGCGATGAAAAAAGAAATATAATAATTATTCCTGATGCAGCTCATGGAACAAATCCTGCTTCAGCAGTAGTTGCAGGATTTGAGACAGTTGAAGTTAAGTCGAATGATAAGGGTTTAGTTGATTTAGAATCTCTAAAAGCTGCTATGAGTGATAAAGTGGCAGGTCTTATGCTTACAAATCCTAATACACTTGGTTTGTTTGATGAAAATATATTGGAGATATCTAAGATAGTGCATGAAGCAGGCGGGCTTATGTACTATGACGGAGCCAACGCAAATGCAATCCTTGGCGTTACCAGACCTGGAGATATGGGGTTTGATGTAGTTCATTTTAACATTCACAAAACATTCAGTACACCTCATGGCGGAGGAGGGCCTGGCTCTGGACCGGTAGGTGTTAAGGAGCATCTGAGCGCTTTCTTGCCTGTTCCAGTTGTTTCTAAAAAAGAAAATGAGTACGTCTTTGATTATGACAGGCCGCTTTCAATAGGGAAGGTAAGATCATTCTATGGAAATTTTGGAGTTTATGTGAGAGCATATGCTTATATCAGAGGACAAGGTCCGGAAGGATTAAGGGCTGTAGCTGAAAATGCAGTTCTCAATGCAAACTATATTGCATCAAAACTCAAAGGAAGATACTACTTGCCAGTTGACAGAGAATGTATGCACGAATGTGTGTTATCAGGCGATTTGCAGAAAGAACGCGGCGTAACAACTTTGGATATAGCTAAGAGGCTTCTGGATTTCGGATACCATCCGCCTACAGTTTATTTTCCACTAATTGTTTCTGAGGCAATGATGATAGAGCCGACAGAATGTGAAACAAAGGAAACATTGGATCAGTTCATAGGTGCTATGATACAGATTGCTGACGAAGCAGAAAATAATCCAGACGTAGTAAAAGATGCTCCGCATACAACAGTAGTTTCAAGGCTTAATGAAGCTCAAGCTGCAAGGAAGCCTGTACTTCGCTATAACAAGCAGGTGTAGAATGAATAGAGATTTGGTTATTATCGGTGGAGGCCCAGGAGGCTATGAAGCGGCTATAAAGGCTGCACAGCTTGGAGCTAAAGTAACAGTTATAGAAGAGGTCGGACTTGGTGGAACATGCCTGAACAGCGGGTGTATACCGACAAAATCCTTTTATAAGAATGCAGAAACAGTTAAATCATTAAAGAGCGTTGAAGAGTATGGAATAGCAATGGGAAATTACTCATTTGATATGCCAAAAGCTAAAAAGAGAAAAGACGAAGTTGTCAGCAAGCTTGTACTAGGTATTGATAAACTTCTGAAAGCAAACGCAATAGAAGTAATAAAAGGAAGAGCTTCATTTAAAGGAAAAAATGTATTAGAAGTAATAAGTGAAAACAGCGTCGAAGAAGTAACAGCATCAAATATTATTATTGCTACAGGCTCGGTTTCATCATCAGTTCCTGTTCCCGGAATTGATTTGCCAGGCGTTATAACAAGTGATGAAATATTAAACTTTGAAGACGTTCCTAAAAGTTTGGGCATATTAGGCGGAGGCGTTGTAGGAGCCGAATTTGCCGGAATATTTGCCGCTCTGGGATCTCAAGTAACTATAATAGAATTCCTGCCTAAAATATTGTACAGATTGGATGATGAGCTGTCTAAAAAGTTAACTGTTTATATGAAAAAACAAGGTATAAAAATTTTGACAGGCTCTGCACTGAAAGAAGTGCATAAAGCAGAAGAAGGGCTTAAGCTAACGGTTGATAGCGGAAAGGGAATCTCTGAAGTTCAGTGTGATTACTTGCTGTCAGCTGCCGGAAGGAAACCTAATATTGATGGATTAAACCTTGAAGCTGCGGGAATAGAATATGACAAAAAAGGAATAAAGGTTGACGAAAAATATATGACTTCAGCGGAAGGTGTATATGCAATAGGCGATGTAATTGGCGGCACAATGCTTGCGCACATTGCATCGGAAGAAGGAAAGGTATGTGTTGAAGGCATATACGAGCATACTTTGCCACAATTAAACTACAATGCAATTCCTTCATGTGTTTTTACATTTCCTGAGGCTGCTTCAGTTGGAATGACAGAAGATGAGGCAAAAGAAGCGAATATAGAATATATTATCGGTAAGTCAATGTTTGGAGCTAATGGTAAGGCTTTGGCAATGGGCGAAGGTGAGGGATTTGTAAAAGTCATGGCAGAAAAGGACAGCCATAAAATAATTGGAGTTCATATAATGGGCCCTCATGCTAGTGACATAGTTCATGAAGGATCTATGGCAATAAAAAATGGACTTAAGGTTGAAGATATTAAAGCAACAGTATTTGCTCATCCCACGTTGTCGGAGGTTTTTTACGAAGCTGTATGCTGCTGCACGGGAGATGCAATACATTCAATGCCAAAAAAGAAATGATATACATAAACGATATTTATGTTAATAAAAAGCTGGCGACCGCCCGCTTTTTATTATTTCCGTAAAATATAGTAATATTTTACTTGGCCTATAAGATTTATATATCTGATCGGCTTTTTATTAATTGACATGAATAAGTTTTTTTGATAATCTATATAAAAAATAAAGGTCGTTTACCTAAGAGGAGTAAAAGAATGATAGTAATAGTTGATTTTGGTGCACAGTACAGTCAACTCATAGCGAGAAGAGTTAGAGAAGCAAATGTGTATTGTGAAATAATGCCATACACATCTTCAATCGATAAAATAAGAGAAAAGAAACCTGAAGGAATAATACTTTCCGGAGGACCGGCCAGCGTTTATGCTGAAGATGCTCCGAGCATTTCAAATGAAATATTTAATTTAGGAGTTCCTTTGCTTGGTATTTGCTACGGTGGTCAGTTTATAGCTCAGGAATTCGGAGGAAAAGTAAAAGGAGCTGATTCTAGAGAATACGGAAAAATTAAGCTTCAGATAATGTCAGACGATAACCTGTTTAAAGGAATCGAACAAGATACTCTGTGTTGGATGAGCCATACAGACTATATAGAAAAAGCACCGGAGAATTTTGAAATAACTGCAAAATCAGACACATGCCACATATGTGCTATGAAAAATGAAGAAAAGAAAATTTACGCAGTACAGTTTCACCCAGAAGTTGAACACACTCAAAGAGGAAAAGAAATTATCAATAACTTCCTGTTCAATGTGTGTGGATTAGGTAAGGATTGGAATATGGGTAACTTTGCTGAAGAAAGCATAGCAAGAATCAAAGCAGAAGTAGGAGATAAAAAAGCTCTCTGTGCTTTGTCCGGAGGAGTGGATTCATCTGTTGCTGCAGTAATGGTTCACAAGGCAATCGGTTCAAACTTAATATGTGTATTTGTTGACCATGGTCTTTTGAGAAAAGACGAGGGAGATCAGGTTGAAAAAGTATTCAAAGAAAAGTTTAACATGAATCTAATCAGAGTAAATGCAGGCGAAAGATTCCTCGGCAAATTGGCAGGAGTTACAGAACCGGAAAAGAAAAGAAAAATAATTGGCGAAGAATTTATCCGAGTATTTGAAGAAGAAAAACAAAAATTAAAAGATAAATTTGGACACATCGATTACTTAGTTCAGGGAACAATTTACCCTGATGTTATAGAAAGCGGTACAGCAACAGCATCTGTTATAAAGAGCCACCACAACGTAGGTGGACTGCCGGAAGACGTAGATTTCGAGCTTCTGGAACCATTAAGACAATTGTTTAAAGATGAAGTTCGACAAGTTGGAAGAGAGCTTGGATTACCGGAAGAAGTAGTTGAAAGACAGCCGTTCCCTGGCCCAGGTCTTGCAATCCGTGTATTGGGTGAAATCACAGAGGATAAATTAAAGATAGTTAGAGAAGCTGATTTCATATTCAGAGATGAAGTAAAAAAAGCAGGTCTGCAGAATAAAATTTGGCAATACTTTGCTTGTTTGCCTAACATCAGAAGCGTAGGAGTTATGGGAGATGGCAGAACATACTCACACACAGTTGCATTAAGAGCAGTAAACTCAACAGACGGAATGACATCAGACTGGTCAAGAATTCCATACGAAGTTCTTGAAAAAGTATCAAACAGAATAGTAAACGAAGTGGATAATGTAAACAGAATAGTTTACGATATTACAAGCAAGCCACCAGCTACTATTGAGTGGGAATAGAGAACAAAAGGCCACAAAACCAAGCATTTATGAGGATTTGTGGCCTATCTTTTTGTGCAGTGATAACATTTTGATAACAGAATTTATTTTTGATCTTTTAATATTCTGATGTATGATTTGAAAAATGGATCCGAAAAACTATAGTGTTCTGAATCGTTTCTCAATACTTCGCCACGTTCGGCGGAACATAACTTTTTTAAATATATACTAAGATTGCTAGGCGGATAATTAGGTTCTTGTTCTTGTATTTTTGTCAACAAATCCATTGCTACTTAAGCTTTCTTCTTTTCTGACAGATGAAGTCCAAAGTTGGTGCGGCACTGCAAGTGAACTTATTGAAAAATTAGGCCTTGATGATATATCTCCAAATGTTCTTACAAGACGATTGAATGTTCTTGTTGATGAACTGTTTAACAGGTATGGCTTTACTCTTGGTTACAAGCGAACACATACGGAGCGGCTAATAATCTTAGAAAAGATAGAAAAAACATGACTCTCTAAAACAGGGAGTCACAAGTTGAATTCAAAGGGTGCTGTGATTTACAGCACCCTTTTGCGTCAATATGACGGTATTTTTATGATTGGGAATGGGGTATAAAAAATCTTTGCCATCTTATGTACCATATCAGTTTTTGGAATACGAGTACCTGCTTCGTACTAGGAAATACGCACATCGGCAGTTACCGCACCTATGCCTAACAGCTGTCTAAATTCTCTTTATATAAAAAAGAACACTTAAGAATTGCTATTTTGTACGAAAGAGAAATATATAAGTTTCAGAAAGTATGATTGACAAGCCAGTTTCATTCTACGCCTTTGAATTATCATTCTGGTTTTTTTAATGTTTTTTCATTTTTTCAACCTAAAAAGATAAACATACCTATAGATACTATAATCAAATTTCTTTAGATGAATATATTAAATATTATATGTAATATAATTAAATAAGTTTATAATAGATATCACAGTCTGAAAAGAGAATTTAACGGAGGTTAATATATGGGTTTATTTATAATACCTAAAAAAATTGATACTATAAGAGCATCTCAACAGTTTTTTCCATTAAATCCTGTTGTTACCGTTCCTTTATATATTACGGTTCATTTAGGGACTCCTGATGAAAACGCCGAGAATGTAACTGTTCCTTTTATAGAATACATAAAAAACGTCGCATCAAGTGAATTATATCCAACATGGCCTGAAAATGCACTGAGGGCAAATATTCTTGCTATAACATCTATTGCACTAAACAGAGTATTTACAGAATGGTACAGGTCCAATGGATATAATTTTGATATTACCAACTCTACACAGTTTGATCAGTCATATAATCATAACAGAGGTATATATGAAACTGTAAGCCGTATTGTAGATGAAATGTTTAACCAGTACATAGTCAGGGAAGGTCAGGTTCAACCCTTATATGCACAATTTTGCGACGGAAGAATATCCCAGTGTGATGGGTTATATCAATGGGGAACTGTAGATTTGGCTAACCAGGGTAAGACGCCTCTTGAAATTTTGAGATATTATTATGGAGATGATATAAACATAGTTACAGATGTGCCCATGGGAGGTGTTAAGCCCTCATATCCGGGAGAGCCATTAAAACTCGGAGACTCGGATTTAAATGTTTTAAAAATGCAGCTTTTTCTAAATAGAATAAGAATGAATTTCCCTGCAATCCCTGAAATTTATTTGCTAGACGGATATTACGGCGAAAATACGGAAGATGCTGTTAGAGCATTCCAGGGTATATTTAATTATCCTGAAACCGGCATTATTGACCAAGCAATCTGGTATAGAATAAACTATATTTACGGAGCTGTTACAAAACTGTCAGAATTGACTTTCGAGGGCATGCAGCTCAGCCAATGGATGGATACAAGTTCCAGAGTCTATCTTGAAGGGGATGTCCGTCCCGGAGTTGAAATCATACAATATGGTTTAAATGTGCTGAGCATATATTACCCAACTATACCCCAAGTGGCAATCACAGGAATATTTGATTCAAAAACAAGAGATGCGGTTATTGAGTTTCAAAAAACAATGAATTTACAAACCACCGGAAACATAACTCAGGAAACATACCAGATTTTATACGACAATGTAATCGGAATACTTAATACTCTTCCTTCTGAAGCGGTATACCTGCCTTACATGAGATGGACAGGAATAGTATATGATTTAGGGCATGAATCTCCGGTCGTATATCTTATCCAGGAAATGCTTTCATATATTTCTCTAATAACTACTTCTATACCGTTCATCGAACCAAGTGGTACTTATGATGAAGCCACCAAAGAGGCGGTACTCGCATTTCAAAATATGGAAGGCATTGAGCCAACTGGAGCCGTAGATGAGGAAACATGGTATAAAATTATTGATACTTATAGACGTCAGCGATTTGGAGGTATTACGAAAAATTTGTTAATTGATATCATGGAGCCAAATTTATGAGTCCTCAGCTAATCTAAATATGCAAGAAATGTAAGTATTATAATTTAGTAGAGCTTAAAAGAATCTACGCAAAATAACTTTCATTGATAAATTAGTCTTTCTATAAATGACGGTTAGCTTTAACTAAGTACAAGTTATTTACAGTCAACCATACTTTATTAAAAGTATTTTTAAAAATAGAAGATTATTCCAAAATTACACCTAAAAGGAATGGTATTATTCTATTTCTTTGTCAGAAAATGTTACAGTTATCGCAACACCTGCATTGCAATCCGAATTTCTAAAGTCATCAGCCATTCCTATATCAATACCGCTTTTATCTGTACCCAACTTAATCCATAGGGGTATTTCTTCATTTAAAGTAATTTGAGTTGGACTTGATATACGAGTGGATGCAATAGCAGTGGAATTAGAAAAATCCGTTCCTATTTCAGGATAGCTGTATTTTATATGACCATTTTTATCAATGGCAAACAAATCGTATCCGTTTTCTTTTAATCTAATAGCTATCTGATTTTCTAAGCTATCCACATTACCTGAGGTTTTTCCACCCTCTGTCCATTCTCCGTTTTTATAAAACCACAAATTTATAGAAGAAGATTTTACGGTTTCATCTATTGTATAATCTAAAAATACGACTTCATCATCAAATATTTTTAATACTTCTTGGGTTTCTTCTGAAAATTTGCTGGGCATGATTATCATTCCATTATGGTTGTCATCGGTGTTGTTGCAAGCTGATAATACGATTGATGTTACTAAAATTAATGAAAGTATTGCTTTTTTCATTGCACCCTCCAATCGTTGTAAAATTAGGATTTAATATTATGCTTATTCTACTAAACCATCTATTTATTTGCTGTATTTTTTATTATTGTATCATGCAAAGAAAATGATGTAAACAAAACGCTTTATTTATACAAATATTACTTTTTTTACAGAATGTTCGAACGATATGTGTTCAATATGTTTTGGCTTAACATATGAGATCGAAATGTCATTCGATCTATCAGTTCACTTGCTGCTGTTTTATTTGTTCTGTTTGTTCCAATACTTTTTGAGATATGTCCTTAATCACTTTTTCAAGTCCCTCACGAGTCTCAGTTCTTGCAAAATAGTTTTCACCTAAAAATGCTGAAGCTGTACCATTTGCTAACTGGAATGTATTTGAATTTACCCCATCATTAAAGACAAATTGTATTATCTCTGCATTCTCAATTAAAGAAAACATAACAACAGCATTTTGAGTAAATATATGTTGATGTAATGACCCAGAATAGAAGTTGCGAGTTTCTGTATCAGTTTTTAAGTGTACGGTGATTGTATATGGGTGTCCTTCTGTGTATAACTCAAATCCATCATAAATAATATTTTCTGGAAAAATAAGTAACGAAATAATGTTTCCAACAGCTGAGTTATCTCCGATGTATTTGGTGCGATTTTCCCATAAGGTGTTTACATCGTAGGCTTTTTCTTTACTGACGAAAGGTATGAAGTAACCAGTGTAATCCTCTAAATAGATAGTATTTTTCTTTTCTGGGTCTTGATAAATAGGATTTCCTGCATATTTTGCATCTAAGCCAATCGCTTGAAAATTACTATTAAACTCTTTGTTAAATCCGTGAAGAACACTATCAAGAATGCCTATTTCAAAAGCATTATATGGTAATTCCATTATATTTTTACCGCTTTCATAATAAATGGTTTCATTAATTCGTATTTTAGCCTTAAGAGGGTTGCTCACAAGTCCCACAGTTACACAAATAATAGCTAATACTGTCACTAAAATTATCCAAAAGGTTGGTTTTTTGTAGTTTAGCACATTCTTTATTCTGCCTTTTGTATCCCCCTCGCCAAATGCAAGAGGTGTGCCATAAATCATGTGTCTGCCTGTTGCAAGGGAAAGGAGCGAATTTGAATAATCTTTTTTTACATCATTGCCTAGCTTTTTGATAACGGCTTCATCACAGGACATTTCCATATCCTTAGCACTTAGAAAAAATGCAACCCAAACCAGCGGATTAAACCAATGGACGCATAACACCAAAAAGCTGATAATCTTAATAACGTGGTCAAAACGCCTGATATGGGTTTGCTCATGAAGCAGGATATATTCTTTTTCTTTTGCAGTAAGGTCTGCTGGCAGATAGATTTTAGGAGAAAATATGCCCAAAACAAAGGCGGTTTTTAAACCGTCGAAAATATAAATATTATTTAAACTATGTACGGCGCATTTAAGTTTGCTTTTTAGTTTTAAAAGTGAAACTATGCTGTAAGCGAGTAGTACCATAATTCCGAGCAGCCAAACAAATGTAAAGATACTTTGTAGCACGGGCGCAGAATTAACCGCATGAATATTTTCTATAACAGTGCCATCAGGAATATTTGCAGGCGGTTCAATTATAGATGAAAAAGTGGTAAATTCATCTGAAAATGGGCGAAAGTTCTCCATTGTTCTACCTGTTAATGAAAAAATGCTCAATACGCTTTCAAAAGAATATGGGCAGATTAGTCGAAATAAAACTACACTCCACAAAGCGTAAGAAAAAATTTTCGGCAATTTCTTGAGGAATAACCGTGCAAGTAGTACAAATAGAATTACGTAACTTGCTGTAAAACTCATGTTCAGTGCTGATGAAAATAAATTATCTATCATGCTATCCCTCCTTATGTTCATTTATTAGTTTTTGTAATTCAGCAATGTCCTTATCGCTTAGCTTGTTTCTGCGAGTAAATGCAGCTAAAAATTTTGGCAATGAACCTCCAAAATTTTCTGCTACCAGTTCTTTCCCCTGAGTTGCTCCAAAATCCTCTTTGCTCATCAAAGCCACAACTGTACCATTCTGATTTTCAAAAATACCTTTTTCACAGAGTCCTTTGAGCATAGTATATGTAGTAGTGCGTTTCCAACCCAGTTTTTTCTCGCAAATTTCTGTTAAAGCACGAGATCCGATGGGTTGATGCTCCCAAATAATATCAGCAAAAACTTTTTGTTTTTTTCCTAGTTTATCCATAAGAAAACCTCCTGTCGTATTTCATTAGACTGTAATATGTTATTAGTCTACTCTGATTAGACAAAATTGTCAAATCTTTTGTTATAAATGAAATTAACAAAAAAGGATACAAATACTCTTTAAATTAGAAATTTTATTTTAATTTATAATAATATTATATTGACAATGTAATATTATAATAATATAATACATTTAAACAAATAAACACTAAAAAATTATATCGAGGTAATCAGATGAATGAAAAGCAAAGGAAATTGTATGCTATTTTAAGAAAAGAAGTAACACCGGCTCTTGGATGTACCGGTCCTACGGCTGTTTCTTATGTAGCCGCAGAGGCAGCAACTGCAGTTGGAGGTAATCCTTTGAAGGTGGAAATCAAAGTAGACCGGCATATAGGCACAAAAAATAGTGATGTGGGTATTCCAGGTACAAGTGTTGTAGGGCTAAAGATGGCGGCCTCGCTGGGAGCGATTGCAGGAGATGCAAAGGCAGGTTTAAATGTTTTACATAAAGTGACAAATGAGGATGAACAAAAAGCACTGGCTTTTTCTAAGTCAGGCAATGTAAAAGTTATACCTGATTTGGAAACAGATATTCTTGGACTTTATATGGACTGTGTAGTTACAACGGACAAAGGAACCGGACGAGCTATTGTTTTAAAAACGCATAATAATTTAGTTTATCGTGAGGCAAACGGTGTCAAGCAGGTTGATATTCCATTTGATCGTATTAATTCAATGAATGAAACAAAAGATGTAATGGCTCATTATCAGATAGCTGATTTTTATGAGTTTGCTACCAAAGCACCTATAGAAGATTTAGCATTTATAAAAGAAGCTATAAAACTTAATAAAGCATTAGCTGATGCTTGCTTTTCAGGCCGAGCAAAAGGTGCAGGTTTTGGTATTTCAATGCAAAAACGTGCGGAAGGTGATATGATAAAAAGGGCACAGGCGATTACGGCAGCTGGTGCCGAAACAAGAATGATTGGATATCCATTACCGGCAATGAGCTGTGCAACTAGCGGTAATGTAGGAATTACTGCTTCACTTCCTTTAATCAGCATGGCGGAAGACATGAATTGTTCTGAGGAACAGCTGCTTCGTGCATTGGCTATGAGCTTTCTGATGACGATTTGTGTCAAGAATCGTATCGGACGCGTATCTTCCATGTGTGCGTGTGTTACAGCAGCATCTCAGGGAATAGCAGCCGGAGCAGCTATGCTGTTGGGAGGAGATTTGGCATGTATAAACAAAGCTATTAATAATACCATTGTAAACATTTTTGGTGTTGTTTGTGATGGCGCGCGTTTGGCTTGTGCATTGAAACTTGCCTCTGCTGCTGGCATAGCATTGGAATGTGCAATGATGGCATATGATGGAGTTGAAACACCTTTAAATGAGGGCGTTATTGGAAGCACTGCTGACATGTCTCTGAATTTTATGGGAAAATTTGCTCAGACGGGCATGGCTGGTTCTGACTTAGCGCTGTGTAAGGCGCTTTATGAAAAACAATTAGAGCAGGAGTAAACTTCTATCACGCTAAATAATATTTATGGCTTTATTGAATGGAGAGGAGGACAAGATGGAATATTATAAGAGTATTAAAACGCCTGCACTAAGAAGGATTTATCGAGTGATTATCGCTGTGCAAAGATTTATATGCTATATCTGTGCTATAGCGCTTCCGCTTATCATTACCTATCAGGTAATTCTACGCTATATTCTTAAGGCACCGTTAATGGGAATTGAGGAATTATTAACATTTTTCATTATTTGGCTTTATATGATGGGGGGATCTGTTGCATCAGAAAAACGTAGTCACATAGAGTGTGGTATTTTAACGCTTTATATAAAAAAGGAAAAAACAATGAAAATATTCAAACTATTTAAAGCGCTTTTTTCTTTTATTATATGTGCATGGTTGACACGTTGGGCATTTTGGTTTTTTCAGTATTCGTTTAAACTATGGAAGACAAGTGACATTTTAAGAATACCGATGTTTTTAGGCGAAAGTTCCATGTTTATCGGCCTCATATTTATGCTGTTTTTTGCAGCAGTTGAAATGATTGATTATATTAGAGATCTAATAATATTTTTACAGGAGGGGAAAAGGTTATGAGTACATTAACTATTGTGGGGCTAGATGTTGTTTTGTTGGTAATGCTTCTAATGCTTAGTATTCCGTTACCTTATTGCTTTGCTGGTGCTTTGTTTTTTATGAGTATTTTTGGCAATGTATCAATGAAAAGCATGATGCTGTGGGCCTATTCGCAGTCTGTAGGAACTGTTTTGCTGGCAAGTCCGTTGTTTATTCTTGCAGGTACATATATGGGAGGCAGCGGTGTAGCAAAAAAGCTATTAGATCTTTGCGATGCTTTTATAGGGCGTATTAAAGGCGGAATGGGAGTTGTAAGTGTTATTACATGTGCTGTAATTGGTGCAATTTCTGGGAGTGGTTTTACAGGCGTTGCAGCTACTGGGCCTATTATGATTCCTAGAATGGTGGAACAAGGGTATCCAAATGGCTTTGCGACTTCATTGGTGACGGTGTCTTCTGTGCTTGGTCTATTAATTCCACCCAGCGCTATTATGATTATTTACGGCTGGATAACAGAAACTTCGATTCTTGCTTGCTTTTTAGCTACTGTAGGTCCAGGTATTTTAGTTATGTTGTTATTTTGTTTGATTAACCTTATAGAATGCAGGAAGTTTGATTTAAAACTAATGCCTCCAATGTCTTTTGCAGAAAAAATGGAAGTAACAGGAAAAAGAGCTGTGTCTGCAATTCCTGCTCTGATGATGCCAATTATAATTTTGGGAGGAATCTATTGCGGTGTATTCACGCCTACTGAAGCTGCAGCTGTTGCAGCAATATATAGCATACCTGTGGGAATTTTTATTTATAAGGCAATGAAGTTAAAGGATATTAAACAAATGACTTTTGATTCTATTTGCTCTATTGGATCAATAATGGTAATGATAATATTTTGTCTTATGCTAAGTCAAACGTTTGTCATGCTTCAAGTTCCTCAAGCACTGATTAAAATTATATTCAGCATTACCACAAATAAGGTAGTAATTTTGATTCTTATGAATATATTTTTATTTTTAGTTGGCATGATTGTAAACGATTCTACAGGTATGTTACTTTGTGCTCCATTGTTGTTGCCATTGGTCCAGCAACTTGGCATTTCTCCAATTCACTTTGCTGCAATTATGGGTGTGAATTTGGCCATGGGTGGTATAACACCTCCATATGCCAGCATCCTTTACTTAGGCATGCGTATAGGCAAATGTGAATTCAAGGATATTATTGGTCCAACAATGAAGTTATTGATATTTGGGTATGTTCCAGTTGTATTTTTGACTTCTTTTTACCCTGATTTATCACTGTTTCTTCCAAAACTTTTTGGATTTATATAATTCCTATACATGGAATTTAAAAAATATAAAGGAGATAAGATATGACAAAAATATTTGCTATCGATGATGTTAAACGCCTTATCACCATGGATGATGTTGTCCAAAGTGTGGAAAAGACTTTTTGTGGGCTGGCTGATGGCACAGTAATTAATCCCACAAAAGTTACGCTGGATTTGGGTGAATCTGCCCCTTATCCTCCGTATGAAGGATTCTTTAATGCAATGCCTGCATATATTGGATATCAAGACATAGCAGGTATCAAATGGGTGGGAGGAATTTCAGGCGAAAGAAAAAAAGCTGGATTTCCCTTCATATGTGGAATTATTGTTTTAGCAGATCCGCGATTAGGAAAATTTTTAGCTGTTTTGGACGGAGCATATATTACGGATTTACGTACTGGGGCTCAGACAGCTGTAGCGCTAAAATACATTTTTACAGATAAAAAGAAATTAAAAATAGGTATTTATGGTGCCGGCATGCAAGCGCGTACTCAAACATTAGCTATTTCTAAATGCTTTGATATTGAAGAACTTCGAGTTTACGATGTAAATCCGATAGCGTCGGAAAAGTTTAAATCAGAAATGCAGGAAGTTGTAAATGGTAAAATTATTATTTGTAAGGAGCCGGTAGATGCTTGTTGTGGAGATGCTGTGATTTGTGTAACTCAGTCAAAGAAACGAATTATTAAAGCAGATTGGGTAAAGCCTGGAACTGTCATATTTCCGATGGGGTCCTATCAAGAAATTGAAAACGAAGTTATTGAAAAGTCTGATATGATTATTGTTGACCATATCGGACAGGCTTTACACCGCGGGGCATTAAAGGATTTAAGCCAGCAAGGAAAGATTACGGAAAAAGATATTACAACTACAATTGGAGAACTGGCTAATGGTTCTGTTAGTCTTGGCGATATAAGTGATAAACGAATGATTTGTATTCCTATTGGTACAGGTGCTATGGATGTTGCGGTTGCAGGTATTTTCTATGAGAGAGCCATTGCTCAGGGATTGGGTGTTGACTTTGATATTACAGGTGAATAATCCTAAAAATTGGAGGAATGAATAATGAAAAAGTTTTTTGCTTTACTTATTGTATTAGTTATGTTAGTATCTTTGGTTGCCTGTGGAGGCAGCAATGAAGTTGTAGAACAGAATGAAGAACAGACAGTTAAATTATCTTTGGCACATATTAGACCAGTAGGTTCTTCAGCGGATTTGGCAATAAAGGCTTTTGCTGAAGAAGCTACAGAACTTTCCGGAGGTACCTTGGAGTTTGAAATTTATCCTGCTAGCCAGCTAGGCGATTATACAACTGTCCAAGAACGAGTTGGCATAGGCGATGTTGATATGCAAATTGCCAGTCTTGGTAGTAATATGGATAAAGTTTTCGCTATGTCTAATGCTGCATATCTTTGCAGCACTTGGGATGAGGCTAAAAAAATGTTTTCGGAAGGAAGTTCTTTGATTGAAATTTATAAAGAAAAATTAGCTGAATATAATATGACTTATTTGGCAGCATACCCGCTATATTTTGGAGGTATTGCATTGAATGTGGATCCTGTTGACCCAACTAATCCGCAAGCGCATTCAGGCATTAAGATTAGGGTGCCATCTATGACTACTTTTGAAAAGACTGCAACAACACTTGGGTACTTGGCAACTCCGTTACCATCTTCTGAAATGTTTACTTCAGTCCAGACTGGTGTAGTAGATGGGGCTATTGGAGCGGGCGCTGAAATGTATTATGGAAATCTATCTGGTTTGGTAAAATACTATCTCCCTATTAATGATCACTTTGAACAATGGTATATGTATATCAATACGGATAAATGGAATAGCTTAAGTGATAATCAATGTAATGCAATTCAAACTGCTGCAAATAATATGCAGGAAGCAAGATGGAAAGTTGCAGAAGCTGAAACTTCTGAGTATGAACAAAAGCTGCGAGATAGCGGCACCGTTGTTGTAGAATATACAGATGAACAATTGAGTGAATTTGCACATATTGTACGTGAGGCTGTTTGGCCTGTGATTGCAGAGGAATATGGCTCTGAATATTTTGAATCTGTTGTAGATAGTATAAAGTAAATTTATTAAGTGTACAAAAAAGCCGCATAATTAAGCGGCTTTCTTGTCTTTTGATTTAGTTGCTTGTATATGCTAGTTTTTTGAATTTTCACAAGGCATTATAGAGTTACGTTAAATTAAGGAGGATATATATGAGTACAAGTATTTTTGAAATTATAGGACCAATTATGATTGGGCCTTCCAGCTCACACACTGCTGGAATGGTTAGGATTGGAATGATGGTTAACAGAATTGTAAATGAAAATATTCAATATGTCCATGTAGAATTTAGCCAAAAGCTGCGAATGACATACTCTGGGCATCGCTCACATGTAGCTTTAATTGGTGGCATTATTGGTTTAAGTGAAAGTGATATAAAAATTCGAGATGCTATTACTTTAGCGCGAAATCGAGGTATAGAAATAAATGTTGATTTTCTGCCTGAGGGGGAATATCCTGAAAATACAGCTCGTATTACTGTTGGTTGCAAGGATACAAGGACTATTACGGTTGTAGGCACATCTATTGGTGGCGGCAGTATTATCATTAATTCTGTGGATGACGTTCTCCTTGAAATTGTTCCAGAAGGTTATCATGTTATTATTTGGAGTGATAATGATTTGAATTTATCGGAAATTAAAGGCAAAGTTCAATCAGGGAGAGGACAGAACAGATTTGTTACGTGCTTAACATTTTCGAGTATGCCCTCAGAAATATTGCTGTCACAGTTGCATAATTTAAAAGGCGTCATTAAGTGCGAAATTGTTAAGCCAATTATTGACTATGGCGTATCTCTGACTAATGAAAAAAAATACCAAAGCTGTTTAGATTTGTGCGAAGAGGCGCAGCAAAGTAGCCTTTCCATAGCAGAAATTGCTGTAAAGTATGAGGCAGCTAGATCTGGGTTCTCTGAAGAAAACATTCGTAAAAGAATGGTTAAGCATCTAACAAAAATGAAAGAATCAGTTTTAGAGGGAGAAAAACCAAATAAATTATTGTATGGTTTGGCAAATGGCAGAGATGCATATTTGCTAAAAAAGGCTGTTAACGAGAAAAAATTAATCTCTGGTGGAATAGTACCTTTAGCTGTTTCAAGGGCACTTGGTGTAATGGAGTACAATGGATCTATGGGAATAATTGTGGCAGCACCTACTGCAGGATCTTCAGGCATTGTTCCAGGCTGTTTTACTACTTTGCTTGATGAATATGGGTTTTCAGATGAAAGAATCGCAAATGCACTTTTTGTGTGTGGTATGATGGGTGTCATAATGTCAAATCGAAATGTGTCTTTTTCTGGGTCTGTTGGAGGCTGCCAGGGGGAAATAGGAGTGTCTAGTGCGATATCAGCCGCGGGTATAGTTAGTTTATTTTCTAATGATCCTAAAAAAGTGGTTCATGCAATGGCTCTATGTTTAAAAAATCTACTCGGACTGGTATGTGATCCAATTGCAGGCCCTGTAGAAATTCCATGCATTAAACGAAATGCTGTCGGAGTAGCCAATGCTTTTATTTCAGCTGATATGGCATTGGCAGGAATTCGCAGTTTTATTCCTCCAGACGAAGTCATTGATGCTTTAGTAGATGTTGAAGAACGGCTGCCTCATGAGTTAAAGTGTGCTACTGTAGGCGGATTAGCTAGTACGTGTACTGCTAAAAAAGTTAGAGAAGAATTGTTAAATCAATAATAAAAAAGATGAATAATAAAAATATAGTTTAGAATACGAATATATGTTATAATAAATATGTGTAACTATATTATGATTGCCATATTTTCAAATAACGCTCTTATTGTGGGTGTATATTGGCGCATAATAAATATAGTAAATATGAAAATAACTAATAGAGGAGGACATTGTTGTGAAGGCAATTAAGCGCCAATCTCTGTCTGAACAGGTTGTAGAATCTATTTTACAATACATTAAGGATAATAATATGAAGTCTGGTGATCAGATTCCAACTGAAAGCGAATTTGCTGAGCTGTTTAAAGTAAGCCGTACCAGCATCCGTGAAGCTATGAAGGCGCTGAGCATTAATGGAGTGGTTTCGTCTACCCCGGGAAAAGGGACATTTTTACAACCAAAAGCTATGAATACCGTTATAGGAAATGATGGTACTTTGCAAACAAAAGCACGTGCTACAATTGAGCAGATCATGGAGCTCCGAACACCTTTAGAGGTTTTAGCTGTTGGTTTGGCTGCTGAAAGAAGGAGTATGTCGGAGCTTGAAGAACTAGAAGAAATTACGAAAAAGTATAGAGAGGAAGTACTTGCTAAAGGCTGTTGGATACAATGGGGAACAAAATTTCATTCAAAGATAGCCGAGATGAGTAGGAATCCTCTACTTATTTCCACTCTTCGGCTTTTAAGCAATATGGTTGAACAATACCGCGAAAACTTGGCTGTATTTTATGATGATAAGTCAATTTATATTGAAAATCAAAAACGTATTTATGATGCTATTTATAATCAAGATGTAGTCGTGGCTCAAGCAGAGATGCAAAAGCACATGAAAATTACTGAAGATGCTCTAAATATGATTATTAATGAAGGAAATGCAATAGAATTTCTTCCACATCAATTGTGATATGAATTATTTTTTTCTAATGAGATTAAAAATTTGTTTTAGAATAAAAATTATCTTATTATAAATTTTATTTAGGAGCAATATATTTTTAGAACAGTATGCGTAAGCTAAAATATCGGATACTGTTTTTTTAATTTATGGATATGTTTATGCAAGCAATAACCTTAATCATCAATTAAAATGTCAAAAACAATAAATAAACAGTCAAATTTGATAGTATGATGATACGCTCGTGGTATTTTATAATGGAGGTTAATTAAGAAAGACTTGCTTATGTTTACTATTTTTTCATAAAGTGTTATCATAAAATAATCTCTAATAGTGAGATTGAAAAGAAATTTTTAATTAATAGGTTAAGGAGCTCAATATATGATTCAGAAAACAGAGTGGGGACACATCGAATGGCTGCATAAGTGCAAGGAGGAGGCCGCACCTTCTTTTAGTGTAGGAATAACTTCGTTGCTTCAAGGTAAACGTATGCTGAAACATATTCATTATGGTATTGAACAGTTTATATATATACTGGAAGGAGACGGCATTTACTATATAAATGAAGAAAAAAAATATATTAGTAAGGATATGTGTTTTTATATGGAGCCTGATATAGTTCATGAAACAATAAATACAGGTTCTGTACCTCTTAAGGAGCTGGTAGTATCCAGACCAGTGAGCTATGATTCAGGCATAAAACTTGAAGAGGATTATCTTAATGCTAATCAAAGAACAGCCAGATTAGTTTCAGTTAATATTATATATTCAGCAGTTGAGGCAATAACAACCTTGCTGCTTGAGTCAATAAGCCTTCCGTTTACGATTTACGATGATATGGGAGAAATTATTATTCAAAGCAGAAAGTTCTCCAGCTATTGTACTGCAAAGTGCAATCCTGCATGCAACAGCAAATCTTGCAGCTGCATGATTCAAAAAAATTTTGATAAATTGGACAAGGTAACACAGTTTACTTGCGAATATGGTCTTACAGTTTTCAGTTATCCTATTATATATAACGGATTGCAGCTAGGGACTATAAGCGGAGGACATATTCTTGTGTCTGATTATACAACAAACGAACATGACGATTTATATGATTCGCCTGAAAGTACAGTTATTGGAATAAAAAGCTTACTTAAACAAATTGCAAAAAGCATTACAAGTTACTGTTCATTTTATGAATCCAGGATGCTGATTGAAAAAAAGGATAAGGATATAAAGGAAGAAATAAGAAGAAACGAAACACTTAAAAATAATTTGTACGTAATAAATGATAAGGTTACAAATTTACGGATTAATCATCATTTCCTTTTTAATACTTTAAATTCAATTGCAAGTATGGCATTAACCGGAGATAGAAGCTGTTTGTATAATTCTATAATTGATCTATCAAAAATGTTCAGGTATACCATGACCGTTGATTTAAGGTTTGTGACGTTAACGTCTGAAATAGAATATTTGGAAACATATCTTAATTTACAGAAATTAAGGTATGGAGATGATCTAGAGGTTTTGTATAATATTGAAAAAGGCATGGATAACATTAAAGTTCCATTTAACTTTATTCAACCTATTGTGGAAAATGCATTTACCCATGGGTTTATACCCAGCAATAATAAAAAATTAATAAAAATTTCTGTGAAAAAAGTTAAAGATAAAGCAAAAATAGTTGTATTAAATAATGGTGTGCTTTTAGATGACATTACCCTTAATAGAGTAAACAGAGGATTGTATAGAAATACTGGGCATGGGTTGTCATTGATATATGAAAAGTTAAAATCAGCTTATAGTGATGAGTTCAGTATGAATATAACATCCAGCACAAAAGATGACACAAAGGTTTCTGTAATAATACCTGTTTTATTCGAGGAGGAATAGTATGATAAATGCAATAATAGCAGATGATGAACCTGCAGTAGCTAATATAATACGTTATTTTATCAAAAAGGAAAAACTACCCATATCAATTGTTGGAACAGCATGCAACGGTAAGGAGGCATTGGCGTTATTAAAAAATAATAAAGTAAACTTGGTATTTTTGGATATTATCATGCCATTCATGGATGGTTTTAAAGTAATAGAAAACGCCCCGGATAATAATTATATAGTTATTACGGCATATGATTCCTTTGAATATGCTCAGCGCGCCTTAAGGCTGGGAGCTAAGGATATATTGCTTAAGCCCATTGAGTACAAACAACTTTTGCAGTCAATAACCAGAGCCGTTGGATGGAAATTTACAGACAATGATACATTAAATGATATACTTGAATACATAAATATAAATTATGCAGAAAAAATCGACTTGCAGAAATTATCAAGTGAATTCTATGTATCACCAAGCCATGTGTCAAGATTGTTTAAGAAGTTTATGGGAGTTACAACCGTCGAATACATACACGAAGTAAGGATTAAACAAGCTATTAATATGCTTGATAAAGGAAAATATAGCATTAAAGAAGTTGCTGAAATTACAGGGTATGACAGCTTAAATAATTTTTATAAAAAATTTAAAACTCATACAGGGACAACACCGGCTTTATACATGCAGACACATAAGTAATTAAGTATAGATTGTAATGATTTTAGTTAGTATATTATTGCGATTATTATAATAAATAATAGCTCTTAGCGTATAATTTTATTCTATAGAAAAATAAAATTAAATAGCTAAGAGTTTTTATTAAATGTCAATAATGGTAAAAAATATGTTTAAATTGAGAATTTAAGTTTCTGTGAAAACATTTTATAATTGAAATGATATTGATCGATCAAAAGATAACGTTAACAAAATTATCGGAGAGAGGAGTTATATATGCCTAATGGTTAAGTAATTTTTAAAATTAAATGGAAGGAAAAAAGATGGATAATATTAAAGAATTAGAAAAATTATACAGCGATGAATTAATAAAATTTAGAAGAGACTTGCATGAAAATCCAGAGCTTAGTTTTAAAGAATTTAGGACAACCAAGAAGATTAAAGATAAGCTTACATCTTTAGGGATTAAGATAATTGATATTGGAATGGAAACTGGAGTAATAGGATATCTTGAAGGATGCAGTGATGGCCCTACTATAGCATTGAGAGGCGATATTGACGCTCTACCTATAGTTGAAATGAATGACGTGCCTTATAAATCCAAAATTGATGGTGTTATGCACGCATGTGGTCACGATATACATGCTACATCTGTTATTGGAGCTGCGTGTATATTATCGGGGTTAAAAGAAAAATTAAAGGGAAATGTTATATTTATATTTCAACCAGCCGAAGAGCTGAATAAAGGTGCTAAGTTGATGGTTGAAAAAGGAATTTTTACTAAAATAAAAGCTGATATGATTTTTGGACTTCACAACAATCCTGAAATACCATGGGGTAAAATAGCCATAAAAAAAGGGGGGCTAATGGCCTCAGTTGATACAATCAGAATAAAAATTAAAGGAAAAGGTGGTCATGGTGGGCTACCTAATGCTACAAGGGACCCTATTGTTGCTGCGGCAGCAGTTATAATGAATTTACAGACTATCGTAAGTCGTAATGTAAGCCCATTAGAGTCTGCCGTAATATCTTTTGGAACGTTGCACTCGGGTACCGCAAATAATGTTATACCTGAGCTGGTTGAGATTACTGGCACGGTTAGAAGTTTTGATGCAGATGTAAGAAAAATGCTATCTGAAAGAATACGAGAAGTATTAGAAAGCACAGCAAAAGCATATAGAGTTGAAAGTGAGTTAGAATATATCTTTGATTTACCAGCTGTATTTAATTCAAATGAATTAACTGATTTAGCGTATGAAGCTTCAGTTGAAGTATTAGGGCAAGAATTAATAGTCGATCCGATTCCTTCAACAGGAGGGGAAGACTTTTCTATATTTACTGAAAAAATACCTGGATTTTTCTTTTGGCTAGGTGTTGGTAACAAAGAAAAGGATATTAATCATGTTTGGCATAGTCCAAAATTTGACGGTGATGATAGAGCTATAATTAACGCATCTGCTGTAATGAGCAACATGGTTCTAAAAGGATTTGATTATATAAATAATAAGAAGGAGTGATACTGTGAGTGATAAATCATTTAACATATGTGATTGGAAGTTACATTTAACAATTTTAGTAGTTTGTGTTATTTCTGAAATTATTGGTATAGTAAAGATACCATTAGGGCCTGGTTCAATAATGTTCCTTCCTCTATTGTATTCAATGACATTTGGGCTAATTCTATATTTATTAAAGCCTGTAACTTTTATTAATGAAAAACATGCGCCTTTGGCTGAAAAATTTATAACAATAGGTATAGGTGTTTTTATTGCAAAAGTAGGAGTTCAAAGTGGCGCTGCGGTTCAATCGGTTATAGATGCAGGCCCGGCACTTATATTGCAGGAATTAGGCAACCTTGGTACTATATTAATTTCTTTACCCATTGCATTAATGTTAGGATTTAAGAGAGAAAGCATTGGTATGTGTCATTCCATTGCAAGAGAGCCAAATGTTGGACTCATTGCTTCAAAATATGGACTAAGTTCACCCGAAGGAAGGGGTGTAATGATTATATATATAGTAGGTACATTAGTCGGAACAATATTTATGGGACTTATGTCTAGTATACTAGCATCATTTACACCTTTGCATCCATATGCTATTGCAATGGCTACAGGAGTAGGAAGTGGGAGCATGATGGCGGCCTCTTCAGCACCGCTAGTAGAAATGTTCCCCGATATTGCAACAGAAATTTCTGCTTTTGCTGGAATGAGCAACCTTTTATCAACAGCTGACGGCATATACATGTCAATCTTTGTTGCAATTCCAATGAGTAATTTCTTATATAGAAAGCTTGAACCAATTTTTGAACGAAGGAAGAAACTTGCAAATTCGGAAAACAATAAATAGGAGATGATAATATGACTAAAGGTTTTACAACGGAAAAATTTATGGAATACCTGTTGATTCTATTAATTATTGCCTTTATAAGTATACTGGGTAATTTTGCAGGTTACGATATGGGGATAATGGAAAGCCTCCCCGGAATGTTAATTCTGCTTATAGTAGCGCTTATAGGTGTTACATTAGCGGATGTTATTCCTATGAACATACCATCGGTTGTTTATATTAGCATATTGGGACTATTAATTTCCATACCTGCCAGTCCTGTATCCAATGCTGTAATCGAATACACAAGCAAAATACAAATGTTACCTCTTGCAACGCCTGTGCTTGCCTATTCTGGGATTTCAATGGGAAGAAGCTGGGCAGAGTTTAAAAAAGTGGGCTGGAAGGGTATACTTGTAGCTTGTTGCGTAATGTTTGGAACATTTATCGGCTCTGCAATTGTTGCTGAAATTATTCTGAAAAGCCAAGGTATTATATAAATAAATTCATAATCGGGGCAAAAAATAAGATGCTGCCAAGTATACATTCTTGATTGCATCTTTTTTTATTATTAAATATATGCTAAATTAGCTAAATGGTAGTAAGAGTCATTATTAAAAAGTCAATAATAATAAATAATAGGGCAATATCAATAATTTATAATATTACAATATTCTATTATAATTAATTGATTGATCAATTAGGATAACGTTATCAACAACTAAAAACTATACTACGTATAATTATATTTTGCAGAGAGAGGTGTAAAATGGAACAAATTATGAATTTTGCAAACATTTTGAGCAATGAATTATGGAGTAAATGGGTATTAATTGCGTTGCTTGGTACGGGAATTGTAGTTACAATTGTAACCGGAGGAGTGCAAAAAAAATTAGGACTGGCTCTTTCTAGAACATTCAAAGCATTTATGGGAAAAGGACAAAAGGAAACTAATGAAGGTGAAGGAAATATTTCTTCTATTCAAGCGCTTTCTACTGCTCTTGCTTCAACAGTAGGTGTTGGGAATATAGCAGGTGTAGGAACTGCGATTGCCGCAGGAGGACCCGGAGCGGTTTTTTGGATGTGGGTTTCTGCAATATTTGGCATGGCATTAAAATATTCAGAGATTGTTCTTTCGGTAACATACAGAGAAAAAGGCAGCGACGGCTTGTGGCGCGGCGGACCATCATATGTTTTTAAAAATGCTCTAAATGCAAAATGGGCAGGAGGAATATTTGCTGTATTTATGATTCTAGTATCACTTGTAAGCCTTAATATGATGCAAGTCAGTTCTGTAGCTAGTGCGATGAATTCTTCGTTCAATGTGCCTACAATGATAACAGGGTTGTTACTTACTATATTAACAGGATTAGTAATATTTGGAGGAATTAAAAGATTAGCAAAGGTTACATCGATTCTTGTGCCGGCTATGGCCCTTATTTATTGTATAGGAGGTATTATTGTTCTTGCGCTAAATATTAAAAGCATACCTGCCGCCTTTGTTCTTATAATCAAAGATGCATTTACTGGACAAGCAGCTGCAGGAGGAATCTTGGGCTCAACTATGATTATGGTTATTAGGTATGGAGTGGCCAGAGGGTTATTGTCTAATGAAGCTGGCTGTGGCACGGCTCCTATGACACATTCTGTTGCTAAGGTTAAACATCCGGTTGAGCAGGGATTATACGGTATATCAGAAGTTTTTATTGATACTTTCATAGTCTGCACTTTTACAGCCTTGATAATTATTGTCACAGGAGCATGGAACAGTGGCTATAGCGGTGTTGTTCTTAGCGCTAAAGCATTTTCTGCTAACTTGGGAATAATAGGAGAAAGTGTTGTGACTATAGGAATTGCACTTTTTGCATATTCTACATTGCTGGGCGCAAGTTGGTACGGAGAAACGAGTATAACGTATATATTTGGTACTAAGGCTATAATGCCATATAGAATTATTTACTTAATTTTATGTTTTGCAGGTGCAAAGGCGGGTTCGGATTTTATCTTTGCATTGACTGATATAGCGAATGGTTTTGCCGTACTCGTTAATGTAGTGTCTGTACTTTTACTGCTAAAAGTTGTAAAAGAAAAAACGGAAGATTACTTTAAAAATAATTACAATATAGCTAATAATTAAAAAGGAGATATTATTTTGAGAGAAGCAATATGGATAAATAGCAATGGCAATAAAATGTTAGGAATATTAGAATATAACGAATCATTCAAAAACAGAGGACAAAAATTAGTACTATTTATTCATGGATTTGTAGGAACAAAAGTGGAACCACATAGAATGTATAAAAAACTTTCAGACAGGTTATGCAATTTAGGCTACACAGTTCTAAGGTTTGATTTTGTGGGTTCTGGTGACAGTGATGGCAATTTTGAGGACATGACTATAGAGGGCGAAGTTCAGGATGGAATAAATGTAGTAGATTATTGCATGGAAAAATACAATTATAAAGAAATTTATATTCTTGGATATAGTATGGGAGGTTGTGTGGCTTCGATTCTTGCATCTAGAGTGAAGAATAATGGCCTTGTGCTGTGGTCACCGGTTTCAAATCCATTTTGGAATTTTCACCATATTATTGGTGATGAAAAATTTAGAATGGGACTAGAGGGAAAAGAAATAGATTATTTTGGTGATGTAGTAGGACAAGATTTTTTCCAAAACCTGATGGAAATTGATCCGATAAAGGCATTGCACGATTATCAGAAGTCTACTTTAATAATCCACGGAACAAAAGATACGGATGTTTTTCCAGTTAACGGCTACAATTATTATAAAAATCTTGCGAATAGTGAATTGTATTATGTAAAAGATGCAGATCACTGCTATAGCAAGCGGGAATTTGAATCAGAACTTTTAGATAAGACGGAAGAGTATTTTAAAAAACACAGATAATTTATATTGATTATTATGCGGTCAGGCGTATTATTTATATGTATGCTTGGCTGTTTCTTTTGTTAAAAATTCACTTTTAGTTTATTTGGACTATGGCTATAAGTATGTCAAGTATGATAGAAGATTGGTTAATATCCATAATTTAAATTATTATAATAATTATTTATAATATAGTAGATTGATTGATCAATAAAGATAACGTTAACAAAAATTTAAAGGAGTTTATTAATGAATAACATATTTTCAATAATACAGGCGATTAATAATGCGGTTTGGAGTACACCGCTGATTGCACTTTGTTTGGCTGCCGGAATTTATTTTTCAATAAGAATGAAGTTTCCTCAAGTTAGATTATTTAAGGAAATGATTAATCTTTTGCTTGATAAGTCAAAATCCGACAATGGAGTAACGCCATTTCAGGCTTTTGCCACAACAGTAGGTGGTCGTGTAGGTGTAGGAAATATAGCAGGTGTTGCAACTGCAATTTATTATGGAGGTCCCGGTGCTGTTTTTTGGATGTGGGCAATTGCTTTTTTAGGTGCAGGATCAGCTTTTGTAGAATCATCATTGGCTCAAGCTTATAAAACCAAAATATCAGGTGAATATGTCGGCGGGCCAGCGTACTTTATAGAACAGGGAATAGGGAAAAAATGGTATGCCATAGCGTTTGCCATATGTACAATACTTGCTCCCGGAGTGTTAATGCCAGGAGCTCAAACGTACAATATCGTTACTTCTATTAATAATGCATTTGGAATTAACGTATATGTTATGGCTATTGTAATTTGTGTTTTACTTGGATTAGTAATATTCGGAGGAGTTAAAAGGATAGGAAAGACTGCGGAAGTGGTTGCTCCATTCATGTCACTTGCATATGTATTAATAGCATTGTTGGTAATAATACTTAATATAAAAAAACTTCCTGGAGTTATAGCTTTAATATTTTCTTCTGCATTTGGTGTAAATCAGGCATTTGGAGCTATTATAGGTACAGCTATCGCATGGGGTGTTAAAAGAGGAGTATACTCTAATGAAGCTGGACAAGGTTCGGGAGCAATTGTTTCAGCAGCAGCTGAATGTAATCATCCTGCAAAACAAGGGTTGGTACAGGCGTTCTCTGTATATATAGATACTCTGCTGGTATGCTCTGCAACCGCGTTTATGATATTGCTCACTGGTTCTTATAATGTTGTTAATGAGGCAGGAGGTTTTATAGCTGAAAATGCGCCCGGAGTATCATTTGGTGTTGAATATACTCAGGTTGCTGTTGATAGTGCGTTTAGAGGCTTTGGAGCTTCATTTATTGCAATATCTATATTCTTGTTTGCATTTACATCTCTTATGTCATATTATTACCAAGCTGAAAGCAATATGTCTTATTTGTTTCCGGGAAGTAAAAATGCAAAATTTGCTATGAGGCTAATATTTATTATTTCTACATTTTCCGGTGTTGTAAATACGGGAGAATTTATATGGACATTTGGAGACTTAGGAGTTGGGCTTATGGCATGGCTCAATATAATTGCAATATTAATATTGTCAAACAAAGGAATTAAAATTCTGAAAGATTATGAAGAACAAAGATCTAAAGGAATGGAACCATCTTTTGACCCCGATAAATTTGGTATATTGGATAAAGAAAATGTGTGGAGAAAAAAGTTAAAACAAACTAATTAAATGTTGTTAAGTAATAAATATGGATTGTTATTAAATAAAGAGCGTATTAATTTATATTTTCAGTTATTGACTTTTAGCTGTCAAAAACGATAAATAATAAGCTCAAAATGAAGATATACAAAAAAATTATATTCTATATAATTTGTAATATAGATTGGCCGATCTAACAAAATTAAAATTTAAAATATGAATTTTCAATAATGTTCAAAATAAAAGTGTATTGCTGTTTGACATTAAATATAAAATCGAATAGAGGTAATGTAAATGCTTAAACATACAAAAATATCAGACGTTGAAGTATATGGAATTGTTGAAGACGAATTAAAACGCCAGGAGCATAATATAGAGATGATTGCTTCCGAAAGTACTGCTTCTATGGAAATTATGGAATTATCCGGATCAATATTTACAAATAAAACACTAGAAGGATATCCAGGGGCTCGTTTTCAGGCAGGATCACATGAAGCAGACAGACTTGAAATTCTTGGAATAGAAAGGGCAAAAGCATTGTATGGTGCTGAGCATGCTAACCTTCAGGTTTATTCAGGATCATCAGCAAATTATGGGGTATATGCAGCAGTATTGAAGCCCGGAGATAGAGTATTAAGTATGAGGCTTGATCAGGGAGGACACCTTACTCACGGAAGTCCGGCTAATTTTCTCTCAAAGGTTTACAATTATGACTTTTATGGAGTGAACAAGGAAACTGAACAAATAGATTACGATGAGCTTGAAAAAAAGGCTAAAGAGTTTCTTCCAAAACTGATTATTGCCGGAGGAAGTTCATATCCTAGACTTATTGATTACGAAAGAATTGGTAAAATTGCAAAATCTGTAGGAGCTTATTTCATGGTTGATATGGCTCACATAAGCGGATTGGTGGCTGCTAAACTTATACCTAGTCCTGTTCCATATGCAGATTTTGTTTCATCATCCACTACAAAGACACTTTGTGGTCCGAGAAGTGGTTTTATACTCTGCAAGAAAGAGCATGCAAAGGCTTTGGACAAGGGAGTTTTCCCAGGCTCGATAGGTTCTATGCATTTAACTACAATGGCTGCAAAAACATGGTTGTTTAAGCATGCTGCAACGGAAGAATTTAAAAATGTAATGAAACAGGTGCTTGCTAATGGAAAAACGTTAGCCAAAGAGCTTGCAGATCACGGATTCAGAATTGTGAGCGGCACTACAGACAATCACATTGTTATGGTAGACCTTAGATCTAAGGGAATAAGCGGCAAGGTTTTCCAAAATTCACTTGATAAAGTTGGTATAACAGTAAATAAAAACCAGATACCTTTTGACCCAGCATCACCGTTTGTTACAAGTGGTGTAAGGATAGGGGTTACTTCAATAACTCAAAGAGGGCTGAAGGAAAACGAAATAAACGAAATAGCTGATATAATGGATAAAGTTGCATCTGATCCGGAAAACGAATCGAATCTTGCTGAATGCAAAAAAAGAACAGAAAAATTAATATCAAGATTTCCACTGTACCCTGCTGGAAGCTTTGATGATTAAAAATAATTATTCATGGCTTATTAAATAAATTAATAAGTCATGAAAGTTTTAATAATACGAAAGAAAATTTTAAATTTTATATAGACAAAGTAATAATGAATACGTTATTGTATAATTATATAACTTCTATAATGGAGGATAATATGGCAAAATATTTAAGCGATATAGAAATAGCACAACAGGCAGAAATGAAGGTAATCAATACAATAGCCGATAAGATTGAAATACCTGATAAATACGTGGAAAATTACGGCAAATAAAAAAAAAAAATCGATTACAGA
>JAHDLA010000004.1 GCA_018436705.1 Sedimentibacter sp.
AATTTCAGGTGTTGAAATAATGGACTTGGAAGATGCGGTTAAGCTTTTGTGGAAGAACGGAATTTACGCTGAAAGCGGAATGGGATGTACAGGGCCTATAATTTTAGTGAATGATGCAAATATTGGTAAGGCAATTGAAATCCTTGCCGATAATGATTATATTGCTAAAGAAAAATCTGATTGTTAGTACCTGTGGAATGTTGTTGAAAAAGTTCGTCATGCAAGTTATCGTAATGCAGGCGGACTTTTTAACAATATGGGCAGCGCTTCTTGCACCTGCCCATATTATTTGAAGAAAGCAATGCATAGATAATTCTAATTTTTAAAGCTGTGTATCGGAGCAGGTATTTTACCTCCTCTTTCTACGAATTTATCGCTTGAAAATTTACTTACAGGCATTATTGGTGCTCTGCCCAGCAGACCTCCAAATTCTGCCGTATCGCCTAGACTTTTTCCGTATACCGGAATTAATCTTACGGCTGTTGTTTTCTGATTAATAACACCTATGGCACACTCATCTGCCATAATTGCAGAAATTGTGCTTGCTTTGGTATCTCCCGGTATGGCAATCATATCTAATCCTACTGAACAAACGCAAGTCATTGCTTCAAGCTTTTCAATGACCAAAGAACCTCTGTTAACTGCATTTATCATTCCTTCGTCTTCGCTTACAGGTATAAAAGCACCGCTCAGGCCTCCTACATTTGAAGAAGCCATGATTCCTCCCTTTTTAACTGCGTCATTTAGCAGTGCCAGGGCTGCAGTTGTACCGTGAGCTCCGCAGCTTTCAAGCCCTATTTCTTCCAGAATTCTTGCAACACTATCACCTATATCTGCAGTAGGAGCAAGAGATAAATCCATTATGCCAAATGGTATGTCCAATATTTGTGAAATTTCCTTTGCAACAACTTCTCCGGCTCTGGTAAGCTTAAAAGCTGTTTTCTTTATTGTCTCGCATACTGATGTGAAGTCCTGACCCCTTATTTGTTCAAGTGCGTTTTTAACGACTCCGGGGCCGCTTACGCCTACATTTATTGAAGCCTCAGGTTGTCCGGGCCCATGAAATGCTCCCGCCATAAAGGGATTGTCCTCAACAGCATTTGCGAATATAACCAATTTTGCACAACCAATGCTGTTGTTATCTCTTGTAAGATAAGCGGTATCTTTAACAATTTTGCCCATTAACTTTACTGCATCCATATTTATACCTGCTTTAGTTGAAGCTACGTTAATTGAAGAACAAACTTTTTCTGTTGAAGCCAAAGCTTCAGGAATTGAATTTATTAATATTAAATCTCCCTTAGTAAACCCTTTTTGAACTAGAGCAGAGTATCCACCTATGAAGTCAACTCCGGCGGCATCTGCAGCTTTGTCTAGAGTCTGTGCAAATTTTACATAGTCGGTGTCATTGCATGAACCTGCAATTAATGAAACAGGAGTTACTGAAATTCTTTTGTTTATAATGGGTATACCAAATTCTTTTTCGGTTTTTTCAGCTGTTTCAACAAAATGTTCAGATAATCGCGTTATTTTATCATATATTTTATTCCTGGATTTTTGACCATCTGTATCTGCACAGTCTAAAAGTGAAATTCCCATTGTAATAGTTCTAATGTCAAATTTTAATTTATCAACCATATTGATGGTTTCAAGTATATTTTTATAATTAATCATTTTATCTCCTTATATTTCATACATTTTGTCAAAAATATCTTCTCGTTGTATTCTGATATTCATACATAATTCATCACCTTTTTTGTTAAGGTCCTGCTGCAGGTCAGCGAATCCTATGTTCATTTTATCTAAATCAACCAACATTATCATTGTAAAGTACTCTCTCATTACTGTCTGGTTAATGTCAAGAATATTTATGTTGCAATTTGATAAAAGAGTTGAAATGCCAGCAATTATGCCAGTTTTGTCTTTCCCTATTATTGTTATTATACCTTTCATTATGTCCTCCAAATATTTAGTTGTGGATGAAAGTTAGGGCATAACCGCTTCACACAAAATATTGGCATCCTTTCTGCCGAAAATACAAAAAAGAGACTTGGAAGTCTCTTTCTATTAACAACAAAAATAAAAATACCTAGTATTTTATATCTCTGTTCTTTTACCTGAGAGTTTCATTACATTACGTAACTTTCCCCTTCGGTGCTCAAGTGAGTCTCTCCAGAGTTATGTCCATTGACGGTTAATTTACAATCTTCCGCCAACTTCATCCAACATGTTTTATTAGACGTCAGTATACACTCATTATTTATAAAAATCAAGTAATATTTTAAATTTATATAAATTAGTTTAGCATAATTAATAAATTTTTGGTATAATGATATACTAGAAGTAATAATAGGAATTCAAATTATAATGATGTATATCATTATAATATTTTTAGTGGCATAATAAATATTGAAATTTTAATAAAACTTGGTATAATAGATATCAACAAGGAGTGATATTATGAAAATGGGTTTTGAACTAAACTTATCACAAACTCAAAAGCTTATAATGACGCCTGAATTGAGACAAGCTATTCAAATTCTGCAATTCAACAACGTTGAGTTAATGGAGTTTATATACAAGCAATTGGAGGTAAATCCTTTTCTTGAATCAGCTGACAGCAAAAATCAGGAATCTGGTTCAACAGAAAATACAGATGATGAATCCAATTATGATAAAAATGATAGCAGAGATGAAATCGATTGGAAGGAAGTCACAGAGAGGTATGACGATTTAAGCTACAAGGCATATGAAAGAAATACCGATTCAGATGAAAGGCAATCATTTGAAAGCTACACTTCAAAAAAAATGTCTTTAAAAGATCATCTTATGGTGCAGCTTGGGGTTTCTGTAAAGACAAGCAAGGAAAAGAGAATAGGTGAATTTATAATAGAGTCTCTTGACAATAAAGGGTACCTGGGATGCTCTCTTCAGGATATAAGCTTGCTGCTGAATGAGGACGTCATAGAAATAGAAAGAATTTTAAGGTTGATACAAACTTTTGATCCGGTTGGAGTGGCGGCAAGAAACTTGAGCGAATGCCTTATGATACAGCTCAGAGAAAAAGGAATACAGGATAAGAATGCATATATTATAGCTGAAAATTATCTGGAGGAAATTGCATTAAACAAGGTGCAAAAGATTGCGAAGGATTTAAAAATAAGTGTTACGAGAGTTCAAGGCCTGTGTGACATAATCAAAATGCTTGAACCAAAGCCGTCCAGAGGATTCATTGTAGATTCGGATAATATAAGGTATATAGTTCCTGATGTTACTATAGAAAAAATTAATGATGAATATGTAATAATCGTAAATGACAATAATCTTCCTACGCTCACTATAAGCAGCTACTATAAAAGCATGATTAATAATTTGGCCGACAAGGAAGCAAATAAATTTGTGAATGATAAGCTTAATTCATCAATGTGGCTTATTAAGAGCATTGAACAAAGAAGAATGACATTGTACAAGGTTACTGAATCAATATTAAAATTTCAGAGAAGATTTTTTGAAGAAGGCAAGACGGCATTGAAGCCTTTGGTGTTGAAAGACGTGGCTGATGATATTGGTGTGCATGAATCTACAGTAAGCAGAGCAACAAACGGAAAATATGTTCAGACTCCAAGAGGACTGTTTGAATTAAAATATTTCTTTGCAAGCAGTATTAGTGAAACCGGAGGCGATGGAATTTCATCAACAAGTGTTAAGACTCAAATACAAAATTTGATTAACAGAGAAAATTCTCAAAAACCCATGAGTGACCAAAAGATTGCAGAAATGTTAAGTGCTGAAGGTATAAAAATTTCAAGAAGAACTGTAGCGAAATACAGAGATGAGATGAGAATACCTTCATCTTCAATGAGAAGAAGGTATTGATAAAGTATAAATCAGAACGTACAATTACGTACGCTCTTTTTTATTTTTTGCTGTACATAAATTATTTAGTGTGATATAATTTTAACTGTAGAACACATATAAACATATCCGTTTTAGTAGTATAACACATTTCTTTTTAACATTTCTTTTTTATCAAATTAAAAATTCAAAAAATTTTAAATTAGTGTTGCAATATAAGAGAAATATGGTAAAATGATGCTAGGGACATAAAGTGCATATATGGGACATATTATATCCCGGAGGGTATATGAATATAAACAAAATACTTGAAATACAAAATAGAATAGTTCCTGAAACCTTTGATTTGTTAATGAAAAGATACGAGATTCTTAAAATCATAAGCACTTTTCAGCCCATTGGCAGGAGAAACTTATCAGCAAAGCTAGGAATTTCTGAAAGGATCATGCGTGCAGAAATTGATAAATTAAAGGAAATGGATTTGCTTGATATTCAGGCTGCCGGAGTAAGCTTGACAGGAATGGGCTTAACCTTGCTTTCAGATATACATAATACATTTTATTATATTAAAAATTTGTCTGAAATAGAATTAAAACTTATGGAAAAGCTAAGACTTAAAAGAGTGGCGGTAGTTTCCGGAGATGCGGATAAGGACAGCTTTACATTCGTTGACCTTGGTAAAAAAGCTGCTGAAATTGTAAAGGATCTAATAAGAAATGATACGGTTTTAGGAATATCAGGCGGAACCACAATGGCGTGCGTAGTCAATCAGATGAAGAGAAAAAAAGGAATTAAAAATCTTTTAGTTCTTCCTGCCAGAGGCGGATTAAGCGAGGAACTTGAGATACAGGCAAATACCATTGCTGCTAATTTAGCCGAAAAACTGGATGCTTCATACAAGCTTTTGCACATTCCGGATAATCTGGATGAAACAGAATTAAGCATATTAAAAAATAACAAGCTTATAAACGATGTTCTTGAAGACATTCAGCGAATAGACTTGTTGGTTTTCGGACTTGGTAATGCCAGAGATATGGCAATAAGAAGAAAATCCGACAAACGTGTTTTTAATATAATTGAGTCGGAAAGATTAACAGCAGAGGCTTTCGGATATTTTTTCGACAAAGATGGCAATGTAAAAATGCACACTAACTCTGTGGGAATAACCATGGATAACTTTAGGTCAATAAAAAACGCAGTAGGTGTTGCCGGCGGAAGCTCTAAGGCGGAAGCTATTTATTCAATTTCTAAATTTAATAATAATTTTATCCTTATTACAGATGAAGCAGCTGCAAAAAGGATATTAGAATTATAGATAAGAATAACTAAATTAATTATATTTATAATTGGAGGATAATATGGTAAAAGTAGCAATTAACGGATTTGGAAGAATCGGGAGACTTGCATTAAGGTTAATGACACAGGACAGCAATTTTAAGGTAATGGCAATAAATACAAATTCAAGTGCCGAGACGCTGGCTTATCTGCTGAAATATGATACAGCTCACGGAAACTTTATGACGGACAAAATTACATACAATGAAAATGCATTGATAGTAGATGGAAATGAAATTATTACATCGAGCAATAAGGATCCTGAAAACTGCAATTGGAAAGAACTTGATATTGATCTTGTAATAGACTGCACAGGTAAATTTAATGATGCTGAAAAAGCACAGGCTCATATTAGAGCTGGAGCTAAAAAAGTATTGCTGTCAGCTCCTGGAAAAGGAGATTTGAAAACAATCGTATACAATGTTAACCATGAAATACTTGACGGAACTGAAACTGTAATATCAGCAGCCTCCTGCACAACAAACTGTCTGGCTCCTCTGGCAAAAGTATTAAATGATTCATTTGGAATTGAAAAAGGTTTGATGACAACTGTTCATGCATACACAAATGACCAGAACATCCATGATAACTCGCATAAGAAGGGAATTATGGCAAGAAGAGGTCGTGCAGCAGCAGCGAACATCGTTCCTACAGCAACTGGTGCGGCAAAGACTGTTGGAAAAGTTCTGCCTGAATTAGAAGGAAAATTAGACGGCATAGCTCTTAGAGTTCCTACAGTTACAGGCTCTGTTGTAGACTTAACTGTTGAATTAAAAAGAAACACTACAGTTGAAGAAATAAATAAAGCTGTTAAGGATGCATCTAACGAAACATTGGCTTACACAGAAGATCCAATAGTTTCAAGTGATGTTATAGGCAGCCATTATGCAAGTATATTTGATGCGTTATCAACTCAAATACTTGAACGTGACGGAAAACAAATGATTAAGCTTATAACATGGTATGACAATGAAATGTCGTTTACTGCCCAATTAGTAAGACTTGCTAAGTACTGGGGATCAATGAAATAATTAAACTATAGCTGAACGAGAGTGAACAACAGCGAAATTAATATTGCTTATGTTCTTCTGAGGTTCAGCTATTGTTATGGAGGATTGTATGAACAAAAAAACTTTAAGAGATATTGATGTTAAGAACAAGAGAGTTTTAGTAAGATGTGATTTCAATGTTCCCTTGGATGAAAACAGAAATATAACTGATGACATAAGAATAAAAAGCTCACTTCCTACTTTGAACTACCTTTTGGATAAAGGCGCTTCGCTGATTATCATGTCTCATTTGGGAAGACCCAAAGGAGAAGCAAATGAGAAGTATTCGTTGTTGCCTGTGGCTGAGAGACTGAGAATATTGTTGGACAGAAAAGTAATATTTGAAAACTGCGATGTGGTAGTTGATGATAATGTTAAAAATAGAGCTTCTCTGCTAAAGGCAGGTGAAGTTATGCTTCTTCAAAACACTAGATATAGGAAAGAAGAAGAGAAGAATGGTGAAGAGTTTTCTAAAGACCTAGCTTCAATGGCTGATTTATTTGTTAATGATGCATTTGGAACTGCTCATAGGGCACATGCGTCAAATGCTGGAGTATGCAGGTATCTTCCTTCTGCCGTAGGATTTCTTGTAGAAAAGGAAATAGAGATAATGGGAAATGCTCTTGAGAATCCGAAAAGGCCTCTTACAGCTATACTTGGAGGAGCAAAGGTATCAGATAAAATTGCTGTAATAGAAAACCTGCTGAATATTGCTGATAATATTTTGATAGGCGGTGGAATGGCATATACATTTTTGAAAGCAAGTGGACATTCAATCGGAAATTCTTTGCTTGAAGAAGAAAAAGTAAGTCTTGCTAAGGAATTAATGGAAAAAGCAAGCAATAAGAATGTAAAGCTATTGCTTCCTGTAGATACAGTAGCTGCTAAGGAATTTAAAAATGATGCAGACTTTGTAACAGTTGATTCAGATAAAATACCTGATGATTATATGGGATTAGACATAGGAGAAAAAACCGTTGCATCATTCAGTGATGTTATACGCACATCAGGAACTGTTATTTGGAATGGCCCTCTTGGAGTGTTTGAAATGGAAAACTTTGCAAAGGGAACAAACTCAATAGCTGAATGTATTGCCGAAAACAAAGAGGTGATTTCCATTATAGGGGGAGGAGATAGCGCTGCAGCTGTTGAAAAAGCAGGCCTCGCCGATAAAATAACTCATATATCTACCGGGGGCGGAGCATCCCTAGAATTTTTAGAAGGAAAAGTGCTTCCCGGAATAGATGCGGTTGACGATAAATAGGAGGAATAGTATGAGAAAAACATTGATAGCCGGAAATTGGAAAATGAACAATGACATTGAGCAAAGTTTGATGCTTGCAGATAATTTGAAATCATTGTCAGGAGAATTTGACAATAATGTGGATGTGCTCATATGTCCGACTTTTACATCTTTATATTCAGTTAAGGAAGCTTTAAAAAACTCAAATATCAAAATAGGCGCACAAAATATGCATTTTGAGAATAATGGAGCATATACAGGCGAAATATCACCGTTGATGTTAAAAGAAATGGGAATTGAATATGTTATTATAGGTCATTCTGAAAGAAGACAATATTTTAATGAAACAGATGAAACTGTCAATAAGAAATTGAAGTCTGCATTGGAGTATGGTATAATTCCTATACTATGTGTAGGCGAAACTCTTGAGCAAAGAGACAGCGGCATTGAAAAGGAAACAGTCAGAAATCAGATTACAAAGGCCTTTAATAATATAGAAGATTCTGATGCGGAGAAAATAACTGTAGCGTATGAGCCTATATGGGCAATCGGGACAGGGAGAACTGCATCAAGCAAGCAGGCAAATGACATGGCTTCTTTTATAAGAAAATGCATTTCAGAGATATATAGTAAAGAGTCAGCCGACAATGTAATAATACAGTACGGCGGAAGTGTAAAGGGCAGCAACGCTAAAGAAATATTAAGCGAATCTGATATTGACGGTGCATTAGTAGGTGGAGCGAGCTTAAAAGCAGATGAGTTTCTAAAAATAATTAATTATGCTAAGTAAGGTAGGTTATATATGAGCAAAGTAACAGCATTGATTATCCTTGATGGCTGGGGCCTGGGAAAAGACTATGAAGGAAATGCGATAAAAAGAGCAAAAACACCTAATTTTGATGTTCTTATGCGAAAATATCCAAATACATCTTTATCTGCAAGCGGTTATGATGTAGGCCTTCCTAAGGGTCAAATGGGAAATTCGGAAGTAGGTCATTTAAACATTGGAGCTGGTAGAATTGTTTATCAGGATTTTACAAGAATAACAAAATCTATTGAGGAAGGCGGAATCAATTCCAATGAGGCTATTATTTCTGCTTTTGAACATGTGAAGAAAAACAATTCAACACTTCATTTTATAGGACTGCTGTCAGATGGTGGTGTTCACAGCCACACTTCTCATTTGTTCAGTCTTATGGAGCTGGCAAAGAAAAATAATGTCAATGATATTGCAATACATTGCATAACTGATGGAAGAGATGTAAGCCCGACGAGCAGCCCAAATTACATAAAAGAACTTGAGAAAAAAATAAAGAATTTAAAAACAGGCCGTATTGCTTCTATTATGGGAAGATACTACGCTATGGACAGAAACAGGCAGTGGGACAGAGTTGAATTGGCGTACAATGCCCTAGTTAATGGAGAAGGAGAAAAGTTTAAAGATCCGTTAGACGCGATAAGGATGTCTTACATAAACGGTGTTACGGATGAGTTTATCAAGCCTCTGATAATTAAAAATCAAAATGGTGAACCCACTGTAATAAAGGATAATGATGCCGTAATTTTCTACAATTTCAGGCCCGATAGGGCAAGACAGCTTACGAGAGCATTTGTTGATAAAGAATTTGATAATTTTGACAGAAAAAAAGTCAATGTGAAGTTTGTATGTATGACTTTGTATGATAAAACTATTGAAAATGTTGATATTGCTTTTAAACCTCATTTTGTAAAAAATACTCTTGGAGAATATTTAAGTACAAAAGGATATAAACAGCTTAGGGCTGCAGAAACTGAAAAATATGCCCATGTAACTTATTTCTTTAACGGAGAGATTGAGGAACCGTTTAAACATGAAGTAAGGACGCTAATTCCTTCACCTGATGTTCCAACATATGATTTAAAGCCTGAAATGAGCGCGTTTGAATTAAAAAATGTAATAATGGAAGAATTGGAAAAGGATATGTACCAAGTTATGATTATAAATTTTGCTAATCCTGATATGGTGGGTCATACAGGTGATGTTGAAGCAGCAATAAAAGCTGTTGAGGCAGTTGATAAATGCCTCGGTGAAATAGTTAACTTTATAATCAGGTCAGACGGTACGGCAATAATTACTGCTGATCACGGAAACTGCGAAGAAATGCTTGATCCGGCAAATCTATCCAAAATAACGGCTCATTCCACAAATCGGGTTCCGCTTATTGTAGTGAGAAATCGAAAATGCTTCACACTTAAAGAAGGTATACTGGCTGATATAGCTCCTACAATGCTTGAGCTTATGGAGTTAGAAAAACCGCAAGAAATGACGGGTCAGAGTTTAATAGTACATAAAACAAAATAAATGGAGGTCAACGATAAAATGACAATTATTTCAGATGTTTACGCAAGAGAGATATTGGATTCAAGAGGAAACCCTACAATCGAAGTCGAAGTTTGGACTGAGAGCGGCGGATATGGTAAGGCAGGAGTACCTTCAGGCGCATCAACTGGCGCTTTTGAAGCTGTTGAACTTCGCGACGGAGATAAAAAAAGATACTTGGGTAAGGGAGTTCAAAACGCCGTAGATAATGTAAACAATATAATAGCTACGGAGCTAATTGGAAGAGATGCTGCAGAGCAGGTAGTTATAGACAAACTTTTAATAAGTCTTGACGGAACAGCAAATAAGGAAAAACTGGGAGCAAATGCAATACTGGGCGTTTCTGTTGCAGCAGCTAAAGCAGCAGCTGATACACTGGGTCTGCCGCTATATCAATATTTGGGCGGAGTAAATGCTAAAGTTCTTCCGGTTCCTATGATGAATATTTTAAATGGCGGTCAGCATGCTGATAATAACGTTGATATTCAGGAATTTATGGTTATGCCTGTTGGAGCTTGCTGCTTTAAAGAAGCTCTTAGAATGGGAGCAGAGGTGTTCCACAGCCTGAAGAGTGTACTTAAATCAAAGGGATTAAGCACATCAGTGGGCGATGAAGGAGGGTTTGCGCCAAATCTTTCATCTAATGAAGAAGCTTTGGCAACAATTGTTGAAGCTATTGAAAAAGCTGGATATGTTCCTGGAAAAGATGTAATGCTTGCAGTTGATGTAGCTGCTACAGAATTGTTTGACCCTGAAACAAAAATATACACATTAGAGGGCGAGGGAAGAAAATTCACTCAGTCAGAGCTTGTGGATTTCTATTCAGATCTTGTAAACAAATATCCTATTATATCTATTGAAGACGGTATGAACGAAGAGGACTGGGAAGGCTGGAAGATGCTTACGGAAAAACTGGGCTCAAAGATTCAGCTTATAGGAGATGATTTATTCGTAACAAACACTGAAAGGCTAAAAAAGGGAATTGAATTAAAAGTAACAAATTCAATTCTAATAAAATTAAATCAAATAGGAACAATAACTGAAACATTAGATGCCATAGAAATGGCTAAAAGGGCAGGTTACACTGCAGTAGTTTCTCACCGTTCGGGAGAAACAGATGACACTACAATTTCTGATTTGGTAATTGCGGTGAATGCTGGTCAAATAAAAACCGGAGCTCCATCAAGAATAGACCGCGTTGCAAAATACAATCAATTGCTCAGACTAGAAGATATTTTAGGTGAAGCTGCTCAGTACAGCGGTATGGATGCATTTTATAGCATTAAATAAATTAATCTAAAAATTTATGCAGGAATTTGGGTTTTGCTCTAATTCCTGCTATAAAACGAACTATTTTGTAATTCTTAACTAAAAAATGTTGATTAAATAATTTATTAATGTTATAATTCAAATGTTATTCTAGAGATACAGTAACAGGAGGTGTTAGAGTGGAAACAGTTGTAAGAATATTTTTGATAATTGCAAGTTTATTTCTTATTGGAAGCATTTTGCTTCAATCTGGTAAGCAAGCCGGTATGTCAGGAGAGATAGCAGGCGGTGCAGAATCAATCTGGGGAAGAAATAAAGGAAGAAGTTACGAGGGAAAGCTTGAAAAAGCAACTGCAGTATCAGCGATTATTTTCTTGATTGCTTCACTATTATTGGTAGCTATTCAGTAATAATTTGTTATTATTTGGCAATAATAGTTTTGTATTATATTCTAATGTTATGTTAGGATATATTTTCATGTGGTTAAGCGTTTGGTCAAACCTTTCGCTTAATAATTAAATCTATTTAACAACGGAGGAAAGAATTAAATGGGCACTATAATAATAGCTCCTATAGTAGGAGTTTTGGCTTTGCTGTTCGCTTTTTATAAAGCATCCAGCATAAACAAGGTAGATCCAGGCAATGAAAGAATGAAAGAAATATCTTCATACATTCATGAAGGTGCTATGGCGTTCCTTGCAAGGGAATATAAGTCAGTTGGAATTTTTGCAATTATACTTTTCATTGTGTTGGGTTTGGCAATCAACTGGGGAACTGCACTAGCATATGCTATCGGTTCTGGATTTTCTGTTCTGGCAGGATACTTTGGTATGACTGTTGCTACTAAGGCAAACGTAAGAACAGCAAACGCAGCTAAGGAATCAGGAATGAATAAAGCATTGGACGTTGCTTTTTCAGGTGGTTCTGTAATGGGTATGGTTGTAGTAGGCTTGGGTCTGTTTGGATTAGGTGGATTTTGGCTTATATTTAAAGACGCAAGTGTTATAACAGGATTCAGTCTTGGAGCTTCATCAGTTGCTTTATTTGCACGTGTTGGCGGTGGTATATATACTAAAGCTGCCGATGTTGGAGCAGACCTTGTTGGTAAGGTTGAATCAGGAATCCCTGAGGATGACCCAAGGAACCCTGCAGTTATAGCGGATAACGTTGGTGATAATGTTGGTGACGTTGCTGGTATGGGTGCTGACTTATTTGAATCATACGTAGGATCTATAATATCTGCCATTACATTGGGAGTAATTGCGTATGATGGCGAAAAAGGAGTATTTTTCGCATTGATGATTGCTTCTGTGGGAATAGTTGCTTCAATAATTGGTACAATGTTTGTAAGAGCAAAAGAAGGTTCAAACCCACAAAAAGCTTTAAACATGGGTACATATGTAAGTTCATTAATAGTTATGGTATCTGCATTTTTCCTTAGCCAATCTATTCTGGGAAGCAGACTTCCATTCTGGGCAATAGTATTTGGATCAGCTGTAGGATTAATTATAGCTAAGATTACTGAAACGTATACTTCAGATGAATATAAATATGTTAAAGAAATCGCTGAGCAGTCTGAAACTGGTGCTGCTACTACAATTATAAGCGGTTTGTCTGTTGGTATGAGATCAACTGCATACCCTATAATAGTATTGGCAGTTGGTATCATAGGTGCTTATACAATAGCAGGTTATACACCAGACGGAATTGACTCTGTTAAAGGTTTGTACGGTATAGCACTTGCTGCTATAGGTATGCTTTCAACAGCAGGAATGACGGTTGCTGTAGATGCTTACGGCCCTATTTCCGACAATGCAGGCGGTATTGCAGAAATGTGTGAATTGCCTCACTCTGTAAGAGAAATTACAGATAAATTGGATTCAGTAGGAAATACAACAGCTGCTATCGGTAAAGGATTTGCTATAGGTTCAGCGGCGCTTACTGCTCTGGCATTGTTTGCATCATATACACAGGCAGTTGGCCTTACGTCTATAAGTTTAACAGAACCTACAGTTATTGCAGGATTATTTATAGGTGGTATGCTTCCATTCCTGTTCTCTGCAATTACAATGAGCGCAGTTGGTAAAGCTGCATTCTCTATGATAGAAGAAGTAAGAAGACAGTTTAAAGAATTACCTGGAATAATGGAAGGTAAAGATAAGCCTGATTACAGAAGATGTGTTGATATTTCAACAGCAGCAGCATTAAGAGAAATGATCATACCTGGTCTGTTAGCAGTAGTGGTTCCAATTGTTGTCGGCTTATTATTAGGAACTGAAGCTCTTGGAGGTTTACAGGCAGGTGCTTTGGTAACAGGTGTACTTATGGCTATATTCATGTCAAACTCAGGTGGAGCATGGGATAATGCTAAGAAATACATCGAAGGTGGCACACACGGAGGAAAAGGAAGCGATGCTCATAAGGCAGCTGTTGTAGGAGATACTGTAGGTGATCCGTTCAAAGATACTTCAGGACCTTCAATCAATATTTTAATCAAGCTTATGACAATTGTTTCTCTCGTATTCGGGCCTATGATTGCTCAATATGGCGGAGTGCTTTTAAACTTTTTTAAATAAACTTATTGAAAGGCTTCTCTTTCTGAGAAGTCTTTTTTTGTTGCAGATTTTTATAAACTGACATATAATAGTAGTAATGATTTTAAATAAATGTAATGCAAATAATAAGGATAAGCTAGGCGTATTAGTATTGTGTACGGCAAAGACTTATGGAAAGGATTGATTATCGGATAATGCATGTTGATATTGACGGCATAAAAATTAACTATATAGACGAAGGAAGCGGAAAAACTGTTTTGCTTCTTCACGGATGGGGCGGGAGCATTCAGACGATGAATCCTATTGCAAATTTTTTAAAGGATAAATGCAGAGTAATTGCGTTAGATCTGCCGGGGTTTGGAGAAAGTGGTATTCCTGATGTTCCATGGAATTCCTACGATTATGCAGAATGCATAAAAAAATTTATTGATAAGCTTCAGTTAAGTGAAATTATTTTATTCGGACATTCTCACGGAGGAAGAATATCAATAATTCTAGCTGGGAAATACGATTTAGTAAAGAAATTAATACTCATTGACAGCGCAGGAATAATACCGAGAAGGAAGCTAAACTATTATGTAAAAGTTTATTCATTCAAATTATTAAAGAAGTTATATATGATATTTTCTGCTGGTGATTCAAAAGAGCAAAGGACTGAAAAGTTTTATAAAAGATTTGGATCCGAGGATTATAAATCGGCACATGGTATTATGAGGCAGACCATGGTTAAGGTTATTAATGACAATCTTATCAATGTACTTCCTTCAATAAATGCTCCTACATTGCTTATATGGGGGGAAAATGATGAAGACACTCCGATTTATATGGGAAAATTGATGGAAGACAGAATTACTGACAGCGGATTAGTAGTTTTTGAGGGTGCAGGACATTATTCATATATTGATTGTTATGACCGTTTTAAGGCAGTAATTAACGTTTTTTTAAAAGACGAATTCAAATAATGGGAGTGAAAAAATGCAGACATTAATTTTTTTATTTTCGGCATGCTGGCTGATGCTTTGTTTTATTAAATTGAAATTTAATTTGCACATGCTTCAGATTGAGGGATATAAGAACCAGAAGTACATAGATTGGATATCAGCACATAAGAATAAAATATTTACGAAGAATGATAGAATTTATTCAATAATAATGATTATTAATACATTGTTTTTTATGCTGGCTGCAACAGGAGCAGAGGAAAAGAACCTGTATCCTTATGCAATGGCAGCCTCACTTATTACTTCAGTATTTTTGATTATAAATACTAGGAAGAAGGATGAAGCAAAAAAGCCTCTTGTCATGACAAATCGAGCAAAAAGGCTCATATTGATTGCCATATCCCTCACGGTGGTTGATTTTTTAATTTTAATCGGAATTATATATTTTATTTCCGGTAATATTGTGAGATATTTTCCCCTTTGGTCAGGAATTTTGGCAATAGTATACTTGTTCAGCGCATATTATGTATTGGGGGCTAACTATATAGCTGGGCCTATAGAGAAAAATATAAATAAAAAATTCTATAATCAAGCTGCTGATAAAATTAAAGAAATGAAAAATATTACTTCCATAGGTATTACCGGAAGTTATGGAAAAACAAGCACAAAGTTTGCTGCGGCATCGATACTTAAAGAAAAGTATTCAGTTTTAAATACTCCGGAAAGCTACAATACCCCCATGGGGATAAGCAAAATAATTAATAGCAAGTTAACTGATGAATACGAGATTTTTATTGCAGAGCTAGGAGCCACTAAAATAGGTGATATCGATGAAGTTGCTGCTTTAACCAATCCTAAGATAGGAATTTTAACATCAATAGGGCCGTGCCATCTTGAGACATTTAAATCAATAGACAATATTATGAGGACTAAGTATGAGCTTATCGAAAGACTTCCTGATGACGGAGTTGCAATATTTAACTATGATAATGACTATGTGAAAAAGCTTGCTGATAAGACATTTAAAGAAAAAATATGCTACGGAATAAAAAATATCGATGATACAGACTTGTTTGCAACCGATATAAAGGTAGGAAGCAACGGTTCTAGATTTACGCTGTGCATAAAGGATATGGGAACGGTAGAATGTGAAACAAAGCTGCTGGGAGAGCATAATATTTTGAATATTCTTGCAGGGGCAGCCGCAGCTAAGGTTTTGGGTCTCACTCTTGATGAAATAGCGAGAGGAATAAATAAAATTGAAAGCGTTGAGCACAGGCTTCAGCTAATTGACCCGGGAACCGGTGCAATTGTTATTGATGATGCATTCAATTCAAATCCTGATGGAGCTAAAGCAGCATTAGATGTTTTGGATTCATTTGCAGAAAGAAGAAAAATCATTGTTACACCAGGAATGGTTGAACTGGGGGAATTAGAAGAACAGGAAAATGAGAAATTCGGGGAAAATATTGCAATAACATGTGATGCCGTCATTTTAATTGGTAGAAAAAGAACGGAAGCTATACATAGAGGGCTGAAGAAAAAAGCGTTCAATGAAGATGATTTGTATGTGGTTAATTCATTGAGCGAAGCAACTGAAGTGCTGAAAACATTAACTAGGGCAGGCGATGTTGTTTTATTTGAAAATGATTTGCCGGACACATACAATGAGCATTAAGAAATGGAGGTATATATGAAAAAATCAGTAGGTATTATTATTGGAGGAAGGACAGTAGAGCATGAGGTATCAATAATTACAGGATTACAGGTTTTAGATAACATAGATAAAACACTTTATGAACCAAGGATAATATACGTTCAAAAGGATGGAAGGTGGTATGTTGGAAACAGCCTTCATAATATAAACAACTATAAGGTAAAAAAATTTGATGATGCCTATGAAATTTTGCCGGGTTTTAAGAACAATAAATTAGTTCTTTATCCTCATCCTGACATAAAACAGGGCCTTTTCGGAAAAAAATATAGTACATATGAAATTGATATTGTGTTTCCTGCCGTTCACGGAACAAATGTTGAGGACGGAGCTCTTCACGGAATATTTCAGATGAATGATGTTCCGTGTGCATTCGGTTCGGTGTTAAGTTCTGCTGTGGGAATGGATAAAGTTATTATGAAAAAAGTATTTGAAAGCAACAATATTCCTGTAGTGGATTATACGTGGTTTTACAGAAGCAGCTTTGAGGAAAACAAAGAAAATATTTTGACTGAATGCGAGAAAATTGGATATCCCATGATAGTAAAACCGGCCAACTTAGGTTCAAGCGTTGGCATAAGCAAAGCTAAGAACTATGATGAGCTGCTTTTTTCAATTCAGGTAGCCATGTCATACGATAGAAAGGTAATAGTGGAAAAATGTGTCGAAAACGTGAGAGAAATAAACTGTGCGGTCATGGGATTTGAGAATGATCTTGTAGCTTCCTTGTGTGAGGAACCTGTAGGATGGGAAGAATTTCTTACATATGAAGATAAGTATGTTAATAAAAAGAAGGATGCATCGGAGTCAAAAAGAAGAATTCCCGCAGATATTGAAAAGGAAATTGAGGAGAATATTAAAAAATATGCTAAAGAAGCTTTCAGAGCCATTGATTGCTGCGGAGATGCAAGAATAGATTTTTTATATGACGGCAACAATATATATGTGAATGAGATTAATACTATTCCCGGGTCAATTGCATTTTACCTGTGGGAAGGAATGGGAATTTCATTTACGGAGCTGGTTTCAAGAATACTTAAATTTGCTGAAATACAATATGAACAAAGAAAATCAAATATTATTTCTTACGATATTGATTTGTTGAATAAGATGGGAAGCAGCGGTAAACATAAATAGAAAATAGCATAGTACGGGCGGGATTACCCGCCCGTTTTAAGGAGAGCAGTAGATGAACTTTAAAGAGAAAATTTTGGAATTTATGAGAGAGGAAGCTTACAAACCTTTAACATTGAGCGAGCTTATGCGTGTGTTTAAAATTGAGAGCAGCATGAAAAAAGAAGTGTTAAAGACACTTAATGAATTAGAAAGTGAAGGCAGAGTGATTTTTACCAGATCTCACAGATACGGTCTGCCGGAAAAAATGAACTTGATTATAGGAACGCTGGATGGAAATCAAAAAGGATTTGCATTCCTAAGACCGGATGACGACAATATAAACGACATATTTATTTCCCCAGCTGACATGAACGGTGCGATGCACGGGGACAGAGTCATAGTAAGACCTATGAAAATAACCGATGAAGTAAAAAGCCCTGAGGGAAAAGTTATAAGAATTATACAAAGGGCCAACAGCTATGTTATAGGAACATTTCAAAAAAGTAAACACTTCGGCTTTGTGGTTGCAGATGATAAGCGAATTGCATACGACATCTTTATACCTAGAGAAGAGTTTAACGGAGCAAATACCAATGACAAAGTAAATGTAAAAATAACGGAATGGCCTTATGAAAGAAAAAATCCTGAAGGAAAAATTGTTGATATAATAGGGAATGTAAAGGATACTGACACACATATAGAGGCTGTGCTTTTAAACAAAAAAGTAAGACAGACATTCCCTGAAGATGTTATAAAGGAAGCTGTAAGGGTATCAGAAGAAGGAATTCACCAGCAGGAATACCAAAGAAGAGCTGATTTAAGAACGCTTAACATTATTACAATTGACGGAGAAGATGCAAAAGACTTGGATGATGGTGTTTACGCAGTTAAAATTAGCGATGATGAATACAAACTTGGTGTACATATAGCGGATGTAACTCACTACGTTAAGGAAGATCGAAAGATGGATAAAGAAGCCTTAAAAAGAGGAACGAGCATCTATCTTGTAGACAGAGTTATTCCAATGCTTCCAAAAGAACTATCAAATGGTGTGTGCAGTTTGAACCCCAATGAAGATAAGCTTGCTCTTTCTGTTGATATGACTATTAACGGCAAGGGCAACGTAGTTGATTATAAAATATATGAAAGCATAATAAAAAATCATTATCGAATGACGTATACTGACGTATCAGAAATTCTGGAAAACAATGACGAAAAACTTAGCCTTAAGTATAAGGAAATAGTCCCTATGCTTAAAACAATGGAAGAATTAAGCCTTATACTGAGAAAGAAAAGAGAAACAAGAGGAGCAATAGACTTTGAGTTTCCGGAAACAAAAATTATAACAGATGAAAAAGGAAAGGCCGTTGATGTAACTAAATATGAAAGGCGTGTATCTAATAAGGTAATCGAAGAATTTATGCTGGTATGCAATGAAACTGTGGCAGAGCATTATTACTGGATGAATATGCCTTTTGTGTATAGGATACATGAGGAACCGGATGAGGCCAAAATGTTTGAATTTAACACACTTATTCATAATCTTGGCTATGCTCTTAAGGGAGTGAACAACGAAATTCATCCGAAAGAGTTGCAGCAGCTTCTCGCAAAAATTAAAGGGAAAAAAGAAGAAAATCTAATAAATAATATGATGCTTAGGTCATTAAAGAAGGCTATATATTCATCGAAAAGCTCACAGCACTTTGGATTGGCAGCACAATACTACTGTCATTTTACATCACCTATAAGAAGATATCCTGATTTACAGATACATCGTATTATAAAAGGGCAGCTGAACGGCAAATTTACAGAACAGGATTATCAAAGACTTACTGATAGGACAGCAGCTGTTGCAGAGCAGTCATCTACAATGGAAAGAATTGCTGATGAAGTTGAAAGAGATGTAGATAAAATTAAGATAGCGGAGTATATGTCTGACAAAATAGGAAATGAGTATGAAGGAACTGTATCCGGAGTAACAAGTTTTGGGTTATTTGTAGAACTTGAAAATTCAGTTGAAGGTCTTGTACATATATCAAACATGACAGATGACTTCTATATTTTTAATGACGAAAGAAGAGAATTATTCGGCCAAGCAAGTAGAAAAACATATAAAATTGGTGACGATGTAAAAATAAGAGTTGAAAATGTAAGCATTCCCAGAGCAGAAATTGACTTTGCGTTTATTGATGAATTTAGCGAAGATGATTTTGAATATGATGAAAATGAGCTTGCGGGAATAGGAAACTGAATTTAATAATAATTTAAGGATTGTGAGTTATAATAATATTAAGGGATGGTCGGAAGGCTATCCCGGCACTATCTTTTACTAAAAGATGCATAAAAACATAACATATGTATAATTAATAAAAAATATGACATTTGACAGATTAAAAATTTAATGCTATAATCATCCTACACTCTACGGTAGGTGATTAAATGGCTGCAAATACAAAAAAAATTGCAAGCAACAAAAAAGCATATCATGAATATTTTGTAGAAGATAAGTATGAAGCTGGAATTGTTCTTGTGGGAACAGAAGTTAAGTCAATAAGACAGGGTAAAGTTAACTTAAAGGATAGTTATGTAAACATAAAAGATGGTGAAGCCTATGTTTATAACATGCATATAAGTCCTTATGAAAAAGGTAACATTTACAATGTGGATCCTCTTAGACCCAGAAAGCTGCTTTTAAACAAAAGAGAAATAAGAAAGCTCATAGGGCTGATAACATTAAAGGGATATTCACTTATACCGTTAAGTCTGTACCTTAAAAACGGCCTTGTTAAGATGGAAATGGCAGTTGCAAAAGGTAAGAAAAACTATGATAAACGTCAGGACATGGCCAAAAAAGATGCCGAACGTCGCATGCAAAGGCGCGACGATTACTAATATTTCGGGGGCGTAAATGGTTTCGACGGGGGTATAGAAGGAAGATAAGCGAGTCGTTGTCGCCAAACAACGCAAAAAGTGGCAACAAAATATAAACGCAAAAGAAAATAATAATTTAGCATTCGCAGCGTAAGCTGCTTGCTTGTCCCGCCCAGACGACCTGCAGTCTGAGTTGGGGCATCATTTGAAGCAGGGAACTGCATCAGGGGTTCTTCGACCTGATGTTGAATAATCGAAGATAGCCGATGTTATGGCCTGACGATAGGCAATAGCTGAGGCGAATTTAAAAGTATCGTCTGCACTCGGAGAAAGTCTTGTGGAAATATTTTCGGACGTGGGTTCGACTCCCACCGCCTCCATTTTCAAAACCACGACAGAAATGTCGTGGTTTTTTTGTGTCCGGCACATATACTAAAACCATTTTGTTATGATAGCAAATTATACCGCAATATTGTAATATTTGCTTGACCTTATCACCAACAACGTCTTAATTTAATATAATGAAGCAGAAATAAATAAAACTTTGCTGAATAGGGGTGAATTTTATGAATTCTTGCGGAGTTAATTATTTTCAAGATCCATATTGGAGACTTAAATGCTGTCGCTCTAGGTCTCAAGCAAATGGAATAGAATTTATCACAGGAATAGGTGAACCAACCTGCGCAATAGGTGGAATAGGTGATGTATATATTGATTTAACAAACGGTAATTTATACTATAAGACAGAGCAGCCCACAGCGCCCGTTGTGAGAGCTATACCTCTATATACAGGAGTCAGTCATAACGTTGGTTCTGGAGAAGCAGCTCCTTATGACGATATTCAAACTGCAATAGATGCTGCCAATGCCGGTGATCGTTTGTTATTAGTAGACTCTGCCTATACGATTACAGCTACAATAAATGTAAATAAACCAATTACAATTCAAGGTCTTGGTGCGGGAATCACTACAATAGAAAAAACAGCTGCTGCAGGCGGAACTACTATGATCAATATTACTTCATCTAACGTTGTTTTGCAAGATTTAACATTGGTTCAAGATTATCCATCAACAGTAACTACTGAAGCAGTAGTTAGTATTAGTGGTTTAACACTTAATGAAATTTATATAGATAGTTGTGAAATTTTACCTTGCGAATTTGGTATTACAACCAATGCTGCAGAATTTCAAATAACAAATTGTTCATTTGGTTATGCACCGTTAGCAGATCTAAATAATAGTTATAGATGTATTGCTATTACTGCTAACAATGGTACCAGTATTATTGACAGCAATACATTTTCGGCTGAATCAGGCAACACGAGGTGCTATTTTACGGTTGTTACTAATTTGAGCGGTCCTTTACTTGGGCAATTGGTTGTAAGCAATAATGAGCAAGTTGCATCTTCATATACTTTACGCCACTTACTTGATATAGAAGAATTTGTCGGTAATGACTTTCAATTGTTTATTATTAATAATACAACAATATCAGAAGGAAATGTGCCTGTTCTTTTAGCTAATCCAGATTTAAGCATATTCAGATTTATTGATATCTCAGGAAACAGCGTACAAAATACAGCAGGTAAGGGAATAGTTGGTATTGATTTTGGTTATACAGGTACAACTGATATATACGATTCAAATAATACTGTTGCTAATCCTAACTTTTCTGGTTCTTGGGCATCAGCTACAGATCCTGAAAGTATTACTGTAGGCTATAATACTGCAGCTATTTCTACTGATCCTAATCTTCCGCTAGCAGCATGTTATTGGCTGCCACTTATATAGCTTAAAACCAAAAAATCATAACCAATGTTTATGCGGCGGTTATGATTTTATATTTTTTATTTCTTAAATTATAAAAGTTAATTAAGTAAATAAAAAAGCAAAAAGTGTTAATTAAATAACTTGACAAATCATTGATGGCTGTATACAATCATCAAATGATAGTAATTTTATGTATTAAAAAAAGAATTAAACAGCATTAAACAGGCAGAAATTTTATTTCTGTCTTCATAATATACATAAAGATTTCATCGAAGGAAGGATCGATCCTAATGTATTTGTAAGGTCCTTTTTGTTTTATATAAAAAATTAATTTAGTTGTAGCAGGAGCTAATTATGAGTGAAAAAAACAAAAATGATAAATTAGAATTTATTATTTTTTATTACATTGCTTCAGTTTTTATTGTTATGTACATAAATTGGATGCTTCTTCCGGTTTTAGCAAAGCCGGTTATTAATACGTCTACGCAAGAAGAGTTTGAGAGGCATATTGATGCAGGTGAAGTTAGCGTTGTGGAAATATTGAAAGATAACATTTTGTATACTGTAAAAGATTCAAACGGTAATATAAAGCATTATAAAACACATTACAGTGATGCCAATGAGCTTATAGGCAGCTTAATGGAAAAAAACATTGAAATAGGTGTTGTAGAATTGAATAAGTCTGACTTTTTTCTTGTTTTACTGATCACTCTTGTGATTCCTATTATATTTGTTACATATTACGGGATAAAGCTTAAAGAGAAATTAAATGGGAATGAAGGTTGTGCGGGCGAAACAAAGGATGATGATAAAGTAAAAGATAAAGATTCAAGAAATAAAACAACTTTTTGTGATGTGGCGGGGCAGGAGGAAGCTAAAGAATCCCTGATTGAAATTGTTGACTATCTTTCCTATACGGAAAAATATAATGAAATAGGAGCAGTATGTCCTAAGGGAATACTATTGGTTGGACCTCCTGGAACTGGCAAGACGCTGCTTGGAAAAGCAGTTGCCGGTGAAGCAAATGTTCCGTTTATTCCTGTTTCAGGCTCTGAATTTGTTGAGATGTATGTGGGAAGAGGAGCAAAAAGGGTTCGAGATTTATTTGATAAGGCATCAAAAAAAGCACCTTGTATCATATTTATAGATGAAATTGATACGGTGGGCAAGGCTCGTGGAATTGGTACCGGCAGCAATGAAGAACGTGAACAAACATTAAATCAACTGCTTACAGAAATGGACGGATTTGAAGAAAATAAAGGAGTTGTGGTTTTGGCAGCAACAAACAGACCAGAAATCCTGGATCCTGCACTTTTAAGACCTGGACGCTTTGACAGGCATGTTCGTGTGGAGCTGCCTGATGTACAGGGACGTGTTGCAATACTAAAAGTTCATGCTAAAAAATGCAAAATGGAGCCGGACATTGATTATAGTCTAATTGCTAAAGCAACGGCCGGTGCATCAGGAGCTCAGCTTGCCAATATTGTTAACGAAGGAGCACTTCGCGCAGTCAGAATGGGAAGAAATTTTGTCAGTCAGTCGGATCTTGAAGAATCTGTTGAAGTTGTATTAGCAGGAGAGCAGAAGAAAAATCAAATTTTAAGCCCAGAGGAAAAAAAGATTGTATCATATCATGAAATCGGACATGCATTGCTTGCAGCAGTACAAATTGACAGTGCTCCTGTGCACAAGATTACTATAATACCACGCACTTCAGGTTCTCTTGGGTATACTATGCAGATTGAAGAAAGGGACAAAACTTTGATTAACAGATCAGAGACAATTAATAAAATTGCAATGTTCTGTGCTGGAAGAGCTGCAGAGGAACTTGTTTTCGGAGAATGCACAACAGGAGCTTCCAACGATATTGAACAAGCCACTAAAATAGCCCGCGCAATGGTTACAAGATATGGCATGACAGATGAATTTGATATGATGGCTATGGAGACAGGAAGAGGTAATTATTTGGGAGGCAATTCACAGGTGACATGTTCACCGGAAACAGCCAAGGAAGTAGACAAAGCAGTGCTGTTAATTATTAAAGAGGCTCATCTCAAAGCTATGAAAGTTCTTAAAGAAAATGAACAAAAGCTTCATGAACTGGCAGAATTTTTATATCAGAAAGAAACAATTACAGGTGAGCAGTTTATGGATATACTAAATAAAAAATGATAATTAGTTTTTATGAAAATTTATAGTGCTATAGAGATTAAATAAATTCTCCTAGGGTATAAATAAGTTAAATTTATTTTAGGAGTTGCGTTTTGGCTATGGTGATTATTGATAATAAGGCCAGGGATTATATTCTAGAAAAAGGCGGTACTGCTACAATTGAAAAAATCAAGAGGTGTTGCACGTGAGCATCTGTAGCTTTGCCAAGCGTACGGTTAGGTGAACCGAAAGAAAAAATAGGGTATGAATTATATAAAATAGATTCTATGAATGTGTATATATCAAAAAGTCTTAAACAAAACGGAGAGAATGTTCATATAAAGCTCAGTAGCTTGTTCGGAATTTTAAAGTCTTTGAATGTGTTTGGATTTGAAATTATGTAATACTATTAAATTAATAAATTATTAAAAAAGCAGAACAACTTTCTGCTTTTTTAATAGTTGTATATATTGAACAGTATGCGATCAGGTGGTAAAATGATATGAAAACGTAACTATATATTGTATTTATGTTAAGGAGAAAAATATGGGAAAATGTGATATTAGTCTTGCGATCCTTGGCTTTGGCAACGTAGGGCAGGCATTTGCAAGGCTGCTTTTAGAAAAACATGAAGAAATATTTGAAAGATATGGATTTAATATAAAAGTTGCAGCCATATCTACAGGAAGCAGAGGTTCATTGCTAAATAGCAACGGTATTCATTTAAAAAGAGCTTTAAAGGATATGAGTGAACTTGGCAGATTCAATAAAGAGAATCCAGATTGCTCAGTAATGAATTCTATGGAAATAGCGAAAAACGCAGATTATGACGTTCTTGTGGAACTTACCCCTCTTAAAATTTTTTCTGGACAACCTGCGATAGAGCATATTGCATCAGCTATAGAAAGAAAAAAGCATGCAATAAGTGCAAATAAGGGACCTATTGCATGGGCATATAAAAACCTCAAAGAAAAGGCTTTAGAATATGGTGTAAAGTTTTATTTTGAAACGGCAGTAATGGACGGAACACCTGTTTTCAATCTTGTGGATGAAACACTTAAACTTTGCAAGGTAACAGAGGTTCGAGGAATTTTAAATTCCACAACGAATTTTGTTTTAGAAGAATTATCTAAAGGAAAAAATTATGATGATGTTATAATGGAAGGGAAAAAGCGTGGCTTTGTAGAGGCTGATCCTTCCATGGATATTGAAGGGTGGGACGCTGCAGCAAAAACAGCGGCATTATTAAATGTTTTAATGGATGCGAATATTACCCCTTTAGATGTTGAGCGAGAAGGCATTGAAACAATTACTGTTGAAAAAATAAAAGAGGCAGAGAAAAGAGGCAATACAATAAAACTTGTTTGCTCTGGTAAAAATACAGAAGGTAAAATTGCAGCTAGTGTTGCTCCTCGGGAAGTGCCCAAAGGTACGTTATACGCAAGCATAAGCGGTACCACATCTGTTGTGAGCATTACAACAGATTTAATGGGAACCATATCCGTTGTTGAGCACGATCCTGAAATCGAACAGACTGCATACGGTGTTTTCAGCGATCTCATACGAGTTATTTCAAATTGCTATCATAATAAGTAACTATTTTAAATTAAACCGCCTTGCTTTAAACTTGCAACAAGGCGGTATTTTATTTTAAAGCCTAGTTTTAAGAAAGAGGTTCAAGCTCACTTCTTTTGTGCTTTCTTCTATGGAAGTATCCTTAATTACAAAACCTGTTTTTTTATAAAATTTTCGGCCCTGCATGTTTTTTTCAAATACTTCAACTTCTAAGGTATCAAATTTATCTCGGAATATATTTACTAAAGCGGTTCCTATTCCTTTCCTCTGATGAGCGGGATCGATGAATAGACCTCCAATTGAATTATCAACCATTGATATGAAGCCCACTATTTTACCATTTATTTCTGCTACCCGCGTATCAGAAACAGGTAGAAATACATTTCGTATTTCTTTTTCTTCATTTATAAAATGTTCTTCAGGCAAAAAAGAATGAGCGATTTTACTTGATTTTTTCCATACGTCCATCATGCTGTCAACGTCATTAGCAACATACTTTCTAATTATCATTATTATCCCCTTTTTTATAAAGATAGTATTATAATATAATTTGTGCTAAACAAATGCAACTATAATTTTTTTTTTACTATAAAATATAGCAAAATTCCAAATATTATTAATGTTTATAGATTAAAATAATGATGTAAATAAATTTCATATATTTTACCAACAATTTATGAGTCATATATCTTTGTGGCATATCCTAATCTTGTTTCATATGGTACGGTTCAAAGTAATCCTATATATGAACATCTAAATGCTATTTCAAAAAAATAATATAGGAAGAAAGGAGTTGAATAGATAAAAAGAAATAGCGTAAAAAATTATTGGAGGCTACATAGTTAAATGAATTTATTCAGAAAAAGCAGCAAGACTGCACTGGTATTAGCACTTCTAATGATGCTGCAGCAGTTGTCGGGATTCTTTATCCCTGCATATGCTCTCGGAAGTCTTGACTTCTCTTCATCAATTATTTCAAAGTTGGTTAATGACAGCAGTAAAGCTATAGCGCCAGGAGTGCAGGAGCGAAGAGTAACATTTGTTAATCAAGAGGGAAAAAGAATAGAAAATTTTATAGTTGAGGTTGATTTAGAAGGAAGTCCTAACACATCTGTTGTTGCAGGATCATATAAGGATGGAACAGAATATGGGATGACAACTGTAAGAGAACAGGCTGAATATGCCGAGGTAAACGGTAAAAAAGTTGTTGCGGCTGTAAATGCGGATTTTTATAACATGGCTACAGGTGTCCCATTAGGCTGCTTTGTAAAGGATGGAAAAGAGATTAAATCGCTGCCTTCAGATTGGAAATTTTTTGGAATAAAAAAAGACGGCACTGCTGTATTGGGCGATTATAATACATATACTTCCGTTAGAACAGAATTAAAGGAAGCATTGGGAGGCAATACCATAATTGTTAAAAATGGACAAGCAGTTGACTATTCATCAAGCGGAGATACATATTTCACTACAAGACAGCCAAGGACGGCTGTAGGTATAAAAGAAGATGGTACGGTTGTTTTTATGGTATCTGACGGAAGGCAGGAGCCTTATTCAGCAGGATTAACCATGTATGAAATAGGACAGCTTATGAAAGATCTTGGATGCGTTTCTGCTTTGAATCTAGATGGTGGAGGATCGTCAACATATCTTTCAAGGGAGCAGGGAACGGACAATCTTGAATGCAAAAACAGTCCCTCTGATGGAACCGAAAGACCTGTTGCAAATTCATTTCTAGTATTATCAGATACTGTTTCAGACGGCGTATTTGCTTCGGCTGTAATTGAACCGTTTGATAAAACATATACTCCTAATTCTGTTATAGAATTTACTGCAAAAGGAATGGATGCCTCCGGAGCTTCGGCTGAACTGCCTGAATTTTCAAATGTATCAACGGCTTCTGCCATTACCGGAAGTGCAGTGGTTTCTGCACAGACTACATCTCCTTCGGCTTTAAGGTGGGCGTTGTCAGATGACAGCTTCGGTACAATAGATTCTGCAACAGGTGAATTCGTGTCCAACGGCAAACAAGGGCAGGTTCAGGTTCGCATTCTTTTGGGAGATGATATTGTAGGGTCCACGTACTTGGAAATTCGTGATCCGGATGAAATATTTTTTGTTCAGGGTGAAATAAGCCTTGAGTTTGATTCGTACAGCAATCTTGGGTTTAAAGCTACATACAATGAAAGAGATGTAATCCTAAAAGAAGGAGATATATCCTGGGATATCCCTGACGGTATGGGAACAATGGGTTCAGACAACATTTTCCACACATCGGCAAGTGGAAGTGTTTCAGGGATTATAACCGCAAGATACAAGGATACTGATTTGACTGCATCTATAGATGCAAAAGTCGGACAGCTTCCTGTAGTATTATACGATTTTGAAGACGGTGTCGGAGAATGGAAGCCGGGAAGTGCCGGACGAGGAGAAATAGTATCAATAGAATCAGTGGATTATGCAAGCGGAGAACCGGTACGTTTTGGTGATCAATCTCTTAAAATAAATTATGATTTAACCGGAGCTCAGACAGGAACTACTCTAGGAATTTATGCCGGACCTGGTGAAAGCAAAGATATTCCAGGAGCACCAAAAGCTATGGGTGCATGGGTATATGCAACTGAAGAAGCACAGGGATATTGGTTGAGAATGTATGTTTATGATAAAAACGGACAGTACAAGCCAATCAATTTTACTGACATAGAAACAGGTATAAACTGGACTGGATGGAAATATGTAGAGGCTCCAATTCCTGATGACTATCAAGGACCGTTTAAGACCTATCCAAATCAGCTAATAAGAATGATGTCCTTAAAGTCAGGAATCTCCGGCCCTATGTCAAAGGGAGAAGTTTATGTAGATAATGTTAGAGTCGTATATGGTGCAAGTGTTGATGATATGTATCACCCTATTATTAATGATATAAATGTTGACGGAAAGACATATAGCAACAATACTGTTTCCATCAGCACGAGTTTTGCAGATGATATGTCTGACAAGTATGCAACAGGGATGAATTACGACAGAATTCACGTGTATGTGGACGGAAAAAACTACACTAACGCTGAAGGACTCTATGCGTTAAACAAGGGACAAAATACTGTTGGACTTTCAGGGCTAGAATTGCCAGACGGAATTCACAGAGTAGATGTTGTCGTTCAGGATAATTTTGGTAATGAAACATCAAAAACAGCATACTTTACAGTTAATACTGGAGCTGGAACAACTGTTGACCTACAGTCAGTAGACGCAAATGCTGTTTTGGGAAAAACTTACAAACTAAATATTGTGACTAATGATACTTCTGACATTAATTCTGTTACAACGCAGCTTAAAATAAGCAAGGATTTCCCAATAAGCAGCGTAGATTTTGGAAGCAATTCAGAAGGAAGTACATATGATTATAATGCAAAAAAAGGTACATTGGATTTAAATATAACAAACAGTGGGAATTCTTCTGTATTAGCTTCTGTCAACATTGATGTGCCTGCCAATACTATCGAAGGAGAAACAATAAAATACAATGTTGAAAGTTCAGATATAGAATATAATTCTGACAAAGGTTCAAAATATGCATCATCATTCTGTATTATGCCTGCGGAAGCAGAAATATTATCAGGATATGTACTGGATATAGTAAACAGGCTTGTAGGAGCTGAGGGTTTGGTTATTGTAAGAGACATAGATGGAAATCCTGCAGAGGGAGTTTCAGTAAAAGTTGTTGTTGATGGTGCCGAAACAGAACTGGGCATAACAGACGCCGAAGGAATTGCCAGAGGTACGGCAATGACTGATACTGTTAAAAAATTCAGCATTTATGCTGAAAAAGACGGGGTTATATCATTTAGCATAAATACTCAATCTTTAAATCCTCTTAAAGATAAAATACCAAGTAATATCTTGACCAATGCAGTTGTAAATTCCGCAACAAGCAAAAATATTACATGGATGTCAAACCCATTAACTTCAGAGGATGCAGCTGTAATGCAGATTGCCGTAAAATCAGAATATGATACTCATGGAGAAAGTGCATTTTCAAATGTAACCGGTAAATATAGTGACGAAAGCTTTACGGGATACTCTGATGTAAACAGTAATGGTCTGGTTAGGTTAAGCAGTGCTGTTGCTGAGAATTTAATGCCTGAAACTAATTATATCTTTAGAATAGGCGATGGTTTAAATTGGTCTGAAACAAAAGAGTTCAGCACTCCTTCAGAGCGACAGGAAGAAACAAACTTCTTTGTTTTAGGGGATACACAAACAGCAAACACAACAAATTTAGAATCAATTATCAGTGCAATAGAAAATGATTCAATAAATTATGATTTTTCTCTGCATGTAGGAGATATTGTAGACGAAGCAAGCAAATTTAACCAGCTTGATGCAATTTCAAGTGTAATCAGCGGATATAATGATTCTTTCGATGTGGATATGATAAAAGTATTAGGAAACCACGAATACATGGGAGATGAAGATGGACATATAGCTGAAAAATACTATAACACTCCTTTAAATGGTCCTGAGGAAGCACTTGGTTCGTGCTATTCAGTAGAATACGGTAATGCATATGTTGCTGTCATCAGTTTTACATCGGATAGTGACCTTTTAGATGCACAGCTGAACTGGCTTAAAGAGGATGCAAAAAAATCGGACAAAACATGGAAGATTTTAGCTACACACCAGCCTGTATATTTTTCAAATCCACAGGGAGGCAACGGACTGTTCAAAGAAGTGCTTCCGAAAGTGATGGAAGAAATAGGTATGGATTTTGTGTTCTCAGGCCATGACCATGCATATGCGAGAACTGCCAAATTGAAGGGCGGAGAAGAAGATCCAAGAGGAACAGTGTATGTAATAGCCGGTTCAACGGGTGAAAAATATTACGAAGCATTTCCGGATGAGCATTTTGAAGTTTTCAATGATGAACAAAAACCTATTTATCTCACTGCAAATGCAACTGATGAAGAAATGACAATAAATGCTGTAAGACCTGGTGGAGAGATAGTTGATTCATTTATCGTAGAAAAAGTGGCAGATAACACAATTGAAACATCTATTAAGGATACAAGTGCTCAAGCAGGAGAAGATGCTGAGGTTAAGCTTGAACTTAGCAATATGAAAGATGTGGGCGGATTAAAAATTAAAATCGGTTATGACTCACAAAAGCTAACGTACAAGAGTATAGAATTTAGTGAAGACTTCCAAGTCAATGCTGTTAATACAGATGTACCTGGAGAAATCAACTTTGCTGTATTAAATGCAGAGGGTATAAATAAAGACTACTTGGAAGGCGCTTCAATAATCTTTACAGTTGATTCTAATGTAGAAAATGATACTCAAATCCCGGTTACTGTTATCAGTGCCGAGGCATTCGATACAAACAAAGAAGATATTGACACTCATACTCAAGACGGAAGTATTACTGTGATTCGCCCAATAGAAGCTCCTTCTGTTTCAAATGTGACATTTGACGGTGAAGCTGTAGCTGGTCTCATTCTTAAGGCAAGCTATACTTATATTGATCCACAATCACTGCCTGAATCAGGAACTTCATTTAGATGGCTTATTTCCGAAGATGGAGAAAACTTTACAGCTATAGAAAATGAGGTGTCATCAGAATTAGAAGTGAAGGAAGAATATGCTGGCAAGCTGATTAAGGTTGAAGTTACTGCAAGTAACGGAACAAAGGCAGGAGCAGCTATGACAGGGGACAACGGAAGAAATAGAGTAATTCTCCCGGGAGATGTTTATGGCGAAGATGGAGCCGTTAATATGAAAGATGCTCTGCATATTTTACAGTACACAGTTGAAAAAGCAGTTTTAAATAAGCAGCAGATAGCAGCAGCTGACATTACTGGAGATGAAAAAGTAAACGTACAGGATGTTATGGTTATACTGCAATCTGATATAGAGTAATTTGTTATTTCATGGGGTATAGCATATGCCGTACCTCATGAAAAACATTGGGAAGAATTGTTGACTTTCTTAAATATAAAAATAAAAAGAAGTATTGCAATAGTTGTCGCTTTTTTTGTTTTAGCCGGTTTATTTCCTAGCTTTGTTTACGGTGCAGAGAATGAGTTCAGGGGAATTTGGGTTTCAACAGTTTTTGCAATTGATTATCCGTCCTCAGGTTATACAACTGATTGCGAAGTTTTAAAAAGTGAAGCAATAGATTTGCTAGATAATATAAGTGAAATGGGATTTAATGCAGTCTTTTTACAGGTTAGGCCAAGTTGTGATGCGTTTTATAAATCTGAAATTTTTCCGTGGTCAAAATACTTAACAGGAACACAGGGGCAAAGTCCAGATAATGATTTTGATCCTCTGGCATTCTTTGTAGACGAGGCTCATAAAAGAGGGTTGGAACTTCATGCATGGATTAACCCATACAGGGTAACGGCAACTTCTTCAGATAATGATTTGCTTTCTGCAAATAATCCTGCAGTACTATATCCGGAATTGACAGTTACATACACAGACGGCAAGATATATCTTAATCCAGGTGAGCCAAAAGCCAGACAGCTCATACTTGATGGAATTGATGAAATAATCACCAATTATGATGTTGATGGTATACACCTTGATGATTATTTTTACCCAGGTGAGGACTTCGATGATACAGATGCATTTCAAAAATATGGGCAGGAATTTTCAAGCATTGGCGACTGGCGCAGAAATAACAATGATTTGCTGATAAGTGGTATAAATGACTTAATAGAAGACAAAAATCCGGATATAGAATTTGGAGTGAGTCCTGGCGGTATTTGGGCAAATGAATCATCTAATTTGTTGGGGAGTGAAACAAACGGAAACCAGACATATTATGATTCATATGCAGATACTAGAAAATGGGTTAAAGAGGAATATGTAGACTACATACTTCCACAAATATATTGGAATATAGGTCATGCGGCAGCTGACTACAAGGTATTGGTGAATTGGTGGTCTGAAGCATCTGAGAGTACAAATGTTGAGCTTTATATAGGACAAGCCGCATACAAGGCAGGCAGTGATGATATCTCCGATCCATGGTATGGAGTATCGGAAATTCGAGAACAGGTTGATTTAAATAGAAATACGTCAAATGTAAATGGATACTCTATGTTTTCCTACAATTCATTTGTTAATAATCAGGAGCTGAAAGAATTAATTAAGGAACTTCAGAATTTAGAATACACTCGTGGAGATGTTACACAGGATGGAGTGGTTAATTGTAAAGATGCCTTGCACTTGTTGCAATACTTGGTAGAAATAGTTGAGCTTGACAGTCAGGGAAAAGCTACGGCTGATTTTAATGATTCCGGAGATATAAGCATACTTGATGTAGAAGGAATTTTAAGATTTTCCGTAGGGCAATAAATTATGTGTTAAGGAGAAAATATATGAATTATTTAGGGAAAAAATCAATATATAGCATTTTACTTGTAGTTATGTTGCTTATGCTTAATAGTGTGTCTGCTTTTGGAGCGGAAAGTAAAACAATAACACTTACTGGCGGAAGTGTTAAACGTGGAAGTACAGTAACAGTTGATGTTAATATTGATAATGTGCAGTCACTTGCAGGCCTCCAGCTTACAATGGAGTACGACAACAGTAAGCTGGAAACAGAAGAAGATGACATAGTAAACGGATTGAGCGGTTTTCAGTCTGCTAAAAATGTTTTAGAAGATAAATCTTACTTGAAATACTCCGCAGTAAGTGCAGTGGGGATGGATGAAACGGATTCTGTCACACTTTTATCTGTTAAATTTAGAGTTAAAGAAAATGCTGATCTCGGTGAAACTATTGTTAAGATAAGTGATGCATTTGCCAGTACAGATGATATGGAAGAAATCACTCTTAATACTGTTGACGGAGTAATAAAAATAAAAGGTGAAAGTTCCGGAGGCGGTTCAGATCACGACAAAGATGATGATTCAGATAAACCAGAGGATGAAGAACATAGTGAAACTAAGGATGACACTAAAGAAGAAGCCCCTAAGGAAACAGAAACTGAAAAATCTGATTTTAAAGATGTAGATAATTACAGCTGGGCTGAAACTTCCATAAAATTTTTATCTAAAAACAACATCATGAAAGGTACTGGTGAACATGAATTTTCACCTTCGAACAATATTAAAAGAGCTGATTATATGCTTATAGTAATAAGAATTCTTGGATTGGAAGAACAGAAATCATCGAAAAACTTTGACGATGTAGATGAAAGTATGTATTACTACAATGCACTTGCAGTTGCTAAGTCCTATGGATATGCCAACGGCACAGGAGGAAACAATTTTAATCCTGAAGGAGAAATATCAAGACAGGACTTATTTGTTCTTACACATAGAATTTTAGTAGCTCAGAATATTATTAAATCATCAGGAAGTGACAATACAGCAGTTCTTGAGACATTTACTGATAATCATAATATTTCTGACTATGCAAGAGAGGCTATAGCAGAACTAATTTCCATGGGGTTAGTAAAAGGAAGTAGCAATATGATAAATCCTCAGGGAAAGGCAACAAGAGCAGAAACTGCGGTATTTGTAGAAAGAATATATAATCTGATGCAGCAGGACTAAATAAATGATCGGCCGGATTCCCGGCCTTTTTTTATTGAGATGCAGGTTTCTATTTAAGAAACTTTTCATTAAAAATGATTTTTTCCGCTAAATCTAAAAAATTGGCATTAAACGGGGAGTTTTCTTTATTGGCGGATAGTACGGAAATTCCGTGTACCAATCCCCAGCAGTACAATAAAAGCTCATCCCTTTCCATACAGTTATTTGCAGAGGCGGCATAATTTTCAACAGCTCTATAAAAAACCGCAAAAGGATCTCTGTTTTTGTAATGTCCATTGCTACAACTATCTGAGCTTTCACTTTTGTCGCAAGTTAATTTAATTTTGCTAAATATGTTGCTTGAAAAAAGCAGATGCAGATATTCCGGATTCTCCGAAAAAAAATGTATGTAGGCAATGCCCATTTCTTTAAGCTGCTTGGAGGGATCATCCGGATACTTTAATGCAGCTTCATTAAGACTGTCATAGAATGACCGCATGGCTTCTTCCATAATAGCTGCAATTAATTCATCCTTGTTTTTAAAATGCCGATAGGGGGCGGTCTGACTGACATTGCAGGATTTAGCTACCTTGCGCAGAGAAAAGTTTTCGTATCCTTCTTTATCAAGAATCAGCAGTCCATTTCGTATAAGTTCTGACTTAAGATTTTCATGATGGTAGTTTTGATTTGCCACTATTTAGATCATCCTTTCATAAAAGAAAATTTTACATAAATAGTGTAACACATAATGTTGACAAAGTAAACATTATGTACTATAATGTTGTTGACGCTGTAAACATTGCTATAAAGAAGGTTGTCTTCATATTAATTTCTCATTGAATTAAATTACTAATTTGTGATGATTATGTAGAAAGGAAAAGAAAATGAGACTGATTATTAATGATTTATCCCCTGAGCAAGTACAGAAAATTTTGCCTCATGGGGAGGATGTACGTATCATATCAAAGGGCGGATCTATTCATCCGTGTATAGGATGCTTTGGATGCTGGATTAAAACCCCTGCCCAATGTATTATTCGTGATCAATACGGGAATATGGGTGAAATTTTATCAAAATGTGATGAGCTTATCCTGATAAGCCGATGCGTTTACGGAGGGTTTAGTCCTTTTGTAAAAAATGTACTGGACAGAAGCATATCTTACATACATCCGTACTTTATAACTAAAAATGGAGAGATTCATCATAGAGCTAGGTATAATCATAATTTCAAACTTAGTGCTTATTTTTACGGAAATGCAATCAGCGAACGAGAAAAATGTGTTGCTCGTGATTTGGTAAAGGCCAACTCTATCAATTTGTACTGTAATATAAAGAATGTATGTTTTGAGACAGAAGCTGAAATATTGGGAGGTAGAATTTAAATGAATATTTTATTTATTAACGGCAGCCCAAAAGTAAATAAAAGTGCATCAGGCATGCTGCTGGATGAGCTTCGGGATTACATGCAGGATCATGCAATTGTTCAGTATTCGCTAAATGTAAACAAAAAACCGGATTCTCTCTTACTTCAGTCTTTGTCAGAACAGGATATCATTGTTATTTCATTTCCTCTTTATGTAGACAGCATTCCATCTCATTTTCTGTATTATCTGACTGAGTTGGAAAATTATTTAAAATATAATTCATCCAAAGCGGTTGTATATGCAATTATAAACTGCGGATTTTATGAAGGGCATCAGAATCGCCACGCGCTTGAAATATTGAAAATATGGTGCGAAAAAGCAAACCTTAAATGGGGTCAAGGTATTGGTATAGGTGCAGGCGGCATGCTTGCAGGGCTTGGTAATGTTCCTAAGGGAAAGGGTCCGCGCAAGAATGCATCTGCTGCATTGTTAGAGCTTGCAAGTAATGCAGCAGAAAAACGAAGCGGAAAAGATATTTATGCTTCGCCGAACTTTCCCCGTTTTCTTTATAAGATTATGGGAGATATTGGATGGCGGACTCAGGCTAAGCGGAACGGACTTAAAACAAAGGATATTTTTTTGCAGAGATAATCAATGGAACACTGTAATAATATCAGATGCTTAAACTGCAAATGGAATAACTGTTAAATAATGCTCTCTTATTAAAAATTAAATTAACTAAGGCTTCGTTTATAATTTCTATTTTTGCATAACCTATTTGAGAGGTGAGATGAAATGGAATCAATTTGGATTAAAACATCCAGTCAGCCGGATTACGGTACATTGCAGGGAAATTATTCAACAGAAGCAGCGGTAATAGGTGGAGGCTTGGCCGGAATATTAACGGGATATTTTTTGCAGCAGAGTAACGTGAAGACTATTATTATAGAAGCCGATGAAATCGGGCATGGTCAGACGAAAAATACTACCGCAAAGATAACATCGCAGCATAACTTAATTTATAATAAGCTATTGGAGAACTTCGGCAAAAAGAAAGCAGAACAATATGCAATGGCAAACCAGCAGGCTATTGACCAGTATCGTTATATAGTTTCAAAAGAAGCCGGAGATTGTTTTTTTGAAGAACTGCCTGCTTACTTGTATTCAACAAATCATCAAGATATTCCAGTGCTTGAGAAGGAAGTACGAGCGGCAGAAAAGCTTGGTATTCTTTCAATGTTTACTAAAAATACCACCCTGCCGTTTGAAGTAGCAGGTGCAGTGAAATTTTCTAATCAGGCGCAGTTCCATCCCTTAAGGTTTTTGGAGGCTATTTCTAGAAATCTTACTGTTTTTGAACACACAAGGGCAGAGAAAGTAGAAGGCAATCGCATTTTAACCGACAAAGGAATCATTACGGCAAAACATATTATTTTTGCCACTCATTTTCCTTTTATTAATGCACCAGGTTATTATTTTGCAAGAATGCATCAAGAGCGCAGCTACGTCCTCGCTGTTGAGGGAGTCCCCAAACTTGATGGGATGTATCTTGGTATAGAAGACAAAGGGTTATCATTCAGAAGCTTTAACAACGTGATTCTTCTAGGAGGAGGCAGTCACCGTACAGGAGAAAATTCCGCCGGTGGGAAATATAAAACTCTACGAGAAAAAGCATCAGAATTTTATCCCAAGGGCATAGAAATAGGTCATTGGTCTGCACAGGATTGCATGACTTTAGATGGCATACCATATATAGGGCAGTTTTCTCGTTCAACTCCAAATTGGTACGTTGCTACCGGGTTCGGTAAATGGGGCATGACTGGCAGCATGGTTTCTGCAATGATAATTTCTGATTTAATTACGGAAAGAGAAAATTCATATAGTGAACTGTTTTCACCTTTGCGTTTCACACCCTCATCTTCTGTAAAAAATTTAACTTCAAATCTAGGTCAGGCTGTAAAAGGAATATCAAGGCAGGCGCTTTTAATTTCAGCTACAGATTTAGATGATTTGCCTGTCGGGCATGGAGGAATAATTAAAAAGGAAGGAGAAAACATAGGGGTGTATAAGGATGAAAATGGAAGAATCTATTCTGTTTCAACAAAATGCCCACACCTTGGATGTCAATTGGAATGGAATCCAGACGAAAAAAGCTGGGACTGCCCATGCCACGGCTCTAGATTTGATTATAAAGGCAATATTTTAGATAATCCAGCACAAATAAATTTGGAGACATCTGAACATGAATAACTCTTTAAATATAAGACAAAAAGGTTATTTCGAAGGGTGGTACTTTAAGCAGCAGGGCATGGAGCATACAGTTGCATTTATTCCTGCTTTTCATACAGACAATAAAGGGTATCCTGGAGCATCATTGCAGATAATTACTGATAATTTTACATATAATTTTAACTTTCCTGCTCAGATGCTCCGCGTAAACAGAAAAAAATTTACTATTGAGCTTGGAAAAAATATTTTTTCTAAATATGGATGTAAAATTAATTTGGAGTCAAAAGAATGTTCGGCACATGGAAACATACGTTTCGGACCATTGTTACCGCCTGTCTATGACATAATGGGACCGTTTTGTTTTGTGCCTTTTATGGAGTGTCGTCACAGCGTATTCAGCGTTTACCACAGGGTGGACGGTGAAGTTTTAATCAATGGCAGGAATTATTATTTTGAAAATGCAGCGGGGTATATTGAGGGAGACAGAGGACGCTCTTTTCCAAAAGGTTATATCTGGACGCAATGCTCTTGGAATGAAAACAGTATAATGATTTCTGTAGCTGAAATTCCATTTGGTCTCTTTAAGTTTGTAGGGTGCATAGGAATTATACTTTTTAACGGAAAAGAGTATCGCATAGCTACATATTGTGGAGCTAAGGTTATGAAAATCGGCAACAACTTCATTAGTTTGAAACAGGGATCTATTATATTGGAAATAAAGCTTTTGTATAGCAACAGTTTTTTGCTTAATGCACCTCAGTCAGGAATTATGACAAGAAAGATAAGAGAAAGTGCAGCATGCCGCGTAAGGTATACGTGCTATTGGGACAATGAAGTACTTTTTGATTTTGTAAGTGATAGAGCAAGTTTTGAAAATAATTGGCAGGGTGCACGGTAATGGCAACAAGCTTCATGGAGACTATATGGCTCTTTTGGAGCTTTTTTTATTAATTAAAAAAGAGATAAATATGCTAACTTCTAAAAAGTTAATTGAAAAAAATATTTATATGTGCTAATATAAAATAAGCAAAAGCTTATAATATAAGCAAATATTAGTTCGGAGGAATTAATGACTAACAGAGAGCAAGAAATATTTGATTTAATAAAAAAAAATCCAATGATTTCTCAAAATGAAATAGGAGAATTACTTGGAATAACCCGATCATCTGTTGCGGTGCACATAACGAATCTTATTAAAAAGGGAAAAATACTTGGAAAGGGATACGTTGTAAAGGAAAATCCATATGTCACAGTAATAGGCGGTGTCAATATTGATATACACGGCATCCCTAAAAACAGGTTGATTCCTGGGGATTCAAATATAGGGATTGTTAAAATGTCACTTGGAGGAGTTGGCAGGAATATAGGTGAAAATCTTGTAAGACTAGGTATAGATACAAAACTTATAAGTGTTTTGGGCGATGACATCTACGGCAGTAAAATACTTGAAGAATCAGATGAAATGGGGTTGGATATGAAAGATTGTCTCATACTGAAGGGTGAAAGCACATCTACATATCTTGCGGTTCTTGATGAAACTCATGATATGTCTGTAGCCATATCCAGTATGGACATATATGAAAGAATGACAGTTGAATTTATTAAAGAAAAAAAACATGTCATTGATAATTCTGAAATTTGTATTTTGGATACTAATATTCCGGTAAATGTTATTGAATATCTTTTAAGTAACCATAGAAATACAGATTTCTTTCTAGATACGGTGTCTACTGCGAAGGCTAAAAAAGTTAAGAATTTATTGGGTAGTATTAATACACTAAAGACAAACAGAATTGAATCCGAAGCTGTGACTGGAATTGAAATTAACTGTGAAGACGGATTGAAAAGAAATTTCGAATACCTTTTAAACAAAGGTATTAAAAGGGTGTTTATTACGTTTGGGAAAAAGGGTGTATTTTACAGTGAGGGATCTGGGATGAAGCATGTGGCTGCAAATAACATAAATCCTGTTAATACCACAGGAGCAGGTGATGCTTTTATGGCAGCTTTGGTTTATTCTCATATTAATAATAAAAATATAAATGAAAGTGCAGCAATAGCTACAGCTGCGTCAGTAATAGCACTTTCTCACGAAAACACCATAAACCCGAACATGTCTGTAGAAAGTATAAATTCAAAAGTTAAGGAGCTTAAATTATGTTAGAAAAATATTTGGAAATTAACCCTGAAGTGAAGGAAGCAATAGAAAACGGAAAGCCTGTAGTAGCGCTTGAATCAACGATTATATCCCATGGTATGCCTTATCCAAGAAATGTGGAAACAGCTTTGAAAGTTGAAAAAATAATAAGGGACAAAAATGCAGTACCTGCAACTATTGCAATTTTAAACGGAAAACTAAAAGCAGGACTTACAAAGGATGAAATTGAATATCTGGGTAAAGCAGAGGGTGTTATTAAAACGTCAAGGAGAGATATACCGTTTATTGTTTCAAAGAAGTTGGACGGTGCCACAACAGTTGCTTCTACTATGATTATTGCTGAACTGGCAGGAATAAGGGTGTTTGCAACAGGAGGAATAGGAGGAGTTCACAGAGGCGCATCTGAAACATTTGACATTTCTGCAGATTTGGAAGAACTTGCTCGTACAAATGTTGCTGTTGTTTGTGCAGGTGCTAAGTCTATTCTCGATATTGGTTTGACATTGGAATACCTTGAAACACACGGAGTGCCTGTTGCAGGGTACAGAACAACGGAAATGCCGGCCTTTTATACAAGGAAAAGCGGATTCAGTGTAGATTACAGAGTGGAAACTCCAGAGGAAATAGCACGTGCTTTAAAAGCTAAGTGGAATTTAGGCCTCAAAGGTGGAATGGTTATTGCAAATCCTATAGAAGAAGAATATCAAATGAATTATGATATAATCACCGATGCCATTGAAAATGCCCTTAAAGATGCTGAGAAGAATGGTATAAGGGGTAAGGAATCAACACCGTTTCTATTGGCGAAAGTAAAGGAAATAACCGGAGGAGACAGCCTAGAGTCAAACATAAAATTAGTATACAACAATGCGCGTCTGGGGGCAGATATTGCAGTTGAGCTTTCCAGGTTGTCTTAACGTAAAAAGGTTAGCTATAATTTATAACATTTATTTATATTGACTGGTTTTTTTATAGAAATCATTAATTTGACTGCGTTTTCTTAAAATGCTAAAATTTGTAGTGGAGTTAATTTTTTACAAGTTACAATAAAACTACAAGAGGTGGATTATGAACTATAAAAAATTATTTGCAGCATTGTTAGCTTGCTTAATGGTATTAGGTTTAGCTGCTTGCGCAGACAAGGAAACGTCAGAAATACCGTCAAACACTGAAAGCGAAGCAGAAAAAACAAAAATTGTTGTAGGTACATCTGCTTCGTATGCTCCTTGGGCATATCAGGAAAATGACGAAGTTAAAGGGTTTGAAATTGACATATGGAAAGAAATAGCTAAAAGAAATAATTATGAATTAGAATTTAAATTAGGGCAATTCAGCGGATTGGTAGGCATGCTGGATGCAGGTGAAATCGATACTGTTGCACACCAAATGTCTATCACTGCTGAAAGAGAAGAAAAGTATTATTTTACAGAACCATATGCATACAGTTATTATGACTTATTTGTAAAAGAGGACAGTTCTTATAAAACTAAGGACGATTTGGAAGGCCATAGAGTTGGATGCTGGCTTGGAGGCAACGGAGAAGCAACTTTAAGGAAGATTAATGAAGAAAATGACTTGAACTTTGAAGTCGTTACTTACGATGGGGCATCAATAGAAAACGAAGTAGTTATCGGGCGTCTAGAAGCATTGTGGCAGGGCGAAATTAAAACAAAGACAACTGTAGAAGAAAATAATTTGGACCTTAGACAATTAAATGAAAAATTAGTTTATGAAGTTAATGCATACCCTTTCAGAAAGGATGATGAAGGAAAAACTATTTCTGAGGAGGTAGCAGCAACGATTAAAGCCATGAGGGAAGATGGAACATTGGCGGAATTATCAAAATTATGGTTTAATATAGATACGACTGAACCGGGAGAATAGGTGAAATTTGTGAACTTTGACTTTGATTTTGTTATAAAATTAATACCAATTATGTTTAAATACAGCGGTGTTACATTGAAGTTGTCAGTACTGGCTATACTGTGCGGGCTGACGTTGGCGTTTTTAATAGCACTGACCTTATATGCTAAGGTGCCTGTATTAAGCCATTTTTTTAAACTGTACATATCTTTTTTCAGAGGTACGCCGCTAATGTCACAGTTGTTTTGTTTTTACTTTGGCGTTATCCCGTTATTTCCGGAGTTAATTTTAAAAGTATCATCGTTTCATGCCGCATTGGTTGTTCTTAGTCTCGCAAGTTCGGCATATATGGCAGAATCTTTGCGCGGAGCCATGACATCTGTGCATAAAGGCCAAATGGAAGCTGCACAATCAATAGGCATGACATATATGCAGTCAATGTTGAGAATAATATTGCCTCAAGCGGTTAGAGTTGCGATACCTACACTTTTCAGCAGTTTTATAAATATAGTTAAGGACACATCATTGGTTTTTGCAATTGGGGTGAAGGAAATGATGGCAACTGCGCAGCTTGAAGGGTCTTCGGGATACAGATATTTAGAGGCATATATATGTGTATTATTTATGTATTGGGGTATAACGGCCGTATTGGGGTTTGTTCAAAAAAGAACAGAAGTGCACTTTTGTAAATCGGTAGGTGAAAGAATTTGATACAATTAAAAAACATTCATAAAAGTTTTGGCGATTTAGGAGTGCTTAAAGGAATTAATCTTGATATCAAACAGGGCGAAGTAGTGTCAATTATAGGTCCGTCAGGAACAGGTAAATCAACTCTCTTACGCTGCATAAACTGCTTGGAAAAAGCTGATGATGGTGAGATTAGCATAGGAGATCATTCGGTAGATATTAAAAATATAAAAAATGCCGACAAACTGTGGCTGAGGCGTAACACAGCAATGGTTTTCCAAGGATTTTATTTGTTTAATAACAAGACCGCGTTGAAAAATATAACTGAAGGTTTAATTGTAGTCAAAAAAATGGAAAAGTCTAAAGCCTACAAAAAAGGTATGGAGATATTGGAACAGACAGGTTTGTTGGAAAAAGCCAATGAATATCCTCCAAATTTATCAGGGGGGCAGCAACAACGCGTTGCAATAGGACGAGCAATGGCACTGGAACCGGAGATACTTCTATTTGATGAACCAACGTCAGCGTTGGATCCCGAATTGGTTAATGAGGTGCTGGTTTTAATTAAAAAATTAGCCAATCAGAAAAAGACGATGCTGGTTGTTACTCATGAAATTAATTTTGCCAGAAATGTTTCTGATAGAGTTTGCTTTATGGATCAAGGCATAATTGTTGAGCAGGGTAATTCAAAAGAAGTTATTGATAATCCGCAAAACGAAAGGACCAAACAATTTTTAAGCAAAATTCAAAGTCGCTGTGATGTAGAATAAAAACTAATTTTACATTTCACTTAATACAAAGGCAGAGCCACATCCAATCAAAAGTAAATATAAGTAAAAAAATATGCTGTATACAGAATTTGTTGAAGATGTTTACAGACATAAAGAGCAAAGGCGTTCCGAAATTCGGAGACTTTGCTCTTTCTTATTATAATTGAAACTATTAGTTGCTATGTTTTGAACGTAATGTAGTTGTTATAAATTTTTCAAAAAATATGCAGTAATTTATATTTATAATACGTTATAATGAGTGTAGAGAAAGGAGGGGAGGTATGGAAAGTGAAAAACTGCTGATAAAAGAATCTATTCAAGGCAGCGATCAGGCTTTTGCAGAAATAGTCCATAATTACAAAAATTATGTTTTTGCTATTGTACTTAATTTTATAAAAGACTACGGAGAAGCAGAGAATGTTGCCCAGGAAGTGTTCCTGCAAATCTATATCGCTCTTCCTTCATATAGCAGCGAAAATTTTAAGGGATGGATTGGAAAAATAGCGGCAAACAAGTCAATTGACTGGATACGTAAAAAGAAATCAAAATTTAATGAAAAGGTGATTGAGGATGCAGGAAGTATTATTGACATGAAAGATATTCAATCAAAGGATAATCCGGAATCGTTTATAATTGACAATGAAAGAAAAGAATTGCTGATTAATGCTTTGAGCAGCATCCCAGAGATTTATAGAACTGTAGTGGAAAAATTTTATTTTGAGGAAAAGTCTTATGAAGAAATTGCTCTAGAAGAAAATGCACCTGTTAAAACCATAGCTTCAAGGCTGTATAGGGCAAAATTATTATTAAAAACGAAATGGAGGGAAGAAAATGAAGCATTATGATTATATTGAATGGCTTTTGTACAAAAATAATATGCTGTCTGAAGAAAAAGCTGAAGAAATGGAACAGCATTTATACAGATGTGATACATGTTTGGAAATTTTTCTATCCCTTATTGATGAAAATGAAGAAAAGCATGCTGCTGAGCTTGTTCCTGATAATTTTGAAGCAGATGTAATGAAAAGCTTGAATAAACCTGAAAATTTAAAACCAAAAAATAAAAATATAAAAAAACAATTTAATTATCAGTTTGTTTACTACGCTGCAGTTGCATCGGTAACTATTATATTAACTTTTACAGGTTTTTATACTACACTTGTTGGTGCAGTGCCAAAACTTTCGGCTTCAGTACAGACATCGGAGGGAAAAAGCAACATTGTTGCTCAACTTTCTGACAGTATAGTCAGTACAACATCCGGACTTATAGCCGGAATCGAAAATAATCACAGAAATAATGGAGGGATAAATAATGAATGATAAAAGCAAGTTAATAGCGTTTATATTATCAGTTGTACCGGGACTGGCACATTTGTATATAGGATTGAAGGAACGGGCAATAATATTTTTTATTTTGTTTGTTGTGGGAGTTACAGGAGGTATAGGGCTTTCAATATTGACATATGAGACTTTTTTTCTGCTGCTGACGGCTATAGGGTATCTCGTTTTGTGGCTTATCTCTTTGATTGACATGTTTTCTGCATGGAAAAGTATTGAAATGAGGGAATTGTACAATGTTTCTAACAATTCTGATGATGATAGATTTATTCCTAACAAAAAACTTAATAAGAAAAGCATATCTCTTGCATTGTCTGTAATACCAGGAGCAGGCCACATGTATCTTGGTTACCAAAAAAAAGGTTTAATAATAATGGGAGCATTCTTCTTTTCCATATATTTTATGGGATGGCTTGGAATTTCTTTGTTATTGTTTCTGCTTCCTCTTATATGGTTTTACAGCTTTTTTGACACAATGCATAAGGTTGATGGTTCAATTGAAGAAGCAGAAGATCAATTTTTGAACTTTCCTTCTATAAAGCCTGAATGGAAAGGTATTGCTCTCATAGCAATTGGGGTAATTATAATAATTGAAAAAATACTCTATCCTTTAATGGATTATTATATTCTCAGATATATACAGACTACAGTAGTATCTTTGATATTTATCATAGCCGGTATTTGCACGATGGTTAAAGGCAGGAAAAATAACAGTAAAGAAGAGAGCTCGAATGGAGAGAATGAAAATGATTAGAATTAAAAGAGTTGGAAATATATCTATGGGATTGGTTCTGATAGCTTTTGGTGCGGTTTTGTTTATATCACAGTTCAGTAATTTTTCTGCTTTGAAGGTTGCCAGATTAATGTGGCCTGCTATACTTATAATGTTGGGGGCGGAAATATTGTGGTGCAGATACGTTTCTAAGGAAGAAGCAGTGATAAAGTATGATTTGTTCAGCATATTTATTGTTCTGGTTATTTTGTTTGCAAACATGGCCTTGTATGCTGCTGAAGAGACGGGAGTGCTGGAAAGAATGCAACGCATGTTCCTAAGTGAATATTACAGCATGGATGTGATGCTTAACGAATATGTCACAGACGATAGTATAAACAAAATAATTATTGATGATACAAATAACATTGTTGTAAGAGCTTCCGACGATAACAAAATAAGCGGCACTTCAGATATTAGCGTTTATGCAGCAAGCAAGAAAGAAGCGGAAGAATTGTCATCATCTGAGCACGTCAGTTACAGAAGAAATGGAGATACTTTATATGTTTATCCTGTAAGATGCACAGATAACTACTATAATTATTCAAGTCATAATAATATTGAGATATTTATTCCTAAAAATATAGATGTGGAGGTTATTAACTGTGGAAATTTGGATTTGATATATGAAAATTTCGTCAATGAATGGACGTTGGATTCAGTTAGAAATGTAAACATAAGGCTTGACAATCCTTCAAATGTAAATGTTAACGCGTTTGTTGAATCTACAGATGAACTGCGAGGAAATGTAAGCTGGCTTCTTAAAGAATCAGGAAAATATGTAAATGGTGAAGGTTCAAATGCAATTAATATTCTGAACAGTGGAAATATAACAGTAAATGAAGTATAGTTGGAATATGGTTAATTTTAAATTAATATCCAAAAATTGAATATACAGAATTGAGAAGAAAATCATCTCGCATTATGGTATAATTGTTTTGCTGGAGGTGATTTTTTGTATTTTGAATATGGAATCACAGAAATAGAGCACTTGAAAAAACGTGACAAGCTTCTTGGAGATGCAATTGATAAAATAGGACACATTAAGCGCCCTGTAAACACAGATATTTTTACTTCAGTGGTTCATCATATAATCGGGCAACAAATTTCCACAAAGGCTCATGCTACAGTATGGCAGAGATTTGTTGATAAGATTGGTAATGTGAATGAAAACACCATACATAGTATTGATATAAATGAATTGCAAAAAATTGGGACAACTTTTAGAAAAGCAGGATATATAAAAGATTTTGCGGAGAAGGTAAGGGATAATGAATTTGATGTAAGCAAGCTGGAGGAACTTTCGGATTCAGAGGTAATTAAAAAATTATTCAGCTTAAAAGGAATAGGAGTATGGACCGCAGAAATGATAATGATATTTAGTATGAGGCGGCCTGATATAGTGAGCTTTGGAGATCTTGCAATTCTCAGGGGAATGAGAATGCTGTACCATCAAGAAAGCATAGATAGAAAAAAATTTGAGAAATATGCAAAGAATTACTCTCCCTTCGGTACAGTGGCAAGCCTTTATATTTGGGCAATAGCAGGAGGAGCCGTGCCTGAAATGAGAGATTACGCACTTAAAAATAACATAGCATTATAAAAAAGGGCAGAAGCCTAAATAATACAGAAGGGAGCAACAAAATGATTAAATATGCTTACTATGATTTTAAATTTGGTATACTTAAAATCGGTTATACTGATACAAAAATTGTTTATTTAAAAAGATGCAAAAAAATAGAGGGAGAAAATGAGAAATCGGCTCTTTCAGATGAGGTTTTTGAGCAGGTGATACAATATTTAGATGGCAAACGTACAAGCTTTGATTTTGATTACGAGCTTTACGGAACAGAATTTCAAAAAAAAGTATGGGAGTCTCTTTGCAGAATACCATATGGTGAAACGCGTACATATAAGCAGGTAGCTGAGGATGTAGGAAGCCCAAAAGCATGCCGCGCAGTAGGATTGGCAAACAACAGAAATCCTGTTACAATAGTTATTCCATGCCACAGGGTAATAGGATCAGACGGAAGTTTGACTGGATATGCAGGTGGCATAGAAATGAAGCAAGCATTGTTAGAAATAGAGCAAAAAGACTTGGTGCATATAACGAAATAATAAATCGGTATATTGATTGCCATTAAAGTTTTGGGGTGGCAAACGGCATTTTTGTTTATATTTAAAATGCCGTTTTGTCTTTAGAATATTAATTATTGATTTTAAAACCTACATAATGTAAAATAATTATATTAGAATTAAATGTCAACATTTATGAGGAAGGTTTTATGTACGGTAAAGTGACACTTATGCAAGCAATCAGAAGAAAATGCCTGGAATGCAGTAACGGGCAGTATAATGAAATCCGAGGTTGCTTAATTAAATCATGTCCGCTCTATTCATTTAGGACAGGGGAAAGAAATTCAAAAAAAGAGGAAGTTACAGAGGAACAAATCAAAATGGACTCGTTCATAGAAAAATAATTAAGGCCAGTTCTCAACAGAGGACTTTTTTGATTATAATATTTTAATAAGGTTTAAATTTTCAGAGAAGGATTGATATGAAAAAAATAAAGGAAGTTTTCAATGATTATGAAGCAGGTGACAATATTATTGACGCAGAAATTGAAGCTGTCATACTGAGCAAGAAAACAAAGTCATTGGAACTTAAAATAAAATCAGATAAACACGTAGATGCAAAAGAAATAAACCAACTGAATGAATTTATAAAAAGTAGATTTTGCTTGGATGATTCTTCAATAAATATAAATTATTCATGCAATATTGGTGTTAAATCCATACAAGAGGAGTTGGGCAGCATAGTTAGCATGCTCTCCAATGCTTATCCTGCATTGAAATCCTCACTCAAATGCTGTGATTACAAAATAGATGGTAGTACCATAAGCTTTGAGTTCAATCTTGCCGTATCGGATATTCTTATTTCAAAAGGATACGACAAAACAGTAAGTGAATATATTAGAAAGCACTTCGGGGAAGCATATCAAGTGAATTTTTCAGATAAGAAAAACTGTGAGGATTTCAGCAGGCAAAATGAGGATGCTCTTGCAAAAGAAATTCAGCTTATTCAGGATAAAATTCCGGAAGTACAAAAAAAGAAAGTTGCTCCCGCAGGAATTTATAAAGAAGCAGCGGTCAGTAAAAAAGTTTTTTCGGAAGGTGAAAGCAAAAAAGCTAAGGATAACTCCCTGATTCTTGGAAGAAACGCAAATATAAAAGATACTATTATTAAGATTACAGATATAACGCCCAATGAAGGTCGTGTATGCATACAGGGAGAAATTTCTAATATAGAGTCAAAAGAACTGAGAAGCGGAAAATTTTTAATTTCTTTTGACCTTTATGACGGTACAAGCTCAATGACATGCAAATGCTTTTGTAAGCCTGGCGAAGATAAAGATGTTTTATCAAGACTTAATAATGCAAAAGGCGTAAGGATAGCAGGAAATTCTGGATACAGTACATTTTCCGGGGAAGTTGAGCTGGTAGCAAATACAATTATTGAGACAGAAGGAACAAAGAGAGAGGAAAGAATGGACAACTCAAAGGCTAAAAGAGTTGAGCTTCACATGCATACTCAGATGAGCCAAATGGATGCCATGACCGGTGCCACTGATTTAATTAAAAGGGCAATGAGCTGGGGAATGAAGTCTATTGCCATAACTGACCACGGGGTTGTTCAGTCATTTCCGGAAGCACATAAGCTTTTGGGAAGAGACAACAAGGATATGAAAGTTATATATGGCGTAGAGGCATATCTTGCACCTGATAAAAAGCCGTCGGTTACAGCTTCAAAAGGGCAGAGTATTGATTGTACATACTGTGTGCTTGACTTGGAAACAACAGGTTTTTCGCCATTAACGGAAAAGATTACGGAAATAGGAATTGCTAAAATACAGGGCGGAAAACTAATTGATGAATTCAGTTGCTTTGTAAATCCATGCAAGCCGATTCCTGCCAGGGTTACGGAAATTACCAATATAACAGATGACATGGTGAAAGATGCGGAAACAATAGACCTAGTGTTCCCTAAAGTTTTGGATTTTATTGATGGTTGTGTATTGGTTGCACACAATGCGGAGTTTGATATTAATTTTTTGCGCCATAATGCTCAGGAACTGGGACATGAATTTAATTTTACTTATATTGATACTTTATCGCTTGCAAAGGAGCTTTTTCCTAACTATAAGACATATAAGCTTGGTAGAATTGCAAAAAATCTAGGCATAAAGGTTGAAGTGGCTCACAGGGCACTTGATGATGTTTATACAACGGTCAAAATTTTTAATGTTATGGTAGATATGTTAAAGCAGCGTAATGTTGAAAAACTGGATGACATAGAAATATATGCTTCTGATGAGACGGCAATAAAGGAATCTTATAAGAAGCTTAACACATACCATGCAATAATACTGGCAAAGAATTATACTGGACTGAAAAACCTCTACAAACTTGTGTCCTATTCTCATTTGGATTATTTTTATAAAAAGCCAAGGATATTAAAAAGTATGTATAAAAAATATTCTGAAGGCTTGATTTTGGGTAGTGCCTGCAGTGAAGGAGAGTTGTATAAGGCAATTCTTCTTGGGAGGCCGGATTCTGAAATAGTAAAAATTGCAGAAGAATATGATTATCTTGAAATACAGCCACTTGGAAACAATGACTATCTTATTAGACAGGAGCAGGTTCCAGATAAAGAATACCTGATGAACATAAACAGAAAAATAGTTCATCTTGGAGAAAAGCTGAACAAGCCTGTTGTTGCCACCGGTGATGTCCATTTTCTTGATCCGGAGGACGAGATATACAGGAGAATTCTTGAAGCCGGGCAGGGCTTTAAGGATGCTGACAGCCAGGCTCCGCTATACCTAAAAACAACGGAGGAAATGCTCAGGGAATTTAGTTATTTGGGAGAAGAAAAGGCATACGAGGTAGTAGTGACCAATACAAATAAAATTTCCGATATGTGTGAACAGATAAGTCCTATCTCTTCCGAAAAGGCTACGCCGCACATTGACGGCTGTGAGCAGACTATTAAGGACATAGCATATGGTAAAGCTCATGAACTCTACGGCGATCCGTTGCCGGAAATTATTCAGAGCAGACTGGACAGAGAGCTGGAGTCAATTATAAGCAACGGCTTTTCTGTAATGTATATTATTGCGCAAAAGCTTGTGTGGAAATCCAATGAGGACGGTTACCTTGTAGGTTCAAGGGGATCGGTAGGTTCCTCTCTTGTTGCGTACATGACGGGTATAACGGAGGTTAACGCCCTTCCTCCACACTACAGATGTCCAAACTGCAAGCATTCGGATTTTAATGATTATGGATGCCTCAACGGCTTTGACCTTCCTGATAAAGATTGCCCTGTCTGCGGCACAAAGCTTGAAAAGGATGGTATGGACATACCATTTGAAACGTTCCTTGGATTTAACGGAGATAAGGAACCTGATATAGACCTTAATTTTTCTGGCGAGTATCAGGCAAAAGCTCACAAGTATACTGAAGTAATTTTTGGAAAAGGCACAACTTTCAAGGCTGGCACCATAGGTACAATTGCTGAAAAAACAGCTTTTGGCTATGTTAAAAAATATTATGAGGAAAAAGATGTTCATGTTAACAAGGCAGAAATAGCAAGAATTTCAAGAGGATGCACAGGCATAAAAAGAACCACTGGTCAGCATCCTGGAGGAATAATAGTAGTTCCTAAAGGAAGGGAAATTTTTGAGTTCTGCCCCGTTCAACACCCAGCCGATGATTCTAGCTCGGACATTATAACTACACACTTTGATTATCACTCCATAGATCAGAACCTGTTAAAACTTGACATACTTGGACATGATGATCCTACCGTAATAAGGATGCTTCAGGATATAACGGGAATAGATCCGAGAAAAATTCCAATGGATGACAAGGAAACCATGTCGTTATTTTCCTCTACTGAAGCTTTGGGAGTTACTCCAAAGCAGATAAGATCGGAGGTTGGCACTTTCGGAGTTCCGGAATTCGGTACAAGGTTTGTAAGGGGGATGCTCTTAGATACAAAGCCTAAAGCCTTTTATGATTTGCTTTGTATATCAGGTTTGTCCCATGGTACGGACGTTTGGGTTGGAAACGCTAAGGACTTGATAGATCAGGGAACGGTTAAGTCTATAGGCGAAGCTGTTTGTACCAGAGATGATATTATGGTATATCTTATAAAGAAGGGGCTTCCACCAAATGTATCTTTTAAAATTATGGAAACTGTTCGAAAGGGAAAATCCTTAAAAGATCCAAAATGGAATGAATATGAGGAGCTTATGCGAGATCACGAAGTGCCTGAATGGTATATTGAATCTTGCAAAAAGATAAAATACATGTTTCCTAAGGCACATGCTGCTGCATATGTAATGATGGCATTTAGAATAGCCTGGTTTAAAGTTCATATACCTGAGGCATACTATGCTGCTTATTTTACCATAAGGGCTAAGGCTTTTGACGCGGAATTCATGATTAACGGCAAAGAAGTGCTAAAGGAAAAAATGAAAAACATTGAAGAGCAGGGGAACGAGGCAGCTAACAGGGATAAAGATATGTATGATGACATGGAGCTTGTTCTCGAAATGTATGAGAGAGGATTGAGGTTTCTTCCCATTGATTTATATAAATCACATTCAACCAAATTTTTGGTTGAAGAGGAAGGAATACGGCCGCCGTTCAACAGCATATCAGGAATGGGTACTGTTGCTGCGGAAGGTATATACGGCGCTGTGCACAATGATGAGCCGATAAAATCAATAGATGATTTAAGGAAACGTGCAAAAATAGGAAAATCGGCCATTGATTTGCTGAGGAAATTTAATTGTCTCACAGGATTGCCTGAAAGTGATCAGCTTAGTTTTTTTGATTTAATATAACATGATTATGAACCGCCGGTATAACGATCGGCGGTTTTTTAGTGCTATAGCTAACAAATAAATAATTGTCACTATATGCAGTTCCTTAAACCGTAAAATATGCATAATATATACTATAATATTTTCTGCGAGGTAAAGGAGCGGATATAGTGAGGAACTACAATAACAGGAACTATATGTTTTATAAATATAAAAAGCCGATATTTAGCTATAGCTATCCATGTGTGGAATATAATATACAGAATCATGTAAATGAAGTATTTGTCAACACAGAAATCGGGTTTGTTGAATTAAGTATTTTCACGAATAATTGGAACACACCGATTAAAGATGCGCAAATTACTTTCTATGTAAAAAATGGGGAAGCAGCAGTTCCAATTAAATCCATTATATATGAGTCCAAACCGATTTTAGTGGAACTTCCGGTTGCTCATATATCGGGAGAATTGATACAAGGTCCTGAATATTTTTTTACACCATATGACATGATGATAGAAAAAGAAGATTATAATAGTATAAATGTATTAAATATACGTATTTTTCCAGGTATAAGAACTCAATTCAATTATAATCTCAACCCTGTTAAGCCGGAAGAACCGTATAAACAGGAAACAATCGCAATTCCTCCTCATCCGAGGGATTTAATTTTGGATAGATAATATCATAAATTATAAAAAGCAGATTTTGCGAGAGACTGAATGATACTGCATCTTTGATTGTGCGGGTATATTGAAAGCGCACAGCAATAGGAAAAAATAAAAATGTTCACACTTCAGCAGTGCGAACATTTTATTAAAATTAGTATGCAAAAACCATGTCACCGTAGGTTACTGAAACAGGTTTTGATAAAATCCATTGGTTTGTTGTTGAAGTATCGTAATAAAACAGCGCACCATTAGTGTTGTCAACTCCGCTTAAAGCTTCTTTTGCTGCCTTAATGCACTCTTCATTTGCAGCTCTGCTGATCCATCCGTTTGCAACCGGAGAAAACTGGTAGTAACCGTTTATTTTTTGATTAATAACTTCACTTATGGTGGGAGCAAATAACCCGCTGTTAATTCTATTTATTACAACTGCGCCGACTGCAACTTTCGCTTCATAGGGCTGACTTTCAGTTTCAGCCATTATCAATCTTGCAAGCAAGTCCAATTCTTCGGCAGCGTAAGAATCTTCATTTTCTGAAGCAGTTTCGTACTGTGTCTGTTCAGTCTGTTGTAATGGTATCTCTAATACTTGTCCCGAATATATGTAATTTGAGTAAATGTTATTTGCTTTTCGTAAGTCAATTAACGAGATATCATATTTTTGAGATATGCTGTAAAGAGTATCTCCTTTTTGTACTGTATGTTTTGCATTTGAAATATCAAGAAGCTGTCCTATGTAGAGTTCGTATCCTGAAAGATTGTTTGAAACCATTAAATTTGCAACCGTGGTTCCAAATAATTTACTTATTTTGTACAATGAGTCTCCGCTTGCAACGCTGTATGATTCAGCATGAGCTTCTGCGGGCATACTTACTGACAGACTGATTGCAATACCGGTTGTCAATAGAAACGTTCGAATACTTTTTTTATTCATTTTTATCCTCCTTATGTCTTCCGGGTTAGTTGACGGATTAGGGCTGAGGTACCCTGCCCTGTAAGAGCTTCACCCCGATAAGTAGTCCCCCGGTACTCTTCTTTAGAGATTCGACTATGTAAAGTGTAATGAATATTTAACAAAGAATCAATGGAAAGTCCTTGAAGTGTAGGGGATATCAAACAACCAAAGAAATTACTTCATAAAAATATTAAATTAAAAAAGATGAAAAGCATTCAAATAAAAGCGCCGGCGTGGTTCTGACCGGCATTTTTAATAAGTATTAATTTTTTCTTAACAGCATTTAGTTTGAAATTGGCTCTTCCCACCATCCGAATGCAACTTTTCCGATTGCAGGAATTGTAGGTGTTTCTGGGTTGGAAAGAAACACCAAAAATGATCCACCCGGAGGAAAAATAAATTTGCCTTCTTCTTCTGAATTTATGGTTGTTCCTGCTTCTGCCACTCTTCCGTAAGCCCGCATCCCTCCTGAAGGGAAGCCTCTCACACCAACCGCATATTCAACTTTAACGTGTGGTTCCGGCGGCGGTTGTATGGTCATATTCGTAGAAGTTACAGAAGATGATTCTTGAATTATTCCCGGAGGATCGCTGTTGAAATAAATCTGAACCCTGTATCGTGATGACGTTATATCACTTGCCGTCCATACATTTACAAATAAATTTACGCCGGAGTCCGGGGGATTATACAGCCTTGCCCACGCGTTTGTTGCATTGCCGAATTCCAAATCTTCTGTCATGCCTGTAAAATACTTTCCTTCAATAGACTTTGCAAGACCGACGGGTATAGAAATGGAATAGTTTAGAGGCAAAGTAATTGCAGATGACTGGAATTCACTTGATGATACAGTACCACCGGCATTGATCTCAGAAAGATTCGGGAAGGTACTATTATCATAGAAATATGCAGGGCGCCAAGGTTTTTGCATATTATAAATATTATCCATACTATTTTACCTACCTTTGTTGTTTTTATATTATATGTAGATTATTAATGTGTTGTTAATTTATTACGCTTTGAGCCGTCCTCATTTCTATACAATGGGAAAGATTAGATTGTTTACATTTTTTTAAAAAACTGATATAATGAAATTTGTTTGATAATAAATTAGGAGGAAGAAATGAAAAAAGGGTTAATTTTTGCAGTAGTATTAGTATTATTGTCATGCGCAATATTATTTGTAGGAAATGGAATGACGGGAAACACAGAAACTGCTGCCGGAGGTGAAGCTGTACTGACAGGAACAGCAGAGGGATTTGGCGGTGAAGTCAGCGTAACTTTAACAATGGACGGAGATAAGATTGCGGATGTTGCAATAACAGGCGACAGCGAAACTCAGGGTATAGGTTCAAACGCAATTGAACAGCTTCCGGAAAAAATAGTTGAAGCAAACTCAGCAGAAGTTGAAGCTGTTTCGGGAGCTACGGTTACAAGTAATGCTATAATGGAAGCTGTAAACAATGCTCTTGCAAGCAACGTTTCAGCTGGAGGAGCCACATTGACAGGAACAGCAGAGGGATTTGGCGGTGAAGTCAGCGTAACTTTAACAATGGACGGAGATAAAATTGTGGATGTTGCAATAACAGGCGACAGCGAAACTCAGGGCATAGGTTCAAACGCAATTGAACAGCTTCCGGAAAAAATAGTTGAAGCAAACTCAGCAGAGGTTGAAGCAATTTCAGGAGCTACGGTTACAAGTAATGCTATAATAGAAGCAGTAAACAATGCTTTAGCATCTAAATAATATAAACTATATTTACAGAGAAGGAGAACAGCTTACAATAAGCCGTTCTCCTTCTATTATTGCTTTACGTGCATGGCTACTTGGTTTGCAGCCCATTTACCTGTTTGAAGCGCGCCTTGCATCCAGCCTGACTTTGTTGAGATTTGATCACCTGCGAAAAACAGCTTTCCATTATATTCCGGAAGCAGCATGCTGTAAGCGAAATTAACCTTTTGACCGGGAGATCCGGCTGCAAATGCGCCTCTGAACCACTGTTCATTATTCCAATGAACAGTCTTGCTGCTGTCTATCAGTGTATTGATGTACCCTGGCGGGGTGCCGTGCACCTTTTCTACATCTCCTACAATTAATTCAAAGCGCCTGTGAGGATTTTGGTTGCTAAGTCTGGTAGAATCAAGCTCAATGTTGTAGGAAGCAGTTAAAACACCGGGATCTTGAATGCTGCAGTGTATATTTGTGCAGTCCGCGTGATCTGTGGGATACACTATGGATTGAATTACTAAATCTGTGGAGGAAATACCTCCGTTAACCCTGCCATAGGGCGTGTCTTCTTCCCAGAAACGTTTGTTAAAAAGGCAAATGGTTTTTTGTGCATCCATGTAATTAAGTTCTCGTATTGCCTGCATCTTTTGATTACTGAAATAAGGGTTTAATTCCAGTTCCCTCAATATTGGATAGGGGAGAGCACATATAACAAAGTCAAAAGATTCTGATAATTGTTCACCCATAGGGTCTATGTAGTGAATATTTACGTAATTGTCGGAGGATTGAGAAATACCTTCTACAATATATCCCGGTTTAATGGTAACATTGCCGAGCAGGTCGGGATTTAAATCCGCTTCTTTTGGATTAACACTTAAAAGCGAGTTTATAAATGATAGAGGCAGATTAACCATGCCGTTACTTATTCTGTAAACGTTAATAAAATCCTGTGAATATGTACCGCTCATGGTCTTGTTGTGACTTATGTTGAGAGTAGCACCTTCGAATGGGTCCACTGCAGTCAAAAGATTTACAAATCCTTCGCTTAGTTTAAGAGCTTTAAAAACCTGCCTGTTGCTTAATTTGGTTATTTCAGCATATTTTTCGGAGTAAGAAGGCTGAATTTTTAGTATTTCTGATCTTTCATGTGGTGTAAGGCTGTAAAGCATTGTATCTGTTGCATAGCTATGTAATTCGTTCCATGGAGTGTTTCTTTCTTCAGGGGTAAGATCGTATTTGTGATATAAAAACTCCTCTATATTTCTGCCGCTTCTGTCACGTCTCATTCTAATATGATCTGCATAAATAAAATTGTTTGGCAACAGAGATGTAAGTGATTGAGTATTTAAATTGAATAAGTTTATATAGTGCCAGGTTGTTGCGTGAGAAACAGGGATTCTCATAGGACCGAGTTCTCCGTAATAATGCTTTGAGTTGTCGAAATAGTATGTGTAAACTCTGCCTCCTATTCTTGAAGCTTCAGCATCAAATATGGTAATGCCCGCACCAAGTTTTCTTAGTTCATATGCTGCTGACAGTCCGGACAGGCCTCCTCCTATAATACCTATGCTTATATTGTTCATGGATTTTGGCTCGGCAAATTCAAGTATATCTGGAGGAGGGCTGAGTAATTCGACTATATTTTTATAATCGTCAGTTCTTCCATATCTTTCAAGCGATTTATAAAGTGTTTCATTGCGCTGTTCATCTGTAGGATTGTTAAGTATATTATTTGCAGACATAAAGATCCCCCTTAATGAATGAAATATACATTCATCATATTTACAATACTAAATATATTAAGTTAGCTGAAACTTTATTACATGCTTTACTATAAGTTTCTTTGACTTATAAAAAAATTACAGTATAATATTTATAGAACATATTAGGAGGGGTTATGGAAAACAATTCTGATAAGGTTACGCTATGGAGCAGACAGCATATTAAAAGCTTGAAAGAATTAGAAAACAAAGGAGTAATAAGAATTACGCACAGCCATCTGGAGGAGAAATTCGATGAAATTGCGGGTTATATTATTAATTTGTATAAATGGTTTGTGAGTGCTGCGGAGGAAATGGTTACCAAACCAGATGGCGTTGAGTTTCCAATATGGTGCTCGATAAGCGAGGAAAACATGCTTCGTCCCGTAAAGGACCAGATTGTTTATGTGCTTGAGGTCTACCGGTCTGATATAATATATTTTGACGGACTTAAATGGGACTATGTTTTGAATCACCACTACATACCAAAGGACCAAAAAGATGCAGAGGAATATGCTAAAGAAATGGAACTTAAAGGTTTTGAAAATTCATATTCATTTATAAATGATAGAACTGCTCACTTTTATCCGGCAGAAAAGAAAAGGGTAATGGATAGCTGGTACAGGATTTTTGAAATAGAGAATTGGGACATATTCAGGGTTCAGGCAAACATATGGGAAATAAGGCCTGAAATGATAAAGGAAATTCTGTATAAATAAATAATTATGTGATATTGTTGACTGAAACTGTAAAATTATGTCATTGACTTTTTAGATATGTCTATGCTATATTATAAAAAAATAATCTTTAACTCGGTACCGTGATGCCGTCAAGATGTAAATATCCCTTTTTTAATGTGTATAATAATCCTGGCGGTCGGTGCAGGATTTTTTTATTAAATTTATGGAGGTATTTATGTCTACAAAAAATGAAGTTTTTGGCTACTTGCCGGACGAGCGTCCACCGATTATAGGACTTATATTCTTTGCATTGCAGCAGATAGTTGTAATGTTCCCTGCGACAGTACTGGTTGCACTTATTACAGGATTCCATGTATCAACCACAATATTTGCCAGCGGATTAGCAACATTGGGATTCATATTAGTAACGGGAAAGCAGATTCCGCTTTACTACGGTTCAAGTTTTTCATACATTGCTGCCATTGCTTCAATAATGAGCGCCGAAGCATTCACAGGGTATTCTCTCAATGATAAAATTTCAATAGCTCAATTCGGTATAATAATGTCAGGCTTTGTTTCGATAATAGCCGGATTTATAATAAAACGTTCCGGGAAGGAAACCATAGACAAGATTCTTCCTGCTACAGTAACAGGAAGTATAGCAATTATAATAGGATTATCTCTTGCAGCTAATGCAATGACTAACGCAGCAGCGATTCCTGCTGGTACTGCGGAGGCTCAAATGCTGACGGCAGGCGGACTATCTTGGATTATTGCAATAATAACATTAATATCTACAATTATGTTCTCTGTATACTTAAAAGGAAGTTTAAGCCAGCTCCCAATTCTTTTCGGGTTGCTTACGGGATATATTGCTGCCTTAATAATAGGAAGCATTACAGGAATTCCTTTTGTATCATTTAATACAATAGAGTCTGCAAGCATACTTAACTTGCCGATTTTTACATTTCCAAAGCCTTCTTTGACGGCAGTTGTAGCAATAATGCCAATAGCAATAGCAACAATTCCTGAATCAACGGCTCATGTGTATCAGCTGGATATCTATGTAAATGATCTGGCGAGAAAAAAAGGTGTAGATAAAAAATATGATATAGAAAATAAGCTGGGGCTTAATTTGATAGGTGACGGACTGGGAGATATTATATCTGGATTTATAGGAGGACCTGCCGGAACAAATTACGGTGAAAACATAAGTGCAATGGCAATTTCAAAGAATTTCTCAGTGTATGTTCTTATGCTTGCATCGGTGTTTACCATGATAATTTCGTGCTTTACACCTCTTATTAATATTATCTACTCAATTCCAACCTGCGTAATAGGCGGATTGTCGATTTATCTGTTTGGCGTTATAGCTGCACAGGGGATTACAATCATGATGGATAAAAAGGTAGACATGTTCAGTGCCAGAAATCTTGCCGTAATAGCGGTAATACTGATTGTTGGACTTGGTGGAAGCTTTGGATTCAACGGTGGAATGATTCCGATGTTTTCAATTGAAATTCCGGCTATTGCAACAGCGGCAATTGTAGGTATACTGCTGAATCTTATTCTTTCAATAGGGAAGCATGAATAAAATTATTCTGCAAATCATTGGAAAACCGGAGGCCTTAATTAAAAAGGTCTCTTTTTTTATTGAAACAAACTCATAAAAAGGACTTATAAATAATATTCTATAATAAAACAAGGGCACATATTTTAATATATTATAACGCATATGTTTCGCTACAATACATAAGATTATTTAAAAATTTTATGACACGAAACAAAATTTTTCTAGACAACTGTTTAGTTTTGATATATAATTTATGCGTATAACGTTTTCCATATTTTGTGTGCGAAGGCGATACAACAAATGAATCAGGCTATAATATTTATAATCAGAGCAAAACCTAAATCAAGAGAGGGGGTGTTTCCAAAAATATTATTATAATTTACAGCTAGATTTTTAATTTGGATTTTGGAGTTGTAGAGGAATCAAGAAAGGGAAAGGAAGGTATAATTATGGAAAAACAAACAAACAACAGAGGCCAATGGGCAAGTAATATAGGATTTTTAATGGCAGCTGTGGGTTCTGCAGTAGGTCTGGGAAACATATGGGGATTCCCGTATAAAATGGGAGCAAACGGAGGTTTTGCTTTCTTAGTTGTTTATATGGTTCTTGTAGCATTTGCTGGTATTGCAATTATGCTTGGCGAGCTCGCATTAGGTAGAAAAACCGGATTAGGTGTTATCGGAGCATATCAGACCCTGTATAAAAAATTTGCGTGGGTAGGTTGGCTTGGATTTTTATCAGGATTTCTAATTTTATCATTTTACAGTGTTTTGGGCGGCTACACACTTCGTTACGCATTTGGATTTATAATGGAAATTTTCAGCGAAGGCGCAGGTTTTGGCGGAATGGGAAGCGGTGAATTTTTCGGAGCTTTTACTTCTAGCGGTGGTACCAGCATGCTGTTCCACGGTATATTCATGGCCATTACCGTATTAATCGTTATGGGCGGAATTGAAAGCGGAATTGAAAAATTTACTAAAGTAGCAATGCCGGCATTGCTTATTATGTTGGTAGTAGTAATAATCAGAAGTCTTACACTTGAAGGTGCTTCCACAGGTGTTGCATTTATGTTTGCTCCCAACTGGGAAGCTTTTTCTGAGATAGGTTTCATGAGGGTTCTTAAAACAGCGGCTGGTCAGATGTTCTTCTCGTTATCGCTTGGTATGGGCTGTATGATTACTTACGGATCTTACCTAAGCAAGCAGGAAAATCTGGAGAAAAACGCCATTATCGTTCCTGTAGTAGACTCAATCTTTGCCTTGATGGCAGGTCTTGCAGTTATGCCTGCTGTTGGCGCATTCATGTCACAAGGTGTTGAAGGTATCTCATTCGGAGCAGGCCCTGGACTTCTTTTCGTTACTCTTCATCAGGTATTCAGCGTAGGAATGGGTGGAGTAATAGGAAACCTGTTTGGGTTTGTATTCTATTTCCTTGTATTTATTGCAGCTGTTACATCAGCTATTTCACTTCTGGAAGTTTGTACTGCGTACTTTGTTGACAAACAAGTTTCTCAGGGAAAAGGCTCAGGACGTAAAAAATTAACAGTAATAGTTGGCGCTATGATATTTGTTGTTGGTATCCCTGTATGTCTTGACGGTCTTGGTGCAGGAGTAGCAGGAGGAGCAATGATTGACAGTCCTGCCGTTATGTTTGGCATGGCTGAGGTTCGAATGGCATTTGACTGCTGGCTTGACTTCTATGATATGATTGCAGAAGGGGTATTCATGCCTCTTGGAGCTATTATGATGTCTATACTGATAGGATGGGTACTGGGCACAGATGTTATAAAGGAAGAAGTTGAAGCAACTCCTAATCTTCTTATGAAATCTTATAAATTCTGGGATATTTGCTTTAAGTTTATCGTTCCTATAGCAATTACATTCGTATTAATAGGGCAGATTGACGACTTCTTCGGACTTAGAATTTTCTAGTTAATTAATGAAAGTACGATGGCGGTTAAGCTTAAAAGCTTGGCCGCCATTACTTTTATTTATAGAATCTTATCTGTTATCAGTATTTTCGATTGTGAAGCAACGCTGCTTAGCTTCACTTTGTGATTTTAAACCCGGTATTTCCATAGTCGATTTTTATGGTGCTGTCAGATTCTGCACTGCCTGCAATAATCATTTTTGCAATCAATGTTTCAATCTTTTTCTGAATAAAGCGCTTTAAGGGACGTGCGCCGTAAATTGGGTTATATCCCTGATCAACTATCTCTGCTTTAGCTTCTTCAGTTAATACTACGGTTATGTGTTTATCCTTTAATCGTCTTTGAAGATCTTTAATCATCAGATCAACGATGGAAGAAATTTCGTCTTTTTTAAGAGGCTTATAAAATACAATTTCATCAAGCCTGTTTAAAAATTCCGGTCGAAAATGATGTTTCAAAAGAGCATGCACTTTTTCCTTTGCATCTTCAGATATTTCTCCCAAACCGGTAATTCCATCTAAAATATATTCAGATCCAAGGTTGGAGGTCATTATTATGATTGTATTTTTAAAGTCAACGGTTCTTCCCTGTGAATCTGTAATTCGTCCGTCGTCAAGTACCTGAAGCAAAATATTAAATACATCGGAGTGCGCTTTTTCAACTTCATCAAACAATATTACCGAATATGGCTTTCTCCTTACAGCTTCTGTTAACTGACCGCCCTCTTCATATCCAACATATCCCGGAGGAGCTCCTATTAATCTGGATACAGAGAATTTTTCCATATATTCGCTCATATCGATTCTTATTATATTATGCTCGTCATCAAACAAGGCTTCTGCCAGTGCTTTTGCAAGCTCAGTTTTTCCGACTCCGGTTGGGCCAAGGAACATAAATGAGCCTATAGGTCTGTTAGGATCCTGTATTCCGGCTCTGGATCGCAAAATTGCTTCGGACACCTTTTCTACGGCTTCATTTTGACCGATTACTCTCTCGTGAAGTATATCCTCAAGCTTCAAAAGCTTTTCTCTTTCACCTTCCATTAACTTAGAAACCGGTATACCTGTCCATCTGGCAACTATTCTTGCAATTTCTTCGTCGGTTACTTTAACTCTTAGTAATGTGTTAGGGCCCTGACTTTTCTCTGCAATATGCTCTTCTTTTTCCAAGGCTTTTTTAAGCGCGGGGAGTTTTCCGTATTTTAATTCCGCTGCCTTATTCAAGTCATAGTTTCTCTCGGCTCTTTCAATTTCAGCATTAAGGCTTTCCAGCTGTTCTCTGAGTGATTGTACTTTAGATATGGAGCTTTTTTCATTTTCCCATTTGGCTTTCATTTCCTTAAATTCGGAGCGCATGTCGGCCAGCTCTTTTTGAATTTCTTTCAGATGCGCTGAGGATAATTGGTCATCTTCTTTTCTAAGAGCAGCTTCTTCGATTTCGTGTTGCATTATTTTTCGGGATATTTCATCCAGCTCAGAAGGCATGGAATCTATTTCCGTACGTATCAATGCGCAGGCCTCATCGATTAAATCAATTGCCTTATCAGGGAGGAATCTGTCGGATATGTAACGGTGGGAGAGAATGGCAGCTGCTATAAGTGCCTGATCCTGTATTTTAACACCGTGGAAAACTTCGTATCTCTCTTTCAGTCCTCTCAAAATTGATATGGTATCTTCAACTGTCGGTTCATCTACCATAACTGGTTGGAACCTTCTTTCAAGGGCAGCATCTTTTTCTATATACTGTCGGTATTCGTTTAATGTTGTAGCTCCTATGCAGTGGAGTTCGCCTCTGGCAAGCATTGGCTTAAGCATATTTCCGGCATCCATTGCACCTTCTGTTTTGCCTGCCCCTACAATTGTATGAAGCTCATCAATAAACAGTATAATTTTGCCTTCGCTCTTTTTAACCTCCTCAAGAACAGCTTTGAGCCTTTCTTCAAATTCTCCTCTGAATTTTGCTCCTGCAACAAGAGAACTCATATCGAGAGAGAAAATTTTTCGCTCTTTTAGATTGTTTGGTACGTCACCGCGAACTATACGTATAGCTAAACCTTCTGCAATAGCTGTCTTTCCGACGCCTGGTTCACCTATGAGTACGGGATTGTTCTTTGTTTTTCGGGAAAGTATTCTTATAACATTTCTTATTTCCGAATCTCTTCCTATAACGGGATCCAGTTTGTTGTTTTTGGCCAGCGCCACCAAGTCGGAGCCGTACTTGGTCAGAACATCATATGTTGATTCTGGACTATCACTTGTAACGCGAGTATTGCCCCTGACTGTTGACAGTGCACTGAGGAACTTATCTGCAGTTATGCCGAACTCGTCGTAAACCCTTTTTAAATTTGCCTTTGGAAAATTAAGAAGTGAAAGCATTATATGCTCAACAGAAACATATTCATCTTTCATACGTTCTGCCTGCTTTTCTGATTCTACAAGTATTCTGTCTACGTCCTGTGAAATGTAGATTTTATTGCTTTCGCGTCCGGGGCCTGAAACTCCCGGCATGTTTTCAATCAGTGTTTTAATTTTTGATTTTATGGAAGCGGGGTCAACATTCATTTTAGTCAATAGCTGAACTATTAAGCCTCCATCTTGATCAATAAGAGCAAACAATAAATGCTCCTGTTCAATTTGCACGTTCATGTGCTCAATAGCGATATTCTGGGAAACTTGAATTGCTTCCAGTGATTTTTGAGTAAATCTTTGTGCATTCATTGAAATACCTCCTTTGTTGTATAAAATATATTTAAATGCGGATATCAGAATTTAGAAAATCCAAACCCGTATACCTCTTGAACGGCTCTGACGGTTACAAATGATTCGGGATCAATTTTTTTCAGCTCATTTTTCAGTGTGAAGTATTCTTTTCTTTCCAATATGGTAACTATTATATCCCTTTCTTCATTTGTATACCCGCCTTCTGCCTTGTAAACAGTCACACCTCTGTCAAGCTTTTGGAAGATATAGTCCTTAACAATTTTTGTGTGTTTTGTAATTATGACCACCTCGTTTTTTACAGTGAATCCATCAATAAAGTAGTTAACGATAATTCCGTTCAGGAACCATCCAAATGCACCGACAATTCCGGTTTGTATGCCGTATGTGAAAAAAGAAAGAATAACTACTACAATGTCCGCTGCCATTAATCCTTTACCCATATCTAAATGAAAATATTTATTAAACACTTTTGCCAATATGTCTGTTCCGCCTGTTGATGCGTTTTGGTTGAAAACAATCGACAGTCCCATTGCGGAAATAATTATGCCGCAAATTAAATTTAAAAGAACTTCGTCAGTTACAGGCTTTGAAGCAGGATGAAAAAATTCCATTAGTGACATAAAAAACGAAAGAAAAACAACGGAGAGAATAGTTCTTCCTCCAAAATCTTTTCCGATAAAGATAAAGCCTACAATTAAAAGAAGAATATTCAATACAAAGTTTGTTAATGATATGGGTATGGGCAAATAATTATTCAAAACTATTGCGAGCCCCGATATTCCGCCTGTAGCCAGGTTTTCAGGAACCAAAAAGTAATATACACCCATTGCTACTATAAAGGAACCGACGGCAATAAGTAATACCTGCTTAGCTAAGTTTTTATCAATCATATAGGCCTCCTAGTTTTGTTTGTTTAATTTTATCTCAAAAATATTTACTAATCAATAGCATTAGATAATTTTCATAAAAATAATTTTTAAATATATGTTTATAAGTAAACTAAAGAAAACGAGAGTAAAAAAAAGTAATTATGAATAAAAATCGTTATCTTACTTGTTTACATAAAAATATTATTTAAATAAGAGATATAATGATTTGAATTGCTCTATAAAGAATGCTATAATGTGGAGTAATGTAAAAAAAAGACAAAGGAGTGAGTTGCTATTTGAAAGAGATAATTGATCAAATCATAGAAATTGATGCTCTGGCTTATGATAATAAGACTAAAAATGAGCAGATATTGTCTAATAAAAAGCAAGAGTATGAGAGCATGATATCAGCTTATCGGGAAGAAAAAATCTCTGCCGCAAAAGTTAAGGCCAAAGAAACTTCTGAACAAACCGATGCTTATATTATGGAGATTGAAAAATCTCAAAAAGAACAAATTAAAAAAATTTCTGCTGAAATTGATGATATTTATTTAAAAGCAGAAAAAAATTTAACCAAAAAAATATTTAATAAGTTATTTGTACTGGAGGGGTAATATGAACCCTAACATGGCATATTATGCTTTGGAAACAAAAATTGCAACAAAAAAAGGGCGTATTTTACAGAAAGCTGAATGGAATAAGTTTTTAGACTGTTCTGATGTTGGACAGTTTGCCGAACTGCTAAAAAACAATGTAGAATTCGCTAAGGCATTTGATGGAATGCTTTATGAAGAGCTCAAAAGGGAAGATTTAGAAACTGCATTGCTAAAATTTAAAACACTTCAGATAGAGAACCTTCTGCACTATCTTTCCGGACCATATAAGGAATTTATAAAAACAATCTTGATGGAGGCAGATATTCGAGATTTAAATCTTATACTGCGAAAAATCACGAAAAATGAAAGCCTGGATGGAATAGAAGAAAGGTTTGTTCATTCTAAAAATTACACAAATTTAGCTTATGGCGACTTGCTGTCAGCCGGCAGTGTGGAACAGTTAATAGAAAAACTAAAGGGTACTCCTTATTATAACGGTCTTAGCAATCTTTCGAAGGAAGATGCAATGAAGCGTGAATTTCATATTGAAATGAAAATGTATGTGGCATTATATAAGAGTATTTTTGAAAAGGCCGAAAAATTAAGCAAGGAAGATCAAAAGGCTGTTAAAGAATTAGTAGGCTTTAGGATTGACCTTTTAAATATTCAATGGATATACAGAGCTAAAAAGTATTATGAAATATCACCTGAAGAAATGTTTATTTATAGCCTTGAAGGAGGTTTGTCTATGGGATATAACAGGATTAAAAAGCTTTGCTATGCAACCATGGACGAATTTGTCAATCTTTCAAAACAATACTTGAAAAATGATTTTTTCAAGGATATAAATGATACAGATATTAGTATAGTTATTGATTCTTATATGTTGAATTACATGAAAAAAAATACTTTCAATAACATAGGAACAGTAGTTTCATTTATTTATTTTTTAGATATTATTATCGATGACTTAATGTCGATAACGGAAGGAATCGAGTACAAGGTTCCCAGGGAAAAAATACAAGAGTATTTAATTCAAAAGATATAGTGAAGGGAGGCTCTATATGACTAAAGAAAAAATAGTGCTTTTAAAAATAGTCGGATCATTGGAAAATATGCATGATATTATAAAAGAACTGATATTATGTAAAATTGACGGCATAAACATTGAAAAAGACAGCATGTATTATAGTAATTTAATGATTCATAAGTTTGAATCTGAAGTAGTTGGGATGCAGGCAAAGCTTCCGAGCCCTGACAACATTTATAACAGATGCAGTAAGTATTTAAGCATTGTTGAAGAGCTGGCCCGCGACCTTAATATTAACTTGAATGCTGATGCGGAATTTAAATCTGAAGATGATTATGATTTTGAAAAGGCGTGCTTGGATTTAGAAAAAATAAAATCATTATTGAGCAGCAGAATAAGTGAAATAGACAGCACAAAAAAGCAGCTCAAAAAAATTACGGAGTTAGGCACTAAAATAGATAGTATTACTGATAAAAGTATTCATTTTAGTGAGCTGGCAGATTTAAATTATTTTGATTATGAAATCGGAACTTTTACAAATGATAACAAAGTGAAAGCTAAAAGAAGCTATGGAAGCTTAAGTGCAATAATGCTTAAGATAGGAATCGTAAAATCAACCGGAGAAGAAACATACATGATTATTTATCCTAAGCAGTTTAAAGATGAAACCGACAGGATGTTGAAGTCCTTAAATTGGGCTGAGATGGTTATTCCTGATCAGTATTGCGGTTCAGTTGCTGATATGAGTAAGCAAATCAATGCTGAAATAATCCGTATGCAAAATAAAGTAAAAGAATTATCTGAGTCCTTTAAATCGGAAAAAGATGATATAAAAAATCAAATTGTGAGAATTTATGACGTATTCAGATTAGAAAATAAAATTACGGAGTGTGTTTTAAGAGCAGATATTATCAGTAATTCATTTGCATTGAGCATCAAGTTAAATGAAATTCATAAAGAAACTATTGAAAAAGCAGTGAAGTCGGTAACAGAGCATTACCTTATAAATGAAAAACCGGCTGACGAATCGGATGTTCATTTAAGCCGTTTCGCAAGACTGATAAAACACAATCTGTTTTCAAAGCCTCTTGGACTAATTTAAATATAAGATGTAATCAGGATTTTGAACGGATTGTGAAATGTAAGTTAAAATATATGATGATGAAGGGAGGAGGCTTTAGATGGCTATAGAAAAGATGGTTCTTTTGAAAATAGTCGGTTCTTTGGAAAACATGCATGACATGCTTAGAGAACTGGTATTTTGCGAAAATGCCCATTTAAACTTGAATGTTGAGAACAGCAGTGCATATAACAACTATTTAGTTATACACCAATATGAATCTGAGATATTTGGACAACCGATTTACCATGGGGTTGATCCGGGGAACATTCACAACAGTTGCAATGATTGCTTAAGTACTGTTGAGACCCTGGCTCATGGTTTAGATGTTGAACTGGTTATAAATAAAAAATTTCTGCTGGAAAAAAATTATAGCTTTGAGGACGCTCGTTCGGATTTAGGAAAAATTAATTCTTTATGGGGCAGTAAAATAAGTGAAATCAACAAAAAGAAGAAGCAAATCGAAAAGCTTACGGAATTAAGAACAAAAATTGACAGTGTTACGGATAAAAGTATTCAACTTAATGAGGTTGCGGATTTAAATTATTTTGATTATGAAATCGGAACTTTCTCAGCTGAAAATAAATCCAGATTAAAAAGAAATTATGAGAATCTAAGTGCCATAGTACTTAGGATAGGAGTTATCAAATCTTCTGCAGAGGATTTATATATGATAATTTATCCTAAGCAATTTAAGGATGAAACTTATAATTTACTTAAATCTTTAAATTGGAATAAACTTGTTATTCCTAAAAAATATTGCTGCACAATTGCTGATATGATTAAGCAGATTGATGCTGAAATAATCCAGATGCAAAACGAAATAAAAGAAATGTCCTCATCAATTGAAAAAGAATGGGATGACATTAAAAATCAGGTTCTAAAAATTTACAATGTGTTTAAATTGGAGGATAAATTGGCTGAGCTGGAAGCAAAAGCAGATTTCAGCAATAATTCCTTTGTTTTAGATATCTGGGTGAATGAAAGCGACAAAGCAGAGATTGAAAAAGCCATTGCTTCAGTATCAGAAAAATATTTAATAGATGAAAAATCAGCTAAGGAATTTGGAAACCAGGTAGTGCCTCCAACGAAGCTGAAAAATAACTGGTTCTCTTGGCCTTTTGAAATGATTGTTAAAATGTATGGGCTACCTGCTTATCACGAAATTGATCCTACACCTTTCCTTGCTATAACTTATTGTTTAGCTTGGGGTATAATGTTCGGAGATATTGGTCAGGGGCTTGTATATCTATTGGCAGGAGTATTTTTAATGAAAAAAATGCCTGCACCTGGACACATATTGGTGAGACTTGGTAGTTTTTCTATTGTGTTTGGGCTTATATATGGAAGCTTTTTCGGTTTAGAGAAAAAAGAGTTGCCATGGCTTCCAGGTTTGTTGGAAGGAGGGCCATTAGACCCTAAGAATATTCCATCTATACTAGCTGTAGGAGTTTTGTTTGGTGTTATAGTTCTTACGATATCATTTGTAATAGGAATTATAAATGCATTGAGAAAACACGATATAGAAGAGGGAATATTCGGTAAAAACGGCGTTGCAGGATACTTATTCTTTATAAGCCTTGTATTTACTTTAGTATCATTAACAGGGATAATTAATATTTCAACTGCTTTATGTATAGCAGTTCTGTTGATAAGCTTGGTAGTAATGATATTGAAAGAGCCTATTACTAACATGGTGTTAAAAAAATCTCCGTTAATTCATGGCGAGGCAGGATCATATTTCACTGAAGCTATATTTGAAGGCATTGAGACAATATTGAATGCATTAAGTAATGCAATATCATTTGTCCGTGTTGGAGCGTTTGCTTTAAACCACGCAGGACTGTTCTTAGCCTTTTTGGTAATGTCAGAGGTTGTGACTAATCCGATAGCAAAAATATTTATCCTGTTTTTAGGAAATGTATTGATCCTTACACTTGAAGGGTTAATAGTATTTATTCAGGGACTTCGTCTTCAATACTATGAAATGTTCAGTAAGTATTTTGAAGGTGGCGGAGTAGAATTTAAACCTATAAAATTAAATCAACAATAAAATTGAATAATAAAACATAAGGAGTTAAAAAAATGCAAATGATATCTATTTTATTAGCAGCTGTTATATCTGTTGGAACAATAGGATATGGCTATAAAACAATGAAGAGTGGTAAAAAAGGAAATATTAAGAAAGCAATATTAACAACAGTTTCAGCATTTTCACTTGTAATGATAGGCGCTGTTATAGCAACTATAACAGGCGGAAATGTATTTGCGGACACAGTAAATGAAGTTGCTCAGGCAGCAGGAATATCAATGGGCGAAGGATTTAAATATTTAGCTGCTGCATTGTCAACTGGACTTGCAACAATTGGTACAGGTGTGGCTGTTGGATCAGTTGGTTCATCAGCAGTAGGAGCAGTTTCAGAAGATTCTTCAATCCTTGGTAAAACATTAATTTTCGTTGGTATGGCTGAAGGTATTGCTATTTATGGTATGATTATTTCTATATTAATCCTGTTCGTTTAATAAAATAAAATGAAAAGAGAGTAATTATGAAATCTTTTTTGATTAGTGATAACAGAGATACTTGGGTAGGCATGAGACTCGCCGGCATTGATGGAGTCATTGTCGATACAAAAGAAAATGCGTTGAAAGAATTAAAAACAGCTGTTAAGAATCAAGATCTTGGTATCTTGATTCTTACTGAAAAAGTAGTTGATATGGTTAGAGATGAATACATGGAATATAAAATAAAGTCCAAAACTCCTTTAATCATTGAAATTCCTGATAGGAACGGCACTATCAGAGAATATAATGCCATTAAGAATTATATAAGAGATTCTGTAGGCATTCATATATAGAGGTGATTTATGGTTACGATAGAAGAAAAAATCAAACTTTTTTATAAGCTCCTTAATCAGTCTATGGATCAATCTTTTACTGATGAATTAAAGGATTTAAAGGAAAAATATGAATCTAAAATTCAAAAGGCTAAGAATGAAATAGATAAGGAAGCGAAAGATATAGAAGAAAGAGCGGCAAAAAGAGCAGATATTAAGCGCGCTGAAAGTATAAGTAAATCAAAGGTAATCATAAAAAAAGATATTATGGTATTGAAAGAAAAATATTATTATACTTTTATGGAAAAGTTTAATAAAAATTTAGATGAATTTATAAAATCAGACGATTATAAATTATATTTATCAAAAATAATATCAAAATTGGTTGCTGAAATTAAAGATTACGGAAAATGTAATATAATAATTTATTTAACAAAAAATGACCAAGGTAAATACAGTGATTTCATTAAAGATGAAATTGCGAAAAAGCTTGACTGCAATGTAAGCTTTAGCATCGAGCATGATATAAAGGGCGGATTTATATGCGTAATAGAAGATAGAGGCATGAAAATTGATTTATCAATTGATTCTGTTCTTGACGAAAACAAAGACTATATCATGCAGACAATATTTGAGACTTTAGAGGCAGGTGATTATAATGGCTAATATCCAAGGTGTTGTCAGCTCAATAAATGGTCCTGTTGTTAAGGGTCTCCATATGGGTTCGTTTAAGGTACACGAAATGGTTACCGTAGGAAAGCAGAAGCTTATAGGCGAGGTAGTATCCATTGAAGGTGATGTTGCAACAGTACAGGTTTATGAAGAGACAGAGGGATTAAAAGCCGGCGAGAGCATTTATTCAACAGGAATGCCATTATCTGTTACTTTAGGCCCAGGAATTATAGGAAATATTTTTGACGGTATTCAAAGACCGTTGGAAAGAATTCAGGATATGAGCAAAGACTTTATACCTGAGGGTATCGGTCTTTTGACCATTGATACAGAAAAAAAATGGGATGTTACAGTAACAGCTAAGGCAGGAGATGCCTTAAAACCGGGCGATGTATACGCTACAGTTCAGGAAACATACAGAATTCTTCATAAAATAATGGTTCCTTACAATGTTAAAGGTACTGTTAAATCAGTTAAACCAAGCGGAAAATACTCCTTAAATGATACTATAGTTGTATTGGAAAAAGATAACACGGAAACTGTTAATTTAACACTTTGCACAAAATGGCCTGTAAGAAATCCTCGACCTATTAAAGAAAGGATTCCTATTTATAAACCGTTTATTACAGGACAAAGGGTTATAGATACATTTTATCCTATTGCTAAGGGAGGTACTATAGGGCTTCCTGGAGGATTTGGAACCGGAAAAACAGTTACTCAGCATCAGCTGGCAAAATGGGGCGATGCTGATATTATTGTGTACATCGGCTGCGGAGAACGTGGAAATGAAATGACAGATGTTTTGGAAGAATTTCCGAAACTTATTGACCCAAGAATTAACAGACCGTTGATGGAAAGAACCGTTCTTATTGCAAATACTTCAAACATGCCTGTTGCTGCACGTGAGGCAAGTATTTACACAGGTATTACTATGGCTGAGTATTACAGAGATATGGGATATGACGTTGCCATAATGGCTGATTCCACATCCAGATGGGCTGAGGCATTAAGAGAGATTTCAGGACGTTTGGAAGAAATGCCTGCAGAAGAAGGCTACCCTGCATATCTTCCCTCGAGACTGGCGGAATTCTATGAGAGAGCCGGATGTGTCAATACTTTGAATGGACAGAAAGCATCTATAACAATAATCGGTGCTGTTTCACCTCCTGGAGGAGATTTCTCCGAGCCAGTAACTGAAACAACAAAAAGGTTCGTTTCAGGATTTTTGGCTCTGGACAAAAAGCTTGCTTATGCAAGGCATTACCCAGCAATTAACTATTTAACAAGTTATTCCGGATATGTTGAAATGCTTTCCGATTGGTATGAAGACAATGTTGCTGGAGACATGTTTGATTTAAGGAAAAAAATGATTGTTCTTTTGCAGGAAGATGAAAAGTTAAATGAGATTGTACAGCTTGTTGGAGAGGATGTTTTACCTAATGATCAGGCTCTTATTCTTGAAACAGCAAGAATAATAAAGAAAGGATTCTTGCAGCAGAATGCTTTACACGCGGAAGATGCTTATGTTACTTTGGAAAAACAATATAAGATGCTGAAAGCAATAGATACATTCTATGAAGAAGCTTTAAAATGTACAAAAATAGGCATTCCTATATCTGTAATAAGAAAAGAATCTATTATACAGGATATTTTGAAGATAAAATATGACATTCCGAATGATAAAATAGAGTTGCTGGATGTTTTAAGAGATAAAATTGTTGAAACATTTGCTGACTTGAGACAAAAGTATGAGTAGGGAGTGTTGAGATGAAAAAAGAATATTTAAAATTAGAAAAAATTGAAGGACCTTTGATAGTTCTTTCCGGTATTGAGGATGCTGCTTATGGTGAGGTTATAAACATCAAAGTAGGCAGTGAAAACATCAGGACAGGAAAGATAATAAAAATTGAAGGCGATAAAGTTATAGCTCAGGTTTTTGAAGGAACTGCAGGCATATCTACAGTTAACTCCTCCGTGAAATTTACCGGAGAACCATTGACAATACCACTTTCAAAGGATATTCTTGGAAGAACCTTTAACGGAGTAGGTGAGCCTATTGACGGTGCTTACCAGATTATATCAGCAGAAAAAGAAAATATAAATGGTAGACCTATTAATCCCGTAGCAAGAAGATATCCAAAGAACTTTATTCAGACAGGTTTTTCTGCAATAGATGCGCTTATGACTCTTATAAGAGGCCAGAAGCTTCCTATTTTCTCCGGAAACGGTATGGCTCACAACGATCTTGCTGCTCAGATAGTAAAGCAGGCAAAGATAAAAGGAGCCACAAGTGATAACTTTGCTGTTGTGTTCGGAGCCATGGGTGTAAGACATGACGATGCAGACTTCTTTAGAAAAAGCTTTGAAGCTGCAGGTGTTTTGGATCACGTTGCAATGTATATCAACACAGCAGATGACCCGATAATCGAAAGAATATCAGCACCTAGATGTGCTTTGACAGCTGCGGAGTATTTAGCATTTAAAAATAACATGCACGTTGTTGTAGTATTGACAGATATGACCAGTTATGCTGAGGCTCTTCGTGAAATATCTTCAGCAAGAGAAGAAGTGCCATCACGTAAAGGATATCCAGGATACTTGTATTCAGATCTTTCAACTATATATGAAAGAGCTGGTATGTTAAAGAGCTGTGAGGGTTCAATAACTCTTATTCCAATATTGTCAATGCCTAATGATGACATAACACATCCTATCCCTGACCTTACAGGCTTCATTACTGAAGGGCAGATAGTTTTAAACAGGGAGCTTAACCTAAAAGGTGTATACCCACCAATTGATATTTTGCCTTCCCTTTCACGTCTTATGAAGGATGGTATAGGTGCAGAATTTACAAGAGAAGACCACGCTGATCTTCAAAGTCAGATTTATGCGTCATATTCAAAAGTTCAGGACATAAGAAGTTTATCACAGATTATAGGTGAAGATGATTTAAGTGATATTGACAAATTGTATCTGGATTTCGGCCGTGAGCTTGAAGGTAAATTCATTGCACAGGGCAAAAATGAGAACAGAAGCATTTCAGAAACATTAGATTTAGGATGGCATATTTTATCTATTCTTCCTGTTGAAGAGCTTGATCGTGTTAAGACAGAATTAATAGAAAAATATTATGATTATGACAGGGAGAGATAGTTATGGCAGTATTGGTTGCACCAACTAAATCGAACCTGATTAAAGCAAAGTCATCCCTAGCTCTTTCTATAAATGGGTATGCCCTTTTAGATAAAAAAAGAAATGTTCTCATTAAGGAAATGATGGTTTTTGTAAATAAAGCAAGAACCATGCACAATGAAATTTATGTTGTTCTTAAGGAAGCATATGAAATCTTACAGAAGGCTAATGTAACCTTGGGTGTTAAGAATGTTGAAGATATGTCATACAGCATTCCTAACGAGGCATCTTTTGACATATTGCTTAGAAGTGTTATGGGTATTGATATTCCTACAATTAAGCGTAATCAAAATGAATATTCCGGCCCTGCATATGGTTTTTATAGTTCAAACGAATCTCTTGACGAGGCAAGACATAAGTTTCAAATTGTTAAGGAAAAAATATATGAAGTCGCAGAAATTGAAAATTCAATTTTTAAGCTTGCCAAGGAAATAGAAAAAACCAAGAAAAGAACAAATGCATTAAGGTATGTGCAGATACCGAAATACAAGGAGCAGGTAAAATATATTACCGAGGTTCTTGAAGAAAAAGAAAGAGAAGATTTTTTCAGATTGAAAAGATTGAAAGGCAAAATATAAATATAATGGCTGCCGCACTAATATTAGTGTGGCAGCCTTATATTTTTATTATTTTATTCCGGCTTAAGTGTAACAGTCATAAGATCTTTGCCGATTTTCGTGTTAGGAAATATATTTGATGCATATCTTATGTATTCGCTGGGCTTTGTCATAGAGGGGCTGAAATGCGTAAGCCACATTTCTTTTACATTTGCTTTTTTGGCAATGGTTGCGGCTTCTGAGAATAACATATGCATTTTTTCAGTTGCGTTTTTATACTGCTCATCATCGCCGTACATCCCTTCGCATATAAATAAATCCGAGTTTTTTACAATATCTGCAATATGATTAACCGGTCTGGTGTCCGTAGCATATGAAATTTTTAATGGAGTTCTTTTTTCACCCAGTACCATTTCAGGAGTAAAGGTGTCATTATCTATTTTTACGCTGCTCCCGTTATGAAGCATTTTCCAGAATTTAACCGGTATGTTGAGCTTTTTAGCGGCTTCAGGCTGAAATCTGGGTTTTAATTTTAGTTCCAGGCTGTATCCCAAACAGTTAATGTGATGTTTTAGAGGTATAGAAGTAATGTTAAAGCCTATCTGTTCAAACTCTTGGGGTTTTGTGTCATGCAGCTCAGCTATTCTTATTTCGTAGGGTAGATATCCGCAGATAACAAGAAGAGAATTAAGAAATTTTGCGCTGCCTCTCGGAGCGATAATTGTAAGCGGCTCCGTTCTTCCTTGGTTTCCAATTGTAAGCAATAATCCAGGAAGACCTGCAATATGGTCAGCATGGCAGTGTGTAATTAGTATTGTTTCAATTTTGTTCATGCTCAACTTGCCTTTGTGCAGGGAAATTTGTGTGCCTTCACCGCAGTCTATAAGAATTGATTTACCGTTGTATTCTATTAAGCAAGAGGATAAGAATCTATCCGGAAGAGGAATCATTCCGCCAGTTCCAATCAGTGTAATATCTATCATTTTATCACCTGTTTTTTTTTATACTATTATACCTATTATTTCGGCTAATATCAACACTAATATATGACAGCATACATTATGATAGAAAGGATGGCAGAAATTATACCATGGATAAATCTATAAAATATGTAATTTTTAATTTCAAAATTAAATTCATTTGTTACCGCAACAGTTTGAAAAACAACTGATATGCCTGAAAAGCTTATGAGGAAGTTGATTATAAGCAATTTAATTTCCAAAGGAACATAGCCGGACGAAGCTATTATGCTGCATCCATTGGTCACTTCCAATACACCTACAAGCACAGAGTGTATGATATCCTTTGCACCGATGCTGAGCGATATCATTTCAGCTGCTGAAGAAAGGTTTTTGTTTAAAAAACTTGAAAGCACAGAAAAAATAACTATTACGCCTCCTACGGATAGTATACCTGTTATGGCTTTAACCATTGCGGAACTGAATGCAGCATGAAAGGGAACAGTAGATACTACAACTTTTTTGGAGTGATCGGAAGAAGGATTATTTTTGATCAGCAGGCTGAGTATTATAGCTCCGGCTATATGAGGAACAGCTATATATTTATATAAGTATAAATGTCCAAGCATGGAGAATGAAACTGCACCTGCTATAAACTGAAAGCTGCAGTTATTTGTGAATACAGTCAAGTAGTTGGCCTGCTTTTCATTTATCCTCTTGAAACCGGCCATAGAATTAACTGTCATGGCTCCTGAAGGATATCCTGATACAAAGCTTATAAAAAAAGGAATAAGTGCGTACTTGTTTTTCAGCAGCTTATTTGAAATGAAATCCATTTTTCCGAACAGGCTGTACAGGAAGTTGTATTGAAGAAGTATATTTGACAATACCATCATGGGAAAAAGGTACGGAATAATATTGTTAACCCAAATTTTCAATCCGGTAAATACCCCATCAGAAACAGTAGCAGGTTCAACTATAAAAAAGCATATCATCAGCAGAACCAGTATTGGAATAAAATTTCTCTTAAACATAATACAACCCCCCATAACATATTTTATTTAAACGTAGGGGGCATTATGATATATATTTCAGACAAGATTTAATTATAATGTATTATCTGCCTTGTTATATTTTTATTTCTTTGTTAAGGGTAAGGTGAAAAAAATAGTATATAAGATATAGTAAAAAACACTGAAGATAGGAAAGGAATAAAGAGTCCTGTGGTATTGCTCGTGTATTTATTTCATATTGTATAAATTAAGGATTTGTTATAATATTTACTTAAGACGAGGTAAGATAGGATAAAAGATTGTTTATATCATATACAGAGATTAAAGGTGGTAAATAAGATGAAAAAAATTCTGATTATCAGCGAAGGCATAAATACAGGAACAATAATATCAAATCAGCTGAAAAACATATTTGGCAAACGTGTAAATATTGAAAGTGTAATTGTATCAGAATTGAAATCGAAAAAACCTGAGGTTGATTTAGTTCTGTATACCAGCGCCCATTTCAAAAATAAGGCTTCAAGATACATAGATTCAAATATACCTTCACTGATTGCAAGAAGAATTATTAATCATAAAAACATAAAAGAAATAATAACCATTGACGAAAATAAAGACGTACTGTTTGTTAATGACAGCTACGAATCAACAAAAGAAGCGATTGAACAGCTTATTGAGCTTGGACTTGATCATGTAAGGTATAATCCGTATTATCCGGGATGTGCCGTATGCCCTGATTTGCAGATAACGATTGTTGCAGGAGAAAGTCAATTAATTCCCTATAAACCAGAAAAACTTATTGACATAGGCTCAAGAATATTAGATATTCAATCGGTGCATGAAATAGCATCTATTTTAAAAATTCAAAAACAAATAAATGACAGCCAAATAAAAGACTATATAAGAGATATAATTGATATTTCGAAAGAAATTGATGAAAGTAGAAAAGCTTATTGTGAATCTGAACAGAAGCTGCAGCTTATTGTAAACAATCTGGACTATGGAGTGTCATTCATTAATAGCGAAGGAACAATAATGAGTGCAAATTCCAAATTTGGATATATATTTGGACTTAAAACAAAAGATCTGCTTGCAAAAAATATATGTGACATGATAAATTTGGACTTATTTAGTATCAATGATTATGGAAAATTCGTATGCAGAATAGAAAATAGAGAAATATCAGTTGAAATAAGACAAGTTAACTTCTTAAAAAAATACGGCTATATAGTTTCAGCTAAGATCAATAAGGATTCGTCGGCATCTGATGTAAAACACAATCAAAGAATTAATGCATATGTTCAGAGGAATCTCCATAATTTTAATGATTATATTACAGTCAATACAAATGTAATTGAGATGATCAGCAGGGCTCGGAAATTTTCTAGAAGTGACGGGACCGTACTGATAACGGGAGAAAACGGCACCGGCAAGGAAATACTGGCACAGGCCATACATGTGAATTCATACAGGAGCAGCAATGCATTTGTTCCTATTAATATTGCAACTTTGACATCAAGCCTTGTTGAAGCGGAATTGTTTGGATATGAAGAAGGTACATTTACCGGCGCGATAAAGGGAGGGAGAATGGGAATATTTGAGATAGCAAACGGCGGTACTATATTTATTGATGAAATAGGAGATATTCCCATTGATATACAAACTAAACTATTAAGAGTTTTGGAGGAAAAACGCATACGAAAAATCGGAGCTGCGGATGAATTGTCAGTAGATGTGAGAATTATTGCCGCAACAAATAAAAATATAATTGAACTGATAAAAGAAAATAAGTTTAGACAGGATTTATTTTACAGATTAAATATACTTCCTTTAGAAACAATTCCTTTACGCAAAAGAAGAGATGACGTGCAGCATCTTCTAAAGCATTTTATAAATATTAAATTATCAGATAAACAAATAACGTCTCTTAATGAATTTTTTGAAGATGAGACCATAAGGTTTTTATTAGATTATCAATGGCCGGGAAATGTCAGAGAAATGATAAATCTTATTGAATATCTGGCATTAATATATGAGGGCGAGAAAGCAGGAATGTCATTGCTGCATAGCTATATGCGCAATACTTTTAAAACAAACGATGTGTTTTTAGATTCATACTCCATATGGGTTCTTAATTTATTTGCGAAAAATGAAAATATGGTATTAGGTAGAATAAAAATTGCTGAAATGGCATCAGAACTAGATGAAAAAATAGGTGAAGGGAAAATTAGGAAAATATTGAAAGAATTAAAAGACAAACAGCTAATTGCTGAATATAAGAAACAAGGTTCAAGAATTACTGAAAAAGGTAAAAGAGTAGTGGAAAAGTATTCAGACCATAGGTGGTTATAATTAACCATACTATGGTTTTTATCAGCCATCAAATTATGCTGGTATAACAAAAACAGTCGGGCTAAAATGAAAAAATATCTGCAAACTAATGAAAATTATTGATATGCATATATATATTGCTTTGGCATAATAATTGCTAAATAATTTATAAATAAATATATAGGGAGATGAATATAAATGGATAAAAAAGAGAGGGTAAAGAAAAAACCAACATTTGTTCAAGCAGTTATGCCAATAGTTTTCATGATGGTTACATTAGTTATAGGGGTTGGCTATATGAAACTTAAAGCTGAGCCTATACTAATTTTAATTGCATTTTTAGCAGGCGGAATAGCTATTAGTCTGGGATATTCTTGGGATGAAATGCAAAAAGGAATAATTGAAAAAATATCAATGGCAATGCCTGCGATTCTAATTTTATGGAGTGTCGGTGCACTTATTGGTTCATGGATGTTTTCAGGTGTTATTCCAATGATTATTTACTACGGAGTAGAAATTATAAATCCTAAGTTTTTGCTGGTTACAGCATTTTTAATAACGGCAGTATTTTCTACTATAACTGGAACATCATGGGGTTCGGTAGGGACTATAGGAGTTGCTATTATGGGAATAGCAGGGGGCTTGGGAGTTTCACTTCCAGCAACTGCAGGTGCTGTAGTAGCCGGATCATATTTTGGTGATAAATTATCACCATTATCAGATACGACAAATTTAGCTCCTCTTGCAGCAGGAGCAACATTGTACGATCATATAAAACATATGCTTTATACAACTGTTCCAGCCACTATAGTGTCATTGACAGTATATTTTATTGCAGGATTAGGTACAAGCGGTGCAGGTAGTACTGCAGAAGCAGTAAGCTCGCTGCAGAACATTCTTAGTTCTATGTTTAATTGGAATATTATTTTGTTGATACCCGTGATTTTGATATTAGTGGGTTCATTTGTTAAATGGCCTACAATACCAACAATGCTGTGCAGTGCATTGATTGCTGTACTAATAGGTATCATTATGCAGGGTTTTACTTTAAAGAATGGATTTATATCGCTTATTAGCGGGTTTAATGTTACAATGACAGGATATGAGGGAGAAGTAACAAAGGATGTGTTAACATTAATAAACAGAGGAGGTTCAGTATCCATGGCAGGAACCACAATATTGGTTTTTTGTGCTATGGGTTTTGCAGGAATTATGAGTGTAACAGGTATGTTGGATGTAGTTCTTGAAACAATTACAAAAAAGGTGAAGTCTACATCTGGAATTATAGTTTCAACAATTGCTTCTTGTTTTACCGTTGCATTTGTTACAGGCAATTCCTATTTATCTATTTTGCTCCCTGGGCAGTTATTTAGCTCAGTGTATGAAAAGTATAACCTGCAGGCAAAGAATTTATCAAGAACTTTGGAAGATTCAGGTACAGTATTGGTTCCTCTTGTTCCGTGGTCGGCAGCAGGTGCGTATATGACTGCCACATTGGGTGTTGACACTCTTGAATACTTGCCTTGGGCGGTAATGTGCTATATGGGAATTGTATTTGCCATAATTTTGGCATTCACGGGAATCGGTATTGCATATATAGATCCATCAAAGAAAAAAATTACTAAGGATGAATAAATTATGATATTAATAAAAAATATTGATATATACACGCCAAAAAACATTGGGGTAAAAGACGTTTTAATTATCAATGATAAAATTGTACTGATAGAAGATAGCATAACTAAATTTAATGAAAAATTAAAGGTAATTGACGGAACAGGGAATAAGCTCTTACCTGGATTTGTAGATAACCATGTTCATATAACAGGCGGCGGCGGAGAAGGAAGTTTTAAAACACGTGTTCCGGAAATTACATTATCAAAGTTGATAGGATGTGGTATCACTACCGTAGTGGGTCTTCTTGGGACTGATTCTATAACACGAAACGTTGAAAATTTAGTAGCAAAGGCTAAATCATTAAAAGAAGAGGGAATATCAGTTTATGCATTGACAGGTTCATATGGATATCCTTCTGCTACGATTACAAATTCAATAAAAAAGGACATTACTTTTATTGATGAAATTATAGGTGTGAAAATAGCCTTATCCGATCATCGTTCACCAAGCATTTCATGTGATGAATTGGCAAGGCTGGCTTCAGATGCAAGAGTCGCCGGAATGATATCAGGAAAGGCAGGAATTGTTACTGCTCATATGGGTAATGGTGATGCTGGTCTGGGATTAATAAATGAAGTGCTTGAAAAAACTGAAATACCTGCCAAAGTAATAAGGCCAACTCATGTAAACAGAAAAAGAAAACTGCTGCTTGAATCTTTTGATTATGCCAAAAAAGGCGGAATAATAGATCTAACATGCGGGATGTCAGAAGAAATGTCGCCTTCAAATGTAATTATACAAGCTGAGAAAATGGATGTGCCGCTTGAAAATATAACCGTGAGTTCTGATGGATACGGAAGCTGGTCAAATTATGACTCGGCAGGGAACATATTAGAAATTGGTGTTTCGTCCGTAAGCAGTCTTTACAGTGAATTTAAAAATATGGTTAATAATTTAAATTTCAGCATTGAAGGCGCACTGCCTTTCTTTACCGCAAATGTATCTAAGGCGCTAGGAATATATCCTAAAAAAGGGGTGGTTTGTGAAAACTCAGATGCAGATGTGCTGATTGTAAATAAAGAAATGGATATAGTATCAGTAATAGCAAAGGGAAGATTAATGTTTGACAATGGAAAATTCATGGTTAAAGGAACCTATGAATAAAATGTAGAAAATGCCTGCACTGCTAAGAAATATTAGCGGTACAGGCATATTTTTTTATGTTTTCACATATATGGAGTTTTTCGTATATTCAAAATTGGGTTTTCTGTTTTTCAAAGGAATGTTGTAAATATCAGTTGCTCTTGATGTAAGGCGGAAGAGACGCATTTCGTCATCAGGTAAATTATGTTTTTTATAGTCAGAATACCTGTTAATAATAATGGTTCCGCTTTTTTTTGCTTCTTTGATAATCATTCTACCGGTATCGTTAAATGCAAGCACTTTTATATAACCTGTATTTGAATACATAAAATGTTTTATGTCTACATAGGTAATCCCCAGCAATATATTCAAAAGCATTCTTCTTAATCTGGAATATGTGTATCTCTTTGACTTTAGAGACATGATTAAATCATCTATGTTTTCATGCAAAAAAACATTTGAATATATTTTGTTGTTAAGCCCCTCAGAAACTTCATAAATTTTATTCAGCCCTTCAGGCCCCAGTTGAATAATTCTGTAATATAGAATCTCCAGATAATTGTCGAGGCTGTTTAGTTTTTTGTGCTTATTATAAAACGTGTCGATCATTTCCCTGCTTTTCGGAGTTACCGATACATTTGCACCGTGTGATTTTAAAATTGCTTTTCTTATGGCGGTGGCACTGTCGTAGCTGCCTGTTGATCTAAAATCATTATGACCCTTACCAATACGTTCTATGGGAATGTAATTCCAGCCTGTATTCTGTTTTATTGAACTTTTAATGTATTCTATGCCTAGAACATTATTTGGACTGGATGCATGAATAGAAGCCTGCTCTCCCAAAAATGAGCATATTGTATTTGACAGTGCCTTTGGATAGGACATCCCTTTTTTTATTTCGCACTTAAGCTCATTGTTAAACTCAGCATCCAGTTGAACAGAAGCTGTTTTTTCTAACAAGCTAATATCCGTGCATTCACAGCCGAAGCTAAGGTTGCTGACAGGTAACTTTTTCAATTCTCTGACTGCAGCCATGGCAAACATTTCTGCATTTTGAAAGGAAAAAGGCATGGGGAGTTCTATAACAATGTCTGCTCCTCCATATACTGCTGCCTCGGCTCGCTTGAACTTATCTATAATGGCAGGCTCACCGCGCTGGACGTAGTTTCCGCTCATTACCACCGCAATTCCGTCGCATGATGACAGTTTTCTTGCCTTTTTTAATTGATATTCGTGACCCATATGAAATGGATTGTACTCTGCAACAACACCTGTAATATTCATTATTTCACCACAATTTAATATTTATATTATAATAATCTCATTTCTATATATTGTCAAATATTATTGATATTATTAATACGTTCGCTTATAATATTTTATATAAAGAGAGGGGATTAGATGTATAACAAACATAAAAAGGAACACTTTGGAGTAATTAAGTATATATTTACATTGATTTTATTCATGGCAGCTGCCACAGGGGTTGGGTGGCTGTTTCGCCTTGCCGGTTTTCCGGAAACTAATATCGTTGTTGTATACATCCTGTCTGTTCTGCTAACTGCCCGTTTTACAAAAACTTACATTTACGGAATTGCGTCATCGGTTATTGCTACAATTGTATTCAACTATTTTTTTACCGAACCGTATTATACGCTTTCGGTAAATGATCCGGCTTATTTCATTACATTTGTAATCATGACGATGACAGCGCTTGTAACAAGCGCACTGACTTCAAAAGTCAAACAAAGTGCAATTGAAGCCCGGGAAAAAGAAGAAGAAACAGCAGCTATGTACAGGCTTACTAATCGTCTTACAGATGCGGCAAATATTTCTGATATTGCAGGAATTGCCGTAAGCACTATAAGCGACATTATGGGCTGTTGTGCCGCATGCCTTTGTTTTGACGAAAATGGTCAACCTGAAAAAAGTTTTATACAGCAGAAGGAATCTCAGAATCTAGTGCACCGTAAGTTTTATGATGACGGTGAAATAAAGCACAGAATGGAGCAATTAAGGACAGCCTATGACGTTGGTGGAGAGTTTTATGACTGGCCTATTTATGGTAGAGATGCTGTCTTGGGCGTGTTGCGCATACCAATAGAAACAGCGGAAATTATGAATGAAACACAAAAACGCCTTTTGCGCTCAATGATAGAAAGCACAGCTCTTGCAATGGACAGATTTCGAAGTGTTCAGGAACGTATTAAGTCAAGAGAAGAAGCAGTACAGGAGCATTATCGCGGAAACCTGCTTCGTGCGATTTCCCATGATTTGCGTACACCGCTTTTTGGAATAATCGGAACATCGGAAATTCTCATGGATATGATTGATGAGAAGGATAGCCGATATGCCTTAGCCGAAGATATATACAATGATGCTGACTGGCTTCATTCTCTTGTAGAAAATATATTGAGCCTTACAAGGCTTCATGACGGCAAGTTAGCACTTGATAAGAGAATGGAAGCAGTTGAAGAGGTAGTAGGTGTTGCTGTGGCACATATGGCAAAAAGAGTTCCGGGGCGTGAAATATCAGTGTATATACCTGACGAAGTATTGCTTGTTCCCATGGATGCAAAGCTGATAGAGCAAACTCTAGTTAATCTTTTAGATAACGCCATAAAAGCTACGCCTTACAACAAAGAAATAAATATTTCTGTCAAGAAAGATATGAAAAATTCTGTTGCCGTATTTACTGTGGCAGACCGTGGACGTGGAATTGTAGATCAGGATTTAGAGCATATTTTCCAAATGTTTTACACCACTCGCGGAAAAGGAGCGGATTCGAATCGCGGCGTCGGTTTAGGACTTGCAATATGTGAGTCTATAGTAAAAGCACATGGAGGCACAATCGAAGCTCATAACAGAGAAGACGGAGAAGGAGCGGAGTTTGTTTTTACATTGCCTATGGAGGTTGATTAATATGAAGAACATGAATGAAACTATACTTGTTGTAGAGGATGATGCACAGATTAAAAACTATATATGCTATGCATTAAAGCAGGAAGGATTTCAATATTTGACTGCAAGTACGGCACAGCATGCACTTTCGCAGCTTGTATCCGAACAAATAGATGTTTTGCTGCTTGACCTTGGATTACCTGATTTCGACGGTATGGAAGTTATTGCAAGATTACGGGAATGGTCTGAAATGCCGATAATTGTTGTATCTGCCCGGGATCAGGATAAAGAAAAAGCTGACGCATTGGATGCGGGAGCTGATGATTATTTGACAAAGCCTTTTTCATCCACTGAGCTTTTAGCACGTATACGAGTTGCTATTCGGCATATGTATAAAGAAGGCGGAAATAATGGACAGCATTATGTTTTTACCGGGGGGCTGGGGATTGATTTTGATAAACACTTAGTGTATCTTGACGGAACGGAAGTGCATGTTACGCCTTTAGAGTACAGTCTTCTTGCTCTTTTCTTCAGAAATGTCGGGAAAGTTCTGACTACAAAATATATTATTAAAGAAATTTACGGCATTGGTTACGGAACGGATACTCAGGCACTTCGGGCACTTATGTCTGGCCTTAGGAGAAAAATTGAAAAGAACCCGGCAAAACCGCGGTACATTCACACGGAAATAGGGGTAGGATATAGACTTATAGATGAATAAAGGCAATGCAAAAAACGCATCGGAAATGAAAAACCGATGCGTTTTTTATATTAGAAAGTTTTGTTTGATGCCTTATCTGTTGAAAAGTACGTGGCATTTTTAGATTCTCACAGCTTTCTCACAGGATGATTCTTCATCTCACACCTCAGTCACAGGATACATGCTACTATGATAGTACAAAATATATATTTCAGTTAAGGAGGTATATTTAGATGGAAGTAAAGAAAATATCAAAAAATAAAAAAGAATTACAAGCTCTTTGCGCTACTGTGAAACGGCTTATATATATGAAGGATTATCAAAAATGTGAGCAACTTATTTATGAGGCGGCAGGGAAGTATCCCCATGCACCTGAGCCTCACAATTTAATTGGCATACTTTTTGAGGAAATGGGTGACCATGTTACAGCTATGAAGCATTTTCGAGCGGCTTGGGCGCTTGATCCAACTTATATTCCGGCCCGAAAGAATTTAGACAGCTTTGGAACATTTTTCTCACAGGGCAAGTACGCTTTTGACGAAAGTGATTGTCGTAGTGAAATGGAAGACGAATTTATAATCAATTATGATGCGAATGGCATAGGCCATGTAGTCAGGAGGTATTAATTATGGGAGTGTTTATGAGGGAAAAAAGTATTGATAGTTACGTCATTATTGTAGGATGCGGCAGAGTGGGAGCTAATTTTGCAAATAAATTGTCCGACAGAGACGGAAATGTTTTAATAATCGATAAAGACAAGGAAGCTTTTCGTAAGCTGTCACCATCATTTGGAGGACTTGCGACGGCAGGTGATGCTACAGATATTGACGTCTTGCAGGAAGCAGAAATGGATAGGGCAAGTGCTGTTGTTGTCGTTACAAACAACGATAATGTTAATATTATGGTTTCACAAATTGCACGTGAGATATTTAAAGTTAAATGTGTAATTGCAAGATTATATGATCCTGAAAGAGAATATGTATATAAAGAGTTTGATATCGATACAATATGTCCGGCTGTTTTATCAGCAAGAGAAATTGACAATATATTATTTGAAACAAACAGAACTAATGAAAAACAAAATTCAAACACAATATGCATGGAGGAAAAAAATGAAAAATAAAGTGCTGTTGATAGGCGGCAGAAGCAAGGCAAAGGCCCTTGGAGTGTCCTTGCTAAAAAAAGGATACCAGGTGACCGCTATCAATGATGAGTATAAAGATTGCCTGAAATTAGCAGAAATAGATAAGCTGACTGTCATCAACGGTGATGGTACAAAGCCATTCGTTTTGGAAGATGCTGGAGCATCCAACGCTGATATTGCGATTGCATTGACTTCAAATGATGAAGATAACTTAGTAATTTGTGAATTATGCAAAAAACGGTTCCGTGTTAAAAAAACTGTTTCTTTGGTTACAGACCCTAAGAAAACAGAATTTTTCTATAAAATGGGTATTGACAGTGTAGTATGCGCTATTTCTGTTATAACGGGTATAATTGAACAGCAGGCTTTTGTAGATAAAATAACTACATTAGTTCCTATAGGAGAAGGCCGTGTACAGATTGCCGAAGTGCCTATATCCAGAGATGCACCTGCCGTCGGGAAAAAACTGTGGGAGATTAATCTTCCTAAAGAGGTCATTATCGGATGTATTCTGCGTGGAGATATTACGATGGTACCGAGGGGAGATACGCGTATAGCATCTGGCGATATGCTGGTTATAATATCCGGAGAAGGACAAGAAATGGCGGCAATTAAAGAATTGACGGGGAGATAATACTATGAAATTTAAATTTTCTGATTATTCTAATTGCGGTAAATTTATGGTTTTGGTCGGCATGCTTGTTGCCATGCCGCTTGTGGTTTTACCTTTTTATCCTGAAGATGAAATTTATGCGCCGTCATTTGCTGTTCCGGCGGTTTTTTCCATTCTAGCGGGTATTGTTGTCTGCCTTTCTACAGGACATAGTAAGGACGGGAATTTTGAATGGAAAGCAACCATGCAGCGCAGCAGCTTAACGGTTTTGTTCGCATGGATTTGTGGAATTTTGGTTGGGGCCGTTCCTTTTATAATAAGCGGACAGCTTTCGTACCTTCAAGCTATTTTTGAATCTATCAGTGGGTGGACAACTACAGGATTATCCGTTATGGATGTATCCGTTACTCCGCACATTTTTCTGTTTCATCGCAGTTTTATGCAGTTTTGCGGAGGACTTGGATTTGTAATGATGATGGTAATGCTGGTACAGGGTAAGCAATCTATGAACCTGTATAATGCTGAAGGCCATCCTGACAAGATTATGCCGAACTTAAGAAAGACGGCTCAGGCAATTTTTTTAATGTATAGCAGCTTTCTCGCCGCAGGAACATATTTATATAGAATTGCCGGAATGAATCTGTTTGATGCTGTACTGCATGCTATGTGTGCACTGTCAACAGGCGGTTTTTCAACAAAATTAAACAGTATAGGAGAGTATAATAACATTCCCGTAGAAATTATAACTATAATATTAATGCTTATAGGAACAACGAATTTTGCAGTCCTTATGCTTCTTGCAAAGCTAAAGCTGCGACAGATTTTTCGTGTAAGCGAGGTTAAGTTTATGTTATTGATTTTACTCGTTATTGTGCCGCTTACAGGAATGTCTCTTTCATCAGAACTAAACATGAGCATGGAAGAAGGCTTCAGACACGCGGTTTTTGATGTTGCATCAGCACTTTCAACAACAGGCTATTCAACGATGAGCTATACGTCATGGCCTCCCTTTGCAATAGGTGTTCTTATTCTTATGATGCTGACAGGAGGAGGTATCGGCTCAACGGCGGGAGGAATAAAAATGTCACGTGTATATATTATGATGCGTGTTGCTTTGCTTAACATACGCAAACGGATTTCACCAGCAAGGAAAATCGAGGCTCCGTACTATATAAAAGCACAAGGAAAAACCTCAATAGATCATGCACTTATCAATGATACAGTAGGATTTGTTGTGTGTTATCTCGGTATTTTCATTGTCGGAACAATGCTCACTGCATTGACGGCAGAATGCACACTGACTGAGGCGATGTTTGAATTTGCATCGGCACTGGGAACAGTAGGGTTGTCTATAGGCATTACATCTCCGTCTGCGGCACCCGGTACACTGGTTGTTGAAATGTTCGGTATGCTTCTTGGCAGACTTGAAATTTTCATTGTGCTGATTGGAATATATTCAGGTATTAATGTATTAAAGCAATATATTATCAGAGAAAAATAAATAATTATATCCAGTCGGTTCATCTGGCTGGTTTTTTTGTTATAGAAGATTTTTCTTTGATTTTTCATCAATAGGTGATATAATATTTAAGGCTTATTCAAAAATAGTAGGAATTGGTGATAAAATGAGCGTAACTTTTGTAATAGGCGGGGCCAGAAGCGGAAAAAGCACATTTGCGGAACAAAAGGCAAAAGAATACAGTGATAAGGTTGTTTATCTGGCTACGTCGGTTATTACGGATCAGGCTATGGAAGACAGAGTGAGAAAACATAGGGAGCAGAGACCGAAGTCATGGAGCACTATTGAATTGTACTCAAATTTCAACGAACTTATAAAATTCAAGGAATTTGAAGAGTGTGAAGTGATTTTAATTGACTGCATTACAACTTTGATCGGGAATTTTATGTTTGACAGTAAAATTGATTTTGACAGCTGCAAGGTATCCCAGGTAAATGATCTTGAAAAAAGAATAACGCTGGAGGTCTTGAATTTAATAAAGGTGTGCAATAATCATAACAAAAAACTGATAATAGTGTCCAATGAAACAGGAATGGGAGTAGTGCCTTCCTACTACATGGGCAATTATTTCAGAGATATGAGCGGCAGAATTAACAGAGAGATTGCAGAAAAGTCTGATTTTATGTATTTTATTTTTTCGGGCATACCTATTAAACTTAAATCAAGGGGTGAAGCTGTAAAATGGGAACCGGATTTTTAACTTTAATATCTTTTTTTACAAGGATACCAGTAGGAAAGAGAATAGAATATAAAGAGGAAAATTTTAAGAAGGCGTTGAGCCTTTATACTTTGATCGGAGCAGTTATAGGGCTGTTCTTAGGAATTTTACATGTAATTTTAGGATATACATATATTTTATTGCTTAAAGGTTTGGTGCTTACCATAGCGTATATAACAGTGACGGGGGGCATACACCTGGACGGAACTGCGGATACATCCGATGGAATATTTTCCGGCAGAACAGGCGAAAAAATCTTTGAAATAATGAGTGATTCACATATAGGTGCCTTTGGTGTCATAAGTCTCATAATAGTCATTTTTTCCCAGATTTTATTATTCTCCTATACTGATATCTATGCATGTTTTATGATGCCTGTCGTTGGGAGGGCTTCAGTAATAACTGCATCATGGAATAAAAAATACGCAAAAAAAGCAAAGGGAATGGGTACTTTGTTCATAGAGTCTATAAGCACGAAAGTTCTTGTTATAAATCTAACGATATTGATATTTCTGGGCATTCTTATGCCGGGCAGGATGATTATCCTTACGGCTTGCTTTGCTTCTATTGCGGCATCCTATTTCATATCATGCCGAATTGAGGACAAAATAGGAGGCATGACCGGAGATACATGCGGCTTTATAGCAGAGGTTAGTCAGGTAATATTTATGATATTGGTACTTTTTTTACAGGGATAATTATGATATACTTAGTGCGCCACGGAGAATCAGAGGCAAATATAAATAAAAAATTCTGCGGAATTACGGATGTTAAGCTGTCCTTACGCGGAAAAGAACAAGCTGCTCTTGCAGGCAGAAGATTAAAACATGAAAATATATCAAATATTTATGCAAGTCCATTAATAAGAGCTAGTATTACCGCAAAAATTATCAGCAGTGAAATTGGTTTTGAAGAAAGTAAAATTCAAACAGAGAAATGCCTTGCGGAAGTTAATTTCGGCTTGTTTGAGAATATGACATGGGAGGAAATAACAGCATCCTATGTGAAGGAAGCCGAAGACTGGATGGCAGTACAGCATAAATTTAAATTTCCTCAAGGGGAAAGTTACACCGATATTATTGCAAGAATTTCGGAATTTATTGATAATGTTCCTGATAATTCACTTATAGTAACGCATTTCGGAGTGATACAAGCTGTGCTTTTATATCTTGGAATTGCTGATGATACGAATTTGTGGGACTTTATGATATCAAACTGTGACATTTTGGTATTAAACAACAGAAAATTTGTAAGAATAGTAAAGTGCAGTGGAAATTAAAGGACGGCGTTCGCGCTGACCGCAACAGAGTTTTAAAATCTAAGAGATTTTATATAACAATATAATTAACTATGGAGGACAAACATGAATGTATTAGTAATTAACTGTGGCAGCTCATCATTAAAATATCAGTTGATAAACATGAATGATGAAAGTGTATTAGCTAAAGGCCTGGTTGAAAGAATAGGAATTGAAGGCAGTGTTTTAAAACATGAAAAAACAGGTCTGGACAAGGTTGTTATCAAGGAAGTATTAAAAAACCATAAAGATGCTATCAACCTCGTGCTGAAAGCTCTTGTAGATCCTGAGCATGGCGCGGTTAAATCATTGGATGAGGTGGATGCTGTAGGGCACAGAGTTGTTCACGGCGGAGAAAAGTTTGCCGACTCAGTATTAATTAATGACGAAGTTATTAAAGCTATGAAGGAATGCATTCCTCTCGCACCTTTACATAATCCGCCAAACATAATCGGTATAGAAGCATGCAAGGAATTACTGCCGACAGTACCTATGGTAGGAGTATTCGATACTGCTTTCCATCAGACAATGCCGGCTGAAGCATATATATATCCTCTTCCGTACGAGCTGTACGAAGAACTTGCCATAAGAAGATACGGATTCCACGGAACATCTCACAAATACGTAACAGAAAGAGTTGCTGCGTTGACTGGAAAAAGCCTGGAAGGCACGAAAGTAATTACATGCCACTTAGGAAACGGCGCAAGTTTAACAGCTGTTAAAGACGGTAAATCAGTTGACACAAGCATGGGAATGACTCCTCTTGAAGGTTTGGTAATGGGAACAAGATGCGGAGATATAGACCCTGCTATAGTTACATTCTTAATGAACAACAAGAACATCACTGCAGAGCAGGTTGATAATTTAATGAATAAAAAATCAGGAGTTCTTGGAATTTCTGGAGTAAGCAGCGATTTCAGAGATATAGAATCAGCTGCATCAGAAGGGAATAAGAGAGCACAGCTTGCATTAGAAAAATTCGATTACACTGTTAGAAAGTATATAGGTTCATATGCTGCCGCCATGGGTGGAGTAGATGTGTTAGTTTTCACAGCAGGATTAGGTGAAAATTCAGCTTCTAACAGACAAGAAATTTGTAAAGGTCTTGAATTCCTCGGAATTGAAATCGATGAAGAAAAGAACAACACAAGAGGAAAAGAAGTTGAAATATCAAAAGACGGATCAAAAGTAAAGGTATTTGTTATACCTACAAATGAAGAGTTAATGATAGCAAGGGATACAAAAGCACTTGCAAAAAAATAAACTGTAAAATTAATTGCTTGACAAAATATTTTTTTTCTCATATAATTAACTCTGCGAATAAAAAGGGTGGTATTATGTTAATTCGAATAAACAAGTTTTTATCGTCTAATCAGATTTCATTTAAAGTAAATGAAAACTTTGTAATAGATGACGAAGATTTTTTGTCAAAAACACATCTTCATAAGGATATAAACTTCATCGGTGATATTTTCAAAGTTGATGAGAATATCATTTTAAATGGGACAATAAAGTATACATTTGATGATGAATGCGCAAGATGTCTTGCTCCTTTTGACAATATAGTTGAAACAAAGTTTGAAGCAGTATTAGTGAATCAGGTTGATGAAGGTGATAATGAATCTGACGAGATTATATTGCAGATAACTGATGGATGTGTTGATTTAGAAGAAACCATAAAACAAATGATTTATTTATCTATGCCTATGAAATCTTTGTGCAAGAATGATTGCAAAGGCATATGCCCGAATTGCGGAGTTAATTTAAATATTGAAAAGTGTAAGTGTGAAGACAACCTAACAGATCCGCGATTTGATAAATTAAAAGACCTGTTAAAGGATTAAGGAGGTGTTATAAATGGCAGTACCTAAGAGAAAAACTTCCAAAGCTAGAAGAGATAGAAGAAGAACAGCAAAATCAAGATTAACAGCCCCAAATGTAATTGAGTGTCCGCAGTGTCATGAAACAAAGCTTCCTCACAGAGTGTGTGCAGCTTGCGGATATTATGACGGCAAAGAAGTTATAAGCGTTGAATAATTAAAATGATACTTGATACAGCTTATATATTGGAAAAAGAGATAAAAAGTAGTGCTGAGGCACTATTTTTTTATTGCAAATTACAATGCTCTAAGTTATACTAGTCTATGTAAAAATAAGAAGCGCCGAATTTTATATTTATTTCCGCGCCGGGTTATTTTTTAGAGCAAATTCGAAAAAGAGGTGTTGTAATGAGGGTTGCTGTAGATGCAATGGGAGGCGATAATGCTCCTGAAGCCATAGTGAGGGGAGCTGTAAATGCCAGAGACGAATACAATGTCAGTATTGTTTTTTCAGGCAAAGAAACTAAAATAAAAAAAGAGCTTGAAAAAAATACTTCTGATTTTGGTAATATAGAAATAATTAATGCTGAAGAAGTAATCAGCAATGATGATAAACCTGTAATGGCCTTGAGACGCAAAAAAGATTCTTCACTTGTGAAAGCCTTAAATGCTGTCAAGAGCAAGGAAGCAGATGCAATAGTATCGGCAGGCAGCACAGGAGCATTGTTAGCCGGGGCAACATTGATTACAGGAAGAATAAAAGGAATTGAAAGACCTGCAATAGGTTCCTTAATTCCTAATATGAATGGTGGATTTGCACTGCTAATAGACTCGGGGGCCAATGTGGATTCTAAGCCCGAATTTCTTTATGATTTTGCAATTATGGGAGATATATATTTAAAGAAGGTATTTGACCTTAAATCTCCGAGAATAGCTCTTGCCAATATAGGATCTGAAAAAACTAAAGGCGACAAGCTTACGCTGGAAACTTACAGCCTTTTGGAGAATACAGCATTGCCGTTAAACTTTACAGGCAACATAGAAGCGAGAGAAATACTTCACGGAAAAGCGGATATAATAGTTTGTGATGGATTTGTTGGAAATATGATTTTAAAGACCCTTGAAGGAACCGTATTGGAGCTTATGAAGGGTATAAAAAACGAACTCATGTCCTCTACAAGAACTAAAATAGGTGCAGTTCTTATTAAGCCAGCATTACTTAAATTTAAAAGCAAATTGGACTATTCCGAGCACGGTGGAGCTCCCATACTGGGAGTGAAGGAAACAGTTGTCAAAGCTCATGGCAGCTCAGATGACAAGGCATTTAAAAATGCCATACGCCAGGCAAAAATTTGTTTTGAAAATAATGTAAATGAATTAATAGAAGAAAGCATAATGAGGAGGTGATTAACATGTTTGAAAAAATCAGGGATATAGTGGCAGAAAAAGTAGGTGTTGATCCGGAAGAAATAGCGATGGACACATCTTTTGCTGACGATTTAGAAGCAGATTCAATAACACTGTTTGAGCTGGTAATGGCATTGGAAGATGAATTTGACATTGAAATTGATGATGAAAGCATAGAAAAAATAACTACTGTAGGAGATATAGTTAATTACTTAGAAGAAAGCACTGATATGCAAGAACATTAATAAATAATCCAGGGGCGCAGAAATGCGTCCTGTATATTAAAATTCGAAAAGTGCTATAGTTACTTATTATATTTATGAAAAAATTCATAGGCATAATAAGGAATTACAGTATGCAGGAGGAACCGTGATAATAGATATTAAAGAATTGAAAGAATTCGAGAACATAATCAACTATAAGTTTAATAACATAGAAATTTTGGAAAAATCCCTTACCCATAGTTCATATTCCAATGAGGATAAATCTTACAACAAAGTGAATAATGAAAGGCTGGAATTTTTGGGTGATGCTGTTTTAAGCATCACTGTAAGTCGCTTTATATTTGACAGATTTCCAGATTATCCTGAGGGCGAACTAACAAAGCTGAGATCTCAGGTTGTATGTGAGGACACGCTGAGTTTAGTTGCAGCTGAATTAAATGTGGGCAAGTACCTTTTGCTGGGCAGAGGAGAGGAATCTTCGGGAGGAAGAGAGAGAAAGTCTATTCTGGCAGACGCAGTTGAAGCAATAATAGCGGCAATCTATATTGACGGAGGCTACAGAAAAGCAGAAGTCTTTGTACTTGCGAATCTTACCAAGTATATACAGCTTGCAGTTAAGGGAAAGATTGTAACGGATTTTAAATCTTACCTCCAAGAGTATTACCAAAGCCATACTCAAAGCTGCAAAATACGTTATGTAGTAACTAAAGAAGAAGGCCCTGATCACGAAAAGATGTTCCATGTAAACGTGCTTGTAAACAAGACCGTTGTTGGAAAGGGAGCAGGAAAAAGCAAGAAATTGGCTGAGCAGGATGCCGCAAAAAATGCGCTTAAGGCAGATGGTCAGTTAAATGAGTAATAAGATGAAAATCATACCTGTGTTTGTTCCTCACATAGGCTGCCCGAACGATTGTGTGTTCTGCAACCAGAAAAGAATTACCGGGATGGGAACTGTTTCGGCAAATGCGGAGTACGTAAGAAGCATAGTAGAAGAGTACAGAAAAACAATAGATGAACATACTTATACAGAACTTGCTTTTTTTGGCGGTTCATTTACGGCAATAGACCTACGTGTGCAGGAGGAACTGTTAAAGGTTGGAAAGCACTACAAGGACTTAGGTGTTGTTAAAAGCATAAGATGCTCCACAAGGCCGGATGCAATTACTCCTGACATATTAGAACTTCAAAAAAAATACGGCATGGATATAATAGAGCTTGGAATACAAAGCCTAGATGACGAAGTGCTGAAATTATCAAACAGAGGGCATACATCTGAAGACTCGGCTAAGGCCAGTGCTATGATAAAAGAATACGGATTTGTTCTGGGGCATCAGATTATGCCTGGACTTCCGGGAAGCAGCAGTAATAAGGATATAAGGACAGGCATTGATTCAATAGCGATGAAACCTGATATGGTGAGAATTTACCCCACACTGACAATTAAAGATACTGTACTTCTGGATATGTACAGTGAAGGAAGCTACAAACCGCTCACTGTTAAAGAGGCTGTAGAAATCTCGGCATATTTGTACAGCATTTATTCAGTAAATAATATAGATGTTATACGTATAGGTCTGCAGAATACGGACTCCATAAATGAGGATGAAGATGTTGTGGCAGGTCCGTTTCATCCTGCCTTCAGACAACTGGTAGAAGAGCAGTTGTACATGTCTTCTATAATTCCAATTTTAGAAGGATGCAATCTTAATGGTAGAGACATTACTATTGCAGCGAATAAAAAGTTGGTAAGCAGCATTGCAGGACAGAAAAAAGCAAACATAAAAATTTTGAAAGAAAGATACAAAATAAGTTCAGTAAGGTTTAAAAATTTGGAGGATGACAATTTGATAGGAATATATGCAGATAAACTTAAGCTGGGAAGCTTTGAGAAAAAAGACATATTTAAAAACTATCTTGCGCATCGGGGGTAAAAATGTATTTAAAAAAAGTTTATATAAATGGGTTTAAATCCTTTGCAGAAAAAACTGAAATAATCGTTGAAAAAGGTATTACAGCTGTGGTAGGCCCAAACGGAAGCGGAAAAAGCAACATATCGGACGCCGTTAAATGGGTTTTGGGAGAACAAAGCGCGAAATCATTGCGAGGCGGAAAAATGGACGACATAATTTTTGCCGGAACTGAAAAAAGGCTTCCCTTAGGATATGCTGAAGTTAACCTTATATTTGACAACGAATCAGGTGACATTCCCCTTGAATACAAGGAAGTAAGCATAAAAAGAAAACTTTACAAAACCGGTGAGAGCGAATACTACATAAATAAACAGCAATGCAGGCTGAAAGATGTAAAAGAACTGTTCATGGATACGGGAATAGGAAGCGAAGGATATTCATTCATAGGGCAGGGGCGCGTGGAAGATATACTGAGCCCTAACTCGGACACAAGGAGAAAGGTGTTTGAAGAAGCTTCGGGTATAGTTAAATACAAGACAAGAAAAGAAGAATCCGAAAGAAAGCTTGCAAAAACTTCGGACAACCTTGACAGGGTCGAGGATATAGTCCACGAGCTGGAGGAACGCATTCTTCCCCTTTCGGAGCAAAGCATGAAGGCAAGGAAATACATAGAGCTGAAAGAAAGCTTAAAGCAATTTGAGCTGAATTATCTTGCGCATGAATTTGAAAAGCACAGCGAACAGCTTAAAGGGTTGCAAAACCAGAGAAGCATTGCTATTGAGCAGAAAATAAATATGCAGAAAAAGCGAGATGCTCTTCAGGAGCAAATCGCTAAGCAAAAAGAATCAATTACGGAAATGCAGAGTGAAATAAAGGCTTTAGAATTGAGCAAAGATTCAAAAAGCAAGGAGCACGATGACTGTCAGAGCCTTTGCCGTGTTCATAAGGAGAAAAAGCTCTTATATGAAAGCAACATTGACAATGTAAAGACAGAAATATCTGAGATAGAAAAAAGAAGTTCAGAACTTTCAGAAAATTCCGCTAGGCTGACAGAAGAGAAAAAGCTACTTGAAGACAGCCTGCACAACGACATGGAAAAATTTAATTCCATGAATGAAGAAATACAGTCATACAAAAATGAGATAGATAAAATAATTCAAAGCATAGAAAAGCAGAAAACAGAGCTGTTTGAGCTGCATAAGGAAATTAACGGCTTAAACAGCCGCAGAAGCACAATAGAGTCCTTCATTTTAAATGACAATGAACGAATAGAAAATTTCCTTTCAGAAATATCATCAGAAGAAGCCGAAAAACAAGGCATGCTTGAAACAATCCGGTTAACCGAAGCAGAACAATCGAAAATTTCTGAAGAAATATCAGAAAAAAAACTGATGCTTGAAACTGCTGAAAAAAATCTTGGAAAATCTGAAACTGATAAAGAAAATCTTGCGTCGGATATAAGCAAAATAAACGAAAATATAAGCAGCTCCAAGTCCAAGATGAATGTTTTGTCAAATATGGAAGAATACTATGACGGATATTATAAAAGCATTAAGACCGTTATGAATAACAAGAAGAAAGTGCCGGTGCTAAGCTCTGTGCTTGGAACGGTAGCAGATATTATTAAGACTGAAAAAAGGTTTGAAACTGCTGTTGAAGTTGCATTGGGCTCATCCATTCAGAATATAATTGTAAACACAGGTAAAGAAGCTGAAGATATAATTGAATACCTAAAAAAGAACAAAATAGGAAGAGTGACATTTCTGCCTATAAACAACCTCCAGCAAAGAAGTCTGAATAAGTCAGAAAGGGAAATTTTAGAGGATGATCACGTTATTAACACAGGCGACATGCTTGTAAAAACAGAAGCTAAGTTCCAGCCGGTAATCAAACATCTCCTTGGAAGAATTCTGATAGTCGATAACTTAAATAACGGTTTTAAAATTTCTAAACGCATGGGAAACTCCATAAAAATAGTTACTCTTCAGGGTGATGTTATAAATGCCGGAGGATCTGTTACAGGAGGGCACATAAGCAATAATCAAAACTTCCTAGGGAGAAAAAGAGAAATAGAGGAATGCAGGCAGATGATTGGAAAAGATTCATCTCTGTTAAAAGAAAAAATCAGTGAGCACGAAACACTGCTGGCAAATATAAAAAAGTTAAATGCATCAATTTCTGAAATCAAAGGCGATATAAGCGACAAAAACAACAGTTTGAGAATGAATATTTCAAAAATTGAAATGCTAAGAGAGCAAGTAGGGAAGACAACTGCAGCAATAAAGAGATATTCAGAAGAAATGAAGTATATAGAAGAAGAAAAAGAAAAATATGAGAATGACCTGCTAGATATAACCCGGCAGACAGATAGCTTGAAGGTACTGGTAAAGGAAAAGGAAAGCAGCATTGAGCAAACTGTAACATTAAATGATGAAAATAAAACAAAGTATGAGGAATACAACGATATTATACTTAAGCAGAGAGATTCCGTTACCGGAATAACTCAGGAAATCAAGCTTAAAGAGGAAAAAATTAATAATATTGAAACCGAAATCATAAGAAACAGGGAATCGAGACTTACAAAAGAGGAAAACCTGAAAAATATTTTAAATGAGATAAATTCTGCAGAATCAGCCGTGCAAGAATATAGCCGGAAAGCTGATGGGCTGTCAAAAGAAATAAGTGTATTATCAGAAAACTTTACAAAGAAAAAAGAAAGCTTGGAAAGACTGCAAAACGAAATCTATGAGTACCAGAATAAAATAAATGATGCAAACAAGGCGATTACAGATATACTTGATGATGAGAATAAAATGAATGTCAGAATAGAAAGAGAAACATCAAAGGCCGAGGAAATTACTGCAAAGCTATGGGAAGACTATGAATTGAACTATGCAATGGCGTTGAAATACAAGGATGACAGCATAAGTCAAACCAAGATTTACAGCGAAGTAAATTCTTTGAAAAGATCAATCAAAAATCTTGGAAATGTGAACCTTGATTCTATAGAAGAATATGAGGAAGTTAAGGAGAGATACGATTTTCTGAAAAGCCAGCAAAAAGATTTGTCAGATGCAAAAGAGCAGCTTAACCAAGTTATAAATGAGCTGGAAAATCAAATGAGAGATAGATTTGCAGAAGAATTTGCAAATATAAGAATTAAGTTTAATGAGGTGTTCAAAAAACTCTTTAATGGTGGAAACGGAGACGTCTATCTGGAGGATGAAGCAGATGCTCTGAACAGCAACATCGAAATAGCAGTACAGCCGCCGGGCAAAAAATTGAGCAAAATTTCACTTCTGTCCGGAGGAGAAAAATCGCTGACAGCCATAGCGCTTTTGTTTGCCATTTTAAAGACGAAGCCAACGCCTTTCTGTGTTCTTGACGAAATAGAAGCGGCTTTAGACGATGCAAATATAAACAGATTTGCACAGTATCTCAAGGAGTTTTCGGAAGAAACACAGTTTATAGTAATAACTCATAGAAAAGGAACTATGGAGTGCGCAGATACACTTTACGGTGCCACAATGGAAGAAAAGGGAGTTACAAAGCTTGTATCCATGAAGCTGTCGGATGCGGTTTATGAGTAAACTGCTTAATGTCTAAGATATTTCATGTGGTCAATAAAATAATTGGAGGATTTATGTTTGATTTTTTAAAAAAGAAGAAAAACAAAAAAGATATAGAATATCTTGATGAAACTAACAAATCTGATGATGCAGATAATACTTTATCCCAAGCAGAAGAGCAGGAAGAAGTTGTAAATGAAGCTGCCATCAGTCACGAGGAAGAACTGATGGATGAAGAAGCGTGCGATGAAACATCAGCCGATTTAGAGCCCGACGTATCAGATGCTACGGTTGAATTACAGGAAAAAGATGAGAAAAAGAGTTTGAATTTTTTTGAGAAATTAAAGGCCGGACTGTCGAAAACAAAGAAAAATCTTACAGGTCAGATTGAAGGAATAGTATTCAGGCACAAAAAAATAGACGATGAATTTCTTGAAGAGCTGGAAGAAATATTAATTACTTCCGACATGGGCATGGAAACCACCATGGACATAATTGACTACATCAAGGCAGAAACAAGAAAGAGAAAGCTGGAAGACACTTCGAAAATAAAAGATGTAATTAAAGAATACCTTGTAAATATGCTTGAAGAGCATGAGGAAAAGGAAGAGCTGAAGGACAGGCAGAGAGTAATACTTATAGTCGGCGTAAACGGCGTTGGAAAAACAACATCCATAGGTAAAATTTCCTACAGGCTGAAAGAGCAGGGAAACAGTGTAATCGTGGCCGCAGCTGATACATTTAGGGCTGCAGCTGTTGAACAGCTCAAGGAATGGTGCTCAAGAGCGGGAGTAGATATAATTGCATCTGAGCATGGCTCAGATCCGGGAGCTGTGGTATTTGATGCAATACAGGCGGCAAAAGCCAGAAAGACAGACATACTCATATGCGACACAGCTGGAAGACTGCACAATAAGAAAAATCTAATGAACGAATTAAGCAAAATTTTTAAAATAGTAGACAGGGAATATTCAGGAGCTAAAATAGATGTTTATCTTGTAATTGACGCTACAACCGGTCAGAATGGAATAATACAAGCTAAGCTGTTTTCAGAAACAGCAAATATCAGCGGCCTGATACTTACGAAGCTTGATGGTACAGCAAAGGGCGGAATTGCGTTCCCAATTGTTAATGAATTAAAGATTCCAATAAAATATATAGGAGTCGGAGAGAAAATAGATGATTTACAAGATTTTAACGCAGCAGATTTTGTAAATGCAATATTTGAATAGAAAATGAGGGGCTAAGCTCCTCATTTATTTTTCGATTATTTATATACAAGATATTGCATATAGATTTATCCGACGTTCTGAAAATACAAATGCCTGAATTTCAACAAAAATATATATTCGTTTTTTTATAAACTTTATAAGTTTGCTTGAAGTGTGTGTTAAGTAATAGTTTTTGAACGTTGAATCTTTCAATGCAATGAATAAATATGCTTTATTTTTAGACAAACCTATATGCTACATGTAGTATATGCACATAATTAAAAAATGACACAAAAAATATGTTGACAAAACAAAAAAAATAAGGTAAAATTCACTGTCAAGTTAAATACTTTACAGTAGGTGATTATATGGCGGAAAAGAATTTTATCTTTAGTATTTTATATGATTATTACGGAGATTTGCTCAGCAATAATCAGGCAAATATAATTGACCTGTATTACAATCAAGATTTCAGCCTGTCTGAAATTGCAGGAGAAATGAATATAAGCAGACAGGGAGTCTATGACGCCTTAAAAAGGGCGGAAAAAAGCTTGGCGGATTACGAGAAAAAAATTAAACTTCACGAAAAATACCAAAAATATCTGAAGGCAGCAGAAAACATAGTAAGACTTGTCTCAGACATAGATGACCAAAAATATACGGATGCAGTTAAGCAAATTAAAATCGAAGCCGGAAAAATAATTAATGAAGGGTAGCTAAAATGTTTGAAAATTTATCTGATAAACTTCAAAATGCATTACAAAAGCTGAAGGGCAAGGGAAAGCTTACGGAAAAAGACATTGATGCAGCCATGAGAGAGGTTAAACTGTCACTTCTGGAGGCAGATGTTAATTACAAGGTTGTAAAAGCATTCATAAACAATGTCAAGGATAGAGCTCTGGGAGCAGAAGTAATGGAAAGCCTGACACCAGGACAACAGGTTGTTAAAGTAGTTCACGAAGAACTTGTTAAAATTATGGGGCAGGGAAGCGAAAGCAGACTTAAAATAAACTCTAACGATATAACTTACTACATGATGAGCGGGCTTCAGGGTGCCGGTAAAACAACAGCAACAGGAAAGCTGGCCAACAAACTCAAGAAGGATGGCAAGCGACCTCTTCTTGTGGCATGTGATATATACAGACCTGCCGCAATCAAGCAGTTACAGGTTGTAGGAGAAAGCGTAGGCGTTCCTGTATTTGAAATGGGAGACAAAACTAATCCTGTTACAATCGTCAAAGAAGCCATTAAACATGCTATGAAGTACGGGCATGATTATGTGATAATAGATACAGCAGGTCGTCTTCACATTGATGAAGACCTCATGGAAGAACTGGTTAAAATAAAGGATACCGTAAATCCTGATGAAATACTTCTTGTTTTGGATGCCATGACAGGACAGGACGCGGTAAAAGTTGCTGAAACATTCAATCAGTACTTGGACATAACCGGAGTAATTTTGACGAAAGTGGATGGAGACGCCAGAGGCGGTGCCGCACTTTCCATAAGAAATGTTGTTAATAAGCCTATTAAGTTATTATCTGTAGGCGAAAAAATGGATCAGTTGGAGGTATTCCATCCGGATAGGATGGCATCGAGAATCCTGGGAATGGGAGATGTCCTTTCAATTATTGAAAAGGCTCAGAGTGCATTTGATGAAAAACAAGCGCTGGATCTCCAAAAAAAATTAAAAACACAGGATTTTAACCTTGAGGATTTTCTTTCCCAGCTTCAGCAAATGAAAAACATGGGTCCATTGGAAGATCTCATAGGGATGATACCGGGAATTGCAGGGAACAAAAAACTTAAAGGGCTCAAAGTTGACGAAAAAGAGCTGGTTTATACGGAAGCAATAATTCAATCAATGACTAAAAAAGAAAGATTGAATCCTTCCATAATAAACGGAAGCAGAAGAAAAAGAATTGCTGTGGGAAGCGGAACATCAGTACAGAAAGTTAACCAGCTTTTGAAGCAGTATGATGAAATGAAAAAAATGATGAAAAAATTCCAGTCAATGGGAACGGGCAAGAAAAAAGGCGGATTCCCGGGAATGGGCGGATTCAAAATGCCATTTTAGTCAGAAATAAGGATTTTCCTTTTTCATATATAAAAGTTTTTAAGGAGGTGACAATATGTCAGTTAAAATCAGATTAAAAAGAATGGGATCAAAAAAGAAACCTTTCTACAGAATAGTTGTAGCAGATTCTCGTTCACCTAGAGATGGACGTTTTATCGAAGAAATCGGATACTACAACCCGGTAGTTGAACCGAAAGAAATAAAAATCAATGATGAAAGTGCTGTAAAGTGGCTTAACAACGGAGCAAAACCCACTGATACAGTTAGCGCACTGTTTAAAGCTAACGGTATTTACGAAAAAAGAGATGAAAATAAATAAGAGGTGATATCATGGGTGAATTAGTAGAATATATAGCAAAATCACTGGTAGATAATCCTGATTTGGTTGAAGTCAATGAAATTGAAGGAAGTCAATCACTGATAATAGAGTTAAGAGTTGCTCCTGATGATATGGGTAAGGTTATCGGCAAGCAGGGCAGAATTGCAAAAGCTATAAGAACTGTAGTTAAAGCTGCTGCTACGAAAGAAAACAAAAGAGTCATAGTTGAAATTCTTCAATAGCCGAACAGCTACAGAGGTAAACATGAAAGAATATATTAAGGTTGGAAAAATAGTAAATACTCATGGCGTGAAAGGTTGTCTGAAATGCGTACCGCTTACTGATTATGCGGAAAGATTTGATGAGCTTGAATATGTCTTTACTGAAAAGGATAATGTTAAGCGAAAAATCAAGGATGTGTGGTACAGAAAAGGAATGTCGTACATTATACTTGAAAATATTAATGATATGGACACTGCGGAAACATTCAGGGACACTTTCATTTCAATATTTGAAGATCAGCTCAGAGAGCTTCCTGATGATTCATACTATATATTTGATTTAGAAGGAATGGAAGTTTATTCAGCTGAAGGAGAATATTTGGGAAAAATAGATACTGTCCACCAGACAGGTGCAAATGATGTATATGAAATCACCAACAATGATAAATCTTTTTTAATACCTGCTGTCAAAGAAGTTGTCAAGGAAGTTGATATAAAATCAAAAAGAATGGTTATAAATGTAATTGAGGGTCTGCTGGAATGAGGTTTGATATTGTAACATTATTTCCGGAACTTATCGATATTTATACCAGAAGCGGCATAATCGGAAGAGCTGTTGAAAACGGCATGTTTGAAATTGGAATAAACTATCTTAGAGATTATTCTGAGGATAAGCATAAAAAAGTTGATGATTATCCGTATGGCGGCGGTCCGGGAATGCTTTTAAAGCCTGAACCCATGTTCAAAGCTTTAGATTCTATAAAAAAACACAATTCATATATTATTTATTTATCACCAAAGGGAAATTTGTTTAGTCAGAAAAAAGCCAAAGAGCTTTCTGAGAAAGAGCATATTGTGCTTATTGCGGGGCATTATGAAGGTATAGATCAAAGAATCATCGACAAGTACGTAGATGAAGAAATATCTATGGGAGACTATGTATTAACAAGCGGAGAGCTTCCTGCTCTTATGATTGTTGATGCGGTTGGAAGACTTCTTCCCGGGGTTTTAGGATCGGATGAATCATCCGTTGAGGAATCCCACAGCAATAATCTTCTCGAATACCCTCAATACACAAGACCCGAAAGTTATTTGGGAATGGATGTTCCGGATATTTTGCTGTCCGGTCATCATAAGAAAATAGAAGAATGGCGCCGGTTCAAGCAGATAGAAATTACATTGGAAAGACGTCCGGACATGATAAAAGACAAAAATATAATTGAAGAATACAACAAGTTATCAAGAAATTATAAATAAATGTTGTAATATGCCGTACAAAGTATGGCTTCAGCGCTCAGGCGAAGGGAGGTATAGAAATGGATTTAATAAAATCATTTGAAAATGAACAGCTTAAAAGTGAAATAACACCTTTTAACGTTGGAGATACAGTAAAAGTACATGTTAAGGTAAAAGAAGGAAACAGAGAAAGAATTCAGGTATTTGAAGGTATTGTATTGAAAAAACAAGGTGAAAGCAACAGAGCAACATTCACTGTAAGAAAAATTTCTTACGGTGTAGGTGTTGAAAGAACTTTCCCAGTACATTCACCTAAGATTGAAAAAATCGATGTAACAAGAAGAGGAAAAGTAAGACGTGCAAGACTGTTCTATTTGAGAGAAAGAACAGGTAAGGCTACAAAAGTTAAAGAATTAAAGAATTATTAATATTAATTGAGGGCGTGCGTCCTCAATTTTATTTAATATAAGAGGTGCATCATGAATATAAATTGGTATCCGGGACATATGAAAAAAACGAAAGACCTGCTTCAGGAAAATTTAAAGCTGGTCAATATTGTTATAGAAGTAATTGACGCACGAATTCCCATAGCTAGTAAAAATCCAGATTTTGACAAGCTGTTCAGAGACAAAAAAAGACTGATAGTTCTCAATAAATATGATCTGGCAGATCCTAATTTAAATAAAGCATGGGAAGAATACTATAAATCCAAGGGATGGTCTTGTGTTCTATATAATTCTACAAACCGTAAAGAACTGAGAAAGCTTGACAGTGCCATAGCCGAGGCATCTAAAGAAATAGTTGAAAGATATAAAAGAAGGGGACTCGTTAACAAAACTATAAAGGCAATGATAGTGGGTATACCAAATGTAGGTAAATCTACACTCATTAACTCACTGGCAAAAAAGAAAAGCGCAAAGACAGGCAATATGCCCGGCGTTACCAAAGGGAAGCAATGGATTCATCTTGCAGGCAACATTGATCTTTTGGATACACCAGGTATTTTGTGGCCTAAATTCGAAGATGAAAGAAGCGCCCTTAACCTTGCTCTCACAGGAGCAATAAAGGATGAAGTGCTTGTTCTGGAAGAAATAGCATTAAATTTGGCAGAAAAGATGATAGATTTAAACAGGGTTGACGCAATACTTGAAAAGTATAATATAGAGCAAGGCAAAAAGGCTCTCGATATTTTAGACAACATTGCATTTAAGAAGGGTTTCCTTATAAATAAAACAGAAATAGACTATTTAAGGGTTGCAAACTTATTGCTGAATGATTTCAGAAGCGGAAAATTAGGGAAAATAACTTTGGAAAAGCCGGGAGAGAGATAAATTATATCTGCGAGGCAGTAATATGAAAAAAACAGAGAAAGACGACATGCTTAAAATTGAACACGAGCTTTGGGACAAGGGTTATGAATATATCGCTTGCATTGACGAAGTGGGAAGAGGATGCCTTGCCGGAAGTGTTGTAACTTGTGCCATAGTCATGCCCAGAGATGTTTTTATAGAGGGAGTCAATGACTCGAAGAAGCTTACGCCAAAAAAAAGAGATAAAATGTTTGATATTATAAAAGAGAAGGCAATTGCCATAGGCATAGGTGAAATGAACAGCAGCATAGTGGATGAAGTGAACATAAAAAATGCCACTAAGATGGCTATGCTTCAGGGCATTGCAAATTTAAGAGACAAAGACGGAAATCAAATTGTACCGGATTATCTTTTAATAGATGCTGAGAAGCTAGATGTGGACATACCTCAGATGAATATTATAAAAGGAGATGCCACATGCCAAGGGATTGCTGCTGCATCAATAATAGCTAAGGTCACAAGAGACAGACAGATGGAAGAGCTTGACAAAATATATCCAAATTATAAATTTGCAAAAAATAAAGGCTACGGAACGAAAGAGCACGTTAAGGCTCTCCTTGAGTACGGGCCTGTTGATATACACAGACAGACATTTTTGAAAAAAATAATGAATACTCAGGAACAAATCAGCTTTATATAGCATTTGTTCCTTTTTTTATTTAGAGATTATTCAGTTATATTATGGAAAAAAATAACGAGTAGATTTTTCAAAAAATAGCTATACACAATCGTTTAAAAATAAGTAGAAATGTTGTATTAATCATGTTTTCTCATTAGTTGTGTCGGATAGTTATAATTGACTATTGTGCCATTTTATGATAAACTTAATAATATTAATGAAATAGTAAAAGGAGTTAAATATGAATATGTTTGAGCTTTTGAAGTTTGTTGATCACACGCAACTGAAAGCGTTTACTGAATGGAAGGACATACAGTCCCTTTGTAACGAGGCAATAGAATACAAAACGGCGTCAGTGTGCGTGCCGCCGTGTTATATAAAAAGAATTCATGATACATATGGAGATAAAATTAACATTTGCACGGTTGTGGGATTTCCGCTGGGATACTCTGTAACCGAAGCAAAAATAGCCGAATGTCAGCAAGCGATTAAAGACGGTGCAAATGAAATTGACATGGTTATAAACATATCCGATGTTAAAAATATGCAGTATAAAAAAGTTCAAGAGGAAATAGCTGCACTAAAAAAGACAGCGGGAAACAGAATACTGAAGGTCATAATAGAAACATGCTATCTCACTGATGATGAAAAAATAGAAATGTGCCGCGCTGTAACTAATGCCGGTGCGGATTACATAAAAACCTCCACAGGATTCGGAACCGGTGGTGCTACCATGGAGGATATAAGGCTGTTCAAAAAACATATAGGGCCTGGTGTTAAAATTAAGGCTTCGGGGGGAATAAGGTCGATTGAAGATATGGAAGCCTTCATAAAAGAAGGGTGCTCCAGATTGGGAACCAGTTCTGCTGTAAAACTGATAAAGGACGCTGAACGGCGTAATTTATAAATTGATTTTTATTAAAAAATTTGGAGGAAGAAAGCATTATGAAATTATGGAGAAAATTAGCGATTGCGGTACTTGTGCTTGCTATGGTATTTGCATTTTCAGCATGTGCAAGCCAGGAAACACCTGCGGAAGCTCCTGCCGAAACTCCGGAGGAAACTCCTGCTGAAGAGCCGGCAGAAAAGCCAAGTGAAAGCAATACCTTTGAGCTTGCGCTTATCACAGATGTAGGAACAATTGATGACAAATCTTTTAATCAGGGTGCATGGGAGGGTGTTGAAGCCTATGCAGAGGAAAATGGAATTTCATATAAGTACTATAAACCAACCGAAAAATCAGACGCAGCTTATATTAATTCCATAGATCTTGCAGTTAAAGCAGGTGCAAAAGTTATAGTGTGCCCGGGATACTTGTTTGAGGTTCCTGTGCATACAGTACAAACCACCTATCCAGAGGTTAGCTTCGTAATTCTTGACGGTTCACCTCACGCAGGAGACTATAATGTTGAAATAGCACCTAATACATACTCTATATTCTATGCTGAGGAAGAAGCAGGCTTTTTAGCTGGATACAGCATAGTCAAAGAAGGATACACAAAATTAGGTTTTATGGGCGGTATGGCAGTTCCCGCTGTTGTACGTTTCGGGTACGGATTTGTACAAGGTGCTGATTATGCAGCTAATGAGCTTGGATTATCTGATGACATTCAACTTAAATATACATATGTTGGAAACTTTGATGCTTCTCCTGAGAATCAGGCAAAAGCCTCTTCTTGGTACAATGAAGGAACAGAGGTTATATTTGCTTGTGGAGGCGCTGTAGGCAACTCAGTTATGAAAGCGGCAGAAGCAGCCGGAACAAAAGTTATAGGCGTTGACGTTGACCAGTCCGCAGAATCCGATACAGTAATTACTTCTTCTATGAAGAACCTTACAAAATCTGTATACGATGCACTGGCAAGCTATTATGCCGGAAACTTCCCTGGAGGAACAAGCGTAACATTGGATGCAACTGTTGAGGGCGTTGAATTGCCGATGGATAATTCAAGATTTGAAAAGTTTACACAGGCTGACTATGATGCAGTTTATGCAAAAATTGTAACTGGAGAAACTGATATACTTAATGATACTGCAGTTGCGGAAAAAGCTTTTGAAGAATCAGAAAAACCTGCCGAAGAAGTTACGGCAGCGGACATACCTGTAGAAAAGGTTGCAGTTGAAGTAATTAAATAAAATATTATAAAATCAGAGATATGAGGTTGCTTGTTAGGCTTTAGCCTTTAAGCAACCTTATTTTTAAAAACAAGGTTAGGTGGTGCCTTTATGGAATACGTAATAGAAATGAACCATATTACCAAACAGTTTGGCAGCTTTAAAGCACTGGATGATGTTACATTTAAGGTTAAGAAAGGAGAAGTTCATGCCCTTCTCGGAGAAAATGGAGCCGGTAAGTCTACGCTGATGAGTGTTTTATTCGGCTTATACCAAGCTGAAAAGGGTGAAATTTATATAAACGGGAATCCCGTTCAAATAAACAATCCAAATGATGCAAATAATCTAAATATTGGCATGGTTCATCAGCACTTTAAGTTAGTTCATAATTTCACTGTGCTTGAAAGTATCATTTTGGGAAGAGAGACTGTAAAAATGGGCGTCTTGAAAAAGCATGACGCAAGGAAAAAAGTAGTGGAACTCAGCGAACGCTACAAACTTAGGATAGATCCGGATGCGTATATTGCCGATATTACAGTAGGTATGCAGCAAAGGGTAGAAATACTAAAGATGCTGTATCTTGACAGCGATATACTCATATTTGACGAGCCTACGGCGGTATTGACGCCCCAGGAAATCGAAGAATTGATGAAAATTATGAAGGAGCTTATAAGCGAAGGAAAATCCATCGTGTTTATTTCGCATAAATTAAATGAGATAAAAGCTGTAGCTGAAAGTTGTACAATTCTGAGAAAAGGCAAATGTATAGGAACCGTTGACGTTAGCGCCACAACAAAAGAGCAGATGTCAGAAATGATGGTTGGGCGAAAAATTAATTTCAACATAGATAAAAAAGATAAAGAAACAGGAGATTCTGTGCTTGAAGTAGAAAATCTTACCATAAAATCAAAAAATTCTAAGAAAAATGTAGTAAATGATATTTCCTTTGACGTAAAAAAAGGCGAAATAGTATGTATTGCCGGAATTGACGGTAACGGACAATCAGAGCTGGTGTACGGAATAACAGGACTTATACCTATTAATGAAGGAAAAATTATATTAAACGGTGAAGATATAACAAGGAAATCCATAAGGAAAAAGTGCATAGACGGAATGGCGCATATACCTGAAGACCGCCACAAGCACGGCCTTATTCTTGATTTTAATCTTCAGCAGAATGCAGTTCTGCAAACATATTACGAAGAAAGGTTTCAGAAATATGGAATGATAAAATTCAATGCTGTAAGAAAATATGCCGGCCGCCTTATAAAACAATATGACATAAGGAGTCCAAAGAACGAGGATTCGGTTGTAAGAAATATGTCTGGCGGGAACCAGCAAAAGCTTATAATTGCACGTGAACTCGACAGGGATCCTGAAATAGTTCTTGCCGTTCAGCCAACAAGAGGTTTGGATGTTGGAGCTACAGAATATATTCACAAACAGCTGATATCTCAAAGAGATGAGGGCAAAGCTGTACTTTTAATTTCCCTGGAGCTGGACGAGGTAATGAATGTAAGTGACAGAATTCTGGTTATGTATGAAGGAGAAATTGTAGGTGATTTGAATCCTAAAAAAATTACAGTAAATGATTTAGGCCTCTACATGGCCGGTTCAAAGAGAGGTGAGAAGTATGAAAAAAGGTCATAATGTGCTTAAATTGAACAGCCTGACCAGCTTTGCCGCATCGTTGATGGCTATAGCTGCAGGTCTTATTTTCGGACTTATAATACTTCTTTTAAGTAATGCACAGGATGCTCTTCCGGCTTTTTTAACTATTTTAACAGGAGGTTTTTCGGAAGGGGCAAGAGGTATAGGACAGGTTATTTATTACGCCACTCCTATTATAATGACCGGATTGTCAGTGGGCTTTGCATTTAAAACAGGGCTTTTTAATATAGGTGCATCAGGCCAGTTTACCTGTGGGGCGTTTGCTGCAATTTATATAGGAATTAAATGGACATTTATACCGCCGGAACTACACTGGATTGTAGCACTGCTTGGGGCTTTAGCGGCAGGAGCAGTATGGGGCGCTGGCCCGGGATTATTAAAAGCATTCTTCAACGTTAATGAAGTTATAACTTCAATAATGATGAATTACATAGGAATGTACCTTGTTAACATGACCATAGTAAAAACAGTGTACGATTCTCTTAAGAATCAGACCAAGATGGTAGCAAAAAGCGCAGTGCTGCCTAAAGCGGGACTTGACAAGCTTTTTAACACCAATAACCTTAATATAGGTATAATAATAGCTGTGCTGGCTGTTATAATCATATATATTATTCTGCAGAAAACTACGTTCGGTTACGAACTTAAGGCCTGTGGAATAAACAAAAGTGCAAGCAGGTATGCAGGCATAAACGAAAAGAAAAGCATAATTCTTTCAATGGTTATTGCAGGCGCACTGGCAGGACTGGGAGGGGGACTTCTTTATCTTTCAGGCTCCGGAAAATACCTGCAGGTTCTGGACGTTTTAGCACCGGAAGGATTCAGCGGCATATCTGTGGCCCTTCTTGGTATGTCTCATCCCATAGGTATACTCTTTGCAGGACTATTTATAGCACATTTGACAGTTGGAGGGTTCAATATTCAGCTGTACAACTTTGTTCCTGAAGTAATTGATATGATTATATCCGTTATTATTTACTGCGGTGCTTTTGCTTTATTGTTTAAGCAAATTATAAATAAAATGTTCATCAAAACAGATGATGAAAAAAAACCAGTAGGAAATTCTGTTAATAGCCAGCCTGGAAACGGTGACCTAAATGATCAAAACAGTAGTCATGAATTAATCGAAAAAACTGATAATGAGGAGGCATTATAATGGATACAGTTTATTTTGTAGCACAACAAACCATGTATTTTGCAATTCCTCTGCTTATTGTTGCTCTTGGAGGAATGTTCTCTGAGAGAAGTGGTATAATAAATATTGCGTTGGAAGGAATAATGGTGGTAGGGGCATTTGCCGGAATATCATTTATAAACTTCTTTCAGTCGTCTATGAGCGGTCAAGGACTTCTTATATTGGCAATACTGGCGGCCGGAGTTTCTGGTGGAATATTTTCTATGTTTCATGCTTTTGCTTCTATAAAACTTAAAGCGGACCAGACAATAAGCGGTACAGCACTAAATATGTTTGCGCCGGCTTTTGCAATATTTGTTGCCAGAATGGTGCAGGGAGTTCAGCAGGTTCAGTTTAAGGATACATTTTACATAAGAAGTGTTCCGGTACTTGGAAACATACCGGTTATCGGGCCCATACTTTTTCAGAACAGCTATATTACAACGTATATTTGCCTGGGTATCGCTTTGATGTCATGGGCGGTAATAAATCATACACGTTTTGGACTGAGGCTGAGAGCGTGCGGAGAGCATCCTCAAGCTGCAGATTCGGTAGGTATAAACGTGTATCGCATACGGTACGCCGGAGTATTAATATCAGGTGTGCTTGCAGGAATAGGAGGACTTACATTTGTAGTGCCTACAAGCACAAACTTTAATGCAACAGTTGCAGGTTATGGGTTCTTGGCTTTGGCCGTTCTTATTTTCGGTCAATGGAGGACAAAAAAGATTTTTTTCGCAGCATTTTTCTTTGGAATTATGAAGACATTTGCATCTGCATATTCAGGCATACCCATGCTTAAGGCGCTGCCTATATCAAATGAAATCTACAAAATGATTCCTTATATTGCAACTCTTGTAGTGCTGACATTTTCATCGAAAAACTCTCAGGCACCCAAGGCAGAAGGAATACCATATGATAAAGGAAGCAGATAAATAACACAACAAAGGAAAAGACCCCTAATCTTATATAATGAGAGGCTGTAATGTATAATAAAAATAAAGGGTATGTATACGAAAAAATAGCAGTGAATTATTTATCGCATAAGGGTTATAAAATAATTAAAGAAAATTATACCTGCCGTCTAGGTGAAATAGATATTATTGCATTAAAAGATGGAAGAATTCATTTTGTAGAAGTGAAAGGTCGCGTTAACACTAAATATGGATACCCCAGAGAAGCTGTAACTCGTGCCAAGCAAAAAAGAATTATAAGTGCTGCAAAATATTATTTCATGCTTTCTGACAAAGATTATATGCCATGTCAATTTGATGTCATTGAAATAATAGCTAGTAGCCGAGAAATTAACTATATAGAAGATGCATTTCAAACTTAGATGCTTGAAAAATATAAGTTTATGTGATATTATTTTATTAACAATCAAGTAATAGCTAGGAGAATTAATGAACAAACAGGCATCAAACATAAAAGAAAAATATACAGTGTCATTTACCACTCTCGGTTGCAAAGTAAATCAATTTGAAAGCGAAGCGATGACTGAGCTTTTGGAGCAAGAAGGTTTTGTTGTTGTACCACATGGGGAGATAAGTGATATTTATATAATAAATACATGCGCCGTAACAAAAGAAAGCGAAAGAAAATCAAGACAGTTTATTAATAAGGCAAAGCGCATGAATCCTGAAGCTGTTGTTGTTGCAGTAGGCTGCAGTGTACAGCTTAACGGAGAAAATTTAAGTAAAGAAACAGATGTTGACATAATTATTGGGACAAAACATAAAAGTAATATAGGTAAACTTATAAAAGAAAGGCTCAAGGATATTAAGTTTGAATCTCAAGTAGAGGAATTTTGCGGGAGAGAAGATTTTGAGGAGCTTAAAATAAGTACTGTCCATGATAAAACCCGTGCTAATATAAAAATCCAAGATGGGTGCAGTCAATTTTGTTCTTACTGTATAATACCATACGTAAGAGGCCCTATACGAAGCAGAAGCCATGATTACATACTGGATGAAATAAGCAAAGTGGCATCTAACGGATACAAGGAAATTGTCTTAAACGGCATACACATTTCCTCATATGGTAAAGATTTTCACCAACAGGATGCGCTTATAAAATTGATTGAAGATATCAACGAAATCAAGGGAATTGAAAGAATACGCCTGGGTTCTTTGGAGCCAAAATTAATTACTGAGGACTTTGTAAAGAGATATTCATCACTGGATAAAACTTGCGATCATTTTCACCTTTCATTGCAAAGCGGAAGCGAGTCTGTTCTTAAACGAATGAACAGAAAATATACTGCCGATGAATATAAAAATAATGTCGATCTCATAAGGAAGTATTTGCCGGATGCCGGAATAACTACAGATATAATTGTAGGCTTTCCCGGAGAAACAGACGATGAATTCAATGAAACGATTGAATTCGTTAAGGCAATAAAATTTTCCAGAATTCATGTTTTTAAGTATTCTGTGAGAGAAGGAACAAAGGCGGCAGAAATGAAGAACCAAGTTGATGAGGCGATAAAGTCACAGAGAAGCAGAACATTAATAGATTTAGCCGATTCTTTTTCAAGGGATTTCATGAAAAAATTTGAAGGAAAGACCATTCCTGTGCTGGTCGAAACAGAAAAAAAAGAAAATATATTTGAAGGTTACACAACAAACTACTTGAAAGTTTTACTGAAAAGTGATATTAATATTAAAAACAAGATAGTAAACGCTCGTATTAAATGCGTTAAGAACGATTATTTGTGGGGCGAATAATATACTATAGTTAATTTTATAGGGGAGAGGTGAAATAAATGAGCTGTATTTTTTGTGAAATTGCTAATAAAACAATTCCGGCTAATTATGTGTATGAAACAGAAAGTTTGGTAGCCTTTAGAGATTTAAACCCTCAGGCGCCTGTACATATTTTGATTGTTCCTAAAATGCATATTACGTCAATGAATGACATAAATTCGAAAAATTCTAATATTATCGCAGAAATATTCGAAGCTGTGAATAAAATCGCAGAACAGGAAAATATAAATGAATCCGGGTATAGAGTTGTCAGCAATTGTGGAGAAGACGGGTGCCAATCCGTACAACATCTGCATTTTCACTTAATAGGTGGAAAAAAATTGTCAGAAACTTTATCATAAAAACCTTGCATTTACTTATTTTATAGTATATAATAACTAAGTGCTATTTCAAACTCGCTGGTGTCTGGGACATACAGTAGTAGAAGACGAGGGGAGGGTAGCAAAATGACAGAGGTAAAGGTTAGAGAAAACGAGTCAATCGATAACGCTCTAAGAAGATTTAAAAGACAATGTGCGCTTACAGGAGTTATGTCTGAAGTAAGAAAAAGAGAGCATTACGAAAAACCTAGCGTAAAGCGTAAAAAGAAAGCTGAAGCGGCTCGCAGAAAGAAAAACAAAAAAGCAAGATAAGAGGTGAATGTATGCCTTTAAAACAGAAACTCATGGAAGACCTTAAAGAGGCCATGAAATCTAAAAACAAAGTCAAAAAAGATGTTGTTACAATGGTAAGAGCAGCTATTAAGCAAAAAGAAGTTGATGAAAGAGTTGAACTTTGCGATGCTGATATAATAGATATCATATCTAAGCAAATAAAACAGAAAAAAGACTCAATTTCAGACTTTGAAAAAGGCAATCGACAAGATCTTATAGATCTTACCAATGAAGAAATCAAAATACTATTAGATTATTTACCGCCTCAACTGTCAGATGAAGAACTTGATTCTATTGTTCAAAAAGCAGTAGAGCAAACAGGCGCTCAGACCAAGAAGGACATGGGAAAGCTTATGGCTCTCATAATGCCTCAGGTCAAGGGCAAAGCAGATGGCAAACACGTAAATCAAATTGTGGCGAAATATATAAAATAGTTTAAAAACCCTGATAACAGGGTTTTTTTATATGCAGATTTTTAATACGTTGTTTGATTGCGTTAATATCTTGACAATGGCTAGCAATATATGTATACTATACTTACGTTATATTTTTTAAAATATAACGACAATATTGTTGGAGGAACTAAATGAAAACATTTAAAACAGGTGTATTTATTCTTGCATTATTGATGCTGCTTGCTGCTGTTACCGCTTGTAGCAATGGAAATGACACAATTAAGGACGGCGGCGTAAAAGATGAACAAGAGACAGTTGACAACGAAAGTGCTTCTCTTCTTGTTTATTGTGGTGCAGGATTGAAAAAGCCTATGACAGAAATATCACAAATATACCAGCAGGAAAATAACATAAAAATTGAATATGTATTTGCAGGTTCAACACAACTGCTGGGTCAGGTTGAACTTTCAGGCAAAGGTGATGTGTTTATAGTAGGATCAAAGAAGGCATATGCCTCTGCGGTAGAAAAGGGTTTGGCGGAAGAATGCATGGAGGTGGCATACCATAATCCTGCTATAGGAGTTCAAAAAGGAAATCCTTTGAATATAAAGTCATTGGAGGATCTTGCGAAACCGGGAGTAAAGGTAGTTCTTGGAGATGAAGAAGCAAATGCAATAGGTGAAACAAGTCAAAGAATAATAGAAAAAACAGGACTGGATGGGATAAATGATAATGTTGTTTCAAAAACTTCAACGGTTAATGAGCTTATAGTGCATTTAACATCAAAAGACGCTGATGCAGCAATAATTACGGAAGATTCAGCTTTTCAAAATGAAGGAATTGAACTTGTTGAAATTCCTGAAGATATAAATATAGCGCAGATTATTCCCGTAGGGACTTTAAAATCTACACAACAGGAAGACGAAGCCAAACGATTTGTTGACTTTGTATGTTCAAACAAGGGAAAAGAAATATTTGAAAAATATGGATTCCCTCCTGTAAAATAGACAGAAAATTATTATGAAAGACAAGCTTTTTACAGTTCTTACATATTGTTTTTTAGCAGCAGCATTGCTTTTTTTGTTGATACCACTTGTTTTATTAGTGTCCAGAGGTATCAACAGCGTCATGACATGTATTAAGTCGGAAGAGATAATATTTTCAATCAGATTAAGTCTTATAACATCAAGTATTTCAACATTATTATGCCTGATCATATCATTGCCTTCTTCATATTGCCTGGCAAGGCTGAGTAAAGGCTATGATAAAATAGCTTCAGTATTGATTTTTCTGCCCATGTCTTTACCTCATTTAGTATCCGGTATAGCGCTGCTTCTTTTTTTAGGAAATTCAGGAATGGGCAGAATGTTATCAAAGTTTGGAATCGAATTTGTTTTCACGAAAAAAGGCATTGTTGCGGCTCAGGTTTTTGTAAACATGCCATTTATGATTAAAATACTGAAAACAGCTATTGAAGATTCAGGAAGTAAAATGGAATTTATTTCACGCACATTGGGTTGCAGTAGATTTCAGTCATTTATATATGTTGTAATTCCTCAGATAAAAAGCAGTATTCTGTCTTCGGCAGTAATTGTATGGTCCAGGGCTCTGGGAGAATTTGGAGCGGTAATCATGCTGGCGGGAACAACAAGAATGAAAACAGAAGTGCTTCCTACGGCAATATTTTTAAACATGTCTACAGGAGATTTGGATATAGCTATAGGAACTGCAACAATTTTAATAAGTATTTCCTTATTATCTATGCTCTTATTTGAAATTATAGAGAGAAAACACACTAATTATTAAAAAGGATATCATATGCTGGAAATAAAAAATATAAAATTAAAACTTGGCAAGTTTTGCTTAAGAAATGTTAATATTAATATAAAGGCAGGAGAATATTTTGTCATACTTGGACCCAGCGGTGCTGGAAAAACTGTCCTTCTTGAAACAATAGCAGGGCTTTACCCACCTGATAAAGGAAGTATATATTATAATAAAAGAAATCTTCTCAAGCTTTCTCCCGAAAAAAGGAATGTGGGGTTTGTATATCAAAATTATGAACTTTTTCCTCACATGACAGTAAAAGATAACATTACATTTGGACCTAAAATAAGGAAGGTAAGCAAAAGTGTTATCGAGGAGAAATTATGCATACTAGTTTCAATGCTCAAAATAGACCATTTATTGGACAGATATCCTGCAAGGCTTAGCGGGGGAGAAAAGCAGAGGGTCGCTTTAGCTAGAGCTCTTATAATATCTCCAGAAATATTACTTTTGGATGAACCAATGAGTGCTCTTGATATGAATATAAAGCTGAAGCTTCAACAGGAGATAAAAAATATACATAAAAGACTCAAAACTACCGTTATTCATGTTACCCATGATGTGGACGAGGCTGTTTACTTATCAGACAGAATAGGCGTAATGGATGAAGGAAGATTATTATCAACATGTGACAGCAGAAATATATACAATGAAGGGGATGCGTTATTTTTAAAAGAAACTTTAGAAATTCAAGAAGAAAGGCGGAAGGAAAATGGACTTATATTTGGATTTACAAAACAGATTTAAAAAAATAGTTTCAGACAGCAATTTAGATAAAGAGGGTATTTTTGTTACCACTTCTGCGTTGACTCCGGAGGAAGCAATTGGAATTACCTCTAGAAAAGATTATCCACTTTTAAACGGCAAAGAGGTTTTAATAAATGCTGAATTTAAGGGAGCTATAGGCCAGGCATTTACTGATGCTCCAACTGTATTCAGGGGAAACATACAAGACATTATAAATATGGATTTATCAAATAATAGGAACAAGGCGCTTTTTATTGCCTCATTAAATGCTGTTTTAAAATACCTTGGACTAATAAGCAATACTGTTCATTGTAAGAATCAGGAACCTGAGCTTTGCGGAAACGAATTTGTCAAGAACTTGAAGGATAAATTCGGAAATGTCAATATAGGGTTAGTAGGTTTTCAGCCGGCAATTTTAGATAATATCAGAAAGCATTTTTCTGTAAGGGTTTTAGACCTTGATGACAATAATATCGGCAAAATAAAGTATAATACTATGGTGGAAGACAGCAGAGAAAAAACCCATGATGTTATTAATTGGTCAGATTTACTTCTGGTTACCGGCAGTACTGTAACTAACGGCACTATTACACAGTTTCTATCTTTGGATAAGCCTGTGTTTTTTTTCGGTACAACTATAGCAGGTACAGCATATTTAAAAGACCTTGAAAGGCTGTGCTTCTATTCTGCATAAAAAGCCGGGTATATTTAGTGTTTTCTTTCTTTTGAGAAGCATTGGAAATATTTTTTACTTAGTTAAAAATATTTAAAAAATTCCCAAGTATGCATATTGCGATTCGGGAATTTTTTTTGTATATTTTTACTCAGCTGTATCCTGATCCAGAAGCATATTAACTAGATAAAAATCATTTCTATGATTTGCATGTTATAATTGGTGGTATATAACATTGTGGTATAAACTATTAAACTCTATAGTAAGGAGACACAAATGAACCATATAGGAAATATAATACATAAATTAAGATTAAAGCAGGGAATGAGTCGAAAAAAATTGTGCGAAAATATTTGTTCTGACAAATATCTCTACATGGTTGAAAAAGGGTTGCGCAGCCCTTCAACGGAGATAGTCAGGCTGCTCAGCATCAGACTTGGAAATAACTTGTTTGAATATTATGAATTTCTTGACTGTGATGAGCCGATTCAGGTTAATAAATTGGTTAATAAATTTACTATGTACAGAGCAATTGCTGATTTTAATAAATTAGAGGAAGCTAACGACAGAGCTGCCAAGTTGCCGGACTTTAAAAAAGCTCCGTGGAAGTATGAAATAGAGGTTAATAACGTAGCTCATTCTGTATTTGTAGATCATAAATATGAGGTTGTAATAGAAAAAATCAATCAACTTATTGATAAAATAGAACCTAGGTATAGGGAAGAAGGGTTTACGGCAAATTTGTATATTATGCTATCTACGTGTTATCAATTTTATCACAACATTGAAAAGTCAAAAGAAGCAATATTGAAGGCAAATGAAATACTGAACAATAAAACTATGCTTCCAAGATACTCACAAATTATAATATCCGTCAAGTTGAATATAATGACACTTGCTCATATCAGCGGGGAGAATGATTTAGCCATAGAGCATGGAATATGGATAAACCACTACCAACTGGAAACAAATACATATGAGCGGGCTAATTTCACATACTATTATCTTGCTTATGCTTATTATAACAAAGAAATGAAGAAAGAAGCTGTTGAATGGTTTGAAAAATGTCTTTATGAATTGCTCATACATTACAGTCCTGTACCTGCATACTATATATCAACGTACGGACCTTTCTATGAATTATTCAGCAGAGATTATATAAGCGAAGAACTGATTAATAAAATAAAAAAACAATATAGTTTTATAGGTAATGCTAAGAAACAAGACGAATTAAAAACTACTAAGGCAAATGAGATATCTTGATGAATCCCATATTAAAACTATTAACTTGATTTTTGAAGTTAAGTATATTATGCTAATAAAAAGGTGCATAATAAATCATAGTAAAACATGCAATTATTGGATATATATTAAATAATAATATTTGTAGATAATAATGCCTTTAGCATCTTAAGAGCCAATGAATTTAAATACGAAAGGGAAATAATATGAAATGGTTAAATAAACTTGAAAGAAAATTTGGTCGTTATGCTATAACGAATTTAATGCATTACATAATTGGAATAACTATGGCAGTATATATTGCACAATATATTCTAAACATATCACTTTACAACTATTTAGTTTTTATTCCGGACTTAATTATTAAAGGGCAGATTTGGAGAATAATAACCTTTATTTTCATACCGCCGGCTACATCAATTATTTTCATTGTATTTGTTATGTATTTTTATTACATGATGGGAACAACTCTTGAAAATGAATGGGGATCATTTAAATTTAACATGTACTATCTCTTTGGTATGGCAGGTACAATTATTGCTGCATTTTTAACAGGGGCAGGAACCAGTACCTACTTGAACTTATCGCTGTTTCTTGCATTTGCATACCTGTTCCCTAATGTAGAAATATTGCTGTTTTTTGTTATTCCAGTCAAAGTTAAGTGGATTGCATATCTGGACTGGGCATTTTTCATCATCAGCTTGATTTTTGGAACTATGAGTACCAAAGTTGCTGTTATTGCATCGTTGATTAATTTCTTTATCTTCTTTGGAGGAGATTTTATTGATTATATAAAATATCAGAGAAAATACGGTGCAACAAGAAGAAATTTTAAAAGAGAGATGAAAAAATATAAAGACGGCTGGCAATAAACATTGAACTCATAACTATCTAAGTATAAACAATATTAGGAAGTAGAGAAATATAATGTAAATTTATTATAAAATAAAAGTCCTGTTATTTAAATGTAAATAACAGGTTTTTATTTGCAGTATTAAAATCGGTTTAATTTTTGCATGATTTTTGGCTGTTTATTAATCTTTTAGAGACTTCAAATTATGTTTTTTTATTTTGCGGTAGACATTAGATAAATCTAGCTTTAATATTTGTGCAATTTTTGACGGAGACTTGTATTGCTCCAGCAGATTACTCAATAATTGCTTTTCGCATTCATCCATATAAGAGCTTAATGAAAATGTTTCATCATAGTATGAAGAATCTGTAGCTGATGAGGTGTTTGTTGTCGAAACTGTGCTGTTGGTTTTATCTTCGTTTTGAGGCAGAAGTTCCTTAGGAACAGTTGAAATTATTAATTCTGTATCAGGAGATGATACAATCAGCCGTTCGATAAAATTTCGCAGTTCTCTAACATTTCCGGGCCATTCATAAGAAAGGATGGCATTCAATATACTTTCATCCAATGCTTTTATACAATTATATTTTTCACAAAAATATTGTATATAGAACAAAGATAATGGAATTATGTCTTCTTTGCGTTCGAATAGAGGCGGAATATATGCTGATACTACATTGATACGGTAAAATAAATCTGATCGGAATAGTTTTTTGCTAACAAGAAATGGAAGGTCTTCATTTGTGGCGCATATTAAACGGAAGTCAATTTTTTTTGGTACGATAGATCCGAGACGTGTAACTTGTTTGGTTTCAAGTACACGCAAAAGCTTTGCTTGAAGCCCAAGCGGCATGGAGTTGATTTCGTCTAAAAATAATGTACCGCCGTTAGCCGCTTCAATTAAACCTTCTTTTCCGGAAGAAGATGCTCCGCTGAATGCGCCTTTTTCATAGCCATATAATTCAGATTCCATGAGGTTTTCTGGAATTGCAGCACAATTTAGTACAACAAATGGATTTTTTTTGCGTAGACTGGTTTGATGAATATATTTTGTCAAAACTTCCTTGCCTACACCTGATGGCCCAGAGATTAATATCGATGCATCTGTCTTAGATACATGAGATAGCATTTCAAGCAATTGTTTCATTTGAGGGCTTTCAGCTATAATATCAAATTGTTTAGCTTTGGGATTTACTATATGTCCTGTAATAACATGCCGATTTAATATGCCGGCTTGAACACGTTTACTTGTTTTTTCAATTGGTTCCTGCGTAAAAAAGATGTATTTGATTGAACCATCAGAATTAAAGGTTGGGGTAGCTGTAGTAAGAAAATGATATATTTTATTAAATATAAAGTCATTAATTGTAACAATAGTAGTTACAGGAGCTTTTTTTTCCATAACAATATCCCAGACACTATAAGTCAAGTATCCTTGCTCTTTAAATTTTGGAATAGACATACCAATATAACTATCTCGTGATCTATTAAGAATATTACAATATTCATTGTTAACGTACAAATAGTTGCCTTTAGCGTCTAATACAAAAATACCCAAATCTATATTTTCTAGTACTGTCGTTACAAATTCATAACTATAGTCCATAAAACTATCTCCCATTATAAGTATTTCGATTATTTGACTAATAATATCATATGATTTGCAATGTCGCAAGAAATAATTGCAATATTGCAAATATTTGCGATTTTGCTATTGATTTTATATAAATATGCAATTAAATTTAAGAGCGCAATAATTTAAAAATTAATCGCATATTTTTTTGTTATGCTTTAACCACCTTACATAAGCAGAAATAAAATTGCGATAAAAACAAGTAGAAATAAAATTGGCATGCTAGTTGCTATTAAAAATAATATAAAAAATATATTTTTTAAATGTAATTGTGGAGGTTAACATTATGAGAATTGCTATTTTAGGTTGCGGGGCTATGGGCACTGTTCTTGGTGCATTCTTGACTAAGAATGGAATTTCTGTAGATTTTATCGATACCTACGAAGAACATATAAAAGAACTGAATAAAAATGGTGCTCATATTATTGGCAAGACTGATTTTACAGTTCCTGTTAAAGCTATTACACCTAATCAGATGGAAGGTATTTACGATATTGTGTTTTTGTTCACTAAACAAACTGCTAATAAAGATACCCTTCCTAAGCTGCTCCCGCATTTAGGTGAGAACAGCACTGTCTGTACACTTCAAAACGGTGTGCCGGAGCCTTTTGTTGCAAAATATGTTGGCGAAAGCCGTACGGTTGGAGGTGCGGTTTTATGGAGCGCAACTTTTTCTGCTCCCGGTGTCTCAGAATTGACTCAGGATGTGAGCAATCTTGATCATTTTTTTGATATTGGAGAAATAAACGGAAAGATTACTTATCGCATACAAAAAATTGCAGAAATTCTAAACCACATGGGCGCAGCATCAATTTCAACTAACCTCATGGCTTCCAGATGGGGTAAATTGGTCAATAATGCATGCGTAAGCGGCATGTCTGCTGCGTGTGGATGTACATTTGGTGAAGTGTTCCAAAATGAAAAAGCAAGAGCTTGTGTGAGTTATTTAGGACGCGAGGTTAAAGTTTGCTGTGAGGCAGAAGGCTATGAATTGCCGCCGCTGGTTTTGGGATTATCTCCTGCTTCCTTATCCCTTAAAAATCAAGAGCAGTTTAATGAAAATCAGCAGATGTTTATATACATGTATTCTTTTGCACCAGGTGCTAAAGCTAGTATGCTTCAAGATTTGGAAAAGGGTAAGGTTACAGAGGTCGAAATGATTAACGGTTACATTTCTGAGATTGGTAGGAAACATGGAATTCCAACTCCTTTTAATGACACTGTTATAGAAATTGTTAAAAAAATTGAGAATAAGGAATTACCTTTGTCCATGAGCAATTTAAAATATTTTAATGATGATTGGTTCACTTACAATATGTACAAAGCAAGATAGTCTAAATTATATCTGTATATTTTATAAATAAAAATGAGTTTTAGGAGGATGAGTTTTGAAAAATAAAGTAATAATTTCATGTGCTTTAACAGGTGCTTGGCCATCAAAAGAGAAGAATCCAGCTGTACCGTATACACCACGGGAAATAGCTGATGCTGCTTATGCAAGCTGGCAAGCGGGGGCTGCCATTGTACATCTTCATATGAGAGATGTTAATGGCAAAGGGACTATGGATATAGAAAAGTTTAGAGAAAGCGTTTACTTAATTAGGGAACATAAAGATTGTGATGTAATTATTAATTGCACTTCATCCGGAGGAGCAGATTTAACAGAAGAGGAAAGAATGGCTCATTTTATTGGAATTCCCGAGATTGAAATGGGATCATACGATATCGGATCATTTAACTGGGGAGATAGCGGAATATTTGACAATAATCCTGCCTTCTTAAAAAAGCTATCCGCCGTTTACAAGCAATATAATGTTAAGCCTGAAGTGGAGATATTCGATTATGGTATGCTTGGAAATGCTAAACATTACATTGAAAAAAAATATATTGAAGGTCCTATGTGGTGCCAGCTTGTACTAGGGGTTTTAGGTGCAATGGATGCAACCGTAGAAAATTTATTATATTTATCGCAACATCTCCCAGAAGATGCTATATGGTCGGCCTGCGGAATAGGAAAGGCACACCTTCCTGTAATGTATGCAGCTTTAGCGTTAGGCGGACATTTGCGTGTTGGTCTTGAAGATAATCTTTACATGTCCCATGGAAATAAAGCTACAAATCCATTAATGGTTGAGAGAGCCGTAAGAGTTGTCAGGGAATTTGGTAAGCAACCGGCTACTCCAACAGAGGCGCGTGGTATTCTCGGCATTAAACAATTTATCGGCTAATATGGCTGTTTACAATTAGGGCAGGTATATAGTCATGTATATCCTGCCAATATATTAAGAATTTAGGAGGTATTATGAATAACAAAAGAGATGCCGTTATAGTGTCTTATGGACGTTCACCATTAACTAAAGCATACAAAGGTTCTTTCGCAAATACTCATCCCATAGAATATGGCGCACAGACACTGAAAGGTGTAATTTCAAAGCTTCCTGGTTTTGATCCGGCTGTTGTAGATGATGTAATTGTAGGATGTGCCACACCGGAAAAATATACAGGCTATAATATAGGTCGCTTGATTGCCCAGCGTGCAGGTTTTCCTGACTCTGTCCCTGGCCAAACAGTCAATAGATTTTGCTCATCCGGTCTTCAAACTATTGCCACAGCTGCAAATGCTATTATGGCAAATCAGATGGATGTAATAATAGCCGGTGGCATTGAAATGATGACAGGCATGAACATGTTGCATCCAGAGGAATATCAGGATGTATCATTAGCGGAACAGATTCCCGGGACTTATATTTCTATGGGACTGACTGCCGAAAATGTTGCTGAACGCTGTGGCATTACAAGACATGAAATGGAAGCCATGGCTGTAGAAAGTCACAAAAAAGCAGCAGCAGCTCAAGCTGCCGGGAAATTTATTGATGAGATTATTCCCATAACAGTAGAAACAGATAACGGATTGGTTGTCATATCACAAGACGAAGGCATCCGCCCAAATACAAATATGTTAGATCTGGCTTCACTGAAAACCCCATTTAAGGAATATGGATTAGTTACTGCTGCTACATCGTCTCAGATGACTGACGGCACAAGCTTTGTTGTATTGATGTCACGCGAGAAGGCAGAAGAACTTGGCTATACTCCTGTTGCAAAATTTGTATCTTTTGCCGTTGGAGGTGTCGCTGCCGATGTTATGGGCTTAGGTCCCATTGTAGTTGTACCTAAAGTGATGAAGCGTGCCAGTCTGACTATTGATGATATAGATGTAATTGAAATCAATGAAGCCTTTGCATCACAAGCAATCGCTTGCATTCGTAAATTAAAGCTTCCTTTGGGGAAAATTAATCCCAATGGAGGTGCTATGGCTCTTGGCCATCCGCTTGGTGCTACCGGAGCAGTCCTCACATGCAAAGCACTGTCCGAACTGAAACGCACCAACGGAAGATACGCATTAATTACCATGTGTATTGGCGGTGGAATGGGTGCTGCTGGCATTTTTGAAATGGAAAAGCAGAATACTGAATAATAGGCTGAAAAATTCAACAGTTTTGATTATTGGGAAAAATCAAGGAGGCATATAACATGATATTTAATAACAGAGTTGCAGTTGTAACAGGCTCGACTCAAGGCATAGGACTTGCAATAGCTAAAATACTTGCAAAAAAAGGCATAAAGGTTGTAGTTACCAGCAGAAATATAGATAAAGTGAAAAAAGCTGTTGCTGAAATAAAAAATGATGGCGGAGAAGCATTTGGTCTTAAATGCAATGTAACAAACAGAGAAGAAGTTAAAGCTCTTGGAGAAAAAGTTGTTGAAAAATACGGTCGCATTGATATATTAGTCAACAATGCAGGAATAACCAGAGATTCATCTTTTAAAAAAATGACTGATGAGCAATGGGATGAAGTGCTTAATTCTGACTTAAAGTCTGTATTCATTGTTACACAGGAACTAAGCAAATATATGGAATCAAACAGATATGGCAGAATCCTGAACATAAGCTCAGTGGTTGGTCTTTCCGGAAACTATGGTCAGTCCAACTATTCAGCAGCTAAAGCAGGAATAATCGGGCTGACTAAAACATTAGCCGTGGAATTAGGGAAAAAAGGAATTACTGTTAATGCGATAGCACCAGGGTTTATTGAAACGGCTATGACACAGGAAATTCCGGAAAAGATAAGGGCAGAGATTATTGCAAGCATTCCGGTAGGCAGATCAGGGAAGCCTGAAGATATAGCAGCTGCTGCAGCATTTCTTGCATCTGAAGATGCGGGATTTATAAGCGGCGTTACACTTAGTGTTAATGGTGCAATGTATAGAGCATAGAAAATAAAGGACATTTTAAGTATTCAGAATTTTAATCTTCATTACATTATTAAAAAGATTATTTAAAATCATTTAATGCAAAATGAATAAAGAAACTTGTTATTAAAAAAATATTAAAATGCAAAGGAGAAATGATATGAATACATTTGCAATTATTGGTCTTTTTTTAGCTGTAATAGTGCTTGCTGTTGGCGCATACAGAGGGTTAGGAGCACTTGCATCTACACTGCTGGCTTCTCTTGTAGTAATACTTACAAATGGAATGGGCATATGGCAAGGGTTTTCAGAATTTTATATGAATGGCTATGTAGGGGCTTATGCCGGATATTTCTTGCTATTGTGCTGCTCAAGTATGTATGCTAATTTTATGAATGAATCTGGCAGTGCAACATCTATTGCATATCAGTTTATTGACTGGTTCGGCAGGGGAAGAGTGTTGCTTGTTTGCTACGCAATCACTGTAGTGTTGACCTATGGCGGTATAAGCTTGTTTGTTGTTATATATGCTCTTGCACCAATTGCATATACACTTTTTAAAGAAGCAAATTTGCCACGGCATTTAATAGTAGCTGCAACAACAGCCGGATCGGCGACAATTACAATGACTTCTCTTCCTGGTACACCTGCCCTTACAAATGTTATTCCTACTGAGTTTTTAGGGACGACTTTAACTGCTGCTCCTATTTTTGGAATTATTGCTTCAATAGCATTTATTATAATGACATTGTTTTATTTTAATTACAGCGAAAAGAAAGCAAGAGCTAATAACGAATGCTGGGTAAACCCTGAAGGCTTTGATATTGCAAAAAATGAAATTCAGAATCGCAGCTTGCTACCGTCATCTGTAAAAGCTTTCTTACCGATAATAGTACTACTTTCTATTATTTTAGCAGGAAGCAGATTTGGACTTAATTCCACCATGCTTGCTACAGGAGCTATGTTAGCCGGCACTGCGGTTGTATGTGCTCTTAATTTTGATAAATTCAAAGAAAAAAATATTAAAAAGATACTATCCTCCGGATTAGAAGGCGGTATCGGAGCTATTGGAGGGTTTGCAGGAGTTGTTGCTTTTGGAGCTGTTGTATCAAACTCTCAAGCTTTTACATCAATAGTGGATTGGGTATTAAACTTACAAATGAATCCATATACACAAGGTGTTGTTGCTACAGGGGTGGTATCTGCTATAACAGGATCATCATCAGGTGGATTAAGGATAATGTTTAGTGCATTTACAGATAGCTTTTTAGCTTCTGGCGTAAACCTGAATCTATTACATCGTTTGGTAAGTATAGCTGCCGGTGCACTAGATACTTTACCGCATTCGCCTGGAATATTTTTGACGCTTGCAGTACTTGGGCTTACTCATAAGGATGCATACAAACATATATTTGCTACAAGCGTAGTAATGCCAACTATTATTACAATAGTATCCTTAGGTATATTAGTCATGTTTTTCTAAAAAAAGAAGTTTATATGATGTGTTTAATATTGCGATGCGTATAACGTATCGCAATATTAATAATTTTTCTAAAAAATATTGACGCAATGACAGTGCTTTGGTAGCTATTCAAGATTCAAAAAAGAAATTAACAATAGTCGAAACATTTTAAAGGAGAAAATATGAACTGGGTTAATGAATATAAACAAAAATTAACAAACGCAAAAGAAGCAGTAAAAATTATTAATTCCGGAGAAACCGTTTATGTAGGTACTTGTTCCAGTGCAGCTTTTGCATTAACCAATGCGTTATGGAACAGACGAGAAGAACTTGAAAATATTAAAATAGCAAGTTCTTTGATATTAAAACCAACTCCGCTATTTGATCAGGCAGAGGAAAATCCGTTTACATTTGAAACCTTTTTTATGGGATCTAAAGAAAGAAAGGTCAGAGATAACGGATTGAAACTAGACTATACATCAGTCCATCTAAGCCAGATTGATATTTGGTGCAAGAAAGTTTCACGACCGAATGTATGTTTGCTTGAGGTTTCAGAACCGGACGAGAACGGGTATATGTGTTTTGGCCCATCAGGTATCGCACTTCATAAATTTCTGAAAGAAAGTGCGGATAGGGTGATTGTTCAAATTAACAAACAGACGCCATATATATTCGGACAAAATAATTTGATCCATGTTTCAGAAACAGATGCAATAATTAAGGTGGATGAGAAACTGTCAACCTTAGAAAATCCGGAAATAGACGAGGTAACAGAAAAACTTTCGAAGATCATAGTAGATCAGGTTCCGGACGGTGCAACTATACAACTTGGACTTGGCTCATTGTCAACTGCAATAGGATTTGGGCTTGATAACAAAAATGATCTTGGAATACACTCTGAACTTCTGAGCGAGCCAATGCTGGAATTAATCGTTAATGGAAATGTTACAAACAAGTATAAAGGTTTTATGGATGGGAAAAGTGTTTTTGCATTCGCCCTAGGGTCAACAAAATTATATAAGTACCTCAACAAGAATGAAAAAGTTTATGGCGCAGAATTTCCATTTGTAAATGATCCCAGAATTATTGCAAAAAACAAAAAAGTAATTTCAATTAATACAACGATGGCATTTGATATTTTCGGACAAGCAGCATCTGATTCGTTGGGCTGGAAACAGCAAAGTGCTACAGGCGGGCAGCTGGATTTTGTAAGAGGTGCCCAGTGGTCTGAAGGCGGCAAATCTTTTATTGCAACTACTTCAAGTTTTATTAAAGAAGGAAAGAGAATTAGCAGGATAGTGGCTGCACTTCCTGCAGGAACAGCAATATCAACACCTAGATCTGATATACAATATGTTGCAACCGAGTATGGTTGTGTCAATTTAAAAATACTGAATATGGCAGACAGGATAAAAGCAATGATCAGCCTTGCTCATCCTGATTTCAGGGATCAGCTCACAGAAGATGCTAAAAAATTTAACCTTATATAAAAATTGATTATAATTATTAAAAAAAATTAACAATATTTTTTCAAAATAATTGTAATGTTTCGGGCAGTTAAATGGTTTATATAGTAGAGAACTTATTAAAGGAGGAATCTATGAAAAAACTATCTATACTGTCCATATTTTTTATACTGCTTATGGTTTTTACCATAACAGTGAATTCAGTTGAGGGGTATGAATTCAGCCCGACATTTATAGCACTTGAGAGGCATAAATGTGATTTGAACATTAATAATGGTATTGCAAGTTCAACTGGTGATGCAATGTGTTCCGACGGTTATACGGTAAGAATTACAATTTACCTGCAAAGATATATCAATAACAGTTGGGCTACAATTAATAGCTGGAATGGGGATAAAGACATATATTCTTTTGTAAATGAAACATCAGCGGTCAGCTACGGCTACAAATATAGGGTGAAAAGCGTTGCTACCGTGTATGACAATAATGTTATCGAAGCACCGGTTTTGTCACTGCCAGACCAGTATGTAAAGTTTGCAAATATTGATTGGTGGAATGACATTCCGGATACAGTTGAACCTTACTATTCTAACCCTCCTTATACTGTGAATTTGCGTTGCAAAAAAGTAGGGCAGCCTGAATATTGTGCATGTAATATTTTAGTGCGAGAGTCTGGTCCATGGAATATAAGTGATAATTATTGGGACTCAGCTACAGCAAGCAATCCAAGAAGAGTATTCACAGATCTTCCTTTAGGAATACCCGAAGCTGAAAGAGCATATTTGCAAAATTATAATAACGGAAAAGACGAATCTGGAAGAGAAGTTTTAACTCCTGCAGGTATTGATCTTTCCTTTAGTGTTGCAGATGAACTTGGTTTAGGCTATTTAGAGAATGTTTGGCTTGAGGTATATTATTCTGATTTGCCTTAAGAAGGAGATTAAGTATAATGTATAAACATAAATATTATAACACTTATCAATATTGTTTATTATTGTTCATTATTGGAACTATAATTTTATATGGATGTCAATCAAGTCCAAAAAAACAAAGTAAACCTGAATGGATTGATGTGCCAATAAATATGTACGAAGCAATAGATTTACAAGATCAGGTTAATAACGGTCATAAAATGGGTTTAGTTGATCCACGCCAAGTTACCCGTGAATTTTTAGATAGACAATTAGGTCTTCAAGGTGACATTACTCTTGAAATGACAGAAGAGTCAGATGAAGGTAAGTTTTTTAGAGCAACCCCTGATAAAAAACATAGTATTGAATTATTTTTGATACAGCCTGTAGACCAAGGTATTACCGGTATCTGGAAGGTAAAAAAGTATAGGATTATAGAATAAATTAATAAGCCACATTATGAATTACAAAAACATAAACAGATCACTTCTTTATATAAGAGGTAATCTGAATAACTTTATAAAAATGCAAATGATTAAATTTATTTGAAAAATACTGCCTCTTAGTGTAAAATGATGTTGGGTATAATATGCCATATGATCAAATTCAATAAGTGAACAAAAAGCATGGTTATAATAACGAAATTCGGGGAAGGATCTTAAAATAAAAGATCTTTCCCCGAATTTACTATATTACTATATATTGAACAGATAATTTATAAATGACGTATCGATAACATCAATTACCTTTGAGTATATTAAGTAACCTTTGATTCATCTTTGCATAAAATATAAGCATCTTGTAAAATTCGGGGAGAATTTAATGATTTATAAATATGATGCTTCTATAATCGGCGGCGATTCACGCCAGACTTATCTCGCTTCATTTTTGAACAAATCAGGCTTTAAAATAATTACCTTCGGATTATCCGGAAACATATCGGCAAAAACAGCAGACAAAGCTGATTCTCTGCACCATGCTATGGAATTGAGTAACACCTTGATTACGCCGATACCATTTTCAAGAGATAAGGTAAATATAAACAGCACGTACAGAGATTCAGGAAGCCTTTCAATCGAAGAATTTACAGCTTGTCTAAATCAACAGCATTATTTAATAGGAGGAAATATTCCGGAAAAAGTTACGGAGTACTGTAAAGCAAAGAATATTTCATATTATGATCTGATGAAAAATGAAAGCCTTGTACTCTTTAATGCCATTTCCACCGCTGAAGGTGCAATAGCGGAAGCGATACTAAAGAGTAATATTAACCTGCACAGAAACAATGCACTGGTATTAGGTTACGGAAAATGCGGCAGGGTATTAGCATCAAAATTAAATACGCTTGGTGCTAATGTTACAGTTGCAGCAAGAAAAGAAAGTTCTCTGACGGAAGCCTATACCAATAACCTCTCGTATATTCGATTTGATGAAAATAACCTTGATGTACGTGATTTTAATTTCATATTTAATACAATTCCTTCACTTGTTCTCAACGAAAAAATATTGTCGTCAGTTTCTTCGGATACTACTATTATAGACATTGCATCATCCCCCGGGGGAGTTGACTATGAATGTGCCGAGAGACTTAATCTAAACGCACATCTATGTCTTGGCATTCCTGGAAGGACAGCTCCTAAATCCTCGGCAGAATTTCTTGCCAAAGCAATTATTCCAATTTTGAAAGAAAGAAGTGATTAATTTGACCTTATCAGGAAAGAAAGTGGGAATTGGCATAACCGGTTCCTTTTGTACTTTTGAAAAAATAGTACCTCAAATAGTAAAAATAGCCGAGCAGTGTGATAATTTATATTCTGTTTTTTCATTTAACGCGCAATCTATAGACAGCCGCTTCGGAAACGCAGAAGACTACATTCAAATTTTATCTGAAATAACAGGGAAGCCGCCGATTACAACAATTGAAGGGGCTGAGCCTGTGGGGCCTAAAAACATGTTCGATATATTTTTAATTGCCCCTTGCACAGGCAATACGGCAGCAAAGCTTGCCAACGCAATTACGGACACACCCGTCCTAATGGCGGCAAAAGCGCACCTAAGAGGAAATAAACCTGTTGTTATTTCTATTTCAACAAATGATGCACTTGGAATGAACTTTGAAAACATAGCAAGGCTGTACAACACTAAAAATATTTACTTCGTACCTTTTGGACAGGATAACTATAATGGAAAACCGAATTCCATGACAGCTCATATTGACAATATAATTCCGGCAATGGAAATGGCTTTGGAAGGTAAGCAGCTTCAGCCGGTAATTTGCGGACCGAAATAAAAATTCAGGGAAAAGTATCCCTGAATTTTTATTTCGGTATTAACCTTATTCTGCATTAATATAGTTTTTAAAATGAAAGTAAATAAATAACATTTATAAAAAAATATAAAAAAACCGAAACTTTTTTGGCTGCCTTTCGTCATATATTATATGATGGGAATTATTTGTTAAAATTTAATATTTTTACGATAATCTATAGGGGAGGCAGCGAAGAAAAATTTTTATGTCTTTCCTGGGACTTGTATTATTAACAGCCAGCTACATTCTAGGAAGATACATTTAAATGTAATTGAAAAACAAGGGGGACAGAGGATGAGCAAAGAAAATAAAACAAGCTTTGTAATTTTAATATGTTCAATAATCATTTTTATTTTATCTGTCAATATTTTTACATTTACTGTAAACTCAGCATACAAAGTCTTAATAGATAATCTTTCATCTGCTTCAACAGATTATTTAGGGGCGAGCTCAATATCACCGGATAAATTAAAAAATATTGATATTGCTTTAAGCAACCTAGAGGTAATAAGGTCGGAAACAAGCTCTGCTTTGCTGAGCAAGTTGTTGAATACTAAAATTACACCGGAAAACATAAATGATGCCAATAGTACATATGTATATATCACTCATAACCATGATGAAATAAATCCAGTGAATATAAAAAGCCGGAGACTATATAATTGAAAACAGAGGGCAAATCGGAGTTAAAAAAAGCGTGTAAGCTACAGGAGGTTTTTTAGAAATTTCTTTCTAAAAAACCTCCTGTTATTTTTAAATTATTTACAGAGTTCTACCTTTTTTCCCTCTAATATGTGGTTTGTTGTACGCATTGCACACATTTTTCCGCACATTGAGCAGCTGTTCTTGTCCGAAGGAGGTGTGCTTTCAAAATATTTTCTCGCTTTTTCTCCGTCTAAGGCAAGCGAAAACATTTCTTCCCAGTCTATCCTTCTGCGTGCATCACTCATTCGATTGTCCATATCCCTTGAGCCTGGGATTCCCTTTGCGATGTCGGCAGCATGAGCAGCAATTTTGCTGGCAGCTATTCCTTCTCTAACATCGTCTAGGTCCGGCAGACGCAGGTGTTCGGCCGGAGTAACATAGCAAAGGAAATCGGCTCCGTTTGCTGCGGCAATTGCACCGCCAATGGCTGAAGTTATGTGATCATATCCTGGAGCGATATCCGTTACAATAGGCCCAAGAACGTAAAACGGTGCATTGTGACAAATACGCTTTTGAAGTGTCATGTTTGCAGCAATTTCATTCATAGCCATATGTCCCGGTCCTTCAACCATCACTTGAACATCATGATCCCACGCACGTTTTGTTAAATTACCTATTTCAATCAGCTCACTGATTTGAGCAGCATCGGTACTATCTGCAATAGATCCTGGTCTCAGGGCATCTCCAAGGCTGATAGTAACATCATACTCCCTAAGTATATCAAGCAAATCATCATAATATTCAAAAAACGGATTTTCGTTTCCTGTCATTTCCATCCAAGCAAATAATAGAGAACCGCCTCTTGAAACTATGTTTGTAAGACGTTTTTCTCGCTTTAGGGATTCTATGGCACGTCGGTTTATTCCGGCATGTATCGTCATAAAATCAACGCCTTCCTTTGCATGAGCTTCAACAACTCTAAAAAAATCCTGTGCGGATATTTCAGACAACTCTTTTTCAAGATATCCCACAGCATCATACATAGGCACTGTTCCTATCATAGCACCGGACATTGCAATTAACTCTTTGCGAAAGGAATTTGTTTTTCCGTAGTTGCTTAAATCCATTATTGATTCGCATCCGAATTTCAGCGACAATTTCACTTTTTCAATTTCTAGGCTGTAATTCTTACAGTCTCCTGAAATTCCCAGATTTACATTAATTTTAGTCCTAAGTCCTGTCCCTATTCCCTCAGGTGACAGAGAAGTGTGATTAATATTTGCAGGAATAGCTACCTGGCCGCACGCTACCAGCTGACAAAGTTTATCAGCCTGCATGCCTTCTTTTTCTGCAACGACCTTCATTTCCTTAGTAATAAATCCTTTTTTTGCTGCTTCCATCTGTGTTTTGTACTTCATGAATACCTCCGTTATTTTGGTTTCAGCCTATATCTTTAGGCTTGGCAGAGCCTGGGAATATTGGGGGCAAATAAAAAACGCCCACCTGAAAGGCAAGCGTTATAAATAATAGCAATATCGCTCCCTACCACGGTGTTAACCGTCAGGTTCAAAGGGTTAGGTTTTAACCTTCTCAACTGAATCCAGTTCCCCTGCTGCTTATATTTTACTATCATATTGAATGTGTGTCAACATTTACAAATATCTGCCAATAAAATTATTACCAAAATCAGAAATAATTAATAATTTTATACAATTGCTGCTTTGATTATATATTTATATATATTTAAAAAGATGCCCACAGGTGTTATCATAGTACAAGTTACCTATGCATAATTTATTATAAGACAACTCTCATGTTTAAGCATGATCAAGCCATAAGGAGGCATGTATGGGAAAATTCAACAACCTTAGGAGCAAGCTGGCGGATGATTTAGAAATCCCCAATGATGCATTGTCGGATAATTTTGATTTAAAAATGCATGGAAATAAAAAAGTCATAATTGAAAACCATTTGGGTATGACTGTATACGAAAATGATGAGGTGGGGATAAAGACTGCAGAAAACACCATTTTGATAAAGGGATCGAAATTTAAGATAGAAGAGATAAGTAATTATAATGTAATTATAAGGGGAAATATCAATCAAATTATATTTGGCAAGAAGGAGTAAGTATGCTTATATTTAAGTTGATGTATTTATTGAGAGGCTATGTTATAGTGCGGCTTAAGGCATCTAACTGCGAAAAAATAATAAATTTACTCCGAAGAAAAGGCATTCGAATGTGGGATGTAGAAAAAAACAAGGAATCCGTAAGGTTTAAAATTTCATATGAAGATTACAGAAAGTATGAAGAAATATTGCGAGAAACAAAGACAGAGGCAGTCAGCAAAAAAGGTTTTGCATTAAAACTCAGAAAATTAAGAGTTCGCAAAGGCTTTATTGTTGGACTTTTTATTCTTTTCATATGCCTTTACATAATATCATCTCTGGTATGGAGTGTACAGATTGTAGGTACAACAAATCTTACAGCTAAAGAAATAATGAGGACGCTGGATGAAAACAGCATAAAAATTCCTATTGCTCACACAGCAATAAAAACTAAAAAAATAGAGGCTCTTCTATACAGCAGGTTTGAAAATTTTAAATTTGTTGAGGTGTATATTGAAGGATCGAACTTAATCATATTTGTGAAGGAAAAAGATTCTGAAAAGGCAGAAATAAAAACCAACGAACCATCAAGCATTATTTCAGTCAAAAATGCCATAATAAATAAGGTAATAGCAAAGAGCGGCCAACCTGTAGTCAAGGAAGGTGACGTGGTTTATGAAGGGCAGACTTTGGTTATGGGAATGGTTAAAAATAAAAATTCCGATGAATTTATGATGGTCCCCTCTGAAGGAACTATCTACGGCAAGACATATTACAATTTTGAAATGAAGGAAGAAAAGCTCAGGGAAATTGAAACAGCTACAAACAAAAGTAAAAATGTTTATTACTTGCAAATAAATGGCAATGGTATTAAAATAATAGGTGACAAAGATCCCTATGAAAATTATAATTATAGGGAGAAAATAATTAACATACCGATAATTTCAAATTTATCTGATATTGCACTTGTAAAAGGAACATACTATGAACAGGAGCTCAAACCATTTGAAATAGATGAAGCCACAGCAAAAAACACTATGACTGTTAATATGTATGATGATCTATTGAAAAAATGCGGCGCTGATGCTAAAATACTAAAATCATCCATAAATTTTTCAGAGGATGAAAAATATTACTATCTCAGGGCACAAATTGAAATTATCGAAGACATAGGCGAAAAGGTAAGATTGTATCCAATGATGCCCGCCGACAACGAAGATGGAACAACATAGATTATTCTAGGAGGATTAATGGAGCTGTACGAAGAAAATGTTTTAATGGCAAATGAAGATAACCTTATAAGGCTTTTAGGAATTCATGACAAAAATATTAAAATAATAAAAAGCTATTTTGATGTCAATATACTTATAAGAAGCGGTGTCATCAAGGTTACAGGAGATAAGAAGAAAACAGAAGCAGTCGTTAAGATATTAAAAGACATGATTAATGTAATTGACACGGAAGGCGAGATAAGCGATCAGAAGGTAGTTTATTTAATTGAAGCAAACAATTCAAATTCCGGTATAGACTATAATGAAATATTAAAGGATGTAATTGTCACCACTGCATCGGGAAGAATTATAAAACCTAAAACAGTGGGACAAAAAAGATACATGGATATTATAAACAGGAAGGATATAACATTTGGAATTGGCCCTGCCGGTACTGGAAAGACTTATCTGGCAGTTGCCGCAGCGGTAAATTCATTTAGAAAAAAAGAGGTTGACAGGATAATTCTTACAAGACCTGCGGTGGAAGCAGGAGAAAAACTGGGATTCCTGCCAGGTGATCTGCAGGACAAGGTTGATCCTTATCTGAGACCCCTTTATGACGCTTTGTTTGACATAATGGGACCTGAAAATTACCTAAAAAACGTGGAAAAGCAGCTTATCGAAGTTGCTCCTCTCGCATATATGAGAGGGCGTACTCTCGATTCATCCTTCATCATTCTTGATGAGGCTCAAAACACAACAAATGAGCAGATGAAGATGTTTTTGACGCGTATAGGCTACGGATCGAAGGCGGTCATAACGGGAGACATTACCCAGGTAGACCTTCCTGCGGGAAAGAAGTCCGGACTTAAGACTGTTGCAAGGATTTTAAAGGATATTGAAGATATAGGATTCATGTATTTTAACACGACTGATGTGGTAAGACACAAACTGGTTCAGGACATAATTAAAGCATACGAAAGATACGAGGGAAAAAATGATTGATGTATTATTTGATAACAGACAGGATGTAATGGAAATTACAGACGAAAATATGAAGGCTGTTGAAAATGCTATAGATGCTGTGCTTGAAGAAGAAGGGTGTGAGGGAGACTACGAGGTAAGTGTTTCCTTCGTTACCAATGATGAAATAAAGGAACTTAACAGAGATTACAGAAATGTTGACTCGGAAACAGATGTATTGTCATTTCCAATGGATGATGACGAATTTAACGGAGTTATCATACTTGGCGACATTGTACTTTCAACTCAGAAAATAATTGAACAAGCCAATGATTTCGGCCACAGTCTGGAAAGAGAAATGTTGTATCTGACAGTGCACAGCATGCTTCACCTGTTGGGATATGACCATATGAATGCATCCGAAAAGGATGAAATGCGCTCAAAAGAAAAAGAGATTATGAAAAGACTTAAAATATATAAATAAGGAATTGTTTATGAAAAAAATACTGTCTTATATAATGGTTTTAGTCATGGTATTTGCTGTATCCTGCAGCAGCAGGACATCTGTACCGCAGGATGCCGATAAGCCGGAAGCACCGGCAGAAGAGGAAAAAATACTAAAAACAGAAGAAACAGAAAAGCAGGAGGATGACCCAAACAAGATTGCTTCCCCTCTTGATGGCTTGAAATATTACCCCGAAGAATTGTCTAAAAGACCTGTAGCCCTGTCATTGGACAATCATCCTAATGCCAGGTGGCAGTCGGGATTGAAGGACGCGGAAATAGTCTATGAGTTTGAAGTAGAGTATCCATATACAAGATACCTTGCTGTGTATCTGGCAAAGGAACCTGAGCTTGTAGGGCCGGTAAGAAGTGCAAGGCCTTACATAATTTATTACGCAATGGAAAATGATGCTGTGTTTGTGCATGTTGGCGGAAGCGAGGATGCTTTTTCAGAAATAAGAAGACTGGGCACTGCAGAAGTGGACGGACTGTATTCAGGTGCTATGTGGCGCTACAATGATACGGGAAAGTTTGCTCCCCACAATATGTACACAACTTTGCAATCCATACGAGACGAATCGGAAAGACTGGGTTTCAGATCTGATGCATCATTTGAAAAATATGATTTCAATGATAAGTCTGTTTCGCTTTCTAAAAAATATGACAGTGTAAGCGCTAAAAAAATCAATATTGCATATAATAAAGAAAATACTACCGAATATGTGTATGACGATGAATCAGGTCTTTATTTGCGTTTTAAAGACAGCGAAAAACATTTGGATGAATTAGACAAAGAGCAGCTTAAAACTAAGAATATAATAGTTTTGGAGGCTCCTAAGAGCGTACTGGACAGTGAGGGCAGGCTTAAACTGAGAACAATAGGTACGGGAGAAGGAATGTATTTTACAAATGGAGAATTTGTAAATATTACTTGGAAAAAGGATTCCGAAAAGGAAAGAACAAGATTTTACATAGATGGGGAACAGCTTAAATTTAACCCCGGAAATACATGGATTCAAATAGTGGACAGCGTTGGCTGCGTTGCAGCTGAATAAATGAAAAGGATGATAGTATGGAAGATAAATTATTGATAAAAATAGCTATAGAAGCGAGAGAAAAATCTTACAGCCCTTATTCTAAATTCAAGGTAGGAGCAGCTGTGTTTACTAAAAGCGGCAAAGTTTTTACCGGCTGCAATATAGAATCGGCTTCCTACTCTCCTACAATTTGTGCTGAAAGAGTAGCCGTTTCCAAATGCATATCCGAAGGTTACCGAGATATTGAAAAAATTGCCGTTATCGGAAGCGAAACAAAGATTTCATTTCCTTGCGGAGTTTGCAGGCAGTTTTTGGTTGAATTCGGAAGAAATATAAAGGTTATATGTGCCAAAAGCATAGATTCATACAAAATATATACATTAGATGAGCTCCTGCCCAACAGTTTTGGGCCGGAGGATTTAGAATAACAACGAAAGAGGAAAAGAATGTTTAAATCAGGATTCGTTACAATAATAGGAAGACCCAACGTAGGAAAATCTACGCTTATGAACTCAATGATAGGTGAAAAAATTTCTATAATGTCGAATAAGCCGCAGACTACAAGAAACAAAATAAGAACAGTGTACACCGATGATGAGGCTCAGATAGTTTTTATAGATACTCCTGGTATTCACAAGCCTAAAAATCAGCTGGGAGAGTTTATGAATTATGAGGTGGATACGGCATTGGAAGAAATGGACGTATTGATCATGCTTACAGATGAATTTAACAAAATAGGGCCCGGAGATGAATTTATAATTGAAAAAATTAAGGGACTAAAAGCAAAAAAAATACTTGTTATAAACAAAGTAGATAAATTTGATAAAGAAGATGTAGTAAGAATGGCAAAAGAGTTTGATAAATATAACCTGTTCGATGACATACTTCCAATGTCTGCTCTAAAAAATGTAGGCGTTGACTCATTAATAAAGCTTATAATAAAATATTTAAAACCTGGCCCCATGTACTTTCCTTCGGATTATATAACAGACAGACCCGAAAGATTCGTGGTTGCTGAAATAATAAGAGAAAAAGCTTTAATGTACCTTCAGGAAGAGGTTCCTCACGGCATAGCTATTGAAGTTGAAGAAATGAAGGAGAGAAAGAACAGAAACCTTGTGGACATACGTGCAAATATACTTTGTGAAAGAAAGTCTCATAAAAGTATTATCATAGGCAAGGACGGAAGAAAAATCAAAGGTATAGGAAAAAGCGCTAGAGAGGATATAGAAGGACTTTTGGGCAGTCAGGTAAACCTTCAGCTTTTTGTAAAAATATCTGAAAATTGGAGAGATAACAACTACCTGCTGAGAACGCTGGGATACGATAAAAAATGATAACTGATGAAATTCTTGTGGTAAAGGAAGTAAGCTATAAGGAAAATGATAAAATTCTTCATGCGCTGTCAAGGACAAGAGGAAAGATACAAATTATGTCAAAAGGTTCAAAAAAAAGCATTTCTCGCCTAATAAATGCTTCACAGCTTTTTGCGCACTCCAAATGTTCCATGACAATATCCAGAGATATGTACATTATGACATCTGCTGAGCTTATAGACAATTTTTACAATCTAAAAAATAATATAGACGCTTTTTTTTACGGTAATTATATTTTAGAACTTATTAGCTATGTGGCTCAAGAAAATGAATATGATATGCGCATTTTTGATATGACTGTAGCTGTGCTTCATCACCTGTCGGTGTTCACAAAGGATTTTGATAAATTGACTGCGGCATATGAGTTTAAACTTGTATCAATGCTGGGATACATGCCCGGCTTAAAGTATTGCCTGTCTTGTGGAAAGGAAATTGAAAATCAGTCATTGTTTTCCATTAAGGATGGCGGCTTGTTTTGCAACGAGTGCGTAAATTATGGAAATGGAATAAATGTAACTTATAGTGAAATACTAACTATGGAAAAAATTTTAAGAACAAGGTTTGAAAATATTGGCTCTGTTGAAATAAACCAAAAGCTCTTACAATTAATTAGGAATTTCCTGTTTTATTATATCGGCAAAGACAGCTTTGCCACATTAAAGTTACTATGAAAAGAAAGGATAACATATGGAAAACGACAAACTACAAAAAATTGATGATATTCTTAAACGCACAAACACCGACTATTCAACGGCTAAACAAGCTCTTGAGGATGCAAACGGAGACGTTCTTGAAGCAATTATTCTGATAGAGAATCAAAGTAAAAATCAAAATAATTCTCAAAGCGGGCAAAACAAAGGCGAACAGATACTAAATCAGCTGAAAGATATTTTAGCAAAAGGTAATGCAACTAAACTGACAATCAAGAAAAATAATGAGACTATAATCAATGTACCTGTAACAGCAGGATTGATAGGTGCTTTTATTGCTCCTTTTTTATCGGCTGCAGGTATTACCGCAGCGCTTCTGACTCAGTGCTCGGTTGAAATTACACAATCTGACGGCAAAGTGGTTGATCTTGGTCAAAAAGTTGACCAGGGAATGGATGCCGTCAAGGATGTAATGCAAGATGTGAAACAGGGAGCCGAAAACTTTAGAGATGACGTTAAACAGGGAGCCACCAACTTTAAAGAGGATATATCCGACTCAATCAATAAAAATAAAGATGAACTCTAAATTGTTCTTGACATAAAAACGTAATTTTGTTACATTATAGTTAATGTTGAGACTGTGATAAAGAAGAGTAATCTATGCAGAAATTCTTAGAGAGTCAGATTAGGTGAAAGCTGATATGAATGCGTAGGTGAAGGGAGCTTTTGAGTCCTTTGTTTAAAGAGGATAAAGCAATTGCTTTGTCAAATAGGGTGGAACCGCGGAATTAATCTTTCGTCCCTATATGGGATGAAAGATTTTTTGTGTTTACATAATTAGATCGTTAAAAAATTGGCTTGTCACCTAAAATTTTTTATCCTTAGAAAATATCACATTAAATGGAGGCTGTCATGGCAAAAAAAGAAAAGAACAAATTAGAAAAACTTGTTTCACTATCTAAATCAAGGGGTATTATATTCCCGGGATCAGAAATTTACGGGGGATTGGCAAATACATGGGATTATGGCCCTTTGGGCGTTGAAATAAAAAACAATGTTAAAAAAGCATGGTGGAAAAAATTTATCCAGGAAAGCCCGTACAATGTAGGACTGGATGCGGCAATACTGATGAACCCTACAACTTGGGTGGCTTCAGGCCACGTTGGAGGATTCAGTGATCCTCTTATGGATTGCAAAGACTGTAAATCCAGATTTAGAGCTGACAAATTGATTGAAGACTATATGCATGAACGAAATGAATTTCAGGTAGTTGACGGGTGGACAAATACTCAAATGGAAGAATACATTGCTGAAAACAAGATCGCATGCCCGGAATGCAAGTCAACAAATTTTACTGCTATAAGAAAATTTAATCTTATGTTTAAAACGTTTCAGGGTGTAACTGAGGATTCTCAATCAGAGATATATCTGAGACCTGAAACGGCACAGGGTATATTTGTAAACTTCAAAAATGTTGCCCGTTCTACAAGGAAAAAAATACCTTTCGGTATAGGTCAAATAGGAAAATCTTTTAGAAACGAAATTACTCCAGGCAACTTTACATTTAGGACCAGAGAATTCGAACAGATGGAACTTGAATTTTTCTGCAAGCCCGGAGAAGACTTGGAATGGTTCTATTATTGGAAAGAATTCTGCATGAACTGGCTGCTCAGCCTTGGAATGACAAAGGAAAATGTTCGGTTCAGGGATCATGAGCAGGCTGAATTGTCTCACTACAGCAACGCAACATCTGATATTGAGTATCTGTACCCGTTTGGCTGGGGAGAACTTTGGGGGGTTGCGGACAGAACGGATTTTGACTTAAAAGCCCATATGAAGACTTCCGGGGAAGATTTATCCTATCAGGATCCTGTTACCAATGAAAAATACGTACCTTACTGCATTGAACCATCCTTGGGTGCTGACAGAGTAATGCTTGCATTGTTGCTGGACGCGTACAGCGAAGAAACTCTCGAAGACGGAACTGAAAGGTCAATGTTGAAACTTCATCCTGCATTAGCTCCGTATAAAGCAGCAATATTTCCTTTGACAAAGAAGCTTAGTGAACCTGCAACAGAGCTGTATCATATGCTTCAAAAACATTTTAATGTGGATTATGATGATGCGGGAAGCATCGGCAAAAGATACAGAAGGCACGACGAGATCGGCACTCCTTATTGCATCACATATGATTTTGAATCCATGGAGCAGGGATCTGTAACAGTCAGAGACCGAGATACAATGGAACAGGTAAGAATAAAAATAACAGATTTGGTACAGTTTATTAATGAAAAAATAGCTTTTTAGATAAATGATAAACATAGTGTGTGTGTGTCGAATGATGGTAAAGTAAGCTCTCTATCGTTCGACATATACCGCGAAAGGGGAGATTCCTATTAAATTATCAGATAGACAAAACACAATTGTTGAAATAATTGAAAAGCATCAGCCAATAACCGGAGAATCTATAGCTGAAAAGATTGGCCTTACCAGAGCAACTCTAAGACCGGATTTAGCAGTTCTTTCAATGTGCGGCTTGATTGATGCAAAGCCTAAAGTAGGATACTATATATCTAATAAAAAAAACAACAAAGATATAATAGAAAAACTATCTGCAATTAAAGTATCGGAAATAAAATCACTTCCCATAAACGTATCTGAGAACACAAGTGTTTATGATGCGATTGTTACTTTGTTTCTTGAGAATGTCGGCACGCTTTTTGTTGTAGAAGATGATGCTCTCAAGGGAGTAATATCAAGGAAAGATTTGCTGAAATCAGCAATGGGTGGGAAAGATTTAACCAGTATACCGGTTGGCGTAATAATGACGAGGATGCCTAAAATTGTATATTGCACAGAGGACGATTCGATAATAGATGCGGCAGAAAAAATAATTGAAAATGAGGTAGACTGCGTTCCGATAATTACAAATATGCCAAACGGTAAAATCAAAGCCTTTGGGCGTATATCAAAGACAAATATTACAAAAGTTCTTTTGGAAATATCAAAGTAAGAGGTAGCTATGGAAAAAATAAATATTTATGCAGTTTCAGATTCACTGGGAGAAACTGCCGAACAAGTTTCTAAAGCTGTTATAAGGCAGTTTGATATAGCAGATTTTGATATAAAAAGAGTTTCATATATCAATGACAAGGAAGCAATTGATAATTTAATCGATAAAGCCTCCAAAGAAAATTCATTTATTGTTTTTACGCTTGTAGTCGAAGATCTCAGAGATTATTTGATGCAAAAGGCGTTCGAGCATAATATAGGTGCGGTGGACATTATGACACCTGTTCTTTTACCGCTTGTTAAGCAGCTGGGAGTTTCTCCGAAGCAGGAACCCGGTCTTTTGAGAAAACTGGACGAAAGATATTTTAAAAAGGTTGAAGCGGTTGAGTTTGCTGTTAAATATGATGACGGAAAAGATACACGAGGAATTCTTCTGGCAGACATTGTTCTTGTGGGAGTATCTAGAACATCAAAAACACCTCTGTCAATGTACCTTGCACATAAAAACCTGAAAGTTGCAAACATACCCCTTGTTCCGGAGGTAAGCCTGCCTGATGAACTTAAGCTTATATCGCCAAAAAAAATAATCGGATTAACGTTAAATATAGAAAATCTCAATAAAATAAGAAGAGAGCGACTTAAGGCAATGGGGCTTAAAGATACAGCAAACTATGCTAACATGGAGAGAATTTTTGAAGAGCTTGAGTATGCCGTAAAAGTAATGAAATACCTGAATTGCAAGGTTATTGATACTACAGACAAAGCTGTGGAGGAAACGGCATCAATTATACTTGATTATATTTCTGAAAACAACAAGTAAGGAAAGTGGTGCGGATGAATATAAGAGAAAAATGCGAACAGTTTGAAATTGAACATTTATCTCCGTTAGCTGCCAAAAGCAGATATTCCCGCGGCAGAAAAGATGAGGAGCCGAAGTGTGATATAAGGACTGAATACCAGAGGGACAGAGACAGAATTTTGCATTCTAAGGCTTTTAGAAGACTTAAGCATAAAACTCAGGTTTTTTTGTCGCCGGAAGGAGACCATTACAGAACGCGGCTTACTCATACACTTGAAGTATCGCAGATTTCAAGGACAATTGCAAGAAGTCTGGGTCTGAATGAGGATCTTACAGAAGCAATAGCTCTGGGACACGATTTAGGGCATACTCCATTCGGTCATACAGGTGAAAGAATATTAAACAAGTTGTGTGAAACAGGATTCAGGCATAATGAGCAAAGCCTGAGAGTTGTCGAACTTTTGGAGTTAAGAAACGAAAATTACGGACTTAATCTTACATATGAAGTTAAGGATGGTATTCTTAATCATCCCCTCGGTGGCAGCCCTGAAACATTAGAAGGGCAAATTGTAAGAATCTCTGATAAAATAGCTTACATTAACCATGATATAGATGATGCGGTAAGAGCCGGGATTATAAAGCACAGTGACATACCGGAAATATATCTCAGCATCCTTGGTTTTACCCACGGTCAAAGAATCAATACCATGATTACAGACATAATCAGTAACAGCATGGATAAAAATATTATATCAATGAGCGATGAAATAAATAATTACACTCTAAAGCTCAGAGATTTTCTGTTTAAAAACGTCTATTACAATAAGATAGCTAAAAGTGAAGAAGATAAGTCTATTTTTATAATAAGTAAAATATTTGAATATTACGCGAAGCATTTTGAAGCTCTCCCGGATTTTTATATAAAAATATATAACAATAATAATTTCAGCAAAAGTGAGATAATTAAAGATTACATTGCGGGAATGACAGACCGCTATGCAATGAAGACATTTGAAGAATTGTATATACCAAAGCCTTGGCGACAATAAAAAAATTGTTGACAAGCTTATTTTGTTGTAATATAATTTAGTTTCAACGTGAACATAATGGTGATAGTATGCCCTATAAATTGGATTCTGATGTAATAAAAAGAATTCTGGATGAAAATAATATAGTAGATGTAATAGAAGAATTTTTGCCGCTAAAAAAGGCAGGCAGTAATTACAACACTAATTGCCCTTTTCATAAGGAAAAAACTCCTTCATTTATTGTTTCTCCGGAGAAACAAATGTTTCACTGCTTTGGCTGTGGTGAGAGTGGTGATAGTATAAGCTTCCTTACAAAGTATAAGAACTTTACATTTGTAGAAGCAGCTGAGTACTTGGCACGAAAAGCCGGAATAGTTTTGGAGGAAACAAACTCGTATTCAAAGAATAATGAAAGCCGCCAACTTGCAGAGAGGCTTTATAAAATTAACCGTGATGCTGCACTGTATTTTTTTGAAAACATGAAAAGCAGCCCACAGGTTATAAAATACTTAAAATCCAGAAAAATTGACGTTCCTGTAATAAAAAAATTTGGAATTGGATATGCTATAAACCAATGGGATAATTTGCTAAAATATTTGACACATAAAGGTTACATAGAAGAAGAAATTTTAAAAACAGGACTTATAATAAAAAACAAAAACTACAATTCTTATTATGACCGGTTCAGAAACAGAGTGATGTTCCCTATTTTTGATATAAAGGACAGAATTATAGGTTTTGGAGGCAGAGTTCTGGATGATTCACTTCCAAAATATTTAAATTCTCCCGAAACACAAATTTTTAATAAGGGCTACAATTTATACGGAATAAATTTGGCTCGCGGTAATGTAAGAGATAAACATTTCATTTTGGTTGAAGGATACATGGATGTAATCAAAATGCATTCATACGGATACAATAACACCGTAGCAGCTTTGGGAACATCATTAACGAACAACCAAATTAAATTGATGAAAAGATATTCTAAAAATTTTTATGTTACTTTTGATTCCGATAGTGCCGGTCAAAAGGCAGCACTGAAGGCTATGAATATGTTCAAGCAAAACAATCTTGATGCCAAGGTTGTAATAATGCAGGATGCCAAAGACCCTGACGAGTATCTAAACAAATTTGGAAAAATAAAATTTGACAAATTACTGGAAAATTCTCTTGATTATTATAGCTTTTTAGAATTACATTATAAAGAAGTTTTTGAAAATTCTAACAAAGTTGAATATATAAACAATTTTTTTGACAATATAGTATATGTGAACAGTGAAATTGAAAAAGAATTAATATTTGAAAAATTATCTAGAAAAGTGGGTGTTTCCAAAGAGTCTATAATAAAAGAATTTAATAAAAAAAACAACAGAAAAGAAACTTTTGTTAAAGCTGCACAGCCTGCAAGGCTCTTGCCTCAGGTAAATAAAATTACAACATCCCATGAAGAGAAGCTTATCAAACTTATACTCTTAAACAATGACTTTGCATTGCAGTTAAAAGAGATAGTCAATGAAGCCACATTTACGGACTTGGAATACTATAATATTTTTAGAGAAATGTATGAATACAGAATCAATGATATGAGTATAGATGAGGAAAGCTTGAATAATATTATAAAAAATAAGGAAGATGTTAAAGTTTTAATGCAGTATGACGATGTTGATTATGATAATTTAGAGGCTTTATTCAAAGATTGTATTAAAAGATTAAAAATTAAATATTATGAAAACAAGAAAACTTTGCTTACAGAAGCTTTGTCACAATCTGAGAATACATCAAAAAGTGGTGAAATTATGAATGAAATTTTTAGCCTCGCTAAAAAAATTAAATCAACTAAGGAGGAGGTTAATTAGCCCATGGGTGAAACTAAAAATGTGAATTCCAAAGATGAGTCTGAAAAAAACGCTGAAATGCTTCAAAAAATAGATTCCATTAAAAATAAATTAATTGAAAAAGGCAAAAAAAACGGATTCATAACATATAAAGAAGTGTTGAGATCATTTGAAAAATTGGATATTAATCCTGAATTTATTGATGATTTTTACAAGCAAGCAGAAGATAATGACCTTGAAATACTAGGCTTCCAAGATGATATGATTCCTGAAAAAGTTGATGACGGTGATGGCGCTGAAACTAAAGATGAAGATGCAGACTTTTTTGTAAGCCAAACGGATGATGATATATTAAAGGGTGTAAATATTGATGACCCTGTAAGAATGTACCTAAAAGAAATTGGAAAAGTACCGCTTTTGACCGCAAGCGAAGAAATAGATCTGGCAAAAAGAATGCAGGATGGCGATGAGGAAGCAAAAAAAAGACTGGCTGAAGCTAACTTAAGACTTGTTGTAAGCATAGCAAAGCGATATGTAGGGAGAGGAATGCTGTTTCTTGACCTTATTCAAGAGGGAAATCTTGGACTTATCAAGGCTGTTGAAAAATTTGATTACACAAAAGGTTTCAAGTTCAGCACATACGCCACATGGTGGATAAGACAGGCAATTACCAGAGCTATTGCAGACCAAGCAAGAACAATAAGAATACCGGTTCATATGGTAGAGACAATTAATAAGCTCATAAGAATAAAAAGACAGCTGCTTCAGGAATTGGGAAGAGATGCTACCCCTGAGGAAATAGCTCTCGAAATGGAAATGGAGCCAGATAAGGTAAGAGAGATATTAAAAATTGCTCAGGAGCCTGTATCACTTGAAACTCCTATAGGTGAAGAAGAAGACAGCCATTTGGGAGACTTCATTCCTGATGACGAGGTGCAAGCGCCTTCTGATGTTGCAACGTTCACTCTTCTTAAGGAACAGCTTTCATCAGTGCTTCATACTCTGACCGACAGAGAACAGAAAGTTCTTAGATTGAGATTCGGACTTGATGACGGAAGAGCAAGAACGTTGGAAGAGGTAGGAAAAGAGTTTGATGTAACAAGAGAAAGAATAAGACAGATTGAAGCAAAGGCTCTGAGGAAGCTCAGACACCCGAGCAGAAGCAAAAAATTGAAAGATTATCTGGAATAAAATTGACAATCATAAATACACGGTCGGCAAAAGCCGTTCCGTTACTGGGAGGGAATAATGCCCTCCCGTTTTTATTTAATCAATAAATTTTAAAATATAGGTGGGAAAATGAACCGTTTAGAATGCATAAAATCAATGGTATCAAAATGCAGTGTGGTGGCAGATATAGGAACCGACCACGGTTATGTTGCAGAAATGCTTTTAAAGGACAGCATATGCCAGAAAGTAATAGCAACGGATTTGAATGAAGGACCTTTAAGCAGAGCTGTTGAGCACTTAACATCTATTGATCTTGCAGACAAGTGCAATTTCAGGCTTGGCAGCGGATTGACAGTACTCAATGAAGGAGAGGCTGATGCTGTTATAATTGCAGGCATGGGAGGAGAACTTATATCTGATATTATTGAAACTTCAAAAAATATAGCAATACATACAAAAGAGCTTATCTTGCAGCCTATGACAACAGCAGACAAATTGAGGCGTTATTTGTTTAAAAATAATTTTAAAATTTTAGATGAAAATATTGTTAAAGAATTCCACCATTACTATTTCGTTATTAAAGCTGTACCAGGTACGGTGGAAAAAGATGATGAATTTTATTATGAATTCAGCAAAATACTCATTGAAAAAAAAGAAACTTTAATGCATGAGTACATGAACAAAGCTCTGAATATAAATGAAAATATAATCAGAAACCTTGAAAAGAACAATAATAGTGATTATAATAAAAAAATAGAAGCTTTGATAAATAAAAACAAAAGAATAAGGGAGTTGATGAAAAATTAATATTGATAAAATTATAAAACTATTGGAAGACGAGCTAAAAATAAAAGCACAGGAACCATGGGACAACAGTGGGCTGCAAATTGGGAATATGGGAAAAGACATAAATAATATTATGTTAACATTAGATGCAGATTTAGAAGCTGTTAACTACGCGACAGACAATAATATTGAATTAATTATAACGCACCACCCTTTTTTCTTTTCGCCGATTAAATCAATTGATTTAGCAAGTTATGAAGGAAAAGTTATTCAAAAGCTTATTAAAAATAATATTGCTCTATACAGCCTTCATACAAGCTTTGACATGGCTGATGTTGGAGTTAACAAGAAGCTTTCTGAATTGCTAAACATAAATGATTATGATGTGCTCCATGTTTCAGGCAGTGACTTAAGCGGGTATGGAGGAGTTGGAAATATTGCTCCTGTCAATATAATAGAATATGCCGGCCACGTAAAAAACAAACTCGGTGCAGAGCATGTGAAACTTTACTGTAACAGCAGTGAAAGAGTGATTGAAAGAGTTGCCTTTTGCGGGGGAAGTGGAAGCGACTTTATTGATAATGCAATTGAAAAAGAAGCTGATGTTTACATAACTGGCGATATAAAGTACCACCAGGCTCAAAGTGCATTGCGAAATAACCTGTGCATTATTGATGCAGGCCATTATTACACAGAATATTTATCAATGGAAAATATAAGAAAAGCATTACTTAAGAAAGAACAATTAAAGGTAAAGATGTTAACAAAAAATACTGTAAAGGAACAGATAATTTAGAGGACTGATTATGGATAATTTTGAATACGTAAGAGTTGCTTCTGCCGTTCCCATAATAAAGGTAGCAGATCCAATGTTTAATGCAGATGAAATATCTTCAATAATTCTAACTGCATCAGAAACAAAAAATGCAAAAGTAATATTGTTTCCTGAGCTGTGTATAACCGGCTACACATGCGCAGACTTATTTAATCAAAAAGCACTTATAAGAGGAGCAGCAGAAGCTCTTGGCATGATTCTGAAAAAAACAGAAAGCTTAAATATTCTCGTATCTGTAGGAATGCCTATAAGAGCAGACAATCAGCTGTTCAATTGCGCAGTGGTTTTCAAAGAAGGAAAAATACTTGGAGCAGTTCCGAAAACATATGTTCCAAACTACAATGAATTTTATGAAAAACGATGGTTTGCTTCATCAACCGCAAGGATTAGCGATAAGATTAAGCTTTGCGGACAGGAGGTTCCGTTCAGCGAAAGACTGCTGTTCAGTGATTCTCTTTCATCTCTATGCATAGGAATTGATGTATGCGAAGACTTGTGGGTTAACATTCCTCCAAGCTCTTACCACACGTTGTACGGTGCAAATTTAATTTTAAATTTGTCGGCAAGCAATGAAACAATAGGAAAACCTGAATACAGAAGAGAAATAGTAAAAGTTCAGTCTGCCAAATGTATAACAGCATATGTATACTCATCTGCAGGTCAAACAGAAAGCACAACGGATGTAGTATTTCCAGGACATTCTATGATTGCAGAGAATGGAATTATACTCAATGAAAACAGATTTTCTCCAGAATCTAATATTATATACGGTGATATAGATTTAGAGAAAATTTCTAACGACAGAGCTAAGTTTAACACGTATATGAATAAATCTGAAAAATTCACATATCAATACGTGGATTTTGAGCTTGGGCTATCGGAAATATGTGAACTTGAAAGAGAAGTTAACCCCATGCCTTTTGTTCCTTCAAATATTGATGAAAGAAACAAACGATGCCAGGAAATTATAAACATTCAGGCTACTGGACTTTATCAAAGATTAAATAAAATAGGTTTGAAAAAGGCTGTAGTGGGAATATCCGGCGGACTTGACAGTACGTTGGCGCTACTGGTAACCGTAGAAGCGTTTAAAAAACTTAAGTTGCCTATGAATAATATAGTTGCTATAACTATGCCCGGATTCGGAACGACATCAAGAACGTACAACAATGCGCTTATTCTTATGAAAGAATTAGGTGTTACAATGATGGAAATCTCCATAAAAGAGGCATGTATTCAGCATTTTAAAGACATCGATCATGATATGAATGTGCACAACATTACATATGAAAACTCTCAAGCCAGAGAACGAACACAGATACTTATGGATATTTCAAATAAAGAAAACGCCATTGTTGTAGGAACAGGAGACCTTTCCGAACTGGCTTTGGGATGGGCTACCTATAACGGAGACCATATGTCTATGTACGGCGTTAACGCAAGTATTCCAAAGACACTCGTAAAGTATCTCGTAAAATGGTATGCAGAGGAAGCAACATGCGGAGAAATCCAAAAAGCATTGCTTGATGTTGTAGATACACCTGTAAGCCCAGAGCTGCTTCCACCTGATAAGGAAGGAAATATAGCTCAGTTTACGGAAAAAGCTGTGGGTTCATATGATTTAAATGATTTCTTCCTTTACAACATGCTTCGAAACTGTTATGAACCTGCAAAAATATATTTTCTTGCAAAAATAGCCTTTAAGGGGAAATTTACTAATAAAATTATACTTGAAACTCTCAAAAAATTTTATAAAAGATTTTTTACCCAGCAATTTAAAAGATCATGCCTGCCTGATGGGGTAAAGGTTGGTTCTGTTTCTTTATCTCCAAGAGGGGACTGGAGAATGCCAAGTGATGCATCGTACTCGCTGTGGATGAAACAGCTGGAAGATTTACAGTAATAATACTTTAAAAATGGATAATACTTCATTTGACTTTCTGTGTTAATTCATGTAATATAGTACAAGAGTAAATTGTACAGTCGCATGCTTAGGCATGAGGAAAGTCCGAGCTCCGAAGAGCAGGGTGCCGGGTAATACCCGGTGAGGGTGACCTCAAGGATAGTGCAACAGAAATAAACCGCCGAGCAATCGGCAAGGATGGAAAGGTGAGGTAAGAGCTCACCAGCAATCAGGCGACTGGTTGGCTATGTAAACCCCACCCGGAGCAAGACCAAGAACGGACCGCAGAGTGGCTGCTCGTCACAGTCCAAATGGTAGGTTGCTAGAGCCTGCTGGTAACAGCCGGCGTAGATAGATGACTGTTTAATACAAAACTCGGCTTATGTATTTACTCGCTACATAAATTTAATAATTTTTAAATTTAAATATAAAAATAACTGCCAATAGGACAGTTATTTTTTATATTATTACTCTATTTCATGTTGTTTTTAAAATTATTTTCCTTGTCATATTCATTTTTTATATCTTTTTTCATGTTTCTAAGAGACTGTTCTCTTCGCATATTTTTAATCTGAAGCTCTGTTTTAAAGGCCTCGTCATCAGTTATATTCATCATTTTTTCAGTTTGTCTGTAATTGAATTCTGCATTTTCAATATCGTTTTTCTTTTTGTTTATTTTTTCTCTTTTCTCATTATATTTTTTAGCTGGCATATCATTCTCCTTATATTTCAGGTGTATTTATTATGCCACAATTTAATTTTAACATTCAATAAACATAGAATTTACGGTAATATTAAAAAAACCTGTGTTTCTTAAAATATGTCAACATTAGCTAAAACATGAATAGTATAAGACAAGCTGTTATAAGGGGTGATTTTATGTGCTGGTTACCATGGTTTATTCTTGGAATAGGATACGGAAAATGTTCGCGCCGTAGATGTAGAAGAAGGTGCTAAAAAAAGACGCTTTATGCGTCTTTTTTTATTCTAGTTTTCAGGTACATATAAAGCCGGTTTTATAAGTAATTTTTTTGCTATTATTGCAACTGCCAGCAATACAACCGATGCGGCTAAAATCCATATACTTGGAATACTTATATAACGTATCAGTATACTGTACATGAAAGAACCGGACAAACCTCCTACTTGGATGGCTAATGAATTTACAGACAATACCGAGGCTCGTATCTCTTTTGGAATCTCGCTGTTTAAAATAACTCCTTCCGGCACGGTTGCAATTCCAAATAGCAGATAAATAGAAGAATACAAAACAATAAAAACAGGAACGCTTGATTGAAGAGCAGTTAAAATTAAAGATACAGCCATCAGTATTCTGAATATTAGGTACATTCTGTTTGGATTAAATTTATATTTCTTAATCAATTTGTTTGATGAAATGCTCCCCAGAGTCGCAGCAGCAAAATATAAAAACGCCATAACTCCCAAAAGTTCTGTAGAATCATTTCTTGATAGAAGAGTCATAAAGTGTGGCTGCCAGTACGTTTCAAGGCTGCTGAGCAAAAAGCCTGTTGAAAATACAGAAATAAAAATGCATATTATTGTATTGTTTTTGGAAATAATTGCTGAACTGTTTTTGATGTGCTGCTTTATACTTATGCGTTCTTTATTTTCCGCGCTTCCAGTATCCTGTATAAATGTAACAGAAAGTATAGTAACTACAATTGCAAGGATTATCCTCATTATAACATTTAAATCATAACTTCCTATTGATAAAAAGTATGTGCTGGAAATTTTGGGAAACACACCTCCGGATAAGGCACCTGCAGATAATCCCAGCGCTTCAAGAACTGCAAGCCTTGAAGTAATGTTGTGTAGCTTGTCTTTGCCGAAATTATCAATGTAATAGTCAATAAAAATTGCGTCGAATGAACCTGAAGCCAAAGCTCTGCTGAAACCGTAAATTATCATTGCAAAACACAAAATAATAAAACCTTTTCCGACCAAAACCACAAAAAAACTTAGCGTTGATATAATTAAAGAGAAGCAAAATGTTTTTTTTCTGCCGAAAACATCTGCAATAATTCCTGTTGGAACCTCCAATACCACGACTGTTAACGCATAGATTCCTAGTAAAATAGAAATATTGAAGATGGTTGCTCCTTTATCAAGGAGAAGCAAACTTAGTACCGGAGTAATAAGTCCGGTAAGATAATAATTAAGAAAAAGGATTAAAGAATAAATTTTGAGTTTCATTTATAATTCCTTTCTAAAATTGGTATAATTTTCTTGTTAACGTTATTCATTATAATACACAATGTATTTTTCAGTCAAGAGAAACATAATAAAAGGCACATACTCAAACCCTGGACATAAATACCATGCTATTTCAATGGTAGTAGCATATCCTAAAGTAGAGTACGGGCCTTAAACTCAGCAATATATAAAATTATTTATGAAGAATAGGTGACACTTTTTTGTAAATCAGCAATGTAATTGATGAAATGACTACACCCTTAAATATATTGAACGGTACAACTGCGTACAACACAAGAGTTTTTAAATCCGTAATGGCAGGATTCAATAAATTTCCCATATTTACGAAAGCCTGTATAGGCGCTCCATATATTTTTGCATATACGGGAAGAAGTACATAATAGTTTATTAATGAACCTACAGCAGCCAGAGTTAATGTTCCGGCAAGCATTGCTACAATAGCTGTTCCAAAGGACTTTTTATATTTGTATATACAGCCGGCAGGAATTATAAAGGAGCATCCTACTATAAAGTTTGCTAATTCGCCTATTCCTCCTGTATCTGTTCCATTTAATACAAAGTTTATTAATATTTTTACAAATTCAATTGCTACTCCCGCTACAGGGCCTAGAGCAAACGTGCCCAAAAGTACAGGAACCTCGCTGAAATCCAGCTGGTAAAAGTTCGGCGCAAACCACAGCGGAAATTCAAACAGCATCAGAACTGTCGCTACCGCTGACAACACACCTACTTTTGCTATTACCTTTGCATTGTTTCTTTGATTTGATGAAATCATACTTTTCATATTTCCCTCCTATAATTATAAAGATATCAGAGGACTAAGGCCATTTAAAAATATCACAGCCTCATTCAACAAATTTTGCTCGCTGTCGCTCACAAAATTTGAGAATTCGTTGCGGTTGACCTACCAACCATTTTTTTATAAAAAATGGGGTTAGGGCATATCACAGTCTCATTCAACAAATTTTTTGCTCGCTGTCGCTCACAAAATTTGAGAATTCGTTGCGGTTGACCTACCAACCATTTTTTTATAAAAATGGGGTTAGGGCATACAAAAAACCTCTGAGATCTTCAGAGGCTTATTTCGATAGAAATTTCTGCTCACTTTTAGGCAAGTAATCTCTTCTACCATCCAGACTCTACTGTCGGTATTGGAATTTCACCAATTCAACCTTTCGGCTCGCGGACTTTACCGCCGGTCGGGAATTACACCCTGCCCTGAAGATATTTACATTGTAATTATACCATCTTTTTCATATTTGTAAATACTATTTTAAAAATAATTTGATAATTTTTTATCTATCTATTTAAAAAATTAAATTTTGTCTTTTAATTTAAAAGTCACAGTAGATTTCAGTTTAAAACTTCGACGATTCTATTTAAAGAGTTTACATTCCTACTGTTATTTACGTGTCATCTGCGATTTATCTATATAAAATTATATATACAAATTATCATAATTTTATATATTCATAATATTATAGATTAAGGGGACAAGATTTAGTAACTTAGGAGGAAAAATGAATGATATCTTAAAATTCTTAAGCAGCGGTGTAAGGAATGTTATGTCCAAGCAGTCAGATCTAATTGGCAGAGATACTGTTGAAATAAGACTCAGGATTAATTTTCCCATAATGATAAAAAGGATAAAATCAGACGATTTCTTGAATTTTAACTACATAATCAGCAAAAAAGATATAGATGATACCATTTCAAATCTTACAAGAAATTCAATTCATGCATTTGAAAAGGAAATAAGAAACGGATACATAACTGTCGAAGGTGGTCACAGGGTAGGACTTGGAGGTGATTGCATATATGAGGGTGAGCACTTTAAAGGTTTTAAAAATATCACTTCATTAAATATAAGAATAGCGAGGGAATATCCCGGATGTGCAGAAAAATATATAAAATATTTTATAAGCTCCAGCAAAAATATCTACAATACTTTAATAATTGGCCCCCCTCTGTCTGGTAAAACGACATTTATCAGGGATGTATGTGCAAACCTCAGCGATGGAACGTCAAACCCGTATTATAAAGGCTGCGATATTACTCTTATAGATGAAAGGGGAGAAATATCGGCGGTATACAATGGTACCCCTCAGATGAGTGTTGGGAGACGTACTGATATTCTTTCATATTGCATGAAAAAAGAAGGATTTATAATGGGAATACGTGCACTCTCTCCAAAAATAATAATGTCTGATGAATTGGGTTCAAAGGAAGATTTCGAAATTATTCAATATGCAATTAAAAGTGGTGTGAACATAATAGCAACTGCCCACGGCTTCGGCCTAGAAGACTTGAAAAAAAACATATATATGAAGCCGATAATTGATAATAAACTTTTTGATAGAGCAATAATTTTAAAAAATAACAAAAAACCCTGCATTGTCAAAGAGGTTTACGATTTTGAAAAGAATAGGGTGATATTTAATGATTTGGATTAAATCGATGCTGTTCGTCCTGACTATAGTAACCGTAAAACTTATTTTTAAATTCATAAATGATTACGGAGACAAATGTATAGCAAGCATGGAAGAACTTTTGAATTTCACGGACTATTTAAGAACATATTCATGTGATATGAAACTGTCATATGAAGAAATATACATGAAATACAATTACAAAAATGATGAAACCAAAAAAATCTGCAATAAACTTCAAGAACACCTGATACATAAAAAAAATAAATATGAGTTGGAAAATTTCATGAAGGATCTAATACACACACCGGATGACTTTAACAAATATTTTTCAGATATTATTGATTATTACGGTAGTACCTATTCAGATGCGCTGAATAAAAAACTTCTTTTTACAATCAGGGAAATGGAAAATTCAATGAAAGACTTTGTGAGGTCACACACTGAGAAAAAAAATCTTAACAACAGAATTTCTATATTGGTGGGGTGCTTAGCAGCGGTTATTTTGATTTAGGAGGAAATTATGGATATTGATTTAATTTTTAAGGTTGGTGCTATAGGAATAATTGTGGCTGTATTTAATCAGATTTTATCTAAAACAGGAAGAGATGAGCAGGCTATGTTTGTTACTCTTACCGGAGTTATAGTTGTTATGGCTCTCATTGTGGGAATGATGAATGATTTATTTATGGAGGTAAAATCAGTATTTAACTTGTATTGATGAAAGGAATGATATGTTGCTGGCAAAAATAATATTTATTGCTTTAATCACTGTTATTCTCGGAATTACAATTTCAAACTTCAATAAAGAATTCAAAGTCCATATTACGGTTATTTTCGGCATACTGATTATGCTCATGCTTTTCAGAGAGCTTAAGGGATATATACAGGAATTCGTAAATCTGTTTGTAAGGTATAACATAAAATCGGAGTATTTTTCTACTATACTTAAAATCGTTGGAATAGCGTATATTTGTGATTTTATTTCTCTCCTTTGCAAAGATTTAAATTATGAATCTATAGGCAAGAAGGTTGAAATAGCAGGTAAGCTTATTATACTTATTTATTCAATTGATGTAATAAAGATATTTCTTGATCAAATAATGCTGCTGGTTAACGGGTGATAAAATGAAAAAAATAATAATAATGTTTTTTATAATATTATCAATATCTACAAATGCGTTTGCAGCTGTAACAGATGAGGCAATTGACCAGATACCCATTGGAAATCTAGAGGAATATATAAATAATAACAACTCTTATTTTAGTGACAACAATATAAATATAAGAGAAATTATAGGAAATGCGTTTAAGGGCAGGCTGGATATCAGCATAAAGGATTATTTTCTGTATGAGATTGAAAACGAGAAAAATTTTATAAAAGAGATTGTAAGTACCGGCACCTATATATTAATAATCTGCATGATTTTAACAATAATTAAGTATTTTTCTGATGAATTTTCTAGTCACAGCGTTTCCGATATAGTTGTTCTGTTTTCGGTTATGATAATATTTACAATAGTTTTAAAGGATGTCTTGAGCATAAAAAACATAATGAAGGCAGACTTTGCTAAGTTTAAAATAATAACAGAAGAAATAAACGCCGTATTCATGGCTGCAATGCTTACATTCGGCAAATTAAGCATACTTCAGTTTTTTTATACGTCATTGAATTATGTTATAGGTATAACTACAAGTTTTATTTATTCCTTTACCGACGTTATGACTGTCGTTCTAATTACGGTTATATTGATAAACAATATGAGCAAGCTGATAAATGCCAAATTAATGTATAAGTTTCTAAAAAAGGCAACATTATTATTTTTGTCAGGTTACATGATTATTGTAGTCATAAATTTTTCTGTACAAGGATATATATTATACAAGACAGATAATATTTTTATTAATTCCATAAAAGCATTATCTCCTTCTGCCGTACCCATAATCGGAAATGCGGTCAGTAAATTTTTCGGAGTATTTTTAAAAAGTATTCTAATGATAAAGGATGTTCTGGGAATTGTAATAATAATTTTCATGTTTTCGGCATTCGGGGGATCTCTTATTAAAATATCACTTGCCCTGGTGCTGTACAAGACAGTGGGAGTGCTGACGGAGCCGCTCAATGAAAATATATCCAAGCTTATTTATGAGATGGCCGATATGTTTTACATATATTTAATATGTCTTATGACTCCTATTATAATCGTGACTGTTTACTATTCAATTTTACTGAATTATATAAATAATATTTTTGGGTAGCTTATGAAAAATACAATAATTAACATACTAATTTTAATTCTTATGTTTAACATCATAATGATAATTTTTCCGGAAGGAAAAACGCAAAAATTCTCCAGAATAACTATTAAAATATTTATCATGATTTATATTCTGGATAATATATTTTTAAATGGAAGAATAGATTTAAATATATTAAATAATATCAAACCTGAAGATTACGCTTATGAAAGAGAAGTAAGTATACAAAACTTTGATCAGAATTTTATTGACTCAATAAATGAAAAAATATTTGAAGGAGATGATGTGGTAAGAGATATAACGATAAATTTTAACGATGACATGGATATAAAAGCAGTAGTTACATTAAACAAATTGCTCAGTATGGATGAAGTAAACAGATTAAAAACTGATATGGCTGAAATCTTGCAAACAAGTTCAGATAACATATATATACAATAGACTTCGTTTCACTGTTACGTTTAAATGAAGTGTCAGAAACTGTTGCATTAAATGAATAAAATAATGGGGGCACATATGAATAATTTTTTTAATATGTTCAAGGACAATAAAAACCTAAAGTACGCAGTAAATATATTTATATTGCTGGTTATTATTTCATTGATACTCAAGCTTGATACCTCCAGTATAATAGGTACCAAAACTTCTGATGTTACCTTGAGCAACGATGAAAGCCCGGATTTGACAACAGAAAATTATGTATATTCATTGGAAAAAAGACTAGAACAAATACTGGAAAAAATTGAAAGCGTAAATAGTGCGGATGTTATGATTTATACTAAAAACACTCCGGAAATGAAACCTGTTTATGATGAAAATACAAGCAATGAAACAAATGTTGAAGTGGGCGGTGACGGTACTAAAAGAGAGGTAAAAAGAGAGACAAAGCAAAATCAGATGGTTCTTGGAAGCAATAACCAAGTTGTACCAAAATACTACGAATATCCTGAAATCTCAGGTGTGCTTGTGGTAGTTAAATACAGCGGCAATAAAGATATTTACCCGGTTCTCATGAACTGTGTAAAAACTTTATTAGATATTAACTTAAACGATATTGAAATAGTAGTTTCCAACAGATAATTTTTGCTTAACTTTATCGGTTTGGATATCTACGAAGCAGTTTTTGAATTTAACTCAGGGGGTAATTATGATTATGAGAAAGGAAACATTGGTATTTTTAACTTCTTTGGCAATAATATTTATCATTGGTTATATAAATATGACCATGACGCCGGAGAACATATTTAGTGAAGAAGATTATGCACAATTGCAGGATGAAATTAGTTCTGAAGATTCAAGCAGTGATTTGTCTCAAATTTTGGAAAACAGCAGTGAGGAAATAAGCGGAGCAGAACTTGTGGAAGTAATGGAACAGACAGATACAACAGATATAGCTATGAGCTCTGATGAATCTGAAGAACCTGAAGTGCCTAACGAATCAGACTCAGAAGCATCCATTGCTGAAGTCGTGGAGGAAGAATCAGATTATGTAATACTTGGTGATATAACAGATATATTGTTGGATGATGATGATTCAGTGACGGCTTCATCAGAAGGTATCTTTGATATGCTTAATTCAAGCTTTGCTAATTTTAAATTAAACAAGGATAAGAAAAATATGGATGTAATTGACCATCTCGAAGAAAGCATAAGCAATGAATCCATCTCTGACGAAACAAAAAGTCAATTCGAGGCTCTCTTGCTAAACAAAAATGACTTCGTAGAAAAAGAAAACAACATTGAGCTCATGCTTCAATCTAAAGGATACAACGAAACTGCTGTAATAGTTGATTCCGATACTGTTAAGGTAGTGACAAATGATAAAATCGAGCAAGCGGATGCAACTAAAATATTGGATGTAATAGTGTCAGAAACAAACTATGAACCTGAGCAAATAAAAATTGTTAAATTTGATAATATTGATTTGTAAAAATTTACAACTTCTGATATAATCATTTGAGGAGGTGCTAAGATGGATAACGAAAATTTAGAATTCGGCCAGGTGAAAATATCTGATGATGTAGTTATTATAATAGCTGGCATAGCAACCAGCAGTGTAAAAGGCGTAAGCACAACACGAACAGGCATGGCTGAGGGAATTTCAAACCTATTCTCGAAAAATAATTATTCTAAAGGAATAAAGGTCGAAATAAATGAAAACACGGTTGTTTTAGACATTTTTATTAATGTTGAATATGGCTATAAAATAAGTGAAGTAGCAAAAGAAGTTCAGGCCGCTGTCAAAAAAGAAATAGAAACGATGACAGACATGATTGTAGCTGCCGTTAACGTTCATGTACTTAACATAATCCAAGAAAAAGATAAAGATAAAGATGTTATTGAAACGGAGATAGTTGAATAATCGAATAAAATATAAAAAGCTATTATAGATTGACATTTTCTTGTTGTCAATCTATAATTATTTTCACAAGCGGGATAAAGAAAACAGCCGACAGTTGTATACCTGCAAACGGAGGAAGCATGAAACGAAAAGAAACAAGAGAAGAAGCAGTTAAAATCGCATATTGCATGGATGTAAACAAAGAATTTGATAAATCTCTTCCTTGCAAGTACATTAACCACTTTGAAATAGAGGGTGTTGACATCGAATACCTGAACAAGACACTGGATGATATGATTGATAATATTGACAAAATTGACAAATGTATTACAGAAAACTCAAAAGACTGGAAAATAAACCGAATTGCAAAGGTTGATCTGGCTGTGCTCAGGATTGCTCTGTCAGAAATCTTATATAATGACTCAATACCAGCATCTGTTTCAATAAACGAAGCTGTTGAGATAAGCAAAAAATATTCCAATGAAGATTCACATAAATTCATTAACGGAATATTGGGAACAGTCGTAAGGCGTGTTGAACAATGACAGAGTATGTACTCGGCATAGATACAAGCGCATATACAACTTCAATTGCACTGGCCGATTTAAGAACCGAAGAAATAAAATTCAATAATAGAATTATTCTGAATGTTCCTATAGGACAGAAAGGGTTGAGGCAGCAAGATGCTGTTTTTCAACATCTAAAAAATTTTAATACTTTGTACGATCAGCTAACAGAAGATTTAAAAAACATAAAAATAGTAAGTGTCAGTTCAAAACCGAGAAATGTGGAAGAATCATATATGCCGGTTTTTACGGTAGGACAAAATTATGGGAAAGCAATCGCAAAGACTTTGAACTGCGATTATATTGAATATTCTCACCAGGAGAACCATATAGCGGCTTCATTGATAGAACAATACAAAAAACATACATCGAATATATTGGCAATACATATTTCAGGCGGCACAACGGAATTTTTAGACGTAAGAAAGGCTAATAAAGGCTATGAAACAGTCCTTAAAGGAGGAAGCAAAGATATAACCTTCGGACAGCTTATTGACAGGTTAGGAACTTTTATGGGTTTTCCGTTTCCGTGCGGAATGCATATGGAAAATTGTATGGTAAAAGTTAATGAATTTGCAAAAATCAAGCTCCCTGCAATCAGCGGAGGTTCTTATATAAATATTTCAGGTATGGAGAACTATTATAAAAATCTAATTCTTGCCGATAAATATAGCAGAGAATCAATAATTAATTCCATATTTAGATATGTTGCTGACTGTATTGTGCATATTATTAATCATATCAAAGAAAACAATTATTTTGATACTATAATAATTGCGGGAGGAGTAGCTTCAAACTCTATAATAAGAAATGCAGTTTTTGATAAGTTAAAAAATGATTTTAATATAATCTTTCCGACAAAAGAAAATTCATCTGATAATGCCGTGGGAGTTTCGTTGCTACCCATAATGGACAGGTGGTATAATGAAGATAAAACCAATTAAAGTATCAGTTTTAAATCAATATATAAAAAAATATTTAATGAGCAACTCAATTTTAAATAACCTCAGAGTAGAAGGAGAAATTTCAAATATACGGTTAAGTAAGACCGGTTACACCTATTTTTCCTTGTGCGACGGAGCGTCATGTATTAATTGCGTTGCTTTTTTTGCTGACAACATTTCAAAAAACGGAGATAGAATTATCGCTGACGGAGAAATTTCCTTATATGAGGTAAAAGGAGTCTACCAGCTAACAGTAAGAAACATAGAAAGAATAGGATTAGGCAAAATATTATCCGATCTTGAATCACTAAAGGAAAAGCTAAAGTCTCAGGGAATGTTTGACAGACATATGGAACTGCCGGAATATCCATCAAAAATAGGAATAGTAACTTCAAAGTCCGGTGCAGCAATTAAAGATATATTAAAGACATTTGAAAGTGTGAGGGCAGATTTTGAGGTAACAATTTACAACACTTTAGTACAGGGAGAAAAATCAATAGACAGCATAATCAGCGGGGTCAATTTTTTTAATGAAAACAATGCAGATGTTATACTTATTTCCAGAGGAGGTGGAAGTTTTGAGGATTTGAATGTTTTTAATGACTTAAAAGTTGCCGAGGAAGTATATAAATCAAGTATTCCCGTAGTAACCGGAATAGGTCATGAAACAGATCGAACCCTGACTGATTACGTAGCTGATATATATTGTCATACACCTACAGCAGCGGCAGAAAGAATTATCAGTGGATATAAAGATGTTGAAGAAAAGCTGGAAAGATATGTATATACACTTAAATATATGACACAAAATATAATTAAAATTAAGCAGGCCGAAATCAAATCATCAAGATACATTTTGAAAAGCTATCTTCCTATTGATGATATATATAGGCTTAAAAGTCAAGTTGAAGACTGCAAGAATGCTATAATAAGCCATGTAACCGCAAAAATCACTGATCGATCCAGCTGTCTGGAAATCCTTAACGAAAAGCTTAACAGCTACAATTATAAAAAGCTTTTGGAAAAAGGATTTGCTCTTGTAACAGATAATAGAGGGAAGATTATAAAAAACCCCAGCCAAGTTGAGAAGAATGATTTAATTAACATAACATATAAAGATTTTAAAATTACGGCAGAGGCAATTAAAATTGAAGAGGTGGAATAATGGAATACAACAGCTTTGAAAGTGCACTAGAAAACTTAAAAAAAATAGTCCAGGATTTTGAAACAAGTGACAGCTTGTCTATAGACCGGCTGCTGGAAAATTATGAAGAAGGAATGAAAGCATATTCTTATTGTGTTAAAAAACTTGAAGACACACAAAGAAAAATAAAGGTAATTGACGAAACGTTTAAATAGTTGTAATGTGTGCCGTATGCGCACATGCTCCATATTGAATAAACAAAATATTTATTCATTTTAAGTATTTAATTTCTAATAAAATAAAAAAATACAATTGATATTTATAAATTTTTATGCTATAATTCTATTGAATTGTTCAAATGTTTTCATTCTGAACAGAATAATTATGTAAAGTTATGAAAGGGTATTTAATGCAAGAATATAGGCTCGATGTATATCTTCAAACAAAAGGTTTGACTGAGAGCAGAGCAAAAGCCAAACAATTAATTATCGGAGGCAGCGTATATGTTAATGGCAGATTACAGACTAAGCCATCTGGTAGAGTAACTGATTTGGATGAAATAAAAATAACAAATAATTTTGAATATGTTGGGCGCGGTGCATCAAAACTAGAAAAAGCCGTTAAACATTTTAATATAGATATAAAAAATAAAACAGCGGTGGATATAGGTGCTTCTACCGGAGGTTTTACAGATTATCTTGTTAAAAACCAGGCAAAGATGGTATATGCTGTGGATGTTGGACATGGCCAGCTTCACGAATCTTTAAAAAAAAATGCACGCGTAATAAATATTGAAGGAACAAACTTCAGATATATAGACACCGCTGTTTTTAAAGAGGATATTAATATCATTACTGCAGATGTGTCATTTATTTCTCTGAAACTAATTTTTCCAAAGGTCTACGATTTAAGCAATGAATCAACAGATATAGTCGTACTTATTAAACCTCAGTTTGAAGCTGGAAGACATAGTATAGGGAAAAACGGTATCATTAAAGACAAAAAAACTCATCTGGATGTTTTGAATAATATTCAGATTTATTGTGCTGAGAGCGGACTTTGTTTAAAGGAAGCGACATTTTCTCCGGTAAAGGGCGGCGACGGCAACATTGAATACCTTGGATACATCAGAAAAGAATCCGGTCAAATCTCGGTTATTTCTGAATCAAATTTCAAGGGCTTAATAAATACAGCCTTTGATTATTATAAAAAAAATTGAATTTTATGAGGTGACTAATGAAAAAGTATACAAGACAAACAAAAATTCTTGAGCTTATTTCAAAAAAAGAAGTAGAAACTCAGGAAGAGCTTGCTGATGGCTTGAAAGCTATGGGAATCGACGTTACTCAGGCTACCATTTCAAGAGACATTAAAGAGCTTAGGCTTGTAAAGGTTATGGCTAAAAGTGGTAAATACAAATATGCTACAATAGGGCAAAGTCAGGAAGGAATCACAGACAGGTTGTATAAAATATTTGAAAATTCCGTTGTTTCCATTGACAATGCTCTTAATATTATTGTTCTTAAGACGATACCAGGAGCAGCTCAGATATGTGCATCAGCGATTGACTTCATGGGAGTAGATGATATAGTGGGAACTCTTGCAGGAGATGATACCGTGTTTGTAGCAATAAGATCTATGGATAATGTAGAATATGTTTTAGAAGAATTTAAAAAGAATATTAGATAGTGGTGATAGCATGCTGCTTAACTTAAGTATACGCAATTTTGCTGTATTTGAAGAAGAATCTATTAAATTTAATAAAGGATTTAATGTTTTTACCGGAGAAACAGGGTCCGGTAAGTCAATATTGATTGAAGCGTTGTCACTGATTCTTGGTGAAAGGTCTTCAAAAGATTTAATAAGAAAAGGTAAGAAAAGTGCATTTCTTGAAGCTGTTTTTGATATTGAAGACTTTAAAGCAGTTCAAAGCATACTGAATGAAATAAATATTGAAATCGATTCAGAAGATTTTCTTATAATATCAAGAGAAATCCTGGACAGCGGAAAAAGTATAAGCAAAATAAACGGCAGAACTATACCATTAAGCTCACTAAAAGAAGTAAGCAGCTATTTAATTGATATTTATGGGCAATTCGGACACGAGAGCTTATTTAAAAAAGAAAGGCATATTGCTTTGTTGGACAGCCTTATCCAAAAAGATATGGATAAAGACTTATCAGAGTATTCTATAATATATGCAGAATACAGCAGCAAATTAAGTGAAATAGACTTTCTTAAGAAAAAACTCATTGACAAAAATACTAAAATAGAACAACTTCAATATGAAATTGATGAAATTGACGAAGCTGACTTAAAAGAATCTGAAGAAGAGGAACTGCTGAAAAAAATTAAAAAGCTTTCAAATATCAAAGAGATTCAAAGTTCATTGTATGAAGCCAATAATTTACTGAGTATGGACAGCAGTCTGAATAACGTTTACACAATTCTGAATAAAATAAAAACATATGACGAAAATTTGGAAGCTTTTATAAAAAGACTTGATATATTACTTGAAGAAATACAATATTTAAATTATGATTTAAGAGATTATTCTGAAAAAACAGAATTTAATGAAAATGAACTAGATAAAATAGAATCCCGAATGTCTCTCATTAACAGATTAAAGAGAAAATACGGATTTACAATTGACAAAATTAAAGATTATAGAAATGATTCAGAAAATGAATTAAATTTATTAAAAGAAGCAGAATATAAACTGAACAAACTGACAGAAGAAAAAAATAAAATACTCAGTAAGCTGGTAAGTTGTTCTGAAAAAATGTCAAGCAAAAGGAAAAATGCGGCAAAAATGCTTGAAACAAATTTGCTTAAAGAACTAAACGATCTTAATATGAATAACATCAGTTTTAAAGTAAACATTAAAAGAAAAAGTAATTTTTCGCCGGATGGTATTGATGATGTGGAATTTCTTATAGCAACAAATGCCGGAAGCGATTTGAATTCTGTGCAAAAAGTGGTATCGGGAGGAGAAGCCTCCCGAATTATGCTTGCATTTAAAAAAATTAGTTCAGACATTGAAAGTTCCCAGACAACCATGATATTTGATGAAATTGATTCAGGTATAAGCGGGAAGACAGCTCAAATGGCAGGAATAAAAATGAACTATATTTCAGATAAACACCAGGTGATTTGTGTAACACATTCTCCTCAAATTGCATCAATTTCTAAAAATCATTTTTTAATTGAAAAAAAAGTTGTTGATGGAAATACTTACAGCACTGTAAAAAAACTTGATAAAGAAAGCAAAATTTACGAAGTTGCAAGATTACTGAGCGGCATGAAAATTACCGAAAAATCTTTAAATAACGCAAAAGATTTAATTGAATCAAGCATTACTGCATAAATCTGTAAATTCAGTAACATAAGTCCTAGATTTTCGAAAAAAAGGCTGCTAAGTAAGCAGGACACACGAATAATAAAATGCCTAGTGGAGAAATTAAAGATAAAACTTGAAGGAGAGCATAATGAAAAATTTCGCTAAAAGAGTTTTATTCTTTATTTTTTTTATTGCAATTTTACTGGCGGCGGTTTACTTTGGCTATGATCTTAAAACAAATCCATATGTCTTAACACAATTAGATAATGAGGTAATGGAATCTGAAGGTAAGTACATAATACCCGGAGGGCAGACCATAGGCGTGGAATTGAAAACTGCAGGAATATTGGTAGTAGGATTGGCTGATATAATAGGTACCGATAAATTATCACTATCTCCTGCTAAAGCAGCAGGAATGCAAATTGGAGATAAAATACTTAAAATTGATGAAATTGTTATTGAAACAACTGATGATATTTTGGAGTACACAGAAGAACATGGAATTAAAAACTATAACTTCACCATAGAAAGACATGGAAGCATCATTGATTTAAATTTTACGCCTGTAAAAATTTATGAAAGTGATGAAATAAAGTTTGGCTTCTGGGCCAGAGAAAATATTGCTGGAATAGGAACAGTGACTTTTATTGATCCTGATACAGGTAAATTCAGTGCCATCGGGCATGGCATTTCAGATTCGGAAACAGGCTCCCTAATAGATATTGAAGCAGGAACCATATCAAAAGCAAACATTACAAGCATAAAATCGGGAAAAAAGGGTGAACCAGGCGAAATTATAGGATATATTATAAGGGATGAAAACAGTCTGGGTACAGTTGAGAATAATACTAACTTCGGTATTTATGGAAATATAAATAAGGCTAGTCTGGGTTATTTCAGCAGTAATTTAATTGAAGTTGGTAAAAAGGAAGAAATGCGCATAGGTCCGGCACAAATTTTTTCTTGTGTTAACAATGAAATACAAGTTTATGATGTAGAAATAACAAAAATGTTTTATCAAAACAAACCGGGTGAAAAAAGTTTTGTAATCAAAATTGTTGACAATGATTTACTTAATCTTACAAACGGTATAATACAAGGCATGAGCGGCTGCCCTGTAATTCAAAACAATAAAATTGTAGGTGCTGTTACGCATGTGTTCATGAACGATCCCACAAAGGGATACGGAATATATATTGAATGGATTTTTGATCAAATTTACAGTAATTCCAACAGTTAGGGACGGCAAATGCCGCTCCTATTCATATTTTTTATAAATTACTGAAAATTTTAGTATAATATTGTAAAATCATAATATATATAGAATTAAGCAGAAGAAAAAAAAAATATTTTAAAAAATAAAAAATATTTTTAGAAAAAAAAAGGTTTTTTTGAAAATTCTGCGTATATATCTTATAGATAAAAATATTAACAATGGGGGAATCAAAATGAAAAAAAAGGTTAAAGTAGTTATTGCTGATGACAACAAGGAATTTCGGCTTATTCTTAAGGATTTTTTGCTAAGTAAGAACATGTTTGACGTTGTAGATGTCGCCGATGATGGGATAAAGGCGCTGGAAGCAGTCGAGAAGCATGAGCCTGACATATTAATATTGGACATAATCATGCCGCATCTGGATGGCTTAGGGGTAATGGAAAAACTACACAAAAAGGAACTGAAAAAATTTCCTAAAGTTATTATTTTATCAGCTGTCGGCCATGATAAAGTCACTCAAAGAGCAATTAACATGGGTGTTGATTACTACATAGTTAAACCATTTAATTTTGAATCGTTTGCGGACAGACTAATTCAATTGTCGGATATTGAAACTTCAAGAGCTCAAAATAAGAGCAGAGAAATTGTATATAACGAAAAAGTAAATGCAGAATTAAGTCTTGAAGTTAAAATAACTGAAATTCTTCATGAAGTCGGAGTACCGGCACACATAAAAGGGTATCAATACTTAAGAACTTCAATAATAGATGTGGTAAATAATATTGAACTTCTTGGAGCTATTACTAAGGAATTGTATCCTATGATAGCTTCAAAATACAGTACCACTCCAAGCAGAGTTGAAAGAGCAATCCGGCATGCAATTGAAGTTGCATGGACCAGAGGAAAAATAGAAACTATTAACAATATATTCGGTTATACTATACATAATAATAAAGGTAAGCCGACTAATTCAGAATTTATTGCAATGATAGCTGATAAGCTTAGGCTAGAACAAAAGGTATCATAATTATTTATTTAATGCAATATACTGACGGTATCGGTATATTGCATTTTTGTAACAATTTAGCGAAATTAATAATAAGCTTGACAAAAACATTTATTATTATTACAATAAAGCGGATATACAAAATACAATGAATATAAAAATTGCAATAATGAGGAGGCAATTTTGAATACTGAAATAACCGTTAAAAGTGAAAAAATTTTTGAAGGTAAAATAATAAATTTAAGAGTAGATACAGTTGAGCTTGAAGACAAAAAATATACTAAAAGAGAAATAGTAGAACATAAAGATGCTTCTGCCATCTTGGCAGTAAACGAAAAAAATGAAATGCTGCTTGTAAAACAATATAGAAAGGCTGTAGAGGATTTTCTGTATGAGGTTCCGGCAGGAATAATAAATATGGCTGAAGAACCTATTGAATGTGCTTTGCGAGAGTTAAAGGAAGAAACAGGTTTTGAAGCTAAAAAAATTAAAAAATTATTCGAATTCTATACTTCACCAGGGTTTTCAAACGAAAAATTATTTTTATTTAAAGCTGAAGAGCTGACATTTACTTCCACAAATTTTGATGAGGATGAATTCATCGAAAGCATTTCAGTCAGCAAAGAAGAAGTAAAGAAAATGCTGGAAACAGGAAAGATTTTAGACAGTAAGACATTGATAGCAATTATATACTGGCTGAATTCTTAATTTTGATAAATCATAAATAGAATTAAACCTTCTGATCAAGCATATATTGTATAAAGCTTTTCAGGAGGTTTTTTTATGAACAATGTACTAAAAAAATTGATACAGTCAGAAAATAAAAGATTTTTATTTTTATTAGCTGTATTTATATTCTCTCTAATGCTGTCAGCACTTATTTACATTGGTGCCGGAGAGACAAGCCTGACAAATATCAATTATGAAAGTATAAGCACTATGAAAGTCTCAGAGATATTTGCAGCAACACTAAAAAGAAATCTAATATATTTTGCAGCTGTCATTGTACTGACAATATTAGGGTACGGAAACATAATAACTGCTCTGTTTGTGTTTGTATCGGTTTATTATGGCCTTTCAGTCATTTTTTTAATAAGAACGCTCGGAATGGACAGCCAATACTTTTTCATGACGTTCACCGATTATTTTGTATTTTTTCCTTTATTATTCTATTTTACTTTTATATCAGGAACTATTTCAAAATATACCAAAAAAACAAAAAACATAGAGACTATTTCGCATAAATTTGATATAATTATATCGAGCTATATAAAGCTGTCTCTGGTATATTTGTTAATTGTAGCAGGCTACAGCTTTTTATACAGCTATTATATACTAATATTAAGCAGATTGTTGGTGAGATAATGGATAAAAATATAGTTAACTATAAGTTGTATCTTATTTCAAAGAAATTAAGCGATAATACCATAAGTTCGTATATTTATGATGTAAATAGCTTTAAAGAGTATCTTTACAATAATTATGAGCTTGGATTAGTTAAAACAAAAAAAGCTCACATACTTACGTATCTCGTGACTCTTCAAAAGCAGGGTAAAAGTTCTTCAACTATATCAAGAACTATTTCAGCACTTAAGAATTTTTTTGAATTTCTTAAAAAAGACAAGCTTGTAGACAATAATCCTGCAATAAGCATACACAGCCCTAAACAAATTAAAAAATCTCCTGCGGTACTTTCTGAGAATGAAGTAACCCTTTTGATGAAACAGCCGGATGTAGACACATTCAAAGGAAGCAGAGATTCAGCAATACTGGAACTATTGTATTCTTCCGGAATTAAAGTGACTGAGCTGATAAACATCGAAAAAAGTGACATCAATCTTAATGCCGGCATAATTAATATAGCAGGACAGAAAGAGAGAATAGTTCCATTAAGTAAACACGCAAACAATTCAATCTGCAATTACATGCATAACTTCAGGGATAAGAAATGCAAAGAAGACAATGAATTCCTATTTATCAACATTACCGGCGAATCAATTTCAAGGCAGGGAATTTGGAAAATATTAAAGTTTTACGAGAAAAAAATGAAATTAGGCAAGGAATTGTCCCCCCAGATATTAAGAAATTCATTTGCGGTTCATTTGCTGTCTAACGGAGCAGATCTCGGAACCGTTCAGGAGTTGATGGGACTTAGCAGCCTTGCTGCAGCTCAGAACTATTTATGTAGCGTTGAATTTAAATCATTGGAAGTGTTTAAAAAGACATTTCCGAGAGTATAATATATGTGTACTAACTTACTTGCACTAGTGTAAGTTTATGATATAAGAATTAGGGAGGCATTATGATAAACAGAGCAGTTTTAATAGTATTGGACAGCGTGGGAGTTGGTGAACTTCCAGATGCTGCAGATTACGGAGATACCGGCAGCAATACCGTAAAAAATATATATAAAAATATAGATGATTTTTCACTGCCTAATTTAGAAAAATTAGGTCTTTTAAATATTCATGGATTTGAGGATATAAAAAAATCTGACAGTTATACCGGTACTGTTGCCAAGTGTACAGAAAAATCAAAAGGCAAGGATACCACAACCGGCCATTGGGAAATAAGCGGCCTGGTGCTTGAAAAACCATTTCCAACGTACCCAAAAGGGTTCCCAAAAGATTTTATAGATGAATTTGAAAAAAAAGTAGGGAGAAAAACAATTGGAAACTATCCTGCTTCAGGAACAGAGATTATCAAAGAATTAGGCAATGAACACGTTGAAACAGGAAATCTTATCGTATATACCTCTGCAGATTCTGTATTTCAAATAGCAGCTCATGAAGAGGTTGTACCACTGGATGAACTTTACAAAATCTGTGCAACCGCCAGAGAAATGCTCAAAGGAGAGCATGGTGTGGGCAGGGTTATAGCAAGGCCTTTTATCGGTAAAGATGGAAATTATACAAGGACAGAAAACAGAAAAGACTTTTCATTGCTTCCGCCTAAGGACACTATGTTAGACTACATTAAAAATAACGGCATGGAAGTATTCGCCATAGGAAAAATAGAAGACATATTTGCTAATAAAGGAATGACGAAATCTAACCATACCCACAACAACAAAGAAGGCATTGAAGCAACAATAAATGCAATGAAAGAAGATTTCAAAGGCCTAATATTTACTAACCTTGTTGACTTTGACATGGTATATGGCCACAGAAACAACGTGCAGGGTTATGCCGATGCTTTGAAATACTTTGATGACAAGCTTCCGGAAATAATTGATAACCTGAAGGAAGATGATGTGCTCATAATTACTGCAGACCACGGCTGCGATCCCACAACTGAAAGTACCGATCATTCAAGGGAGTACATTCCTTTAATTTTCTACGGAAAAAACATTCAAAAAAATAACAATTTAGGCATCCTTGATACCTATGCATCCATTGGAAAGACAATTCTTAACATGTTTAATATAGAAAATCACATCGAAGGAACAAGCGTGCTGGGAAATATACTTAAATAATTTTTCAGGAAATAGACCAAATGTTGAATAATTCGACATAAAAACATATGAAATGATGTATAAATCAGAGTATATCTTGAAAAAACTCTGATTTGTGCATTTTATAGATAAAACTTTGCAGGAAATCATCTGTTAAGCATAATACAATTATATTCATACCTCAACGGTTTTTGTACATTTCATGAAAAAACTCACGAAATGTAAGACAACTGTATATATCAACAAAATATGGTTATTCTAATTCATAAAAAGGAGGTAATTTTTATGAAGAAATACATAGCCATGTTTTTTTTGATGTTACTAATCGCAAATTTGACTGCCGTTCCCGCATTCGGAATTGAGCCTGATGCTTTAGTGTCAAAGGCAGTAATACTGATAAACGGTGATGACGGTCAGGTACTTTTTGAAAAAAACAGCAATGATAAAATGCCGCCGGCAAGCATAACAAAAATTATGCTTTTATTGCTGATTTCAGAAAAGATGGATAGAGGGGAAATAAAACTCGACCAAGAGATGACAATTTCAGAGTATGCCGCCGGAATGGGCGGAAGTCAAATATATCTCGAAGCTAATGAAGCTCAAAATGTTGAAAGTATGCTGAAGGCCATATCAATGCGTTCTGCAAATGATGCTTCAGTTGCAATGGCTGAATTTATGTACGGCTCAGAGGAAGGTTGCGTTAAGGCAATGAATGACCGGGCAAAAGAACTGGGCATGAATAATACAAATTTTGTAAATGTTACAGGACTTCCGGAACCTGAACACTTAACAACAGCTAACGACATTGCAATAATGACAAAAGAGTTACTTAAATATAATTATGTTAATGAATATATGCTTACTTGGATGGATTCTGTGTGGGTTGGCAAGGAGAAAGACTCTGAGCAGGTACTTGTAAATACAAACAGATTGATAAACAACTACGAAGGACTTTTGGGAGGCAAGACCGGATATACAACAGATGCAAAGTATTGCCTGTCAGCTGCAGCCAAAAGAAATGATACTACATTAATAGCAGTTGTGCTGGGATGCGACACAACAAAAATTCGTTTTAATGAAATTACAAAACTGCTAAACGAAGGCTTTGCTAATTATAAAAATCTTGTATTTCATAAAAAAGGCGAAGCAATTTCTTCTTCATCTGTGTACTGCGGAAAGGAAGAAAACTTCAATGTTGTAAGTAAAGAAAATATTTTTTATTTTACAGAAAGTAATTGTAAAATTGAAGATTTTAATTTAGAATATTTAATAGATGAAAATTTAAAAGCGCCCTTAAGCAAAGATGTTGCAATAGGAAAGGCTATTCTTTCAAGGAACGGTCAAGTCCTTGGAGAGTACGATCTTTATCCTGAAAAGGATATTGATAAGGAAGGACTTTTTAAATTTTATCTTAATAATATACTGAATACTATAATGAAATAAGAGGATGAACAATGGATTATTCCGTGAGTTTAAGCATATTTCAGGGGCCATTTGATTTGCTGTACCACCTGATTGAAAAAAAGGAAATAGATATTTATGATATTCCTATTGCAGAAATAACAGACCAATATCTTGAATATATTAATCAAATGATGCAGTTTAATATGAATGTTGCCAGCGAATTTATTTTAATGGCTTCAACACTCATTGAAATAAAATCACAGATGCTGCTGCCCCAGAAGGAAAAAGAAGAAGATCCAAGACAGGAATTGGTCAGCAAACTTCTGGAATATAAATTGTTTAAGGAAATATCTGAAACACTGAAAAAATATGAGGATGACAACAGCTATTACTTTTCAAAACCCAAGGAAGAAATAGCAATTACTTCCGATTCAAAAACTGAACAGCTTTCGCTTAACGAAATAAATATATACGAGTTATACAATGTATTTATTTCATTGCTGAAAAATCATAATTTGAAAATAGCAGGCGAAGAAGAGCTAAAGGTATACAGAGAAAATTACAGCGTCAAGGATTGTACGGAAGAACTTTTAAAAAAAATAAAAATATCAGGTCGTGTTTCATTGTTTGAAACGTTCAGAGAGAAGAACAAAATAACAAAAGAGTATGTAATTACTGCATTTCTTGCTGTTTTAGAAGTATCAAACAAACAGGATATAAAAATTTATCAAACTGATACATACAGCGATATAATTATAATTGCTGCATAGGAGTGTATATGAATTTAAAAAGTGTACTTGAAAGCTTACTTTTTGCTTGGGGAGAACCTCTAAATGTAAATGAAATATCAAAATTATTGAATATGCCTGTTCACAAAGTTACTGCTGCCTTGGATGAAATGGCAGATCAATTTTCTATGGATACCGACAGGGGGCTTATTCTCCAGAAGTTTGGCAGTTCTTATCAATTAACAACAAAAAAAGCAAATTTTGAATTTATTCAAAATCTGCTGCAAACAACTGTAAATAGAAGCCTGTCTACCGCTTCAATGGAGACATTATCTATAATAGCATACAAACAGCCTGTTACAAAAGTTGAAATAGAACTAATAAGAGGAGTTAAGTGCTCAAACGTAGTTAAAGGTCTTGTAGAAAAAGGACTTATTAAAGAGGTTGGTAAGCTGGATAAACCGGGAAGACCATCTCTATATGCAACAACTGATGGATTTTTAAAGCACTTCGGTCTTAATTCCATCGATGAACTTCCTGCATTGAAAATAGAATTTGAGGAGGGAAAAAAAGCAACGTAGAAACAAGCGTTGCTTTTATTTTACAATATGGTGATTTGGATTGTATTTGTATTAGTCGGGGGACTGCTGTTTGTGTATTTTAATTTTAAGATATGGCTTAAATGCAATATATCTATATCATTTATTAAAATTAAAATCAGCTACAGGATATTAAAAAAAGAACACGTACAGAACAAAAAATTTTATTATGTAGATTTCTTCAGAAAAACAGCAAAACGATATAGCAGCATAAAATCGAAAAAAATTTATCCTTATTTAAAACATCTAAAAAAAGCTGCAAGGCTTTTTATAGTAAAAAATATATATTTTTATCCTGAATGTATTGATGACGTTTCATCATTTGCATTTGAATTTATGATTGTAAATAATGTTATAAAAAGACCGATTCTAAGAAAATAAGAATCGGTTATATTTCTCCTTTTTCAGGGCATACTGTATTTAAAATACATTTTGAAAGGGGATATTATGAGTAATGATATACAAAGTATTATTAAAACAACCTTGGAAAATATAAATAATCTGACTGAAAATGAAAAACTTATAAGCAGCAAGATTTCCTATGATAACACAAATTATCTTGCGATTTCCAAATTGAACATGAATTTTGTCATTGGAGGAAGCGATATAGATAAAAAAATCAGAAGTGTTGACCTTAAGCCGTTTGCAGGAGCTGCTTATGTTAATTTACAGCTTAATCCTCAAATACTTATTTATGAAACCATCAACAAAGATGTAAGGACTATTAACATTAACAACGAAACAACTGCCGGCGACCTGACATCATCTATTCTAAACATAATGTCATTCATAAAAGAAGTGAGGGAGAAAAAGGATTGTGAGTATTAAAAATATAAAAATTTTATTTTTTACGGCTCTAATGTTAATCTGTAGCCTAAATTACAATATTGCCAAAGCTATACCCGAAGTATCTGCTCAATCTTATATAGTAGTGGATTCTGATTCAGGAAGAATACTATGTTCAAGGAATCCAAATGAAAAATTACCCATAGCAAGTACTACAAAGATTATAACAACAATTTTAGCTATTGAGAACATAGATGACATAGATAAAAAAATTGAAGTTCCGGCATCATGCACAGGCATTGAAGGCTCCAGCATATATTTGAGGCCTAAACAAAAAGTTTCTATAAAGGATTTGCTGTATGGGACTATGCTCCGCTCAGGCAATGATGCTGCAAGCGCACTAGCTCTTTATACAGGAAGAACATCAGAGGACAAATTTGTGGAAATGATGAACGAAAAAGCGTATGAGCTTGGGGCTTTCAACACTAATTTTGAAAATCCTCACGGCCTTCATAATGATAACCACTATTCCACTGCATATGACCTGGCTTTAATCAGTCGCCATGCCATGAAAAATGATACATTTAAGGCTATATCTTCTGCTGAAAAGTATAAAGCAGAAAGTGTTAATACTATATTTTATAATAAAAACAAGGTTGTTCATGAGTATGAGTACGGCAACGGTATAAAAATTGGTTACACGAAAGCCGCAGGCAGATGCTTAGTTGCATCAGCTGAAAAAGACGGAACTGAGATTATAGTGGTAGTTTTAAACGACGGCAACTGGTTTTCTGACAGCTACAATTTGTTTGACTGGGCTTTCGAAAATTATAAAAGTTATCAGATTGTTGAAGAAGGGCAATTTGCGGGCAGAATGTCAAGCGGAAATCCTGTTTTCATATCGGACAGCTTCAGTTACCTGCTGTCAGAAGATGAAACAGAAAATATACGTTATGAATTAAATATTACGGCTCCCCATATTTTGAACAAAGACAACAAAGCTATTTGCGGAGAATACAATATATACCTGAATAATGAATTGATTCACACTGGGAGTCTTGTAACTGAAAATAAATAATGTAAAACTGGGCAGCTGATTACAAAAAGCTGCCTTTTTTTGCGGTATATTTTAAAGTTGTTACATTGCCGTTATAATGATATAATAGAGATAAAATAATGCTTAATCAAAAAAGGCGGAAACATATGAAGTCAGAAAGATTGCAAAAATACATTGCCCGCAGCGGTGTTACATCAAGACGTAAAGCAGAGGAACTTATACTTTCCGGCAAAGTTAAGGTTAACGAAAAAACTGTAACTGAACTTGGAACAAAAATAGATCCTGAAAGTGACATCGTATTGGTCAATAACCAAAAAATACATGAGGTAAAAAACCACGTATACATAAAATTATATAAACCTGAAGGATACGTAACAACTGTAAAGGATCAATTCAACAGAAAAACAGTCATGGATTTGATTAACGCGAAAGAGAGGGTATACCCCATAGGAAGGCTCGACTATAACACATCCGGTCTGTTGCTGCTTACAAATGACGGAGACTTGGCAAACAAGCTCATGCATCCGAAATATAATATTTATAAGACCTACATAGCTGAAGCTAAAGGAAGAATAACTGAAGACTCCATGAATATACTTAGAACAGGTGTGGTAATTGAAAACTACAAGACAGCACCTGCAAGAGTTAAGCTTATAAAATATAAACAATCCAGCTCTATTGTACAGATCAGTATTCATGAAGGGAAAAACAGGCAAATCAGAAAAATGTTTGAAGCTGTTGGTCATACTGTTACGGAACTAAAAAGAACATCGTTGGGCAAAATCAATTTAGGCGATTTAAATCCCGGCTGTTGGAAATATTTGAATAACGAAGAAATACAATTTTTGAAAAATAACCAGGAGGGCTAAGCTAAATGGAAGACGGTAAGTACGGAAAGCTTGTGAACTTTGTGCATTCTCTCATTAAACAAAGTTACTGCGAAACAGAAAATCTAAGGTTTATTGATGCAACATGCGGAAACGGGTTTGATACTCTTTTCTTATGCAAGGTTGCCGGACAAAATGGCCATGTAACTTCATTCGATATACAGGAGCAGGCCATAGCAAGAACAAAAGATCTTTTAAATTCCAACATGGAATACGTTAATTATGAGCTTATTCATGATTCTCACGAGTATATTGGCAAGTATATAAACCACAACATCGATGCAGCTGTTTTTAATCTTGGGTATCTTCCTTATTCAGACAAAACAGTTACCACCAATGGTGAGACAACCATACGAGCTATGCAAAATATGCTTCCGCTGCTAAAAAAGGACGGCAGAATTTTTATAACAACTTACATAACTCATGATACAGGAGAAGAAATGAAAGATATATCATTTTATCTACGCTCTCTTGACAAAACAGAATACAATGTGCTTCACATCAATCTCATAAACAAGGAAAATACTCCGCCGGAACTGTTTATTATAGAAAAAAATGCATGATAGGCAAAAAAGCCTTCATGCATTTTTTATATTTTATGCATAAGAGTATAATAAACTTTTTTTATCAAAAGCAGCTATTCTCAATATATACAGGTTCATAAAAGAATATAATATGTTATTTTACTTATAGCATAAATAATTTTTTATGGATTTGCTTCTTCTTAAAACATTGATTTTGCATTTGATGAATCTTTTCTTGCAAATCTTTGTAATTTTGAAATTTTTCTTGCAAAATTATATTTTTGTGCTATCATAGACTTAAGGATAGGAAATAGGAGGATGTTATAAAAAAATGGCTGATAATAAAAAGCTTCTGCAAAACATAGACTGGTGCAAGGGATGTGGCATATGTGTAGGGTTTTGTCCGAAGCAAATTCTAAAAATTGAAAATGAAAAATGTGTAATAGCTTATCCTGAAAAATGTATTTTCTGCGGTCAATGTGAGCTTAGATGCCCAGATAATGCTATTTATATTGTAGGAGGTAGTAAAAATGAGTAGCAAAGACGGATATAAGTTAGTTCAAGGCAACGAAGCATGCGTTGAGGGAGCTTTGGCTGCCGGCATGAAGTTTTATGCCGGATATCCAATTACACCTTCTACTGAAATAGCAGAAATCTCTGCTCAAAAATTACCTCAGGTAGGTGGAAAATTCATACAGATGGAAGATGAGTTAGCAAGTATGGCAGCAATTATAGGCGGTTCTTTAGCAGGACTTAAATCAATGACTGCAACAAGCGGCCCCGGATTTTCTTTAATGCAGGAAAATATCGGATATGCAACAATTGCGGAGATTCCTTGTGTAGTTGTCAATGTCCAAAGAGGAGGCCCGAGTACCGGAATGCCGACATCACCGTCGCAGGGAGATGTAATGCAGGCAAAGTGGGGAACACACGGTGACCACCCGGCAGTTGCACTGACTCCTAACTCAGTACAAGAAACTTATGAATATACTATAAAAGCTTTTGATATAGCCGAAAAATACAGAACACCTGTTGTCCTTTTGATGGATGAAACAGTTGGTCACATGAGAGAAAAGTTGAAAGTAAAAAGTTCTTCAGAAATAGAAGCAGTAAACAGGAAGAAACCAACATGCAAACCTGAAGAATACAAGGCTTACAGACCGGATAGAGATATGATACCTCCTTTTGCCCCGTTTGGCAATGGTTATAGATATCACGTAACCGGCCTGACTCATGATGAAACCGGATTTCCTACTAACAGCAACATAATTTCAGGAGAACTGGTTCAAAGACTGGTTGATAAGGTAGAAAAAAATATAGATGACATAACATATTATGAAGAATACAAAATGGATGATGCCGATATTGTTATAATTGCCTTTGGAGGAGTTTCCAGGGCAACAAAAAGTGCTATTGATCATATGCGCGAAAATAATATTAAGGTAGGCATGTTCAGACCGATAACAATCTGGCCTTTTTTGGAAAAACAAATAAACCAGATTGCTGATAAGGCAAAGGAAATATATGTTGCAGAAATGAACTTAGGACAATACTTTCTGGAAGTTGATAGAGTAGCTGGGAAAAAATGTCCTGTCAAAAAAATAAATAAAATATCAGGTGAGTTAATTACTCCTGAGGAAATTACATACGCAGTAACAGGAGGTCGCTTATAATGGGTTGCACAAATTGCAGTGATATAACAAAAAAATATTATAGAATCGAAAGATTGCCTCATATATGGTGTCCAGGCTGCGGTCACGGGACTTTGATGAACACTGTTGTCAGGGCAATAGACAAGCTGGAGCTAAACAAAGACGAGGTAGTAGTTGTTTCAGGTATAGGATGCTCATCGCGAGCACCTGGGTACTTAGATTTTAATACTCTGCATACAACACACGGACGTGCGCTTGCATTTGCCACAGGTATCAAACTCGCAAACCCAAAGCTTCATGTTATTGTAATAATGGGAGATGGAGACAGTTCGGCAATAGGTGGCAACCACTTAATTCACGCGGCAAGACGAAATATAGATATTACTACCATAGTATTTAACAATAATATATATGGTATGACCGGAGGCCAATTTTCTCCTACTACACCTCACGGAGATTTTGCAACAACTGCTCCGTTCGGTAACATAGATAAACCGTTTGACCTATGTAACCTAGCACAGGGAGCCGGAGCAACGTTTGTGGGAAGAGGAACGGCATACCATGCGTTGCTTATGCAGAAACTCATAGAAAAAGGACTGCAAAATAAAGGTTTTTCATTTATTGAAGGACTAAGTTTATGTCCTACATATTACGGTCGAAAAAATAAAAAGGGAAATGCATTGAAAATGCATGAATTCTTGAAAGACAACTGCGTAGACAAAAGGGTTGTCGACAAAGACCCTGAAAAAGGCAAGAATAAAATTCTTATAGGAGAATTTTACAATAATCCGAAGATAGAATATACAGAAGGTTATCAGGTTATTATTGATAAATTTCAGAAGTTGGGGGAAATGTAAATGTTTCAAAAAATAGAATTAAGACTCAGCGGTTCAGGGGGTCAGGGAGTAATTCTAGCAGCAATAATTTTAGCAGATGCTGCCATTGAAGAGGGGAAAAACGCAATTCAAACTCAGTCGTATGGACCGGAGGCAAGAGGTGGAGCCAGCAAAGCTGAAGTAATTATAAGCAACGATGAAATAAAATTTCCTAAAGTGACGGAATGTAACATTTTATTGGCCTTAACACAAAATTCATACGATAAATATGTTGCATCTTTGAGTAAAGATGGTATACTAGTAGTCGACGAAAGTGTTAATGTTAATATGAACGCATCCTTTAAAATATTTAAGCTTCCTATATTGGACACAGCTCAAAATAAGTTGGGTACTCATTTGGTAGCAAATATTATTTCTGTAGGAGCACTCTACGGTTTGATTGGCGAAGAAGTGATCAGCAGAGATGTTATGGTTCGCTCAATATCTAACAGGGTTCCACCTGTTACGGTTGAAAAAAACTTATGCGCTTTTGAAGAAGGTATTAAACTTATCAGAGGTTGATTATGAGCAATAATAATGATTTACTACAAAATATAAAAAGTAATTACTATAAATTCAGCAAAGGGCAGAAACAAATAGCACAGTTTATTATTGATCACTATGACAAAGCTGCATTTATGACTGCGGCAAAAATAGGAGAAACTGTAGATGTAAGTGAATCTACAGTAGTGCGATTTGCCAGTTCCATAGGTTACTCAGGTTTTCCGGAACTGCAGAAAGCATTGCAGGTATTGATAAAAAACAAACTGACTACGGTGCAAAGAATAGGGCTGGATGATGACATTATAAACGATATAGACAAACTTCACAAAAAGATCATTAAAAATGAAATGAACAGTATGAGAAGTTTGTACGAAAATATTGACACTAAGGCTTTAGATAAAGCAACGGAACTTATAATGAATGCAGATAAAGTCTACATACTTGGTCTGAGAACATCATCAACTCTGTCTAATTACCTTGGATTCTACCTTGACGTTATTCTAGACAATGTAAAAATACTTAACAACAGCGGAGTTAATTCATTGTACGAAGAAATTATAAGAATTAAAGAATCTGATGTACTGATAGTAATCAGCTATCCAAGATATTCAAAAATAACAGTGGACGCTACGAAATTTGTGAAAGAAAGAAAGGCAAAGATAGTTGCCGTCACAGACACAGAAGCTTCGCCTGTATACAATATGTCAGATGTATCGCTGTTGGCAAAAAGCAACATTGTATCTTTTATAGATTCGTTGGTGGTTCCTCTTTGTATGATAAATAATCTAATTACAAATATCAGCTTAAAGGAAAAAGATGATATTGTAGAGTATTACGATAAATTAGAACAACTTTGGGACAATCACAGCATTTACCAAAACGAATAGCATTTGTGGACACCCTATGGGGACGGTTCTTTTAAAGGCTGAAATCAGTCTCCAAAAGAACCGTCCCCAAAAATTTGCCATTGTTTTTTAACTAAAAAATTTGTTGTTATATTTTTAAAATTGTAATATAATAGTTAAGTATTTATTAAATTATCATGAAAGGAAGACCATATGATAATCGCCATAGACGGTCCTTCAGGAGCAGGTAAAAGCACTGTTGCAAAATTGTTGAGCCAAAAATTAGGCTTTGAATACATAGATACAGGAGCTATGTATAGAGCTCTTGCACTAAAAGCTTGTATATGCAATTATGAAATCAATAAATATAACGAAAATTTAATTGATAAAATGCTTGAAAATACAACAATTGACTACAACAATAACAGTATATATCTAGACAATAAAAATGTAGAAAATTTAATAAGAGATGAAAATATATCAATTGGCGCATCTAAAATTTCCACACTGAAAAATGTACGCATTAAAATGGTAGAACTCCAAAGAAAAATAGCTGGCCATAAAAATGTAGTTATGGATGGAAGAGATATAGGAACTAAAGTTTTTCCCAATGCAGACTTTAAGTTTTTTATTACTGCATCTGAAACCACACGAGCCAAAAGGAGATACAATCAAATTGTTGAAGGTGGAATTAATGTTAATTTCGAAAATGTACTTAGAGATCTTAAAAAACGCGATATAAATGACAGAACAAGATCAATTTCTCCCTTGATAAAAGCAGATGATGCAATTTTAATAGATACAACAAATATGAATTTGGATGATGTAGTTAAAGCTATTGTCGATATCATTGGAGGAAGCAATGTTTTATAGGATTATTGTTACAATATTAAAGTTCTTGGTATTTATTGCTTTTGATTTGGAAATACATAATAAAGATAGAATAGATAACGCAAACGGAGCATTAATTGCCTGCGGTAATCATATTTCAATGATAGATCCTGTTATTCTTGCAGTATCATCGAAAAGGCATATTCATTTTATGGGGAAAAAGGAATTGTTCGACAATAAAATTCTTGGATTTTTGTTTAAGAAACTGGGAGCATTTCCAGTTGATAGAGGAGGAGTTTCAATGTCTGCGATTAAAAGTTCCTTATCTGTCTTAAAAAGCAATGAAATTCTTGGAATATTTCCTGAAGGTACAAGAGTTAAAAATTATAACGAGAACAATGCTAAACCAGGAATTGCGCTAATAGCCAATAAAGCCAAATCAAATATTATTCCTTTTTATATAAAGGGATCCTATAAATTCAGAGGAAAAGTTGAAATATTTTTTGGAGAAGAAAAAAACTATTTTGAAAACATTGAAGGTAAAATAAATTCTGAAACCTATTCAGATATAGGGAAGAAAATATTACAGGATATATACGGTCTAAGTGGCAGGCACGATTATGAAAATTGAGATATCAAAATTTAACGGATTTTGCTCTGGAGTTAAAATAGCTGTTGACAAAGCCTACAAAATACTCGACAATGAAAAAAAGCTTTACAGCTACGGAGAAATAATACATAATAAATACGTCGTAGACAAATTGAGAAACAAAGGCTTAGTAATAGTTGATGATATTCCACCTGATAAGGATGCAAAACTACTAATAAGAGCACATGGTGTAGGAAAAGATATTCTTGATAAAATGGAAGAAAATAGCTTAGAAGTCATTGATGCAACTTGTGTAAAAGTTAAAAAAATACATAAAATAGTTGAAGAATACAAAAATAACGGTTATGATATAATTATAACCGGAGATAGAAAACATCCTGAGGTTCTGGGAATTCTAGGATGGTGTAAAAATGAAGCTCACATCGTAGATAAACCCGAACAGCTTTTAAAAATAAATATTTCTCCGGATAAAAAATACTGTCTTGTATCGCAGACAACATTTAACACAGATACATTCAGAAAAATATCAGATACAATAAGCGAAAATAATTTTTCAAATATTGAAATTCATAACACAATTTGCAATGCTACTTCTAAACGGCAGGAAGCATGTGTTGAACTTGCTTCTAGATGTAATGTAATGTTGATAATAGGCGGAAAAAACAGCTCAAATACAAAAAAATTATATGAACTGAGCAAGGAAGTCTGCCCTAAAACATTTTTAATTGAAAATTATAAGGATATACCTTATAACTATATTGATAAAAATACTATTGTGGGAGTGTCCGCAGGGGCATCAGCACCTGACTGGATAATTGAGGAGGTTATTAATATGTTGGAAAACCTAAATAACAACATGAATGAACAGGTTGAAAAGAAAGAACAGGCAGAACAGACAGAACAAGGAACAATGCATGATTTGCTTGAAAATTATGGTGGATTATCTTATATCAGAACAGGTGAAATAGTTAAAGGTACTGTTATATATGTAAGCCCTGATTCCATTTCATTAAACATCAAATATAAATCAGACGGAATAATTACAAAAGATGAATTTTCCCTTGCAGAAGTACAGGATTTAACTCAGATTGTAAAAGAGGGAGATGAAATAGAAGCTCAAGTATTAAAAATTTCTGACCAGGATGGAAATGTTGTTTTAACTAGAAGACCTCTTGAAGAGCGAAAGATCTGGGAAGAGCTGGAAGAAATGAGAGCCGATGGAACGGTAATAGAGACTACTGTTATTGAAGCTTCTCAATACGGAATTTATGGAAAGGTAAAAGGAATTAAAGGTTTTATTCCGAGGAACCAAATTTCTGTTACAAGAAATGTAGATACTTCCGTATACGTGGGAAAATCTCTTAAAGTTCAGATACTGGAAACTAAGAATAAAAAAGGGAGAAGACAACTTGTCTTAACTTCAAGGGCAGTTGAAAAAAGAGAAAAAGAAGCAAGAGAAGCTGAAGTTTGGGAAACTATCAAAGAAGGCGAAATATACGAGGGAACAGTTAAAAATTTACAGGACTACGGCGCATTTGTTGAAATAAACGGAATTGACGGTCTCCTTCATATTAATGAAATTGCTTGGACAAGAATAAAACATCCTTCAGAAGTATTAAAACCAGGCGATAAGATAAGTGTAAAAGTAAAAAGTGTAGACAAGGAAAACAGAAGAATGTCCTTAAGCTACAAAGCAACAATAAAAAGTCCTTGGGCAATTTTCCTTGACAAAAATCAAAAAGGAGATGTAGTAACAGGTAAAGTTACAAGAATTGTTGATTTTGGTGCTTTTGTTGAAGTAGACGGGATTGAATGCCTGCTTCATATAAAAGATCTTGACTGGGCAAGAACTGAAAAAGTTACAGATGTTCTACAGGAAGGTCAGGAAGTTACGGCTAAGATATTAAATATAACAAGAAAAGACAGAAAAGTTGGCCTCGGACTTAAGCAGCTTGTTGAGCATCCTTTTGATAAATATGCTAAAGACCTTAAAAAAGATGATATTATACCTGTAGAGGTTACTCGTATACTGCTTGACGGAATCCATGTCAGCGCTAACGGGAACATAGACTGTTTCATACCTATTGCGAAAGTTTCAAATGAAAAATTAAGAACTCCGGCTCAAGTTGTCAAAGTTGGCGAAGTAAAAGACGCAAAAGTACTTGGCGTAGATATGAAAGGCAAAAACCTGAATCTAACATTAATATTAGAAGATAAAAGCGATGACTTTGCAACTGAAGATGCTTCATACAAGAAGGAGGAAGCAAACTTTACAATAGGTGAATCTATAGGAGATGCACTTGAAGATTTATTAAAATAATAAAATGCAATAACGGTTGATAAACAATTGAATGGCAATTGATTAAGCGATTGGTTAAATAATCGTTGTTCAATTGCTATTTTTTACATTTATTAGTAATAATGACAGCTAGCTTTTATTAATTTAGTTACAAAGGAGGTAACATGTTAAAACAATTTTTAATTGAAGCATGCTCTAATCAATTTGTTTCCGGATTTGAGCATTTAAGCACCGAAATGCTAAAAAAATATTTCGAACCATATACAGACTCCTGCGAAAATGATAAAATGGGCAGTTGTATATTTAAACAAGATGGTATGAAGGAAACAAGAATAATGCTAGCAGCACACATTGATGAAATTGGGCTGATGGTAACAAAAATACTTGAAAACGGTTTTTTAAGCTTCACATCAATAGGGGGTATCAATCCAGCATCCCTGGTTGCGCAGGAGATAATAGTATACGGAAGAGAAAAAGTCTTTGGAGTGATAGGGATCAAACCTCCTCACGTCACTTCTGCAGAGGAAAGAAAAAAGCCGCTGGAATTGAAAGATTTATACATAGATACCGGATATTCAAATGATAAACTTAAAAAATTAGTAAGTATAGGAGATATAGCTGTTGTTAAAAGAGAACCGGTATCACTTCAGGGAAGCATAGTCTCAGCAAAAGCACTAGATGACCGAGCATGCGTAGCTGTAATGCTTGAAACAGCAAGAGAATTAAGAAAACTTTCACATAAAAGCAACATATATTATGCTGCAACAGCACAGGAAGAAACTGGTTACAGAGGATCAACAACAGCAAGCTATAAAATAAACCCTGACATAGGGATTGTCCTTGATGTTGATTTTGGAATGGCTCCTGGTATGCCTACAGAAACATGTAAATTAGGCAAGGGACCTATTGTCACTTTTGGAGGAAGATTGAATCCGAAATTGACAAAAAAATTTATTGAAGTCTGCAAAACATACAATTATCCTATGCAATATGAGGCATCTCCTGGAAAAACAGGAACTGACACTGAGGCAGTTCAGATAAACAGAGAAGGTGTCCCATGCATACTATTATCTATTCCTCTGCGATACATGCATACATCTGTGGAAACAATAGATATAAAAGATGTTGAGACAACTGGCAAGGCAATAGCTCGTTTCATAAATGAGCTGGATAATTCTGATTTGGAGGAAATATTATGTTTTTAAAAGAATTAACTGAACTTTCCGGCGTATCAGGTTGTGAATATGAAGTGAGAAATTATATAAAAAATAAGTTAAATGATATTGGCTGCGAACACTACGTTGATAAGCTGGGAAATATTATTGCGCATAACAAAGGTAAAAAAAATAAGACCATTATGATTGCCGCACATATGGACGAAGTAGGGTTAATTGTTTCTCATATAGATTCTGACGGTTTCATTAAGTTTCAGGCTGTGGGAGGAATAGACCAGAGAATTCTAAACTCAAAGATAGTATTGGTAGGAAATAATAAAATTCCCGGAGTAATAGGATCAAAAGCTATTCACTTAATGAGTGCTGAAGAAAGAGGTACATCACTGCCAATAGATAAACTTTACATAGACATTGGAACATATTCAAAGGCAGAAACAGAAAAACTTGTAGACATAGGAGACTATATTGTTTTCAAAAGCAATTATGTAGAATTTGGCGATGGACTCATAAAAGCAAAAGCATTGGACGACCGGGCAGGCTGCAGCGCTTTACTTGAAGTTTTAAGTATGAAACTTGATGCTGATTTTTACGGTGTATTTACTGTAATGGAAGAAGTGGGATGCAGAGGAGCACAGACAGCAGCTTTTGCTCTGGAGCCGGATTATGCCATAGTTCTTGAAGGAACTGTATGTGCTGATATGCCGGAGATAAAGGACTATTCCAAGGTAACTCGTATAGGCATGGGAGCAGCTTTGTCAATTATGGATAATTCAACGCTTTATGATATTGAAGAAGTGCGAAAGGTAGAAAATATAGCTATGCAAAACAATATTTCATACCAGTTCAGAACATCATCTGCCGGAGGAAATGATGCCGGACCAATACATAAGACAAAAGATGGAGCAAAAGCAGTTGCAGTTTCAGTACCCTGCAGATATATTCATTCACCTGCAAGTGTTGCCAGTATAAATGACTATAACAGTGTTGTAAGCCTTACAAAGGCATTAATCTTAGAGAATCAGAAAGGGGAATAAAATGAATTTTAACAGTGAATTAATGAAGAAACTATCAGATTGTTTTTCACCGTCGGGGCGAGAGAAAAACGTTCGAGAATTTATTATAAATGAAATAAAAGATTATGCAGATGAAATAAATGTTGATGTTCTTGGAAATGTAATTGCAAGAAAAAAAGGGAATGGCAAAAAAATATTATTTTCAGCACACATGGATCAAATAGGTCTGATTATTACACACGTTGATGAAAAAGGATTTCTTAGATTTTCTAATGTTGGAGGAATTCATGCAAAAGAGATAATAGGACTCAGAATGATTTTTGACAACGGCTTGGAAGGAGTAGTGTGCTCGGAAAAAGTAAAAGATAAAGAGCAAATTGAAATGAACAAGCTGTTTCTGGACGTTGCTTCAACTTCAAAGAATTTCGTAAAATCCAACTTTAAAGTAGGAGACATGTGTGTCTTCCAATCTCAATATTATGAGACTGGTGATTGTGTAATATGCAGGGCTGCAGATGATAGAATAGGATGCTACATACTGATAGAAGCATTGAAAAATTATTCTAAAACAGATAATGACGTATACTATGTATTTTCAGTTCAAGAAGAGGTTGGGTGCCGAGGAGCAAAGACTGCTGGATACAGCATAAATCCAGATTTGGCCATAGCCCTTGATGTTACGGCAACAGGTGACTCAGAAAATGGAATAAAAATGGATGTAAAGCTTGGAGAAGGTGCTGCTATTAAACTAATGGATAAATCAATGATAACTCATCCGGAAGTAAAAAATTTGCTTACAAATCTTGCAGAGGAACACAATATAAAATATCAGTATGAAGTTCTTGAATTTGGAGGAACAGATGCAGGCCCTATCCATACAACAAGAGAAGGAATTCCAAGCGGTGTGATTTCAATTCCAACCAGGAATCTGCATTCTTCCGGAGAGATTTTCAATAAATCAGATGTACTTGAATGTATTAAACTAGTTAGTGCCACAGCATCAAAATAGTAATAAAAGTATATCCGGAACGGCACTTACTGTGCCGTTCATAGTAACCAAACAATTTGGAGCGCATATGAACTTTTTAGATCTAATTTCATCTTTTGAAAAAAACAGCCCCATGAGGTATTTGGATTATCAGCTTACTTCTTGGGGAAGAATGCTCATCGACACGAATAATAAGGGAAGTTACATTTCCAATTATGCAGTTATCTACAAAAATTGCAATATTGACGATGCAATTGCTGAAATAGAAAAATATTATGCTTCAAAAAATATAGTTCCTAAAATATTTTATCGTCAAGGTGCATTACAACTAGATGCTTTAAAAGACTATTTTCAAAAATATTGTTATTCAATAAGAGAATTTGATATAGATTTAATGATATTGGATACCCATAGCATCAAACAGCATTATATCGGTGAATATGATATAAAAATTGCAGGAGATATTTTGAAAAAGCAGGAATTTAATCTTGCAATTGAGCAGGATGATGGCAAAACATACGGTACTATTCTTCTGAACAGACAGATTGCTGCCGGGAATAAAATGTTTTTTGCATATAATGGACTAGGAAAACCTGTAAGCATGGCACTGGCCGAAAAATATCATAATGCTGTTTACATATCCAGCGTTTATACAACACCTTCGGAAAGACGCAAGGGTTACTGCATGGCTGTAATAAATGAGATTATTTTAAATTATAGTGATTGCTTTATTTATTTATACACTAATAACCCGGAAGCTGCAAACATTTACAGAAAATTAGGATTTTCGGATAACCACTTAAAGTCATGGTGGGCAGTAAAAGGCTCCCTTCCTGATTGGTGCAGCACAAACAATAAGAAAGAACAGTAAACTGTGATTAAAAGTAAGCGATAAAAAATTATATTGAAAGGAAACTAAAAAAATGATTGATTATAATTTATTAAAAAATGTTGAAATTAAAACCATACATAATGCATTTGTAAATGCGTTCTCCGATTATCAAGTGAAAATTGATTTACCTTTGGTTAAATTTCAGAATATGCTTACAAGAAGGGGATACACCCCTAAAATTTCAATGGGTGCATTTGATAATAACGAATTGGTTGGATTTGTTCTAAACGGATTGCGAAACTATAACGGAAAGCTTACAGCATATGATGTAGGAACCGGCGTAGCAGGCAGTTATAGAAAACAGGGAATAACAAGCAATTTAATCAAACAAGTTAAGAAACTTTTAGTAGAATCCGAAGTTTCTCAATATCAGCTGGAAGTTATTAAAACAAATACTTCAGCATTTGAATTATATAAAAAGTCAAACTTTGAAATCGTGCGCGAGCTTGAATGCTTTATACTGAATAAGAGCAGTTTTTCAGCTTCTCAAATATACGATGTTAAGCATATAGACAAAATACACCCAAGGGATTGGAAAGAATTTTGTGAATTTTGGGATTTTAATCCCTCTTGGCAAAATTCTGCAGATTCAATCAATGCAGTTCATGACTTATTCTGCTATTCCGTCATATACATAGACAATACATTAGCCGGTTACGGAATTATAGAAAGGAAAACAGGAGATATAGCTCAGATAGCGGTCAATAAAAATTTCAGGCGCAAAGGAATTGCAGCCAGCATTATCGCAGATTTAATAAACAATACTGAATCAGATAAAATTGCCATACTAAACGTAGATTCAGAATGCAGTTCGCTGATTAGTTTTTTATATGAGATGGGCTTCGAACACCACCTCGGTCAATATGAAATGATGTTAACTTTATAAAATAATATTGTTGGCATTTATGAGCATAAATATTGCCACAATGCTATAATAGCAGCTTGAAATTGATTTTAATTTATACTGGGAGTACAATATTGAATATAACTATTAGAGAATTAAATATAAATGAAATAACTACTCATTTATTCGCAAATTTTAACAGATATCAAGATGTAAAAAAATGCTGGCGCAAAGAAAATGGCAAATGGCAGTTAAAGGATATTGCTTTTGTTGAGCAGTGGACTTCTGAGGAATATGAGTATCTAGTCAAATGTCTTCAGAATACAATAGCTACAGGAGGCAGAGTTATCGGTGCATTTTGCAATAATTTGCTTGCAGGATTTGCGTCTATTGAAAATAATTTGTTCGGTGGGCAAAATGAATACTTGCAGCTTTCAAGCATTCACGTATCATTGGATAAAAGAGGAATGGGAATCGGAAAAAAATTATTTTCTATATCCTGTAAAAATGCGAAAGAGATGGGGGCAAAAAAGCTTTATATATCTGCACATTCTTCACAAGAAACACAAGCCTTTTACAAAGCACTTGGATGCAGAGAAGCTGAGGAATATAACAAAAAAATGGTTGAAAATGAACCATTTGACTGCCAGCTGGAATTTAGATTAACCTAAATTATAGAGTGTTGTAATTCTAATAAGGAGGTTTAACTTAATGAAAGAGTTAAACATTAATAACGAAAATGTTATAATCAGAAAGACTGAAAAATCAGATGCAAAAGCGTTGGTAGAATACTTGAGCTATGTCGGCGGCGAGTCTGACTTTTTGTCGTTTGGTGCAGGACAGTTCGGCATGAGTGCAGAGCAAGAAGAAGAATATATAGAAGCTGTATTAAAAAAAGATAACGCCCTATCCATTATTGCAGAAGTAAACGGAAAAGTTGTAGGTAACTTGAATTTCAATGCAGGAAGCAGACAAAGAACAGAGCATACAGGAGAATTCGGCATAAGCATTTCAAAAGCTTACTGGGGATACGGTATAGGTGAAGAGCTTATTAAATATATGATAAACTGGAGCAAAGGCTCGGGAATAATCAGAAAAATTAATTTAAGAACCAGAAGTGACAATGAACGGGCAATAAAATTATATAAAAAACTAGGTTTTACCGAAGAAGGAACTATAAAGAGAGATATATGTATTAGCGAAAAATTTTATGATTCCTTGCTTATGGGCATGCTCATAGATTAAAAATAAAGGTAGGATGCTATGACAAATGTAGAAATAAGGGAAAGAACTGTTGAGGATACGCAAGAATTTTGCCGCTTTCTTAATACTCTTGATAATGAAGCCGAATATATGCTGTATGAGAAAGGCGAACGAGTTTTAGATCCGGATATTGTAAGAAATAATATCCAAAGTATTATAAACAATAAGGATGCATGTTATGTTGCTTTAATTAACGGAAGCATAATAGGATTTATTATTGCTGTAAGAGAAAAATTTATCAGGACTAAGCATTCTGCCGTCATAGTTGTAGGGATTCTTGAGAAATATTGCGGGAGGGGAATAGGCAGTGAATTATTTCATCAAGTATTTCTGTGGGCATCAGAAAACGATATAAAAAGGCTTGAACTTACGGTTGTAAGCAATAATAAGAGAGCTCTGTCATTGTACAATAAGTTAGGTTTTAAACTTGAAGGTACAAAAGAAATGTCTATATTGATAGGCAAAAAATACTGCAACGAATATTTAATGGGAAAACTATTATTTTAAGATTTGGGGGGGGGTATTAATGAACAACACTAATGGATCCATAAACAGACTGGCAATTCCATTAATTTTAGTGTCATTGCCTTTGACATTCATGGATTTGCTTCTTCCAATGTATACAATGAGTCTTGGATATACACCAGTACAAATTACAGGGCTCTTTTCCGTTTCTGCAGCCTTTGCTATTATGTTACTTACGATGAATAAATGGTTTAATGTTTTATCAGTGAAAAAAAGTTAAATTATTTTTTTTAGGAGGAAAACGATATGTTTAATAAAATGAGAAGAAAAGACAAGCAAATGTCAGCTGAAGAAAGTATAGAAATATTAAAAAAGGGCGAAGTAGGAATACTATCTACTATATGTGAAAATGGATATCCATATGGAGTGCCTTTAAACTACGTTTATTTTAACAACAGCATTTATTTTCACTGTGCAAAGGACGGACAAAAGCTTAGTAACATAAAAAACAGCAGCAAAGTTTCATTTTGCGTATATAATGATGTTGAATTACTGCCTGAAAAATTTGATACTAATTACAAAAGTGTAATTTTGTTCGGAAAAGCCTCTGAAGCCTGCGAAGAAGAAAAATATAATGCGCTTGTGGAATTAATTAAAAAATATTCTGGTGGCTATCTTGATAAGGGACTGGAGTACATAGATAAAGCAAAAAACGCAGCAAAAGTTTATAAAATAAGCATAGATCATATTACAGGAAAAACGCAGAAATAATATATATTAATCTTGAATATCCTGTTGCGGCGCTCACATATGTGGTATAATTTTTAATAATGGTAATAAGTAAATAATAATTTTTAAGTTTCCGAGGATATCATGCACAATTCAAAAAAACAATGGATTTTTTTAATGATATTGATTTCTTTTTCTGTAATTACTTTTGCAGCTAATCAATTTATTAAAACTATTTATGACTTAAATATTTATGAATATATTAAATACTCGCAGGACTTTTCAACAGAGGAAACTGAGTATCTGGATGAAAATGGTGCATTGTATTATTGTACTGACAATAATGCACCTCCCTTTTCGTTCCAAGACAAATATACCGGTAGGTATAAAGGATTCATACTGGACTATGTATCAGCATTATCTATAGAGTTAAATACTCAGATCGAATTTGTTCCTAAAATTTGGGAAGAAGCAGTTCAAAGTGTTATGTCCGGCGAATCCGATATGATAGAATTATTTAAAAGCAAAGAAAGGGAAGAATATCTGTCATTTACAAAAAGTATATACAAGCTCAGAGCAATAGTTATAACCAGAAGTGACAACAATGAAATCACAAATATATCAGATATAAACGGACGCAAAGTCGCAATAGAAGCAGGTGATTATGCGGTCGGTTATACAGAAAAAAATATACCGGATGCTGAAATTATCACTACTGTTGATTATCTTGAAGCCATTAATAAACTTCTTAGCGGAGAAGTTGATGCAATAATCGGTGATGAACCCATAATTATATATTTTATGGGTGATTTAAGCATAGAAGATAGAATTAGTATATTGAGCGAACCTCTCTATGAGTTAGACATATGCATAGGGGTAACCAAGTCAAAGCCTGAACTGGTGAATATTCTTAATAAAGCCATACTTGATTTAAAAAAGAGTGATTTCGCCCCTAAAATTCAGCAAAAATGGTTTGGCCTTTCAACACCGGTGCATAAAGACAGATTAAATGCTCAGGTTATGTTTCTACTGATAATAGTATTGTTATTTCTTGCAGCAATAGCGGGATGGATTTCTATATGGACATATTTTTTAAAAAAACAGGTTAAAAAAAGAACAATTGAGCTTACAAAAAGTAAAAATGACCTTCAATTGACTTTTGATGCATTATCCGATTTTTTAATTGTATTGGATAAAGACGGACGCATTGAAAACATAAATAAATCATTTACTGATATGCTTCATAAAAGTAAATATGATCTTATAGGAAGCAGCTACAATAATATTCCGCTTCTTGATACAATTAATATAAAACTGATTAATAAAGTAAGTGAAACAGTGTTTAACGGAAGACACTATAATTACTATATTACTGTTCTTGAATCTAAAAAGAACAGACTTCTTATCTCGATTGAAGATAATACAAATGAAATATTAAGCAGAACACAACTGCTGCAGCAAAATAAAATGATAGCTATCGGCCAACTTGCATCAGGTTTAGCTCATGAAATTAGAAATCCTTTAGGAATAATTAGAAACTATTCATATGTACTTAAAAGCAGGATGCCTTATAGAGATGAATTGATGGATAAGGCTTTAACAAGCATTGAATCCGCAGTTCTTCGCGCAAGTAAGATGGTTGAAAACCTCCTTAATTTTTCAAGAAAAAACGATGATATTAAGTGTATACCACTAAAGAAAACAATTAATGATATTATTTCATTGGAAAAAGAATCCATAACAGCTAAAAATGTTCACATCACTGTTATATGTGATGACAGTATAGAATTTTACACAAGGCTGGAATCTCTTACGCATATAATATTAAACCTTTTGTCAAATGGAATTGATGCCGTATCTTATGGAGGAACTATAACAATCAGCTGCAGTACATGCAAAAATTATTTATATATAATTTTTAAAGATGACGGGCAAGGAATTGAAAAGCATAATTTAGAACACATATTCAACCCGTTTTTTACTACAAAAAATGTTGGTAATGGAACAGGATTAGGTTTGTTCATAGTCTACAATGAACTTTCAAAAATAAACGGAGAAATAAATGTTGAAAGCAGAGCCGGCGAAGGAACAGAGTTTAAATTAAAATTTAAATTAGAGGAAAAAAAATAAAATGGTTGATTTTAGAATATTGGTTGTCGATGACGAAGAAGACTTCAGAGATGTTTATAAAATTATATTTGAAGATAAAGGATACGAAACATATGTAGCAATATCTGCTGAAGAATGCTTATCAATAGTTAAGGAGCAAAACTTTGATCTGATTATTACCGATTTGAAAATGCCAGGTATGGATGGAATTGAGCTTTTAAAATATTTAAAAGAAAGCAATATATCATCAGAGGTAATAATAGTAACAGGCTTTGGTACGATTGATTCTGCCGTAAACGCTATGAAACTTGGAGCATTCAGCTATTTCATAAAAGGAAGTGACCCCGAAGTAATACTCAAAGAAATAGAAAAGCTCGTAAAAATTAAAACTCTGGAAAACAGCAATAGGGCAATACGCGCAAAGCTAAACAATTTTGATTATCTGATTGATTCCAATAATGCTAAATTTAAGAACATGCTTAAAATAGCAGAGAAAGCTGCTGCAAGCAATTCCAATATTCTTATACTTGGAGAGTCCGGAACTGGAAAAGAAGTTATCGCTAAGTATATACATCAGATGAGCGGAAGAAAGAATGAAAATTTTATTGCTGTAAACTGTCAAGTTTTTTCAGAAGGTGTTTTAGAATCAGAATTATTTGGACATGAAAAAGGCGCCTTCACAGGAGCAATAGAAAAACGTGTGGGAAGATTTGAGGAAGCCGATAACGGTACTCTTTTCCTGGATGAAATAGGAGAACTTTCGCTGAATACACAAGTAAAGCTTTTAAGAGTATTAGAAAGCAGGACATTTGAACGAATAGGAAGCAACAAAAGTATTTATGCAGATATTCGCCTCGTAAGTGCGACAAATAAAAAGCTATCCGAAGAAATCAAGGACGGTAAATTTCGTGAAGATTTATTTTACCGTATAAATACTATTACCATAGAGGTGCCTCCTCTTAGAGAAAGAAAAGAGGATATACCTGAATTAATTCGTTTTTTTCTTAATCAAGCACAAAAAGAAATGAAAAAGAAAATAAGTAGAATAGAAGATGGTTTAATAGAATCATTAATTATTTACGATTTTCCCGGAAACATAAGAGAATTGAAAAACATTATTGAAAGACTTGTTGTATTAAGCGAAAATGGTACTATCAGAAAAGCTGACCTTCCTGATTTAAGAATTTTTCGAGATGAAAACCTCGAAGTAAAGACGCTGAAAGATGTAAGACAAATTGCAGAAACTAAGTATATTAAGTACATTCTTGAAAAGTGCAACGGTAACATAACTAAGGCAGCAGAAATGATGGACATAAGCAGAAGACAACTCTTTAATAAAATTGCAGAATACGGCCTAAAATAATAAAGCAGGCAAAAAATTTCACTCGCATGGAAAAAAATTGCCCAAATAAATAACTTGAAATATTTTTTTTAATATTTCAAGTTATTTTAATTTTATGAAAGCGTTGCTACAAGTTGGGTATACGTTAACTTCACGAATTTTGTCTAAAACTGGCATGGTAATTGCTGAATGTTATATGTGAATTAATTTATTAAATACTTGGAGGTATATTAATGAAACAGGAAAAGGTTGTAAGAAAACCTTACTTATGGGAAGCTTTGCTTTCTTTTGGATTTTTAATCGCTGTAATGGGAATAGGTATAGCAAAATACGAAGCTAATCCCCACATTCCAATGTTAATAGGAACTTTGTTTTCTGTATTAATAGCATTCAGATTGGGCTATTCATGGAATGAAATTGAAAAGTCAATGTTTGACGGTATTTATAAAGCTCTGCAAGCAATAATTATACTGGCCATCATAGGTGTTCTTATAGGTACGTGGTTATTAGCAGGTGTTGTTCCAAGCATGATTTATTACGGACTTGCCATTTTAAAACCGAGCATTTTCTTGGTTGCCACTGTTATTATATGTTCAATTACATCACTGGCAACAGGTACAAGCTGGGGTACAGCCGGAACTATAGGAATAGCACTTATGGGAATATCAAAGGGATTGGGAATACCGGCTCCCGTAGCTGCCGGAGCAATAATTTCCGGAGCATATTTCGGCGACAAAATGTCACCACTGTCAGATACTACAAACCTTGCCCCTGCAGTTTCGGGAACTGACGTATTTACTCACGTAAAAGCAATGCTTCCCACAACTGTAACAGCATATGTAATTGCTCTTGTAACATTTTTAATTTTAGGATTTCAATATTCTGGTACATCTTCAGATGTTACGTCCATAACAGCAATACGTGACGGTTTGTCATCTAGTTTTAATATTTCACCTCTGCTTTTGCTTCCTCCTCTTGCGGTTATCCTTGCAATGGCATTTAAACTGCCGGCAATTCCGGGCATAGTAATCGGTATTATTATAGGAGGAATTGAAGGGGTTATATTCCAAGGAGCAGACTTCGGTGCTATTTTAACTGCAGCATACGATGGGTTTACTTCAGAAACAGGTGTTGAAATAATTGATGAACTTCTTACTGCTGGAGGTTTAAGCGGAATGATGTATTCTATTTCCCTTACCATAATAGCAATGATGTTCGGCGGAATAATGGAAAAAACCAGCCAGTTGGAAGTTATCGTTAATAAAATATTAGAAAAGGTTAAATCAACAGGCGGATTAATTGCAACAACTGTATTAACCTGCATAGGTTCCAATGCAACTATGCCTGAGCAATATATTTCAGTAGTTTTACCGGGTAGAATGTACCATCAGGCTTATATGCAAAAAGGACTTCATCCTAAAATGCTTTCGAGTACACTGGAAGGCGGCGGAACTGTCACTTCATCACTCATACCATGGAATACATGCGCTGCATTTCTGTACAGTGTATTAGGAGTTTCTGCAGTAGAATATGCTCCTTATGCAGTATTTAATTATATGATGCCAATCGTCGTTATTATATTTGGATTTTTAGGCGTATTTGTATACAAATTAGCAGATGATCCAGACACAGTTATAGGCGAAGTAAGCGTAGAAGAATAACCTATTAATAATAAGAATAATATCACAAATTATGGAAATACTGTAATTTGTGATATTTTTTTATTTGGAGGTAGTATGATAGTAGGAATTCCCAAGGGGTTGTTATATTACAAATATAATCCTTTTTTATTTACATTCTTCACTGAACTGGGAGCAAATGTAGTAGTTTCAGAAGACACCAACAAGCATATTTTAGATTTGGGAGTAAAACACTGTGTAGACGAGGCATGTCTTCCCATTAAAATATTTCATGGACACGTAGCGTCAATTAAAAACAAATGTGAATTAATGGTTATACCAAGAGTAATGCAGCTTGAAAAAAACGAATATATATGTCCTAAGTTCTGCGGTCTTCCGGAGATGGTACTCAATAGTATTGCTGGTATGCCTCCGGCGATAACAGAACCAATTTATGCTTTTTCAAAAAATTCTTTGTATAAATGGGCAAAAACCGCCGGCAAGTATGTAACTTCAGATATTTTCAAAATAAGGCATGCTTTTAAATATGCGTATGAAGTTCAAAGTAAACACAGAACGGGAATAAACAACAATGAACATGATATTAAAATAGCACTTGTAGGCCATCCTTACAATGTTTATGATAATTTCAGCAACATGAATTTGACAGCTAAACTTGACAAGCTTGGGATTTCCGTAGAAACCATGGAATTTACTAATGACTTTTTGATAAATATGGAAATCAATAATTTATATAAAAGACCTTTTTGGACCTACGCAAGGGAAAACTATGGCTTTGCCTTAAATGCAGTCAAAGAAAAAAGGTTTGACGGGATAATATATATATCGTCTTTTAATTGCGGAACAGATTCTATAATTATAGAACTCATAAAGGATAAAATAGGGAACTTTCCTCTGCTGATATTAAAGGTTGACGAGCACACAGGCGAAGCAGGCATTGATACAAGAATAGAAGCATTCAGCGATATGCTCGAAAGGAGAACCCAACATGAAAGCAACATTCCCACAAATGGGTAATATATATATTGCAGCCAAGGCTCTGTTTGAAGGTTTAGGGATAGAATATGTTATTCCTCCAAAATGCAGCAAAACAGACTTGGATATAGGCTCACTTCATTCACCCGAAGAAATATGCCTGCCTTTTAAGCTAATGATAGGGAATTATATCCATGCTATTGAAAAGGGAGCTGATACTATAATTTTGGCAGGAAGCTGCGGGCCATGCAGGTTCGGAGAATATTGTGAGCTCCAAATGAATTTATTGAAAAGTATGGGCTATAATATGAATTTTATTGTTATTGATTATCCAAAAGATATAGGAATGATGGAACTCCATAGAAGAATCCATAAAATATCATCTGAAAGCAAAAAAAATACTATTCAAAAAATAAATGCCTTATTAAATGCATTAAAGGTATTAAATTTAATGGATGAAATTGAGGAAACAGCCCATATGTATGCTGGATTTGAAAGAAACAAAGGAGAATGCAAAAACCTTCTTATAGAATGCAGAAAAGACACGTTGGAATGTGATAATGCTTACAGCATGATAAAAATTATGAATCAATATAAGCAAAAATTAAATCACTTATCCGTCGATATAAATAAAAATCCTTTAAAAATAGCAATTATCGGAGAAATTTACACTATAATTGAACCTTATTCAAATTTTTATATAGAAGAAAAACTTATGGATTACGGAGTTTCCTCGAGCAGAAAGCTTACTCCAAGCTGGTGGGTTAAAAATGCTGCTCTTAGTCCTTTAAAAATAAACTCAGTAAAAATACGTAAAAACGCCAAAAAATATATACCTATAGGCATAGGCGGACATGCAGTTGAATGTATAGGTGAAGCCGTAACCGCCAGCAAAAATGGATTTGACGGGGCAATACAAATTTTACCTATGGGCTGCATGCCGGAAATTGTCAGCAAAGCAATTCTTCCAACAATTTCAAAGGATTTGGATTTTCCTGTAATGTCATTGATCGTAGATGACATGGACGGAGAAGCGGGTTATATAACAAGAATGGAGGCTTTTATAGATTTACTTGAAAGGAGAAGAAAAAATGCACTATCTGGGTGTTGATGTCGGATCAGTAAGTACCGATCTCGTTATGATGGATGAGAACCTTAATGTAACAGAAAAAGTATACCTTAGAACAAAAGGCAACCCTATTAAAGCAATTCAGGATGGATTTAAAATATTAAAAAATAAATATCATAAAGATGATATAGCCGCAGCAGGAACAACAGGCAGTGGCAGAGCAATTGCAGCTTCCATAATAGGAGCCGATGCAGCTAAAAATGAAATTACAGCTCATGCAACTGCTGCCTTGGAAACCTATAAAGACGTAAGAACTATAATTGAAATAGGTGGACAGGATTCAAAAATAATACTTCTCAATAACGGTATTATTTCTGATTTTGCTATGAACACGGTATGCGCAGCAGGAACAGGATCGTTCCTTGACCGGCAGGCCGAAAGACTTGATATAAATATAGAAGAATTCGGAGAATATGCTTTAAGAGCAACTTCCTCTGTCAGGATAGCGGGGAGATGCGCTGTATTTGCAGAGTCAGATATGATACATAAACAGCAGCTAGGTTACAATCAGCCGGAGATAATAAGAGGATTGTGCGATGCGCTTGTAAGAAATTATTTGAATAACATAGCAAAAGGAAAAGCAATATTTCCAAAAGTTCTGTTTCAAGGCGGGGTAGCCGCTAACAGAGGAATGAAGGCATCATTCGAAAATGCTTTAGGATTTGAGATTTTTGTTCCCGAACATTACAACATGATGGGAGCTATCGGTGCCGCCATCATGGCAAAGTTCGCCGCAGAAAAATCAGGCAAAACAAATTTCAGAGGATTTGAGCTTGCAGATAAAAATATTTTTTCAAGAAGTATGGAATGTGAAGGATGTTCAAACAGTTGTGAAGTAGTGAAAATATTTGAAAATAATAACATAATAGGGTATTTTGGTGATAGATGCGGCAAATGGTGCAACAAGCTTCAGCATACTTCAAAAGATCTTCTTGCATAGAACAAAATATAAAACCAGAGATCAATCTCTGGTTTTATTATATTAATTAACTTTAATTTTTCCGTCTTCAACAAGCTCGTTTGCTACCCATCTTGCAACTCTTCCCGTAATCGTTATGCAGTGATTTTTTCTTTCAGGACTTTTAAAATTATCTCCCTGCCATTCTCTGGTTATAACTCTGCAACATAGTGATTTATATTCATCCTTTATAAAATCATGAAGTTTTTTTGCTTTTTCAAACATTTTATCCTGCATGGGTTCACCTTCAACTCTGCCATATACTATACCCAGTGCCATCTGACCGCCTGAAACTGCTCCACAAAGACATTGTGCCTTTCCCAATCCAATAGGAAATCCGCTTGCAAGTTTAACAATATTTGCATCGTAAGGCATACCCAGTAGTTCATTTATGGTTTGTAAAACCGCCTCACTGCAAAAATAAGTTCCGCTTCTAAAAAGCTGTTCCGCATCTTCCTGTACCTTGTCCAACAATTTTTCCTTTGTATAATCCGCAGTATTAACTAATGTCATTTTAACCTCCATATAATTACTATAACCTCATTATAATTATATCCTGTTGCAATTAAAATTGCCAATAAATTACTTTCATGTTCAGAGCACAGATTATAATTTTAATTGATAAATATATTACGTTTTTTATGCTATAATTAATTACTTGAATTTTATTATTTGGAGGTTGAGATGAATGTAATATTAAAAAAATATCCTGTTCCCATAACAGGGTTAATACTTGGTTTAGCGTCAGTGGGAAACCTTGTACAATCTTATGGAGAAATCTATCGCAATATATTTGGGTTTATCTCCGCAATATTATTTTCTTTAATGCTTATTAAAATCTTTAGATTTAAAGACGGAATTAGGGAAAATCTTCAAAATCCCGTTACAGCAAGCGTTTTTCCAACATTTTCAATGGCAGCAATGTTGCTTGCAACATACATTAAACCCATGTCACAACCGTTAGCTTTATTATTATGGGTTATAGGAGTTGTTCTTCACATTGCTCTTATAATATGGTTCAGCATGAAATTTATCATAAATTTTAAAATAAAGCAGGTGTTTCCATCCTGGTTCGTTGTGTACGTGGGTATAGTAGTTGCGAGTTTAACAGCGCCCGCATTTAATATGCATACTGTCGGACAAGCAGCATTTTGGTTTGGATTTGTAACATATTTTGCTTTGCTTCCGGTAGTACTTTACAGAATAGTAAAGATAAAAGAAATGCCTGAACCCACTCTTCCCACGCTCATAATTTTTGCGGCACCGGCAAGCCTGCTTCTTGCCGGCTATATAAATGTGTTTGAAACAAAACAAATGGAAATTGTATTGCTGCTTACGTCACTGTCTCTTATAATGTATGCCGTTGCACTGGCAATTCTTCCAAAACTTCTTAAGTTAAAATTCTATCCCAGTTACTCCGCATTTACATTCCCAATGATCATAAGCGGAATAGCAATTAAGCTTACAAATGGATTCTTTATTAAATCAGGTAATCCTGTATCATGGCTTATATATATTATTAAAGCTCAAGAAACAATTGCCGTTGTACTGACTGTATATGTACTTATTAGATATTTAAAATATCTTTTAGTCGTTACGCAAAAACAACCTGCATAAAAAAAATGGCCACCGAATTCTATCAACCCAACGGTGGCCATTTTTTATTGATTCTCTATTTCATCAATTATATCAAGAGCTTCAACTAACTCAACATTTTCGTTTCTGTCCTGGAAACTTCTCAAAGCATATTGATTTGTAAACAGAAGAACAGGTCTGTCGTAGTGATCAAATACAAGCATGCATCTTGTATTCTGATATTTTTTCAAGGTATCCGGATTATCTGCCTTAACCCATCTGGCAACAGAAAATTCTATATTTTCCATACGAATTTCAGTGTTATATTCATTAGTCAGCCTGTATTGAAAAACATCGAACTGAAGAACTCCAACAGCACCTATTATTACTTCATTATATTCATTTCTGTAAACTTGAATTGCACCTTCTTGGGCCAATTGCTCAACACCCTTCTGGAAATTTTTCCCCTTAAGTGAATTTTTGGCGCTTACTCTGCAGAAAAATTCCGGAGGAAAAGTAGGAAGCGGCTCAAAAAATATTTTTTCCTTGCCATTTGTTAAGGTGTCTCCAATTTGAAAATTACCAGAATCATATATTCCGATAACGTCTCCGGCATAAGCAGTGTCAACTGTTTCTCTCTCATTAGCCATTAAATGCGTAGACTGACTAAGCTTCATTTGCTTTCCTGTCCTTGTAAGAGTTATATTCATTCCTCGCACAAATGTTCCAGAACATATTCTGAGAAAGGCGAGACGATCGCGATGATTTGGGTCCATATTCGCCTGAATTTTAAATACAAATCCTGTAAAAGCCTCATCTGTAGGCTTAATAATACCATTTGTTGTTTTTCTTGATGACGGAGGAGGCGACATTTGAAGGAAGTGCTCCAAAAACTCTGTTACTCCAAAATCTCCAAGAGCAGAGCCAAAAAAAACGGGAGAAAGTTTTCCGTTCTGAACTTGTTCAATATTAAATTCATTACCAGCTCCGTCAAGAAGCTCTATTGCGTATCTCAAATTTTCAAGATTAGAAGGACTTATATACTCTTCAAGCTTGCTTGAATTAACTCCGTCCTCATCTAGATGGATTACTTCTTTTTTCTTGAAAAGATAGACAGAGTTTCTTAATCTGTCATATACTCCTTCAAATTCCTTTCCACAACCTATTGGCCATGTAACTGCCACTGAAAGAAGCCCTAAAACGTCTTCAAGCTCCTGCATAAGTTCTAAAGGGTCTTTTGATTCTCGATCAAGCTTATTAATAAACGTAAAAATAGGAATGCCTCTCATGCTACAAACTTGGAACAGTTTTTTTGTCTGAGCCTCTATACCTTTAGCAGCATCTATAACCATAACCGCGCTGTCAACTGAAGTCAGTATTCGGTAAGTGTCCTCTCCAAAATCATTATGGCCAGGAGTATCCATTATTGAAATAACTTTATCATTATATTCAAACTGCATTACAGAAGATGTAACAGAAATGCCTCTCTGTTTTTCAATCTCCATCCAATCAGATTTAGCAAATTTAGAATTTTTTCTCGCTCTAACAGTGCCCGCCTCACGAATAGCACCTCCGTGAAGCAGCAACTTTTCAGTCAATGTTGTTTTACCTGCATCAGGGTGAGAAATGATTCCAAAAATTCTTCTTTTATTAATTAAATCTATATTATTCATTCATGTTCCTTCCTAATTTCTAATCTTCTAGTTATTTTACATCATCTGAGCAAAAATATAAAGTTTTTTTTATATATAAAGCGGAAAGCAACGCTTTCCGCTCGTTTTAACACTCTATATATTCTTCAATGCCTGTGGCAACATTAACCCCGTGCCTGTGACAATCGTTAGTGGTCGTACATCCTTCTATAAGGTGTATGTGGTTGCCACATCCTGTTTGAATCGCAGGTCCGGTTTTTCCGCAAATTTTATGGCAATGGCATTCTATTATATCCGTAACAAAGTAAACTTCATGTACATGGCTGTTTCCGCAGGGAATTGCTAGTCCTGTTGCAGCATTAAAACAATGTTTGTGACAGCATCCTCTTTGTCCTGCCAGGTTCGTATATCCTTGCGCATCGTGTACATGCTGAATAATTTTTTCTCCACATCTGCAATTTCTATTGAAAAGCATATAAATCAAACTCCCTTATAATTTTAGTTTGTTTATCCTTTGATTCTAAAGGAGGAATTTATTCCTATTACTATAATATGACAATATATTTTTATTGTTCTTTAAATGTTATATAAAAAATTAAAATAATTAATAATGATTCTTAATTATACTATTGACAACAGCATTGAGTTAGAATATACTAACTATGAGATTGATAATCATTATCATTAACTTTTAGGAGGTAGTTATGTCGTTAGCCATGGTTGCATTAGGGGATGTAAAAGAAGTGCTCGGTTACAGAGGAAAGGATGATATGAAACGCCGCCTGCAGGATATGGGACTGGTTAAAGGTGAAAAGGTTCAGGTAGTAGGAGAAAATCAAGGCGGACTGATCTTATTAGTAAAGGGAGTTAAAGTTGCTCTTAACAAAGGATTAGCTTCATTAATTATGGTTAAATAAGGAGGAAGAAATGAAATTGAGAGATTTAAGGCCAGGCCAATTTGGAACTGTCACAAGTATAGGTGAGAAAGGGCCCATGAGGAAGCGACTCATGGATATGGGAGTGACTCCCGGTACATCAATAAAAGTAATTAAGGTTGCACCTTTGGGAGATCCAATCGAAGTAAATATACGTGGATATGAGTTGAGTTTAAGAAAGAATGAAGCGCAAAATATACTGGTGGAAATTTAATAGGCATATTTTGGAGTTTAATGTTATTTAATAAACAAGGAGGACGTTATGGATTATACAATCGCGCTTGCCGGCAACCCAAACAGTGGGAAGACAACACTTTTTAATGAACTTACCGGTTCTAGGCAGCATGTGGGAAACTGGCCGGGTGTAACAGTCGATAAAAAAGAAGGTAACTATAAAAAAAGAAAGGAAATAAATATTCTGGACCTGCCTGGTACCTATTCTTTATCACCGTATTCGGCTGAAGAAATTATTGCTCGAGACTACATTGTTAAAAACAAACCTGATGTAGTAATTAACATAGTGGACGGCACAAATATCGAGAGAAATCTTTACCTTACAATGCAGATAATCGAAACTAAAATACCAATGGTTATTGCAATGAATATGATGGATGAAGTTGATGCAATCGGAATGAAGATAGACTGTAAAAAACTTTCAGAAATCTTTGGAGTACCCGTAATTCCTATAGTTGCAAAAAAAGGAAAAGGCATAGATGAACTGATGGAAGCGGCAATTTCAGTTGCAAAAGACAATACCTCTGCAAATGATTTGAAATTATTTGATGATAATATAAATTCGGCAATAGATGCAGTTTATGAAATACTTTACGATTCTGAAGGGATTGAAAAACGAGCTGATGCTATAGAAAAAAATACACAAATATATTGGAAGGCCATAAAAATTGTTGAAAATGACGAAATTATAACAGGTGAACTTTCAGAAGCTCAAAAAGCTGCAGCAGAAGTGATTTTAAAAGAAGCTGAACAATATGCAGACGGAGATACGGAAGCAAGAATAGCTGATTTGAGGTATAAGTATATTACAAAAATTGTAAAAGAAACTGTTGTAAAGTCAAAGTCTGTTCATGTGGAAACAAAATCAGACAAACTAGATAAGATTTTGACAAACCGTTTCCTGGCACTCCCAATATTTGCAGTCGTTATGTATTTAATGTTTGCAACAACATTTAGTGAAAGCTTTTTGTTTGTTGAGGGCTTGCCCAGTCCCGGAATTTGGCTGGCAGGAGTTGCGGAAACATTATGGGGCTACGTTGCAGCAGGCATGGATGTACTGGTATCAAATGCCTCACCTTGGGTCTATTCTCTCGTAATGGATGGTATAGTAGAAGGACTTGGTGCTATCGTAGGTTTTATTCCTTTGGTTCTGGTGCTTTATATATTGATTTCTTTTCTTGAAGACTGCGGATACATGGCCAGAATTGCATTCGTAATGGATAGAATTTTTCGTAAATTCGGACTCTCTGGAAGGTCTTTCATCCCTCTTCTGATGGGATTTGGATGCGGTGTTCCAGCTATTATGGCAACAAGGACGCTGGATACTGAAAAGGACAGAAAAATCACAACAATTATTACGGGATTTATGCCTTGCGGAGCAAAACTTCCGATTTTTGCAATGTTTGTTTCTACTTTCTTTGTAGGAGGAAATAAAACCCTAATAACTTACTCTCTTTACATGCTCAGTATATTGGTTGCTATTATTGTATCTCTTATAATAAATAAACTTGTTTATAAATCTTCTGCTTCAAATTTTGTTATGGAGCTGCCAAAGTACAGATTTCCAACCCTAAAAAGTATTGCAATCCATGGATGGGAAAAAGTTAAAGGATTTGCAATAAAGGCAGGAACCGTTATTTTCATATCAACCATATTCATATGGGCATTAAGCAACTTTAACGCAAATTCATTTAACGGTGTTAATGCTGAAAACAATGAAGATCAAAGCGTTATGGCAGAAATGGATGAAAGCTTTCTTGCATCTGCCGGTGGCGCAATTGCCCCAATTTTCAAACCACTGGGATTCGGCGAATGGCGACCGACGGTTGGCGTTGTAACTGGCTGGATTGCAAAAGAAATGGTTGTCGTTACATTTGCACAGTTGTATGATGATGATGTAACTCCTGAATACCTGGAAGAATATTTTTCGCATTACAGCAGCGATGAATTGGAAGAACTGGGTTTTGAAGGCGGAGAATACGATCCAGAAGCAGCTTTTGACATTTACTCTGAAGTAATATTATTTGAAGGAGCAGATGAAAATGCTCTTGTATCTATGAAGAATGATATTAAAACGGATGCTGCAGCATATGCGTACATGGTATTTAATCTCCTTTGCATGCCATGTTTTGCAGCGGTAGGAGCTATGAAAAGAGAGCTGAAAACTTGGAAAGCAACAGGGGCGGCTGTTGGTGTACAAATGCTCACAGCATATGTTGCAGCCTTTGTTATATACAACTTGGGAATGCTTATTGCATAGTATTGACAGATAATCAATTTAACTAATTATACCCCTCTAAAAGCAGCTTATAAAATTACCTTTATTTGCTGCTTTTATTTTCTTTACATATATTTTTATTTGCTCAATTTTTCGAACAAATATTTGCAATACCATTTTTTTATTGAACAAAAAGCAGTAAAATGATATAATACTCAAGATATAACAATGTTAAAACAGAAAGTTGGAGAAATATGAGCAAAAATAATATAGATGCAGTAAATACCGAATATACAAAGCTTTCAAGCGATAGAATAATTGAACTAAGAAATAACAATGAGCAGTTCTTTATTATGAACGGAAAGAAAAAAACATATAATATTTTAACCTATGGATGCCAGATGAATGAGCATGATTCAGAAAAAATAGCGGGTATGCTAACTTCAATCGGATATGAAGAAACGTCTGATGAGAAAAATGCTGATCTGGTTATATTAAATACATGTCTTATAAGAGAAAACGCTGAACTGAAAGTTTTTGGCAAGCTCGGAGAAATAAAAGGATTAAAAAGGAGCAGAGAAAACATGCTTGTTGCCGTGTGCGGCTGCATGATGCAAAAAGAGGAAATAAGACAGAAACTCCTAAAACAATTCTCATTTGTTGATATTATATTTGGCACTAATACCATTCAAGAGCTTCCTGTATTGATTTATGACGCTGAGATAAATAAGAAAAAAAGTGTAGACATTATAGAAAATTCTGATTTAATATATGAAAATATGCCAAAGACAAGGAAATATAAATATAAAGCTCTTGTTAACATAACTTATGGCTGCAATAATTTTTGTACCTACTGCGTAGTTCCGTATGTTAGAGGTAGGGAAAAAAGCCGTGAGCCGGGAGAAATTATTAATGAAGTTAAGGCTTTAGCAGTTGATGGCTGTAAGGAAATTACACTTCTCGGTCAAAATGTTAATTCTTACGGGCTTACCCTTAATAATCCCTTTACATTTGCAGAGCTTCTATATGAATTAAATAATATCGACGGCATAGAAAGAATTCGATTTATGACATCTCATCCAAAGGATTTGACAGATGATTTAATAAAAGTCATAAAGGAATGCAAGAAAATTTGTAACCATGTACATCTACCGATACAATCGGGAAGCAACGTAGTTTTGAAAAGGATGAACCGCAAATATACTAAAGAGCATTATTTAAATCTTGTAGAAAAGCTAAAAACGGAAATTCCTGACGTTGCAATTACTACCGATATAATTGTAGGCTTCCCCGGAGAAACTGAACAGGATTTTGAAGAAACTGTTGATGTTGTAAAAAAGGTACAGTATGATTCGGCATTTACATTTCTATATTCTGTAAGAGAAGGTACTAAGGCTGCCGAAATGAATGACCAGATACATGACAGCATAAAGCACCGACGCTTTAACAAGCTGCTGGATACACTTTATCCTATTGTGCTTGAAAAAAATTCTCAATGCATAGGAAAAATTTATCCCGTTTTAGTTGAATCTGTCAGCAAAAATAGTAAAAATTTTCTTACCGGCAGAACGGAACATTTTAGATTGGTTCATTTTAAAGGCAATAAAGAAATGATTGGTCAAATAGTTAACGTTAAAATTACAAATGTAAAGACCTTCCATATGGAAGGCGAAACATCTGATTAAAGCTTGCGGGATTTGTGTTGTAGCACAAATCCTGTATAAATAAGGGAGCAGTATTATGGCAAAATATACACCAATGATGGAACAGTATTTGAGCATTAAGGAGCAATATCCTGATTGCATACTTTTGTACAGGCTCGGTGATTTTTATGAAATGTTCTTTGATGATGCATTGACTGCATCCAAGGTTTTGGAGATTGCACTTACAGGGCGTGAATGCGGACAGAAGGAGCGAGCTCCAATGTGCGGAGTGCCTCACCATGCAGTAGACAGCTACATTCCAAAGCTTATTGAAAGTGGATACAAAGTTGCTATATGTGAACAGATGGAAGATCCCTCCCAAGCAAAAGGGATTGTAAAAAGAGATGTTGTCAGAATAATTACTCCTGGAACAATAATAGACCAGAACATGCTTGATGAAAAAAGCAATAATTATCTTTGTTGTACATATATAGATAAGGGCTTCGGTATGTGCTATGCAGATATTTCTACCGGCGATTTGTATGTAACTGAAAACATAAGCTTGAATGATTTTGATATAGACAACAATAAAAGATACAATTTACTAAAAGAAGAAATACTTAAAATTAACCCTTCAGAAATAGTATCAAACAAATTTACAGGCATTGATGCAATAGATTCCATGTTGAGCTGCGCAGACATTTTGAGCTACAACGAATATAAGTCAGTCATATTAAATCATTTTAATGTAATATCTTTGGACTCTTTCGGCCTTTCTGACAATGATTATGCAGTTATGGCTCTTGGAATGCTTATCAGCTATTTATACAAAACACAAAAAACTTCTCTGGAGCAATTGAATAAGCTTCATTTTTATAGTGTAGGAGAATATTTGTACCTTGATTCAAGCACTCGAAAAAATCTTGAGCTTACTGAAACTGTCAGAGGCAAAAAAGGACCAGGTACTCTTTATAATGTGCTTGACTATACAAGTACTGCAATGGGCGGACGACAGCTGAAAAAATGGATTGAAGAGCCTCTTAAAAACATTAATATAATTAATAACAGATTAGATGCTGTGGAAGAGCTCTATAACAATGTAATGGTATCCAATAACATTAAAGAATATTTGAAAACAATTTATGATATCGAAAGGCTCATAAGCAGAATAGTGTATGGAAACTGCAACGGCAGAGATTTAAACGCTCTGAAACAATCTATTTCAAACCTTCCGGATCTTAAACAAGAAATATCAGTTCTAAAATCAAAAATGTTTAAAGATATTCATGAAGGTTTCGACACCTTGGAGGAACTATACCAGTTAATTGACAAATCAATAGTTGATGACCCTCCTCTGTCAGTAAAGGAAGGCAGTATTATTAAAACAGGATATAATGCTGAGCTTGATGAAATACGCGAAGTAACTGTAAACGGCAAGAACTGGATTTCTGAACTACAAAACAGAGAAAGAGAAGACACCGGTATCAAAAATTTAAAGATAGGTTATACAAAGGTCTTCGGCTACTACCTGGAGGTAACAAAATCTTATTTGAACCTTGTTCCGGACAATTATATAAGAAAGCAGACGCTGTCTAACTGTGAAAGATATGTTACACCGGAGTTGAAAGAAATGGAAGCTAAAGTTCTGAATGCTGACGAACAAATGATGAAGCTTGAGTATGAGCTGTTTTTGCAAATAAGGCAGCATGTAAAGGAACAGGTAATCAGAATACAGCAGACTGCTTACAGCATTGCAGTTATTGATACTTTAAATTCTCTCTATATATCAGCAGTTAAAAATAACTACAACAGGCCGGAGATGAATAGTAAGGGCTACATAAAAATAACTGACGGAAGACATCCTGTAATTGAAAAAATTATGAAAAATGAAATGTTTGTTCCTAATGATACTTATATTGATGGGAGCGAGCACAGAATGTCCATCATTACAGGGCCTAACATGGCAGGAAAATCAACGTATATGAGGCAGGTAGCGCTAATTGCACTTCTATCCCACATAGGAAGCTTTGTTCCTGCTAAAAAAGCTGAAATATGCATATTAGATAAGATCTTTACACGCGTCGGCGCATCTGATGATTTGTCACAGGGACAAAGTACGTTTATGGTAGAAATGAGCGAAGTTTCTAACATACTGAATAATGCATCGGAAAACAGCCTTCTTATTTTAGATGAAATAGGAAGAGGTACAAGCACCTATGACGGATTGAGCATTGCATGGAGTGTTGTAGAATACATAACAAAAAAAATTAAGGCAAAAACTTTGTTTGCTACACATTACCATGAACTTTCAGAGTTAGAAAGCAAATTAAAAAGTGTTAAAAATTATAGAATCCTCATAAAGGAATCTGATGACAAAATAATATTTTTGAGAAAAATAGCAGAAGGAAGCGTAGATCGAAGCTATGGCATACAGGTTGCAAATCTTGCTGGACTTCCGGATGAAGTTGTTGCAAGAGCAAAAGAAATATTAACTCAGCTTGACGACAGTGATATTAATAAACCATTTACAAAAAAGAAAAAGAACCGTATTACAGATAATTTTCAGGTTTCCATGTTTCAGGCCGATCCTATTGAAAAAAGCCTAAATAAAGAGTACAAAGATTTGACTGAAGCTATCAAGAATATTGATATTAATAATATAACTCCTGTAAAGGCTTTTACTCTTTTAAACGAGCTGATTGAAAAAGCCAAACACATTTAAGGAGGTGTCATATGTCTGGAATTCATTTATTAGATAATGAAACAATAAATAAAATAGCTGCCGGTGAAGTCATCGAAAGCCCTAGGTCAATAGTTAAAGAATTAGTTGAAAATTCCATAGATGCAGATGCTGACGAAATAATAGTTGAAGTAAAAAGTGGCGGTAAAAATCTGATACGAGTAACAGATAACGGCAAAGGTATAGAAAGCAGTCAAGTGGAAGATGCTTTTAAGAGACATTGTACGAGTAAAATTATATCTTCAGATGATTTAAACACACTTAATACATTAGGATTCCGCGGGGAAGCTTTGGCAAGCATTGCGGCTGTATCGATTGTTGAGATGATTACCCGAACGACTGATGATTTACTTGGAACAAAAATAACAATTGATGGTGGAAATATTATATCAAAAGAGGATATAGGATGTCCGGTTGGCACAACAATTACAGTAAAAGAACTTTTTTATAATATTCCCGCAAGAAAAAAGTTTTTAAAGAGTGACGCAGCAGAAAGCTCAAAAATAAATGAAATAGTAGTGTCTCTTGCATTAAGTAAAAAAAATATTTCTTTTAAGTACATCAACAATAACAATGTTGCCTTTAGGACACCAAAAACCGATAATTTTTTAAATACAATATCGAGCCTGTATGAAAGAGATTTATATACTTCTCTTCTTAAGGTAGCATATGAGAGCAGCACACTTAAAATTACAGGTTTTACAACAAATCTGAATTATTACAGAGGCAACAGAAAACTGCAGATAGTATTTGTGAACGGAAGATATATAAAGCATAAAAGAATGAATTATTTTATAGAAGCTGCCTATAATACGCTTCTTCCAAAAAATAAATATCCTGCATGTTTTTTAAACATAGAAATAGACCCTGAAGTGGTTGACGTTAATGTTCATCCGGCAAAGACAGAAATTAGATTCCGCAATGAAGATTTTACTCTAAATGAGATAAAAAGAGCAATATTCGCAACTCTTCATTCAAATAATATAATCAAAGAAGTTAAAAAAGAAACAATAGTGCATGATTATACATCAAACAATAGCTATAAATCTCATTCTTCAATATTTGAAAATAGGAATAATTATTCTGCTAACTATAATAAGAGTAATTTTTCTGAAGAAATAAGTTCCGAGGATTACAGCAATATAAAACTTACTGAAATAAGCCTTAATGAAGGTAATTCCTCAAACATATTTGAAGAGGCAATAGAAATTGAGACATCAGAGGAAAAAAAGAAAATTCCTGACAGTTTAGGAGAAACCCTTGATGATAAAGAAACTTCGCCAGATAATAACGAAGAAACCCAGGAACCTGTACAGCAAAGCTTCATTGAAATAAAAAAAGACGAACGAAAATTCCCAGAACTAACAATCGTAGGTATCTTGATGAATACATACATAATATGTGAAAACTACGAAAAAACAGATATGTATATGATAGACCAGCATGCCGCCCATGAAAGAATCAATTATGAAAAATTTCTAAATCAATTTAATTCACAAAAAATTTTAAAACAGGAAATGCTGGTACCTGAGGTAATTAATTTGTCGTATGAAGACTATCACATTACAGCAAATAATAACGAAACATTTGAAAAACTTGGTTTTTCTATAGAAAATTTTGGAACTAATTCTGTTATTATAAATAACATACCGATTATATTTAAGGATACAAATATAAGAGAAATTTTCTATACAATACTGGATTCGCTAAAAAATGTTAACCATACAAAAGCGGATCTTGAACTGGACAAAATAATAAAAAACGCATGTGTTAAATCGGTGAAAGCAGGTGATAAACTTCATATTCAAGAAGTGAATGCTCTTATGAATGAACTGAATAAGACCGAGAATCCATACACTTGCCCTCACGGGCGTCCAGTGATAATAAAAATGACCAAGTATGAAATCGAAAAATTATTTGAAAGAATACAAAATTAATAAAGGAAAGCTAAATAAATGGATAATAAAATAATAGTTATTGTAGGACCTACTGCTGTAGGAAAAACATATGTATCTATTGAACTGGCAAAAAGATTAGATGCTGAAATAGTATCCGCCGATTCAATGCAGATTTACAAAGGAATGGACATAGGTACAGCTAAAATCAATGTTAGTGAGATGCAGGGGATAAAACATCACATGATTGACATTGTGTCACCTGATGTAAACTATTCAGTATCTGATTTCAAAACAGATTCAGAAAAAATAATCGATGAGATGCATTTAAACGGCAAAACACCTGTCATAGTAGGCGGAAGCGGATTGTATGTTAATTCTCTTATATATGACTTGGACTTCGGGAATGCAAAATCTAATAAGAAATTGAGAGATTACTATAACTATTACCACATGGAACACGGGCAGGAAGCCCTATATGAAAAACTTCAGAAAATTGATCCGGAGGCGGCTGCAAAAATTCATAAGAATAATGTAAAAAGGGTTATAAGAGCTCTAGAAGTCTATGATTTAACCGGTACTAAATTCTCAGAACTTAATACTGATATAAGAAAACCCAGCAGCAAGTATGAATGTATTCTTGTTGGACTGAGTATGGATAGAAAAATTCTGTATGATAGAATAAATCATCGTGTAGATAAAATGATTGCACAAGGATTAATTGATGAGGTTAAAGATTTGCTGAGCAAGGGATATCATGAAAACCTCGTATCCATGCGGGGAATAGGATATAAGGAAATAATAGACTATCTTGACGGAAACGTAAATCTAGATGAAGCGATAGATATACTTAAACGAAATACCAGAAGGTTTGCTAAAAGACAATACACCTGGTTTTTAAGAGACAGCAATGTAAAATGGTTTGACATTGCCAATACTGACAAAATAGACATGACTATAGATAATATTTTTGAACACATAAAACCTATAATATTAGGAGGATAAAATGAACACTATTAATTTACAGGATTCGTTTTTAAACAATGTGAGGAAAGAAAAAATAACCATTACAATTTTTTTAAACAACGGCTATAAACTTATAGGAACAGTTATAGGCTTTGACAATTATGTTGTATTTGTTGAGACTGAAAAAGGACAGCAGCTTGTTTATAAGCATTCAATAACATCTATACTGCCTTTTAAAAAGGTTAGATTATTTAGTAATGAGACAATAGAGGAGTAATATGTTGACAGAAAATATATTATGTAAACAGTTTGACGTAAGCAAACCTGTTTTTGACTATGTTGAGAAAATTGAACAAGTAGTTAAAAAACAATATTTTGAAAAAATTGAACAAACAAGAGAATACAACCAGTACAAGGTAATCAATGCAATGCAGGAGCATAAGCTTGACTACACTAACTTCTACTGGAATACAGGCTATGGTTATGATGATCCAGGCAGAGAAAAGGCAGAGAAAATATTTGCTTCTGTTTTTCACACAGAAGATGCGCTGGTAAGGCCGTCAATTGCATCCGGAACCCATGCTTTGTATCTGACACTTTCGTCATTGCTGGGCTTTGGAGACGAAGTAATAGCAATATCAGGGCGTCCATATGATACAATGCTTACAGTACTTGGAGAAGAAGGAAATGAGCCTTGTAATTTGAAAGAAGCAGGTGTTATATATAAAGAAATTCCTCTCTATAACAATGATATAGATTGGGAAGGGACACTTAAAGAAATAAGCCTGAAAACAAAACTTTTAATGATTCAAAGATCAACAGGATACAGTTTTAGGCCAGCCCTTTCACTGGAAAAGATCAAAAATGCCATAGAACAAATAAGAAATGTTTATCCAGATATTTTAATTATGGTAGATAACTGCTATGGTGAATTTATAGGCAAAATTGAGCCGTCAGATATTGGAGCAGACGTAGTAGTAGGTTCACTGATTAAAAATCCAGGAGGAGGCATTGCATTGTCCGGTGGGTATGTAGTCGGCAAAAAGGCTGTAATCGATAGGATTGCAAACCGTTTGACAGCGCCGGGAGTCGGTCGCGAAATAGGCCTTACATATGGAACAACAAGGAACACTCTACAAGGGCTTTTTTTTGCACCGCACATAGTATCAGAAGCCTTGAAAGGCGCTGTGCTTTTTGGTGAATTATTCAGCTCATTAGGTTTTGAAGTTACTCCATCCCAAGATGATAGCAGAAGCGATATAATTCAAGCAATTAAATTTAATAATGAAGACATGGTAGTAAAAGTTTGCGAAGCGATACAAGCTGCATCTCCCGTTGATGCTCACGTATCGCCGGTTCCATGGGATATGCCCGGATATACAAACAAGGTTATAATGGCATCCGGTGCGTTTGTGTCTGGTTCGTCAATTGAATTAAGTGCAGATGCGCCCATAAGGCCGCCATATATTGTTTATATTCAAGGAGGCTTGTTTTATGACCACGCAAAGCTTGGAGCAATGATATGCCTTCAAAAGCTTATGGAATATGAAGATATTAAGGATAAAATAACTACAAATTTATAAAAATTTAAAATAAAATTTATAAAATCTATTGACAAATATAATTTTATGCATTATTATATGAAAATATAAAACAGCAAAGGCGCTATAAGTTTAATACTTATGCGTCTTTGCTGTTTTATATGCAAATTTAAACAAAATTACTTACAGGCAGGTGAATTTATGGACAATTTAATTATTCAGGGAGAAAGATGGTTTCCTTCTGAAACAAAATTTTCCGAGGAGATAGATGATCTCTGGGGAAAGTGGTACTGTGATTCTGAGGTTGGTAAGCTTAATGATGTTTTAATGAGGCGACCAGGCAAAGAAATAGAAATAGTAAATATTACAAACTTCAGCCATTTTCGCTGGAAGGCTCCTATGAATCCGGAAATAGCAAGAGAAGAGCAAGACAACTTAGCTCAAATATATCGTGACAACGGTGTAAGAGTACATTATGTTGAAAGACAAAGAGATGACAAACCAAATGCATTGTACATGCGCGACCTTGTATTAATGACCCCTGAGGGTGCCATCGTCTGCAGGCCCGGAATTCCTGCCAGAAGAGGAGAAGAAAGATATGCTGCGGAAGCTCTCTCAAAATTAGGAGTACCTATTATAAAAACTATTAACGGAGATGGTTTTTTTGACGGAGCATGTGCTTTATGGGTCGACAGACATACAGTAATTATAGGTACAGGTGCCAGAGCTAATAAGTCAGGTGCCGAACAGGTTATGAATGAGTTAAAGAATATGGGTGTAACGGATTTTCTTCATATGAGCATACCATACGGACATGCTCACCTGGATGGGCTAATAAATTTTGTAGATATTAAAACCGCTGTATTATTTCCTTGGCAGGTTCCATATGATGTAGCCAAGCCGTTGCTGGATAAAGGCTTTAATATTATTGAGCTCACAGATCTCAAAGAAATAAAGCTTAATATGTGCACTAATGTTGTGGCACTTGAACCCGGAAAAATTCTCATGCCGTCAGGAAGTCCAAACACAAGAAAAAAACTTGAAAAAAATGGAATAGAAGTAATTGATGTTAAAATGAATGAAATTATGAAAGGATGGGGTTCAATACACTGTATGAGTGTGTTTCTAAACCGCAGCCCTATACTATAAAAAATAATGGAGGAAGAGAAAATGAAAAAAATATTATCGGCTATTATAATTATTGCTTTGGTGTTTTCAATGTCTGGGTGTACGGGAAATAATTCATCATCGTCAGTAACCGCACAAGAATCTACTATTGATAAAGTTCTAAAAAAAGGAACGCTTGTTGTAGGCACATCTCCGGGATATCTCCCTTTTGAAATGATAGATACAAATGGAGACTATATAGGATATGATATAGACACAGCGAATGCCATAGCTGAGGCAATGGGAGTAGAGCTTGAAATTAAGCAATACGATTTTTCAGCACTGATAGGAGCACTTCAAGCAGGTGAAATTGATATGATAATTTCAGGAATGACAATAAGAGGAGACCGTGCTCTTGCAGTTAACTTTGCAAACCCATATTTTGAAATAAGCCAGTCATTTCTAGTGCCTGCTTCAGATACAACAACAAAATCCTGGGAAGACCTTGATACAGCCGGTAAAAAAATCGCCGTAGGACAAGGTACTACAGGAGCGCTTCTTGCAAAACAACTATTTAAAAATGCTGAAATTGTTGATTATGAAGGGGGAAACACAGCAGCCATGGCAGTTGCCCAAGAACAGGCAGACGGTATGGTTTATGATGATATAGGTTTAAAAATGTTCGTTCTTCAACAGCCGGATAAATTAAGAGCAATTTACAATTCAATGTCTGTAGAAAGCTTAGGAATAGCTGTAAGATATGGAGATTCCGCATCAATTGACTGGCTTAATGCATTCCTTTATGGATACCTTAAAAATCCTAAAGAACTAGAATCCTACCAAAAATGGGTAGAAACAACTGATTGGATTGATGATATGGCTGAATAACAGTCTAAAATAAATATTTTGTTATATAAACTTATTAAAAAAGTTTACTATTAACTGATAGCAGAATAGTAAACTTTTTTGTAAAGGAGGAGTACTATGAGTTATAATTGGACCGTTATACCCAGATTTTTAGATATATTAATTGAAGGAATACTGTATACGATGCAAATTTCAGCCATTTCACTAATTATGGCAATCCCTATCGGAATATTATTCGGACTGATGAGAGTTTCAAAAAATAAGGTAGTCTACGGATTATCAAGCATATATGTTGAAATAGTACGAGGTGTTCCGCTTCTTGTTCTTTTATTATGGATTTACTTCGGTGTCGGACAAGTAATTAAACTTGGATCATATTTGTCAGGAGCTCTTAGTCTTGCCATATTTTCAAGTGCATTCATAGCTGAAATAGTACGTACTGGGATAGAATCAGTGCCAAAAGGTCAAATGGAAGCTGCAAGATCCTCCGGAATGACTTATACACAAGCTATGAAACTTGTAATACTTCCACAGGCTATAAGAACAGTTCTTCCGCCGATGGCGTCACAATTCATACTATTGATAAAAGACTCGTCTCTGGTTTCAACAATTTCTGTTGTAGAGCTTACACTTACAGCAAAAAATGTAATTGCTACTTCATTTAGGCCAATGGAAATATGGACCTTTGTAGCATTGCTGTACTTTACCGTGACCTTTACACTTTCAAAAATAATAAAGTATTTTGAAAACAAATATAAGTTCGGAAATATGTAGCAGGAGGAACGCAGAATGATTTCAATTAAAAATGTATCAAAATATTATGGGAAGCACCGTGTGCTGAAGAATATAAACCTTGAAGTCCCTGAGAAAAATGTTTATGCTTTAATCGGTCCCAGCGGAGCTGGTAAAAGCACACTAATACGTACTATAAATGCACTTGAAAAAATACGCGAAGGGGAAATACTTGTAAACGGAACCAGCGTTCATTCTCCTAAATCTGATATTAATAAGATAAGAGAAAATATAGGGTTTGTATTTCAGTCATTTAACCTATATCCACATTTAACTGCATTGCAAAATGTAACTCTTGCAACTGTAAATGTCAAAAAGATTAAGCAGCCAGAAGCAGTCGAAAGAGGAAAAGAAATACTTTCATCTCTAGGCCTTAGTGACAAATTCAACTCTTTTCCGTCACAATTATCCGGAGGACAACAGCAGCGCGTTGCAATCGCAAGATCTCTTGCAATGGATCCTTCTTTAATGCTGTTTGATGAGCCAACATCAGCTCTGGACCCGGAAATGATTAAGGAAGTGCTTGATGTTATGAGAACCCTTGCGGAAACAGGAATGACCATGGTTATAGTAACTCATGAAATGGGATTTGCTAAAGATATATGTGATAAAATAATATTTATGGATAATGGAACAATTGTTGAAGAATCAACACCTGAAATATTTTTTAAGAATCCCGGAACAGAACGAGCAAAGGACTTTTTAAGCAAAGTATTAAATCACTGATTGATATTGTGAGTTTACTACCATATCAATATAATTCTTGCCAGCCATCATATAATATTATAAAAATACCATCTGTTAATGTTATTTTAAAAAGAAGATAAGCTTTTTTGCAGCTTATCTTCTTTTGGTATTAGTATTTTCTTACGACTGCTTTTACAACCCCAAGTATATGAGCTTCTTTAACTAAAATTGGATCCATCAAACTGTTTTGCGGTTGAAGTCTTATATGATCCTTTTCTTTATAAAATGTTTTTACAGTTGCCTCATCATCAATGAGTGCAACAACGATATCTCCGTTTTTAGCAGCATTTTGAGAATTTACTATGACAAAGTCACCGCTTAGTATTCCCGCTTCAATCATACTTTCGCCCTTTATCTTCAACACAAAAGATTCCTTGTTCCCAACAAAATCAATTGAAATAGGAAGGGAATCATCAACATTTTCAACAGCTAGTATAGGTTGTCCTGCTGTTACGGTTCCTATTATAGGAACATTTATTACTTCTTTTTTCGGCATATTAGAACATATATCATCAACATCTATCAGCTCTAAAGCTCTTCGTTTATTATTTCCTTTTTTTATGTATCCTTTTTCTTCTAATGTATTAAGATGTGCGTGCACGGAAGAAGTGGAACTCAAACCTACCGCTTTACATATTTCACGTATGGATGGAGGATAGCCCCTCAGGTTCAGTTCATTTTTTATGTATTTTAATATTTTAATTTGCTTATCGCTTAAGCCTTCAAAATTCATAGCTTCACCTCTTTGTTTTTCTATATTTTAACATACAACATCAAATAAATCAAACATTTGTTTGAGAAAAGCAAAATATATGTTGACATCGAACTTTTGTTCTGTTAGAATGTAAATAGAAAATATGTTCGAGGTGGATTATGGTAATATTCAATAAATACAGAATAACCGATATAAAAAAATTCAAAAGGTTTATGTTCATATCAATATTATTTATAAGCATCTTAGTTTTTGCATCATGTGCTACATTTAATGCATATTCAAAAGATATACCTCAATATGATTACATAGAGATTTCTAAAGGAGATACACTTTGGTCCATAGCATCTAATTACGCTGATAATAAAGAAATAAGACAGGTTATTTATGAAATATCCAAAGTTAACAATATTAAAAATGCTTCCATATACCCCGGCAACATAATAAAAATCCCTCTAAGCAGGTAATGCTGGCAAAATGCCAGTTACTCCAATCTTAGTGTTTTTATCATAATAAATGCACCTTAATGGTGCATTTATTATTTAATGTTATGATAAATTAACTATGTAGTTTCATCATTCAAAGGATTAATTTTAACGGCATCGCGAAGTTGTTTTTTATCAATATGAGTATAAATTTGAGTTGTGGAAACACTTTCATGCCCAAGGAGTTCTTGAAGAGTACGAATATCAACATGACCATATTGATACATTAGTGTTGCTGCAGTGTGACGCAGCTTATGTGGAGAGTAATGCATACCTGATAAACCTGACTCTGCTAAATATTTTTCAACCATATGTTGCACGCCTCTTTGAGTGAACCTAGTTCTGCGGTTGCTTATAAATAAAGCATTTTCGTGCCCAGGCTTTGCGTCAGGTCGGACAGCAAGATAATCTTCTATTGCTTTTATACAAATGTCATTCAAATATATTGTTCGTTCCTTGTTTCCTTTTCCAACCACAGTCAATGTGTCTCCCTTGATCTTATCAGTATTAATACCGATAAGCTCTGACAGACGAAGCCCACAGTTTAAAAACAAAATTATTATCGCATAGTCACGTTTTTCATTTGATCCTTTAATAGAGGATAGCATGCTTTTTGACTCGTCCAATGTGAGAGCTACAGGAAGCCTGCTATTTTTTTTAGGTGTCTCCAAATCTACGGCAGGATTTGAAGGAATCAGTTTAACTATGGAATATAAATATTTAAAAAAAGAGCGGAGACATGCTATTTTTCTTGCCTTTGTCCTATTTGAATTATTTCTCTCCCTGTCTATAAATCCAACAAAAGCATGCAAATCCATAATACTTATCTTTTTTAAAACATCAAGAGTAATAACATTTATATCAATATTGTCAAACTCACTATTTTCTGAGCATAATTTGTACCGTATCACCAGGAAACGGTAAAAAGTTCTTAGATCCAGAAAATATTCACTTACTGTCTTTTCCGATCTGCCTTTGATAGACAGCATGTACTCTAAAAAATCACTCATCGGAGCAGGGCACAGCCTGCTATAATTTATATACATATTTCCTCCGAATAAAATAGTATTTCTGAGAATTTAATTTTTATAAAAATACATCAGTTACCACTGGTGAAAATTCATATGATTTATATATTTATTCATAAAAGCTTCATTTGACGACAGCTCTATATGGCTGCACATATTTTTAATAAAATTAATTTTTTCAATGCTGCTTTTGTCGAGTATTATACGTGAAGCTCCTGCCAAGGCTCCATTTCCCAACAACACAGCTCTGTCAATAACACACTTTGGCAAAAGCCCTATTTTTACCGAAGAATTCAAGTCTAAATATGTTCCGAATCCTCCACAAATGAAAAAGCTTTTAACATCATTTTCTTTAACATTATTCTCAAAAAGTAAAGTTTCAATGCCCGCCGCTATCGCACCTTTTGCCAGCTGCATCTGCCTTACGTCATTCTGAGTTATATAAACATCAGTATCATCAAATTTAAAACAAATTTCATCGTTATTATAAATGATATTTTTTGCAAATCTATGGCCGTCAGCTAAAATTCTTCCGGTATAGTCAATTATATTTAAGTCTAAAAAAATAGCCAACGCATCTACTAAGCCTGAACCGCAGATTCCTTCTGCCGGAACATTATTAATTGTTTCAAACTGTATTGAATCATAACGCCGTTCATAATATACCTTAAATATAGCACCATCTGAAGCTGTCATACCGAATTTAATATTTGCACCTTCAAAAGCAGGACCGGCAGCAGTTGAGCAGCAACTGATTGTCCCATCTCTATAAAGCGCCATTTCACCGTTTGTCCCTATATCAACAATAATGGAAGTTTCCATATGGTCAATAACATTACTTGAAAGAACACAACACATTAAATCCGCACCAATATACGCACTGATACAGTACGGGATATAAATTTTACATTTATTCGGCAAATTAAGTCCGAAATCATTATCTATGTAACCTCCAAACAAACTTTCAGGGGTAAAAGGATAATAAGCAATACCCTTAGGGTCCATGCCTGTAAAAAAATGCATCATAGCAGTATTTCCCGTTATGGAAACGTACTTTATATCTTTAGTTCCAATTCTATTTTCTTTTGTTAATGTTTCAATCATTTTATTGATTTGCGATACTATAGTTTGAGTTACTTCTAAATTAGAATGGTTGATTGAATATGTTATCCTAGAAATAACGTCTGCACCATAGATACTCTGCATATTTAATTCACTTTTTACAGAAAGAAATTCATTTCTACTTTCTTTTAACAAGCAGGCAACTACAGTGGTTGTTCCTATATCTATTGCTAAACCATATTCTGAATTTGAAAGAAAAGAATCAGCTATAAAGTTATCCGCAATTCCGGAATCTAAAATCTTAAAGGATTTCAAATCATCAATATCAACTTCAATATCAGAATAGGCAGTTGTCATACAGGCTAATCTTATTCCGGTTTCAACTTCTTCTTTAGTTAAAAGTTTTCTTTCTAAATCAGAAATAGAGGAGAGCTTACCTTTAACCTTAATCTTACATTTGCCGCAGGTATGGTTACCGCCGCAGGGTAGAGGAAAGTTAATATTATTCTGCTGCAATAGCCTAGATATCAATATCTTTTCAGTTTTATTTTTAATATTATAAATCATTCAAATCTCTCTTTCTTTATTAACTATATTAGGCTTTAGATAGAGAAGTATAACAAATATATAAAATGTCGCAAAACTATTATATAGTTAAATAGATAAAAACACAAGAGCCATTATTGCATATTATGGCAAACTGCGATAATCATTATTAAAATAGCCTACATATAAACACAATTAAATTAAATATTTTAAGCAAGCAATAATATTAGCACAGGTAAAAATTCACAGGTGTAAATAGTCAATAATTAAAATAACTTTCGTTAAAACGCAATTTAAGGCCTCATTTTTGGAGAAGAAATTTATCGATAAAAAATATGCTTAAAATTTCTATTATTATTGTAAATACAATAATAATCAAGTTAATACTAAAACTGTTTATAAATAATCTGCCTTAAAATTTATTTATGCAATGTAAATTAATTTAGTATCAAAATTGAAATGCGCATAGCTAAAAAAGTGATAATGAAAAATATTAAAAAATTGAATCCATAATCAAAATTAGTGAATTTAAACCCTCCTCTCTGCTCAAAAAGTAATATATGTCGCAAAATATCTATTTTGCGACATAAAATTCCACTATCTTTCTATAATAATTTAGCTTATGCACGGATCTTTGCACAATAATCTACAATTGCAGCATTTTCTATTGCTCATTAATTATTATATTGTTTAGAAATTTTGATCGTACCTTTTATTATACGCAATTACATTTTAACAAACATGCTAAACCAAACAAATAATTTAAAAAAATAATCAAACTTATTTATAAGGCATAATTTGCATTTTAACTAGTTTAATAATTCTTTCGAACTATCAGACTAAAAATTTTTTTCTTTTGTTTATATACCTTTAAATAGGCAGATTAAAATCGTCTTCTGAAAATTTTAAATTTATTTGTCTCATCCTCCTCTACTCTATACTTTCAATTCAATTTTGCTCGCCCATTATTAATTTACCTAAAAATCAAATATTTTGTCAAAAATTGTTGTAACTTTCGTGCAGCAATGATATATTAGTAATGGCCATATAGTGCTAGACTTGCTATTATATTACATTCATAAAGGAGATGAATTAATGTCATTTTTTAAAGGAATACTAAAGGATAATACAATTAATTCAGGAAAATCAAACCTGAAAAATAAGCAGGATAAATCAATTAAAGGCTCAACTGAACTAAGCGCAAATAAAAAGGCCGCCTATGTTTTTAAAGGAGTTTTTAATATTGCAACTATGATAAGTGATTTTGATCTTCGGCTTTCTTTTTTTGGCAATAAGATTAAAGATTCATCTGACAAATTAAGCGAAATGTTCTCGAAAGTTGCTTCTTCTTCTGAAGAAATTTCAACTTCCACAGCTCAAATTATAGATGCAAATACGGAACTGTCTCAAACTATAAGCCAGATTTCAGAAGATATAGTGTCTTTGAATCAAACAACTGTAAAAAGCAATGAAATTCTTGACAGTATAAAAGCAGAAAATGTTGAAATGATGGCTTTCTCCAAAGATATGGAACAAAGTGTACATGACCTTTTAAATGTTATAAGTAAAATTAACGAATCTGTGAGAAGTATAAATGATATATCAAACCATACAAACCTTTTATCATTGAATGCATCAATAGAAGCTGCAAGAGCAGGAGAAGCAGGTAAAGGATTTGCTGTTGTTGCAGAAGAAATCAGAATGCTTTCTGAAACAACAAGGAAGCTTACATCAAATATTGATGAACTGCTTGTTGAAGTAAATAACGCTTCAAACAAAAGTAACGACAGTGTTTCAAAAACTCTTAATTCTATAGGCAAAGTCAGCGGAAGCATAGATACAGTCTCCGCATCCATGGATGAAAGCACACGTTCTACAGGGCAAATCGCAAATCGAATTTCTGACATAGCCCAAGCAAGTAATAATATTAATTCTTCTCTCCAGGAATCATCTTCTGCTTTGGAATCTGTAAATGGTGACATTCAAAACCTTTCTGAATCGGCAGAAGAACTTAACGTTATAAGCAGTTCCATAAATGAAGTATCAGCTTCCATGCTAAAAATTGAAAATACTGTTAGCAAGCTTGCGTTAACTTCCGGCGAGATGGTTAACAGTAAAATTTGCGGCCTTTCAAATGAAGACTTTATTGAAACAGTAAGAAATGCAATAAATGCTCATAAAGCTTGGATAGTTAATGTTAAAAAGATGGCAGACAAAATGCAAATCATTCCCATTCAAACAAATGAGCACAAATGTGGTTTTGGACATTTTTATTATGCTGTCAAGCCTGCATCAGAAAAGCTGTCAGAATTATGGGAAAGAATTGAGCTTCTACATCATGACCTTCATAAGACAGGCGACTCTGTTATCAGCCATATTAGTAATAATGATAAAACCGGAGCTGATTCCTCCGTTCTAAAAGCGAAAGAACTTTCAGATAAAATTATTGAAATACTTGAGCAAATGATTAACGTTACAAAAGAAATGAATTCTTCAAATGAATCAGTTTTTTAATATGAAAAAACTTTATTCTTCATTACTAAATCTCAAAATTTTTCTTCTTAATAAATGCCGGAACCTTGATGACAAAACTCATCAAAGGTGTCATTTTTTTGTGTTATGGTACTATATCCCTGGGATGTGCAGGTATTACCGTTATCTCTTCACGATTGGGTTCACCCAACACAATTTCATTCAGGTTATAAAAAAATGTAGATTTTATATTTGGAAACAGGCGAATATTCTGTGTTATAACTCTATAATACCCTTCGCTTTCTATTGTTAAATTGTATGGAGTAAAGAAATATTCCGGCCCTTCAACAAGTGTTCCGGACGGGTGTGCAATCGGAAGTTCAATTAATGTTGGATTTTGTGTAGGTGATAAAACAGTTACCGGAATTCTATCTCCGTTATTAGTTACATAAATTGTTAATTCCGAATCGGTAGCCGCTTCTGTTCCAAGATTTTTTGTTATATAAATTTCAATGTATCCAAATTCGCGGTTAACAGGAACTTCATTTTTATGCGCATCAAAATTTCTGTGTGTTTTATTTTTATTATAATATTTTTTAATTTTATATAAACTCAAATTAATAATCCTCCCACACAAAGCTTTCTATGATATTGCTTCCATTATTCATTATATGCAATTAACAAATGAATGCAATTATAAATAAAAGGTTTTTGTTATTATAGAGCCGGATTGTCGGCATATCTTTTTTAAATTAGACAATCAAAAATTCATTTTGCCATTTTTTATTTGCTAAAAAAGCAGCTGCCCTTGTTTTAAGCTCAGCTGCTTTAAAATTAATATTTATATGACCTCACTATATGAATCACTATTGGCTAACAAAATTTGTTCCTCATGGGATCTCTTCTATTGACTGTTTCAAAAATTTTTAAAATTTCTACATTATTATCCTCTATTATTTTTTTCACAGTCGGTATATCATTTTTATTCTTGATAAGCAGAGAAATGCCGCAACACTTGGTAGCTTCTCTAGGTGTTGGAGCTATTGTGACAGAAATTTTTTCAGCCTTCAACAGTTCGTTAAGCTTAAGCCCGTTATCAACATTTGGAAAAATCACATAATATTCAATTTCTGCCGTCATTGTTCCTCCTTTTATGCATTCTGCCTGCTCCCCAGCATTTCTATGAAAGCACCTATTCTTGTTTTTAACTGTTCTGCATCCTGATCTGTATAATCTGTTTCTATTCCGAGAACAGGAATCCCTGCTTCTTTTATTGCTTTTTCAACCTTGTATCCTTCTGTATCATACAGACTGCAGAATTTTAAATTAACATCTATTATTCCGTCAACATCATATTCTTCAGCCAGTCGAAGTATATCTTTTACTCTTCCTTCATTTGGAGTGAAGCATGCGCAGTTAATTCCCATGTATCTGTCAGCTAATGCTGATATTTGTTCATCAAGAGTAGATTTTGTTTCATCTACAAGGTTTTCAAAGTATCTTGTGCCTGTACACATTTCTTCAACTACAACAGAAGCTCCGCTTGTTTCTACTATGTGGTGCAGTTTCCAGTTAGGAATTGCCAACGGTGTTCCGGTAAGCATTATTCTCTTTGTTCCTGCCGGAAATACACTAACATTTTCGGCAACCCTTTTATCCAATTCATCGCAAAGCTTGTTTGTCATTGTTGTGAAACGTGTTGGATCATCATAGAATGCTATTTGCGATATTAAAAGAACATCCTTGCCACTTATAGGTAGATTTTCATTTTTTCTGCAAGCATACAATCTCTCCAACGCTCGTCTCTTATCATTGATAAGTTTTATTGCCGCAGCCAGTTTTTCAGGAGTTACTTTGTTGCCTGTAATTTCTTCAACCTTATCTAAAAATACTTTTATTTCATCCGCCCAAGCAGCTATATCTTTTGGACGTTTCATTTGAGGCAGATCCATTACGTGAATAGGAACATCTTCTGCAAGTATTTCCCATGCTTTTTTCTTTCCGTCACAAGTTGTTTCACCTACATACATATCCGCTATTCTAAAAAAAGGACATGTTTTATCAAGTCGTGCACCTACTGAAGCTTTTATCAAAGGACATGTGCTTGTCGGCAATACTTTCTCTCCTCCAGGAACCCAAAACTGAGACCCACCGCATAATCCTGTAGCAATGGCATCCGCTGCAAAAACGATTTCATCCGGAACGTATACACAGAATGTTCCCAAAACCTTCCCACCTTTTTTCTGATGCTCAATAAGCTCTGCGGGGCGAATTCCATGAATTTCGGACACTACTAAGTTATAATAATCCATAGATTCCGGACGGTTGTCCTGTGATAAATAAACATCCCCGAACGCAACCGGTAACACTTCACACAATTGATCATGCAACTCCAAATTCATATCCAGGTTTTTCCACATTTCTTTATAATCTGCCATTATAAAACCTCCATATAGTATAATTATTTTTTTAACAATACAATTAAATTATAGTTCAAGTTTCTTGTAATTACAAGAAACACAAACTTATACAAATACGTTTACCTATAAAAAAGTTTTATTGTTCATTAGCAATCATTCAATGCAGTTATAATTCAATCAATATTACACCGTTCTGATATAAATTCCTTAAGTTTTATAATATTCTCTTCTTTAGTTTTGTCATAATCAACGGTGATTTTCAAGCAAGGGAGACCAGAAGCCTCAAAGCATTCATTATGAACGCAGCATCCCCTTGCAGAAGCTTCTACCAATACAGTTATATTGTACTTTTCAATAATCCTTTTCATATGTTCCGAGAGGTTTTCAAATAAATACTTCTTGGCAAGAGCATAATAAATATCTTTGCCGCAATCAGTAATCCTATAGTTTTCACCTTCACATAGTGAAAATGCAGCAATGGCATTTTTCATTATCATTGGTGCAAATATTTCCTCATTTAACGGAGCCATCGGTGCTCCTGTTATTAATACTTTAGATACATTTAACGGTTCTTTTTTTCCCGCATATTCATTAAGGTTTTCTTTAAAATTATAAAGTTTATTAAAGCGCTCGTCCAAATTAAAAATAAACTGACTTCCGTATACTATGCTTATCAAGTCACTTGCTGAAAGTACATCCGGGTGTATCATATAAATATTTGTAATTTCATTAATAAGCTTACTTATTTCATTAGTTTTATTTACGGCATATAAAAGCTTGTCTCTTTCCAATACAGTATTAAATTTTTTCTGCAAAAAATATACGAACTTTTGATATTCAAGAGCTAAATAATTTTCATTCTTTTTTTCTTTTATTATGTACACTGTTTTAATGTCTTCAAGCATGTGCATCATAGTCTCTTTATCCGGGCAATAATCAGTACCCACTACAATATCAGCAAAATGCGAAAATGGGCACCTGTCAGTAATTACATATCCATAGCTCGCTTTTATAACAGAACATAAGTTCTCATCAAAAACTTTTTCTGCTGCTTTAATATTTGATCCGTCAATTCCGAAAATATTTATAGGAATAACATCCATTGCCCACAGCAGTTCTCTCGGAACATTAACACCATATACTCCTGCAATGTTCTTACCTGCATTTTTAAGTTCAAGAGCAGCAATAAATGCATTATGCCTCATATCCTTGAACTCTTCCAATTGAAAGCGCAAATTATCGTTCATTACAATACCGCCTATTTTGAAAGTGCTGCACCGACAGCTCCGGCATAGCGCGCCATGCTGTTAGAGTTAACAGCTTTTTTAAGTTTCTTTCCTAACTGATCGCACATATAGCTGCTCTCGCAAAACCCTCCTGTCAAAAAGAAGCTGTCATTGTCTGAATTCAATTTTGTACTTAAAGTATATACCTTATTTACAATTGAATTAACTACGCCCCAGGCTATATCTTCTTTAGGCCTTCCGTTTCCTATAAGGCTTATAACCTCTGACTCTGCAAATACCGTACACATTGAGCTTATAGAAACTTCACTGCCCTTCTCTGCCAGATCGAAAATTTCCGTAAGTGTAACCCCAAGTGTATTAGCCATTATTTCTAAGAACCTGCCTGTACCTGCAGAACATTTATCGTTCATAATAAAATTTGTCACCATTCCGTCTTTAACAGCAATTATTTTTGTATCCTGACCACCTATGTCTATCACAGTGCAGTCCTTTCCGTTTAAATAATAAGCCCCTCTGCCATGGCATGTTATTTCAGTTACTACCTTATCGGCAAATGGCACCGATACCCTTCCGTATCCTGTAGCTGTTATATGGGAGTTATCTGATGTTACATTTTTTTCCTCAAGCCAGTTCTTAATATTTAACGCAGTTTCCTTACTGCTCCACCCCGTAGGCATAAGCAAATTATACAGTATTCCACTGCCGTTTTCGGGCATCACAATTACTTTTGCAGCAGCAGAACCTATATCTATTCCGACACGATACATAGTATGCTCCTTATGTTTTATTTTCTCTCATTCAAACTCAATTTCTATTTTAGCATTCACAGAAGATAAATGCAACAAAGTCTACTCCATAAATTATGCATACAAAAAGCGGCCTATACTGATCAGCCGCAAGAAGTTGAATATAAAAGTGTCAAACTTATTTTGTTAAGTTTAAAACACTGTCCATAAAATTTTCAAAATTAGTCGTTAAAACATAATTTAAAAACAGAACCTCTTCAATATTGTTTTCATTAACCAAATCAACTATACTTTCCTTGTAATGTCTGGGATCAATTACATAGATTTCACTGTAATGAGGTGTAAGAAAAGGGATAAATGCATTACCGTAGGAGTCTTTAATGACCATTATTTTTTTATCCGACTTAGCACTGGTTTTTATGACGCCGAGGGGAAAATCTCCTCCTATAAACACACCATACTTTTGATCTAATTTCGCATATGACTTATTTATAACTTTGCCTTTGTAGGATTTTTTTTCGCCTGTATCTTTATCATAGTAATACACCGTCATATCTGTATTGACAGGAGGTTCATAATAAATAACGTCATCCGGGTTGTTATTTACAGTTTCAGAAGGGTTGACAGTTGATATGTGTCCTAGATAGCCTGAAGCTTCGCCAATCTGGTAGTCTTTTAATGATACCGCTTCTAATCCTGCTGCTTTTGCAAATCCTGTATACCCATAGTACGCACCAAGGGCTGTCCAATGATGATCAGTACGGAAATATACATATTCGCCAATGTGCTCCTTTATTGGATGATATGCGTCCACAGGAATAATTCCGTCCTGTAATTTACTATTTACAAATTCGATTGCATCTATCTGAGAATCAGACAAATTTTTGTATTTCTCATTTTTTAAAAACTCAACCTGTATGGGAGCCAGCAGAGAATAAACCTTCACGTCCTTGCCCAGTTTGTTGCTAACTGTTGTAATCATATCTGCGTAAGATTTGCTTTTATCCTCATTGAATTTATATAATTCCATAACAGTATCATTGAGTATCAGAAGATTTCCCTTGGTAGACGCTTCAACATTGTTATTGTCAGAAGTTTCATTGCCACCTACATTTTGACCGTCAAAAGCTACTATTGAAGCCTCTTCATTTCTTTTAATTCCCTTTAAATATGATAAATCATTGTTTATCTGCACCAATTGTTCCCTGTGGAAAAAATGATCAGCAAAATATTTTTCAAAATCGCTAAAATATTTTCCAGAGAAAAGATCCGTGGTGTTAAAATCTGGTTTTTGGGCCAAAGTCCTATTTTCTGTCTGTGAAACAGCAGCATCCTTCGGGGATGTAATGTTTAATATGGAAATCACATAAACTAAGGATATAAAAACAATTATATTTATATATGACATGTTATTATTTTTGTTCATAATTACCTCTTTTTAAAACCTAAAATATAAAAACGGATTATATGTTTGTCCAATAAGCAATATGGTGCTTACGATCAAAATTAGTGCATTAAATGCAACAACCATTAATTTTGAAGGGTTGTAACTATTTATTGCAAACATGTCACAAATCCTTTTAAATAATTTGCTAAATGCAGGTGTACTTAATATTATCGCAAATATTAAAAATATTATGTTATTGAAAAATTCAATTTCAAATTTAACATCGTACAACGGGTTATTGCCGTAACCAAATAGAACTCCAATAAACTGTATTGCTCTTGATATATCAATAAAATAGAAGAATACCCATCCTATAATGACAATGAGCATCAAATATATATGTGATAGAAATGTAGGAATTTTATTCAAAACTTTATATAAGAAATTTCTTTCCAATAATAAGAAAAATCCATAATACATTCCCCACACAATAAAATTCCAGCTAGCTCCGTGCCAAAATCCTGTAAGCATCCAAACAATAATTACGTTCCGGATGAAGTGCTTTCTGTTTCCTCCAAGAGGTATATAAACATAATCTCTGAAAAAGGAGCTTAATGATATGTGCCACCTTCTCCAAAAATCTTGTACACTTTTTGCTATATAGGGATAATTGAAATTCTCTTTATAGGTAAATCCAAACATTCTTCCAAGGCCTATTGCCATATCGGAATAGCCGGAAAAATCAAAGTAAATTTGAATAGTATACATAATTATTCCAAACCATGCACCCATAATAGACACTTCGTTTAAATTTCCGTCGAGAAACATAGTCGCTACTTCGCCTGCAGAATTAGCAATTATTATCTTTTTTAATAATCCTATAATAAATCTGTTAATTCCATAGCTAAAGTTAGACGGTGTTATTATACGGTTATCTATTTCGTTTGCTATATCCTTATACCTAACTATTGGGCCTGCAATCAATTGGTGATACATAGACATATATAAAAGAAGCTTATAAAATTTATTCTGAGCAGGTACTTCCTGCCTGTAAACATCAACTACGTATGAAATAATTTGAAAGGTATAAAATGAAATCCCTATAGGCAGCCCTATGGAACTAAAACCTATACTGGTTTTTAGCAAAAAGTTTATATTGCTGACAAAAAAATTATAATATTTAAATACGCCTATCATAGATAAATCAATAATAACCGCCATATACAATGCAACCTTGCTTTTATATGTCCCCTTATTTTTATCAATCATTAGCGCAAAAAAATAATTAACAACAGCACTCATAAGCAGAGCAAATAAAAAAACCGGCTCGCCCCATGCATAGAAAAACAAAGAGAATCCCAGTAATACTATATTTCTGTAGACATTATTTTTGCTTCTAAAATAAAACAATAAATTTAGCGGAAAAAATAAATATAAAAAGACCAAACTAGAAAATAACATTTACAAATTCATCCTCCTGATGTCATACTATTGTTAGACACAGTTAATAATATACCACTTATTCTAAAATAGCACAATATATTATTTCCTCTACTGCTTTATGATAATTTTCGATATATTATTACAATTTAGCAATCTACTTACGATTTAATAATCAGATTTTCTAAGTCGATCTTTAAACTATTAATTGACTCTTCTTCCGATAATTCTATTTTTTTAAGCTTAATAATAATATTCTCTGCCTGATTCCTTACAGCCAAAACACTTTCATAGGAATTTCTGATTTTTGACTGCATAAACCAATCTGAAATCAAACCGTCAAAAAAGAAATCCGCAAATTTTGCAAATCCGTCTGTATCTATATGAATATCTGAATCTATTTTTACATCTGTAAGCTCAGTCTTAAATTTTCTAAGCTGTACTTGGGCTTCTTCAACTTCTCTTTTAGTATCGTCCAGTTTTGAATGCTTTGCTAAATCCGCAATCAATCCTCCACCTAACAAATCCCATGTTCCCCATCCTTCTGCACTTCGCAAGCTGTTAAGCGCCCTATCGAGACATCTTATAGCATTATTTCCGGCGTCTACAGCTTCCTTAAGCTCTTCAAGCCTATTCCTTGAATCATTCAGGCGGCTAGATATATCAAGTATACTTTTAGCTGTGTTCTCATCAGATCTTAATAACATCTCTTTTTTTTGTTCATGCAGAGAGTTATACTGGCTTTTACAATCCATGTACTCCGTTCTTTCCTGAGAAAGCTTGGAAATTTCATACTCAATGTTTTCTAAATCCGTCAATGCCTGATTATGTTTTAATTTCGCTGCAATTGCTTCTCTTTGCTCTTCTTCAAGTTTATCATCCAATTTACCTACCACAGAATAGAAAATAGTAGCAAGTCCTTTTTTATTTAACTTTTCTACATCATAATTTTCTTTTACTAGTATGCTTTTCAATTCGGTTTCCTTTTTTTTAAGCTGATTGCGTTCATCTTTTAACTCTTTTAACATTGAATCTATTTTTTTCAGCCTGCTAATACCTTTTTGGGCCTTTTCCATTTTTGCATTTAATTCACTATACATATTTCCCTCCGGATTTATTCATACTGTCTTACTAAATAACAATACCATTCTATTAGACGAAAAATTTATAAAATTTGTTTCATATTTCAAAAAAATTTGTTACATTAAATAATGACTGCATCTATAAGAAAAAAAGAAAAGATTTGCGCATTTTGTCAAATCTCCTCTATTTCCTAAGTAATTATATTTATTTCCTAATTATTATTATCATGAACACTTTGATATTTAGCTATTTACTATGTCACCGCCGTTTATGTGCATTGTCTGTCCGGTCATATACGAAGAGCAGTCTGTCGCTAGATATACATATGCTTCAGCCAGCTCCGCCGGCTGTCCCGGCCTTTTCAACGGAGTGTCCTTGCCAAAAACACCAACCTTTGACTTATCAAATGTAGAAGGTATCAGCGGTGTCCATATAGGCCCCGGAGCCACTTGGTTAACTCGTATATTCCTGCCTGCTAGATTTTGTGATAAAGATCTTGTGAATGATGTTACCGCACCCTTAGCCGCTGAATAATCAATTAAATCCTTGCTGCCCCTGAATGCAACTACTGAACTTGTATTTATGATACTACTTCCTTCTTTCAAATACTTTAAGGCTGATCTTGTAAGATAAAACATTGAGTATATGTTTGTTCTGAAGGTGTCATCCAGCTGTTCGTCTGTTATATCCTCAAAGTTAGTCTGAGGATGCTGTATTGCTGCATTGTTTACTAAAATATCCAAGCTTCCAAATTGACTGATAGTTTTCTCTACTGCTTCATTGCAGAAATTTGAATCTCTCAAGTTTCCTTTGATTAAATATGCCGCACCTCCATAGCTCTCAACAGCCCTCTTTGTTTCATTTGCATCATCATCGGCAATATTATATACTATGGCAACATTGCACCCTTCTTTTGCATAAGCAACAGCAACAGCTCTGCCTATTCCACTGTCCCCTCCCGTGATAATTGCAACCTTGCCTTTTAATCTGCCATATCCTTTGCAGTTTATATCATCGTATATAGGTTTGGGGTTCATTTCGCTTTCTTTCCCCGGTTCCGGCTGTGTCTGCCCTTTAATATCCTGCGGTGTATACATTAAATTAGTTTTCATAATAACCTCCGAAATTATATATACTTAGTTATTACCAAAACTAATTTACATCATACAACCAAAATTAATTACTTACCAAACTGCAATTTGTCCATCCGTTCTCGGCTCTGTGCCTCCGCAAAGCGTCCCTTCATCCGTACGTAAAATTATCTGACCTCTGCCAAATGAAGATGCATTAGGCTGAATTTTAACAACATGTCCTCGCCGCATCAGATCTTTCACAATATGCAGCGGCACCCCGGGCTCAACTTCTATTTTTTTATCTTTTATCCATTGCCACCTGGGTGCATCCAGCGCCTCTTGTGGATTCATATGAAAATCTATGAGATTTGCGATTACCTGGACATGACCCTGCGGTTGCATAAAAGCTCCCATAACTCCGAACGGACCTACTGCCTTTCCATTCTTCATCAAAAATCCGGGAATTATTGTGTGATATGTTTTTTTATGCGGCATTAGACAATTATCATGTTGGTTGTCATAACTAAAATTATGTAATCTATTATGAAGGGCTATCCCTGTTTCAGGAATAACAATTCCCGATCCGAACCCCATATAGTTGCTTTGTATGTATGAAACCATATTCCCTTCTGAATCAGCAGTACAAAGATATACTGTCCCTCTGCTGTTAGGATCTCCATCCGTAGGAAACAATGCTGTATCAGTAATTAAATTTCTCCTTGCTTCAGCATATTCTTCTGACAACAGCCTGCTTACATCAGCCTTCATATGTTCCGGGTCTGTTATATATTTTTGACCGTCTGCAAATGCAAGTTTCATTGCCTCGATCTGCTTATGGTATGTCTCACTGCTATCTTTCTCTGTAAAACTAAATCCATTTAATATTTGTAGAGCCATGAGCGCAACAAGGCCCTGACCGTTTGGAGGTATTTCGCACACATCATAGCCCCTGTAATCAGTTCTGATAGGCTCAACCCACTCAGGTTTATAACAACTTAAATCTTCCTTTGTTAAATATCCTTTATATTTTTTTAAAAAAGAATCAATTTTATCGGCTATACCACCTTTGTAATAATCCTCCGCATAGGTTCTTCCTATTTTTTCAAGAGTATCTCCATGGTGCGGGAGTTTCCATATTTCGCCGAATTTAGGTGTTCTACCATTTTTAGTAAACGTAGAAAACCATCCGTTAAACTCCTCTTTTTGTTCACTTCTATATATATGGTATGCTGCATCCCATGCGCTTTTAACATTTACTGAAACAGCAAATCCGTTTCTTGCGTAATCTATTGCCGGTTTTAGAACATCTATAAGTGGCAGCTTTCCAAACTTGTTTGATAGTTCTGCCCAAGCAGCAGGTGCACCGGGTACCATAACAGGTATAACGCCGTATTTTGGTATTTCGCTATAACCCCTATCTTTCAGTTTTTCTATGGAAATACTGCACGGTGAATATCCGCTGGCATTTAACCCATGTAATTTATCATTTATCCATACCAACGCAAATGCATCGCTTCCCAGACCGTTTGACGTCGGTTCAACAACGGTTAGGCATGCAGCTGTTGCTATAGCTGCATCTACTGCATTGCCGCCTGCCTTTAATATTTCAAGACCTGCCTGTGACGCCAAAGGCTGAGATGTTGCAACCATTCCTTTATGACCGTACACTACATTTCTTTTGGATGGATACTTGTATTCTTCTGGATTAAAGTTCATTCTTCCTCCCAATATTCATCATTATATTTCTTGATTAATGTTCTTATAAATATAACTATTATACTTTCGCTCTACTGCCACGGTCTCTTATTATGGAGCCACCCATGCTCCTTCCAATAATCATGGTCAGCTTTATTGAAGCCTCCTTTTTTTTGAACCAGCCTCATTACATTAAAAATTGCTTTAACTTTGAAACTCGGTTTAACATTTCCCTGTATCGCTATAATTTTAGAGGATATTCTGTCAATATCCTTGTATATAGAAAGCTTTTTCTTGTCACTTACACCGTTCCAGTTTATTGCAGCGACTCCTTTTCCGTACTTAAAAATCCTTGCGACTCCCCAAAATGTTAAACTGTCAGCAATATCTTTAATTGTTGACTTCATTCCGCCCCCTGCTGCTGTTGAGATTATAAGAGCCATCTTATTAAACATTAATTTATTTGGGCGGTGAACAATCCATTGATATCCGAAATGATCAAGAAGCGTCTTCATTTGTCCCGTTGTGTGATATACATAGACAGGGCTGGTAAAAATCAGTAAATCAGCCTTTTCTATATCTTTCTTTATTCTGTTAACTTTCTCATAATCCGGGCAGTGCTCTTCTCCTTTTTCAAAACATTGTGCACATCCCCTGCAATAATTAGGAACGTCTCTAGGCAAAAATACTTCTCTTATTTCAGCATTTTCGTTTCTTAGTTTATTTAAAAATAGCTGAGCGATATTATAAGTACTGCCTTTATGCTCAGTTCCATAAATCACTGTTATATTCATATTATATCACCACTTAACTTGCACCTGTTTATATAAATTTATAATTATTATGTATTAAGTATTTCGGGCGCGCTACACTCTTAATTCCACGTTAACACCAAGAAGTTCCTTGTTTTCCTCAAGGATATCCTTAACTGTATCATTATAGAATTCTTCAACCTGCTGCGGAGCCCTGCCCACATAGTTTACAGGATTTACAGTTTCTAGAATTTCTTCTTTTGACATATTTATTACTTTGCTTTCAGACATTCTTTCAATCAAATCATTTCTGTTCCCGAATTTCTTGACCTGCTCTGCTGCCTGCATAGACAACACTCTAATCTCTTCATGCAATTCCTGTCTGTTGCCGCCTCTCTTAACTGCTTCCATTATAATATTCTCTGTTGCCATAAACGGAAGCTCTTCACCTATATGCTTTTCTATAACCTTTTCGTTTACCACCAATCCTGCAAACACATTTATTGCAATTCCAAGTACAGCATCGGCCGCCAAGAATCCCTGAGGAATGGCAAGCCTCTTAATAGCAGAATCATCCAGTGTTCTTTCAAGCCACTGCGTAGCCTGGGTATTTGCCATATTAGCTTCATTTGACATTATAAATCTCGACAATGACGCAATTCTCTCACTTCTCATTGGATTTCTCTTGTATGCCATTGCGGATGATCCAATTTGATTCTTTTCAAAAGGTTCTTCAATTTCCTTTTGACTTTGAAGTATTCTTATATCATTCGTCGCCTTGTGCAATGTCTGTGCAATGCCGCTTAAAGCAGAAAGCACATAGTAGTCGACCTTTCTCGTATATGTCTGGCCTGTCAGTTTAAACGAGTCATGAAATCCCATTTTTTCAACTACCAGTTTTTCAAGTTTTTTCACTTTTTCGCTGTCATTTTCAAACAAATTCATAAAACTTGCCTGCGTACCTGTTGTACCTTTTACGCCTCTTAGTTTAACCAATGAAAGCGCATGATTTATTTCCTCATAATCAAGTACAAGGTCCTGAAGCCACAGCGCAGCTCTTTTTCCTACGGTTGTAAGCTGAGCCGGCTGATAATGGGTATATCCCAATGTCGGCATATCCTTATACTTCATGCAGAATTCTGACAATGAGCTTATTGCGTTTACAAGTTTCTTTTTTACAAGTAAAAGCGCCTTTTTCATTAATATTGCATCCGTATTATCCACTACATACATACTTGTAGCACCAAGGTGAATTATAGGCATTGCTTTAGGGCATGCAGCACCAAACGTGTGAACGTGAGCCATAACATCGTGCCTGAACTCTTTCTCCTTCAGTGCAGCCATTTCATAGTCTATGTTATAAATGTTAGCTTTCATTTCAGCGACCTGGTCATCATCAATGTTTAATCCCAGTTCCTTTTCCGCCTCAGCTAATGCAATCCAAAGTTTTCTCCATGTGGAAAATTTGCTTTCATCAGAAAAAATATAGCTCATTTCCTTGCTTGCATATCTTGATATTAACGGGTTTTCATAAGTATCTCTAGACATTTCATACCTCTTTCTAAATTTATTAATACATTGACAAGTTAAACAGCAATTTATCTGTCAATTATTTCTTCTTATATGTATATTCTTATTTTTATTCTATCTTGAAATTAAAAAGAAGTAAACAATAAATTTGTTTACTTCCATACATTTCTTATTTAATTACTTTGCATATTCTGTTGCTCGTGTTTCTCTGATTACATTTACTTTTATCTGTCCCGGATATTCCATTTCTTCTTCTATCTTTTTGACAATATCCTTTGCAATCAATATAATACTTGAATCGCTCGTAACTTCAGGTTTAACAATGATGCGTATTTCTCTTCCTGCCTGTATAGCAAAAGATTTTTCTACGCCTTCAAATGAATTTGAAATTTCTTCCAGTTTCTCTAATCTCTTAATATAAGTTTCAAGTGTTTCCCTTCTAGCTCCCGGTCTTGCTGCTGATATTGCATCAGCTGCCTGAACCAGTACAGCCTCTACGGTCTGAGGTTCAATATCACCGTGATGGGCTGCTATTGCATGAACAATTACTTTGCTCTCTTTATATTTTCTAGCGAGATCTTCACCGATAGTTACATGCGGCCCCTCTACTTCGTGGTCCACTGCTTTTCCTATATCATGCAATAATCCGGCTCTTTTTGCTATTTTAACATCCGCACCCAGCTCTGCCGCCATAATTCCGGCAAGGTATGAAACCTCTATAGAATGCTTCAGTACGTTTTGGCCATAGCTTGTTCTGAACTTCAGTCTGCCCAATAGCCTTACCAGCTCTGGATGAAGTCCATGTATACCGGTATCAAGTGTTGCCTGTTCACCTTCATCTTTAATCTGTTGCTCAACTTCTTTCTTAGCCTTTTCAACCATTTCCTCTATTCTTGCCGGATGAATCCTTCCGTCTGAAATTAATTTTTCAAGGGCTAATCTTGCAACTTCTCTTCTAATAGGATCAAATCCGGAAATAACTACTGCTTCCGGTGTATCATCTATTATAATATCTATACCCGTTAATTGTTCAAGAGCTCTGATGTTTCTTCCTTCTCTTCCAATAATCCTGCCCTTCATTTCATCATTAGGCAAGTCTACAACAGATACAGTTGTTTCCGCTACATGATCTGCAGAACATTTTTGAATTGCATATGTAATAATTTCACGTGCCTTTCTTTCCGCAGTATCCTTTGCTTCTCTCTCAATTTCTTTAACAGCAATTGAAGCCTCTTGCTCAGCTTCTCTTTTTATGTTGTCAATCAACATATTTTTTGCTTCGTCAGTTGAAAGCCCAGAAATTCTTTCGAGTTCTTGAATTTGCCTGTCATGAATTGCTTCCAGTTTATTTTGCCTATTCTCAATATCTTTAAGCTTCCTTTGGAGCATCTCTTCTTTCTTTTCAACCTGCATACTCTTGGAGTCAAGCATTTCTTCTTTTTTGATTAGTCTTTTTTCGGATCTTTGTAATTCGCTTCTTCTTTCTTTGTTTTCTCTTTCATATTCATTTCTCATTTTGTGAGCTTCATCTTTTGCTTCAACAAGAATTTCTTTTTTACTTGTTTCGGCTTCTTTAACAGCATCACCAATAATCCTTTTAGCTTCTTCTTCAGCACTACCTATTTTGCTCTCAGATATATTTTTACGAATTATAATTCCCACTATTATACCTATTAATGCGCAGATAATACCTACTATTATTTCATTGAACAATTCAGCACCTCCCGTTATTAAATTTTCAAGCTGCGAAATATCTACATTTATTTACATTACGCTATATGCTAAATATAAAAAATGCTAATTTTCTATCATATATTTGAAATATCAAATTTATTTCTAAATACTTGAATATATAATATTTTATAATTTTTTGCGCTTTATGTCAAGACAATATGTTTAATATTAGGAAACTTCAAGCGTATTTCGTTTAATATTTACATAATTATTTTTCTGTCAAATTTATTTTTTGCCTTGAAAAATCTTTAGGGAGGTATTACAAAGGAGCCTTGCTGTTGATAAACACACTCTTGGAATGGCAATTAGAAATAGATAATAAATAGATAATAAATAGGCTGTTGCTTCGTATAAAAACTACATGCAACAGCCTATTTATTATTTATCTGAATCCGCTGATTTAGCTGACTTAGCTGATTTATCTGAATCATCGGAGCTTTCTTTAACATCTCCAAGATCGTATTTTTCTCTTACTTTCTCTTCAATTTCAGCCATTAGTTCAGGATTTGAAAGCAAATATTCCTTTGAATTTTCCCTTCCCTGTCCGATTCTAGCACTTTCGTATGAATACCATGCTCCGGCTTTATTAACAACGCCAGCCTCAACTGCCATATCAAGTATACAGCCTTCCTTTGATATTCCTTTACCATATATAATATCAAATTCAGCCTGTTTAAACGGAGGTGCAACCTTGTTTTTTACAACCTTGACTCTTGTTCTGTTTCCATAAACATTGTCCCCTTTTTTAAGGGATTCTATTCTTCTGACATCAAATCTCATGGATGCATAGAACTTAAGAGCTCGTCCGCCTGTGGTAGTCTCTGGATTTCCAAACATAACACCAACCTTTTCGCGAAGCTGGTTGATGAAAATAGCCACTGTATTGGATTTATTGATTGCTCCTGCCAGCTTTCGCAAAGCCTGAGACATAAGTCTAGCCTGAAGGCCTACATGCGAATCCCCCATCTCTCCATCAATTTCTGCCTTGGGAACAAGTGCAGCGACAGAGTCGATTACCACTACATCAACGGCTCCGCTTCTGACCAATGCTTCCGCTATTTCTAGGGCCTGTTCGCCTGTATCTGGCTGAGAAATAATAAGGTCTTCATTTGATACTCCAAGTTTTTTAGCATATGCAGGATCAAGTGCATGCTCAGCATCTATGAAAGCAGCAATACCTCCTTTTTTTTGTGCTTCTGCAACTATATGTAATGCAACGGTTGTCTTTCCTGATGATTCAGGTCCAAAAATCTCTATTATTCTTCCTTTTGGAACTCCGCCTATACCGGTAGCAATATCAAGCGGCAGGGCACCGGTGGATATGGATTCTATATTAAGCTTCGCATTTTCTCCAAGCTTCATTATAGATCCCTTGCCGAATTGTTTTTCTATTTGAGCAATAGCAAGCTCAAGCGCCTTATCTTTCTCCATTATACACTCCTTTTTAGAACATTTGTTCTTTTAATTATATCTGTTATTCCGTTATTTGTCAACGTTAATTATATTATTTTAAGAAGAAGTTCAAGCTTGATGCGATTCATTTCATCATTGAGATCTACGCTTATCATGTCGCCTATCTTTTCAATTCGTTTTCTCACAGTATTAATATGCACGAACAATTTCTCAGCAGTAAGGCTGAAATTCATTTTGTTTTCAAGATAAACCTTTAATGTTTCCAAAAGCTCGCTATTTGCTTCGTCTGTATATAAAACTTCAATTCCTTTTTTCATTACATCGATCTCGTCCTCTTTTATATCTACCCATGCAAACACTCCCAGCCGAGAATATTCTATTATATCTAGTCCGGGATAAATATGTGAACCCATGCATATTGACTTTAGGCATCTATCATAATTTCTACCTGCGTTAAAAATATAATCAGACACATCGGAAATCCCAATTATGAATTCTGAACCTTCTATATCTAATTCCAAGCGTTTTTTTAAATTGCATACTTTATTGAGCATCGCTTCATATTCTTTATCTGTTTTTTCCCTTTCACTAAAATTATACATAAAAAGACATCTGTTATCTCCCATTAATGCCATTTGACATGTATTTAAACCAAAAACCTGCCTTTTATCACTGTTTATAATATCGCTGTATCCTGAAATAAGAATACCTTTATTTTTTTGTTCAATAACAAACATGCAACTTTTTCTGTCTACATCAAGATCGTATTCAAGGGCTTTTTCAATAATTTCTTTTTTATCATATCTTTTATTGATAATATTCTTAACTACAGATGCAAACCCTCTATCGCCAGAACTTTGTGCTACAAGTATTTGCTCAAACATCGCTTGAATTTGCACAAAGCCTATTCGAAGAGCAAATTGATCAAAATAATCCAAAAGTTCTGTTGCCTCCATGACAACAAAGTACGCCCTAACTTTGTTTTTTACGCTTATGGGAACAGTTATCCAACTGTATGGCTTGTCATACTTGTCGTCATAAAATCTGTATCTTATCATTTTTAAATTGTCGCACATAACTTCCACGCTATGGCTAAAGGATGGATCCCAATAGTCATATTTACTAAAACCAACTGACAGCTCTTTAAACTTGTTTGAACTATAATATGCCTTATCGTCAATTAAATCGTAAAGCATTGCCGGAAATTCCATCTCATATTCAAGGCTATTTAATATTTTTTTAATTTTCATTTCCTGGTACGTAAGATCCGTAAAGCTTTTGGGATTTATTCTGCCTATATTGAACTGCCGAATATTTTTATTCATAACAATTACATTAACTGCATTGAATATTCCCATAAAAGGATCTTTATCAGGTATATCTATCAGAGGAACGTTGCATTTATTACAGGCCTCAATTAGATTTTCAGGAGTACGCTTTAGATATCTGACAAATTTTATTCCCAATGCAGCATTTTTCCTTAGTTCATCCGAACATATATATTCGTTCAGATAATTAAAATCACTTGAAAATATATATCCCGACGTTATTACAAATTCCTTGCCCATCGTCCATTTGAAGCCGTCAGGGGCATCCAATACAGTCACACCTTGGATTTGGTTATCTAATCCGCCATGTCCCGCTATTACCTTATAGTCCTTAAAAAATTCTGCTTTCATCATTTCTCTGACTGTTATCCCAAAATATCACCGCCTCTAAAATATATATAAATTATATATTTTTTTTATAATAAAATCAAATATAAAAAAATGTTTCAATATTGAATGCTGCAAACAGACCGCATCACATAATGAAACATCTTTTTATTAAAATTATTTTAAAGGCATAACATACTTATTATTTTTAGTTTTGTCAGAAAATTCTTTTTTCGCACTTTCCACAAGACTGCTATCATTTAACAAATCATATGCAATTGACGCAAAGACTTTTGATGCGTACAACATTCCTTTTTGCCCAGCCTCTGAGCCTGCCATTGACGTCGCCTGCCACGTATGTGGATTTATTCCCAGAGGCCAGCATGCCGTCAGAAAACAGTTCATAGGTAGTATCCAGCTTACATCCCCTGAATCTGAAGAACCTGTTAAATACATCTCCTGTGCTACCTCTTTAGAAACAACATTCTTATGCATCGAATATTTTTCAAGTATTTTGTAGTTATTTATATCACCCTCAACCTGATGTACACTTACAGTTTTTTGGATTTCATCGGCAAACTGTAGTTCTTCTAAAGTAAAATCAGGTCCCTTAAGCTCCTGCATATTTTTATACGTAAGATCGAACAAAACCTTATTGGGCATCATTTCATAGCATCCTGCCACATATTTATGACTTGCTTCTGTTTCCGTCATAAGGGCAGCACCTTCAGAAATTTTTATAAGCCTATCGGTGATTTCAGTAACATCCTTTCTATGTGGAGCTCTGACGAAATACCATGATTCTGCTTCCTTAGGAACTATGTTAGGAGGTCCACCTGCATCAGTAATAGTGTAATGTATTCTTGCCTTATCAATTACGTGTTCTCTCATATAATTTGCACCCGTATTCATAAGCTCTACCGCATCCAGAGCACTTCTTCCAAGGTGAGGAACTGCTGCAGCATGCGCTGATGTTCCATTAAATTTAAATTTTATAGAATTATTAGCAAGATACGAATTATAAATTGGAGTATTTACATTCATAGGATGCCAGCTTAATGCCACATCACATCCGTCAAATGCATTTTCTCGTATCATTTCCACTTTTCCGTTCAAAGTTTCTTCCGCAGGACAACCATAAAATCTTATTGTACCTTTAACATTATCTTGCTTAATATAATTTTTTATCGCTAACACTGCTCCCATAGCAGCGCTTCCCAAAAGATTATGTCCGCACCCATGGCCGTTGCCTCCTTCAATTACAGGATTGTGCTTAGTATCTTTTTTCTGAGACATACCAGGCAATGCATCATACTCTCCCATAATTGCTATTACGGGGCTCCCTTGGCCGTATTCAGCATAAAAAGCATAGTCTACGTTGTTTATTTCATGAATTTCAAACTCATTACTTTTTAGTATATCTTTCATAAGATCAGATGAAAATTTTTCTTCCCCAGATATTTCTGGATTATTCCAAATACTTATACTTGCATCTGTAATAACATTCTTTAGATTTTCTATTTCTGCAATTAAATCTTGCTTATTCATTATAAACTCCTTATATTAATTTCTTTTTGTATAGCAATGATGCGATTATTATTGTTCCAAAAACAGAACCAAGAGTTACAAGGTATGTTGGCTTTCCTCCCGGGATAAAATTAAACACACCTGCGTTAACCGACAAAGTAAGTCCAAGTCCCAACGCAAGAGCAACAGGAGCTAACTTAATTTTTTTAATTGCAAACTGCACAAATATCGCTCCAAATAGAGACGGTAGAAGATAGTTCAGAGCATTTACGACTGATTCTGGGAGAGCGGCCACTATTGCACTTCCGGCAAATACACCAACAGCCAAGATGACAATATTAACAATTATAGATACACTCATACCAAGCGCTGCAACAATTGACCCCTCATTTGTGCCCGGTTCTACGTTTGCGATTTTTTGAGCTATAGCAGCGCATGGAATTCTAAGATTTGAAATATTTCCTGACATAAATGCCATGTATGTTCCCGCCACACCTATTATTGGAAAATAAGAAACGGGCTCAACAAACCAAAGTACACCTACTGCCCCTGCTATTGATATAAATCCTGTCACGATAGCACTCGAAGGCGGCATTATATCGAATATCACTGCTAGCACAAAAGCCGGTCCAAATGAAAACAATATTCCCAGACAATTTGTTATTTTCCCCCACTTGTTTATATATGGTATATAACTTCCTTCATATACATTGCTTTTATTTATATCTTCCATTTTATACCTCCTCTAAATAACCGCGGCCACAATCATTCCGCCAAATAACGCTATTGCCAAAGTCCATTCTTTAAGCCATTTTATATTCTTCTTATCACCAAGCGGCCCTATAATTGCCATTATGAGCCCTCCGGCTATGCATGCAATGGTATTTTTGTTCATGGCCACAATATGGCTTGAGCTCAGTGATGCAAAAGCTCCAAGCATTGCCGCTGTAGATGCAATCGTAATAAGGCCTTTGTCACCTTTAGAAAATTTGTGCTGCACCTTATCCATTTTATTTGCAGTAAACGTTGAAAAAACAATCCATCCTATCGACCCTAAAATCATTGTCCAGACAGCGTTTGCAAATGCAACATCAGTCATTGTATCTACACCCATTTCAACTCCTGCAGCTTGTGTTCCAAAACCTGCAGCCATTAATTCAAACATTACCGAGCCTATGAATGACAGTCTCATCCATGCCATCGGTCCCCCTACTGTTACCAGCAAAGATAATAGCCCAGTAAGAATTACCATAGACGGTCCTATTGAAGTGATGAAGCTGCTTTTCATAGCATCCTTCATTGCACTTTCTGAAATACCTATTTCTTTTCCGGTTGTAAAAGATTTAGTGGCAAATATTATTGATTGTATTAATACCAAAAATACAGCAATGCCGGCAGCAATCCACATTGGAATACTGTTAGCCATTTTTAAGTAATCCATATCGTAGCTCCTTTTCTTTTAATTGATATTATTTTAACTTGCTGATAGAAATAAGACAATTCAGATAAATTTATTTAATTTGAAAATAAGTGTACATATGAAAATAATTTATAAAATAACAGAATTAAATGAAAATTTTTTTATTTATAAAATTTAAGCCTGAAAACAAAGCACAAGATGACATGTCAGAAATAAAGCGTTATTCAGCATAATAAAAAACCTGCCTTCAATTTCTGAAAACAGGTCTTATTTTAATGCTTCAATTATTTTAATGCTTCAATATTCTCATAAATATATGTTGCTCCTGATACTACGGTCAAAAGAACTACTATAACCACAAGAGGTATAATCAATGGTGATGTAAACCCTGCATATCCCGTATAATTCAACAATATTACTACGATAAGTATCATTTGAAATACCGTCTTAATTTTACCCCATGGATTTGCCGCAATTGTTATTCCTTTTGAAGCCGCCAAAGTTCGAAATCCGGATATTAAAAATTCTCTCGAAATAATTATAACAACAACCCATGCGCTTAAATAATCAATTTGAACAAAAGCTATAAATGCAGAGGCTGTGAGAAGCTTATCAGCAAGAGGATCCATAAATTTACCAAAGTCTGTAACCAGATTATCCCTTCTTGCTATATACCCGTCAACTGCATCTGTTATTGCCGCAGCAACAAAAATTAAAAGTGGCAGAAACCTGAATATTCCTTTGCTTATATATAAAAATATTAAAAACAATGGAATTGCCAATACTCTTATAACAGTAAGCTTATTCGGAAGGTTCATTTGTCTAAACCAATTCATATACAACATCTCCCATCATATCATATTCTAAAGCATCATTTATTTTTACTTTATAAATACTTCCCAGTTCTAAATCCTTATCAGATGTTACGTATACACAACCGTCTATATCAATTGAATCCATGTACGTCCTACCGACCCATATGTTTTCAGCATCCTTCTCTTCTATGAGAACATCGTAAACGCCGCCTATTTTTGCCAGATTATTTTCATAAGAAATCCCCTGCTGGAGTTCCATTAGTTCGTTATGCCTTTGTTCTTTGATTTCCTCATCAATCTGATCCGGCAACTTGTAAGACGGAGTGTCTTCTTCTCTCGAATACTTAAATATTCCCACACGGTCAAGCTTGTATTCATTCAGAAATTGCATCAATTTTTCATGTTCTTCCTGTGTCTCACCGGGGAATCCTGTTATTAGCGATGTCCTTATTACAGCTCCTGGAACTTCTCTTCTGATTTTTTTAATCAAATCCGTTATTTGCTTTTCATTTGTGTTTCGATTCATTTTCTTTAATATTCTGTCATCTATGTGTTGCAGTGGTATGTCGAAATATTTTAGCAGCTTGTCATTGTGCTTAAATTCATTTATAAGCTCATCATATATATCTTCAGGATACAGATAATGTATTCTTATCCACTCGACACCTTCCAATTCAGAAACTTTTTGCACTACCTCATGAAGCTTTCTTTCTCCGTAAAGATCAATTCCATACTTGCTGGTATCCTGAGCAATTATTATTATTTCTTTTGCTCCGTTCTTTGCCAATTGTCTTGCATCCTCGACAACTTTTTCTATCTTCTTGCTCTTATATGGTCCTCTTAATTTTGGAATAATACAATATGTGCAGTGATTGCTGCAACCCTCTGCAATTTTTAAGTATGCATACCAACTATCTGTCAAAGTATTCCTAGGAAGATTTTCATCGTCAACCTGGCGCATTTCAGTATCAACTACAGTTCTCTTACTGCTTTCATGTTTTTCAATATAATCGTTTATTTTTTCAAAGCCTGATGTACCGATAATAATATCCACTTCCGGCATTTCATCTGCAAGCTCGCTTCCAAATCTTTGAGCTAGACATCCTGTTACTATAATCTTGGTTTTTTTATTACAACTGTTTTTAATTTCCGCCGCCGAAAGAATAGCATCCACGGATTCCTGCTGAGCGTCTTCTATGAACGAACAAGTGTTTATTATGATGTAATCGGCTTTATCAGCATAATCTGTTGTCTCAAACCCTTTATTTTTTAAGATTCCTACCATATGTTCCGAATCAACAAGATTTTTAGAACATCCAAGGGAATGCATGTATATTTTTTTCATTAATTTCCTCTCATTTCTTCTAGTTCTTCTGCTGTTACAAGCACTTTTCGAGGCTTACTGCCTTCATGAGGCCCAACTATTCCTCTTTGTTCCAGCTGGTCGATTATTCTTGCAGCTCTGGCATAGCCTACTTTAAATTTTCTTTGTATATATGAAGCTGAAGCCTGGCCATCATTTACGACTAACTCCACTGCCTGCTCTAAAAGTTCATCTACTTCCTCATCCTGTTCCGGTTTTTTTTCTATTTCATTTATTATCTCATTTTGTTTTCCTGTCTTGATTTGAATTTGCTGAGCCTTGATGTCATCTACCACTCTTTTTATTTCGTCATCAGAAATAAAAGTTCCTTGGATTCGTATAGGTTTTGGAAGACCGATAGGATGATAAAGCATATCTCCTTTTCCCAAAAGTTTCTCAGCACCTCCGGTATCCAATATTGTTCGTGAATCTATATGCGATGAAACAGCAAATGCTATCCTTGAAGGAATATTTGCTTTTATTACACCTGTGATGACATCTACAGACGGTCTCTGAGTCGCAATTACCAAGTGCATACCGCATGCCCTTGCAAGCTGAGCAATACGTGTAATGTATTCTTCAACCTCAGATGAAGCTACTGTCATAAGATCTGCAAGTTCGTCGATAATAATTACTATTTGAGGCATTTTTTCATTATCTTCCTTGACCATCTTTTCATTATATGACTCGAGATCTCTTACACTGTTTTGGGCAAAAATCTTGTATCGATTTGTCATTTCTGATACAGCCCAGTTCAACGCATTTGCAGCTTTTCTCGGATCAGTAACAACCGGAATAAGAAGATGCGGCAAGCCGTTATAAATGCTGAGTTCTACTACCTTCGGATCAACAAGTATAAGTTTAACTTCATCAGGCTTTGCTCTGAAAAGTATACTCATAATGAGGGAATTGATACATACACTTTTTCCTGAACCCGTAGCTCCCGCAATCAGAAGGTGAGGCATTTTATCAATAGACGCAATTACATTCTTGCCTGCAATATCCTTTCCCAATGCGAACGGAATATTTGTGCCTATAGATTTATATTCTTTTGACTCTATTAAGCTTCTTAAATACACACTTGTCTTGCTTTTATTTGGAACTTCTATCCCTATGGCTGATTTACCTGGTATTGGAGCTTCCATACGAATATCGGACGTGGCAAGAGCCAGTGCTATGTCATTGGACAATCCCGTTATACGGCTTACTTTAATACCTGGGGCCGGCTGAATTTCATATCTGGTAATAGTCGGTCCTTTATTGATCTGAAGAATATTGCACGGAATATTAAAGTTGCTCAATGTTTCAATGAGTTTTTCCCCTTCTTTTTTCAAGTCATCTTTGTACCCTCTTGAATGCTGAGGAACAGAATCTAAGAGCGTTGTTGACGGCTGTTTATAATTGTCAGCCTTTATGCCTGCAATATTAATTATATCATCTGTAATTTCCTTGGATTCAAATTTGGAGTTATTCTTCCCTTTTTTTACACCATTATCTTTAGTATCATAATCAGGTTCAATTTTATCTTTTTCTTTTGCATCCTCCTTAACAACCGGTATTTCAATTTTTTTGACATCGTCTATCTTTAGCTGTGTAATTTCAGCTTTTTTATTATTTTCAAGAGGATTCATGTAATCGAATATTTTTATATTTCCTTCTGATTCATCTTGAGGCTCCGGAATTTTGGCCTTGGATTTAGGACCGTCTTGTGGTTCTGTAATAAATATAAAATTATGTATAGCTTTAAAAAATCTTTTAAAATATTCTGTAATTATTTTACATATCCCAATAACACTCTGATTAGTGAGAAGAATAAAATTAGAGAACACTAATGCCCCCAGCACTATGTATGTCCCGTTTCTTCCAACAAGTTTTAAAAATATATATGTAAGAATATTTCCTATAATTCCACCGCCTTGTTTCAAAAGGCCTGTTTCAGAAGATAATCGTATCAAGTTTCTTATAGAATCACTTTCTTTTAATGTTTCTATGTCCTGCAAAGCCGAATACATAATTAAGCATATAAAAAAACCGATTATCGCCGCTACTTGATTGCTGTTTCCAAATACGATTATATTCAAGAGACTCATCATTCCGATTACCAATATAAAATACGGCAATACATCAGCACCTTTTCCAAAAGCTGAATGAATGAAGGTATTAATTGATTTTCCTACTATTCCTGTCTGATTTTCTTTTATGGTAACCACTATTAAAAACACAGCAAATGCAACTGTAAAAATTGCTGTTATTTCTTTTTTTAACAGCTCATTGCTGTTGTTACTGCTTTTTTTTGATTTTGTATTTGAGCTTGTACTCTTTTTCCTTGGAGTTGCTTTTTTTGTTTTATTTTCACTTTGTATCTTTGCCATTTTAATACAGCGTCCCCCTGTTTTTTCTAAATTTTATTATATCATATTATATTGTTTAACTGCAATCTTTTATTTAATTATGAACAATCCTGGTCATTATTATCCATATTTCCTATCAAGTCTCTAAGTTTATTCATAGAGGAACTGAATCCACCTATCTCGTCTATCAATCCTATCTGACAAACCTCTTCAGCATTGAGAACTGTACCTACATCATTAGCAATTTCGTCAGTATCATACATGCAATCCAAAAGCGCCTTTCTGTCTACATTTGAATTATTAACTATAAAGTTTGTAATCCTTTCCTGCATTTTTTGAAAATATCTAAATGTCTGTGGAACGCCGATCACAAATCCATTTGTCCTTATAGGATGTATTGTCATAGTTCCTGTAGGAGCAATAAATGAATAATTAGTTGATACGGCAAGTGCCGTACCTATTGAATGGCCGCCTCCAAGGACGAGTGATACTGTCGGTTTTGTTATGCTTGATACCAGTTCTGAAATAGCCAAGCCTGCCTCAACATCTCCTCCCATTGTATTAATCAGCATAAGCACCCCTTTAATTTGAGGATCCATTTCCGCTCCTATAATCATAGGAATTATGTGTTCATACTTAGTAGTCTTGCTTTGAGGCGGAAGAGATGTATGACCCTCAATCTCTCCGATTATACTTATGAAGCAAATGTCTTTAACTGGGCTGATATCTGTTATACTGCCAACTTGTTTTACATTTTCTATGGGCTGATCAGAATTATCTTCATTTTTATTATTTCCATTTCCGCTAAAAAGAAACGGATTAATCGGTTCCGAATCGCTGCTAAAGTTCTGTTTCTCATTATTCCCATTCATACGAATCTCTGGCATATTATTGTTTTGACTGTTTTTATTGACTCTTTTTGTGTCTATGTTATTAAATGACTGCTGAAGCATATTATTAATATTCTGATTGTTATTTTCCATTTAAGCCTCCACATAAAAATAATCAGGTTATATTCCTGATTATTCTTTGGAGTTTTGCTTTTTTTATACATAATAAGCAATTAATCATTTTCAATTATTATCATATCGCTGCCTATTTTTTTAATATTTTTCCATAACACTTCTTTTTTCTTTGGTTCTTTAAAAATATTAAAATGTGAGTTGTTGCCGGAAATAAAGCTTATAATCTCTCCGGTTTTTTCTTCAATAACCAAATCGCAGTCACCAAATATCCCCAAATTTTCGCCTGTATCAATATTGATTATTTCTTTGCTGTACAATTCGCTTAACTTCATTATACAATCCCCCTTTTAAAATTTAAATTCCCGTATGTCCGAAGCCTCCTTCGCCTCTTTCCGTATTGCCCAGCTCTTCAACCAGTTCAAAATCTGCCTGTTCATGCTTTATAAAAACCATCTGGGCAATTCTGTCGCCATTATTGATTACAAACTCTTTGTCACCTAAATTAATTAGTATTACCTTTACTTCTCCGCGATAATCTGAATCAATAGTTCCGATTCCGTTTACCAGACTTATACCGTGCTTAATTGCCAGTCCGCTTCTTGCTCTTACTTGGGCTTCATATCCCATGGGAATCTCTATATGTATTCCGGTTGGAACCAATGCCCTTTCCATAGGTTTTATTGTTATCGGTGCATCCACATATGCTTTTAGATCTACTCCTGCCGAGCCCTTTGTTTCATAAGCAGGGAGCTCAAAAGGATTTTTCTTTAATATTTTAACTTTCATATTCTTCTCCAAGTACTTTATTTATAATCTTTTCAATGTCTTTATGTTTATTAAAATTTCCTGTAAAAGTGATACTTAGCTTATCTATGTCAAACAGTTCCTGAGATACTTTCAATACATCTTCCAATTTAACATCATTGATGCGATCTATAATCTCATTTGGATTTTGGATTTCATTATACAACAACTCTCTTCTTCCGATTGCCGACATACGGCTGGATGTACTTTCAAGTCCAAGTATAAAATTCCCCTTTATCTGCTGTTTTGCTCTGTTAAATTCTTTTTCTGTTATATCTCCGTTTTTCATGCCGGACATTACTTTTAATACTGTCCTTAGCGCTTCTTCCGTCTGTTCATATGACATTCCTGCATATATACTGAATATCCCAGTGCACTTATAATTAGATACGAATGAATAGATCGAATAAACCAGACCCTTCTTTTCTCTTACTTCCTGAAAAATTCTAGAACTCATAGTTCCACCAAATATGTTGTTTAAAACCAGCAATGGATAGTATTTTTTGTCATGTCTACCGATTGTCTTATTTCCTATACACATATGGAGCTGCTCCAGATCCTTATTTATTCCTACAACTCTACGCTTATATTCTCCAGGTTTATCAATGTGTTCAACACAACCATTCTGCCATTGGCTGAACTTATTCTTGATCATACTAACAAATTTATCCTCATCAAAGCTTCCGGCAATTGCTATCACAGTATTGTGAGGAGAATATTTCTCTTTCATGTATTTTAATACACTCTGTGTCGTAAATGTCTTTAAATTTTTTTCCGTACCAAGTATATTATATGCCATAGGGCTGTCATTAAAAACTATTTCCGTAAGTTTATCGTGAACAATGTCCTCCGGAGAGTCCTCATACATCTTTATTTCTTCTATAACAACAGAAATTTCCTTATCAATTTCCTCCTGCAAAAACAATGAGTTAAAAAACATATCTGAAAGTATATCAGTAGCTTCCTCAATGTTTTCATCCAGAACCTTAACATAGAAACAGGTGCATTCCTTGCTAGTAAATGCATTCATCTGACCGCCCAAATTATCCATATCCTCAGCTATTTCATTTGCTTTTCTGTTAGATGTTCCTTTAAAAAGCATGTGTTCAATAAAGTGAGACATTCCGTTTGTTTCTTCTGTCTCGTTGCTGGAGCCAACATTGACCCAAATTCCTATTGATGCCGATTTTACATAGTCTATTTTTTCCATTACCACTCTTATACCGTTATCTAAAGTATGCTTTTTTATCATTTCTCCTCCACATATGCTAATCTTGCAGGCAAACTTACATTACCATAACATTATGTATCTCCCGGTGCTGCATCTGCCTGTTATAAGCAGTATAATAATAACCAAAGTCAAAATTATTATTATGAGTTTTCTTATAAATTCTAAGTTATTGCAAAAAAATTTCATAAAAATCCCCCTCATAATTAAATGTATTATTTAAAGGGTCTATTTATGATTTTATTAAAAAATTATTATGAATTAATATTATCAGAATTTTACATAAATTACAATACTTTAATTATAAAGGGCATAATTGATTAGAATTACGCCCTTTTATACCTAATTTATATACATATTGTAGAACTGCTCTCCTTCAGTCAATGAAATACCTCTGTACTCAGACATTTCGCTTACCGTAACAAGTTGATATCCTCTTTCCACAAGTTCCGGAATAACTATCTTTGCCGCTTCGGCAGTGCTTTCATATAAATCATGCATGAGAACTATGTCTCCGTCCTGTACATTTTCCAAAATTTCATTTACGATCATTTCTGTATTTCTATTTTCCCAGTCACGTGTATCAACAGACCATTTAATAACTGGTTTTAAGATTTTTTTGTTCAATTCATCATCACTTGCACCATAAGGTGGTCTCATTATTGCCGGAGTGTACCCCGTAGCACTATAAATCAAATCATCCGTACCTTTAACCTGCTTGTATAACTCTTCATCCGTAACAGTGGTTAAGTCTTTATGGTTATAGGTATGATTTCCTATCTCATTTCCTTCGTTTATTATTTGATTTAATGTATCCTTATACTTATTAACGCTTGATCCCACAACGAAAAATGTCGCTTTAGAATTATTTTCCCGCAATACTTCAAGTATTTCAGGAGTATATTTGGATGGACCGTCATCAAATGTCAAAGCAACTACTGGCTTGTCATAATCCAATTCACTTGTATCCTGCTGCTCCGGATTAATAAGCGCCTGTTCTTCATCAGCAGGTGCCTGTTCTTCATCAGCAGGTACCTGTTCTTCAGACTTAGTTTCCTGCTGTTCTTCTACAGATTCTGACGCATACACTGAAAAATCCAGTGCTTTTTCTACAGAATATTTTGCATGTCCTAAATTCGGTAAGTTGTATTGTTGTATACCGCCTTCCTTAGCATTCGCTCCAATATTAATAGACAAAATCATCAATGCTATCAATGATAAAATCAATACTTTTTTCATCATATCCCCCCATTAATATATGTTTAATATATATAAATTATATATCTTTTTAATATATGCATCAACACTCACTAACAGGATATAAAGGTATAAATATCATAGTAATAACATCAATTTCAAAAATCACCATATTTTTATGCTATGCCCTTTCATAACTTTCCATAATGAGTAAATTATAATAACTCTTGTTTTAAAAATCAGAAAATAAAAAATAACAAAATCTCGGTCTTACCTTGACATTGTTATCTTATTATCTTAAAGCATTTATTATTACCGATATATTATTTATTTTCGGTTTCTTTTATAGCTTCTTTTCTTGAAAGTTTTATTTTTCCTTGATTGTCGATTTCTATTACTTTAACAAGTATTTCATCGCCTACGCTTAAAACGTCCTCTACTTTTGCTACTCTTTTGTCAGATATCTGAGATATATGCAGAAGTCCGTCTTTGTTATTTGTAAGTTCAACAAACGCTCCAAATGTAACAATTCTTACAACCTTGCCGAGCATTATTTCTCCTACTTCTATTTCCTTAATAATGCCTTCAATTATTTCTTTAGCTTTATAAGCACTCTCAACATTTTCGGCAGCTATGAGTACTGAACCGTCATCTTCAATGTCAATTTTTACTCCCGTTTCTTCGATTATCTTATTGATAACCTTACCGCCTGCTCCTATAACATCTCTTATCTTATCAGGATTAATTGTCATGCTTATTATCTTAGGTGCGTACTTGCTTATTTCATCTCTTGGTTTATCAATGCATGAAAGCATTTTATCCAATATAAACAGTCTTCCCACGCGAGCCTTTTCCAATGCATTTGTTAAAACGCTTCTGTCAATTCCATGAACCTTTATATCCATTTGAATTGCAGTTATACCATCTTTTGTTCCGGCTACCTTGAAGTCCATATCTCCCAAAAAGTCTTCCATTCCCTGAATATCCGTAAGAACGACAACATTGTCATCTTGTTTCATTAATCCCATTGCCACTCCTGCTACAGGTGATTTAATAGGGACTCCAGCGTCCATTAGGGACAACGTACTTCCGCATACAGAAGCCTGTGAAGTTGAACCGTTTGAGCTAAGAACTTCAGAAACAAGTCTTATTGTGTAAGGAAACACATCCACCGATGGAATAACAGGCTCCAATGCTCTCTCTGCCAATGCTCCGTGTCCGATTTCCCTTCTGCCAGGTCCTCTTGAAGGTCTGGTTTCTCCTACTGAATAAGATGGAAAATTGTAATGATGCATGTATCTTTTAGATGTTTCCTCAGATATACCGTCAAGCGTCTGTTCATCACTTGAAACTCCCAGAGTCGTTACTGTAAGAACCTGAGTCTGACCCCTTGTAAATATTGCAGAGCCGTGAGTTCTCGGAAGCATTCCAACTTCGCATGAAATTTTTCTTATTTCATCTATTTGTCTGTTATCTGGCCTTATACCTCTTACAAGAATATTTTCTCTTACTTTTTCCTTAATTATAGTATAAAGAGCATCATCGATATCAGCTTCATTTTCAGGATACTTTTCCAAGAATACTTCCTTTGTTTGAGCTTTAAAACTATCGATTCTGTCTTGCCTTTCAAGCTTATCTTTAACTATTATAGCCTCATTTATTATAGGTGCGGCATACTCTCTGATTTCTTGTTCGATCGATTCATCACATACAAATTTTATATAGTCTGATTTTTTTTCTTTTCCTACTTCTGCCTTTATTTCACTAATAAAGTCGCAAATTTTCTTAATTTCTTCGTGAGCAAACAATATTGCTTCAAGCATTTTGGCTTCGCTTATTTCATCTGCACCGGCTTCAACCATCATTATTGCTTCTTTTGTACCTGAAACTGTTAAGTTCAAAGCCGTAGTTTCTCTTTCCTTACTGCTTGGGTTTATAATAAATTCATCATTAATAAGACCTATGTTTACAGAACCTGTTGGTCCGTCAAACGGGATGTCTGATATGGTCAATGCAATTGAAGAACCTATCATTCCGGCTATTTCAGGTGAACAATCCTGATCCACCGACAATACAGTAACAGTTACCGAAACATCATTTCTGTATCCTTTCGGAAACAGCGGTCTCAACGGTCTGTCTATTAGTCTTGACGTAAGTATTGCCTTTTCTCCCGGTTTACCTTCTCTTTTAATAAATCCTCCGGGAATTTTTCCCACAGAATAAAGCTTCTCCTCAAAATCAACGCTCAACGGAAAAAAGTCTATACCCTGTCTTGGCTCTTTTGATGCCGCAACATTAGCCATTATTACCGTATCTCCGTATTGTACGATGCAAGAGCCGTTTGTAAGCTCTGCTATTTTGCCGGTAGTAACTTTTAATTCTCTTCCTGCGAGCGTATATTTAAAAACTTTTTCTTCCATTTGTACCTCCTTCTAATAGTTTGAAATCTTTTGAATGATAAATAAGAGCGGGATTTTCCCCGCTCCTTAATTATCTTCTTAATCCTAATTTTGCAACAATACTTCTGTATCTTTCGATGTCATTTTCCTTTAAGTAGTTAAGAAATCCTCTTCTTTGACCAACCATTTGCAAAAGACCTCTTCTTGAGTGATGATCTTTTTTGTTGTCCTTCAAGTGTTCAGTTAAATTGTTGATTCTGTGAGTCAGCAATGCTATCTGAACTTCCGGAGATCCCGTATCCTTTTCATTGATTCTGTACTGTTCAATAATTTGTGTTTTTTGTTCCTTAGTCATATTGTCCTCCAATAATAATTTTTATTTCACCAATAATCCAAGCAATACGTTGAGGATTCGAAAAACTTAGATTATGGAAATACAATAAATTTTACCATACTACTTGTTTTTTGTAAACCTAAATTTAATTTTTTAATACAAAATTATCAGCTTTCAACTTTGTCTAAAAATATTATATCATTGCCATTTTCAATCTTTTCGCCAAAAGTCAAGACAGAACCATATCTGTTAGACGCAATTTTAAGTATCATTTCCCTATTTCCCATCTTTATCTTATATCTGCCGTCGGGAGGCACTATGATACTGCTTTTATTATTCACAAAAGCAGCATTTTTATTAGTATCTATATTAATTTCCTCGTTAAATATAGTATAATTATCAATCAAAAGATTATTTGCTTCGCGAATTTTGCCTTCATTTAACAAATTTCGCACCAGAGTGCTGCTTACAACTATTCCGTTATATTTTACCGGATGTATTTCTTCTACGTTGTAACCGTACTTACCCTGAAATTTTTTCAGCGTATTTACATTTCCTTCAGCTTTGTACCCAAATGTAAAATTGTACCCTACTACGATATTTTTTGCATTGTGCCTATCTATGAGAATTTCACGAATAAACTGTTCCGGAGAATATTTTGAAACAACCTCGTCAAGCAGTATTTCCTCTACCTCTGTCACACTATAGGATTTTAAAAGCTCCAGCTTTATGTTTCCTGAATTTATGTACTTGATGTTGCAATTCGATTTTCTTAAATCTTTTTTTATAAACTTGAAAGTAATTATTATACTGTCCTGATTTTTTTCATGACTTAATTCAATCATACGTCTTATAAGCACGTCATGACCTGTATGAATACCATCAAAATTACCGATGGCAACACACGATCCGTTTATGTTTTTCATTAGTACCACCTATAGCTCATATAAGCATTTTTTCTATTTTAACTGAATTGTTTCCGGTTTTTTTCCCTATTCCGACAAGTTTGTTTCTGCAGAAAATGTAAAATTCACTGCTGTTACGAACATCAACCTCGGCAAAAGCTTCGTTTCCTGCAGCCAGTCTGTCATAATACCGTTCATTAACGATAATTTTTTCTAAAGGATACATCTCATCAATGGAAATAAGACATTCATTTAATTTATTGAAAGCAAATAAATACTCCAACTCATCTAAAGTTACAGAATTTTCAATATGTAAACCTTTTGCTTCCGTTCTTACGAGTATACCCATATGCCCAAATGTTCCAAGTCTTTCTCCTATATCATTGCACAATGTTCTCATATATGTTCCCTTAGAACATTTAACTTTCATGAGAACTCTGTTGTCTTCAAATTTTATAATCTCTATTCTTTTTATATTTATCAATTTGCCGGGTTTATCAACTTCAATGTTCTGTCTGGCATATTCATATAATTTTTTTCCGTTTAATTTAACAGCCGAATACATAGGCGGAACTTGAAGCTGTTCTCCCTCAAAATTCTTCAAAATATCATGAATTTCTTCAACACTGACACTGAAATTATATTTTTCATCAACTATCTTGCCATAACTGTCTTGAGTATCTGTTTTTTGACCAAGGATAAGTTCACAGACATATTCTTTATCGCCACTCATAAGATAATCGCTTATTTTTGTTCCCTTACCTACGCATATTGCCATGACTCCGGCTACATTTGGGTCAAGCGTACCTGCATGGCCAATTTTTTTCATGTTTAAAATTTTTCGGACTCTGCTTACAACATCATGAGATGTCATTCCAGTCGGCTTCAAAACATTTAATATTCCGTTCATTTCTCTCCAAAATATTCTTTAAATGTTTCCACCAGCAAACTCTTGGAATTTTTAACCGTATCGTTTATTTCAAATCCTGCAGCTTTAGCATGCCCGCCACCGCCAAATTTTTCCGATATCTTGGAAACATCTATATTATTTTTTGATCTTAAACTTACCTTTGTATTACAATCTTCATACTCCTTAAGTACACAAGACACTTCAACTTCTTTTATTCCTCTTATAAACTCTACTACTCCGTCAATATCATTCATATCAGTATTATTTTTTTCAAGAATATCTCTCGTAATAGAAGTTATTCCAAATTTATTTTTATAGTACAACTCTATTCCACTGATACAATCAATGTAAGCCTTCACAACATTTGCAGGCTTAGAATTATAAACTATGTTGTCCACATGAGACGCATCCACTCCCAGATCCATAAGCTCCGCCGTTTTCCTATGAGTATCTCCAGTTGTACTGGAATAGCTAAATTTTCCTGTGTCAGTCAATATAGCTATATAAATGAATGTTGCAACTTGCTGAGGAATTTCATTGTCAAACATTTTTAATATATCGTATAGAAGCTCCCCAGTAGAGCTCATAGAAGAATCTATTACATTAATATCTGCATATCCTTCATTGGTTTTATGGTGGTCTATACATATAGTTTTGCCGGCATGAGAAAATACATCCATAAATTTTCCTAGTCTGCCTAAATCACTGCAATCAAGAACCACCAGTAAATCAAACTCTTCTCCCTCATACTCAGATGCAATTACGCTTTCATCAACTAAAGGTTTATAATTAAAAGGAATGCTGCCGTCAATATACACTGTCAAGTTTTTTTTATTAATAGATTTCAAGAACTCGTACAGGGCCATCACTGACCCTATACAGTCTCCATCAGGGGCTTTATGTCCTGTGATGCAGATTTTTTGAGAATTATTTATTAGATTAAATATTTCCTTCACATCATTCATCAATGGATTCATCTTCAGCCTTCCTGCTTTCTTCATCTTTAATAACCTTATTTATAAGGCTCGACATATATATTCCTTTTTCTATTGAATCATCTTTTTCAAATATCAATTCAGGCGTTATGCGCATTTTGACTCTTTTCCCTACTTCACGTCTGATAAAACCGCCAGCGCTCTTTAGTGCTTTCAGAGTTTGTTCAATATCTCCGTATACGGAAATATATACTTTTGCATATTTTAAATCTTCCGTTACATGAACATCCGTAACACTCGTTAGGTCTGATATTCTTGGGTCTTTTACTTCATTTCTGATTACTTCAGATATAACTTTTTTCATTTCGCCCGACAATCTGTTATTTCTTCTATTTGCCATGTTATACCCCTTTTCTGTTGACTATCTTTTTATTTCTTCCATTATATAGGCTTCCAATGAGTCGCCTTCTTTAAGATTGTTATATTTTTCAATACCTATACCGCCTTCATAGCCGGTATTTAATTCTGATACATCATCCTTAAATCTCTTTAATGAAGATATTTCTCCTTCATGGATTACTATATCATTTCTCAGCAATCTAATTTTTGATTTTCTTGTTATTTTGCCGCTTGTTACATACACTCCGGCAACTATTCCAACATTAGGCACTTTGAATGTCTGTCTAACTTCAGCTCTTCCCTGTACAACTTCCTTGTAAACCGGTGCAAGCATACCCTTTACTGCCTGTTGAATATCTTCTATGGCATTGTAAATTATATTGTAGGTACGAACATCTACATTCTCTTTCTTTGCAAGCTCCATTGCAGCTATGGATGGCCTTACATTAAATCCTATTACAATGGCATTTGACGCTGAAGCGAGCATTACATCATTTTCGTTAATTCCGCCGACGCCACCATGTATAGGATTAACCTTAACTTCATCCATACTCTGTTTAAGCAGAGCCTGCTTAACTGCTTCTATTGAGCCGCTTACATCTGCTTTGATTATGATATTTAAGTCCTTTACTTCACCTTTTTGTATCCTGTCAAATAAATCATCCAGCGATACTTTAGATGTGGCATTCATTGTTTCCTGATGTCTTTTGTCCTTTCGCTTTTCAGCTATATTTTTAGCATCTTTTTCATTTTCCATTACCACCAGAATGTCTCCAGCCTGCGGAGTCTCTGAAAGCCCAAGGATTTCTACAGGTACAGATGGTCCTGCCTGATTTATCTTTTTACCCTTATAATTAAACATTGCTCTGACCTTGCCGTATGCACTTCCGACCAGCACAATATTTCCCTTGCTCAATGTACCTTTTTCTATAAGTACAGTTGCAACAGGCCCTCTGCCTTTATCCAGTTTAGCTTCTACTATTGTTCCCTTTGCCGCTCTGTCAGGGTTAGCCTTTAATTCTTGTACTTCTGCTACAAGCAATATCATTTCAAGTAAATCTTCTATTCCCATGCGTTTTTTTGCTGAAACCGGCACAAATATAGTATCTCCGCCCCAGTCTTCAGATATTATACCCTGCTCTGACAGTTCTTGTTTTACTCTGTCCATGTTTGCTGTAGGTTTATCAATTTTATTTACAGCGACTATAATAGGCACTCCTGCAGCTTTCGAATGGTTGATTGCTTCTATTGTCTGAGGCATCACTCCGTCATCTGCAGCAACAACTATGATTGCTATATCAGTAACTTTAGCTCCTCTTGCTCTCATTGAAGTAAAAGCTTCATGGCCCGGTGTGTCCAGGAAGGTAATCTTCTTTCCATTTATTTCAACCTGTGAAGCTCCTATATGCTGAGTTATTCCTCCAGCTTCATGTTCAGTCACCGCTGTGTTTCTTATTGCATCAAGAAGCGATGTTTTACCGTGGTCAACGTGACCCATTACAGTAACTATAGGCGGTCTTGGAAGCATATCTTTTTCATCGTCTGTATCTTCTTGAGCCAATGAGTCCTCCAAATTCTGAAGCTCATCTACAACTTCAATTTTAGTAATCTTAGCTCCAAGCTCTTCGCCGATTAACTGTGCAGTATCAAAATCAATTTCTTGGTTCATGTTAGCCATTATACCAAGCAGAATCAGCTTTGAAATAACAACATTAACCGGAACACCCAGCTTATCTGCAAATTCTCTTACTATTATAGATTCTTCAATTTCGATATTTTTTATTTTATGATTCTCCTTTTTTTCATGCTCATTAGGTTTTTGCTGCTGGAACTGTTGAGGCCTATTTTTCGATTTTTTTTGGTTTTTTTTGTTAAAATTATTTTTACCTTTTGCAGATCCCTTTGAAGGTCCTTTTTCTCCGCCTTCTGTCCTTGGTTTTTGCTGTACCTGCTGTTTCTTCACAGGAGATATTAGTTTCTTGTCGACCTTCTTTAATTTAGCCTGATTTAAGTCTATTTTTTCATCAACTAAAGGCTCATCGTCGTCAATAACTGCATTTTTTGCTCCCTTTGCAGCCTTTGCCTTTTTATTGCTGTTAATAATGTTCAATGCTTTTTTAAGCCGAATAACCTCTAAGTCCGTAATAGAACTCATATGATTTTTTATAGTAATACCTAATTCCTGTTCTGCCAAAGCAACAAGGTCTTTACTATTCATTTTTAATTCTTTTGCAAGTTCGTATATTCTCATTAAGCCACCTCCGGTTATAAATTATTTAATAAATATGATGCTATGTTTATATCATTAATTGACAAAACACTCACCACCTTTCTCCCGAGACTTTTCCCCAGGATTTCTTTTTCCCCATATTCAACATATTTAACTTTATATTTTTCACACATAAATTGTATGTTTTTCTTTGTTTTATCAGAAGCATCTGCGGCAATCAGAACCAGCACGCTTTTATTACCTTTAATATCAATGCATGCCACATCATAGCCTATGGACAGTTTGCCTCCCTTTTTGGCAATGCCGAGCATTGAATATATTTTATTCATTCTTTGCAATCTCCGCTTTGATAGCTTCATATACCTCATCCGGTATTTCAGCTTCCAGTGATTTAGACAGTCTTTTTGACTTTACAGCTTTCTCAAAGCATTCGGTTTTTTTACAGATATATGTTCCCCTACCGTTCATTTTTCCGGTAGAATCAAAGTTTATTTCATTATCTTTGTTTTTTACAATTCTGCATAGTTCCTTCTTTGGAAAACTCTCCATACACCCTATACATTTCCTCATTGGAATTTTACGAGTCTTCATAGTACCTCCCCGGAGCTATTCTCCTTTTCTTGAGATTCACTTATTATATCAATTTTCCATCCGGTAAGTTTTGCTGCCAACCTTACATTTTGTCCTTCCTTGCCTATTGCAAGAGACAATTGATTATCAGGCACAACAGCAACAGCACTCTTCTCATTTTCACTGGCAGTAACCTTTACTATCTTTGCAGGTCCGAGGCTGTTTGCAATAAATTTTTCGGGATCTTTATCATATATTATAATATCAATTTTTTCTTGGCATATTTCATCAATTATATTTTTTACCCTAGTTCCTTTATTTCCTACACATGAGCCTATAGGTTCTACATTTGAGTCATTTGAAAAGACAGCAATCTTTGTTCTTGAACCTGCTTCTCTCGCTATTGAAAAAACTTCTATTATACCGTCATGTATCTCGGGAACTTCAAGTTCAAAAAGTCTTTTAACCAGATTAGGATGGCTTCTTGAAAGCATTATGCTTGCGCCTTTTCCTGAATTTTTAACTTCCACTATTACCGTTTTAATTCTTTCTCCAGGATTGTAAACTTCACCAGGTATCTGTTCACTGGTGGTTATAATTCCTTCGATTTTTCCTAAATCTACATAAATGTTACCTTTGCTCTCTCTTTGCACCACGCCTGTTAGTATATCGGATTCCCTGCCATAAAATTCGCTGAAAATTGATTCTCTTTCAGCTTCACGTATTTTCTGAAGTATAACCTGCCTTGCCGTCTGAGCAGCTATGCGCCCAAAATCCTTTTTAGGCTTGATTTCAATCTTGACTATATCTCCCAACTCATACTTTGCATCGATTGCTCTTGCATCTTCTAATGTAATTTCATAATTTTGATTTTCAACTTCTTCAACAACTGTCTTATCCTGAAACAATTTATACTCACCATTCTCTTCGTCAATATCAATGCTGAAATTAGTTGCCTTACTGAAATTCTTTTTATAGCCCGTTTCTAAAGCAGCCTTTATAGCTTCAAGCACAACATCTTTGCGGATCCCCTTTTCTTTTTCAAGCTCATTTAACGCATTTAATATTTCCTTGTTCATCATAACCTCCGTTAAAAGTCCTCTAACAATTTATTTATTTTAGAAATATCTTTAAGATTAATAGTTATGTTTTCATCATTGCTTGAAATAACTACGCTGTCATCATTCTTTTCAACTAAAACACCCTCTATGGATTTTTTGCCGTCAATCGCCTTAAAGAACTTTGCTTCAACTTTCTCGCCTATGCTTTTTTTATAATCCCCATCTGATTTAAAAGCTCTTTCAATTCCCGGAGAAGATACCTCCAAAAAATATTGTTCTTTTATTAAATCAGCCTCATCAAGCTTTTTATTAAGCGCCCTGCTAACATCTGCAGTATCATCAACTGTTATTCCTCCAGGTTTATCTAAATATACTCTCAAATATTTGAATGGGCCTTCTTTTACATATTCAATATCAATTATTTTCAATTCTGTATTTTTGACAACACTGTCAACCATTTTCTTTACTGATTCTTCTATGTATTTTTTGTTCATATTATCTCCTTTACCCTTTTTAGCCATCACTACTAATATTTTTATACATACAATCAGAAAGAGTGGGCTGTAATCCCACTCTTTGTGTCAAAATTTCTATCTTCTGTATATTATATCACAATAAATTTTATTAATCAAATAAAATTTATTATATACTCAAATATTGCAAACCGTTATCTTTTGACGCAACTATTATTTAGATTTTCCTGCATTCAATATCTTATTTTAAGCAGACAGAATAAAGATCTGATACGTATTTGACGTTTCGTTTGCTAACCAATCGTTAAAATTTCGTAAAATTTATTGTTAACGCTTTACTGTTACCAAAAATTATGCTAATATATAAATAAGCTTAACATATAAAGATATCACACAGATTTTTCATGAAAAATATAGTAGCGTCATATCTCATTCCACTTTTATTTTACTGTTAAATAATTTCGCAAAAATCACTAATAATAAAATTATGATTTAACTAATCATACCGGGTTAATAAAAACTCTTTATTAAACTCAATTTTTTTAGTATTTAATTTTAAATTGGAGTTGAATATGTTATAAACTTAAATGAATGGAGTTGAATTTATGGAATGGAAATTACAATTGAAAAACAATGTTACAACAGCAGATGAGGTCAGCAAAGCACTGAACTGGAAACTTGGAGATAATGATAAAGAAAAACTTGAAAACATCATTGAAAGATATCCTATGTCAATACCTGAATATTATTTATCTTTAATAAACAAGGACGATCCGGATGATCCAATAAGGAAGCTCTCTGTACCTTCAATACTTGAAACTGATATGAGCGGAAGTCTTGATACAAGCGGCGAAGCAAGCAATACTGTAGTAAACGGCCTTCAGCACAAATATAAACAGACAGCAATGTATTTATCAACAAACAGATGCGCAATGTACTGCAGGCACTGCTTCAGAAAAAGATTAGTAGGAGTAAGTGACGATGAAATAAATAAACACTTTGATGAAGTTGTTAATTATATAAAAGAACATAAAGAAATAACAAATGTGCTGGTATCAGGCGGAGATTCCTTCATGAACAGCAACGAAAAAATAGAAAGAATACTTAACGAATTTTCAAACATTGAACATCTAAGCTTTATTCGCTTCGGAACAAGGACACCTGTAGTCTTTCCCCAGAGGATAACAGAGGACAAAGAACTCCTTGATATTCTGGAGCGCTACAGCAAAATAAAGCAGATTTACATTATAACTCATTTTAATCACCCTAATGAAATTACTCATGAATCTACTAAGGCAATCGAGATGCTTAGAAACATCGGTTTAGCCGTACGAAATCAGACAGTACTGCTAAAAGACGTAAACGATGATTCCAACACATTGGCATCTCTCATGAGAGGACTTACTGAAATAGGAATACTTCCGTACTACATATTCCAATGCAGGCCGGTTTCCGGAGTAAAAAACCAATTTCAGGTTCCAATAAAAACTGCAATAAAAATAATGGATGAAACAAGAACAAAGTTAAATGGAATAAGCAAGGCCTTTAAATATGCAATGAGTCACCCCACAGGTAAAATTGAAATAATAGGACAGATCGGAGAGGATGAAGTGTTATTTAAATACCACCAGGCAAAACATCCGAAAGATAACGGCAGAATATTAACCGTTAAGTTAACCGATGAACAAGCTTGGCTCCCTGATAAAATATAAAGAATAAGTAGCGAAGTTCTTTAAAAGAATTTCGCTTTTTTATACTATATTTTTTATACTATATATGAAACTTTTGTAGTCCTTTTAGATATAATATTAGTATTATATAATTTTCAAGGTGGTGATTATTATGGAAATATTATACAACCTAAACGTGTATTCAATAACTCTTAGGATTCTGCTGTCACTTATATGCGGAGGCCTCATAGGTCTTGAACGCAGCAGGAAAAACCGGCCGGCTGGCTTCAGAACATACATGATTGTCTGCTTAAGCTCTTCCTTAATAATGATGACTAATCAGTTTATATATAATAATTTTCAAGGAAGTGATCCTGCCAGACTTGGAGCGCAGGTCATCAGCGGTATAGGCTTTCTTGGCGCAGGAACCATAATTGTAACAAGCAGAAGCCAAGTAAGAGGTCTTACATCGGCAGCAGGTCTCTGGGCTTCAGCTTGTCTCGGTCTAGCTATAGGAATAGGTTTTTATTTCGGTGCCGTTATCGTAGCTTTAGCCGTTTTTCTGATAATTACATTGTTAAAAAAATTTGATATATGGCTTACTTCAACTAACAAGTCTATAACCGTGTATACATCCTTTTCTACGCTTGAACATTTTGACAGATTTATTACCTACTGCTATGAAAATAAATTTAAAGTCCATGATATTGAAATTACAAAAGACCCAACACTGAAGGATGTTACTGTAATTGCAATTATACAGCTGGAGGCGCATGAACGTATGAACCATATAGAGATAATTCAAAATTTCAGTTCATTTGAAGGCTTGATTCATATTGAAGAACTTTAATCTTTACTGCCACACAAAAAATTGCAATCAACTCAATGATTGCAATTTTACTATAATATATAATGCTATTAAACATCAATACTCTCTGTATCTTCATCAGGCTCAGGTTCAACACTTGCCTGTCTTTTTACCTCAACAATAGAAATAACACATTGTTCAAGGTTAGTTTCAGGTACAATGCCTTTAGGGAAATTCACATCTGCAACGTTAATATTTTCGATACCGTTAATGTTTGAAACATCAATAGTAATTTCATCGGGAATATCCTGCGGCAGACCCTTTACACGAATAACATCAAGCTGCGAAAGTGCCATGAGTTTCCTTAACTCCAGCTTCTCTACACCTTTGAGTCTAACCGGCAAATCAGCTTTAATTTCTTCACTCATAGATACTTCCTGTAAATCAACATTCAAAAGTTCTCCCTTAATTGGCGAATAATGAATATCCTTTACCATTCCTGTTATCGTATCTTCGTTTTCAATAGAAAGTTTAAAAAGCGCATATCTCCCGTATTTATTAACACTTTTCTTTAATTCGTCAGTCTTTAAATAAACCGATACGGAATCTTTTCCTTTACAGGATATACTAGCAGGTACAAAGCCATTCTTACGCAACTTCTTACTTTCTCTGCTATTGGTATTTTCTCTTTTCTTAATTTTTAGTACACCTAATTCTGACATTGTAAATCCTCCTTATTAATATGTTAAAGTAAATAACACCCCACATTATTTTAAAATGTTATAAAAATAAGTTGAACTCTTCACGAAATCCAACTTTATTAATATATTCTTATTATACTATATTTCACAAAAATGTCAATCTTATTACATTTTTTCAATTTCAAGAAGTAATGTATCTATGATATCTTCTTCCTTAATCTTTTTTATTATTTCACCCTTCTTGAATAACAGAGCTTCTCCTACACCGCCTGCAATGCCTATATCACACTGTCTTGCTTCACCAGGTCCATTTACGGCGCATCCCATGATCGCAACACTAATCGGCTTATCAACGTCCTTCAAGCCTTCCTGAATTTTTTGTGCAAGATCTATCAATTTTATTTTTGTTCTGCCGCACGTAGGACATGTAATATAGTTAATTCCAAAATTCCTTAAATTAAGGCTTTTTAAAATTTCCCTGGCAACCTTGACTTCTTCCCTTGGGTCATCAGTCAATGAAATTCTTAAAGTGTCACCGATTCCGTCTGCCAGCAAGCTACCTACTCCAATTGCAGAACGAATACTTCCTTCAAACAAAGTTCCTGCGTGGGTTATGCCCAAATGTAGCGGATAGTCAACCTTTGCAGCCATCGATCTGTATGCATCTATTGTCATCTTAATATCTGTTCCTTTCATTGAAATAACAATATTTTTATAGTCCAAATCTTCTAATATTTTAACATGCTCAAGGGCAGATTCAACCATTCCCTCTGAAGTCGGTTTATTGCCATACTTCTTTAATATTTCCTTATGTATGCTACCTGCATTAACACCTATCCTAATCGGAATATTTCTGGGCTTTGCCATTTCTACAATTTTTCTTACTCTGTCCGTACTTCCTATATTACCAGGATTTATTCTTAATTTATCTATTCCGTTTTCTATGGACTTCAACGCAAGCCTGTAATCAAAATGAATATCTGCAACTATTGGAATATTTATTTGCTTTTTTATCTCTTTTATGGCTTCCGCATCCTCACTATCCGCAACAGCAACTCTAATTATTTCACACCCTGCTTTTTCAAGCTGCAAAATTTGATTCACAGTAGACTTTACATCTTTAGTAAATGTGTTTGTCATGGACTGAACAGGAATTTTCACCCCGCCTCCTATCTGCACATTTCCTACCATAACACTTCTTGATTTCCTTCTGATTATCTGTCCCATACATCCTCCCACATAGTATTGCAACAAAATATGTTAACAAAGCAATAGATGAGCTTAAATATCTTTTGCTCATCTATCTCTTATAAATTAAATTCTCAATAATCTTAAAATATCTTTATATGTTATAAAAACCATGAATGCAATAAGAGCCATAAATCCAATAAAATGTATATACCCTTCCTTTTCAATAGGTATAGCCTTTCCTCTTATTGCTTCGATTATTAAAAACACAAGCTTGCTTCCATCAAGAGCCGGAATTGGCAAAAGGTTCATAAATCCAAGATTTATACTTATAAAAGCCGCTAAACTCAAAAGTGAAAGCAATCCGCTTTCGGCAGCTTCGCCAACCATCGATATTACCATAACAGGGCCACCCAATGCATCACTCCCCAGTTTTCCGGTTACAAGCTGGCTGATTGTTTTAAACATAAGCTCTATATAATATACCGTCTTGTATGCCGATGAAGAAATTGCGGTAACAAATGATTTCTCAAGTTGAGTGTTAAATTTAACGGCAATCTGTGTCTGAGGTGTTATGCTGAAATCAAGAGTATTTCCGTCCCTCTCAACTGTTACACTTACCGGCTGTCCGTCCGGTGTATTTTCAACCTGACTTGTCAACTCCTCCCAAGTATCAATAGGTATTCCGTTTATTTTTGTTACTTTATCCCCGTCGTGAATCCCCGCTTCATATGCAGGAGAAGTTACATCTGTAGGAGAAACTGTCGTTGTAGCCTTTCCGTCAACTACATCCGTGCTGATACCTACTATTTTTCTGTAGTTATTTTCAATCCTGGCCTGGCTTACCTCTCCGTTTCTTTCATATTCCACCGTATAGTAAGCACGATCCGGATCTGCTATTTCATAGAAGATATCCTCCCAGATATATGCCTTATCTCCGTTTATAGATACAATTTTATCACCGGTTCTTAAACCAGCACTGTATTCATTTGAATCTTTATCAATGTAATCTATGCGATTTCCGTATACTCCAAATGATAAAGCAATAATAATGAATAATGCAAGAGCGAAAACAAAGTTCATCAAAGGTCCTGCTGCTATAACCTTAAATCTTTGCCAGATTGTCTTTGTGCTGAAACTTGTTGAAGTTCTCACATCTTCCTCTTCGCCTTCCATTTGTACAAATCCACCTATAGGAATTGCTCTTATTGAATATATTGTTCCGTTTTTTTCTTTTTTGTAAAGAGTCGGTCCCATTCCAATTGCAAATTCATATACTTTTATGCCCACGCTTCTGGCAGCTTTGTAATGGCCAAATTCGTGAACGAGTACTATAGCCGAAAATACAAGAATAGCTGAAACTAATGTCAACAATATTATACCTCCATCTAGAGGAAATGGCGAATAAAGTAATAAATTATAGGAGCAACAAAAAGAACGCTGTCAAATCTGTCTAATATTCCTCCGTGTCCGGGCAGCATATTGCCAAAATCCTTTACTCCGCTTTCCCTTTTAATTTTTGAAGCTGCAAGATCACCTGTCATTGAAAAGACAGATGCGCTCACACTAAATATTATAATGTAAATATATTTATTTATTCTTAAATAATTAAAATAAATCAACGACAGTATTACACATCCTATTATTCCACCGATTGCACCCTCTATAGTTTTATTTGGGCTTACCTCCGGATAGAGTTTATGCCTTCCGAAGATTTTACCTGAAAAATAGGCAAATGTATCAGAGCCGAATGCTATTATGTAAACGAGCCATACATATGGAGAGCCGTTCATAAGCATCATATGGTACATAAAGAATACTACATAAACTCCAATAAAGATTATCTCGGAAATTTTCTTAACATCAATTTTTTTATTGAATACAAATATAAGAAAATTTAATGATATGTATAAAAACATAAAAAAGTCGAAATAATGATTATACTCTGTTATCTTTTCAATAAATAATGCAATTGCAAACAAATAATTTACAATAGCCCCGTAACCAAAACCGTTATTAAAAAAAACTTTTGAAAGTTCATAGATAGCTATGCAGGTTATGCCGAAATAAACGAAATCATATACAGGCCCTCCCATATATGTAACAGCAGCAATAAATGCTCCTCCTGCTACCCCAGTAATAACTCTTTGTCTCATAAAAACACCGCCCTAGTTTCCGTATCTCCTCTTCCTGTTTTGGAAGCTGTCAATAGCCGTCAATAATTGTTCTTTTTTGAAATCCGGCCACAACACATCAGTAAAATATAACTCAGTATAGGCAAGCTGATACAATAAAAAATTACTTAGTCTTATTTCACCGCTTGTTCTTATAAGTAGATCCGGATCAGGCATATCATGGGTAAATAAATATTTTTTGAAACTATCTTCATTTATATCATCAATATCAATTTTGTTGTTTTCGCAATCGTTAATCGTTTTTTTAACCGCATTGATTATTTCATTTCTGGCTCCGTAACTCAATGCGATGTTTAAATGGAGCTTAGTATTATTTTTTGTCATCTCAATTGAACGTTTAACTTCTCTTTTCGTTTTTCCGGGCAAATCGTCAATATTGCCCATAAGAGTTATTTTAACGTTGTTCTTATGTAAATAATCCAATTCCTTAGTAACAAATTCAACCAGCAGATTCATAAGATAATCTACTTCTTTTTTATCTCTTCTCCAGTTTTCAGTGGAAAAAGCGTAAACAGAAAGGTATTTAATACCAAGATCCGCAGAGTTTCTCACAAGATCTGTAACCCTCAAGGCACCTTCTTTATGCCCGTCTCTAGTCGGAAGGTTTCTTATTTTAGCCCATCTTCTGTTACCGTCCATAATAACCGCTAGATGCTCCGGAATCATATCTTTACGCACCTTTTCTTCTAGTTTCATATCGGCCTCTCTACACACAGTCTCGCTAACCAATTTACTTGCTCCTTCCCCGGCAGCATACAAAAACGTAACTCAGGCCTATGATACCATAAGCCTTCATTACAAACTAATAATACGAAATATACAGCGTGACATAATTGTCATAGTCATGTCTTCTGATTACATACGGTTTTTCTAAATTATTGAACTTTTTGTTAGTTCCCGTTATCTTCTTAATACTAATAATTTTATTGGCATCCTTTTCAATAATTTCAATGGCATCCTTAAGAGGATAGCCTATTAAATTATTCATATTAAACCTCTAATATTTCTTTTTCCTTGTCTCTGTAAATATCATCTATTAACTTAACATATTTATCCGTTAATTTCTGCATCTCTTCTTCGGCTTTTTTGTGATCATCTTTAGTTATTTCACTTGATTTTTCTAACTTTTTAAACTCTTCATTTGCATCTCTTCTTATGTTTCTAACAGCAATTTTAGAATTTTCAGCCTCTTTTTTAACCTTCTTAATTAAATCTTTTCTTCTTTCTTCTGTCAGTGGCGGAATAACCAGTCTGATAAGCTTTCCGTCGCTTGAAGGATTGATTCCAAGATCAGATGCAAGGATAGCTTTCTCTACTTCCTTCACCAAGCTTGAATCCCATGGCTGAATAATTATTAATCTTGGCTCTGGTACAGATATATTTGCCACTTGATTTATTGGAGTCATAACCCCATAGTAGCTCACTTGAATTTTATCAACTAATTTTGGGTTCGCTTTTCCTGCTCTTATTGTCGCAAGTTCATCCTTCAGAAAATTGATTGATTTTTTCATTGATTCTTCTGATTTTGTGATTAAATCTTTATACACCTTATACCTCCTTTATTATAGTTCCTATATCGTCTCCCATTACAATTTTTTCAATATTTTCAGGATAATCGATTCCAAAGACCAATATAGGAATTTTATTGTCCATACATAATGATGTTGCTGTGGAATCCATAATCTTAAGGCCCTTATTAAGAACATCTATGTATTTCAATTCATGGTACTTTATTGAATCCGGGTTTTTCTTCGGATCATCGCTGTATACACCGTCAACACCGTTCTTTGCAAGAAGGATTATTTCAGCATTTATTTCAGCCGCTCTCAGCGCTGCTGTTGTATCTGTTGAAAAATACGGGTTGCCTGAACCTCCCGAAAAAATAACCACTCTTTTCTTTTCCAAATGCCTTACTGCTCTTCTTCTTATATACGGTTCAGCTATCTGCCTCATTTCAATGGCAGTTTGAAGCCTTGTTTCAACACCTATTTTTTCAAGAGCATCCTGTAAAGCTAATCCGTTAATTATCGTACCCAGCATACCCATATAATCAGATGTGGTTCTATCCATTTCCTTTGCGCTGGCGCCTCTCCAGAAATTTCCTCCTCCCACAACAACAGCAACCTCAACTCCCATTTCATTGAGTTTTTTTATGACCATTGAAATTTCTGTAACTATTTCATTATTTATTCCGTGTCCAATATTTCCTGATAGTGCTTCACCGCTTATTTTTAATACTATTCTTTTATATTTGCAGTTCATCTCTTCCTCCTGAAGACTTGAGTTAATTTGTGACTAATGGAGAACTAAGTAGTTCTCCATTATACTTTGTACTATTTCCTCAGGACTATTTACCCATTTGCTTTGCAACTTCTTCAGCAAAGTTTTCTGATTTCTTTTCAAGACCTTCTCCAACTTCAAATCTCTGCATAGCTGCTACTTTTATAGCTTTGCCTATAGTCTTTGAAGTGTTTTCGATATATTTTTTAACAGTTATATCTCCGTCTTTAACAAAAGGCTGTTCTAACAAGCATACTTCTTTAAGTTCTTTATGAAGTCTTCCTTCAACCATTTTTTCAACTATTTTTTGAGGTTTTCCTTCGTTTAATGCCTGTGCTATTAATATTTCTTTTTCATGAGCTATAAATTCCGCATCAACATCATCTGTAGATATGTATTTTGGATTCATTGCTGCTACCTGCATTGCCAAATCTTTTCCTAAAACTTCAAGAGCTTCCGTATCGCCTTCAGATTCAAGCGCTACTATTACAGATATTTTTCCTCCTGCATGAATATAAGAAACTACTCTACCTTCATTAACTTTTTCAATAGCAAATCTTCTGATTGACATATTTTCGCCTATTTTTGCTATTTTGTCAGTCAATGCTTCCTTAAGAGTTTTTCCTCCATCAACTTTTACCGCATTTAAAGCTTCAATATCAGCAGGTTCAGTATCTAGAGCGGTCTTAGCCACCATCTGTACAAAACTCTTGAATTCTTCGTTTTTAGCAACAAAATCAGTTTCTGAGTTAACTTCTACCAGAACACCTTTTTTGCCGCATTCTGAAACTAATGCTGTAGTTAAGCCTTCAGCAGCAATTCTGTCAGCTTTTTTGGAAGCCTTAGAAAGCCCTTTTTCTCTTAAATAATCTATTGCCTTGTCTATGTCCCCGCCTGTTTCTTGTAATGCTTTTTTACAGTCCATCATGCCTGCATTGGATTTTTCTCTTAGTTCTTTTACCATTGAAGCTGTTATTTCCATTTTTCCCTCCAAAATTTAAAAAGCAAGGCGTAAGGAAAAAATTCCTAACCCCTTACTTTATTATTATAAATTATTTTTATTCTTCTACAGATTTTTCTTCAACTTTTTCCAATTCTTCTTCTGTTACTTCAACTTCAGGTTCTTCTTCCATCTGAACTCCTTGTTTCCCTTCAAGTACAGCATCAGCCATAGTAGCAGTCAATAATTTTACTGCTCTTATAGCATCATCATTGCCTGGTATTACATAATCAATCTCATCAGGGTCACAGTTTGTATCAACTATGGCTACAACCGGAATGCCTAATTTCTTTGCTTCTTCTACAGCAATTTTTTCCTTTCTAGGATCTACAACAAACAATGCTCCCGGAAGTTTATCCATATTTTTAATTCCGCCTAAGAATTTTTCAAGTTTTTCAGTTTCATTTTTGATCTTAATTACTTCTTTTTTTGTTAATAAATCAAATGTTCCATCTGCTTCCATCGCTCTTAATGAATTTAACTTATCAATTCTTTTTCTGATTGTTTGGTAGTTTGTAAGCATACCTCCAAGCCATCTCTGGCTTACAAAATGCATTCCGCATCTAGCTGCTTCCAATTTTGTTGATTCCTGAGCTTGTTTCTTAGTTCCTACGAATAACAATTCCTCTCCGTTTGAAACCATCTCTTTAACGAAGTTATAAGCTTCGTCCACTTTATCACTAGTTTTCTGTAAATCAATAATGTAGATTCCATTTCTTTCTGTAAAAATGTACTCTGCCATTTTAGGGTTCCATCTTCTTGTTTGATGACCGAAGTGAACACCTGCTTCAAGCAATTTTTTCATGCTTATAATAGACATATATTTTTCCTCCTTTTGTTTTACCTCCAGATTCATCATTTCACGCAAAAGACCCTTAGGCACAACTCTTGCATAATCTAAATCTGTGCGTAATTATGTTAAGTATAACACAGCCTTTTTTATTTGGCAATATTATTTTTGTGTATTTTATTCATTTTCACATATTATATACAGCTTTTGTTAATGCATGTTGGTTTATTATCCTTAATAACCATCATCTCTCCACATTTAGGGCATTTTTCATTTGTAGGCTCAAGCCATGACATATACTTACAGTCAGGATAATTTGAGCATCCAAAAAATCTTCTGCCTGCTTTTGAAAACTTAATTGCAATTTTACTGCCACATAAAGGACAGTTTACATCAATTGTCTTTATAATAGGTTTAGTGTTTTTACACTTTGGATAATTTGAGCACGCAAGAAACTCTCCGTACCTCCCTTTTCTTTTAAGCATCATCGACCCGCAAACTTCACACACTTCATCAGTCTCTTCAGCAGCTTCTTTTTCTTTCAAGGGCTTAGTATTCTTGCATTCAGGATAGTTTGGACACGCTAGAAATTTTCCATACCTACCCTTTTTAACAACCATGTACTCTCCGCATTTTTCACATTTTACGTCGCTTACCTCTTCCTTGATTTCTATTTCTTCCATTTCCTTTTCAGCAATATCAAGTTCCATTTTAAATCCGCCGTAAAATTCGCTTATTACATCATGCCATTCCTTTTTACCTGATGCAATTTCATCTAAATTATTTTCCAATTCAGCCGTAAATTTTTCATTTACAATATTCGAAAAATATTTTTCCATCATTTCAGTAACTAAAAAACCCATATCAGTAGGCAAAAGCGATCCTTTTTCTTTTACTACATAGTCTCTTCCGGTTATTGTTGTAATAATAGGAGCGTATGTGCTAGGCCTTCCAATTCCTCTTTCCTCCAGATCCTTTATCAGGCTTGCTTCGCTGTAACGCGCCGGAGGCTGAGTAAAATGCTGCTCGGGATTAATTTTTAAAATTTCCAATACTTCATTTATCTCCATTTCAGGCAGCAGCTTGCTTTCTGATCCATCGCTGTATTTATAAACAGACTTATAACCATCAAAAACAAGTGTCTTGCCGCTGGCCTCAAACATGTTTTCATTATTATTTAAAAGGACCTTTGTAACATCATATTGAGCATCAACCATTTGCGATGAAACAAATCTTTTCCAAATAAGGCTGTACAACTTATATTGGTCTGCAGAAAGGCTGTCCTTTATGTTGTCAGGGTTTCTGAAAACTGATGTGGGACGTATTGCTTCGTGTGCATCCTGCACTTTGTTTCCGTTTTTCTTTGGCTTTGTATAAACTCTGTGTTTATAGTAGTTCTCTCCGTAATTTTTCGTTATATATTCTTTAGAACTGTTTACCGCCTCATCGGACAATCTGAAAGAGTCGGTTCTTATATACGTAACCAAACCGATGCTGCCCTCACCTTTTATATTGATGCCTTCATATAACTGCTGAGCTACCATCATTGTTTTTTTTGCAGTGAAATTAATTCTTCTGTTTGCCTCTTGCTGAAGGCTGCTGGTTGTAAATGGAGCACTTGGTCTGGAATAGCTCTTTGTTTTATCTATTTTAAATACATTTATTTTTTCCTTATTAATACTGTTAAGAATTTCATCCATTTCGTCCTGATTTTTAACTTTTACTTTGCTGACTTTGTTATTTTTTAAAGCACCTACATATTTTGCACCAAATTTCTTACGCTGTTTTTTTACTTCCAGCTCAAGAGTCCAGTATTCTTCAGGAACGAATTCCATTATTTCTCTTTCTCTATCTATGATAAGCTTTAAAGTCACAGACTGCACTCTTCCGGCGCTTAAGCCTTTTTCGATTTTTTTCCACAAAAGAGGACTGATATTATATCCAACAAGTCTATCAAGAACTCGCCTAGCTTGCTGAGCATCCACCAGATCCAAATTAATTTTCCTTGGATTTTTACTTGCCTTTTTGATAGCGTCCTTTGTAATTTCGTTAAATTCAATTCTTATGTTTTCGTCTTCATTTAATTTTAATATTTTAGCCAAATGCCAAGAAATAGCCTCACCTTCTCGGTCAGGGTCAGTTGCCAAATAAACTTTATCAGCTTTTTTTGCTTCTTTTCTTAATTCCTTTAATACATCTCCCTTGCCTCTTATTGTAATATAATTCGGCTCAAAATTTTGTTCTATATCTATTCCAAGCTTGCTTTTAGGCAAGTCTCTTATGTGGCCCACAGAAGCTTTTACAGTATAATTTTTCCCTAAAAATTTCCCTATTGTTTTTGCTTTTGCAGGTGATTCCACTATTAACAAATTCTTCATTAATTTCCTCCAATACCGCTAGCACATTGATTCTAAGCAAGTTTCTACTGCTTATACCATAATACCATATAATACATTTTTTTATTTGTCAATAGATAATAAACATCTGGAAATTGTCTATTATCAATCAGTAGATATTTAATTAACAGTTTATTATACAGTGATTTTGGCAATAATATTTGCAATATTAATAAAGGATGGTTATGAAAAATGAATGACTATTTTGATAATTACGATGTAATAGAAAAAAACCTCAAATATTTAACCGATAATCATCGCGAAATTTATGAGGCTTATGAAAAATTCGGAAAACTGATTCATGAAAAAGGGGGGCCCTTAGAAGAAAAAACAAGGTGGCTTATAAAAGTCTCATTATCAGCTGAATGTCAAAACGAATATTCTCTCAAAACCCATATTTTAAAAGCTCTCAATAGTGGATGCAGAGAGAATGAAATAGAACATGCAATACTACTGGTTGCACCCACATGCGGTTTTCCAAAAATGATGAGAGCAATGCTTACTTTCAGGCAAGTTATGGATATCCAAGGAAAATAAACTATAATATTCTTGATTTTATACCTTTGCTTCACAGTATAATTCAGCTTGATGACTTTGTCGTCAAGCTGATATTTTGTGTGAATCCATTTTAAAATTATTGCTATTCAGTAATTTTTTAGCATCGTGGGAATATACTTTAATAATTGCTATAACCCCAAAGAAGGTGAAATTTATGGGAAATAAAGATTATCATACATTCAGTAAATATATGAAAAAAAATGGAAACCATCTTACAGCTTCCATGGAAGATTATCTGGAAATGATTTATAGACTTAGCTCCAAATCCGGATTTACAAGAATAAATGAATTATCTGATGCTCTAAACGTTCACCCGCCTTCAGCCACACGAATGGTACAAAGGTTAGGAAAAGAAAATTTATTGAAATATGAGAAATACGGAGTAATAATATTGAAAGAAGAAGGAAAGACTTTGGGAGAACTTTTGCTTAAAAGACATAATACGATAGAAAATTTTTTAAGAGCAATAGGCATACCTGACGAAATTCTTTTAAAAGAAACAGAAAAAATAGAGCATACTATAAGTGAGTATACCGAAAAATGCTTTGAGACTTTTATTTCATTTATAAAAGATAACTCGGAATTTAAGAAAAAATATGACGAATACAAAATCCAAAACAGAAACGTTAAAGAATAATAATTATGAAATACAACGTTAAATAATTTCTGTTAGTTTATAATAAATTTATTTCCTGAAACTCGTCTAACAGCACCTTTCATTTCCAGTAAGGTAATTAGGCCCAAAAGTTCTCCTGTACCTATCTGGGTTTCTTCGCTTAGGACATCTAATGTCTTGCCTCCTAATTTTAGGCTGTTTATAATTGTAATCTCATCATTTGTAAAACTGATACAATTATTGCAGCTTTGTTTTTTATTTATTCTCTCTCTCAATTCTGGTATTTCCTCAATTATATCATCAATTGAAGTTGTTATTTTAGCTCCATCCTTAATAAGAGCATTTGTTCCTTTGCTGTAAAGGCTGTCTATTCCTCCGGGTACTGCAAAAATTTCCCGCCCTTGGTTTGCAGCGTGACCTGCTGTTATAAGAGTCCCGCTTTTTTCTCGGGCTTCAATAACAAGCACACCGTCGGAAAGTCCGCTGATAATCCTGTTTCTTGCATGAAAATTATTAGGAAGAGGCTGCATACCCAATGGATACTCTGTCAGTACAGCTCCCCCTTTTTCTTCGATTTCCAAATATAAACGCTCATTTATCCTTGGATAAACTACATCCATGCCGCACCCTATAACTCCAAATGTATTAGTGTTGGATTTTAAAGATGTTCTATGCGCTATTGAATCTATGCCTATTGCAAGTCCGCTGATAATATTTATTCCAAGTTCCGATAATTCACCGGTCAGCTTCTCAGCAACCCACTTTCCATAAGCAGTTGCTTTGCGCGATCCAACCACAGCTATTGACAAATCATTAATTCTGTCCAACCTTCCCTTGTAGTATAAAATATATGGTGAGCCGTCCATATGTCGCAGTTTTTCAGGATAATATTTATCATATACGGTAACTATTTCTATGTTTTGTTCTTTAAGTTTTATGAGCAACATTTCTTCGAAATGCGCCTTGATTTTACACAATGAATTTATAGCTTCATATTTTATAAATGAAAGATTATTCTTTTCATTTTCAAAATTATCCCATAAATCATTTGGACTGTTATTAAAATATTTAAGAATCTTCTCTATAGACCTATTGGATATACCCTTTGCCGAATTAAGCCACGCGATGGTTTTTTGATTGATATCAAGGCTTTCCATTTTACCTCCAGTATTTGCGATCAAGACTTCTGTATTGTATAGCTTCCGCAATGTGCTTTGTCTCTATATTATGGGATTCATCCAAATCCGCAATTGTTCTTGCAACTTTTAGAATTTTATTGTATGCCCTTGCGCTTAGTCCAAGTTTCTCAAAAGCATCCTTTAGCAGAATCTCTGATTCCCTACCAATCTTGCAGTACTTTGATACATATTTGCCGCTGAGTTCTGAATTTGTAATAATTCCCAACTCAGCATATCTTTTTTGCTGAATCTCTCTTGCCCTAACTATACGCTTTTTTATTTCGCTTGATGATTCTTCCGTGCTTTCATCTTTTAAGTCCTCATATTTTACCGGTGACACCTCCACTTGGATGTCTATTCTGTTCAAAAGCGGCCCTGAAATCTTACTGAGATATTTGTCTATCTGTCCTTGACTGCACGAGCATTCATGGGTAGGATCACCCAGATATCCGCAGGGACATGGATTCATCGAAGCTGCCATCATAAATTTTGCAGGAAAAGTAAATGATCCATTTGCTCTCGAAATTGAAATATCGCCATCCTCCATCGGTTGCCTCAATACCTCAATGACGTTTTTGGGAAATTCAGGAATTTCATCAAGAAAAAGTACCCCGTAGTGAGCCAGAGAAACTTCGCCGGGACTTGGTTTTGAACCGCCTCCTGCCATAGAGACCCGCGACGAAGTGTGATGGGGAGAACGAAAGGGCCTACTCCTTATAAGCTTTTTGCTGCTCAGCAGTCCTGATATGCTGTAAATTTTCGTAACCTCCAGCGCCTCTTCAAACGTAAGATCAGGAAGTATTGTGGGAATTCGTCTTGCAATCATTGTCTTGCCTGAACCCGGAGAACCAAGAAGCAATATGTTATGCATCCCGGCAGCGGCAACTTCCACTGCCCTTTTCATTGCAGTCTGCCCTTTTATTTCCGAGAAATCTTCTTTGGTGATTTCAAGTTCTTTGTAATTTTCGTATACAACCTTGTATGGTTCAATCTCAATATATCCGTTAATATAACGCACCAAATCTGTTATATGTTCGACCGGGACGACATCTATTCCTTCAATTGCTCCACACTCATCCTTATTTTCAGCCGGTACGACAACACGCTTAAAATTATTATTCCTCATTGAAATTACCATGGGCAAAGCACCATCAACTGCAGTAATTCTTCCGTCAAGAGAAAGCTCGCCAATAATACATGTCGATTCACCTACTTCCTTTTCTATCACTTTGTTAGCTGATAATATGCCTAAGGCTATAGGTAAATCTATTTGGCTACCCTCTTTTTTTAAATTAGCCGGCGCAAGATTAACTGTAATACGGCTTACAGGAAAAGCAAATCCGCTGTTCTTTAATGCAGCTCTGACTCTTTCTCTCGATTCTTTAATAGATACGTCAGGCAGACCTACAATACTGAAATTAGGCAGTCCTCCGGACAGGTCTGTTTCCACATCTATGATATATCCTTCAAGACCATACAGAACACAGGTTTTTATTCTGGAAAGCATAAAACCTCCACACTTTTTCCCGTATTATACCATAATTTTCTAGAATTTTATACAAATTTTTCCTATATATTTATATAATTTTATTTTTTTACGGCAAATGACTGTAAAAGTACATCTATACGCTTGATTCATAAACAAATGAATCTTTGCCTAAAAAATTAACAAATACGCTACTATAACTAACAAAACACTTAATAATGTTCCTAATAAGTAGTATTCTGAAAATTTTGGATAATCAGCAATTTTATTATACCTAGCAATTGATTTTGCAGTAAGAACAAATCCAATAGCAGAATATTGCCCAGCAGAAAGTAATAATAAAATTATAAAACGTTCATATATTCCTATAAGTGCTCCTGCATTTGGGTTTCCTTCTTTTTCTTCATTAGTCATTGGCCTGTATCTATATAATACTTTCTTAATTGTTATACTAGATGGCTGGATTATAACAAGTAAAATTAATATCCAAGAAAGAATATTCAAAACATCAGCTTGTAGCTTATTTAATATATACTGTATGCAATAAATATAACTGATAGGTTCAGATAAAAGATATATAATCATCGTAGTAAAAATAATCACAAGAATATGTATTGTCTGATCAAAAATGTATGCAAATGTATCTAATTTATCATCTATCGTAATCTTATTTTTAATAAAGGATTTCACTAAATCAATTGCAAAATGAGCTGCAGAAATGAAAAAAGCCCATTTAAACAGTTTAAGACTAATTACTGGAATAATTACAAATACCATTGATAACAAATATATTGCACTGTGCTTTAATAATTTTTTGAATGATCCATCCTTATTTATTGCTAATTCAGATGACTGTAAATAAAAATCTCCTAACACATGTCCAATTAAAAATAAAGTCAAGACAACCTTAGTCATTCGGTTCTCCCCTTTCCTTACTCAAAAAAGAGTCCACTGTATCTATAGCAGATTTATAAGAGTAGAACCTGGCTTTACTTAGTGCTTTATTTACACTAGGTTGCCCAATATTAAGGATATCAGCTGTTTTATACTGATTCTCATCATTAGAAAGATAGGCATAAATGATTTCCTTTTGTCGGTCTGTCCACTTTGATTTTAATGCAGTACAGACAGATAAAATAGAGTTTAATAGTTCATCAATTTCAATGTTGTTTTCTTCTGAACAAATCATAATACTGGAATGTCTCTCGGTATATTGAAATTTCTTACTTTCAATTTCTTTTATCATTTTTCTTGCACGGTGATATGCTGATCCATCAATTTCTGACGAATTATCCAGATTAATATCTGTGCTTATATTGCCAATTCCAATACCAAAACGTAACTCTATAGGTGTCATTGCCATTTCAATTTCACAAATAATCTTCATAATATTTTTTCTGCTCTTAAGCAATCCCTGAAATCCATCTCCTAAAGTAATTGTAAATTTAGATGCAATGTCTTCTGAATATTTAACATTGATATCTGCTAATACTTTTTTAAATTTCTGCTGTATAACTTTTCGATCATCTATTTTTTTTGAATCTACAATATCGCCAATAATAGCAACATATTTGTCATAGAAATAAAAGAAAAACAATTTATCACCTCTCTCTGGACTTGTGTCATAGAGTAGCCACAAATCAATAATCTGTTGTTTAAATTCATCCGTACAACTGGTACCATTTCGGACATTATTCAAAGCACACCTTTCATTGCATTTATACTTTATTGTCTTAAACTTTTAGTGTCCACACTTATATACTAACACACTCATATTGTATCAAAATAAAAGATGCATTGCAACGTGAATCTTTTATTTTAATTCATTTAATAATGCATCATACGTATTATACCATAATTTTCTAATATTTATACAAATTTTTCCTATATTTTTATATGATTTTATTTTTTACGACAAATGTCTGCAAAAAAACAGGCGTCCCAATTTATTTACAAGGACGCCTATCTTTATTTTATGTTCCAAAAGTGGTTTAACGGGCCGCTGCCTTTTCCCAAGTTCAAGTTTGCTTTCAAAGCTCCGGTAATATATTTCTTTGCATTTAGAATACTTTCCTCAACGTTGAATCCTTCTGCTAAATTGCATGCAATTGCTGATGAGAGAGTGCATCCTGTTCCGTGAGTGTTAGGGTTGTCAATTTTTGACTGCTCATACCATGAAAACACACCATCAGCGTACAGTAAATCATCGCTGCACTCCGCTAAATGTCCTCCCTTTATCAAAATACAGCCAGAATATGTTTCAGATATTTTAAGCGCTGCATTTTTCATATCTTCTTTACTTTCGACTTCAAATCCGCAAAGCACTTCGGCTTCATGAATGTTAGGTGTTATAACCTTTGCAAGCGGCATTAGCTTATTTATCAGCATATCAATTGAATCGTCCATAAACAGCCTGCTGCCGCTGGTTGAAACCATGACTGGGTCAAGGACAATATTTTGAGCATTGTACTCTATAAGTTTTCGAGAAATTGCTGAAATTATCTCTTTGTTTGAAACCATCCCTATTTTTACGGCATCAGGTATTATGTCGGTAAAAACCGCATCCATCTGCAATTCTACAAATTCAGGAGAAGAATCTAGAACTCCAAGCACGCCTGTTGTATTTTGAGCAGTTAGTGCGGTTATTACGCTCATTCCATATATTTTATGGCCGGACATTGTTTTCAAATCTGCTTGAATACCTGCTCCTCCACTTGAATCTGAACCGGCAATTGTTAATACTTTTTTCATATTTATCTCCTTACTAAACTATTTGTTGTGATAACAAAAATAATTCCCTGGCTGCATTTTTGACGTCATTTTTGGCAAATATAGCAGATATTACTGATATTCCTGCTATACCTGTACCTTTAAGTTTCAGTGCATTATCGGTTGATATTCCTCCAATTGCAACGACCGGTATTTTTACTGTATCACATATTCTTTTCAGTTCTTCTTTAGAAACCGTCCTTGCGTCTGATTTTGTAAGCGTATTGAAAATTGTTCCCACTCCCAAATAATCAGCTCCTGCTTTCTCTGCGATAACAGCCTCTTCAACCGTACATGCAGACAATCCTATTATTTTATCTTTGCCTAGCTTTTCTCTGGCCGACTTAATCCCCTCGTCGCTCTGACCTATATGTACGCCATCTGCTCCTGATTCTGCAGCAATATCAACATTGTCATTTATTACAAACGGAATCTTATACTTATCTGTAACCGCTTTTACCTCTATTGCGGCTCCCAAAAAATCCTGATAGCTCAAATTTTTTTCTCTCAGTTGTATGAATGAAGCTCCACCCAATATTGCCTCTTCCACAACCTGAGGCAAAGTCTTTTCTCCCAGCCAGGATCTGTCAGTTATTGCATAAAGAAGTAGCTCTCTACTTTCTAATTTCAAATCTAGCGCCTCCCTCCAAAATTTCAGAATTAATTTTCCCTACATAATCAATTAAATGCATTTTCAGCGACGATGTGCCACCATCATTTTCCTTCGTTTTTCTATAAGCCATTTCCCCGCTCAATCCCATTCCACACACCGCTGCTGCTGATGCTTCGAGCATATTATCCTTGTTTGCTCCACAATAAGCTCCTATTATTGAAGTGAGCATACAACCTGTTCCTGTTATTTTACTCATTGAAGGATGACCATTTCTAATTACAAAAGCCTTATGCGAATCAGCAACTATATCTATGGCACCTGTTACAGCTATAATAGTCGATAATCTCTCGGATAAGCTTTTAATGAAATTAACCGCTTCATCTAAGTTTTCTTCTGTTACAGTATCTGCAACATTTGCATCCACCCCTCTTGCTCCGTTTGATTCTGAACTTCCCACAACTTTGATTTCGGACATGTTGCCTCGTATTACAGAAATTTTAACTTCTCTTAACAGCCTGAATGTAGTCTCAGTTCTTAACTTTGATGCTCCGACTCCCACAGGGTCAAGTATAACAGGTATATTTATTTCATTTGCTTTTTTACCTGCCTTAATCATAGCTTCTATTGTCCTTGAATTAAGCGTTCCTATATTTATTACCAAAGCATTGCAAATTGAAGTGATTTCTTCAACCTCATCAACATCATCAGCCATTATTGGCGACCCTCCGCAAGCAAGCAGAATATTAGCACAGTCATTTACTGTAACATAATTTGTAATGTTATGTACCAGCGGCACATTATTTTTTACATTGTCTATAATTTCAGAAAACATATTATCTCCTTCCGAATTTAAATTAAGTCATGTATTTTTTCAGAGTTTTTACCCTATATAACCTCTTTAAATGATTCAATATATGAATTACTTATTAATTCAATGTCCTTTCTTTTATGGCTAAAGCAATCTTCATATACCCCTACTGTATAAAACCCTGCTTCCCTTGCTGTTATTAATGCAAAATCAGCATCCTCATAGACCGCTATTTCCTGCGGCTCTGCATTTAACCTGCTTGCCGCCAGATAATATATATCCGGTTTGTTTTTGCCGACACCCACCTCATCGCAGCTGGTAATAAAGGTAAAATACTCCAAAACACCATTGCGCTCAAGTGCTGCAGCCGCTAATTTCAAAGGCGAAGCAGTAGCAACGCACATAATTACGCCATCCTTTTTTAATTTTTCTAGATATTCTTTGACATAAGGTTTTAGCTTCAGTTCATATTTATACTTATCTCCTATCAGGCTTTTTACTCCTGAAATTATTTCTTTAACGCTTAAGTTAATTTTAAACCTTTCTATGAAATACTCTGCTGATTCTTCCAAAGACATGGGTGCGATAATTTCATTCAGGTTTTTAGGAGGTGTAATATTAAGAAAAGATAGATACTCCTTTCCTATGTTATGCCAAGCAGGCATTGAATCAAGCAATGTGCCATCCATATCAAAAATTGAGTATTTAAACTTCTTCACATAATCCTCCTGTCCTATTTTTTAAGATTAAATTTGCCTGCAGCTACACACATTATAACCGAAAGAATCATTACCGGCAACGTACTTCCTATAATTGTATCAGTATTTAAAAATAAACGATACAATATAAATCCTATCCCCCATATAATGAAATTATTAACATCAACTGATTTTTTCAAGTTGTCCTTTTTTAATATAAAATAATCAGCTATCAAAATAGATATCATAGGAGCAAAAACCGATCCTATCAAATATAAGAAATTTTCATATTGTTCAACTGGTGTAAAAACTGCCATCAAAGTTCCGGATACACATGCCGCAATGGCCATTGTTTTTTCAGGAAGCTTGTTGCTGATAGCATTAAAGCTGACTCCTGCTGAATATACATCCAGAAACGTTGTTGTAACTGTTGAAAATAAAATAATCAGCACTCCCATTAACCCAAACCCTGCTTTTAGCATCATTGCAGCGATATCACTTTCGCCAGTATATAACGCTGCTCCAAGTCCTATTGAGTACATAAACACACTTCCTATAAAATACGTAATTACACTTGCACGTGCAGCCGCTTTAGGATGCTTGGCATTTTTAGTATAGTCAGAAATTAAAGGAAGCCATGACAATGGCATAGCTATTGAAAGTTCAATTGCCATACCGAAACTCATGCTGCCTGCCACTTTTGCCTGTTCTGTACCGCTGAATACAGTAAAGCCTAAAAGCACAGTAAGAATAAACAATCCACCTATTGTAAAGATGTTTATCTTCTCCAAATTTTTATACCCAATCACAACCCATAATAAAATTATTGCTCCGATTATAAAGCTCCAGATTATATCAGATTGGGTTCCTGCACCGGAGTTAAGCATTATTCCCATTGCCTTAGACCCCTGCATTATCATTACAGCTGTCCATCCAACCAGCTGAAGAACGTTAAGCAATGCAAAAAATTTTCTTCCCTGAACGCCAAATGAAAATCCTACGGATTCCATAGAAGATTTTTTGCTTTCCGCCCCTATAATCCCTGAATAATACAATAGTATACATCCGATTATATGACCTATTACTATTGCAATAAAACCTTTTTCAAACCCCAGTGGTACAAATAGTGTTCCTGTGTAAATTTCCGCAATGGATATTGCTGCACCAAACCAAAGTAATCCATTGCTTAATGTTGATGTTTTGTAACTTTCCATAATATAATTCCTTTCATTAAAAAATGGGATATGCCGACATGCGGTATATCCCATTTACTTACATAAATAGTTCCCTACGTTGGCATTATCCAAATCAGGTACGGTCGAAACCTGCAGTTTCCTCTCAGCCTATAAGTAAGCTCCCGCTTGTGATTATTAATTTTATTTTATTATAATACTAATTTTTTTAAATTGCAAAATGTTTTTATCCTTTTACAACGTTCAGTTTTCCTATACCAGTTTGCTCTATGTGTGAATTGAAAAATTCTTTTATTACACAAACCATGCTGTACGTATCCATAATACCGGCAGTTTCATAGGATGAATGCATTGCCAGCTGAGCAAGTCCAACATCAACCGTGTTGATGCTTACATTCAGCGAAGCTATATTGCCAAGTGTACTACCACCAGGCATATCAGAGCGGTTTGAATAATGCTGGTACTTCACTCCTGCATTCTTACACAGCAATTTGAATACTGCACAGCTTACAGAATCCGTTGTATATTTCTGATTAGCATTATGCTTAATTACTACACCTTCATTCATATATACGCCATTTGAAGGATCGCTTTTTTCCGGATGGTTCGGATGAACAGCATGTGCATTATCAGCAGATACCATAAATGAAGAAGCAAGCGCACACAAATATTCTTCATCAGCCTTTCCCAAGCTGGAATTAATTCTTTTCAAAACATCCGGCAGAAATGTGGATGCTGCTCCCTGCTTTGTTCCGCTTCCTACTTCCTCATTATCGAAACAGCAGTAAACACTTACGGATTTTGAATTATATCCCTGCATGAAACCTTTCAGTGTCGCATATGCACATTGAAGATTATCAAGCCTCGGTGATGACAAAAATTCACAACTGCCTCCCCATATACTGGGTTTCATTCGGTTATACAGATACAAATCCGAGCTGATTATATTGTCCTTTTGTACATTCGAAAATTCCGCAACCACATCCATTAAATCGCATTCTCCAGCGCACGAAGACCCATACAAAGGCATAAGATCAACCTGTTCGTTGTATTTCATGGCAGAATTTATTTCTCTGTTAATATGTATGGCCACATTAGGAATAATAACCAAGTCTCTATCTATATTAACAAGCCTTGATTCAATACTATTTCCTTTTTTTATTACAATCCTTCCGGCAACTGACAGAGGTCTGTCAAACCACGACGAATAAATCATTCCTCCATATTTTTCAGCATTAAGCTGTATGTATTTATTTTTTGTCTCAATCTTATAGTTATCCTTAATTTTAAAGTTAGGTGAATCACCGTGAGAAGCTACAATATTAAAGCTGTAATCTTCCAAATCCTCACCTGTTTTAAAAGCTATTATCGAGGATAAATTCCTTGTAACAAAATATTTTTTACCTTTTTCAATATCCCATTTTTTCCCCTCGCTCAATTCAGTAAATCCGTTAGAAATAAGTTCATTCTTTATTTCTTCAACAGCATGAAATGCACTTGGGCTTTTTTTAATGAAATTCAGCATTTCTCTCGATATATCCTTATACAATTTTCCACCTCTGAATTATTAAAATTATCATTTATTTCATGATATCACAAAACTTGTAATAATTAAAGCTTCTTCAAAAATTTATAACTTATCTTATATAATTAAATTGGGTATATTTTAAATTAATGTTTAAGATATATATAAATATGGTATATCATAAATATCTTAATTATTTAGGAGGAAAAAATGTATAAGGAAGAATTATCAATCATATCGCAGGCCGTTCTTAATGAAGTAGAAGGCTATGAATTTTATAAACTGGCCGCAAATCAAGCAACATCACCAGGAACAAAGGAAGCATTTTTAGAGCTGGCAAATGAAGAGCTAAAACATGCCGATTATCTCAAAACCCTATGGAGTAAGCTATCAAATGGCGATAATTTTACAATTGATGACATACTGGAATCCGGCATTGCAGTTCCGTCACCAGAAATATACAGATGGGAAAGGGTAGACAAAAGTAATGCATCAGTAGCTATGTCAGTTTTTGGGATCGGAATTCAGATGGAAAAAAGCTCAATAGAGTTTTATGAAAATGCTAAGTCAAAGGTTTCATCAAAACAAAGTAAAGACTTGTTTGATATACTTATTGGTTGGGAAAAAGTGCATCTTAATCAATTCACAGAGCAATACGATATATTGAAGGAAGATTGGTGGGCTGAACAAGGTTTCGCACCTTTTTAGTTAAAAAAGCATGACCACCGGATGAACCGGTGGTCATATTTTTATGCAGTTTCCTTATTCTTCTTAATTTTTCCCATGTTATCATTTTGACCTATTCCAAGGAATATTGAAGCAATCATTACTACAAGCATAGCATATCCGTAAAATACATATGGAGCTATATCTACAGCTGCCAAAGGTGCGCTGCTGTCAGCTGCAAATCCAAGGGTATAAATTACGGCTGGCGTCCATGGAAGACTGTAAACAAAAGTATTGGACTGAGCATCCAAAAGATTTGCAACTCTGTAAGGACTTATACCGTGCTTTTCACCTAAAGGCTTAGCAAATGAAGAACCTACAGCCAATACTGCCGGTGCGTTTAATCCCATTAATGCCGAAAGTGAAATTACCATGGCTGATATAGTTAATTCCGCACCTTTTCTTGTATCAGTTACTCTATTTAAAGCATTTAACAGCTTAACATCTCCATGTCCGTTTCTCATAATAGAAATAGAACCAAAAAGCAACAATGCTAATACTATAACCTGAATCATACTGCTTAATCCTGTCTGTATAACTCCTCCGATTGTACGGTCAAGCCCTGTTCCGGATACAGTAAATATAGCAGGTCTAACTGCATCAACTACATCTATTTGAACAAAATCAAACAAACCTGCCGCTACTCCTGTTATAACTCCTACAACAGATCCAATAACAGTAGCGATTATTATATCTCCTGTCTTTATAGCTACCACAATTGTTACAATTACAGGGATGAACATATACAAAGTATTTGGATTATAAGTAACCGTTCCGGCTGCCGCCCCTGCTGTTGCTTTACTTGCCCCGAAAACTATAAGACAGATAATTGTTATAGCACCTGCAGTAAAAGCATATTTTAATCGAGAACGAACTACACCAGGCACATCAACGCCCTGTGATGTAGCAGAACAAATTGTAGTATCAGAAACCGGAGCAAGATTGTCACCAAATGCTCCTCCTGAAACAATGGCACCTGCCACAATAGGAGGATACGCTCCTAACGCCACAGCAGCCGGATATAGCACACCCATCCCCGTTGCTATGGTACCGAATCCGGTCCCTGTTGCAGAAGCAAAAACAGCAGATGCAATAAATGTTATAATTACAAATGCTGTGCTTCCTACACCCATATTTGCCGCTACTCCTGCTATTCCCAAAGCCAAACCTGAATCTCTTAAAATTCTAGAAAATACACCGGCAAACAACCAGCATACAACAGGAATTATAGCTTCCTTGCTGGCCATCCCTTCAATTATTGCATTAGAATATTCCTTTTTATTTTTTGCAAAAAAGAATCCCACAACAATTGCCATAAAAGCAGGTATCCATAACGCACCATCAGATATTGATCCGAAATGGAACGTAGTAGTAATAATTAATGCCAGGAAAACCATAAACGGAACGAAAGAAATCCATTCGCCTCCGTAAAATTCCAATTTCTTTTTTGATTCCATAATAACCTCCATTTTATAATATATTGAACATAGATATCTTAAAGCAATAACCATGCCAATAGTTTTAATAGATAAATAGTTTAGTTTTATACCAAAAACAGAAAAAAAGCTAGGAACTAATTTGCACATGGCAATTTTCTTCCTAGCAGTATTTTTCCTATCTTGGATAATCTGATACTTCCTTTAAATCATATTCACTTATTTTGTTAAACAACTGTCTTCTGCTTAAATTCATTTTTTTAGCTGCGTGAGTAATATTATTATCACATTGCTTCAGCACTTTAGTTATATAGCTTATTTCAAAGTTTCTCTTTGCTTCCTTATACGTCTGAATTTTTTCACTATCATCATATCCATCAGTTATCTCTAACTTTTTTTTGTCATAAATATCTCCTTTTAGAATACTTCCTGATGATAATACAACTAATCTTTCTATAATATTTTTTAGTTCACGGATATTTCCGGGATAACGGTAGTTCAGCAGCTGTTTCTTTGTATCCTCATCTATATCTTTAATACCTTTTCCCATCTTTCTGTTATACCTATTTATGAAAAAATATATTAAGTCAGGTATGTCTTCTTTACGTTCTCTGAGAGGTGGAATTCTTATTTCAATTGTATTTACTCTAAAAAATAAATCTTCACGAAACCTTTCTTCTTCAACTGCCTTTTCCAAATTTTTATTTGTGGCCGATACTAACCTGAAGTCAACATCTATGGGACAGTTTGAACCGATTCTTTCAATCTGTTTCGTTTCCAATACTCTTAGGAGCTTAACCTGAGTTCCCTCTTCAATGTCACCAATTTCATCAAGAAATATTGTACCTCCGTCAGCCTCCTCTAGATGACCGATTCTCTTTGCAGCCGCACCGGTAAAAGCTCCTTTTTCATGTCCGAACAGCTCTGATTCTATTAATCCTGAAGAGTAGTACTGACAATTAATCGGGATAAACGGCATGTTTGACCTATTGCTCACGTCATGAATCATATGTGCTATTATTTCCTTGCCTACACCCGATTCTCCGGTAATTAAAACATTTGAATTGCTTTTTGCAACTCTTTCCACTAGTTTATATACGTTCTGCATTTCCTTATTGTTGCTTGTGTAGACATACTTACTCTTGTTATTTAATTTATTAATTTCGTTTATATTTTGCAGCTTAAATATTTTGTGGACTTTTTCAATTTCAAGTATTAATTCTTCTGGATTGTGGCTCTTTATAAAATACCCAAACGCACCAATTTTCATTGATTGAACAGCTGTTTCGACACTTCCGTACCCTGTCACCATAATCACTTCAATATTATCATACTTTTTTTTCACTTCACTTAAAAATTCCACACCATTTGTTCCGGGCATCATTATGTCACTTATAATAAGCGGAAAATATTCTTTTTCAATAAGGCTGTACGCTTCGTCAGCAGTTGATACAGCCTCTATGCTGTAACCCTTCTTTGTAAGAAGCATTTTGTAAGTTTCTCTGTAAGCCTCATCATCATCAACAATTAGTATTTTAAACAAACCTGCCATTATCAGACTTCCTTTCTAACGGTATGGTTATTACAAATGTAGTTCCTTCCCCTAATTTACTTTCCACTTCAATTTTACCGTTTAATTTTTCTACCTCAGAATAAACAATAAATAACCCAAGACCTGTACCTTTCCCAAGCTCCTTTGTTGTAAAAAACGGATTGTAAATATTATTCAAGTCACTTTCAGCTATTCCGCTTCCATCATCCTTACAAGTGAAAATAAATATATTATTTTCAACAATTGTGCTTATACTTATTTTACCTCCATTCCCTATTGAATCAATAGAATTAGAAAGGAGATTTAAAATAATGTGCTCAAAACTTTCTAAATTCAAAGTCAATTCTTTCTCAATGTTGCTTTTAAAACTAACTTTTATATTTTTTTTAACCATTGCATCGTTATGCATATCAACTAACCTTTGAACCATTTGGTTAATGTCAACAGATTTTATTTCCTTGCTTGAAAGCCTTGAAAAGCTTAATATATTTTCAATTATCTTTCCCGATCTGCTCACAGCTGAATCTATAAAGTCCAAAGATTTTCTAATTGAATCATCTACTTTATCATTTAGCCCTATTAAATAACTTTGAGTTCTTATAATTCCCAAAGGATTTCTAATTTCGTGAGCCATACCGGCAGCAAGTTGCCCAACCGCAATCATTTTGTTAGTTTGAAGCATTTTGTTGCGATTTATTTTTTCCATTGTAATATTTGTAATAGTAATAAGCACTCTTTTGTTTTCATCTTTTAGTGGTTGTCCGCATATTTCATAAATTTCATTTAAAACCATAACTTCTTTAATAATTTCACTGTCATGAGCATATACTTCATCTATTACACAGTTGCTACAATCGTTGCAAAATTTTCCCATATAACTATTGCAACTAAAACCGGGTTTACCATTCACTGAAATTTTAAAATAATCAGAAAGACTTTTATTAATTTTTAAAACTTTCTTTTCCTTATCTACCACCAGCAAAAAATCAGGAATCCCGTCGAATATAGTCTGAAGCTCATTTTTGCTGTTTTCCAATTCCTTTGTTCTTTTTTTTACCTGTTTTTGCAGCGATACGTTGCTTATTATTACAATGATAAATATTCCACCTGCTAATACAGATACAATTGCAATTTTTCTTATTATTTCAGCCGTATTTACCTCACTCATCAGAGGTGTGGATATACCAAACCATTTCTGCTGAATTTTTTCCAGCTGGCCTTTATTTTTAACCTGAGCTATTGCTTTATTAAGTATATCAACCAGCTCAGGTTTATTTTTCGTAACACCGAAAACAACCTCTTGCTGATACAATATAATATTTGAATATTCAGCATTAAGGTTCTTTTTCCTCTCAGCAAGCAAGTATGCTATAACTGGTTCATCGCCTATTACAGCATCTACATGCCCTTCCAAAAAAAGTTCCACACCTTCTTCAACATTGTTTGTATATACAAGTTCCGCATCCGGATAATTTTCAGATAAATAGCTGTTAGCGTAGTCTCCTGATTCAGTTGCTATTCTCATTTTGTTAATTTGCCTTAACTCAAAACTTTCTGCATACCTAGTCAGCAACACAGTTCTTAAATCATAAATTGAATCAGTAAAAAGATAGTAACCGCTTCTTTCCTCGTTTATAAACATATCACATATTTGTGTTTTGCCTTCCTTTAACGAAGTAAGTGCTTCATCCCATCGCATTGGGACTGTTTGTATATCAATACCGAGCTCCAAAGATAACTGATTGACAAAATCAACCACTACACCCTTGTACTGATTGTCTATTTCATCTACAAATCGAAGCGGCGGTGCGCTTTCATTAGCTGCATAAATAATCGCATCTTGACTTTTAAGCCATTTAATTTCTTCGTCAGTAAGATATTTTTTATTGCTCCTGTTTATGACAATATAGACCATCACAAGAAAAATAAAGCATGCCGCAATTATAACTTTCTTTTTCATCTATTTTTAACTATTCAAATACCTTTCCTATACTTTCGCTGAGCAGTAAATTTGCCCTTCTATCCATTGATGTGGGCGATTTGTTTATTAAAACCAGTTTGTTTCCTCTGTAATAATTTATAAGTCCGGCAGCCGGGTATACAACAAGCGACGTTCCCGCAATTATTAAAACATCTGCATCTTCTATGTATTCCACTGATTTTTCCAAAACATCCTGATTCAAGCTTTCTTCATACAAAACCACGTCCGGCTTAATAATTCCTCCGCAGCTGCATCTTGGTATCCCTGCGCTTTCAGCAATCGCATGTACGTCATAAAATTTACCGCAATCCATGCAGTAGTTCCTGTTAACAGCTCCGTGAAGTTCAAGCACGTTTTTACTTCCTGCTGCCTGATGGAGTCCGTCTATATTTTGAGTTATTATCGCTTTTAATTTTCCTTGCTTTTCAAGCTCCGCAAGTCTTATATGAGCCATGTTTGGTTTCGCATCTAAAAATAGCATTTTATTCTTATAAAAATCATAAAACTCTTCAGTATTGCTTCTAAAAAAGCTGTGAGATATCATAGTTTCCGGAGGGTATTTATACTTTTGATTGTACAACCCGTCCACACTTCTGAAATCAGGTATTCCACTTTCCGTAGATACTCCCGCTCCTCCAAAAAATACTATATTATCACTTTTCTTAATTATTTCATATAATTCTTTATTCATGTTTACCTCCTGCTAAAAATCTTTCTCTAAAGCACACAAATATTATACTATTTTCATTCTATAATACACCATTATACAACTTTCTTCAAATCCGCAATTTTTATAGAGGTTCAACGCTTTTTTATTATTTGTTTCAACTTGAAGAACTATTTCACGTGCACCGGCTGCCTTAAGTCTATCAACAGACAACAAAAGAATTTCTCTTCCAAAGCCTTTCCTTCTGAACTCAGGCATTACCCCTAAACCGTAAATTCCTCCTATTCCTTCATCCAATTCAAGGCGCACCTTTCCTACAATATCATTTCTTGAAAGTGCCATAAATGTGCTACATATTTGATTTGCATTTTCGTAAAAGTCAAAATTCTTCTCAGCTCCAAAAAAAATAGAATCCATTTCAGCTATTTTTTTTATATCTTTGTTTTCTGCTTTTCCTAAGCTTAAAGATTGCACTATTTTTCCTTTAGGAACATTCCTGCTAAAAAACATATCATATTCTGAATGGTCATAATCAGCTTCCAATCCCTCAATAAATCCCATTCCGGAGATAGATTTATTGTCGCAAAGCAACAACATTTCATTGTTTTTCCTATTCCTGCATTCGTGGCACACTAAAGAAAAAAGTTTTGAAAATATTCTTTTTTTCCTGAAATCAGGATGAACCATACCGCTAATTTCTAATGCATCTCCTCCGAAATCACCTATTCCAGCATACCCAACCAAATTATCATAATCATAAAATAGAAATTCGTTTATATCGGTATTTTCACTGTCTTCTGTTCCGGAATTATTCAATTTATATTCCAATTCAAGCTTGAATGAAATATTATCTCTTGCGGAGCAAAGTTTTTCCAGGCCTTTTATTTCTTGATAAGTTTTTTCATTTATATTCTTTCTCAAAATTATATTTGTCATGTTTTCACCACTATTCTATTCATTATTGTTTTACTCAATTATAAAATAGTTTTACAAGTAATTCCATTATTATTTTGCAAAAATAAAAGCAGCCTGAATCGTTAATTATTGCAGACTGCTCGAGTTTTATTTTTTTCAATTCTCTTCATAAATATTGACTGTTTTTTCTCCTACCATTTCCATGTTCAGATACTCTTCATGCCTTTTGGGTATTGTAATCACCTCAGAATTTCCATCTGAAATAAATCTTTCTCTATTACCATTTTCGTATGATTTAAAGTAGTCGTACATCCCGCAATTATCCACATTTATTTCACTTGCAGTAACTCTGTAGAGGCTTGTAAAATCAGTCAATGTGTCAAATGGAGAGTAAGCCGGTCTCCAACCAACATCCAACACAGCTATAGTTTTATACTTACTTCCTTCATATTCGCCCTCCAGCACACTGCCTGCATACGCATCTTTTGGATTGCTTCCGTGAGGAAGCGCCAATGTTTCAACAGAATAATTTGGCAAATAAGATTTTATAATATTGTTTACTGAACCTATTTCTGCCTGAATGTCCTCTTCGCTATCCAATGTCTCCATTTCTAAATGGCTGTATGTGTGGTTTCCCACATCATACCCGTTATCCACAAGCCATTTCAATTTTTGCTCTGTATATTCAGACTGTCCAAACGGATTCGTATTCAAAAAAAAGCTTGCCGTTACGTCGAAATCCGAATATTTACTTTTAAATTCTTCGAGAACTCCAACGGCACAGTCAGGATCAATAACTAGTTCTCCATCTTTCTCTATATAATTAAAATTATTCTGCCTTCCGTCATCAAATGTCAAAATAATAGGTGTATATCCAGCCTTAGTTTTAATTTCTCCCTTTGCATAGTCATTCAAACTTATCATCTGATATTTGTTGTCATACATGTACTGCAGATCTTTGCGAAAATTGTCCGGCGTTCTCTGCCAGTCTTTTTCCTCCTCGCCTATTCCGTGATACATAAGTATCATAATTTCCCCAAGCTCATTTGGCTGTATTGATAAATCAATTTCTTCAATTGGGTCTTCTTCTGGATTTTCAGGCTTCTCTTCAGAATCTTCCGCTTCTTGCGGCTCAACCGACACCTTATTATCCGGTTCGTTTTGTTCCTTTGATTTATCACCTTGAGCAAAATAACACCCAGACAAAATAAAGGCAATCGTAATTGCCATAATTGATAAATATTTTTTCTTCATTTCTATCCCCTTACATTTTCTTATGTTTATTTTATAATATATTGAACGAAAAGTCCATATGAAGTATTTTACAAAATTGTGTTGTTATTAATTATTAATTTGATATAATATATATATCTAGATATGCGGAGGCCATAATGAGCGGTAATAAAATTGCACAGGATAAATTAAAACTGCTGTATATTTTGAACTACATTAATATACCCTTAACCAACATCGAAATAACTAATTTTATACTGGACAATGATATATTGGATTATTTTACTTTGCAGCAGCTTTTAACTGATTTATGCGACTCAAAATTTATTGACTTAGCTTCTAAGAAGGGCAATGAATACTATTCAATATCTGAAGCAGGGAAAACAGCCCTGGATATGTTTGGTGACAAGCTTCCGGAATATTTTTTTAAGCAGGTAGAAAAAAACTTTTCCAGCTTAAAAATGGAAATAAAAAAACACAGAGACCTTCTAGGCCATTATTACAAAAGAGCAGATGATGAATTTATCGTTTCGCTGCAAGTCATGGAAAATGATTCGACTATTTTCAGTCTCAGCATAAACGTGCCTGATGAAAGTCTCGCCAAAAATATATGCAAAAAATGGGATTCCAACCCTGAAGGTATCTTTTCGAATATATTAAAATCACTCACATCTGATACTAATTGATGATTTTAATACAGCTTGGAGAGAATCCAAGATCTACGTATCTTGAAACAGTCATTTTATCAATGTCAATAGCACAAATCTGATTCTTTTTTGAATTAGTCACATATACATATTTTTCCCCAACAGCCAGGCTTTCAGGATATCCTCCCAAAAAAACAGTCTTAGCTGTTTTCCTTTTTTCAATATCTATAATATAAAGACTTTTATCAACTATATTTATTAAATAGAGCATTTTATTAATATTGTTTATATCAAAATCAGATGATAAGCCATCCAGAACTATTACATCTTCAATATTTCCAGATTCCAGATTTATAAAATTAATTTTTGTATGAACATTTCCGTTTACATAGTAGGTCATAAGGATTAAGCTGTCTTCCAATATAAGCATGTGCATTGGCTTACCATCAGAAGTGAACTGCCTATTCTTTTCTCTGCTATCCAAATATTCGATAATCTCATTTTCTTCATAGCAGCATGTGTACAAACGGCTGTTATTCTTATTAAATAACACATCATGAGGTTTGATGCCTGCCGGAATTGATTCAATCATAGTAAATACTGACATGTCAATAACCGAAACATTATCAGATTCAAAATTAGCAACATACATATACATATTTTCCTCATCAATACACATATGGCGAGGATCTCTTCCTACAGTTGCTTCCGATAATTCATTTAAATCAAAATCGTATTTATATATTTTATTATTATATGAATCCGCCAAATACACCGAACTTTCGTAATTTATAATGCTGTGAATTGCGCCTTTGTCTCCCTTGCCTAAATTTACGGCTTTTTTGCAAATATAATCTTCCCCCGTTAACTCCATAACAAAAAGCATTTCTCTGCCTTTATATGCACCCGTCACTGATAGTTTAACATCATATTCCATGCAATCACCTCCATACAGTTTATGAAAAAGTTTTAAAGAAGTGAGAAAATTTATAAAATTTGTTTTAATTAGAGAATTATGGGTATTAATATATTAAAGAATATAAAATATAAGGAGATTATATGTTAAAAGAAAAAATTGCTAATTTGTTAAACCAACAAATAAACAAAGAATTATTTTCAGCTTATTTATACTTAGATATGGCTAATTATTATATTGATAACGGTCTGGATGGATTCGGAAACTGGTTTAATGTGCAGTCCCAAGAAGAACTTTCCCATGCTATGCTGTTTATCCAGTATCTTCAGAATAACGGTGAAAAAGTAAGCATGTCTGAAATAGAAGCTCCAAACGTTGAATTTTCAGATTTTGGTGTTCCTCTGGAGGAATCATTAAAGCACGAACAGTTTATTACAGCTTCTATTTACAACATATATGATGAAGCGTTCCAAAACAAAGATTACAGAACAATGCAATTTTTGGATTGGTTTATAAAAGAGCAGGGCGAAGAAGAAAAAAATGCAGAAGATTTAATAACAAAATATAAAGTGTTCGGCTCTGATACTAAGGGGCTTTACATGATAAATTCTGAGCTTTCATCAAGAGTTTATTCTCCACCTTCTCTGGTTCTTGACTAGCAGATATAACCTAATTAATATAAACTCTTTAACTAAATGTTAAACACGGCAGTATTAATATATTGCCGTGTTTATTTTATAATAAAAAGCACCCAACTAAATTGGGTGCACTGAATTTGTTAGTATTCTAATAGCGTCTTCATATCATTTTTCAATCATCCAGACAATTTTGTCATGGCTGGTTTCCAATGTACCACATAAAAATTTATCAGATGCTATGTCTATTATTGTTTTATTATATTTTCTTCAATATTATTTTCCGTGATAGAGACGCACAGTATTATAACATGACAACTTTTCAACTGCTGTCATCAACAGAAAATTTTATTTTTCTTTACAGTTTCGAACTACTTTCATAATCCCCCTTTACGAATGAAGCTGCATTCAGTGCACCTATGGATGTGCTCACTAAACAGTCATAGTTTGTTTCAAGTTCTCTTAAAGCTCTCAGTACTCCTGCCTGATACGCTCCATTGGGTCCGTCTCCTTCCAAAACGGTTCCTATTTTTAATCCTTTGTTCATATTATCTCCTGCTATGAATTTATCTGCTTGCGTTGTTGGCGGTACTGGGTATGCAAACTTTCGTTCCTACTATTAAAAAGTTAGCAGGCCTCAGACTCGGATTAGCAATTAGCAGCTGAGAAGGCGTCATATTATTGGCTGTTGCAATCGTAGCCAGACTGTCTCCAGCTTTAATTATATATTCTGTAGTATTCGGTCCGCAAGAAGCAAAGGTTTCAATAGGTATGCATAAATCTGATCCTGGAACTATAACGTTCGGATTAAAATCAGGATTATTTTCCTTAAGTTCATTCAAACTTAAATTGTATCCTATCAAAATATCACTTAGCCTTGTTCCCTGTGCAATTGTAACAACTGTACCAAATGGGCACCCCTCCGGAACGTTAGGTATGCATATTTCCTGACCAACCTTTAAATCATAAGGATTAGCCTCGGGGTTAGCCTCCAGCAAAAGATTAAGCGGCAGATTGTATCTTTGAGCAATATTGTAAAAACTTTCTCCCTCCCTGATTATATAATAAGCTCCATTAATACAGGGCGGCCTTTCCGGTACCCTTGGAACGCACAATGACATTCCTTCTGTCAATGTTCTAAGCCTCAATGTTGGATTCAGTTCAAGCAAGCCAACTAAATTCGTTCCGAATCTGGCTGCAATTGAATTCAATGTATCACCCGGTTGTACAACATAGGGCATAGTACTTTCATTGGGGCATTCGATATTGTTTTGGTTTTGTCTATTTATCATTATAGAATCACCTCATAAAATATAATTTGTTATTTTATAATATTCATGAGGTGATGAAAGTTTCTTAAATTTTATGCTTAGCTGAAAGAATTCTTATCTCTTTGACTTACGGCAAGCTTGTCACATCGTTCATTATAAACATGTCCGTTATGTCCCAGAACATGGACAAATTTAACCCTGTGCACCTGAGTTGCAGCTAACAGCCTCTGCCACAGTTCTTTATTAAGGACTTGTTTTCCGTCAGATTTCTTCCAATTTTTTTTCTGCCAGGAATCAATCCATCCCTTATTGAAAGCATCGGTAACATACTTTGAATCCGTAGTAACAGTTACATCACATGGTTCTTTTAATGCCTCAAGTCCCACGATAACGCCCATAAGTTCCATTCTGTTGTTTGTTGTATTTTTTTCTCCTCCGCTCAATTCCATTTCTTTGCCATTATACTCCAGTATGACGCCATATCCTCCCGGACCTGGGTTTCCGCTGCATGCACCGTCTGAGTATATATTGACTTTTTTCATTATTTTTCCGCCTTTTGTTTTATTAGCATAACCCTCAGTATGCCGTAATGACCTTCCATCTCCTTCAATATGTCTTCTGTTAATTCTCCCACAATATCTATAATATTACAAGCATAATCTCCCTTGCTCTTGTTTACCATTCCTATGATATTTATATTTCTACTTGCCAGAGCTGTTGTCATTTTACCAATCATATTTGGTATATTTTTATTAAGCACAACCATCCTGTCTGTTCCAGGATATCTCTCCATAGAGCAGTCGGGAAAGTTTACCGAGTTTGTAATATTACCTTTTTCAAGATACTCTTTAAGCTGGGTAACAGCCATTTCAGCGCAATTTTCTTCAGCCTCATATGTTGAACCGCCCAAATGAGGTATGCAGACTACATTTTTAGTTTTTAAAAGCTTTTCATTAGGCAAATCTGATACGTGGTATCCAACTTTTCCACTTTCAAGCGCCTCAGCTAAATCATCCTCATTAACAACCCCATGTCGCGCAAAATTCAAAATCTTTACTCCGTCTTTCATGAGCTTTATATTTTCTTTATTAATATAATTTTTAGTTTCTTCGTTATAAGGAGTGTGAATTGTAATATAATCACTTTTTTTGTATAAATCATTTACATCACTTGTATACTGCACGTCCCAAGAGAGCCCAAGCGCATTTTTTACTGAAATATAAGGGTCATATCCTATTACTTCCATACCTAATTTTATGCCTAGGTTTGCAACTCTGTGTCCAACATTTCCCAGTCCTATTACACCGAGAGTTTTCCCCTTTATTTCGGGACCGACAAATTGTGATTTACCTTTCTCAACAGTATCAACCACATCACAATCCAGACCTTTAGTCCAATTTATGCTGTCTACAACTTTTCTTGAAGACACTAAAAGCCCCAGAAATGTCAATTCACATACTGCATTTGCATTAGCTCCAGGAGCGTTAAATACAACAATTCCTTCATCTGCGCACCTTCCTACCGGAATATTGTTTACACCTGCACCTGACCTTGCTATTGCCTTAAGCTTTCTTGAAAACTTCATGTCATGTATGTCCACACTTCGCATAACTATTCCGTCTGCATCACTGGTTTCTTCGCGGACTATATTATATTTGTCTTCAGAAAATAAATTCATGACATCACTTGGTATTTTGCTAAATAACGCTATTTTATACATAATTGCAACCTCCCATAATCTAAATTATGAGTCTTAGTATACAACTACACCACATTAAAATCAAGAATAAAAATACAAAGTCATATGTTTTTTAAAAAAATTCGGGTCAAATACATTGTATTTGACCCCAGTAAGTACAGTCTATCTACAGCAACCTCTTCCAAAAAATCCATCACCGCATAGTAGAAAATAAATTACAGCTATTATTATTATCCATTCAATCCAATTGTTGTCGCATCCTACACCGCCGCCGCAGCATCCAAAGTTTGTTGCTTTTATTTCATCTGACATATTATATTTCACCTCTCTTAGATTATAGTTCAATATATGTCAGCGGCGTATTTTTGTGAATGTCATCATCAAATGATTTTTATTTTATGATATTTCTAATGTCGAATAAACTGTATCTACCAGTTCTTCTATGTTTAAACTGTTTTCTGATCTTAATATTGAGTCAAGTTTAGGGTTTATCAAAGGATGTGATGGTGCAAAAACAGAGCAGCAGTCATCAAATGGTAAAATGGATGTTTCATAAGTTCCTATTTCCCGGGCTCTTTCCATTATTTCTGTCTTGTCCATTCCTACTAAAGGTTTTAATATAGGCATTTCAATTGCATTTTCAATTACAGTCATTGACTTCATAGTTTGACTTGCTACCTGTCCCAGACTTTCTCCTGTTATAAGCATTTCCATTTTGTTTTCTTTTGCTATTCTTTCTGCAATTCTCATCATGAATCTTCGCGCAAGTATAGTTGTTTCTTCTTCTCTGCAGAATTCTTTAATTGCTTTGTGTATCTCCAGCATGTTTATGCTAAACAACTTAATCTTACCGCAGTATTCTTCCAACAATTCTTTTAATTTTTTAACTTTTTCATTAGCTCTTTCTGAAGTAAAAGGATATGTATGAAAGTAAAGTGCATTTATTTCTACACCTCTTTTGGCTATCATATATCCTGCCACAGGACTGTCAATCCCTCCTGACAAAAGTAAAAGCGCGCGACCACACGATCCTATCGGCATTCCTCCAACAGTTTTAATCTTCTCTGATGAGATGTAGCAGCTTTTCTTTATATCTATATATATTTCAATATCAGGATTATGCACATCAACAGTTACATCATTAAAAGCCTCTAATATCCTGCCGCCTACTTCGGCGCTGAAGTCCATAGATTTTATAGGAAACTCTTTATCACTTCTTTTGGTCTTTATTTTAAATGTTTTTATATTCTGTTTTTCTTTTAGGTGAGCAAACAGCTCTATTGATTTTTTTATTATTGTTTCAGAATCCTTTTCAGTTTTTATAGACGGCATGATGCTAACAATACCAAAAACTTTTTTTGTTTTTTCTATAATTTCATCCATGTCCTCCTCATTGCGTGTTTCAATAAAAACCTTGCCTAAGTCCTTATATATGGACAACTTGTTGAAATCCTTCAATGCAAATCTAACCTGTTCAATTAACTGATGTTCAAATTTCCCTCTATTCTTTCCTTTTAAAAATATTTCTCCAAAACTTGCCGCTACAATATTATACATATATTATCCTTCCTATTTCATAATTTTTCTTATATCTTCAACCGATTGCTTAATGCTGTGCACTGCGTATTCCACTTCATCTTCGGTATTTAAAAGTCCCAAGCTGATGCGTATGGTTCCGTGTAAATAGTCACGGTCTAATTTTATTGATTCCAATATCCTGTTTGTTTTCGCCTTTGAAGAACAGGCTGACCCTGTTGAAACAAATATACCTTGCTGCTCGAGATAATGAACAAGCACTTCTGCTTTTACATTTTTAAATGAGATACTGAGTATGTGAGGAGCACCATCATCTTCCATAGAGCTATTAATTTTAATATCTTTTATCTCTTCTGACAACATTTTTGCATAAAGATACTTTAAGTTTTGCAGTTTTGCAATTTCTTCCCTGAAATTTTCGTAAATAAGCCTGCATGCTTTCCCAAATCCTACAATTCCCGGAGTATTTTCTGTTCCTGGTCTGATTGACTTTTCCTGTCCTCCCCCAAATGTTATGCAGTTAATACCAGATCCTGAACGCACAAAAAGCCCTCCCACTCCTTTAGGCCCATGAATTTTGTGACTGCTGAATGCAATGGTGTCAACAGGAAGTTTGTTTGTATCAATTTTAATTTTTCCGAAAGACTGCACAGCATCAATATGAATTTTTGCATCCTTGTTTTTATCTTTGATAATCTTTGTTATGCTGCTTAAATCCTGTACTATTCCTACTTCATTGTTTACATGCATGATTGAAACAAGAATTGTGTTGTCATCAACCAATTCCTTTAGATTATCTTGATCAACTTTTCCCATTTTGTCCACTTCAACATATCGTATCTCCATCTTGTCTTTAAAATGATTGATAGTATTATATACAGATGAATGTTCAATTTTGGTAGTAACTATATTATGCCTTTTTTCACAATTTGACAAGGAGCCTATAATCGCAATATTATTGCTTTCAGTCCCTCCACCGGTAAAATAAATTTCGCTTGCTTTTGAATTAATAATCTTTGATACATTCTTCCTTGATTCTTCTATTTTCTTCTCTATCTGCAGACCCATTCTGTGAAGAGATGACGGATTTCCGTAATAGTTTTCGTTCACATCTATGATTTGCTCCAATACTTCCTTTCTTACCTTGGTTGTAGCGCTATTGTCTAAATAAACTGTTTTCATGATTACCTCTTTCTAGAAATACTAATTTATAATAACTTAAAAATTTTGTAAAAAAAACTTGCAAATCAGCATTATCTCTGTTATAATAGTCCATGGTTATCCCCCCCGATAACCAAATATATTCCCAATACCCCTTTTATGCATATTAATGCTTCACAACAATGGCCACAAGGCCATTTTTGTGTTATTGAGCTTTTCACCCTAACATTCTCACTTACCCAGCTCCTTATTTACTTCATTCTTATATAGATTTCCCAACTTCTTAACCGTTTCATTTTCTGAAGAGTCAAACATTATATTGTTAATTGAGCGGATTGGCAGAACATCATTAGACGTTCCTGTTATAAAAGCTCCGTCAAACGAGCTCAGCTCTTCTGTGGGAACCAACTTTTTCTCCACTGTTATTCCATTATTTTCACATATTTCAATAACCTTGTTTCTTGTTACGCCTAATAAAACTGAAGAGTCAGGAGATGTTATTACAGTGTTATTCTTAACAAAAAAAACATTTGATCTGCTTCCTTCACTTACAGTCCCATCATCATTTACAAGAATAACTTCATAAGCATGATTCTCATCTGCTATTTGCTTAACCCTTGCTTTATATTCCTTTTGAAATGCCTTAACATTAGGGTTGCTCCTCTGCACCCTTGCCGTTACAGTATGTACTCCGGTACGGAATTGCTCTTCTGATGGATAATAGCTTTCAATAAAATAAAACAAAGTTATTTCTTTATTATTGAAATAATATGAGACTCTTACATTGCAGTTATCAAATTTGTTTTCATTTATCAAAAGCTCCATGGATTTTTTAAAATCATCATAGTTTAAATTTCCTCTTACATTGCTTAAACGAATGCTTTCTTTCATTCGGTCGTAATGCTCTTTAAGAAATATAGGCTTTCGCTTTATAACTCTTATGACTTCATATATTTTGGCATTATCCTCATTGAGAAGGTCGTCCAGACGCCTCTTAGTAATTACTTTACCGTTACTTACGTTATTTTCAGATAGTATATTCATTTTCTGCTCCTTTCCAGAATAATCTGATTTCATTCTTTGCTTCCTCTATGTTTTTAATTCTAATACAATGATTCCAATGCCCTGGAAAAAGATTTAAATATCCTCTTTCACACAGCCTTGAATCTATAAGCAATACCACTCCAGTATCATTTTCCGTTCTGATGACTCTGCCTGCAGACTGCAGTATCTTGTTAAATCCAGGATATTTATACGCAAAATCATATCCGGAATTAAATTTTCTATCAAAGAAATTTCTGATAATATTTCTTTCATAGGATATCTGTGGTATTCCTGTACCTATTATAACTGCTCCTATTAATTTTTCAAGCGGCAAATCTATCCCTTCGGAAAAAATTCCTCCTACAACTGTAAAAAGGACTACATCTGTTTCATTTCTAAACCTATCTGTAATTTGAGCCTGTTCATCCTCATTTATTCCCTGTTTTTGAAATATAATGTTAGAACAATCAAATATCTGACTATAGAAATCGTAAACTTTCCCCATAAAACTGTATGATGGAAAAAACACCATGTAATTTCCTTTTTTATTGGATATTATTTCATAAATGTATCTGCATGCCGCATCTATGTTTGAATCTCGAACGGCATACTTCATAGATATGTTTTCAGTAACCATAACCTTTAATTTTTCAATCTCAAATGGTGATTCTATCCTCATTATATAATCATCCTCTTCTCCGCCAAGAATGTACCTGAAATATTTCAGCGGTGTAAGAGTTGCGGAAAAAAACACCGATGACCATGCTTTTTTTAATATTTGCTTTAATACATCTGAAGGGTCCATTAAAAATAGCTTTACCTTTGTTTGCTTTGATTTAGAATCAGCAAAAAAGCAGAAATTTTTATCGGCAATTTCAGAAATTTTTATAAAAAACATTCCCTTGAAGTACATGTCAACAAGCTCTTCAGGAACATTGTCATTTTTCTTGTCATTAATAAAGTCATCAGCCAGCGCAGTAAATTTTCTGACATAATTAACCAGATCTGATGGTTCTTCATCAAAAATATACGGTTCATCAGATTTCTTTTTAATTTCAATAAATTTTTTATTAATGTTAGACAGACATCTGCTAATTTTTTTATCTGTTTTTTTCATTACTTTATATAATTCATAGAATTCCTCTTTAACAATCTCAGGTGAATACATGCTTCTTGTTCTATCCTCAAGGTTATGTGCTTCGTCAATGAGAAGTATATCATTGCTGTTTTTAAAAACATCATCTCTCTGAAGCGCAACCCTGGGGTCAAAGTAATAATTGTAGTCACATATTACCGCATCTGACATATATGCAAGATCAAGACTAAATTCAAACGGACAAATTTCATATTCTCTGCTAATTCTTTCAATAAATTCTCTGTCATACAAGCAAATATTTTTTATAGTATTTTTCAAAGGAGTATTTAATTTATCATAGTACCCCCTTGCATATGGACAATATTCCGGTTCGCAATCTGTTTCATCCATAAAACATATTTTTTCTTTGGCTGTAATTACTGTTGTCCTTAATTTAAGCCCTTTTTCAATCATTAATTTTACAGTATCAAATGCTATTGATTTTGTTGAGGATTTTGCTGTAAGATAATAAATTTTAGAATTACTTTTATAATTAAGAAATTTTATAGCAGGAAACAGGACAGATATTGTCTTTCCAACCCCGGTAGGTGCTTGAGCAAAGAGCTTTTTACCTTCTTTAATCGTTCTAAAAACTGCAACCGAAAAATTCCTTTGTCCTTTTCTATACTCATTAAAAGGAAATTTTAATTCATCAATTGATTCTTCTCGTTCTTTTCTAAGGTTAATAATTGTCTCTGCCCATTCTACGTACATGTTTAGGACTTCATAAAAAAACATCTCTAGTTCGTCAATGGTATATGTATAAAGCAGTGTCTTTGTCTTTCCTGTTTCTAGGTTATAATATCTTAGCTGAACGGATAATTCATCTATTCCTTTTCCATTTCCATAAATATATGCATAACATCTAGCTTGAGCTAAGTGTGCGGCATTGTAACCCTTATCTATACGTTCTAAATTTGTGTATGTTGATTTTATTTCGTCTACAGTCACGCAATCATTTTCTGTTATAATACCATCTGCCCTTCCCTCAATAACAAATGTTATATTTTTGAGAGAAAACTCTTCTTTTAGATAGAACTCCTTCCGGTAGCTTTCACCCATTTGGGATTGCAAAATTTTATGAGCTTTAATTCCTTCCAGCGCTCTATCAACACTCATGGCCTTTACATTTATATCTCCGCTTTTATATACAAATTCAACCAGTTCTCTAACTGATAGTTTTATGGTATCCATATATTCTCCTCGTGCAGTCAAGGCAAAAAAATAAACACTTAACAGTGTCTATTATAACAAAAAACATATGGAATATAAAGCTCATTTTAGATATTGTACACAGGTTACCCTATTTCCGTCAATTGCAAATTTATCGGATAAACCTTCCACCAGCATAAGCCCCCGCCCTGATTCACAAAAATCATAATCTCCAAACGCTTTATGCTTATAACATATTCCGGCTCCCTCATCTTTAACATTAATAATAATGCATGAATTATCAATATTAAGATTTATACTGATTTTCTTGTTAAAATCAAGTTTATTTCCGTGTAATACGCCGTTAATTATAAGTTCATTTAAAATTATTTTAGTATTGAAAAAGATGTCTTCATTTAATCTGTCCTTGATATTAATAAGAATTTCTTCTACAACGCCCTTTACGCTGCTTATATCACTGTGGACTTTTGTTTCAAATTCATAAATCATCATTATTCCTCCAGTATTAATTAATATACCCCCATTTAATTTCTTTAAACTATATGTATATTAATTAGCAAGGAAAATTTATCAAATTTTTTAGATTTTATTCATTTTCTAAGCCCACTAATTGTGTAAACAGGTTCCATGTATCTTCAACTCCGGCTTTAGATACAGCCGAGAACGGAATCACCATACTGCTATCCTTAATATTAAGAACTTTTCTAATTGTAGCCAAGTTCTTTATTTGTTGAGATCTTGACAACTTATCTGCTTTTGCAGCTATAATATACCCATCAAACCCGCAGCTTTTTATCCATTCATACATCTGTATATCATTTTTCCCAGGTTCATGTCTAATATCAATGAGTAATATAACCTGTCTTAGCTGTGGTCTGTTGTGCAAGTAAGTATCTATCATCTTTCCCCACTTACCAATCTCCGTTTTAGAAACTTTCGCATATCCATACCCGGGTAAATCCACAAAATTCATCGTATCGTTAATATTATAGAAATTTATGGTTTGAGTCTTTCCCGGCTGAGAGCTTGTTCTTGCGAGACTTCTTCTATTTAACAGAGCATTGATCATCGAAGACTTGCCTACATTTGACTTGCCGGCAAATGCTATTTCGGGAACAACAGTTTCAGGATATTGTTCTTTCCTAGCAGCCGTTATAAGAAGTTCTGCTTTTTTTATTATCATATTTACCTTCCTTTGTGTAGGTGAACAATTATATTGCGCCTACACGCTATAATTGTTCACCTCTTGTTGTTAGTAATAAGACTCTATTCAGTTCTTAGGGCATGCCTTATTACATCTTCTATTCTGTCTACGTATACAATTTCAAGGGTGCGAATAATTTTTGCATCTATTTTTGAAACATCGGGTTTATTTCTTGTGCTTAGTACAACTTTTTTAATACCTGCTCTTTTTGCCGCCAGCAGTTTTTCCTTTAAGCCTCCTATTGGAAGCACCCTTCCGGTTATTGTTATTTCTCCAGTCATTGCCACATCTTTTCTGACAGTCCTCTTAGTTAAGGCTGAAATAACAGCCGTTGCCATTGTAATGCCGGCTGAAGGTCCATCCTTTGGAATTGCGCCTTCAGGCACGTGAATATGAATGTCAGTTTCTTTAAAAACAGTATAATCTATGCCGAATTTATCTGCATTTGCCTTAATATAACTTAAAGCAGCCATGGCAGATTCCTTCATTACATCTCCAAGCTTCCCTGTAAGCTGAAGTTTTCCTTCACCTTTCATGGTATTTACCTCAATGAAAAGCGTCTCCCCTCCAACTCTGGTCCATGCAAGGCCTGTAACAACTCCTACCTGATCTTCTTCATAAGCCATTTCATAATCATATTTTGGAATTCCAAGATAATTCTTAAGAGTTCTGGAATCTATAACCACTGATTTTTTCTTTTTTTCAACTATTTGAACGGCAGCTTTTCTCACCAGAGCTCCTATATTTCTCTCAAGATTTCTTACTCCTGACTCCCTGGTATATCTCTCTATTATTTCTTTAACCGCATTCTCCGAAATTTTAACTTGCTTTTCTTTCAAGCCATGTTCAGAAATCTGCTTCTTAATTAAATATTTTTCAGCAATATTTCTTTTTTCAACATCTGTATACCCAGAAATTTCAATAACCTCCATTCTGTCAAGCAGAGGTTCCGGAATCGTTGATGTTGTATTTGCAGTTGTTATAAACATTACATTCTCAAGACTAAAAGGAGCTTCAATGTAATGATCTGTAAATGTTTTGTTTTGTTCGGGATCCAGCGCCTCTAACAGTGCAGAAGCCGGATCTCCCTTATAATCTCCAGACAGCTTATCTATCTCATCAAGAAGGAATACAGGATTATTAACTTTAACCTTTGCAATAGATGATATTATTCTTCCCGGAATTGCTCCGATATATGTCCTCCTGTGGCCTCTTATTTCAGCTTCATCTCTTACACCGCCCAATGATATGCGCACATATTTTCTGTTCATGGCTCTTGCAATGGATTTGGCTATTGAAGTTTTCCCTACCCCCGGAGGCCCAACAAAGCACAGTATTGGCCCCTTCATATTTTTATTGATATTTTTAACGGCAAGATATTCAAGTATCCTTTCTTTCACATCCTCCAAACCATAATGATCTTCAGAAAGTATTGCTCTTGCCTTTTTCAAATCTGTATTATCTTTAGTTTTTTTATTCCATGGTAAATCAATGAGCCAATCCGCATAAGTTCTTATAACTCCTGCATCAGGCGAAGATGATGAAATTTTAAGAAGCTTCTTTACTTCTTTTTCCGCCTTTTCTTTGACTTCCTTAGGCATGCCGGATTTTGAAATCTTGTTCATGTATTCTTCAACTTCAAATTCAGCGCCTTCGTCTTCACCAAGTTCTTTTTGGATTGCCCTTAGTTGTTCCTTTAAATAATAATCTTTTTGAAACTCACCGACTTGCTTCTTTACCATTTCACTAATTTCATTTTCTATTTCTAAAACCTTAATCTCTTTTGAGATTAAAGCATTAATCGCTTCAAGCCTCTCATAAGGATCAAAAGTTTCAAGCAGTACCTGTTTTTGTTCCTGCTTTAGATATATATATGAAGCAACCACATCAGCCAGCTTATCGGGATTTTTAATCTCTTTAAGAGAAGCTAATGCATCTGGTGCTATCTTGGTATAAATCAGAGAATATTCTTCAAAATTTTCCAAAGTCAATCTAACCATCGCTTCAAGGTCATCGGTCAGCGGCAAGGCATAGTTATATATGTATTCCTCTAAAATAACCTCAAAGTACGGATCTTGCTGAGTTATAGACGAAATCCTTGCTCTGTTTATTCCTTCAACCAAGACTCTTATGTTATCACCCGGCATCTTTATCATTTGCTTAATTTTGCAGATAACACCGACTTCATAAAAATCTTGTTCGTTAGGTGAATCTATATCAGCTTCTTTCTGAACTGTAAGAAAAATATCAGAATCTTCAAGCATTGCTTCTTCTAATGCATTAACGGATTTTTCTCTTCCTATATCAAAATGTATAACCGTATCCGGAAATATTCCGATTCCTCTAATAGGGATTAGAGGAAGGGTTTTATTTTCTACACTGTAATTTTCTATCATATGATCTCCTTAGTAAAACTGCCTGCTAAAAGCAGGCAGGCAGATTGATGACGAGGTCATCAAGATAACAGGTTGCCAAAAAAATATCTTGAAAAGCACCGAAAGACAGACAACCGTAACGTATTTATATACGTGGTGATTGACTGCCTGGCCGGTAACTTAACTATAGATTTTTTCAGCAGCCTGCTTACCTGCATAAAGCAGGCAATCGGTTATGAAGCATTTTCTTTTTTATCAGACACAGGCTTTTTTGTCAAAACTAATTTAGGTTCACTTTTATTTAGTATGGTATCTTTTGTAATTACACATTTTTTAATGTCATTTCTTGACGGTATCTCGTACATTACGTCAATCATAGTACTTTCAAGAATACCTCTTAAACCTCTTGCACCTGTATTTATTTCCAAGGCTTTATCAGCTATTGCTTCCAAAGCTTCTTTTTCTATTTCCAATTCCACATTGTCCATTTTAAATAATTCTTTATATTGTTTAACCAATGCATTTTTTGGTTCTGTCAAAATTGAAATTAGGGCCTTTTTATCTAATTTTTCCAAAGAAACAACCACCGGCATTCTTCCTACAAATTCAGGAATCAATCCAAATTTTAAAAGATCTTGTGATTGAACCTGACCAAGCAGCTTATCCGTATCCATGGAACTGTTGCCTGACAAATCTGCGCCAAATCCGATACTTTTTTTGCCGATTCTTTTTTGTATTATTTTTTCTATTCCATCAAATGCACCGCCTAAAATAAACAATACATTAGTAGTGTCTATTTGAATGAATTCCTGATGAGGGTGCTTCCTCCCTCCCTGAGGCGGAACATTTGCAACAGTTCCTTCGAGGATTTTAAGAAGTGCCTGCTGAACACCTTCACCACTTACATCTCTCGTAATTGAAGGGTTTTCTGAACGTCTTGATATTTTATCAATTTCATCCACATATATGATTCCCTTCTCTGCTCTCTCAACATCAAAATCCGCGGCCTGTAAGAGCTTTAACAATATGTTCTCAACATCTTCTCCCACATAACCTGCTTCTGTCAGAGATGTGGCATCTGCTATTGCAAAAGGAACATTAAGCAGTTTAGCCAGTGTTTGGGCAAGATACGTCTTACCGCTGCCTGTTGGGCCAAGTAAAAGTATATTGCTCTTCTGGATATCTGCGCCTTCATCCTTGGATTTATAGTTTATTCTTTTATAGTGATTGTAAACGGCTACTGCCAGGGCTTTTTTTGCCTGTTCCTGTTGAATAACATATTCATCAAGTCTAGTCTTAATTTCTTTTGGTTTCGGCAGTTCCGTAAAATCATACTCTTCAAATATATCTATATCGTCATCTACAATGTTATGACATAATTCAATGCACTCATCGCAGATATATACATCAGGTCCGGCAATCAGCCTTCTTACCTGATCTTGAGATTTACCGCAGAACGAGCATTTGATTTGTTTGTCATTGACTTTGCTCATTGAAACACTCCTTATTTTCTTTTGGCAATAATTTCGTCTATTATTCCGTAGGCTTTCGCTTCTTCCGCTGTCATAAAGTTATCTCTGTCAGTATCATGTTCAACTTTCTCTAGAGGCTGGGATGTTTTTTCACTTATGATATTATTTAGGGTCTCTCTTATTTTTATAATTCTGTCTGCATGTATTTTAATATCAGAGGCCTGCCCCTTCATTCCTCCAAGCGGCTGATGAATCATAATCTCCGAATTAGGAAGAGCAAATCTTTTGCCTTTCGAACCTGACAGCAGTAAAAATGCTCCCATGCTAGCTGCCATACCTACGCAAATAGTTGAAACATCCGGTTTTATATACTGCATAGTGTCATAAATTGCCATACCTGCAGTTATAGATCCTCCTGGTGAATTTATATATAATTGTATATCTTTATCCGGATCTTCTGATTCCAGGAACAGCAACTGTGCAACTATTAAGCTTGCTGTTGCATCATTAACTTCATCACTCAAAATAATTATTCTATCTTTTAAAAGTCTTGAATAAATATCATAAGATCTTTCGCCTCTACCGGTTTGCTCAATTACATATGGTACCAATGCCATATTCTTTTCCTCCTATTTATTATATTTCCCTATATTTATATTGTACTTATTTTTCTTAACTTTATCTTAATTTATTTTTCTTCACTCTTTAAATCCTCGTCTGAATCTTTAGCTTCGAGTTCTTCATTTTTTTCTTTTGGTTCAACAAATACCGCATTTTCAGAAAGCATTTCAAATACTTTTCTTTTTTGTAGTGTTTCTTTGATATAGCTTCCACTTGTCTGAAGCAGATTTTCTTTAAATGCTTCTAATCTGTCTTCCTCTACCTGATATTGCTTAGCAACCTCATCAACCTCTTTTTTGAGTTCATCTTCAGTCACTTCTATGTTTTCTTTTTTAATGATTGCTTCAAGAACAAGTTCAGCCTTAACGTTAAATTCAGCCTGACTTTTTGAGCTTTCTTTGTATTGATCTACAAAGTTTTTAATTACGTCATCATATTCCTTACCTGTAAATCCCTGCTGGCGGAATTGCTGCTCATAATTTCTTGCAAGGTGTTCCATTTCCCTTTGCACTAATACTTCAGGAATTTCAACTTTAGCATCGTTTACTACCTTAGTTATTACATTATTATCATTTGTTACCTTTGTCTGATCAACAGCTTTTTTCTCCAAAGTTTTTTTCGTGTCAGCCTTAAATTCTTCCAAAGTATCAAACTCACTTACATCTTTTGCGAATTCATCGTCAATAGCCGGAAGCTCTTTTGTCTTTATTTCATGGATAGTAACATTGAAAACAGCGTCCTTACCCTTTAATTCTTCAGAATGATATTCTTCTGGGAATGTAACATTTACTTTTACTTCATCATCTTTATTTTTACCTATTAATTGCTCTTCGAAGCCGGGAATAAATGTGTTTGAACCTATCTCAAGTGATTGATTTTCAGCAGTTCCGCCTTCAAACTGTTCTTCTCCCACAAATCCAGCATAATCAATAGTCAAAAAGTCTCCGTTTTGAACCGGTCTATCTTCGACTTCAACTATTCTGGCATTCTTTTCTTGAATATTTTTAAGTTCCTTTTCAACATCTTCATCTGTTACTTTAAATTCTGTTTTTTCTACTTCAACACCTTTGTATTCAGAAAGTTCAACTTCGGGCATCACTTCAACATCTGCATTTAAAACTATTTCTTCTCCCTCGTTAAAAGTAACAATATCTATCTTTGGACTGTTTATTATATCAAGATCAAGATCTTTTACAGCTTTAGGATATTCTTCCTGCACAGCAAAATCTAGTGCATCATCATAAAAAATGCTCTTGCCATATTTTTTTTCAATTATATGTCTTGGAGCTTTTCCTTTTCTGAATCCTTGAACATTAATGTTATTCTTAACTTTTAAATATGCTTTATTCACGGCTTCTTCAAATTGTTCGGGTGCAATCGTAAATTCAATTGAAACCACGTTTTTTTCTTTTTTTAATATTTTTGAACTCATTTGTTCCTCCTAGATATTTTATATTGTATGTAAAACAGTCAATATTGTTTCAAATTAATGAATCCCCCAATTTAACCATTCTATTATACCATACTACTTTCTAAAATCAATAATTTATTACATTATATTGTATAAATTTAGTGTTTTCTGTAATCATAAATGCTACAGTTCATTATTAGGTTGTGTCCGCCTAAAAAAATCTGCATCTGATTTTTGACAAAAATCATGCCAGCTTTCTCCATTACTCTTCCGGATGCTTTGTTTCTGACATCATGCATTGCACGTATTGTTGCAAAACCTGCATCACTTGTTAGAAATTCTAAAACACACATTAAAACCTCGGTTGCTATTCCTTCATTCCATCTTTTTCTTGCAACCGTATACCCTATTTCACAATATTTCTTTCTGTCTTTTATATTTGAAACAGAGATCGAACCAACCACTTCACCGCTGTTCTTATCCTCTATGGCCCAATGATAATAATTTAATCTCTTATAGTTATTTATCCAATCACTCATGTAACCTCTGGTCACATTTTCACTTTCATGCACGCTCCATGCATTATACTTTGCTGATTCAGCATCACTTGACCAATTAATAAATACATCATGGACATCATTTATTTGGAACTGCCTTAAAATAAATCTGTCTGTTTCCAACAATAGGGTTCCTTTATGCTTTAATTTACTGTTGCTTAAACATAACTGCATTGCCAACCTTCTCCATTATATATTTCATTATTCAATACTTTAATGCAATAAACAAAAAATAAACTATATAAATACATATCATTATATAATTTTTGTTATATTTTGCATAGGTTTTTTTAAGTTCATTTTACATTTATTTGATTGTGTTTTATTCGCGTAAATTGTATAATTAAGATAAAAATGAACATAAATGCGGGAGGTTATATGGACAAGTTTATCGACAATATCATTCAAGATAATTACAGCCATGCTGTTAAAAACCGTACAGAAAAAAAAGATAAAAAATTTATACCTACTATTGAATCCGTACTTAAGAAAAAGCCTATACAAATGCCGGCAGAAATCTACGAAGCAAGCGGCATTAATATATTCGGCAAGCGTATAAAATCACTTATATTTACAACCGACCTTGCAATTATAAAAAATCACAACGCCGACGGAGTAATAGCAGTATATCCTTTTACCCCCCAAATTGCAATAAATCAGGCGATAATAGAAGTTTCATCCGCACCTGTATTTGTAGGCGTCGGAGGCGGCATAACAACAGGTCAGCGATCCATTGACATCGCTATAAATGCAGAACTAAACGGTGCTTACGGCGTTGTAATGAATGCTCCAACACCGAATGAATTAATTTCCGAAATGAAGCAGCGGCTGGATATTCCTATAATAATAACAATTGTATCCGAAAAAGAAGACTTTGAGTCCAGAATAAAAGCAGGAGCTTCTATATTTAATGTTTCCGGAGGCACCAAGACTGCATCTATAGCCAGAAAAATTCGTGAGAAGCATCCGTATTTTCCAATTATAGCAACCGGAGGACCAAACCCAGAAAATATTATGAATACCATTCAAGCCGGAGCAAATACAATAACTTTTACACCTCCCACAACAGGAGATCTTTTCTCCGAAATAATGGATACCTACAGAGAAAAATTGTCTTAACATAAACTCCCTTGTTCAGGGGAGTTTTCTTATATAAGTGTTTTTTATTAAGAGCTGCTTTGAACATTACATTCAAAACAGCTCTTAATTAGCATTTAATTTACATATTTTTTAGTGTATCTCTGTTTTGTTCTATTATACCGTTGATTTCTCTGATTTTTTCCTGAAGCTTGGACAAAATTTCGTCACTGTAATTATATGCCCCTATCTTCATATCATTTGCCTTCACTTCGGCATCCTTAATCAACTGTTCGGCATATTTTTTCGATTGCTTGGTTATTTCATTTTCCTCAACCAAGTATCTTTGTTGCTCCTTAACCTTTTCAATAAGCTCATCCGCTTCAGACTGAGCTTCATTTAATATTCTTTGGCGCTCCTTGGCAACCCAAGATGCTCTGTTAATTTCATCCGGCATTTTCAATCTTATTTCATTTATTACTTCCAACACCTCTTCTTTGTCTATCATAACCTTGTTAGATAAAGGGAATTTAGAAGCTTCTTCGATAATATCCTCGATTCTCTCCAACAAATTCAAAATATCCATACTACTTCCTCCCAAGTTTTTTATGAATTTCCTTACCTACATATTCAGGAACCAAATCTTCGAAAACTCCTCCATGCTCAGCTACATCTTTTATCATGCTTGAGCTTAAGAAAGAGTATTCCGGGGATGCAACCAGAAAAATTGTTTCTAATTTTTTATTTAAATGCTTATTTATACTCGATATAGCCAATTCATATTCATAATCAGAAACAGCCCTTAACCCTCTGACTATTATGTTTATATTGTTTCTTTCGCAATAGTCAACTACAAGCCCCTCGGTAAAATCGACAGTAACATTGTCTAAATGAAGAGTGGCTTGTCTAACCATTTCGCATCTTTCTTCTATAGAAAACCAATATTTTTTTTCAATATTATTAAAAACAGTTATAACCACTTCGTCAAATTTGTTTGATATCCTATTAATTATGTCAATATGGCCCATTGTAATCGGGTCAAAACTTCCGGTATATAAAACTTTCATTATTCCTCCGTGTATGTCATTATGCTTATCCTTGTTCTGCCATAAATTTTCTCTTTGTATTTTATCATGTCAGTACTGATGTTATCAATTATTTTTTCAAATTTATCTGTTTCAATTATAAGCGTTCCGTCTTTCTTTAGCAAGTTATTTTCGAATACTTTGTCAGATATCTTAAAACCGCAGTTTAAATCATACGGAGGATCGGCAAATATGTAATCGAATTTTACACCCTCTTTTGATAAATTCAAAATAGCTTTCTCGTAGTCACTCATTATAATTTTTGCCCTGTTTTTAAATCTGCAAAGCTCAAGATTTTTTTTGACATAACCTAAACTCTTGTGAGATGAGTCCACAAAGTAGCATAGTTCTGCGCCTCTCGCCAAAAATTCTATTCCTATGCTTCCGGAGCCTGAAAATAAATCCATTACAACTGCCCCTTCGTCTATGCGCCCTATTATGTTAAATAAAGCTTCCTTAATCTTGTCGCTGGTAGGTCTGACTGACGTTCCTTCAGGGGCATACAGTTTCATACCTTTGTTAGTTCCGGATATTATCCTCATAAATTTTACCTCCGATTATTTGAACTTCTACGGCTTTGGGTCACGGCATGTTAGCAGGAAGACAACATATCCTCAATTAAATACGATGTTTTCATCTGTAAATAGCATTAATATTGCCTTTTTTAAATTCTTATATTCTTCACCGGTCAATTTCGGATTATCCGCCATTATTTTTTTTGAAACAATCTGAATGTTTCGTACTGTATCTGTATCATTTACTATATTTTGAATATCATGTCTGGAAAGGCCATGCTGCTGAGTTCCAAAGAAATCACCAGGTCCTCTAATTTTTAAATCTTCTTCAGCAATGACAAATCCATTATTTGTATTTCTTAATATATTCATTCTTTCTGACGCTTTTTTGGTTCTGCTTTCATTTACCAGCAGACAGTATGACTGAAATCTGCCTCTTCCCACTCTTCCTCTAAGCTGATGAAGCTGAGCCAGTCCAAATCTTTCTGCATTTAATACAAGCATTACCGAAGCATTAGGGACGTTTACTCCCACCTCAATTACAGTTGTTGAAACAAGTATGTTTGTTTTACCATCATAGAATTTTCCTATTACATCTTCTTTTTCAGAATTGCTCATTTTGCCGTACAAAAGTCCCAATCTGTAATTTGAAAAATAAGTGTTACTAAGATCATCAAATATTTGCTTCGCAGAATCCAGTTCTAAGCCTTCAGATTCATCAACCAGCGGAGCAACTATGTATGCCTGTCTCCCTCCGTCAACTTGCTCTCTAATAAATTCATATGCCTTTTCTTTTTGTTTTCCGCTAAAAATTTCGGTAATAACTTTACGCCTTCCGGGGGGCATTTCATCTATAACAGAAATATCAAGATCTCCGTAAAACATCAATGCCAACGTTCTGGGAATTGGCGTCGCCGTCATTACAAGTATATCAGGATTGCTTCCTTTGTTGGAAAGCTTTCCTCTTTGCCTTACTCCGAAGCGATGTTGTTCATCCGTAACTACAAGGCCTATATTTTTAAATTCTATATTATCTTCAATAAGTGCATGTGTCCCAATAATTATATTTATTTCTCCGTCTTTCAATCTCTTAATTATATCATTTTTAACCTTTGCCTTTGTAGAGCCCGAAAGAAAAGCAACACTAATATCAATGTCAGCCATTGATAGATATTCTGTTATAGTTTGATAATGCTGCATAGCAAGTATTTCAGTAGGAGCCATCATTGATGCCTGATAACCTGAACCGACAGCCGCAAGCAAAGCATATACGGCAACCACTGTCTTTCCCGAACCTACATCGCCCTGAACCAAACGATTCATTGGTTTAACCATGCTCATATCATTTTTTATCTCTTCTATAACTCTGAGCTGTGCATCAGTCAGTTTGTAAGGTATGGCATCCACAAGTTTTTCCGATAGATTTAAACCGGTAATTACATTGCCTGGAGAATTACTTTTTAGGCTACTTTTAATTGCTGTTAATCCCATCTGCATTATTAACAGTTTTTCAAAAGCAATTGTTTTTTTACTTTCTGAATAAGCCCTCCCATTTAGAGGAAAATGAAGATTTTTAATTGCTTTTTTTCTGGGAAGCAGTTTATATTTATCAATAAGCGCACTGGGAAGTACATTTTCTATTTTTTCATAGTATGTTTCCAGCGCCGTCTTCATAATTTTTGTCAGCTCATTATTAGATAATCCATAAGTCAAGCTGTAAACAGGAGTTATTTTTTTAGATTTCCAGTCATTTTTGCATAACTCTATGTCAGGATTTATCATTTCAAATTTACCGTAAGAAGCTTTAGCTGTGCCAAAAATATAATAATTTTCACCCTCAGTTAGTTTTTCCGCTATAAAACTCTGATTAAAAAAAGTAATAGTTATAAATCCTGTATCATCTTTACCTATAGCTTTTACAACAGTCATTCTTTTTTTAATTCTTGTTTTTTTAGGGCCTTCAAAAAGCTTCACTCTAAGCAGGCACTTTAAATTATCTGTGAGCTCATTAATATTTCTTACAGTTCTCCTATCTTCATACTTAACCGGAAAATAATTTATCAGATCTTCTACGGTAAATATATTCAATTTATTAAGTTTTGCAGCCCTTCCCGGGCCGACTCCCTTTAAATATTGAACATCCATTTCAAGCATAGATTACTCCCTGCACCCTCAACACGAATGAGAAGGATCTCATCACGTTCATGAGATCCTTGGCTGTATTCGATATGACAACATCATCTTGTTTATTCCACTGAAATTATATAGTAATAAAGCGGCTGGCCGCCATAGATTACTTCTACATCACATTCTTCAGCGATTTCTTCTATTTTTTCTTTTAATCCTTCAGCATCCTTTCTGTCAACATCTTCTCCGTAGAACAATGTTATAAGGAAGCTGTCTTCGTCCACCATATTTTTGATAAGCTCAATTGTTTGGTTTTCAGGATTTTCTCCATGTGTAACTATGCTGCCATCACTAATTGCAATAATTTCATCTTTTTTGATTTCCATATCGTTTATTACGGTATCTCTTACAGCATAGGTAACCTGGCCAGTTTTCACTTCAGAAACCGCCTCTGTCATTGCGCTTACATTTTCCTCAGGACTGCTTTCAGCATTGAATGCAAGCATTGCCGTAATTCCCTGGGGTATGCTCTTGCTGGGAATAATATGAAGATTCTTATCAGATATTTCCTTTGCCTGAGTAGCAGCCAGAATTATATTTCCATTGTTCGGAAGAATAATAATGTGGTCAGCATTTATATTTCCGGCAGCGTCTAAAATATCCTCTGTACTTGGATTCATAGTCTGTCCGCCTGATAGAAACATATCTACATTTAAATCAGAAAATACCTTCTGTATTCCTTCGCCCATGCCTATGGAAACAAATCCGTATTTCTTTCTTTCCTGATTTTTTTTATTTGAATTTTTTAACCTTTCTCTGAACTGTTCCTTCATATTGTCAATCTTGATTTTAATAAGTTCCCCGTATTTAACTGCAATAGCAAGTATATGACCCGGGTTGTTTGTATGTATATGTGTTTTTATTAGTTTTTCATCTCCTACGCATACAATCGAATCGCCTTTATCATAAATTTTGGTCAAAAATTCTTCTGCGCTTTTTGTAGGATTTTTAATAAAAAACTCTGTACAATATGCAAATATTATCTCATCTTCGCTGGAAAATCCGGTAATTTCTTTTTCTGTATCAATAACTTGATTTTCTGCTTTTTCCTGCTTAATTTCAACACCTTTCAATGCAGCCAGTGCGCCTTCTAACAAGAAAACAAGCCCTTTTCCTCCTGCATCTACCACATCTGCCTGCTTTAATACCTTGAGCATTTCAGGCGTTCTGTCAAGTGTGCTTTTAGCCTGTTCAATCAGACTTTCCAAAAATAAAGAAGCATCTTCAAATTCGGTATATGTTTCCATAGCCTTTTCTGCAGTTTCTCTTGCAACTGTCAATATTGTACCTTCCACAGGTCTCATAACTGCCTTGTACGCCGTATCAGAAGCAAACTTAAAGGATTCTGCAATCACCTTGCAGTCAATCTTTCCTGAACCTTTCAGCCCTTTTGCCATACCTCTGAACAGCTGAGATAATATTACACCGGAATTTCCTCTCGCTCCCATTAGAGAACCATTTGCGGCGGCATCAGCCATGTGTGAAATTGTGCTTTCTTGGAGGGTATTTATTTCCCTCATTGCAGACTGCACAGTAAGATTCATGTTTGTGCCCGTATCTCCGTCGGGAACAGGAAATACATTTAGAGAGTCCACTATTGCCTTATTGTTTTCTAAATTGGCAGCGGCTCCTAAAAGCATTTTCTTGAATGCAACATTATCTATAAACTTAACTATCATTTTAGCCTCCTCTTATTTTTGTACTCTGACACCTTGTACAAAAATATTAACATTTTCCACAGAAACTCCCGAAAAAGTCTCTACGCTGTATTTTATTCTGGAAATAATATTATCTGCAACAACAGATATTTTAACGCCATATTGCAATACTATATATAAATCTATGTTTATTTTTTCGTCAACTGTTGTAACCTTTATGCCTTTTGTAAGCTGTTCTCTCTTTAACAGCTCAAATATTCCCTGAGTTGCGTTTCTTGAAGCCATGCCAACAACACCATAGCACTCCATCGCAGCTAGTCCGGCTAAAGTTGCAAAAACCTGGTCATCTATGATTATATTCCCATTTTTATTTAACACGTTAACTGACATATACTACCTCCCACATTTCAATTTTTATATGTTATTTGATAAGTAAATTTATTATAACCTTTTTGATAAAAATTTACAAACAAAATTACCGACTGTAAAGTCGTGCTAATATTTTTTATTATACTAATTAAAATTTGATATTGCAATATTTAAATTTTAATGGTATCATTATTAAGTTAAATTTGTTAAGCAGAATACTGTTTATCAACTAGAATAAAAAACGGATGTTTTTAAATAAATGGGAGGTGTAAGTATGGCAAAATTTTGTGAAGTATGTGGAAAAGGAACTGTATCAGGAAACAGCATAACACACGCTGATAGAAAAATAAAAAGAACATGGAAACCTAATGTTAGAAAAGTTTCAGTTTTAGAAAATGGTTCTAAAACAAAAAAATACGTTTGTACAAGATGTTTAAGATCAAACAAAGTGCAGCGTGCTATATAAGCTAAAAATAGTGGCCTAAAAGCCATTATTTTTTTACACAAAAATATTTTGACTTGTTTTCAAGCCAATTCATTGTTTATTATCAAAACAATCTAAAAAGGGTACATCCGAGTACAACAAGAAGGCTTCCGAGAATAAAAAGCCACATTTTCAGAGGTAGTATCTGAACAATGATAATTGCACCTATAACAGCTAACATGATGCCTGCAATTTCGGTAAATTTTATTTTAGGGCCACACGGGCTGCATTTTTTTCTATGTTTAAAATAATTCATAATAACCCCCTTAGCATTTAATCATCGATAAAAATATGTCTGAGCAATTTCCGTCCTTCGCTGTTTAAGGACTTCTCAATCTTTATACATACTATTCAAAGAGAACAAAAAAGATACATTGAAATTTTAATTCAATGTATCTTTGATATTTTCATACACAACTAGAATTCTGCATTTTTCGGTGTTCTTGGGAATGGAATGACGTCTCTAATGTTTCCTATACCTGTAAGGTACATTATCAGTCTCTCAAACCCCAGCCCATAACCGGCATGCTTAACTCCTCCATACTTCCTGAGTTCAAGATACCACCACATTTCTTCTTTGTCAACTCCCATTTCATCCATACGCTTTACAAGCATTTCAAGCCTTTCTTCCCTCTGGCTTCCGCCTATAAGCTCGCCTATGCCCGGAACAAGAAGGTCCATAGCGGCAACAGTTTTGTTGTCATTATTCATACGCATGTAGAATGCCTTTATATCTTTTGGATAATTTATTACAAAAACAGGCTTGCCAAATATTTTTTCAGACAGATATCTCTCATGTTCTGTTTGAATATCCGTGCCCCAATCTACCGGATAATCAAAGTTTTTATTATTTTTCTTAAGTATTTCAATGGCATCTGTATAGTCAATTCTTCCAAATTCAGAATTCACAACATTGTTTAATTTGTCTATCAGGCCTTTTTCAACAAATGAATTGAAAAATTCAATTTCTTCTTTTGCGTTTTCCATTACATAACCTACAACATATTTAACCATATCTTCAGCCAGCTGCATATTGTCATTTATATCGGCAAATGCAATTTCCGGCTCAATCATCCAAAACTCTGCAGCATGTCTTGATGTATTTGAATTTTCAGCTCTGAAAGTCGGCCCAAATGTATATACATTTTTAAATGCAAGTGCAAAGATTTCGGCTTCCAGCTGACCGCTTACAGTAAGGTTTGCAGATTTACCAAAAAAGTCCTTTGAATAATCCGTCTTTCCGTCAACTTTTTCTATATTATCCAAGTCAAGTGCCGTAACTCTGAACATTTCGCCTGCACCTTCTGCATCACTTGCAGTTATTATCGGTGGATGCGCATAAACAAATCCCCTGTCGTTAAAAAATTTATGTATTGCGTATGCTGCAACGGATCTTACTCTGAATCCAGCTGAAAACATATTTGTTCTTGGTCTTAAATGAGCTATTGTTCTAAGATATTCAAGTGAATGTCTTTTTTTCTGAAGAGGGTAGCTTGGATCTGATTCAGCTTCCATTGCAACTTCTTCTGCTTTTACTTCAAATGGCTGCTTTGCTTCTGGAGTAAGCAGCATTTTTCCCTTGACCCTTATAGCACTTCCCGTGGAATACTTTTTTACTTCATCAAAATTTTTAAGATTACTTTCAAATACTATCTGAACATTTTTCATAAATGTTCCGTCATTTAATTCTATAAATCCAAAATTTTTTGAATCTCTGATTGTTCTTATCCAACCTTCGACAACTACTTCGCTGCCGCCGTATTTTTCCGGAGATTTAAATAAATCTCTTAAATCTATTGCTTTCATGAATCCTCCTAATATGTTAATCTTTTGAAACAAAGACTAATGCAGTTCCCTTATTCAATATAATTCTGCCCTCGTCTTGTATTATCTCGTTGCTTACTAAAAAAGCTGTGCCCCTTTCCACAATGACATTATCCAGCGGATATTTGAAGCCTTGTAGTGTCAAGCCCTCAATTCTTTCAGTTACAGGAACTAATGACACAAAACAATACTTTTCATACTTGATTTTAACGTCGGCACTTCCGGTAATAATTTTTATATGATTATTATTATCAATAATTTCTATATCAACACCTCGGTTGTGGTATCTTTCAAGGAGTTGTATGTTAGCCAGAGTGTGATCCAGTCTCGTTCCCGTTACCCCGGCCATGATAACATGCTTGAATCCTTTTTTTACCGCATTTTCAATAGAGAGCTCCATATCCGTATAGTCTTTTTCAGACGGAAACGTAACTGTTTCTATTTTCATCTGCCTGTATTTTTCTAAAACGGCTGCATCCACAGAGTCGAAATCGCCTAAAATCATGTCAGGAACAACACCTAATTTTTCTGCTTTTTCAAGTCCTCCGTCAGCACATATTACAAAATTTATATCAAATTTTTCCAAACGATTTTTTTCAACATCATTGCCATTACCTATGATTAAAACAGACATTTATTTCTCCATAATTTTCTTGAACTTTTTTGTTTGTTCTACAACATCATCAGCCTTATAAATTGCCGAACCCGCAACTATTACATTTGCTCCCCAGCTCAACACTTCCTCAAGGTTATCAGACGTTACACCTCCGTCAATTTCAACATCAATGCCCAAATCAAATTCTTTCATTATCTGGTTTAATTCTTCAAATTTGTATTTTACATTTTTAATCAAACTTTGGCCGCCGAATCCGGGATTCACACTCATGATCAAAACCATGTCTACATCTCTTATAATATCCCTGATAAATGAAACAGGTGTCGCCGGATTAATGGAAACTCCGGCCTTAAGCCCCAATGACTTTATTTTCTGTATCGTTCTGTGAAGATGACGGCAAGCTTCCTGGTGCACTGTAATTATATCTGCGCCGGCTTTATAAAATGCTTCTATATAGTCATCAGCATTTTCTATCATAAGATGCACATCAAACGTAAGCTCTGTTACCTTTCTCAGAGATTTGACCACATCAGGTCCAATTGTAATGTTGGGCACATAATGTCCGTCCATTACATCAATATGTATATAATCTGCTCCACCTCTCTCAACAAGCTTTATATCTTCCCCAAGCTTAGAAAAATCGGCAGAAAGAATAGAAGGTGATAATTTGTTCATTTTTTCCTCCGCTAGTATGGCTTTATACTTTGTATTTCATCTAAAAGCCTAATATAATTGCTGTATCTTGTCTTACTTATCAAACCGTTATTTAAAGCATCCTTTACTACACAGTTTGGCTCCTTGTTATGCAGGCAATCTGCAAATCTGCAGCCCGTATCAAATTTTTTAATTTCAGGATAATATTCTTTCAAATCATATTCGCCTACTCCATTCAGGTTAAATGAGCTGAATCCGGGAGTATCTATAACGTATCCGCCTATGTCAAGTTTATAAATCTCGGCATGCCTTGTGGTGTGTCTTCCCCTTTTTAGCTTATCGCTTATTTCACCTGTTCTCAATTCAAAGTCAGGCTGAACAGCATTCATTATCGAAGATTTGCCAACACCTGACGGTCCGGAAAACACCGTCAGCTTATTACGCAAAATAGTCTTTAGTTTTTCAATTGAATTGTCATCATACTTACTTGTGAAAATCACATTATAGCCTGTGTTTACAAAAATATTTTCAAACTGACTTTTAATATTTTCATCGGCTAGGTCGGATTTATTAAAACATATTATAGGCTTCAAATTGTTTATCTCCGCCGAAATTAAAAGCTTATCAAGAAGCAGAAAGCTCGGCTCCGGATTTGTAACAGAAAAAAATATAATCATTTGGTCTGCATTTGCAACAGGAGGCCTTATCATTTCATTTGTTCTTTCCTTTATCTCCTCGATATAGCCTTGGCTCCCATCCTCTTCAGTAAGCCTGATTAAGACTCTGTCACCTACAAGAGGCTTTATATTCTTCAGTCTGAATAAGCCCCTTGCCCTACATTCAACTATATTATCTTCAGTATCTACGTAGTAGTTTCCTCCCACGCCTCGCATAATGATTCCTTCAATCATATAAGCTCCTAATTAAAATTTTATTTCAACTCTGTCATAAAGTTCGTTATCAATATATATTTCATACACTTCAGTTCCGCTTCCTTCAACATTAATAATTATGCTTTGCTGGGAAGTTTCAACTTCTTGAGAATAAACTATTTCTCTTCCTCCGTCAGTAACCTTTTGAACAACAACTGATACATTATCTTTATCCTTCGGCAAAGCAATGGTGAGTGGATACGAACCAGAAGACGGTTCTTCGCTCGGTTGTTCAGTGCCATCTCCCTCGCTTGGCTCTTCAGCAGGAGGTTCTTCTTCAGCAGGCTCACCTGAGCTAACAGTCATCCAGATGGACGTTCCTTCAGCTACCTCCTGTCCGGCTGCAACACTCTGCCTAATAACCAGTCCTTTTTCCACATCAGCGCTGGGCTCCTCAGTTGCTTCACCCACTGTCAATCCATATTGTTTGATAACAAGCTTAGCAGTTTCAAGCTGCAGCCCTTCTATTTTTGGCATATTAACATATCTGATTTTTGGTCCTATGCTGACAACATAGTCAACTGCATCATTTTCATTTGCAGAAGTATTAGCTGCAGGATTCTGGTCTATTATCTGCCCAGCAGGCACCGAATCAGAATTTTGTTCAGAAACATCACCTTCTTCAAGCCCTTCCTCTTTCAGAATTATGCCTGCTTCTATGGAGTATTTCCCTATTAAATCAGGAACAATTATTTCTTTTTGCCCCTTACTTATAATTACCTCAATAGGATATCCCTCTTTTAATTTTATTCCTTCGTCAACACTTTGCTCTATTACTTTACCTTCTTTAAACTCATTATTGAATTCTCTTTCCTTAACCTCAAATTTCAGTCCAAAGTCTTCAATTATATTTCTTGCTTCTTCTTCGTCTCTTCCAATCAAGTTAGGCACCTCGACTTCTGGAACATATAAGAAAGCCTTAAATGCCAATATACCACCGATAACTGCAACAAGTAAAGCGCTGAGCACGGCAATGATTGTTATTTTTCTGTTCTTTTTTCTTTCCTCATCACTTAATTTCTTCTTGCTAGTATTAGTACCCTCATCTTTTATTTTTTCTTTGTCAGTATTTTCACCAAAAAATGTTTTAAATGCATTATCGGAATTATCGTCAACTATATCAATGTCAATAGTATTCTGTTCATCATTTACATCTACATCATTAATAGGAGGAAGTACGATGGTAGGAGAATCAATTAATTCTTCTTCCTTTTTTTCGGAACTGCTAAAACCATTCATATAATCCAGTTTTTTAATCAGCTCTTCAACACTTTGAAATCTGAAGCTCTGGTGCTTTTCAAGACATTTCATTATAATTTCTTCAAAACCGGCTGATATCTTTAGATTTTTTATCTTTTTTGAGGGAGGGATAGGTTTTTCTTGAATCTGTTTCATGGCAACAGAAATGTGATTATCCGCGTCAAAAGGAACAACACCAGTTATCATTTCGTACATAACGATTCCCAATGAATATATGTCTGATTTTTCATCAACGTACCCGCCTCTTGCCTGTTCCGGAGAAAAATAATGAACCGATCCTATTACATTTGAGGTGTTGTTGATAGTTGAGCTTGTAGCTGCCCTTGCAATTCCAAAATCAGTTACCTTAGCAATGCCGTCTTCGGTAATAAGTATGTTATGCGGCTTAATATCCCGGTGCACTATATTGTTGGTATGGGCATGCTTTAGAGCTTCTGCAATCTGTCTGGAAATATTAATTGTCTCTTGCTCGCTCAGTCTTCCTTTTCTGTTTATATATTTTTTAAGAGTTTCACCCTTCACATATTCCATTACAATGTAATAAATATCTCCTTCAATTCCCGTATCATATATATTTACAATGTTAGGATGTGCCAGGCTCGCTGCAGATAATGATTCCTGCTTGAATTTCGAAACAAAGTCGGGGTCGGATGTCAATTCGTCTCTCAATATTTTAATTGCTACGTAACGATTCAAAACCCTGCATTTTGCCTTGTAAACCAGAGACATACCGCCTCCGCCAATTTTTTCTATTATTTCATATCTATTTCCTAATACTTTACCTATCATATCCTTCACCTCTAGTGATATTATCAACAATAATGACGGTAATATTATCAGTTCCTCCATTATCATTGGCAAATTTTATTAATCTTTGTACACTCTCTGAACACCCGAATTCTTTAATAGTGCTTAAGATTTTGTCATCTGTCAAATGTGTTGTCAAGCCGTCGGTGCACAGCAAAATTATGTCATCACTAAAGAGCTCTATTTCAAATATATCTGCATGTACATATTCTTCACTCCCTACAGCCCTTGTAATAACATTTCTTTTAGGATGATGCTTTGCTTCATCAAATGATATCTTTCCATCCTTAAACAGCTCATGAACATACGTATGATCTTCGGTAATTTGAATAATTTCATTATTTCTAATTAAATATGCTCTGCTGTCGCCCACATTTCCTACGTAAGCAATATTTAATGACTGGTCTACAATCACCATGGTAATAGTTGTGCCCATCCCTGAGCACTCTTCCTTTGATTGGGATTCTTTCCTTATTTTTTCATTAGCCTCACCAATACTTTGAATTATAAACGAGGGAGCTTTGAAATCTTCCCTTTTGCTGTTTTCCTTAAATATTTCCCTTATAGTATCAATAGCAATGGAACTTGCAACTTCCCCTGCTTTATGTCCACCCATTCCGTCAGCAACAGCATAAAGGTTAAACCTGTCAGATTCTTCAACTATTAAATTGTCTTCATTGTTTTCGCGCATTAAACCTTTATTTGTTTCGCAGTATACCCTCATAAGGCACCTCACATTTTTAGATAATTATTTCTAAGTTGGCCGCAAGCAGCATTAATGTCACTTCCAAGCTCTCTCCTTACAGTTGCGTTAATACCTCTGTCGGACAGAATTTTTTTGAATCTTTCTATATCCTCATTTTTAGACGGCGTAATATCTGCTTCCTTAACATAATTGCATGGAATTAAGTTCACATTTGCCAGCCTTCCCTTTAATATTCCTGAAAGAAGTTCTGCATCCTCCGTACCGTCATTGAATCCTCTTATCATAATATATTCGAACGTAAGCCTTCTCCCTGTTTTCTCCACGTAATAATCACAGGCTTTCATCAACCGGGATAAATCATATTTTTTTGCAATGGGAAGTATTTTTTCCCTTTTTTCCTGTGTTGGAGCATGAAGAGAAATAGCAAGAGTTACCGGTATTCCTTCATCTGCAAGGTTATAAATTTTAGGAACTATACCACATGTAGAAAGAGTAATTTTTCGCATGGAAATATTTTGTCCTCTTTCATCATTGATAATCCTCATAAATTTAAGAACATTATCATAATTGTCAAGAGGTTCACCTGAACCCATTATAACAACATTTGTAATTTTTTCATTTGTATCTTTTTGAATTAAATATATTTGCTTCAGCATTTCAGCTGCTGTCAGACTTCTTACAAAACCATTTTTTGTTGATGCACAAAAAAGACAGCCCATCTTACATCCCACCTCAGATGAAATACATGCTGTATTACCAAATTTATATTTTAAAAATACACTTTCCGCAACATTGCCGTCTTCAAACTTGATAACATATTTTTTAGTTTCATCAAGCTTTGATTCAAGCTTTAACTCTATTTCTGCCTTTGTGAATTCTAATAAACTTCCTAATTTTTCCCTAGTTTTTTTTGACACATTCAGCAAGCCTTCGAAATCATCTGTTAATTTATCATGTATCCAGTCAAAAATTTGTTTTGCCTTAAATTTTGGCTCACCTAATTCAATAAGAACACTTTCCAGTTCATCAAAGCTTAAATTATCAATTTTTTTCATATTTTACCTTCTGAATTTATTTAGTAATGAACAATTAAGATTGTTCCAAAATTCCTGTTTTTCAAACACTATAATTCTTTATTTTAAAACGGTATAAATCTAAATTATCACGAAAAATTATATCATACTCTTTTTATTTTCGCAATAAAAAAGCCGTCCATGCTGTGTATGTGCGGATATATTTCCACATATCCATTCTTGGCAGTAGTGAAACATTCATCAATACTATCTGAAATATCCATCAATTTAAACTCTCTATTGTTATTTAAGAACTTATTTACCAATTCTATATTTTCTCTTATTTCTGTAGTACATGTTGAATAAACCATACAACCGTTAGTTTTCAAATATTTTGAAGCATTCTCCAGTATTTTATACTGAATTTTGCTAATATTTTTGACATCCTCTTTTATGTTCTTATATTTAATTTCAGGCTTGCGTCTTATTATACCAAGACCGGAACACGGCACATCCGCTATTACAAAGTCAGCTCTGCCGATTAATGAACTATCCAGTTTCAAGGCATCAAACTCCTGAGTTTCAATAATATTGATACCAAGCCTTTCAGCTTCCTTCTCTATAAGAGATAACTTGCCTCCGTATATATCCCTGCTCAATATTTTCCCTTTGTTATTCATTATTTCTGCAACGTTTAATGATTTTCCTCCCGGTGCAGAGCACAAGTCTACCACAAAGCTGTTTTCTTCAGGATTTAAAATTTGCCCTGCGAGCATTGAACTTTCACTCTGTACTGAAAACAAACCGCTCATATATTCATCTGTTTTATCCATCTCAAAAGGATTTTCAAGAACTATACCCTTGTTAGCATACCTGCATTTGTGTGCCTTAATTCCATTCTTCTCAAATTTTTCAATGAGCTTATCTCTTGAAACCTTTAGCGTATTAACCCTTATTTCCAAAGGCGCTTCAGCATTATTAGCTACTAGTACATTCTCAAGATTATCCTTCCCGAACTGCATCTTCCATCTTTTCACAAGTTCCATAGGGTAAGAATATTTGACACTTAAATATTCCTCCTGAGACAGCCCATTCATTTTGTCAATAAGCTTCTCCTTGCTTCGCAATATATTCCTTAAGACCGCATTTACAAATTTTGAAGCTCTTATGTTTCCCTTATCCTTTATGTATTGTACACTTTCATTTACCACTGCATTTTCATGAGATTTGTCCATAAAAAATATTTGATAAACAGCAATTCTTAGAACTATCAACACATCCAGCTCCATCTTCTTAGTCCTTACAGTTGAAACCTCATTGATTATCCAGTCAATAAATATTAGATTTTCAACAACCCCAAGAACCGTTCTTCTGTACAGCGACAAATATCTGCCGTCTATATTTTTCACATCATTATTAATTACTATGTTTGAATATGATTTATTCTTAAATATTTTCTTTAAAGTTTCAACTACCTGTGATCTATAATTATTATCCATAATTTCCTCTTTACTTATTTTACACGCACTTATTTTATATTATACAGCAAAACATTTTTTATTATATCATTATTGTAAACAAATACAAAGTAATTTTGCTATTAAATTAATATTTCTATTTTATTAATTTTTTAATAAGAAAAATTTAAGCTTAGCAATTTCTATAATGCAAGAATTTACTAAGCTCCTGGTTATATTTATTATGCATAATTTACGTCTATAAAAAAATTCAGGCTCAAGTCTTATACTACCGTATTTCTCCACAATATCTCGTGAAAGCTTAATGTGAGGCTCATACCTTATCTCTCTGGCATGAACCGGACATCTTTTTATGCAACTGCAACATTTTATGCATTTAGTACTGTCAGTAACTTTAAAATTATCAAATCTTATTGCACCCATGGGACAATATGCAGCGCATATTCCGCAATTTGTACAATTTTCTTCCGTTTCAATCTGAACTGGCTGAGATTTTCTGCGATCCCTGTATGGAAATTTTCCATAAACACGAAGTTTATTTATTGTATTTCTATTTAATTTATCCTTTATCTCCAGACCAAATCTATATGCTATATCTAAATCATTTTGATCCGGTCTGCCGCCGGCTAATTCCGAATTATAGGAGTGCTCTCCTACAAACGCTCCTGCGGCTATGCCCATAAATCCATTTTTTTCAAATATATCCTTAAGCTCCAAAAGAGCGTCATCGTATGCCCTGTTTCCGTAAACAACTATAAATACCGCAATAGTTCCGTCACCCTTTACGTTAGAAAAATATTCAGATAAAAATTCTGGAACTCTCCCGGAATATACTGGGACTCCAACTATTAAAATATCTTCACTTTCAAAATCAAGTGGATTAAGCCTGTTTTCCGGCAATGTAACATCATATTTATTTACACTCATATCAAAAGCACTTGCAACCGACTTAACTACCTTAGCAGTTGTATCTGTTGCGCTGAAATATAATAAGTTTAATCTTTTATTCATTATATGTCTCTCCTGCATTATTTAGACAGAATCACTCTAAATCCTGAATATTCATTTTATCTATTTCCGATAATTTATTTTTCTTTTCCTTTTCTAAATACTTCACAACAAAATATATTACAAACATAATAATTCCGGTTAGTGCAACAATAGGCATTATGACAGAAAAGCATAATACAACAACCGGCAATATTACAGCTGTTTTGCTTTGAGTTTTTGCCAGACGGTACTCCACATAAAACAAAGTGAATGGAATAATTAATAAAATAATTAGTGCAAACAGCATTTTAGTAATTTCCATTATTAATCCTCCCTTTTTACTTTCTTATATTCTGAAATTAAAATTTTTGCGGTGTCAAAATCAATTTTTTCGTTTATTGCCATTCTTTTAATCAAAGCGATATACGGTTCCTCTGCGTTACTTTCACTTATTTGAATTTTCTGTATAAGCTTGTCAAGCCTAAGTCTGACAGTAGGATAAGTAACTCCGTACTGGTTTGCAACTTCCTTCAATGATCCGGAAGATATTATAAATTTTTTTATGAAAGATAAATCTTCATCATCTAAATTTACCATCCATTCAGGCACTACATCAATAGCCATTAATCTCACCTTCTTTTATAAAATTAAGTATATGCTTTAATAATATTAAAGTCAATGTTAAATTTAAATTTTAATATATTTTAAGTACTTTTAATTTTTTATATTAAAACGTAGACAGCTAGCAACTGTTTGCCTCCTATATTTTTATTAATTAATCAAGCTTTGACATAATTTTTTTCGTAACACTGCTGCCAAGAATAACGTTATGACCCGAAATACAAACATCAAAATCAATGGAATCATATTTCTTCAGCGTTTTTATATATACCTCCCTTTCACAATCCAAATTAGGAACTATATCATCAACCGTATCTCCTATATTGTCTCCGGCATTTAAAACCATGTCTTCTTCGTCAATAACGCTTATTGAATCTATTGTATGCCCGGGAGTATATATAATTCTGACTTTATCCTCCGGAAAATTCAATTCATTTTTAAATGTAATGTTGGGCAATAGCTTCTTCGCCTCGCCTCTCACTAAATCCTTGTATCTTTGCATCGTTTTTTCCCAGCTTGAATCTATCATTTCCCTGCACAGGCTGTGAGATATTATAACCGAATCCGGAAAACTGTTGTTGCCCCATACGTGGTCCCAGTGATAATGTGTGTTTATTACAATAATCGGCTTATTATCCACTTTAATATGCTCTAATATTGGTTTAACGCTTAACGACCCAAGGCCGGTATCAATAATGTAGTTGTTTTTACTGCCTTTTATCAAATGCAAGTTCAGATCCCATCCTTCCGGAACTCTGTATGTAAATACAAAATTTCTATTTTTAACCTTTTCAATTTTCATAATTTCTCCATTATTTATATTTTAATTTATTTAGGCTTGTTACATCTATCCGTATTGTGCCTTACACTTAATGTATATAAACATTTATATATACAATTTATCTAAATAAAACCCAAATTTGGCAGTTCTTCATACTTTGGTATTTTCTCTAAGTCATTATCCCAGCTTGCTTTGTTCGCGCAGTAGATGTGGCCTTGCGGTTTCATTTTGATGACACTGTCAATAGATCCCGCAGGAACAACTAGTAATTTTCCATCAAACTGAATATTCGGAAGTGCCGATCCGCAATTAGGGCAAAAGCTTTTTATATGACCTTCCGACTTATAGTTAAAAGTCTTAGTCTTATTTTGTCCCGACAGCCATCTTAACTTGGCTGTAGTAGAAAACAAATTAGACGCATGAGCTGAGCCTGTATCCTTACGGCATCGTTCACAATGACAAAGAAAAAAGTTTTCAAAGTCACCTTCTATTTCAAAAGTAATTTCACCACAAAGGCATGATCCCTTATATATCATAATCAAATCCCCTTTCAAATAATCTAATACCAAAATAGGTATTTTTTGCTATTTTAATATTATACCAAGTGTTCATCAAGTCGTAAAGTATTATAATAAATACATTTTTATATCAAAAAAGAACGTGAAAGTTTACTCTCATGTCCTTAAGATGTTTACACATTGAACTATTATTTAAGCCTCTGGTTATTATAAAAAAAATCCTGCCACGGATCATTTCCCTCAATTCTTAAAAGAGCATCAGACATATTTATGCCATCAGGAGCCACCGTGTCAAGTTCATCCCACGAAATGGGCATGGATACCTTAGCTCCACCTCTGGCCCTCAGTGAATACGGAGCAACACTTGTGGCACCTTTTCCGTTTCTAATCCAGTCAATAAATATTTTACCCTTGCGCTTAATTTTTCTCACATTGCTTGTGTAACGGTCCGGCCACTTTTGCTCCATAACTTCAGCAACTTTCCTTGAAAAATCATAAAATACTTCCCATGTAACAGACGGCTTTATAGGAACAACCACATGGTACCCCTTACCTCCGCTGGTCTTGAGATATGAATTTAAAGATAGCTCGGCAAGAATGCTTTTGACATCTCTCACGCCCTGTCGAACTTTGCTCAGCTCCATTTCTTCATCCGGATCCAAGTCAAATACCATCATATCCGGCTTTTCAAGCTCATCTATACAACTTCCCCATGTATGAAATTCCAATGTGCCCATCTGTGCCTCGTATATAAGACCTTGTATGCTCTCAATACAAAAATAATCCTCCTCTTCTCCGCTGCCGCTTGAAATTGGCACTTTAATTATTCCTTTGCTTTTTTGCTCCGGATGCTTTTTATAAAAACATGACTTTGATACACCTTTGGGGCAGCGCACAACGCTGATCAACCGTCGACTCACATACGGCAGCATGTACTTCGATACATTTAAATAGTATCTCACTACATCCTCCTTCGTAATACCAGACTCTTCAAATATAACCTTGTTGGGATTGGTGATTTTTATTCCTTCAACAATAATGCTGTTTGAATTTACTTCCATAGATTTCTCCGTATCTGCTTCAGCAGGGAATTTAAGCTGTGCTTCCTCATCAGATTTCTCTCTTCTTATGCTCTTTGGGTCTTTGTCAGTCCTAATTCCTTTAAAACTTGCCTGCCTTAAAATATTATCTTTTGTCCACTCAGTGAACTTTATTTCAGCTGCAAGCTCAGGCTCAAGCCATGTTATCTTTTCATTCGTCCTGGCCTTAGGAGCATTTATAAAAGGCGGATCACTCCTTTTCAACCCTTCAAATTTTTTCTCAAGTATTATCATATCAGATTCACTTATTCCCGAACCGGCACGGCCGGTGTATAGTAATTTATCTTCCTGGTAAATGCCAAGAAGAAGTGAACTTACTCCGCTTATCCTTTTATCAGAAAGAGAGTAACCTCCTATAACAAATTCCTGTCTTTTGTCGCATTTCAGTTTAATCCAGTCACCATTTCTTACTCCGGTGTATACCGAATCGATTTTCTTTCCGATTACCCCTTCCATACCAGCTTCACAGGCAGCTTTAAAGCTTGCTCTTCCGTTTCCTTTCACATAGCGGCTGTAGTGCATATTTTGTGGAGCATCCTTCATTAAGTCTTCAAGTGTTTTTTTTCTCTCAATTAAACGCCTCTCTCGAAGATCTTCCCCATCCAATGCTAGAATGTCAAATACAATATAAGTCAAATTTTGAGATTTTGGATTTTTCATATAGTTCTGAAGAGCGTTAAAATCAGTCCTGCCCATTTCATCAGTAACAGTCATTTCGCCGTCAAGCACCATGGATCTTCCGTCAGACCAATTAATAATAGAATGTGCCACATTATGAAATCTTTTGGCATAATCATTACCATTTCTGGTTATTAAGCGCACAATATTTCCTTCTGCAAAAGCAATTATTCTAAAACCGTCATATTTCAATTCATATAGCCAGTCCTCGCCTTCAGGTGCCTTGCTGACTAGTTTAGCAAGCTGAACCTGAGCCGCGTCGAATGGATTTTTTGTTATTTTTACATCCTCTCCGCCTTTAATTTCAGCCATTGTGCGGCTCGTTCTCACGCTGGTTATATACTCTGATATGTTTTTACCCGTATTAGCATACTGGTCCTTTTCCTTCAATAAAAGCCAATTATCTTTATCCTCGCCGGATTTAGATTTCCAACGAACCAGGGCCCATCTTCCTTTAAGCCTCCTGCCATTCAGAATGAATTTTAAATCACCTCTGCGAATACCTTCCGTTACATCTCCGTGAGGTTCCCAAAATCCCTCATCCCAAAGCATAACAACACCGCCGCCATATTCTCCTTTTGGAATGGTCCCCTCAAAATTTCTGTATTCAAGCGGATGATCCTCTACATGTACAGCTAACCTCTTATCACGTGTATCATAAGACGGTCCCTTTGGAACTGCCCAGCTTAGTAGAACTCCTTCCCATTCCAGTCGAAGATCGTAATGATCTCTGCGTGCCATATGGTGCTGGACAACAAATCTTAACACTGTTTCCGAGCTTTCTGTTTGCCCTTCCGGTTCAAAGGTTTTCTCAAAATTCCTTTTTTGATTGTATCCCTTTAGCTCTTCACTCATATTAAGCCGATTCCTTGCCTTTTTTAGCATTTTCAACACTAGCTTTAAGAGCATCCATAAGGTCTATAACCTTGCCGGTATTTTCTGACTCAGCAGCAACAACCTCTTTTCCGGAAATTTTCGTCTCAATTAGGCCGCGAAGTCTTTCCTGATATTCATCTTTATATTTAGCAGGATCAAAAGGCGTATCCATGGAATTAATAAGTGTTTTCGCCATATTCAGTTCCTGCTCAGATACTTCAAGTTTTGTATAAGGTTTTTGAAGTTCTTTAATATCATCAGCATAAAACATAGTGGAAATAAGTATACCGTCCTCTCGTGGAATGATTGCCATAAGCGTGTCCTTCGTGCCCATTACGGTCTTACCTATAGCTATCTTCTGTTCATCCATCAATGCAGAGCGCAGCAGTTCAAAGGCTTTCTCTCCTCCTGTTTCCGGCGCAGCCTGGTAGGTTCTGTCATAATACACCGGAGAAATTTGATTTAATTGAGCAAAATGCAGAATCTGTATAGATTTTTCTTTTTCTGTTTTTATTTTTTCAATTTCTTCATCTGTTACGACAACGTACTTGTCCTTGTCATATTCAAATCCCTTTACAATATCCTTTGCAGTAATCTCCTTACCGCAGTGTGCACAAGTTTTCTTGTAGCGAACGCGGCTGTTATCTTCCTTATGAAGCTGGTTAAAATGTATATCATTGTCACGGGTGGTTGTATACATTGCAATAGGAATGGCCACCATCCCAAAAGTTATTACCGATTTACGTGATACCATAATTGTCACCTCCATCATTATTGTTTCCAACTTAATTATAAGTATTCTACTTGGTTAAATATTGTAATGTAAGGTTAGAAAGACATCAAACCTTTTCGAGTTTTGTATAAACTTATTATATATAAAATGTCCCGAAGCCCATATTATTATGAGCTTCGGGACACTGTCACAAACTTATTATTTATTTTTCTCTTCTAAAACTATCAAAATATCTTCTTTGTTTATTATTCTGTCCGGAGATACGGGTATTATCAATTCTTCCCCTTGTCTTACAGCCAAAATTGTTATGTTATGCTTCTGTCGTATATTTGCTTGCCGCACGGATTTGTCCAGCCATTCATCAAGAGGCTTTATTTCTGTGATGGTATAGTATTCAGAGTCCTCAAGAATATCCATTATGTTGGAGACAACCATTTTTCGAGCTAGTTTCGATCCCATTTCATGTTCAGGCAAAACAACCGAGTCTGCACCAATGCTTTCTAATATTTTCTTTTGGCGCAGGTTTCTTGCTTTAACAATAACATATTTCGCACCACTTTCCTTTGCAATCATTGTAGCAATTTGGGAGGCTTCAAATTCTTCGCCCATGGCTAATATAATTACATCAAAGTTTTGCAACCCAAGATTTTTAAGAGCATTTTCATCTGAAGCATCTGCTCTCACCACATGTGTGGCATATTCTTCGGCAAGCTTCAATTTAGCTTCGTCATTGTCACAAGCCAAAATATTTACATCATATTCAGACAGAGTTTGAATAATGCTCATTCCAAAACGCCCTAATCCGAAAACTGCAAAGCTTTTATTTTTATATTTTTTTATCATTTCATCCTCCTATCCAATAATAATTCGTTCTTCCGGAAAGTTTATGCCATCAATGCCCTCATGTGATTTTACATTAAGGGCAACGACAACGGTAACCGGACTCAAACGTCCCAGGTACATGCACAAAATAAGAACGCACTTCCCAGCCGCAGAAACATTAGAAGTTACTCCCGTAGTTAATCCCACTGTACCTGTAGCTGAACATACTTCAAACAGCAGGTCTAAAAATGAATACTGAAATGAATTGGACGATTCAGCAAAATACAGGAGTATTGTAGACACAAGTACTACAATCAACATTGTTGTAGCAACAGTTAACGCCTTCTGCAGCAAATCAAACGGCAATGTGCGTCCATAAACCTCAATCTTATTTCGTCCCTTCAGAACAGAAACCATGGAAATTATAATTATACCGATTGTTACTGTTTTCATCCCACCTGCTGTACTGGCAGAAGAACCTCCTATCAACATAAATATACAAGATATAAACTTTGAAATTTCTCTGAGAGTTCCTTGAGAAACAGTATTAAAGCCGGCTGTACGAAGTGTTACAGATTGAAATAATGCAGCCTGAACCTTCCCTAAAGCGTGTAAATTACCAAGAGTATCAGGATTTGACCATTCAAACAGCAAAAATAGAAGCATTCCTCCTATAATCAGAACACCTGTAACAGAAAAGACTATTTTACTGTGAAGGCTCATATGTATAATTCTTAATCGGAGAGGCCTTCTCGCTTTATTGCGCAGCAGCTCGATAGTCTCCAGCCATACTGTAAATCCAAGTCCGCCGGCTATAATAAGTGTCATAACAATAAAATTTATTGGTACGCTGGACTGAAAAGGAATGAAGCTGTCATTACCGATATTGTCAAATCCTGCATTGCAAAAAGCAGATATTGAATGAAAAATTCCTTGAAAAGCCGCTTCTGATAATTTCATTTGCGTTTCTTTGTAAAATGCAATCATAAGGAGTACTGCACCTATCGATTCAACTGTAAATGTAATGGCAACCACCTTTTTTACAAGCTTTACCATCCCGCCGATGTTATCCTGATTAAAAGAAGCCTGAATTGCCTGCCTGCTTCTCAAGGAAATTTGTTGTTTCATTAAAATCATAGCAACTGTAATCACGGACATAAACCCAAGAGCACCAAACTGAATCAATATTAATATTACAACTTTGCCAAATAGTGTCCAATGCTCCATGGTATTCACCACTACTAATCCGGTAACACAGTTTGCGGAAGTGGCCGTAAATAAAGCGTTAATAAATCCGACACTGTTCCCTGATTTACTTGCAATAGGTAAATTTAATAAAAATGCTCCTATAAGTATCATAATAGCAAATCCAGCCATAATTGTCTGAGAAGGTGATAAATGTTTTATTTTCTTTTTCATTTGATACCCCGATTAGTTGTCTTAAATAATATATGTTTAAAAAAGCTATTACTCTTCCAGTTTATGATAGCATTCAGCCATACCGGTGTCAACATTTCCTTTTATTGTCATTGCTTTAAATATACAGATATCGTCTGATTTCTGTCATTCCGAACGTTTGTGAGGAATCTCAGGTTTAAGTGCTGAGATTCTTCGCTTTCATTCGGGATTACACAAACAGAGTTTTCAATAATTCTATTAATACCTTCATGATTAATCCAGCTCTATATTCCAATCTCCCAGAAGCACCGATGTTGGTGATTCAAAGCATATTGAAAATCTTTTGCCTGCATCATCTGCGTCTATTGAAAGTTCAATATAGCCTGTATCTTTGTTTTGACCCATACCGTAACCTGAAATCCCTCTCACACGCACACTGTCCAATAATTCGTCCTCTGGTGAGCTGCTTTTTAAATTGATTAATAATTCATTTCCATCACGTCTTATGTCAACTACATTTATCTCAAATTCTCCCATGGCTAATGCCTTATCTATACTTTGTTTCTCTCCATCCTGAGGCGTATTGATTTTTACCTTTTTTGTTTTTAATCCTGGATATTTTACCTTTACATATGGCAATACGAGCTTCAATCCTTCCTTATCAGCTGTATCAAAATAGAAATCTGACATTAAGCCACCATAGGATGACGGCAGAGTTGGATATGTTTTGTTCCCCATGCTGTCAATAAGGTACATGCTTCCCTCTATATTGGGTTCTGAAAGCCATACACTTTCCAACAAGCTTTTATCAAAAGAATATTCTTCCACTGTTTTTTCCTTTGATTGATTCAACAAGCTAATCATCAGCTTATCTTCCATTGGTTTTTTAACAGCCACAATATCAATTCCCTTATCACTGGCATGATTGCCCAGCTGGAAAAAATCTTCAACTTCAGTTGTTCTTTCCAAAGTAAACGGAATTTCCAAATCTCCAAATAAAAGAGTATATTTTTTCTCCTCACTTTCCACCTCAAAATAATAATCTCCCTGCCAAAGCTCTGACCCTCTGCCTATGCTCCAATTTCCCGTGTGTATAATATTACCTTTTTCATCTTTTAACAGCACTTCATCTCCTTTATTAAATGTATAATTACCCCGAACCGAAATATTGAAATGCTTACCTGCTTTGGAAGCTGCAGTTATTTTTACAAAATTATCGCCTTCCTCATACAATACCGGTTCCTGAAGTGCCATTACACTTCCTTCTTCCTTATCAATCAAGACATTGTATCCAGGAACATATTGTAACGCCCGTTTGATTCCTGCCTCAACCTTATCCGGTCCCACTATAATTACCGAGCTTATAATTATAGCCAAAAAGGCTGCAACGGCTGTAACTAGTTTTAAACGTCTGCTATTTTTCGTACTTTTTTGAATTTTAGCCTTTTTAAATCCTAATTCTATGCTTTCATCCAATCCGTCAGAGATGGGAATGCTGTTCAGCATACCATCAAGCTTATCTGTCATACTAATCCCTCCTCTATCTTAAGCTTCTCCAATGCCCTGTAGTATTTACTTTTAACCGTGCTTATGGGAATTTTCAACTCATCGGAAATCATTTCAAAAGTGTATTCAAAATAAACCTTGAGAACAATGACATTCTTTTCATCCAGGGATAGTGTTTTTAGATTCTCCATGAAAACATTCACGCTTTCTTTATCCTCAACTTGCATTGTGCTCACATTTGATAAGTCTTCTAATGAAATTAATTTGTTTTTTCTCAGTAAATCCTTTGATTTATTTACCGCAATTTTTAATATCCATGACCTGAATTTGTTCTTGTCTCTGATTTTATCCTTTGAAATGTATGCCCGATATGCACTCTCCTGAACTATATCCAAAGCATCGGCCTCGTTATTGACATAGGTATAAGCTATCCTGTAAATATCATTTTTATATTGTTTAAATAACGATTCAAACTCTTTTTCATTTATTTTAATTTTGGTGCACCTCCTGTCTGAGAAGAACTTTCTATACATAAGACGAAAAAAAAACAAAAACAGTCTCAACTAAATTTATTTTTATTATTTTACACATTTTTAAATTTAAAACCGGGTTTGCGCACAACTGAATGCAAACTCGGTTTTAATAATTCTTACTATTTATCCAGATTAATTACAGTACGTACTTTCAACTAACCCATCAGTGTCAATCAACATTTATTAGAGTTTTAATAAACCCAGTTCCTTTGCAAAGGCATCAAGGTCATCGATTATAAACAAATCACTGCTCCATTGTCCTGGCCACACGGCATATAATATTGTATTTTTATCCATAGCCCGTTTATAAGCTTCTGAAACTCTTGCCAGATCCGACTTGTTTTTATGTGGAACCTGCGACACATTGCCCTTCTTATCCACCTCAAAATAACAAATAGTAGTCATTCTATATGGAAATCTATTACTTTCTTTTGCACTTCTCATTTATAATTCCTCTTACTTCTTAAAAGTTTATGATCATTTGAATATATCTTGCATATTCTCTATTAAGTTTATCCTAAATATATATTCTCGTTATGCCATTCTAGATAATGTTCATCTGGAAATTGTTCTTCAATCTCCGGTAAAATAGTAAGTTTATTGCCATGATATGCATAATATTCCTTGCCATTTCCAAAGTCTTCTTTTATATGCCTACTTACTTCAACATTAAGTTTTTTATCAATAGTTATGTATCCTCTATCAAACAAGGTATGGAAATCCCTCCTAAGTAGAAGCCCATTTTTAATCTCATTGGGACCATCTAAACTATAAGGCTTAATATGGGCTGCCTCTAAAACAGGTAGTGTTTTTTCACCAGTTATTGCACATCTTCTATGATATGCATCTGTAATGAGGAGCTTGAAAGCGCCCTGTCCTATTCTAGGTTTGATTCTTTGTTCCTTTCCGTATCTGGCACGTGTATATCCTTCTTTGACTACATCTGAAGTTATTTTCTCATAATTCAACTTTTCTTGTATCTGTTGATATAATAATTTACCATAATATTCTGAAGTATTATAAGTTTTACCTTGTACGATATTTCTTTTCCAATTGCCTGGAACAGAAATCCAATCATCCTTATCTAGGTAAAACGGCATTGACAAGATGATACACCCAATCTGCGGGTCAGGATCTGTTAAACGGTTAGTTTTTCTATATTTATAAATTCTATTATTTAACTCGAACATACTATTTGCTCCATTTGCTATTCCGAAAGCTTCCCATGCTAATGAAGCCGGTAATACCGAAAATTTTAAAAAAAATCCACCACCAACAATGTAATCTTGAGGTCTATGTAATTTGAAAAGGAATAAATCTCCTACTTCTAAAGCTTTAAAATTGGTCTTTCCTCCTGGTTTCCAGAAATTTACTTCTTCACATTGCGCCTGTTTTAAAGTCATATACCATTCATAGTCCGTAATTCCAATATACATTTTCAACTACATCGCCTTCTTTCAAAAAACTGAAAAAATTAATCTCTAATCTAGGCATTAAATGATTGCTCAATAACAAACATTACTTTGTCTATATCGCTCAAATGTTCAAAGAAAAGTTCGACATCGCTATTACCCCATCTTCCAAGACCGATAATATCTTTACAAACACCATAAGTATCAATAATATCAGCATATTTCACGTTTATTGAAATCCTGAGTCGCTGCTTCCGAACAACAATATCAACGAAATTAGTATCTAATTTATATGCCATATATAGCTTTTAAAATTCTCTTCTAACGGATGGAAACAAATTCATAATCCTTATATTTAGCTTATCAAATAGCATTTTTGTAAAAGCATTAAATTCATAGCTGTTCTCTGAATATCTTTGCAAAGTTTTTTCCTCAACAAGATATGGCTGCAATTCCGTCTCACTAATTTGTGGAAAATATTACTCCCAAACAAATTGTTTTTATAATATAAAATTAGAGTTTATATCTCTATATACATAGCCCTACCATATGTTATATAATACAAATAAATCTTTTTTATTTGATAGATATGTTATTTTCATTTCTTTTGATTACACACAAACTGTTCATCTTATAATCAGTGAAATTGAAAAGCAAGCAATCTATTTTTGATTTATGAAGCAGTTCTTGACTTCAAAGGAAACATCCACACTCTTCTTGTAACTCTATCTTCACCTTTTTGCATTTCCTGATAAGGTTTACCAGCCAAAGATACAACACCACGGTATATGTATTTTGTTGGTATAAATACTTCAAACAAATGTACTTTAACCCCATTTGTGTCCGATTCGACTAAAGTTTTGTTCTGCATGAAAAATAGATCTTGGTCTCCGGTTTTACCCATACCTGTATAATGCAAAATGTCTCCAAGCCATTTATCTTCATACAAGCCTTTTGTATGATCCGATATTATGATCAGAGAATTAGTTGTTCTTGAACGGCGCATTCCTCCCATATTTCCGCATCGAAATTCAGCAATAATTTCTGAGTTTGTTACTGTTTGTCCAACTTCAAATTTACAAAAGCTACTCACAATATTCCTCCCTATCTTTTTTTGATATTACAACATTTATATGATTTTCTATTCATTCACCCATTATTTACCTGTATGAATATGCCCTTAACATCTATACCACCTATCATATTTCTAATAAGAGCTTTACCCACTACTCAAATTACTCTTAACAAACTCAAGCTGAGGAAGTACTATCAACGTTTCGTCCTCACGGTCCTCCTGCTTCCAGTATAATATGTGGTTTACTTTTGCGGAAAATGGTTTATACCCTCTGTCTGTGAATTTTTTCATTTCTTCTTTTAATTTTGCAGAAAAAATGAGTACTCTGTTGCCTCTTTCATCCATGCATCCACTTTCGTCGAACTTCATAACGTCTCCGCTGTTTAATGCTTCAACATGCTGTCTTGTTTTATAGAAATGAGAGAGAAAGACATCTTTGTATTTAAGCTGAAGCACTATAAGCTCAGATGGCGGGTACGTGTTGCTGTCGTGTTCATACGAAAAGCCTCCTCGAAGCATATCAAGAAATCCTGTCTTCCTTTCAAAATAGCTTCCGTTATAATGAACGGACAGAGTTTTTCTTGCTCTTGTCATCCCCACGTATAGCTGTCTTTTGACCTCCTCGGAATCGGGAGTCATGTCTTTCAGCATCATGATTACATGGTCGAATTCCCTGCCTTTGGATTTGTGGATTGTTGAAACGGTTATCCTTTCTTCTTTTCTGTAAAAATCCTCTTCGGAGGACTCCTTGATAAAGAGCAGAAAATCTGTCTTGTACTTAATTTTACCTGCGGTGTATTCAAAATCCTCGATTATTTGCTTTAAGAGCTCCATGTTTTCACTTCTTTTAAATCTTTCAAATGTATTTCTTTTGGCAGATTGCCATATTTCATCCCTTATAACGTGAGTTTCATCGGTTAATTTTAATTCATCCGTGAAGCTTCGGACCTCAAGTAGATTTCTCAGCTCATATTTTTCTCCGCGCTGAATCATCCCTGCTTTTATGCCGTTTCTGTCAAGCAAGGAAAATATCCGGAGAGCTTCAACATTTGTTTTTGTAAGTATACAGGTTGAGCCGTATATTCCTTTACTCACAAGCTTGTTTACCAGGGGCACAATTATATTACCATCCTTGTATTGTACTATCCCCACGCTTCCCTTTTCCTTTGAAGCGGCTGAAATAGGTGTTTTTTTGAGGCGGTTATTCATAGTTTTTACAAAATCATTGCTGAATTCAACAATGCTTCGGCTGCTCCTGTAATTTTCCACAAGCTCATACAGTTTTGAGTTTTCCATATTTAAAATATTGCTCATATATTTTGAATCGGAGCCTCTGAAGGAATATATATTCTGGTCGTCATCTCCCACTGCTATTACTCTCATATCCTCATTTTTTGCTATTAGTGTCTTTATGAGCCTGTACTCGCTTTTATCCATATCCTGTGCCTCATCTATTACAAGCACAAGCTTCGTTATCTTTGAAGGCTCCACCTCTCCGTTCTCTATGGCTGCTGCGGCACGGCTTATGATGTCAGAGGACTTCTCCACATTTCCAACCTGTCCGAGCAGGTCGAAGCAATATGAATGAAATGTTTTTATATCGACATAATTTGCTGCGCTTCCTATGAGCTCAAGCAGCCTTTTTTTGAACTCCGTAGCTGCAGATCTTGAAAATGTAATCATCAGAAGCTGCTCATGCTTAACATCCTCCATGAGCAAAAGTGATGCAAGCTTGTGGACAAGTATTCTTGTTTTTCCGCTGCCCGGTCCTGCAGCCACCACTATGTATTTTGACTCCTTGTCGTTTATAATGCTAAGCTGTGCAGGCGAGAGCTGACCGAAAAGCTGCCTGAATTTTTCGGGTGTTATATTTTGCTGTATTTCATCCCCCTTTGGGCCTTTGAAATACTTTTTCAGAAACGAACTGTATTCCAGGCGGAAGTAATCATCCACAAAACGCAGGGCAGCCTTGTAGTCATCCATCATCTTTCTTGCATACTCCCCTACTATGTGTATCATTTCCATCTTTTGCTTATAGTAATTCTTGAGGTTTTTATAATCTTCTGTTTTGTACCTGATTTTATTGTCCTTCACAAGTCTTTCAATGCTGAAGGCATTGTATGTTACGAGAAATCCTCCGTCCATCTTCAATGAGCCTATTTTGGAAAGGTAGTAAAGTGAATCCTCGATTTGCTGCGGTGCTGCACTTTTATTCATAAGCTGCATGCTGAAGTTATACTCTTCCATGAGCTCAAGCACTGAAAATTCCACCGTTGATTCTTTTTTCGCATTAATTTCGTCAAGGTATTTCAATATGAATTTGGCAATACTCCACCTGTCTTCAAGCTCCTGCAAGGCTTTTGAATTCTCCTTGGTTAGCATTATTTTAAAAAGGTTTTTTGAACGAGGGGATGTGTTCCTTTTTATGAGCCCTTTCACGGTCCAGAAATTCAATATCGCTTTAATTTTATCTGTATTTGGCTTCTTCACTCCGTTTTCTGCGGCAAGCTCATTCAGTTCCTTAATATTTTTTGTAGACGGTGTCTGGGAAATCTGTGAGAGAATAAAGCGCTCCAGCTCAATATAGCCTGAAAGAATTCCAGCCGGCTTATTTCCGAAGCCGCTTTCCTCCGCATATACCGTAAGATCCTTTGCATCAGATAAAATTCCGGCCTGGCGCATAAGCTGTATGATGTGCAGCACCTGAGCCTTTTCTATTCCAAGACGGTCTGAAATATAATCAACCCTGGCCTCCGCTTCCTGGTCGTTGCCCCTGCTGCGACTTCTCGCAGAAATAAGGCTGTTTATTATCCTTGTTGCCTGCTCTTCTTCTTTCTTATTAAAAAGTCCCGAGTTCCTTATTTTTTCCGCAGCCTCTGCGGAATTTCTCGCCATTATGCTGTCCGCATACACCCTTGGCATATTCTGACCGCGCTTAATATATCCCGCATCCTCCAGCGCAGCAATTGCTGTTTTCACTCTTGTTTCAATATCATTTACACCGTCGTCCCAGCCTGCGTCCCTGGCTATTTCAAGCGCCGAGTTTGACATCCGTGCCCTTGTTCTTGTGGCATCCTTTATGGCCTTCCACACCTGCTGAATTTCCTGTATGCTTATTTTAGTCTGGTTTAAAAGCAGAAAATGCTTGTTTAAATCTTCATCATTGAACAGTACAAAGCACTGGGCATTTATACTCTGGTCTCTGCCTGCCCTGCCTGCTTCCTGGACATAGTTTTCAAGTGAGTCTGAGATATCGTAGTGGATTACCATACCCACATCTTTTTTATCCACGCCCATTCCGAAGGCCGAGGTAGCAACCATTATATCTACCTCTCCCCTGGTAAAGTCATCCTGATTTTTGCTCTTTTCTGTTTTGTCCATGCGTCCGTTGTACGCCCTTGCCACATACCCGTCCTGCGTCAGCCTCTGGGCAAGGTCCTTGGATTTTTTTGTTCTAGAAACATATATTATTGTAGGGCATTTATTATATTCAAGCAGGCTTCTGACTGCCTCGTATTTTTCTGACTCTTCCTTTTTTATTACCTTGTATGTGAGATTTTTCCTTTCGGAGCTTGCGGAAAAAAGCTTAAGCTCCAGATTGAGATTTTTCTTGAAATACTCTCGTATGTCATCTATTACATTTTGCTTTGCTGTTGCGGTAAAGCAGGACACCGGAATCATATAGCCGAGATTTTTCTTTTCGCATATTTTCTTTATAAACTCTGCTATGTAAAGGTAATCAACCCTGAAATCCTGTCCCCATGCCGAAAAGCAGTGTGCCTCGTCTATTACGAAGCGTTCAATTTTACGGTCCTGCAAAAGCTTTTCTATGGATTTTGATCTCAGTGATTCCGGAGAAATATACAGTATGTGGGCTTCTCCGATTTCAACTCTCCTGATTGCCTCCATTCTCTCTATAGGGTCGAGAAGACCGTTAATCGTCACCGCATCGGTTATGCTGCCTCTCTCCAAATTATCTCCTTCATAAGAGACTGCAAGGGCGATATGACCACTGTAAGAGACTTGGTATTCTTTCCTGCCATAAGAGCCGGCACCTGAAATGTAATTGACTTTCCTCCGCCGGTAGGAAATACCGCAAGCAGAGAATCTCCATCCACCGCTGCCTTTACAGCCTGCTCCTGCAGGGGCACCCCGTCAAAGCTCCTGTACGCATCATAGCCGAAAAATCTCTTTAGTCCCCTGACGGCATCCATCATTTCATCACAGAATACACAGCCTTCCGCGCATCTTGTACCTCTCAGTTTGTTCATTACAGAATCCACATAAGGGTATCTCATGAGTATCCACGGAGGGGTCAAGGAATATTCATCATCCGCATATATGAGAGACAGGCAGTATGCAAGCTCGGTGCCATGTTCCCGCATAAGCCTTTCAATATGGGCATGCTCACATATCTTCCCATGAAAATACTCCCTTATTTCAGCCTCTCCTGATGATTTATCGCACTTATATCCAATATATGAGAAGAAATCCCTGAATTCCTGCTTGTCTCCCAGCAATATGAAATATATGCGCTTCATTTCATCCGGGAATGACCTGAACGCCTCAACCTCATCATAGAAAAGATCTCTTGCCTTCTTGGAATCATTCAGAGGATTATTTAGCTCATCCGTCTGAAGCTTATCATCCTTCACCAGTGCATGGTACGGTCTTTGAGGAAATAAAAGGGCAGACAGAGGCAAGGTGTCAATAACACCTGCACAGCTGAACTGCCCTATATTTTTATTCAAATATTTCATATCATGTTCTATAATATTGTGTCCGCACAAAAAATCAGATTCACGAAGAAACTTTTTGACAGCATCCAAGGAAGCATCATGCATGCTCTCACCGCCGGACTTTATAGCTCCGAAGTCCGCTATCTTTCCTGTTTCCTGAACAACTTCCGCATCTATAAATGTAATCGCTCTCATAATTATGACCCGCTTTAAACAGATTATCTGACATTTTAATCCATTATATACCATAAAGCGCACATTTTCAATAGTAAAGAGTATTTATACGCATCTCCCTTTATACTATATATAGAAAACACAAGATGCCTTTCAACACTCACCACTCTATACCCTTGTTTTTTCTTATAATATAATCAACATCTTCAGATTTAAATGTCCTAATACTTTTGTTCGATTTCGGTAACACATTCGCTTTTGATTTTTCCTACCAAAAATTGCAGGGCATCAACAACATGTGGTCTGATGTCACCTCCTATCAACACATACATAATATCGTCACCCAGCTCAAGATGTCCCTCATTGAGCCAGACCCTGATATGAAATATGCCATCCATCTTATAGGCTTCGGCAATTGCTGCATCAACCTTTGCCGCATCATATGCAAATTCCATCCCTTTTACCAAAGACCCGTCGTCAACACCCTGTCGCACCTTGAGTTTGGGTGTTTGGCGCACAACGCCGTTATGAACCAGAAACATCCCCTCCTGTAAAGCCGCCGGATCTTTTTTTACCTCTTTGAGCCATTCATCAATAGACGGTGATTGTTTTTTCAATTTTTCATTAATCATATACTAATACTCTCCCTAAATTAATTACAAATCAGATAAATCAAAAACAAAACCAATTAAAATTATTATATAATCGTTGTAAAGGAATCTACCATGAACAACTTCCGCATCTATAAATGTAATAACTCTCATAATTATGACACGCTTCAAACAAATTATCTGATATTTTAATCCATTATATACCATTAAGCAGGTGTTTTCAATAGGTAAAGAGTATTTACACGCTTTATGCTGTATAGAAGAAATATTTGTTGGAAATTAAAGGGTTTGCGGGGCTTAAGATGCTGGATGAGTGACCAAGCCAGAAATGGTCAGCTTTAAAAAATATTTGGCTGTTAAATTTACTCAAATAGAATTGAGATTTAACAGCCTTTATATTTTGATATCTTAGAATAACCTAAAAAACATATGTGATTCTATAAATATTTTTATCTGTATGCTTCCTCATGATGGATGGAAATATCTAAGCCTCTCTGTTCCTCGTACTCCGAAACACGAACCGGGACAAATTTATTAACAACCTTTAAGATTATAAATGTTACTATGAATGCATAGGCTGAAATAATCAGCACACCTGCTGTCTGTATGAGAAATTGATGTACATCTCCATTAATCAATCCGCTGATTCCGTTAATAGATTCAACTGCGAACACGCCTGTCAGAATACTTCCTAAAATTCCGCCTACGCCATGGACTCCCCATACGTCTAATGCATCATCCCAATCAAGCTTAATTCTTAATTGTACGGCATAATAGCACACAAATCCGGCTAATAACCCGATGATTGCAGCAGCCCAGGGCTCTATATAGCCTGCAGCCGGTGTAATCGTAGCCAGTCCTGCCACAGCACCTGTCAAGGCACCTAAAAAGCTTGGTTTTTTATCCCTAATCCATGATATAAACAGCCATGTAATCATTGCTACAGAAGCAGCAATATCTGTATTTATAAAAGCAATCGCCGCTATAGAATTTGCAGCCAAGGCTCCGCCTGCGTTAAATCCGAACCATCCAAACCATAGCAGAGCTGTACCCAAAGCAACATGAGTAATGTTATGAGGTTCCCTGTCCTGGTTGGCAGACACATTTCTCTTCCCCACAAACAATACCGATGCTATAGCCGCAAGTCCGGCACTGGCATGAACTACCATTCCGCCGGCAAAGTCAACAACGCCCATTTTCTGCAGAAAGCCTCCGCCCCAAACCCAATGAGCAATAGGTACATAAATTAGAATACTCCACGCCACTAAAAAAATCAAATAGCTTTTGAAGCTTACACGATCTGCAAATGCACCTGTAATCAGTGCCGGTGTAATAATTGCGAACATCTGTTGATAACTAAAAAATGTTATAAATGGAATAGTTGCACCATAGCCCGGATTGGGTTCCAATCCCACGCCGTTTAAGAATGCATATTTAAGACTTCCTATGAAGCCTCCCACATCCGGTCCGAATGCAAGTGAAAATCCGATAGTAAACCAAATAATTGTTACAATACCCATAGAAATATAACTCTGCATCATTATTGTCAAAACGTTTTTTCTGGACACCAGCCCACCGTAAAAAAATGCCAGCCCCGGGGTCATTAAACAAACCAACGCAGCACAAATAATGATAAACGCGGTATCTCCGCTATTAATCATAAAAGTCACTTCCCTTCATTTTTACCGGAGACACTTTTATGTCTCCACATTTAATTATAAAAAAATAAGGGGTTTGCAGGAATACCGTAAAACCCTTATTTTATTCAGGGAAAAACTCTATTTTATACTTTTCTGCGTACATTGTTTTAATTATATCTCTATCAGATGATTTCGTGCCGCATAAAGCACAAGCTCCGTAATATTTTTAAAATTATTTTTTCTCATAATACTGGCTCTGTGAGTTTCTACTGTTTTAACAGAAATCATCAGCATATTTGAAATTTCCTTGTTGCTGTAGCCTTCTGCTATCAATTTGAGCACTTCTCTTTCCCTGAGAGAAAGAGCATTTCCTTTTTTCTCATTTTCAAGGAAACCGTGAAGCAAGGTTGGAGCAAGCAATGAAGAAACATATACCTTATTTTCCATAACAGCATGAATCGCTTTGATTAACTCTTCAAAAGCATTTTCCTTGAGCACATAGCCCTTAGCCCCGTTGATGAAGGCCTCGGCTAAAAGTTCTTCGCTTTTATGCATGGTTAAAAATATTATTTTCAAATCAGGCAGCTGCCTCAAAAGGTTTTTTGCAACGTCAGTTCCGCTTCTTTTAGGCATTGAAATATCTAAAATCAAGACATCAACGGTTTTTTTAACAACCTCTTCTTCCACCACAATTCCATCCTGAGCCTCTCCGACCACTTCAATATCGCTTTCTTGTCCCAGAAGCATAATCAATGACTCTCTCAATATTTTATGGTCGTCAGCCAGAAAAATTTTTATTTTATCGTTAATCAATCGGCACCTCCACAACAACCTTGGTTCCTTTGCCCTCTCCGCTAAAAATTTCGAATCGCCCTCCCAGCATTTTCACCCTGTCACTCATTGACGGAATTCCGACTCCATTCTCTTTGTTTTCAGTATTGAAACCTATACCGTCATCTTCAATCTTAAAATCATAAAAATCATATTTACTCGTAGTTCCGGCTGAAATAACCACATTTTGAGCCTTTGCATGTTTTACTGCATTGGTCAGTGCCTCCTGAATAATCCGGTAAATATTAAGTGTTATAGTCTCATCAAAATGTGGAATCGGCTTTATGATTTCTAATTTGCAAGACACATTACCCATTTCATTTAAATCCTTTGTCATAGCCTCAAGCCCGCCTATCAATCCATTTTCCTTCAGCTGCTCAGGCTTAAGATTATTCAAGACATTTCGAATCTCATCTATGGAATTTTCCGCCAAAACTACTGCCTTTTCTGTATTTTTCAGAAGTTTTTCCTGTTTTATCTCAGCATTTGACGTTAACAGCTGTTTTTTTGTCATGCCGAGAATTAATTTAAGTGCGGCCAGACTCTGTCCCACTCCGTCATGCAAATCTCTGGCAAGCTTGGTTTTTTCCTGTTCCTCCGTAACAGTCAATAACCGTGCCTGCTTTCTGAGCAAATCATTTTTCTGTTTGATTTCCGTCTCATAGCCGGAGATTTCCATATATTTTTCCCAGGAGTAAATATCAGAAAATTCTACGATATTAAGCCCCTTTTCTTCTTCCTCCGCCGTAACACGCAGCCCTGCACTTTTATCAATTATTTTAAACATTAAGAATGCCATTCCGAAAGCCCAGCAAAAATTGACCGACAAGCCCAGGATTTGAACAAGGAATTGACTGATTCTGCTGCCTGTATGTAAATATTCGGCATTCATAAAAAACGGCAGCAGCAATATTCCTGATATTCCTCCAAATAAATGTATGGGAACTGCACCGACCGCGTCATCAACATTCCATTTATCCAATAAGTACCTGGATAAGTCAACTATCATGCCGGACAGAAACCCTATCCCTAAGGCTGCAATCGGTTCTAAATAATAGGAATCCGCAGTAATAGCAACCAATCCGCCGAGAACACCGTTAAATATCGATATTAAATACCCTCCCTTTCTTTGGAGAAGCATATTCATCATCAACGCCCCCAGCATTCCGGAGCCTGCCGCTAAATTAGTGTTCAGCAGTATAAGACCCACCTTGTCGTTAAAAGCAAGGATGCTGCCGCCGTTAAACCCGAACCACGCAAACCATAGGATGAAGACCCCCAGGACAGCGAAGGGAATATTTGACTTGCCATTTTTTGTTTTTATCCTTTTCCCCACAACAATTGACCCGGCTAAAGCTATAAAGCCTGCTGTTGTGTGAACAACCGTAGCTCCTGCAAAATCAATAAATCCAAGGTCAGAAAGCCAAGTCCCCTGATTCAGAAACAATCCGCCCCAGACCCAATGTCCGTAAACCGGAAAAATGAACACAGCACTAATAAAGGCCGCAATCTGCAAGGGCAGCAGCTTCGCCCGCTCTGACATGGAGCCTGCAAATATTGTAACCGCAGTTGCCGCAAACATTAACTGAAAAAATATAAATGAATATCCTAACGGCGAGGCTTCGGAAATGCCTCTGAAAAACCAAAAGCTGTTTCCTATAATTCCATGATAGGTTTTGCCGAACATCAACGGAAATCCAAAAAGACAAAACCCGACGGTTGTTATCATAAATGTCAGCAAATTTTCTATTGCAACAAAAATCACATTCTTGCTCTGGACAAATCCTACCTCATAGCATACAAATCCGGCCTGCATGAAAAAAACAAAGCAGCCGCATATTATAATCCATATGGTATTTATATTCTGCAAATATTTCACCCTCTCCGATGTGTAATATTTTCAAGTAATATTTACAGTATATACCCATTTGCCCGCATTATCTATATAATTTTATTGTCTTCCGATTCTTTATCCCATCACATTTCAGAAAAACCGTTCGATGTACAAACGGTTTTTTTGAAATTTTTCTATATTAATAATACTGCCAAACGAAACGTCCCGCTGGCCTGCGCTGGCTGTTTCTTAAACTCTGGTAAGATTTTTAGCGCCGTTAATTACGACATTTAATTCAGGCGTTCTTTCAATTGTATCTTTCATCGGACAACGGCTTTCTACAAAATCAACAAATTTTTCAATCTCTTCTTTTGTATTATTTGCATCAATAAACCACTTTGTAGCTATTTTCTTAAATCCGACTCTTAAATCTACATTTGCATTATTGCCTTGAATCATGTTCTGCAGCGCATCAGTGTCAATTTCACCTTCCATTTCTATTTGTATGTCACCCAGATGAATATTGCATCTTTCATAGGTCATTTTGGCAACCATATATTTACAGCCGGCCAAAGCGCTCAGCAATGCTTCTCCTGGATTCATACCTCCGTTTGAACCGCCCATTTCTTCAGGTTCATCCAAGATAAATGATTTGTTTCTTGCCGTACATTCAACCTTGTATGTTCCGCCGGCAGATCTTATTTCAGTTTTCAGTGTTTTTATTCCCATAAATTGCCTCCAATTAATTTATATAGCTTAGTATAATAAAAAGGTAAATTAATTATTCAAGTCACTTGGAAAAAGGGGAAGAATTCATGGATATTTGGAACTTAAGATAAATCAAAAAAGTTATTATTCTAATAAATGTAAAAGTATTTACTGGTAAAGAATACATAAATAGATATTAATAAAATTGAAGTTAAAGAAAAAAATAAATTTAATTTACTGCAACAAGAATTTTTTTGTACAATTGTTAATACGGACGTCCGAATTGATGATAAGTTCGTTAACTACGCACTGCTTTAGACAATGCTAATGAAAGATTTGTTTTGAATGAAACAGAGAAAGACATTATAGAAAAGCATATGTGGCCCTTAACTATAAAATTACCTAAATATAAGGAATCCTACATCATAGTATTAGTGGATAAGTATTGTTCAATAATGGAAATAATTAAGTTGTATAATGGGAAAAAACGTATGGATTTATATGACTAAGTTATGATTGAGGTAATTAAACTAATCAGGGCAATCAGACATTTAAAGGAAGTAAGTTGATAATTCCGCCCAATTTTCCCTCAAACTTATTAAAATATTCCTTCTCCGCCTCCATACAAATTATAAATAAATCCAATATCGTTGAATCACTTCAGAAAATATCTTGCTGAATATCTCATTTTCCAAAATTCCGTTATTTTTTTGAATTACTTTGGCTGATGCTATATTTATTTTGTCGCAGGTCACTAAAACTTTTTCCAAATTTAACTCTCTGCATTTTTGCAATCCCAACCTCAGCATTAATGTTGCATATCCATTATTTCTTTCAGTCGGTCTGACAGAATAACCTATATGTCCGCCCTCTTTTAAAAGAAATTCATTTAATCTATGCCGTATATTAATCATACCAATAATTCTGTCGTCTGATTTTCTTACAAAAAAATATGTACTTGCGGGAACTCTGTCTTCAAAAATGCTCTGAAGCTCCAAATCACCTTTTACTTTTTGCAGCCACTCATCATAATTATCATATCTATTAAAACCGCCTGTTCCGTTAATTTCAGATTTATACTTCAAGAACTCCTCTATATAATCATTTACCTTGCATTCATATTCCTTAGATGGATAAATCAATGTAAATTCAGTCATTTCAACCTCCTGCTCTTATTAAATCACGATATAAGCCAATTCTTTAATTTCCTGATTACCTATATGTATAAATCTTTCCTTCACTTTTGCTGCACCCATAGACTCATAAAATTTTCTGGCTTGACTGTTTTCATCCAACACCCAGATAATTACTGGGAATAAGCTACTTTCTTTTAATTTCTGCATTGCACATCTGTAAAGCAATTTACCCGTTCCTTTGCCTTGAAATTCTTTCAATATATAAATTGCATACAGTTCGCCGTTAATGTCATTGTCATTTTCTCTATATTTGCCGAATGAAGCAAAACCTATAATCCTGCCGTCTATGTTTTCCGCCACAAAAATAAATTTCTTATCATCTGCGGTATTTATGATCTGTCTTATTGCTTGTTCTCTTTTCTCATAGGATAAATTATCAAGATATTCATCTGATATAATACCTTTATATGTACTTTTCCAAGCATCAACATTTACCATTGCAATTCCTGATGAATCTGAGATTTTAGCCGGCCTTATTACCACGCTCTTCACTCCTATCAATTTTAATGTTTTTTGCTTTATTCCTATAACATATTTTCACTAACAGATATTATATTATTATCAATTTTGCCTAACAACTCTTCCTCTACTTTTTTAATTAATAGCGGCTGGATATTCGGATAGGTTAATTTTGATGGAAGTTTATCAAACATAAGCACCTTTTCCATTTCTGATTCTGGAATACTTTCTAAGGATTTTACATCTGCATAGCACAGCATACCGAAAGTTTCTTCACCGCTGTCATTCAACATGTTTTTCCCTGTTATGGAATATACGCACACTGGTATCAAATCAAATTCACTTGCTCCCGTTTCTTCAAACAGCTCTCTTTTAGCGGTATCCATAATTTTCTCATTTTCTTCTCTGTTGCCGCCAGCAACTTCATATGTGTCCCTGTTCTTGTGCTTGCAAAATATCCATTTACCTTTGTGCCTTGCAACAATCACAGCAAACTTTAATAATTCATCATCAATATCTTCGTAAAATTTAATTTCTACCATATCACACCTGCTTACTAATAATATATTACTTACTTAAAAATTTAATAGTATTTTCGATAATTTTGCGGGTTACTTCTCCTTCATTAAATGCATCAAACCCATGCTCACCTTCCGAGTGCATGATAAATTCTAATTCACATCCTAAATTTCTCGCTTCTTCAATGAAATAATCATTACAGTCATGGCTGTATACATCGTCTAAATAACCCATTACAATTAAAAATTTAGGTAATCTTTCATTATCTATAATTTTAATAATATTTTCATCTATTTTACCGTAATAAACTACTATTTTATTTATAAATCCGGTATTTATTTCAATAATATTTTTAACACCAATTTCTACTCCTGAAGAAAAAGCAAGAAAATTTATATTGTTGATATTAAGCATCAAATCATTGTGATTATTAATGATAAAATTTACAAAATCTTTTATATCCTGCGGGTTATCCTCTGGTCTCCAATTAAAAACAACCGCATTAAATCCTGATGCCGCTAACACCTTACCCCATGATTGAAAAAGTTGAACATCCTTAATGCTTTTAATTGAAGAGCTCCCATGAATTAAAGCAACAGTTGGAATATCAAAAATCTTAGAATTATTTGAATAATAGATATCAAATTTTAAAAATGCTCCGTCACTGCCCTTATAAACAATATCCTTCCTTGTCTTTACCTCATCCATACCAGGACGCGTGTACAATAAATCCATAATTTTACCCCCTTCGCAAGTAATAATTACTATGAATATTCAATTATAAATTGTTTAATTATAACACTAATGTTAAGCTGGCACAATATGGATTTTCTTAATATTTTATAAACTTATTCCATATAATGTTAATTTAAAAATTAGACAGACAAAAAGGTAAAAATAAGGTAAAATGAAACTGTTGAAAATAAAAAGCCCGATAGAGCATTTTTTGTATTCATATAAATATAAATTGTGTATAGAGGTAATACTATGAAACTTATGAAAAATATTTTTAATAATAGAAGATATATTGATGGAATAACAATAATTGACCTAAATGGAGAGATTCTTTTTACTGCAAAATTTAATAATAAGCTCAACTCTGATGCAGATGAAAATTATGAAGTTGTAGGTAAGAAATTTCTTGATATTTATGAGGGCCTTGATGAAAGCAACAGTTCTACATATCAGTCAATGATTCATGGCGTCCCTTTTTATGTAGAAAATCAACAGCTTAAAGCCAAGGGAAGACCTTCAATACAGATTACTTCACTGTCTATTCCAATAAAGTCAAGGAACAAGATTGTAGGTGCCATAGACCTGTCTGTAAGCGAATTTGAAGATAAACATAGCGACAATATTGAAATCGATTCAAATATGTATGAGAAGCATCAAAAATCAATGATGGATGCCGCTACATTTGGAAATAACACTGTTGACAAGCTGGAAGTGCATGTCAACAGAGCATACCACTTCACAGAAGATATAATATCTAACAATCAAAAAATGAAAGAGCTAAAAAGGTATATTAAAGTAGCTGCCGGATGCAATTTGCCTACTTTAATATATGGTGAAACTGGAACTGGAAAAGAACTTTTTGCCCATGCTATTCACAATGAAAGTGACCGTAAAAATAATCCTTTTATTGTTCAGAATTGCGCGGCCATACCTGATAATCTTTTGGAAAGCATATTGTTCGGAACCGCAAAAGGGGCGTTTACGGGAGCAGTTGATAATACCGGACTTTTGGAACTTGCCGATGGAGGTACTATTTTTTTGGACGAAATAAACTCTATGCCTCAGCACCTTCAGTCCAAACTGCTGCGAGTACTGCAGGACAAAACATTCCGCAGAATAGGCTCTAAAGAAGAAAAAACTGTGAATATAAAAATTATAGCAGCTATTAACAAGGACCCCGCAAAGGCTATTGAGGATGGCTCCCTCAGAAAGGATATTTATTACAGACTAAGTGCCATAAGCTTCAATATTCCGCCTCTAAAAGACAGAAAAGATGATATACCTCTGCTGACAAATTATATTATTTCAAAATATAACAGTGTCTTCAAAAAAAAGATTAAGTATGTAACAAACAATTTGTACAAGAAACTTGAAGAATATGAGTGGCCGGGAAATGTTAGAGAACTGGAGAATATCGTTATATATGGCCTCAGCATGGTAGACTCTTCGGAAGAAACATTGAGATTTGCCGATATAGAACCTAAATATAATCAGCTTATGAATTTGCATATAAATGAACATACAAAAATAGAACCCCTAACAGATATGGTTAATCAATATGAAAAGTCAATAATTGAAAATGTCTTGGAAAGCACAAGCTTTAATATTACAAAAGCTGCAGGTATTTTAAATGTCCCGAGGCAGACATTGCAAAGAAAAATAAAAAAATACGGCATTATGTAGCGCCCAAAAATGATGTGCACAGCGCTCATTTATGGGCGTTTTTTATTGCGATTATTTTTATCTAAAATCCCCAAAAGCTTCTTACGTTGAAATTTAACAGTTTATAAAAAAATTAAATAATTATATTGTTGGCATGCTTATTGCTGAACTAATAATTAAAATACTTTTTAAGGAGGCAAAAATTTTGATTTTTGGCGTATTGAAAGACATAAAACAGGGAGAATGCAGAGTAATAGCCACGCCATCAGAGGTTGCGACTATAGTTGAAGACGGACATAAAGTGCTTGTGCAGAGAAACGCAGGTACAGGAGCAGGTTTTTGTGATGAGGAATATGAAGATGTAGGAGCTGAAATGGTTGATACCATGGAGGAAATATACCAAAAATCCGATTTGGTTGCAAAGGTTAAAGAAATAGAACCGATGGAATATGGACTTTTGAAAGAAAATCAAGTAATATTTACTTGCATACATCCTGCAGCCCACAAAGAAGAGGTTCAGGCATTGCTTGATAAAAAAGTTATCTCGTTTACGGCAGAGGATTCTCACAGATATGGCTCTCCTAATTGCGAAGCCGCCGGAAAACAAGGAGCGCTTATGGGGCTCGAATCGCTTTTATCTATTAACGGAGGTAAAGGTAAATTTGTAAGCGGACTTGCCGGAGCTCCTGGTATAAAGGTACTGATACTTGGAGGCGGTATAGTAGGAAAAAATTCGCTTCAGGTTCTTCAATCTCTTGGAGCATGGGTAACAGTTATGGATGTAAATATTGCAACCCTTCGTGAAATAGGTAAAATGTACAGCGAAAAGGTAAATACTCAGATATCAACAAAGTACAATATTAAAAAGCTCCTGCCTGATATGGACCTTGTTATTAACTGCGTTAAATGGCCAAAAGGCAGCAAGGAATTTTTAATTGACAGAGAAATGGTAAAATCTATGCAGAAAGGTTCGGTTATTGTAGATATAAGTAATGACTATGGAGTGATAGAAACCTTTAGAGAAACGACTCACGAAAATCCAAGATATATCGAAGAGGGAGTAGTACATTATTGTGTAAGTAATATTCCGGGAGCCATTGCAAACTCTACCTCAGTTGCTTATGCTGCTTCAGTGCTTCCCCATATCAGAAGCATACTGAATAATGGAATAGAAAAGGCCTGTATCAATGATGGATTTCTTAGAAGAAGCATGACTACTTATAAAGGATACCTTACTCATGAGGAAACCAGCGCTCTGCAAAACAGACCGTGGATATCTCCGGAGGAAGTACTTAACATTTCAAATGAAAAACTTGATCCGGCACCGCCGGCTACAATTACAAGATCAAATAATAAATTGAGTATAGGAGGTTAATGTAAATATGGAAGAAGTAGTAAACATGGGAATAATATCAATTGTACCCTCGCTTTTGGCAATAGTATTGTCATTCGCAACAAGAAACACAGTCGTTTCATTGGCATTTGCATGTATTGTAGGAGTATTGCTTGCAGGCCAGGGGCTTATGGGTTTTCCAACTCTGCTCAAAACAAGTTTAGGAACAACCAGTTTTTCGTGGGTTATGCTCTTAAATACATTTATAGCCATATTGGTTGCATTTTTCAGAAAAACAGGTGCTATTCAAGGATTTTCACAGTATATTCAGAATAAAAATTTAAGCAGAAAATCTATTCAGCTTGTTGCGTGGATATTAGGTGTCTTCGTATATTTCAGCGATTCTTTCAGTCCTTTATTTGTAGGTACTACCATGAGAAACATTTCCGACAAGGCAAAAATATCCAGAGAAAAGCTGTCTTATATTGCCGATTCCGGAGCAGCTCCCGTAAGTGTACTTGTTCCTATAACAGGATGGGCTGCCTACTTGAGCGGGCTGGCAATCGGCATTGGAGCAATTGCTACTCAGGAGGATGCCATGGAACTGTTCATCGGTGCCATGCCGTTTAACTTTTATGCACTGATAACAATAGCATTTGTAGGGCTAATTTCCTCAGGTATAATTAAAGATTTCGGTCCTATGAAAAAGGCTGAAGAAAGGGCAATTAATGAAGGAAAAGTCTTAAGAGACGGCGCCAATCCGCTAATTGGAAGAGAACTTACAGAAATGGAACCCTATGAAGGTATAAAGGAAAGAGTATTTCTGAATTTTATACTTCCTGTTGTAATGATTATGGCAATTGCCATAGGTACCTATATAAAATTGAAATCTGCCAAAACAATGGAAGCATTTCTGTTTGTAATGATATTTATGGGAATAAGCATGTTTATTCAGGGTGTTCCGTTCAATGTCATCATGGGTACTGTTACAGATGGAGTAAAGGGTGCTGTCCCAGCCATAATTATACTGGCTTTGGCATATTCCATCAATGCTCTCAGCAAGACAATGGGAACCGCAAACTATATAATTTCTGTCAGTGAAGGATTCTTAAGTCCTCAGCTTCTTCCCTGCATCATATTTTTAATTGCGTCTATTATGGCATTTGCAACGGGAAGTTCCTGGGGAACATTTGCAATATGTATGCCTATCGCCCTTCCTTTGGCATTTAACTTTACTGGAGGAGAAGTAACAGTATTAGTCATGTCATGTTTCGCAGCTGTAGCAGGAGGAGGAGTTTTCGGCGATCACTGTTCGCCTCTTTCCGATACTACCATACTCGCATCTACAGGAGCTGCTGCAGATCATATCGACCATGTTAAAACGCAGTTGCCATATGCCCTTATATGCGGCAGTATTGCCATAATCGCCTACTTAATAATAGGATTCACAAGTATATAATGTCAGGTTTTTTCATAAAACAAATATTAACAAAACCCGGAAGCACCGTTTCCGGGTTTTGTATGTAACTAGTTATATTTTAATTTTTCCCTGTAGCACCTGATATAGCCCTGCATACTTCGCAAGGTGAATAATAATCTGAAACATCAATGGCAACACCGTTATTTTTTGCGACCCTAATCATACCGGATATGCCGCGTTCCAGCAATGCCTTTGTATACATATTTTTATATGGATTATATTCACGAATTATCTCTAGGATACTGCTGTCCATAATATTACCGATAGGAAAACTGCAGGCAAAGACATCTCCTGTGCAATCAACCGCCAGTTCATTTACCATATCGAGACGTGTGGTATACAGCTCGTCTCCGCATTTAAAATTCATATTCAGCGGCTTCTTATCAAAGTATTCCGAAAGATACTTTACAGCATTCCCTGACGGAAACATGCTATCTCCATCATTTCTTTCAATATGAAGCTCATCAAAAAATGCAAGGCATTCCTTTGTCCTAGTATTATAAATATTATCATCTGACTTATCTTTTACCCATGTCGGCTGCAATCTTAATCTTCCACCATAATTTTCACACAATGCCCGCGCAAAACAGTACACCAGTTTTAGCGGAAGAAATTCAGCGTGGAAGCAGTCTACAGACAATAAAATATCATTGACACCAGAATCATTTAATTTTTTTGCAACTTCAACAATACGTTCTTCATTTTTTGAAAAACATCCGTTTGTAATGAGCTGTCGGTTAGGTATATTATATTCACTAGCTTTTTTATGAATAGCGCATACAATTTCAGGATACAATAACGCCTCTCCTCCAAATGTCATTACTGACTTAACATTATAACAAGACGCAATATCCTTCAATGCTTCTACTGCTTTATCTTCATCAATTTTTTTGTTCCCAGGCAAATCTCCCTGCGAACAATGTCTGCATTTTCCAGTGCAGGCGTTTGTAATTGTAAATTCAAGTCTTTCAATCGTTTTTATATATTTATTATAACAATGCATACTGTGCTCCTTTTAATTAATTTGACGGTGTAATCAATCTTTAAAATCAAACTAACTCAGTACAGCTGCAACTGCCAACATGTTTTATAGCTTAATTAACCTCAATACAATCTGCCGGCAGACTATTTCGACTGTACTGAGTATTTATCTCGTTTATCGCTCAAAAACTTCACCCCTTTAAAAAATTTAATATGTACTTCATAAGCTTATATTATATATTTTCAATGCTTTATGTTACGTCATAATTATCAATATCTCACTTAATCAATTGAATAAATTCCCCATAGCCCTCCTTTTCCATTTGGGACAATGGTATAAATTTCAGCGCAGCACTGTTAACACAATATCTTAATCCTCCGTCTTCAATTGGTCCGTCATTAAATACATGACCCAGGTGCGAGTCACTGTTCCTACTTCTAACCTCAGTCCTCTCCATTCCAAAACTCCTGTCTCTTTTATAGACGATCAGTTCCTTGTCTATTGGCTTTGTAAAGCTGGGCCAGCCGCACCCTGACTCAAATTTGTCTGCGGATATAAAAAGAGGTATTCCCGTCACAACATCTACATAAATCCCCTTGTCCATATTGTTCCAATATTCGTTGTCAAATGGAGGCTCAGTGTAGTTTTTTTGCGTTACATTATACTGGTCATCTGTCAGTTTTTGCCTTATTTCCTCATTAGAAGGCTTCTTATATTTCCCCAATTCAATTTTCTTGTCCATGCTTCTCCCTTCGTATTGTGCATATTATTATTCCAGGTTGACAATCCACGCATCTCTTATGTAATCGTCCACAATTTTTTTTGATAAGTTAAACCAACTTTTACACTCATCCAATAAAATTGAATCCCCGGTCACTATTCTTCCCATTTTTGATAAAACTGCGTCAACATTTGGTATAAGCTCTATATCAACAGGCATATTCCACGATTCAGAACACTCCGCAATCCTGCTTTTAAGCCTCCCTGAATTTGACACAGGCGAATCCAGATAAAATTTAACCTCAGGCACCTCAAGTTCATTCAACTCCCGGCCTATGAGCTCTAAAGCCTTCTCCGTCTTGTCGATTACCTTGTATGTTCCTCTCAATCCTGCCAAATCTCTGAGCACTCCGTCTCTACCGAGAAGTACAACGCTTCCAGACAGTGCAACCTCTAATGTTATAATTAGGTTAAACCCGTCAATAAATAAGCAGCCATCCCTTGCTTGACGCCAAGGAAGCATTGAGGACTTTCTCATTTCATACTGAGCTCTTGTTGAAGTAGTTCTTTGAAGAGCTGTTCTCGCCCTTGCTGTAAGGAGATAGTGATTTCCTATCAACCCTATAACCGGCTTTATTTTATAACCTCTTTCCAAAAGCCACTGAACTTCTTCCTGAGCAGTTCTAAGCTTTTCAACATTTTCTTCCGAAAAGCTCTTAACATCCTCAGGATCAAATCCTCTTCTTTTTATTTTAGAAGTCAATATAATCCCCTGCTTTCATTATTATAGATGCATCTCGACATCATATATTAAACTATTATACCCAATAATATTTGCCATATATACATGCTAAGCTGCGGGCAATTTTTTAAATCTATTACAAAAAATTTCTGTCTCTCTTCTGTTTTTTAATATAACAACCTTTTGCCCGTACTTGTTAATAGTATCGGCATATTGCTTTTTCTTTGCCTTTGACCTACCATCATGCAAAATCCATTTTATAAACTCAAAGTCAAGCTTTTCGTCACATCCTTCGGCCATGCTTTCCCGAGCTTTTCCCTTGTATTTCATGTATCTGATAAATGCCTGAAACAAACATGTGATTCTTGAGAAATTCATATAAACAATCATATCTGACTCTTCCATTCTCCGCTCTCTTAATAGCTTCGTATAATTTCCATCAACAATCCAGCTATTATTGCTGTCCAAAAAATCCTTAACCAATTTAACGGCAGCTTCTTCGTCTCGTTCCTTCCATCCAGCCTCAAACTGGATAGTATCCATATACAGAACAGGGCTTCTGTATACTTCACCCAAAAAACCTGCTAAAGTTGATTTGCCAGATCCGCTGTATCCGATAATCGCAATTTTCATATTTGCTCCCTCAAAACGAATTTCTTTACTATATTGTATCATATTTTTATGCAATATCCCATCAATTTGTAAAGAACAACAAGTATAAGACTCATTATAAAAAACAGAGAATAAATGAATACATCTACTCTCCGTTTGCATTACAATATTCAATTCAGAACAACATGCTCTGGAAATTTATTTCCTCTCAAGTATGCGTCGGTTTTCATTTTCTTCTTTCCGGGCATCTGTATTTCTTTCAATATTACAACCCCGTCGGCAGTAGCTACATATATGCCTTCACTTTCAGCCTTTATCACATATCCCGGTTCATGATTTGATTTTTCTTGGATATATTTTGTTTCATATACCTTTACCTTCTTTTCTTCCATCGTAAAATATGCGGCAGGCCATGGGGACAGTCCTCTTACAAGATCGTGAATATTCTTTGCGCCTGAATTCCAGTTTATCCTGCGGTTTTCGTTGTTAAACATAGGCGCGTAATCAGAAAGTGAATCGTCCTGCTTTTCAGGAATTATTTCATTTTTTTCCAGTTTATCTATTGTTTCAATTAAAAGTTCCGCTCCCTTATGCATCAAAATATCATGAAGAGCACCCACATTCATATCTTCATCTACGTGAGTTTCCGCTTTTAACAGCATATCTCCTGTATCAAGCCCAACATCCATTTTCATGGTGGTTACCCCTGTCTTTGTTTCTCCGTTGATTATAGCCCAATTTAGGGGAGCAGCACCTCTTAGTTTCGGCAGCAGAGAAGCATGAACGTTGATGCATCCGTACTTAGGAAGCTCCAATATCTCCCTGCTTAGTATCTGTCCGTACGCAACAACTACAATTGCATCCGGATTATGTGATTTAAGTATTTCAATATTTTCTTTATCTTTGATTTTATTGGGCTGAAAAACAGCTAAGCCTAACTTTTCAGCTTCTTCCTTAACTTCGGATTTTTTTAGTTTTTTCCCTCTGCCATATGGCTTATCAGGCTGAGTCACAACCAAAGCTACCTCATGCTTTTCATGAAGCAATTTTAGCGTCGGAACAGCAAATTCCGGAGTTCCCATAAAAATTATTTTCATCTTACCACCTATTTATTTTTTTACTCTGTCTATAAATAATATTCCATCCAAGTGATCAACCTCATGGCATATTGCCCTTGCCAGAATACCCTCTGCTTTCAATGTAACCGGTTTTCCGCTATCATCTGTATATTCAACTGTTACATTCATAGGTCTGTTCACATTGCCCTTCTTTTCAGGCACACTGAGACATCCTTCTTGCCCAAGCTGCTCTCCAGATTTTTTTATTATCTTTGGATTAACCATTTTATACACATTGCCGTCATCTACATCTATTACAACAGCGCGCTTCAAAATTCCAACCTGAGGTGCTGCAAGCCCTACTCCGTCATTTTCATACATTGTTTCCAGCATGTCATCGAGAAGTGTCTTTATTCTGTCATCAACTGCACCTATCTCCTTGCTTTTCTTTCTTAATATTTCATCGCCTTCATATCTTAAATTCCTTAATGCCATAAATCCTCCTAGTATCTATATTGTATCTGTATTTATATTTATACTTACTCTGATATTCTCAATATCCTTTCCCATGTAAACTTTGCGAAGTATTTTCCTCAGCTGATGAAGCGAATTATTGGAAGCCTTCATAAACAGGTTTATTCTATACTCGTTATTTACCTTATAAATTGAATGTGGTACTGGCCTGTATAAAAGCAGGCTTCTTTCTTCAACCATATGCTTAACAGACTCTTTGATTTCTTCATATTTCTCAAAAGCGGTTTTATTAACCAACTCTTCATTTTTAGAAATAAGACATATATTTATTATATTAATAAAAGGCGGAAATGCAAATTCTTTTCTTAATTTAAGCTCCTGATTTATAAAAAAATCATAGTTATTGTCCCTTGCCGCATTTATTATGTAATTTTCAGGCTCATATGTCTGCACAAATACTTTTCCTTTTTTGCTTCCTCTGCCGGCTCTTCCGCTGACCTGGGTTATAAGCTGGAACGTCTTCTCGCTGGAATTGTAAAAAGGTAGATTTAGGATTGCATCTGCAGACAAAACCCCAACCGTTGTAACCTCCGGAAAGTCAAAACCTTTTGCAAGCATTTGCGTTCCGATTAAAATGTCTATCTTTCCTTTTTTAAATTCTCTGTAAATATTTTCGTAGGAATCTTTACCCGTCATTGAATCAAAATCCATACGTTCAGTTACAGCCTTAGGAAACAGTTGTTTGATTAGCTTCTCTACATGCTGGGTTCCTGCACTGAACTGCTCAATTTTTTCGCTGCCGCATTTCGGGCATTTAAATAACATCTTTTTTGTTCTTCCGCAGTAATGGCATTTCAGCATATTACCTCTTACATGGTAGGTCATGGAAACATCACAGCGGTCGCACCTTGCAACATAGCCACACTTCTTGCATGAAACAAATCCAGAGTAGCCCCTCTTGTTTAAGAACAATATTACCTGCTCATGGTTTTTGAGGGATTCTTTAATGCTTATATACAGCTCCTCGCTTATTATGGTATTGTTACCCTTGTCAAGTTCACTGCTCATATCTATAATTTTAATATCAGGCATTTGATTATTAACTCGTTTTTTTAAATCGATTTTTTTAATCTGCCCTTTTCTCGCCATATAGTATGAATTTATTGAAGGGGTTGCCGAACCAAGGATTACTTTTCCTCCCAGTTCGTGGGACATTTTTATTGCAACCTCCGTTGTATCATATTTTGGTGATGTAGATGAAATATAGCTGTCTTCATGCTCCTCATCGATTACTATTACACCAAGATTTTTTATAGGAGCAAAAATTGCTGAGCGGGCTCCTATAACAACATCAACCTCGTGGTTATATACCTTGTACCACTGTATGAATTTTTCCTTCTTAGTCAGCTTAGAGTGAAATACTGCAATTTTGTTGCCAAATCTTTTTTCAAATCTATCAATAGTCTGAGCTGTAAGTGATATTTCCGGGACCAGCATAATAGACTGTTTATTTTCATTTATGTAATGCTCTATTATATTCATATATACTTCTGTTTTACCGCTGCCGGTTACACCATGAAGCAAAAACACCTTATCTTCTGACGAAATAATTTCGTCACAGGCATTTTGCTGTTCTTCATTTAGACATAAGCCTTTGTAGGCCTTTCTGTCATTATCATGATCATACAGTATGAACTCTTCTTTCAATATGTTTTTCTTAATTAGGTTTGTAATTACAGCTGATGATACGCCAAGTTCCGATGAGAGTATTTTAAAACTTGCCTTCTCATTTTTCTTAAGATATTCTATTACCTTAATCTGATTTTCCGTCTTATTTATGTTATATTCTTCTAGATCCTTATTCTCAGCAAGGAACACATACTTTTCATATGCACTTTTTGCACCTATTCTCTCGCTGCTCACTTCCTTAACTGCGTTCTTTTGCTTCAGACTTTCAATCAGGCTATATACGTCATATCCACCATATGCCTTTTTTAATTTGTCCAATTCGGAAACGCCTGATTTTATTATTTTAAGCAGCTCGTTCTCTTTTTCACTTAATTCTGACTGTTCAGGGCACGAATCCATAATCTTTAGCCTAATATTGTGCTTATATTGTATCATTGACGGAATCATAAGCCTTATACTGTCCGAGTACTTACATATATATCTTTCTCTCATCCAAAATGACAATTTAATCATTTCATCGCTAACTACAGCCTCATCATCCAATACGTCTATTATTTCTTTAAGCTTTCCACCAGGTAAGTCGCATGAATTTTCCACTGATACTATCAGCGCATCAATCATGTGCTTATTTCTCCCGAAACTTACCTTTACCCTCTTTCCCGTTTGAACTATATTTTCATATTTTTCCGGAACAGCATAGGTAAAAAGTCTGTCTGTACTTTTTGAATTGTTGTTTAAAATTACCTGAACAAAGTAGTTATACATAAATACTCCAAGATGTTATTAATTAATGATGTCCTTTAAAGTAGCCTGCCGATCATTGTTTTTGCATTTTATTATATCATATATATTAGCTTTTAAAACCTTTAATTTGTTTTTATTGCATAAATAGACTGCTCAATAAAATAGATATGTCAGGTAACTGGTCGTCTCTTCCATACTTTTTTTAACAATCAATTCCGTATTGCTGTGATTGAGCATACATGTATTCTCTGCCCCTAAACTGTTCATGATTTTCAAAATCATAACTATGCTTGGAGGAGAATCCAGGTTGTCATTGGAAAATGTCATAATTTTATTAATGTCTCGCCTTTCTATGGCCTCCATAGTTATTGAATCCATTCTGTTTGCACTGTCCAAATCGAGATAATGAGAAAAGTCCACGGATGAAATAAAAATCGTCTTGTCTATATCAACATTTTCGCAAATATACTGAACCATATGTTCTATATCATTTTGCTTTATCTGCTTCGTTATGGCAAGTGATACAACTTGAGCATCTCCTAAATAATATTTCACAAATGGAATTATACCGGAAATAGAATGCTCATAAGTTAATTTATAATCACTTTCTTCTATAAAATCATTTTTCAACAGTTCTGATGTTATTTTTTTATCTGTTTTAAGAATTCCAAATGGAGTCTGCCAGTTTTTTAGCGTTGTAAAAGTCTTGCCTGCGTCAATGCTTTCATGGTCGGGTCCGATTAAAACCACAGTTTCGTATTTGTTATTTACAATATTTTGAAACACTTCATGAATTAAATCCTTGGCAGTCAAATGGTGCGGCAGTATACATCCCCGTATACTGCCAGCATTGACCTTTGTTTCAAAATCCTTTATATTTATGAAGTCCTTTTCATTGTAATATATGCACTTCAGATTTTCGGCTCTTCGATAATACACATTATCGTTATTTCCTTCAACGTTAATCTTTCCCGCAATCAATAATATTAAAGTAACTATTAATACTATTGAAACAGTGACATGTTTCTTTACATGCATTTTATACCTTCCTCTTAATTAATGGTCAAAGATGATTTTTCGATATAATTAAGCTTGTTTCCGAAATATTCCTTAATTACGGCATAATCAACAGTGTATTTCCCTTTTTGTACCGCCTGCATATAGAGTACTATATCTCTGTCACAATATTCTTTGCTGTAATAATATTGAGATACAAGCTTCTGACCGTTTTGATTTAGATAGTATGAATCCTTGTAGCCCTCCATATATCTGAAGCCGGCAGGAACTATGTAGGTAATTTCATAATATCCTCTTTCAATATCGGCATTTATTATCGGAGAAATGATTACTTTGACTATATCAGATTGATTATATTCTGCTTTATTCTCATTTGTATTCGCATTACTATAATTAACTAAAATAGAAAAATCGTCGGTTTTGTTCTTTTCAAGATCATCCTTGTTGCCTATAGCATCAACATTGCATGCTATACTCCCTTTAATTCCGCTGAACTTAACATCTCCTATATCATCCTTTTTCACAGCAAAGCTTTCTCTTTCAAACAGCTTCAATTTATATTTTTTGTTTTCGCCATTTACAGAAACAGTCACTTGACCGAACAAGTCTTTTACTTCATCAAGTTGCATAATATCCCTGTTCATTACATATATCAGCTGCTCAATATTGCTAAGCGTGTAGATTGACGGTTCATTATATATGTATTTAAACAACCTATCTGATGTATCGTAATCATGTACCTTGCCCCCCAATACTGCCAGTAGTGCGGTTATTTCGTAATTATCCAGATCGCTTTTACCGTTTCCGTAATACAAGTAGTCTCCAGATTCTTCCAAACTTGATATTATCTCTTTGTAATATTTTTTCGCCGTTTCATTATCTCCAAGATCTGCCAACGCTAAGTACAGATAAATTTTATCCCTGATTCCAAGTTCTTCTGATTCCAAAAGACCATTAACTGCGAGGAGCACAGGTTCCTTGTACTTACTCAATCCCCACAACGCTGCAGCTGTATCTGCACTGTACTCTTCTTCTTTTAATATATTATTAAAATACAGCTTCATTTTACTTTCTTTATAGTCACTATTCAAAGTGTGAACCATCTTTGCTGTAAGTTGAACATCCGATGATGAATACGGAAACAGTTTGATACCTCCTGATTCCGTCTCATACTTGCTTATTTCATTAAGCATTTTTTCCTCGTCAAAGTACAAATCCATATCAAAATATCTGTTTATATATTCAGTCGCAAGCATTGAGCACACTGTTTGATCTATTCTATTTCCATCTGAAAATGATATATCGCTCAAGCTATTATAGAAATCTGATGTACTCTCATTGAACAGAGTAATTACAGCGTGGGAATATACATTATCAAGCACTGTGCTGTCACTGAGGCGGTAATAGTTAGTATTGTTAAAGTAAACAGCAGAATCTACTACGCTGAATTCCTCGCGTATTCCATCTTGGTTTCCGCCAGATTTAGCTCTAACATATATATCATATTGTCCCTCATCAAGATTGCCAAGATCAATGCTGGTGTAATCACCTGCATACCCTGCTGCCGCATAAGTGGTTTCTTTCTCTGTGTCCTTATTTACAACGGTAATTTCATATTCTACTTCATCGCCTTCTTTGACATCTGTCCCGAATACTCTAAAAGCAGAGCTGATTTTATCATCCAAAAGATATTCGCTTCCCATTATTATATCAACATAGAATGGAAGGCTGACAGTTATATTCTTTTTACCGCTTCCGGCATAAAGCTTATCGGAAATTCCCTGGTATGTAATTCTCCATGAAGTCAGATTGTCTGCAAGTTTGAATTTAACCTCCGCATTACCCTTACTGTCTGTAGTTACTGTTCTAAAAAAGTTGGTATCTTCAAATTCATCCCGGAAGAGGCTGTCTTCTCCTCCGCCTCCTCCCATTTCGGCTTGCGATTTTTCTTCGCTCAAATCTATATTTGAAACATAGCTTCTAATTAGCCCATTATCCCAAGAATAAGAGTATAACGCATTAAGAGTATTAACATTTTTAGGGAACATGGCGAAGTATGCTTCGTCAACCACGCTTATGTTAACATCTGCTTTGCATGGCCTGCCATGTTCATCCGAGGCATTAATTTTTATCGTAACATCCTCTCCCGGTTTATATTTTTCCTTATCTGTTTTTATGTCCAGCTTTAATTCTCTTTCCGTTCTGTCGTAATACAATACGTCGTGATCTTCAATAGGATATATGTATCCGTTTTTTACGTATATACCATTAATATATACGTTAGGAATGAAATCCTCATCAAATTTTACTTTCATATCTGTGTTTTCTGATACAGAATAATCGATAAGTCCGTTTCTCATAAATACTGCAAACAAATTATCATTTTCAATATTTTCAACATTTTCATTTTCGTATATCAGTTGAATGTTTGCAGTATCATTAAGTCGAAATTCATCTCCTATATCTCCGCTTAATTCATAATAACCACCATAATTGTATCCTTTGCCTCTTAAATAGATTTCTTCCACTATTCCGCCATTTAAATCATCATAGTAGGCTGTTACAGTATAATTCCTGTCTTCATGAAATTCAGGAATTGTAAAATTTGCCTTTCCGGAATGAACATCCACATAATCGGAATACACATCATTTTCTACAAAATTATAATCATATTCTATTTTATTGACCTTATTAATAAAATCGTACTGCTCTCCTACTTTTACTTTTTGATAATATCTTTCGGTTACAGTAACATTAACACTGCCATCCAAAGGCATTCCACGCAAGTTTTTATAATCGTAGTCGTTTTGGCTGTAACCTTCAATATTCATCTTATGTAGCAGTATATCTACCGAATGAGGGTCATTTATATCCTGTTCAATCTCTAGCATCTCGTGCTTCGGAAATATTTCAACAGTATCTCTCAAATGCACTGGTGCATCCTCAGCTTCATTATTGTAGCTCTCCAAAGATATTGTAACGGGTTTCCAGCCTTTGCTTTTTACATCCGTATTAACATCAAATGAATATTCTCCATTTTCATCAAGCTTCAGAATCTGGTCCATTCCTTCGTATTCAGTCTCATATCCATAATAACTAAACGCATTGAAATTAAGCTCTATGTTCGGAACTGGCGGGCCGTTAAAAAATTCCGAATTTATTTTATAGTTTATCTTTTCTCCTCTAAATACATATTTTTTGTCAACCTTTCCCTTCAATCTGTACAAAGGTTTTGTATATTTTCGGACTGAAATATATTTACTGGAAATCAACTGGTAATTGTCATATGCTTTTATTGTTAAATATTCTGAAGTAACGTTATTTAAATCAAAATTAGCTTCATAAGTTCCTACATTTGACAGATCCACATACTTAGTATCCAAAACCAATTCAGCTCTTCCATCCACCAGTTCAAGCTTTACTTTATTTAACGATTTGTTGTTTCTCAGTTTTGCAAATCCCCATACATTCACAGTATCATTAGGCATGTACACACTTCTGTCCGTGTCCATATACATAAAATACTTACTTTGGTTATACATACTTCTATAGTAGTAATTGCCAATATACAAACTTTCAGCATAAATAAAGTCATTCAAGCCTTTAGATGTTACTCGAAGTTTCATTGATTTAAGTTTTTCAGAATCCGTTTCAAAAACAAGAACTCCTTTTTCATCAGTCATGCCTATTGATTCCCCGTTTAATACAACATTTGCATTCTTAATTTCTTTACTTGTATTTCCGTCGCAGGCAAATACCATGAATTGATTACTAAATATTGCATTGTAAATAAGCATGTCATTTATCTGCAAAAAAAGATACTGTTTACTGTCTGTTTCTGCCGATCCAAATTCAAGCAGGTAGTAACCCTTTTCCAAATCGTCAGGCAATTCAAAAAATGCATTTCTGTAATAACGCGATGTATCCACCATGTAAGGACTCTGTTTCACTGATTGCATCAATGACATCTTTTTTTCAGATATATCCTTAGGATAATTTCCCGTTTCTGCAAAACTATAGACATCTTCTGCAAATTCATCTGCGCCTTTGTATTGATATATGTTTATATTAAATTCTTTTTCTTTGCTCTCATCACCTACATAGGCGTCGATAATTTTGGGATTATCTTTGTAAATATTTATAATAGGTCTTTCAAAAAAAAACTGAGGTTCTCCGTCAGACTGTGTTTTAAATGAAAAAACATACTCATCATCCAAAGACTCGCTTCCGTCCGCAAGTCCGAATCCTTTTTTAATCGTTACAGTGTAGATTGTGCTTTTTTCCATCTGTTCAGGTACAAATATAATTGAGCTGTCATTTTTTATGAATCTTCCTTCAACCTTTGGGCTGATTTCAAAGAAATCTTCTATATCCGTGAAATTGTTCATTGAAAGGTACAACTCTATCCCTGAGTTTAAAGGAACATAAGTGCTCTTATCCTCCGGAATGGTACTCTCAATCTCAAATTTTTTCTTCGTCTGAAACGCCCACGAGTAATCGTAGCCGGTATCACTGATTTTAACCTGGTACACCTTGTTATTTTCGAGCTTGGACAACGGCAGAATATTGTATACTGTTGAAGAAATTTTATCAACTTTATAGTTCTCTTCAGGCAGTATATTAAGGTTTTCTTTTATATATTTTTCATTTATGTCCTTTTTTGACGTAAGCTGAAACCCCGATTCTGTATCGATACCCTGATTGTCAGATTTAAGTGCAGTCAGTTCGTACATATCTTCAGTTGATACAACAGGTGTTTCATCATTTTCTGCCACAGGTTCATTTACAGGTTTATTTTTCCCGGAGCATGCTGTTATCAACAGACACATGCACAGAATTATAGAAATAATACGTTTATACATAAAGGCCTCCCTATTGTTATTAAACACAAATTCCATATATTAATTATATACGAATAAATTGGAAATAGCCATAGGATTTTGATACTTAATATCTCTGCACATAAAAAGAGGACAGCTCATGCTGTCCGCCTATATTATTGTTCTTCCTTATTCTCTTCAGTTTCTTGAACATCTTCAGCTTCCTGCTCTCCATCATCCTCACCAGACTGCCCTTCAGATTCTTCTGAAGGTTTTTCATTGGCTTTTGATTCCTGAAGGTTTTTCATGTATTGATCATAATCGTAAATCGGATCGTACTTATGCTCATAGAATTCTTCTATTGCAACAGCCAACGGCTTTATAGAGTTCGTTTCTACCAGTGCTTCCGAACCATCTATAATCTGCCTTGCTCTTTTTGAAACTATTGTAACAAGAGAATATCTGCTATCCACCATATCTATCAGTTCATCAATTGATATTTTTCTCATACTATACCTCTCTGATTTTGTTTATAATCGATTTTTTCCTTATTGCTCGATTTTTTTCTGCATTAATAATGCATTTAATTTTTTCAACTGCCGATTCAACCTCATCATTTAAAACAACATAGTCATATTCAAAAGCATAATTTAACTCATCACATGCACACTGCATTCTTTTAAATATTACTTCCTTTGAATCAGTACCTCTTCCTTCAATTCTATTCTTAAGTTCTTTTAGCGAGGGAGGCAGTATAAATACGAAAACTCCTCTAGGGTAGTTTTTTTTGACCTGTAGAGCTCCTTGTATATCTATCTCTAGTATAATATCATTTCCTTCTTCAAGCTGTTTAAACACCTCTTTTTTCGGTGTACCATAATAATTTCCGTAAACTCTTGCATATTCAAGGAACTCATCATTATTAATTTTTTTTACGAACTCATCCTCTTTCAAAAAAAAATAACTTACCCCTTCTTTTTCACCTTCTCTTGGCTTTCTTGTAGTGGCCGACACCGAGACTTTTAAATCCTTCATCGCTTCTTTAAGCTTTTTGCATATGGTGCCCTTGCCTGCCCCTGAAGGACCTGAAATTACCACTAATAATCCGCTGTCCATTCGTGCACCTCTTTACTTAATATTGTGGTTGTTATGTTCAAATCTCTGTGCCATCGTATCAGGCTGAATAGCTGATAATATTACGTATTCACAGTCGGTTATTATAACTGCTCTTGTCTTTCTGCCATATGTAGCATCAATAAGCTTTCCCTTTTCTCTTGTTTCTTGTATGACACGTTTTATGGGCGCTGATTCGGGACTTACAATTGCTATAATTCTATTAGATAACGCTATATTCCCAAACCCAATGTTTATAGTGTTGCCTGCCATATAACTTCTCCTATTCTATATTTTGTACTTGCTCTCTGATTTTTTCCAGTAGGTTCTTTATCTCTACGACAATTTGAATTATTTCAAGTCTTCCTATTTTAGATCCGATCGTGTTAATTTCTCTGTTTGATTCCTGAATAATGAAATCCAATTTCCTTCCTATTGTTCCGCCGATCTCCAGCACATCGCCCAGCTGACACATATGAGACTTAAATCTAACAATTTCTTCATTGATATCACTTTTGTCAGCATAAATTACGATTTCATTATAAAGCCTGTTTTCATCAAGCTCATGGTTATTTCCGAGAAGCTCTTTTATCCTTGCTTCAAATTTAACTTTATAGTCCTCAACAACTGTCAGAGAATTTTTCGAAATTTCTTCCATCAGCAAAAGTATTTTCTCCATGCTTGATCTGATATCGGCTTCAAGCTGCTTGCCTTCGGCAGCTCTCATTGCAATAAGATTTTTCACTGCATTGTTCATCGCCGCTTCAACACATGTTTTAAGCTCCTCTTCATCATCCGTATCTTCTTTTGCCATAAGAACATCCTGAAACCTTATAATGGTATCCAGTGAAACATTGCTGCTGATATTCAGTTCATTCTTTATTTCGTCGATAGCATCTTTGTATTGCTTGGCAAGACAAAGGTTAGGAACTATTACAGTATCAGATTCACTTAAATAGTCTATGCTTATATATACATCTATTCTACCTCTTTGAATGCTGTTTTTCAAGATTTTTCTTATATTATCCTCGAAAAAGCGTAAATGTCTAGGTGTTTTAACGCTGATATCGCAATATCTGTTGTTTATGGTTTTTATTTCCGCAGTTATAACTCGTTTCCCATCATTGTGCTCGCCTTTGCCATAACCGGTCATGCTCAATATATTCGCCATTTTTTTCTCCCAAAATTTTTTTCTTAATGTACTGTTTTATGAATTACTTTATCAATATGATGCAAAATCAAAAGATTTATTATCTTTTATTAAAACATACGCCGCAGTTTTTCAAATAACTGGAATATATGATATTTATTATAACATTAAAAATCAAATAGTAAACAAAAAATAAAATATTTCAATGACATAAAAAGTTTTTTAAGGTACAATATACAATAGAACGGAGGTTTTTAAATGTCACTTGACGGAATTTTTTTAAACAGCATAAAAAATGATTTATATAAAAAACTAATAGGAGGGCGTGTAGATAAAATCTACCAGCCTGATAAAAATGAAATAGTTATACACATAAGAAACAACGGTGAAAATTACAAGCTTCTGATGACATCGGCAAGCAGCAACCCTCGCCTGCACATTACTAATATAACGAGGAAAAATCCTGACCAGCCTCCAATGTTTTGCATGCTATTGAGAAAGCATCTCATTGGAGCCCGCATAACCAATGTGCACCAGATAAATTTTGACCGAATACTTGAACTTACCTTTGAGTGCAAGGATGAACTTGATACAACAGTACATAAATCCTTAATAATTGAAATAATGGGCAAGCACAGCAATATTATTTTTATAAATTCTGATACTTCCCTAATAATCGATTCAATAAAAAGAGTTGCAGAAAATGTAAGCTCGGTACGCCAGATATATCCGGGAATAAAGTACGTTATACCGCCGGAACAGGATAAAAAACCTACCCTGGAAATTTCAGAAGATACTTTTGCTGATGCGCTGAACGAATCAAATTCAGGTTTATTAATCTATAATTTTTTCTATAAAACGTTTATAGGACTCAGCCCGTTCATTAGCAGAGAAATTTGTCATTTGGCAAATTTAAATGAAAGTACTTACATTGGCGAACTTACTTCAGATCAGAAAAGAAATCTGTGGAATGCTTTTAATTTTATTATAAACAAAGTTAAATCGAACAACTTCTCATTTAACTTTTATCTAGATAAGACTTCAAACCAAACTTATTTTTATTGCTTGGATGTTGAGTATTTAAAATCTTGCGATAAAAAGCAATACGATAATCCCGGAAACCTTTTGGACGACTATTTCTATGAGAAGGACAACAAAAACAAAATTAATCAGCGAGTTTCCAGCTTGATTAAAAGTATGAATACAAAAATAGACAGAATCAAAAAAAAGGTTGAAAAACAAAGAACTGAGCTGTTAAATGCTGAAGATCGCGAAAAATATAAAATATACGGAGAGCTGATACTGGCAAATCTGCACAGAAAGCCTGAAAAGAACAAGCTTACGGTGATAAATTATTACGATCCGGAACAAAGAGAAATTACTATTCCATTGGACCCAAAGCTTAATTTATCTATGAACAGCCAAAAGTTTTTCAAGCGTTATAATAAGCTTAAACATGCTGTAGAAGAACTTCAAAAGCTGATAGAATCATCTTTAAACGAAATTCGATACCTTGAAAATATTCTTTATTCTATAGAATCGTGCGAAACAACCGACGATTTGGATGAGATATATAATGAATTAATTGCTGAAGGAATAATGAAAAAGAAATCAAAAGTAAAAAAGCAAAAAGAATACAAACCTGAATTTACTGCGTATATATCGTCAGGCGGACATGAAATTTTGGTTGGAAAAAACAACATTCAAAATGACACCCTTACTTTCAAAGTAGGTAAAAAAGATGATTACTGGTTCCATGCCAAAAACATGCCCGGTTCTCATGTAATAATAAAAACAAATGGAGACGAGCTTACAGACAACGAATATGTTGAAGCTGCCCAAATCGCTGCCTATTATAGCAAAGGAAGAAACTCCGGAGCCGTGGAGATTGACTACACAAAGAAATCAAATGTAAAAAAACCGCCAAATGCAAAACCGGGTTTTGTAATTTATGACACAAACTACTCGATGCTTGTTAAACCTGACATAACAGAAATCAAATCAAATAATAACTAAATAAAAACTTAAAACATAGAGTAAATAAAAACGTTGCGAACATCTAACAATCCGCAGCGTTTTTTATTTTCTTGAAGAACTAATCCCTATTAGCATCTACTTCCGAATGCGCTCTTTATAAAGCCTTGTTGCAAAATCAGCCTATTGCATGAATACTTTAATTGTGATTATTTACGTGAAGCATATGTCTTTTATCCTTCATAACAGTATCAAAAATATTTTTAGCAATATAATTGTCCTCAGAATTTTTAATAAGATTAGTTTTATCAATGCTATAGAGACCTTTAGCTCTCAAAATCCTTGTTTCTCTGGTTATAAGTTTTGGAGTGGGTTGACCTCCGCCTGCAATGCAGCCTCCATTGCAAGCCATTATTTCAATCAAATCATACTGTTTTTCACCGCTTTTAATCTGCTTGATTAGGTTGTCGGCATTTTTCAATCCATGTACCACGGCTATACTAAACTCGTTTCCATCAACAGTTACATTTGCCTCCTTAACAGATTCAAGCCCACGCACACTGCCATAAATAATTTCACAGTCTTCTTTGCCGAATTTATTTTTCAGCACTTTACGCAACACTGCTTCGGTTACCCCCCCTGTAGTTCCAAAAATAACTCCTGCACCAGAGCCTGTTCCAAAAGGCATATCCATTGCCTCTTCTTCTATTTCATCAAACTTAATGCCAATTTCTTTTATCATTATTGCAAGCTCTTGAGTTGTTATGACAAGATCAACCTCCCTAACACCGTCGTGGGAAAACTCAGGCCTTGCAGCTTCTGCTTTTTTTGCTGTACACGGCATAATTGATACAATAAACGTATCTCTGCCATCCTCTGCATCTTTAGATTTGTAATATTCCCTAAGAACAGTTCCAAACATTTGCTGAGGCGATTTACAGCTGGAAATATTATTTTTAAGCTCTGGATACCTGTTTTCCGCAAATTTTACCCACCCGGGACAGCAGGAAGTAAATAGAGGCAGATTTTCCCCTTTTGAATATCTCTCGAGAAATTCGTTGCTTTCTTCAATAACCGTTAAATCCGCTGACAGTGTAGTGTCAAAAACCTCTTCTGCTCCGAGCTTTTTAAGAACTGCTACAATTTTGCCTGTAGAGACATGCCCTGGTTTCTGACCAAATTCTTCACTTAATGCAACTCTTACAGCCGGCGCAATCTGCACTATGACTCTTTTGCATTTATCATACAGAGCCTCCCATAATTTTTCTGTTTCATTTTTTATTGTAATAGCTCCCGTAGGACAAACGATACGGCATTGTCCGCAGTTTACACAGTTAGTCTCCGCAAGTTTTTTATTAAATGCAGGCTGGATAATTACATCCGAACCTCTATTTACAAAGCCAAGCGCACCTATCCCCTGAATTTCCTCGCATACCATCACGCAATCGCCGCATTTAATGCATTTGTTAGGATTTCTTACAATGCTTGGGCTGGAATTATCTATATGATTATTTTGTGACAGTTGCTTGAATCTGTTCCGATTCATCCCATACCTTTTGGACAATTTTTGAAGCTGGCATTTACCTGTACGCTCACAGGTTGTACAGTCCTTATCGTGATTGGAAAGCAAAAGTTCTAAAATCATTTTTCTGTACCTGCGTATTCTAGGAGAATTCGTATATATTTCCATGCCGTCCTTCGGAGGCTCTGAGCAGGATGCTATTATTTCACCCTTGGACGTTTCAACAGAGCACATTCTGCAGGCGCCGTATATACTTAGTTCCGAATGATAGCAAAAGGTAGGCAAATCAATTCCTGAATCTCTTATTACACTCAAAATATTTTTTTGATTAGTATACGTCACTTTTCTCCCGTCGATAATTATTATTCCACCCATGTCTATACCTCCTTGATTGCTTTAAACGCACACGACTCTATGCAGGCCCCGCATTTAATGCATTTTTTAGCGTCTATTGTAAATGTTTCCTTAATTTTTCCACTTATTGCATTAACCGGACAGTTTCTGGCACATTTTGAACATCCCATGCATAAATTCGAATCTATTTCAATAGTCATTAACTTCTTGCACTGCTTTGAAGGGCATACTTTGTCCACTACGTGCGCCCGATATTCATCATAAAAACACTCCAGTGTACTGAGCACAGGGTTTGCAGCTGTTTTTCCAAGTCCGCACAACGCAGTATGCTTAACCGTATCTGCAATTTCCTTTAATAAGTCCAAGTCTTCCAATGTTCCTCTTCCTGAAATTATTTTTTCGAGTATTTCCAGCATTCTTTTAGTTCCTTCCCTGCAGGGGATGCATTTACCGCAGGATTCACGCTGTGTAAAGCTCATAAAAAATCTTGCAACTTCAACCATACAAGTATCTTCATTCATAACAACCAATCCGCCGGAACCTATCATTGCTCCCGCTTTTTTCAACGAATCAAAGCTTAAAGGCATATCGAGGTGGCTTTCATCAAAGGTTAGGCACCCGCCTGAAGGTCCGCCGATTTGTACAGCCTTAAACCTTTTGCCGTCCGGAATACCTCCTCCTATATCAAATACTACCTCTCTAAGCGTTGTTCCCATCGGGACCTCTATAAGTCCCGTATTGACAACATTACCTGTAAGTGCAAACGCCTTTGTTCCGGGACTATTCTTGGTTCCGTATTTTCTGTACTCATCAACGCCCTTGCTAATAATGAAGGGGACATTTGCAAATGTTTCAACGTTATTCAATACAGTAGGACATGAAAACAGACCGTGCTCAACAGTTCTGGGAGGCTTAACCCTCGGCATCCCACGATCCCCTTCTATAGATGCTGTAAGAGCACTTCCTTCTCCGCACACAAATGCTCCGGCACCCTTATTAATATGAAGATCAAAATCAAATCCTGAACTTAAAATATTTTTACCTAGCAATCCGTATTTCTCAGCTTGCTCAATAGCAATTTTAAGCCTTTCAACTGCAAGAGGATATTCGGCTCTCACATAAATATATCCTGTATGCGCTCCTGCAGCATATCCGGCAATTATCATCCCCTCAATAATCTTGTGAGGATCACCCTCCATTATGCTTCGATCCATGAAAGCTCCGGGGTCTCCTTCATCGCCGTTGCAAACTACATACTTAACGGGATTTGCCTGAGATAAAACTTGGCTCCACTTTTTACCGGCTGGATAGCCTCCGCCTCCCCTTCCTCTGAGCCCGGAATCCTGAATCGCTTTGCATACGTCTTTGGGCTGCATTGAGCTGAAAATTTGTATCAATGACTTATATCCACCTCTTCCTATGCACTCCTGAATATTCTCTGCATCCATATGACCGCAATTTTCCAATACAAGTCTAGTCTGCTTATGATAAAAAGGTATGTCCTCCTGCGTTTTATACAGTCTCCCATTTTCATGATGCATCAATCTTTCAACAGGCTTTCCCTTAAGGATAGTTTCATCAAATATATCTTTACAATCCTCCGTTTTTACTCTCAAATACAGATAATTATATGGTTCAATTCTTACAAGAGGTCCCGCTTCACAAAATCCATGACATCCGCTTTTTTTCACACTTGTGCCTTCGTCCTCTTTTACAAGATCTACGCTTGCCAAATTACCATTTTCATTAACAAGTCTTGTCAGTTCATTATAAATATCGATGGATCCGCCGGCTACACAGCCTGTTCCTCCGCATACCAGTACTTTTATTCTTTGCTTCGATAGAGAGTTTTTAAAAATTTCTTCATATGCTTCCAAATCTGCGTACGTCTTGATAAACATTTATAGATTCCCCTTTCTAATGTTTCTGATCAGTTCTACCGCTGATTCCGGCGTCATCTTTGGATGTACGTTACCGTTAACTGTCATTACCGGTGCAAGGCCGCAGGCTCCAAGGCAGGATACAGTTTCAACCGTAAACATCATATCATCCGTCGTTTTCTTTTTTTCAGATAATCCTAATTCTTTGTTCACCGCATTCAATATAGGAATAGATTTTCTGACATGGCATGCCGTTCCGTCACAAATTTTAATAATGTTTTTACCCTTTGCATCAAGAGAGAAATTTTCATAAAATGTAGCAACACCATAGATTTTGGATTGGCTTACATCTAGCTTTTTCGCTATATAAACCAGCACATCCTCAGGCAAATAATTATATCCATTTTGAACCTCTTGAATAATGTTGATAATTTCTTTTTTTTCACAGCAATACTTTGTTAAAATACCGTCAATAAATTCTCTTGTTTTTTCATGCATATGATTCTCCCCTTTAAAATAGCTAAATATGTTTGATAAAAATATATCAAAATAACGTTTGGAATTCAAGCAAAATAATGGTAACGATTAAAATCAAACTAATCATAGTGATTATTGTAAGTTAATAAAGTTAGAATACGTTTTCTACAGAAACAAAGTATATTTAGTCTATTGACATACATATGTAAACTATGTATTATAAAAGCATAGATTACATATGTATTGGAGGATACTTTATGAAAATAGACAACAGCCTCATAAGAGGCAATACCAGAATGCTCGTTCTGGCAATTATAGAATCTGGAAGCAGATATGGATATGAAATTATCAGAGAGCTTGAAGCTAAATCCTACGGTACGTTTGTTCTGAAGGAAGGAACCATATATCCTATTTTGCATGCCATGGAAAATGAGGAACTAATAAAATCCGCAACCTATGCCATGGAAAACAAGCGAATAAGAAGATACTATAAAATAACGAAGAAAGGCAGAATGTACTTGTACAATAAAAAAAAGGAATGGGAAGAATTTTCTGCAAAAGTAAATCTTATTATCGGAAAAACTAGCTAAATATCAGTCGGCCTCTCGTGCTTATTTCCTCTCGGGAGGCTGGTCAATATTAATCATCTATTAAAAACAGGCAGCGCCTCCAAAAAAATAATATCATCTCGCTTTGAGGCATCCCCCTCCGCAAGTATGGCCGCTTTCGCAGTTACAATGCCACCTACAGAATTAACTAACCTTTCAATTGCTGCTATTGATTCACCGGTGCTTATAACATCATCTATAATTGCAACCCTTTTTCCTTTTATTTCGTCAGCGTCTTTTTCATCTAATACCAGCTCCTGCTTTTTCTGGGTTGTTATAGAAACTACTTCGTCGATAATTGGTTTGTCCATATAAGGCTTTACGCTCTTACGAACTACGATGTATTTTTTCATATTTAATAATCTTGATATTTCAAACGTTAAAGGAATCCCCTTAGCTTCGGCTGTCACAAGATAATCAACCGGAGGTAGCTTTTTTACTATATCCTTAGCTGCAGCGCACACTACTTCCGTATCGCCCAAAATAACAAAACTGGCTATCCTTAATTTATCATTTATTTGAACTATGTTAAGTTCCCTTTTTACTCCCGAAACTTCAATGCTGTAAGTATTCACAATATTCTCCTCCATATAATAATAACGTTATTTCCCAACCATTTATGTCCTGTATTAGCTACTAAACTCACTCTGAAAATAATATCATGTTTATACTAAAAATAGTACTTTTTATTTTTTTAACTTTAATTTATAAAATTAGCCACATAAAAAAAGGGTTAACCTCAAAAGGCTAAAACCGTTTTTTTATTTTGATGCTATATATCCTCAAAAGAAACCTGCTTAAGAAAGTGCTTTAAATCATAGTTTTTTGATTGGTTGAAAATATAATCAGGTGTTCCCTCCACTTCAATATTGCCCTTACTCAAAAACACCATTCTTGTTGCAAAACGTCTGACTGCATTAATTTGATGCGTTACAATAAGCATTGTCTGCCCTTCCTTTGCCAAATCGCTTATTGTCTCAAAAACTTCATGGGAAAGTTCTGGATCCAATGAGGAAGTAGGTTCGTCGAAAATCATAACTTCCGGCCCTAATGCCAATGCCCTGGCAATTGCAACTCTTTGCTGCTGACCCCCTGATAAATTATTGGGATACTGATTTAGCTTATCTAGCATATGTACTCTGTCCAGCATCGTTCTGCTTTTTTCTTCCGCTTCCTCATCGCTGTATTTTAAAACAGTTTTAAGAGGCATACTCACATTTTCACCAACTTTGTAGTGAGGAAATAAATTAAAATTCTGAAATACCATCCCAACTTTGCCATTGGTACTTTTTGTTCCGCTTATTCTTTGCCCTCTAAGCATGATCTTTCCACCGTCAATATTTTCTAATCCTGCAATGCAACGCACCAATGTACTTTTACCACTGCCGCTTGACCCTATTATTGCCACAACCTCACCTTTTTCAATCTGCATGTTCAATGCTTTCAGGACTTGCGTATCTCCATAACTTTTAGATAAATTACAAACTTCTATTATTTTTTCACCCATACTGATAACCTCCTTTCCAGCCATTTTGCAAAAAAGGTTACAGAATAAGTCATAGCAAAATATATAATCGCCATAGTAATATATATTTCAAAAGGGTGGTATGTTTTTGCATAGATTTGATTGCCCAGCTTTGTAAGTTCCACAATAGGCAGCACTGACGTAATCGAAGTTTCCTTTATTATTGATGAGAAACCATTCATAAACGATGGTACCGCTATTCTAAGTGCCTGCGGCAAAATAATATGAACCGTAGTTTGAGTATTGCTGTATCCAAGCATTGCTGCCGCCTCATACTGTCCTTTATCGATTGATAGGATTGATGCTCTAACCACCTCAGATAGGTATGCACCACTATTTAGCCCCATAGTAAGAATCGAAGCAGGAATAGTGCCTATTTTTATTCCAAAAGACGGAAGACCGTAATATACAACAAAAAGCTGTATAAGTAGCGGAGTTCCCCTAAAAAATTCAACATATGCCGCCAGCAGAAAGTGAATAGGTTTGTACAACTTTCTAGTTCGCAGACTTCCTACAGCTATGGCTATTAACAATGTCAAAAAAAATGCACCTATACCAACCTTCAATGTAATGGCAACAGCAGAAGGCAACAGATGCATGAAAGGTTTTATCACCGTAAAATCTAAATTTCGCATATAAACTCCTTAAAAACTATAAGCCAACTGCTAAGCAGTCAGCTTATAAAATTCATCAGCATATTACTCTACAGCAAGCCATTCTACAGCTATACTGTCATATGTTCCGTTTTCTTTTAATTTACTAAGAACTTCTTCTATTTTTTCAATTAATGCAACTGACCCGTCTTTAGCCACAACTGCTAGACCAATCTCCTGAATTGGATCATTCACAACCTTGAACTCTGGATTATTTTTTGCCTGCCCATTAGCATAAGTTACACCAACTACAATTGCATCTATTCTGCCGTTTACAAGCTCTGCGTAAGCGTCTGCATTTCTGTTGTAATGCTTAATTTCAGCTACTTCAATACCCATTTCAGGTAATTTTTCAGCTGCCTGCGCTGCAGATGAAGCATCTTGAATTCCAATTATTTTACCTGCTAAGTCTTCTTTGCTTTTAATTTCATCATTTTCGGCCTTAACTACTATTACATCACCCAGTGTATAGTAATTATCACTAAGTTCAACGGCATCCGTTGCAGATGTTGCTTCCTCCGGTGACATAGCTGACATAATAATGTCAAAATCACCATTGTTGACTCCTGCAATTAACCCTTCCCATGGAGTATTAACAAATTCAGCCTTAACACCTATTTCATCCGCAATTGCAGTTGCAAGGCTCGGATCAAAGCCTACAATTTCATTATTTTCATTAATACTTTCAAATGGTGGATATTCCGGACACAGACCAACACGCAAAACCTTGCTGTCGATTACCGACTGCAGCGAAGTGTCAGCCGCCTCATTATTTTCCATATCATTGTTTACTTCGTTATTTGCATCTGTAGCACAAGCTGTCAGTGCAAATAAAGACAGCACAATTACCATTACTGTTAAAATAAGTTTAAATGTTTTTTTCACTTTATGCCTCTCCTAGAGTTATTTTATAATAATTAAAACCGCTTAGGTTTTAAAATTATCCTATTAATTTAGAAATAAGTTCCTGGGTAGATGCTTCTGGATTGCTTTCATCTACTGACAGAAATTTTGTAACTATTCCGGAGCCATCCAGCATTTCAGCTAGCACTTCCATCATGACACCATATTCAGGCAGCTTATCCAAAGACTTAATTTTGGATTGCAAACCATATCCATCTCCTATTTCACCGCCCCAATTACCGGTACATGTGTAGTTAACACCGCATGCAGGGCTTCCATCTAAGCCAATTACTGCGGCTATTTCATATCCGTTATTATAAAAGTCTGCTACCTGCCCAATTACAGGGTTCAGCAGTTCATAACATTTTGACCTAAACCCCGGAAAATTCATCTGTTCCTTAACCTGTCCCCAGCGTCTGATTCCAAAGCAGCTTTGCTCAACGCAAGGCAGCTGCACAATTCCATATCCGTTATTCAACAGCTCAGAAACTATTTGCCTACATCCAGCAGGTTCCGTAGCAATACCATAAACCTTAGCGTTAACATTTAATATACAGTGTGACACAAGCACTATTTTCTTGTTCCTTTTCAATAGTACACCAGCTTTCTTTTTGTCTGTAAACCTTTACATATTATACACATTGACATGTGCCCTTGTCCAATAACCTTTAATTCTAATTAACTTATTTAATATAAAATAAAATTATACTTAATAATAAATTTAATACCAATTTGTATTTCTACAATACTCTAAACGCTTATTCGTCTTTATATATCCATATATTTACAGTTGAAAGATAATTTATAGGAATGTATAATAAATTTTATGAAATTCTATTGCTATATTTATGCTGGGAATGATGTTCTCCCAAGGTTTTAACCTGAACCGCTTTTAAGCTGATGACTTCTGTAAATTTGCAGATGCATCAGTTTTTGTTTTAATTTATCTCAAATGAATTAAAACACATCTGTACACAATAAAACATAATTGGAGGACATTAAATTGAGAATTTCACCAAAAAGTTATAATGATTATAGTGAGATAGTATTGCTAACGCTATTTGCTATACCTGTGGGAATTGCTGTAGGCTTGGTTGATGCTTTATTTGGGCGTATACTAATCTGGATTACGGATTTTAGAATGGAACACCCCTATCAGCTAATTCCTTTTTTAGGAATAATAGGTGTTTTAATTGTTTGGTGCTACAAGGAATTCGGAAAAAATAGCGCAAAGGGCATGAGCTTAATATTTGAGGCAGGTCATGGCACAAGTGACAATATACCTCTTAGGCTAATCCCATTTTCCATTATAGGAACCTGGCTTACACATTTATTCGGAGGAAGTGCAGGAAGAGAGGGCGTTGCCATACAGGTTGGCGGAGCACTATCTTACGAAGCAGGCAGGCGAATTTTAACCAATGTTGATAGAAAATTACTATTGATTGTCGGTATGTCCGCAGGTTTTGGAGGCCTGTTCAGGACGCCAATTGCAGCAGCTTTCTTTGCTGTGGAGGTGCTTACGGCAGGCGTCTTAGAAAATAAAGCAATGCTTCCTGCACTAGCAGCTTCTTTTACTGCAAGCTTTACCGCAAATATATGTGGTTTGGAAAAGTTTTCTTTTATGCTATCGGATAATGTTACTTTTTCGCTGCTGTTAGCGTTGAAGCTTATTGCACTTGGAATTTCTTTTGGAATTACAGGCAGACTGTTTACAATGTACTTGCATAAACTTAAGATAATTTTTGCCGACCGCATGAAAAATCCGCTTATACGAATTTTTGTTATTGGAGTTGCAGTGAGTTGTTTTTCACTGTTATTATGGAACGGTAGATATTCCGGGCTTGGAACAAACCTGATTTCCATGAGCTTCGATAATGGCATATATACTTGGGACTTTGCATTGAAGCTAGTATTTACAGTAGTTACTTTGGCTGCAGGTTTTCAGGGCGGCGAGGTTACTCCACTATTTTCCATAGGAGCATCTCTTGGGGTAGTCTTAGCTTCTATACTTAATATGCCAGTGTATTTTGCTGCAGCATTAGGATATTCCGCAGTATTTGCCGGCGCTACAAACACACTGATTGCTCCAATGATAATTGGCGCAGAAGTCTTTGGCTATGAATATTTGCCTTACTTTGTTATAGTGTGCACTGTAGCTTATGCCTGCAACGGAAATTTATCAATTTATTCCCTTCAAAAAATATACGAAATAAAATAAAATTTAAGCTTTTGGCACATAGATAATGGCACCTTATATTCGTAATGGAAAGTCCCAAATGTCTGCCTGTATTGACAATTGGTAAAATTTATATTAACATATAGATATAGTTGTCAGATGAGAGGTGCGGTTTTTAGCGTGCCAAAAGCTTTCAGCTTAATAAATATTATTTCATATCCGGTTTTTTCTAAAAATACCGATTTTAAAATTGTATTTATAATCTTTATGCAGTTCTTGCTAATGATAATCCGAACTACACTTTGTAATCTTTAATACAATCCATAAAAATTATAATTAGTTACATTTTTATTTCAAATGTAATTGCATACACATATCCTTTAATAAACAAATATTTGAAATCAATTCTTTCAATACAGCATAATAAGCAATGCTTTTAACAACCTCCTCATCTGAATGACAATTAGTTAAATGAGAAAGAGGTGAGAAAGTATGGAAACAGTAAAACCTAAAGAATTCTACGATATATACAGATTAATGCAGGAATCTTTTCCATCTGAAGAATATCGCAGCTTTGACGGTGAACTTGACTTATTTAACAAACAAAATTATAAGGTCATGGCTCTTCGCTCAGATAATGAAGTACAGGCATTTATCGCAGAATGGATTTTTAAGTATGTTCACTATATTGAGCATTTTTGTGTAACCCCTGATTTGAGAGGAAGCGGAATGGGAACTAAAATAATGCGCAATTATTTAAAATCTGTAAAAGGTCCGGTCGTTATAGAAGTTGAAGCTAATAATACTCCTATTGCAAAGCGCAGGATAGAGTTTTATAAGCGCTTAGGATTTACATTAAGCAATATTGAATATGTACAACCACCGCTGAGGAAAACAGATATCAACCCGGCACTGAGGTTAATGCATTATCCGCAAAATTTATCAGATAAAGAACTTCACAAAATAAAACATGTATTGTTCAGCGATGTGTATAAAATAAGCCGATAATTCATTTCTAGTTGTAAAAAATCTTAAAATAATTATGGTAACAGCTCTTTTTTAGGTAGCGATATTTTAAAAAGAGCTGTTATGTTTTTGTATTAGCATTTTGTATGCCTGTTTATGCTTCTGTATTTTACTTTTTAGAGTCTAATTTACCAAATATATGTTATAATATGATAAAGATAAGTAATTCAAAGGAGCGATAAAATGTCAATTATAAGTGCATACATTGTCCCCCATCCACCGTTAATTATCCCAAAGGTGGGAAACGGGCAAGAAATAAAGATTGCCAAAACTGTCAAGGCATATAACAAAATAGCCGAAGAAATAGGTAAAATAAAACCTGAAACCATTATAATTACTACACCTCATTCAATAATGTATTCTGACTATATTCATGTCTCCCCTGGGAATAAAGCTAAGGGTGACTTTAGAGAATTCGGAAGATTCGATATAAGCTTTGAAGCTGAATATGACCAAGATTTTGTAAAGAATTTATCTTCATCGGCAGAAATTGAAGGAATCCCTGCCGGAACGTTAGGAGAAAAAAGAAAGTCCTTAGATCATGGAACTATGATCCCTTTATATTTTATCAATAAGTACTATACTGATTACAAAATCGTTCGCATATCAATATCAGGCTTATCTCCTGTAGAACATTATAACTTTGGAAAATGCATAGCAAAAACAGCAGAAGAAACCGGCAAGAAAACAGTAATAATAGCAAGCGGCGATTTATCCCATATGCTTAAGGATGAGGGGCCATATGGATATGCGGAAGAAGGCCCAATGTTTGATAAAGAAGTTACATCTGCTGTATCAAAAGGTGATTTTCTCCCTCTTTTAACCTTTGATGAAGAATTTTGCGAAAATGCAGGTGAATGCGGGCTACGTTCCTTTATTATTATGGCTGGAGCATTAGACAAAAAGGCTGTGTCCTCAGAACTTCTTTCCTATGAGGGACCCTTTGGAGTCGGATATGCTGTTGCATCATTTGAAATAAAAGGCAACGACGAGAACAGGCGATTTGCGGATATGTTTAATAAAAAAGAAGAAGAACGATTAAAACATATTATGTCAAATGAAGATGAATATGTGCGTTTAGCAAGAAGCTCTCTTGAGAATTATGTGTTGAACCAAAATAAAATTAACATTCCTGAAGATTTGCCTGTAGAAATGTATCAAAATCAAGCCGGTGTATTTGTTTCATTAAAGTTAAACGGACAGCTCAGAGGCTGTATAGGTACAATTATACCCACAACAGACAGCATAGCCAATGAAATTATTCAGAATGCAATAAGTTCAGGTTTAGAAGACCCAAGGTTCAGTCCCGTAACAAAAAAGGAACTAAATAAAATTGAATATTCTGTTGACATACTAGGTGAAAAAGAAGCTATTAGTTCAACGAATGAACTAGATCCTAAAAAATATGGAGTCATTGTATCAAAAGGCAGGAAAAGTGGATTGTTGCTGCCCAATTTAGAAGGAATTGATACGCCGGAGCAACAAGTGAGCATTGCTCTAAAAAAAGCAGGGATTAATTCTAATGAGAACTATAGAATGGAAAGATTTGAGGTGGTTAGGCATAAATGAACAAAGTAGAATGTAATATATGTCCCCATCATTGCAAGCTGGATGAAAATCAAGTAGGCGCTTGCAAAGCCAGAAGTAATATTAACGGTAAAGTTCTCCCGATAAATTATGGAATGGTTTCCGCTATTGCTTTAGATCCTATAGAAAAGAAACCCCTCAGAAATTTCTTCCCCGGCAGCAGCATTTTGTCTGTGGGCAGCTTCGGCTGCAACCTGAAGTGTTCATTCTGTCAGAATTATGAAATATCCATGTCAGGAAAGGACGACATAAAATATCAATTTATAAAGCCTGATGATTTAGTCAGAGCAGCTGTAGATTTAAAACCTGAAGGAAATATAGGCATCGCCTACACTTACAATGAACCTCTCGTAGGCTACGAATATGTAAGAGATTGTGCCATTTTAGCAAAAGAAAACAATTTAAAGAATGTATTGGTGACTAACGGATGCTTCTTCGGAGAACCAATAAATGAACTTCTTCCGCTCATGGATGCATTAAATATTGATTTGAAGGGTTTCACTGAATATTTCTATAATAAAATAGGAGGAAACTTCGAAACTGTCAAAAACTTTATTAAGCTGGCAGCAAGCACCAGCCATATAGAAATAACAACTTTGATAATTCCAGGAGAAAACGATAATGAGGATGAAATGAGAAATTTATCTAAATTTATTGCTTCTATAGATAAAAACATACCTTTACACATATCACGTTTTTTCCCTTGTTATAAAATGAAAGATACACATGCTACAAAAACATCCTCTGTATACAAGCTTGCTAACATTGCACGAGAAGTTTTAAATTATGTTTATGAAGGAAATTGTTAAATATAAACAGAAAGGAAAGCCTTATGAAATTTAAAAATAAGACTTTATTTATTATCATATTTTCATTGATCATTTCATCCGTACTATTTGCAGCCTATTATTGGAACTTGATTCCGCAAAAATCTTACACAGCGGAGGACTTCGGCATAGAGACAGTTATCAGCTCTATTGACTTCAATGAAAACGGTTTAGATGACTATGAGGACCTTCTCCTGGGAGCCAGAGCAGATGCCGAAAATCACCCTAAATATGACGGAAGCTACCATGCAAGCGGATATCCTCCCGATAACATCGGAGTGTGCACAGATGTTGTATGGAGGGCATTTAAAAATGCAGGATACTCCCTGAAAGACATGGTTGACGCAGATATACAAAAAAGGACGGAAGCGTACGCCAATATTACTCGAATAGACAGCAATATCGATTTTCGCCGCGTAGGAAATCTTCACGTATTTTTTGATGAATATGCCGTCCCACTAACAACAGATATTAACAATATTGAAGAATGGCAGCCAGGAGATATAGTAATCTTCGGAAACAATAAACACATTGGCATTGTTTCCGACAAGCGCAATAAAAATGGACACGCTTATATTATACATAACTCCGGGCAGCCTAAACGTGAAGAAAATTACCTGAATAGGACAACAATGGATGTAACAGCTCATTATCGCTTTGACGCAAGCTTAATTGATAATGCCGTGTTGATAAAATGGATGTCCAATTTTTAAATATTTCTATATTAAATTAACGCCACAAAACAAAATATGTAAGCATTATTTATCCAACATATCAGCAACTTTTTTCTTTAAATCCATAGCAGATTTTTCTGGATCTATGGACTTCATAACAGCTGAAACTACGGAAATTCCCTTTATGGGACTTTCTTTTAGGATATCAATATTATTTATATTCAAACCGCCAATTGCAACAACAGGAATAGGTACTGCTCTGCAAATATCGTTCAATGTGCTAACATCTGTTATACGTGTAGCAACCTTAGTTGTAGTCGGATATATTGCTCCAACTCCCAGATAGTCTGCTCCCTGTTCATATGCCTCAAGTGCCTGTTCTACGGTTTTTGCCGTGGCACCTACAATTTTATTTTTCCCCATTAGCTTTCTTGCGTAGCTCACGGGAATATCACTTTGTCCCACATGGACTCCAGAAACATCTGATGCTATTGCTACATCAATTCTGTCATCTATGATAAGCTGTATATTGTACTTGTCTGTAATAACCTTAGTATTCAACGCAAGTTCCAAATACTCTCTTCCGGTTAAGTTTTTTTCCCTCAGCTGTATAAGGGTTACCCCACCTTTGCAGGCTTTTTCAACAACATCCAAAAATTCATTCTCTGTCTTTCCTGTGCTGTCCGTGACAAAATACAATGTAGTATCAAATTTCATATGGTTACTTCCTCCAATTTAATAGATTCTCTAATAGATTTATCTGTCAAAGTATAAAGATTATCCAACAATGCTGTTTTAAAACTTCCGGTACCCTTTGCGTCCTTGGACAATTCGCCGCTAATTCCCAAAACAGCCGTACCTAATATTACGCCCTCTAATATCCTACCAGAGGAAATATAGCTTGCAATTAAAACATTGAGCATACATCCTGTACCGGTTATATGAGACATAATTTCAATACCGTTTTTAATTGAATATGTTTTTCTTCCGTCACTTATTATATCAATTTTTCCGGTAGCAACGACTACCGCCCCTGTGGCCAATGACAGCTCTCTGACAATTTCAGAATTTCTTACTAAAGTATTCGCATTTATTGCGTCATCATTTCCGGCATCTATTCCCACAGAATGCGAATCCATATTGCAAAGTGATTTTATTTCTGACATGTTTCCCTTTATTGCAGATGGTTTGTTCTTACATATATATTCCTTGGCATAATTAAGCCTCAAGTTGCTGCACCCCACTCCCACAACATCTATTATTGAAGGAATTTTACTTATGGCTGCCACTTTTCCTGAAAGCATCATAGACTTTATCCTTACATCTGTTATGTTCCCTAAATTTACAGCTAACGCCTGTGATAAGGCCGTTATTTCCTCAACCTCATCAGGATGTTCTGCCATTATGGGCTTGGCTCCGGCAGCTAAGACAATATTCGCACAGTCATTGATTGATATTGGATTTGTTATACAATGTATCAAAGGACTGTCTGTTTTAATCTGTGACTTTATTTTTACAAGTTGGTTTATCATAAACATTAACTCCTAAGCTTTTTTGAAATTTCAGTAACATTCCGTTCCTACTTAAAGCCTTTAACAATACGTATGCTGCCATACCTCCCATTATTGTAGCTGTTATGAACGAAGGAACATAAAACATCCATGTAAGACCTGTTCTGCCCCATATCAATGCCATTACAGGATATGACACAATTGCCCCGATAACACCTGTACCAAATATTTCACCTATAACGGCAAATATTATTTTACCCTTTGAAGCTCGATAAAAAATTCCGGAAAGAAACGCGCCGAATACTGCACCTGTTAGAGCAAGTGGAGGGATTCCCATAAATATCATTCGTATTATTCCTATCATAACAGCGCAAAGAAGTGAATACCATGGTCCAAGCAATACTGAGCAAACAATATTTATTAGATGAGCAGTAGGACACAGCCCTTCAACTCTGAGAATCGGTGAAATTACTACTCCGATTGCAACAAGCATGGAAAGGACTACAGTTTTAAACAGTGAAGATTTTCTTGTCATTTTTTAAACCTCTCTTAAGATAAATTTCTCTGAAATATATGAAAGGTTCTAGGCATGACAAAACAGCGACTTAAAACCTGTACAAACTATTTCAGGCCGGTCGAAGCTCAATTGCTTCCTCTCAGTCCGCACACGGACTCCCATCGCTGTTTATTTTAAACTCTAAAGACTCAGGCCCAGGGCGCTCCCCCTTTGCCTGGTGATTACAAATCTGTCTCAAAGCTATAATAAAGAATTTATAAGAAATAAAAAATGCGAAACACCAACACGATATTTCACATTAATCTAAGCTCAATGCATTATCCCTACGTTGGCATTATCCAAATCAGGTTATTAGGGTCGAAATATAAATACTTCCTCTCAGCCTGTTGCGGCTCCCCTTATTTCTTATATGAATTTTAGCATATATAAATAGCTTTGTCAAAAAATTTATATTACAAAATTAAAAAACTAAATATTATTGTTTAACGGGTGAATCTTTCTTTTTTCCTAAGACCGCTTTATATACCCCCAGTGAAATAAGAATAACTGCCACCATAATAATACTTTGAACAGAAGTATACGTACTTCCCAAAGCAATCGCAAAAATAATTGCAAGTCCTACAGGCAAAGAAGCTACTTTTATATTCTTTAAAACTACTGGAATAACCATTGGCCCCACCAAAGCTGGAAATATATTATCAAAAGCCGGTGTAATTAAAGGATTGGTCAATAAAGGTGTTATTATTGGTGCCAAGAATAGCATGCCAGCAAAAACAATAATGGTCGTCACAAAAGATGATGTGGCTACTGCAATAATAGAAATAACGCGACCCTTTTCGCTGCCCTCTTCACATTCAGTAATATTCATGGCATTTAACGCAGCAGGAAGCTTCATATTTTGAATATTACCGGTAGAAGATGCCAGATACACGGCACCTGGACCAATAATAGGCGTCATGGAAAGTTTTTCGCACAAACCTGTAACCATAAATATTAAAGCTATTGGAACAACTGTCTTTAGCGTTAATGCAAGATCAATTTTTAATTTAAATCCTATGGTTATGGCGATTGGCACCAACATGAAAAAGCTCCACACAACCAACGTAGATACAATACCTAAATTATGTATTTTATTTTCAAATTGTTTCTTGTTCAATAAAGTTTGTTTACTGTCTTCCATTGATATCCTCCTTATTGTATTATAGCACTAACAATGCAAGCAGTGGTCATACCCACAATCATACTGCTGGAAAATGCAAATTCTTTTACTGCTTTATGTTTTTCACCTATTTTATTCATAGTTATCATTGCAGCAGCAGAGGATGCTATTGTTAAAATAGAAGGTATGTTTGTTACATCCGTGAGGTAAGGTGCAGATAGTGTTGCCATCATTCCCAAAAACATTATATTTGGAATTGCACCGCCAAAACTGTTGCCTTCGCTGGTAATGGATTGCATTTTTGAATCATATTTCTTTAAAACCAGTACTGTCATAGATGATAAAAACACCCCCAATGTAACAACCCATAATAAAGCCCCAAAAATTTCCGGCTCAAAATCCGCATTTCCAAGGCTGTCAAACCCAAAAGAGGTTACCGCCATGTTGGCCACCATGGTTTCATATGCAGCAGAACCAATTACACTGAGGCGCAGCCAAGGGAAAAACTTACCCAATGCGGGCAACAAAATAACATAGCTAATAAGAATCGGTAAAGATGGAACAATGGAAAAAATTGCACTACTTTTAACCACTCTTTTAAGTTCTTCTTTTGTAAAGCCAAGGACAAGAGCACGCTTCCATCCTATGCGAAAAAATATCACTGCCTGTATCAGTACAACAATAATTGCAAGGCCGCAAAATAAAACCATTATACTGCTATTTGCAACATACGAATATAACTTATTCATACAATCCTCCCTGTATATTTTTATTAAAAACTACCGAATTTTGTTTCATTCGGAATTAAAGTGCAATATTCTTCTCCGTTTTTTGCCTTTTCCATATCAGCCTTGGCAGTTTGTACGATTTGTGGATTTTCAATAATCTCCAAAGCAGCACGAGCCATTATAGTTGCTGCTGCTGTCATGCCCCTATGAGCAATAGCAGATTTGCCTTGTGCAACTGCCTGCCAAGAATGCGCACTTGTTCCCAAAGCAAAACAAGCTACTCCAAACCAAGACGAGGGTACATTCCAGCTTACATCACCAACGTCGCTGGAACCTGCTTTCATTGGCATAGGAGGCATACAAAAATCAGCCATTGCTCCTTTAAATAGAGAGGCACCCTTTTCACCCGAAACTTTTGCCGCCAAGTTTTGATACATTATCCACTCTTTTGGATCGCCTACTTCTTTAAATTTTTCGGCATATTCCAGTTCTTCTTTTGTATATGCCAGAGGAAAAACCTGCTGCATATGCTTAAATACTAGATTGTCTAGAGTTTTATTCTGAAGCACGTCTGCATAAGCACTTCCTATTTTAATATCAACAGATGTTCCTGTCATTAATGCTGCACCTTTAGCAATATCGTTTACACGTTCTACCAATTCATACACCTGATTTATTCTAGGTGCCCTGATAGAATATAGTACGGTGGATTCTGCTTGAACAACATTTGGAGCATCTCCGCCAGTATTGGTTATAGCGTAATGCACCCTTGCTTCCGGAATCATGTGTTCTCTAAGAAAATTTGCACCTACGTTCATCAGTTCCACTGCATCCAGTGCAGAGCGCCCCAAATGAGGTGTTGTCGCAGCATGGGAAGCTTTCCCTGTAAAATGGTATTCAATTCTGGCATTTGCCAATGTTGAAACGGAACCAAATGTAGCAGCATAAGGATGCCATGCAAAACAAATGTCACATTCTTCAAAGCATCCTTCCCTTACCATAAATGCTTTGCCTGCGCCCCCTTCTTCTCCAGGACAGCCGTAGTATATAACAGTACCGCCAGCAGGATTTTCCAGCAAGTAGTCCTTTACAGCAACCGCAGCCTGCATACATCCGGCTCCCAAGAGCTGATGTCCACAGCCATGCCCTGGCGCATCTGGAACTACAGGCTCTTTATGCATTATATCTGCCTTCTGTGACAGTTGAGGCAATGCATCATATTCTCCTAAAAAAGCAATCACAGGACATCCTTTTCCAAACTTTGCCTTAAATGCCGAGGGGATTCCCCCAATCCCCTCTTCCACATCAAACCCCTCTTGCTTTAATGTTTCACACTGTAATTCAGATGATTTATACTCTTGAAAACGCATTTCTGCAAATCCCCATATACTATTACTTACATTTTGAAAAATATTTTTTTTATTTTTAATAATGGTATCCAATAATTGAAAATCCATATGAGCCTCCTTTTAATACTTAATAATATTGCCTGTTTTTTCAGGCATCAAAATTTTATCCCATACTTTTGACTTTAATCTAGAAAGATCCTTGCGCTCTTCATCAGTCAATTTATATTGATAATTTCCGTCTGATTTATTGTCCTCCAATACTTCTTTGAAAGGGATAAGCCTGCAATCATAATTATCTCCCCCAAGATTTTCGCAAAAAATATACACAGGCTTTATCAAAAGGTTGGTTGCAAATGTTTTCAAGTCGCCTTTTAGTTTGCCTTTTTCTATATCTAAACGCACAATATAAGTAAGTTTAGAATTCTTTGAAAGCGGATGATAGCTGACAAAATCGCCTAATGAATAAATAATTAAACAATTTCTTCCATCAATAGTTCTATAGTTTTCCATTGGCTGACTCACATGTGGGTGAGATCCAAGGATAATATCTACCCCCATATCACATATTTTTTTAGCTTCCTGGATAATATTTTTATGAGGATACATCTCAAATTCCCATCCCCAATGAATAGATGCCACAATTATGTCTGCAGATTTTTCCCTAGCTTTATTAATGTGCCTTTGAACTAAAGATAGGTCAACGTTTTCATCATTGAACCTCACTTCGTTTATCAAGTGTTTTTTGTCATATTCATTGCCATTCATATCACAGGTGTAAGAAAGCATCGCTATCTTAATGCCATTTTTTTCTACCACTAAAACATCCTCTTGATCTTGCTTGCTTCTGTTTGTACCTGAATAATACACATTTCTTTTATCAAGGCATTCCAATGTGTCCAGTAATCCTTGCTCACCATAATCATAGCAATGATTATTGGCTGTAGAGTAATAGTCTATTCCCCTTCCACCGTCTTGAAAAATATCCATCATATCCTCACAAGTGTTCATTTTTGGTGGATACCCTATTACTTGATTTCTTCCGATAGGACCTTCTGAAGTAATTGTTGACTCTAAGTTTGCACACGTAAGATCAGCAGTAAAATAAAAATCTTTGACTCTGTCGAAAAAATGTCGACAGCTTTGTGGGGTGAGGCAATCTACTGCCATCAAATCCCCTCCTGCAGAAATAGTAATTTTATTCATTCTTTCAAATCCAGGAGGTAATTTAAAATTTAAATCCTGTTTTTTAAAATAAGCCTCAATACCTGAATTTTTTTCTGCAACTTCAATTTGTTTTACCCAGCAGCGGTAAGCCCATTTTAGTTTTTCTAATTTTGAGCCGGTAATATTGTATCTCCCTTTAACAGGTTGTGGGTATCTAAATTCATTCCACATTATGACACTGCACGTCTTTGCGGCCCATATTGCAAGTTTAGAAGTTTTATATTTCATATGAGCTTCCCCTTGTTCAAAGTAATATATTAATTATACATATATAAATACTAAAATTTCTATACTATTTATTGTAAAATTTGCTTTAAATTATGACCAAAAAACACAAAACAAAAGCAAAAGGTCAATAATTAACAAAGATTATTGACCTTTTGCTTTAATTTTGCCACACTTATTCATTTTCAAGCAATCTGATTAAACATAGTGCTGTAGAATTTAGAGAAAGTGACTGCTTAAGTAAGAATTCATCTTCTACATGCACAATTTCCATAGATACAGAAGGGTTGTTTGCTCCTTCTAGATAGCTGATTACATCATTATCCACATATGTTAAGTCAACCTTTTTCCAAGTTCGATAAGTAGATCCGTTCTCTTTATCCATATATAGCCTTTTTATTTGATATTTTCCTCTTGGGAGCCCAGCAATTGTTAACTGAACGTTGCAATTGTACCGTTCTTTCCTAATGTTTTCTAATGATTCAAAAGGATCCATGTAACGTGGATGATATAACAAAGCAACATAACAGCCTTTGCTTTGGCGTGTCAACAAAACTCCTTCTTTATCAAGTATAATTTCATTCCCTAACTTGCCTATTGCTCGTGCAACAAAAAATAAGGAACGCTTAATTTGCTTATACAAATACAATGACAACGGTTGAGTTATTAATTTTTCCGGCTGCAAATGGTCCTTCAAATTTAATTGAAGTGTCAAACCTTCCACTTGGCTCTTTAAACTTAAAATTGTGTGCGTTATAAGCGCAGTCCTGTGAAATTCTCCGGCTTCAACGGCAGAGCGACCGGTAAGAGTATTCCATTTAGAAAACCAAATAGGCGAATCTATATTATTTTGTTTCATCCATATTTTTAGTTTTGCCACTGTATGCAAATGAAAATTTCTTTGAAACTGCTCAAAGGATACCGCATCCATAGGCGTCATTGCATCGTTTGGATTTGATTCAGTAGTCACAAATTTGCAGATTTTCTTCAAAAAACCTTCGTCAAATCCATACATATCATCTGCCATCATATCAGATGTGATTTTTATCCCTGTGTACGCATTTGGAACTACATTCTTTAAATTTTCATATATATTTTGAAGTTTTTCCTTATGTTCTTGTGATTTGATGATGAATTCAACCCTCCATTTTCCTAAGTATTCACTTCCAAAATACTTGCAAATATCATGCAGTAAAGTCTCATCTAAATCATCACGCTCTATATCAATTCTAACCCACGGCACTATGCCCCAATCCCTTAGCCTTGTCAATAAGTTTAATGCGTCATAAAAGCTAAATATACTTGTAATATATGATGGAGAAAACAAATTATCAAAAGATAGATACTTTATATGTATCTCTTCTTTAGCTCTTATAAGCTGACTTTCTAAATCCTTTATCATGAGGAAATGTAACTGACCAACATCTACGCAAAATTCCGGAAGAACCAGAGGTGAAAGGTTTGCATTGTTGAGCTGCACCTTCCACATACTAATGTCTTTTGGTGGTTCCTCGTAAGCATCCATAAATTTTAGCAAAGTGCTTAAAGGATCATCTGAATCAGTTTTTAAGAAAAAATTATTGCTATCAAAATCTTCTTTATCATGAAATTTTATCCGATACTCCTTTGGCGTGCATTGAAATTTATTGACAAATAAATTATTGAATGCCCCCACACTGGAGAAACCGTGAGATAAGGCAATTCTAGTTACAGATAGAGAAGAAAGACGCAAGTCATCCTTTGCATTTTCCAGTCTCAATGTATTTAGGTATCCAGAAAACGTAATCCCAATTTCCTTTTTAAACAGCCTTGATAAATATTCAGGAGAAATATAAAACTCCTTTGAAACACTTTTCAACGTTAAGGATTGAGCATAGTGTTCCTGCATATATTCAGCTATTTTCCCCAAACGTTTTGGAATCACATTTTTTTCTGCAGTTAAAACAGCTTGCTTAAAATGAAGCTTTAAAATGTAAAGTATCTGTAAAAGTTCAGAAGACATCAGGAGCAAAAATCCGTCGTCACCGCGGTAATAAAGCAAAGCCATCCTCATTATTCTGCGGCGCAATGAATCATAAAGAGGCTCAGTAGCCTCATTAGAAAGACTCGAATCACAGCTGTATCGCTCTTTTGTTACTCCTATAACCAATTGGTTCAGTAAACTTCTGTTAGGATTTACAATCAAAACAATGTTTGATATAGAGCCTCTCAATGTATATAAGTCTCCATGATTTATAAGTGCAATGTGGTTTTCTAAAAGTTCAATATTCTTGCTTGGGCTTTTTAGAGTAACACTTCCCTTTAAAACAAGCAAAAATGTCAAACCGTCAGAAAATTGGTTAGTCATATGCTGTATATTTCCTAGGCGTATTGTAAACTTTTCCATGCCTATTCACCTCTCAATAATGCAGCGTTGGGCGCAAGCAAAATTAATTTATCATTTTACTAGAAAAGTAATTAAAGTGTCTATAAATAATTTCATTATACCTGCATGCAGGCGGTACTGCAACTTATAATGTACTTTTCTTCCATTTTTAGTTTTTGATTATGCCTATAAAGATACAAAAGAGGAGGTCAAGCAAAGCAATTGGCGCCTTAATGGAAAAAGTTATTCTAAAAAGATACCACTTTTTATAAACAACATGCTAACAGAAAAGATTTACTGTTCTTTTAATATCACCACATCATTATCTCCGAAGGATATAAATATTTTTTCTCCAACAACCAAAGTATGATGTTCCGACGCATTAAGCTCATCAAGAGAAATATTCTCCTGTCCAATTTTTATCTGATAACGGGTTATAAGCCCCAATTCTTCTTTAAAATCTACCACACCTTCAACTTCGCCTTTATATTTGTCTATATGAAGATGTTCCGGACGAATCATCGCAGTAACTGTTTCGTCATTTATATCATTTTTAATATTTATTTTTTTATTGAAAACATTTATATATTTCATTTTGCTATTGTTTTGTACTTGACAGTTAAACAAATTTGCCTGACCAACAAAACTTGCTACAAAGGAATTTTTAGGATTTCTATAAATTTCATTTGGTGATGCACACTGCTGTATTTCTCCTTTGTTCATAACCGTAATGCGGTCTGCAATGGACATAGCCTCTTCCTGGTCATGAGTTACATAAATGCTTGTAATACCCAGTTCTCGCTGTAGTTTTTTTATACTTTGCCTCATGGACACTCTTAATTTTTCATCAAGATTTGATAGAGGTTCATCAAATAGCAGTATGTCAGGCTTTATTACCAAAGCTCGAGCCAGTGCAACTCTTTGTCTTTGTCCACCTGATAATTCCTGTATCTTTCTTTTTTCTAAGCCTTCAAGCTCCACACTTTTAATTATTTTTGCTACCATTTCGCTAATTTTGGAAGTGGGAAGTTTTCTAACTTTCAACCCAAAAGAAATATTCTCTTCAACATTTAAATGAGGAAACAATGCATAGTTTTGAAAAACCATTGCCGTATTTCTTTTTTGAGGTGGAAAACTGCTTACATCAACATCATTAAAGAGTATTTTTCCTTGGGTTATTGAAATAAGACCTGCAATCATTCGTAATAAAGTTGTTTTTCCACAGCCTGACGGTCCTAATAGTACCATTATCTCTCCGTCTTCAATTTTCATAGAAACATCTTTTACAACCTGAGTATTTTCATAGGTCTTACATATGTTCTCCAATTTAATTTTCATGCTGAATCACCCCCATAAACTTGTCTGTTATACTTTTTCTGTTAAGAATGACATAAAACACTCCCATTAAAACCAATGTAACAAAGGACAGCAGCAGTGCCAATGTAGCAGGAACTCCTATAGCAGAATGAGTTATTGATTGAAATATAACCTGTACTGCAACTTTGTTTTTTGGAAGTATTAAAAATATTATAGCCCCCAAAGTTGTCATTGTGCTTGAAAATATTTTTAAATATGATGCAGCTACTGCTTCCGTTAAGAGAGGCATAAGCACAAGCCTGAATGTTTTTATTTTACCAGCTCCAAGATTATACGAAGCATCTTCTAGGTCAGGGTCAATGTGTTCCAACAGAGCATACCCAGATTTCATTGCCACATTTAATGATCTAGCTATACAAATAAAATATATAATAACACTTGTACCAAGTATAACCCATGGTGACAAATTTGGTAATATATATTTCCCTACTCCAAATATTGGATGCTTAAACGTAACAAGATATCCTATGCCAAACAAAATACCTGGAACCGCAGCTGGAAAAACGCCAATAAAATCTACAACTACAGGCACTATTATTTTTTTTCTGTTAATTATGTAGGATAATACAACCCCCATAAATGATGCTGTCAAAGCAGTAACAAAAGATAATTTAACACTGTTAACAAATGGCCGAAGGTTCATAGAAAGCGCCTCTCTCACATGATCTAATGTCAATGTGTAATCATATCCCCAATTTTTTGTTAATGCTCCAATAACTATGAAGCCAAATTTAATTATAAAAAATGACACAAAACATAAGGTGCAGAAAATAAGCGCCACTTTTATAGGTTTACTCACATTTTCGTACACTATATCCCTTTCATTAGATGCATCTGAAAAATAGCTTTTTCTGGTGCTGAAATGCCTTTGAGCAAAAAATGCCGCAGCGCATGGTATTAACAAAATCATTCCTGAAACTGCTGCGCTTTTCATATTGTACACTCCTGTTATCTGTACATACAAATCTGATGCAAGGGTGGAAAATTTACCACCTATCATAAGAGGAGTTGTAAAATCAGCCATGGAAGATAAAAAAACAAGCAAAGCCGCAGATGTAATCTCAGGAATCATCATTGGAAGAGTTATTTTAAATAGTATGGTACTTTCAGATGCTCCAAGATTTCTGGCTGCCTGCTCAATTGTTGTATCTACATTTTTAATTGAACTAGAAATAAGAATGTAAGCATATGTTACAAGTGACAGAACCTGCAAAATAACAATGCCCTGCCATCCGTATGGACTTACACTTAAGTGTAGTATTTTGTATGTTATAAGTCCCCTGCTTCCAAAAAGCATAATAAATGCAATTGCTCCCACGAAAGCAGGATTCACCAAAGGCAGAAGCATAAGAACTCTCAATATGCCTATTCCCTTAAATTGCATTCTCCTTAAACAAAATGTTATAATAATTCCAAAGAAAACAGAAATGGCTGTTACAACAGAAGAAACAAACAAACTGTTCAATAAAAGTTTAATTACTCTCTCTGCTAGTTTCTGATCAAAAAAAGACAAATCACCAGAAAATCCGTATATAATTACACTTACAATAGGTAAAAAACAAAAATAAACCAAAAAAACAATTAAGAGCATCTGTATTAATTTAATGTAATTAAAATGTCTTATCAAAATATCACTGCTCCTTTAATAATAAACAAGCTGTGAAAAGGAATCATAAATTCCATGCACAGCTTGAATATTATATTAATCTATTTCTATTTACTAACTTTTTCGTTCCATTTTGAAAGAATGTCATCACGTTCAGATGCATTGGCTTTGAAATCTGTAGGGAAAAGTTCAATTTCCTTTAGGCTTAAAATTCCTTCTGGAGCAGGTACATCATCACGTACCAGCAAAGCATTCTGAGCCTTACCTACTTCTTCAAGTCCTTTTGTTGACAACAACCAATCTATGAACACTTTTGCAGCTTCCGGATTTTTACATCCTGATAATATTGCAACAGGTTGTGGCCACCATCCTGTACCGTCTTCTGGATAAATTACTTTAACCTGAGGGTTGTTTTCTTCTAAGCTTTTATCACCAGTTCCTGCATTTATTCCTACAGCTGCTTCACCTGCAATAACATTTTTTCCAGGGTCGCTTCCTCTTGCTGTAAAAAATGGAACTTGAGCTATTAATTTGTCAAGATAGTTCCAGCCTTCCTCTTCTCCTCTTGTTTGAAGAATTGCACTAACAGTGTTGTAAGCTGTTCCTGAAGATGCAGGATCAGACATTGAAACCAAACCATTCAACTCCGGTTGAAGCAGGTCGTCCCACTTTGAAGGAATCTCTAATCCAAGTTCTTCTATTATTTCTGTGTTAACAACCCAATTAACAACTGTAAGAGATGTACCGTACCAATATCCGTCAGCATCTTTCATCCCGTCAGAAATATTTTCAGATTCTCCTGATACATATGATTCAAGCAGACCATTCTCAGCTGCACTAATAAATGCATCAGCTCCTCCAGTAAACCATATATCAGCAACAACTACCCCTGAATCTTTTTCGTTTTGAATTCTTTGCAGAATCTCGCCGTTTTTCATTGTAAGATTTTCAACCTTTATTCCTGTATCCGCAGTAAATGCATCGAGAACAGGAATAATAGCATCAGTTACTCCATACAGATTCAATGTTACATCCTTCATTGATTCATCATAATGTGCTTTCCACGTTTCTTCATCACCTGAAACAGCTTCGCTCTCATTGTTTTGTGCTGGCTTTTCAACTTCTTCATTGTTTTCTGTTGAAGAACATCCTATTAAAGAAAAGATCATCAATACAGAAAGTAAAACAGATAATATTTTTTTCATTTTTTTCCTCCATAAACTGTTATGTTAAATTATAATAATACATAACTTCTTAGTTAACGCTAAAATTGCTCTAAAATTCTATAGCCGCCGCCTTCAAGAACTGCTGGTTTACATTGCCCGAGCTTTAACACATCAATGAATTCCTCCAAATTGTTTGCCCATTTAGGCAGCTTGGTTGCATATTTACCAAGTGTTTTTTCACTGTGAGAATCACTTGCACCTATTGCCTGCAGTCCTAAAATTTTACAATACTCTAATGCTTTTTGATTAGCCTTTAAATCTGTATTGCCATTTAGCACCTCAATTCCGTCCAAACCCTTAACATACAATAAATTTTCCTCTAAACCTCTGTTGTTGTTTCTGAAAGGATGAGCGCTGAAGCAAACACCGTTGAGTTCTTTTACATAATCAATGAACTGCTGTGCATCAAGCTTTTTGTCAGGAATTTTGTCAATTCCGAATGCTAAAATATCTCCTTGGTTTGTAAGGACTTCAACACCTACAAAAATAGGAAAATTAACTTCCTTAGAATATTTTTCAGCTGTTTCCTTAAGCCCCATACTGTCGTGATCAGTTATACAGACGCCATCTAAGCCTTTTTTTTTGGCACTTTCAACAATTTCTTTTAAGCTGTTTTTGCTATCTTTGGAAAATGTGCATTCATGAATGTGCAAATCAACAAGCATATACTACTATTCCTTTCATAATAGAAATGTCATTATTTCTTTAAATACCATTAGAAAAGTTTATCATAGCAATAATAATATGTAAAATTAAATAATTTCATCGCTGATTAATTATGTATAAATAAAAGTTATATTTGTTTTTATATTTTCATAATAAAACTCCCTGTTGGGAGTTTTAGAGGTTACTTAATTTTAAGCTCTTTTTTCACTTCATCAAAATCTGTAATTGGAAGAGAACAATTCTTATTCTTACATATGTAAAATGTTGTTTTGTTATTCACCATTGAATAGTTTTTTATATAGCCAATATGCTTTGAAACATTATCTGTATCCTTATAAGTAAATGCAACCACAGTAGTATTCACTATAGATAGACCGCTCATTTTCTTAAGGGTATTTTTTAAATCTTCTTCATCTTTTGCTATACATACAACCTCAACAGAGGGATATAGTTCATACATTACAGCCATCAACGCGAATGTATAGCCTGCAGGATACTTCACAATACTTCCTGACAAGAAATCAATTTGCTTTTTTGTCAGCTCTTCTATATTTTTATCTCCCGTTATTCTGGATAACCTGACCAAATTGTATGCCGCAACTGAATTTCCAGAAGGAACAGCACCATCATAAGTGTCCTTTGGATTGTAAATAAGCTTCTCTCCGTACTTGCTTCCAAGAAAAAAGCCTCCATTTTCTTCATCCCAAAATAACTCGATCATTTTTTTATTTATGTCCAGCGCTTTTTTCAAATATACTATTTCAAAAGATGCTTCATAGAGATCAATTAATGCCCACTCAATCATTGCATAATCTTCAAGCGTTGCATTTTCAAGGACTGAGCCGTCTTTATATCGTGCACACAAATATCCATTCTTATTTGTTAATTCTTCATCAACAAACTTCATTGCCTTTTTAGCCGCATCAATATAGTCTTCATCTCCAAACACTCTATGAGCAACAGCAAATGCAGCAATCATCATGCCGTTCCATGAAGCAAGAATTTTATCGTCCTTGTGAAGAACAGTTCTAGTCTTTCTGTATTCAAAAACCTTTTTATTAAGTTCTTCAATTCTTTCATTAACATCATAAAAGTCTTCTCTTTGAAGTAAATTAGGTATGCTTTTCCCTTCGAAATTTCCATTATGGGTAATACCATAATACTCATTAAAATACGTTCCATCCTCTCTGCCGAGAACTTTTATTATTTCATCCGGAGTAAAAACATAATACTTACCTTCCTCTCCTTCGCTGTCAGCATCCTGCGCAGAATAAAAACCTCCCTTTTCATGAGTCATTTCTTTAAGCACATATTTTAAGACCTTATCTGTTATACTCTTGTAAAGTTTTATATCTGTTGCAGCGTAGCCGTATGAATATGCAATAGCAAGAAGTGCATTATCGTAAAGCATTTTTTCAAAATGAGGAACAAGCCATCTGCTATCTGTTGAGTATCTTGAAAATCCGTTTCCAACATGATCGAACATTCCCCCTACAAACATGCTTTCAAGGGTTTTCTCAGCCATGAACAGAGCGTTGTGATCACCTTCAATAGCATAATAACTTAAAAGAAATAATAAATAGCTGGGTTGAGGAAATTTAGGGCTTTTCGAAAAACCCCCGTACTCCTCATCGAAATTTCTCTCAAGTATATTTGCAGCATCACTGATATTTTTCTTTGACAGAACAGCTCCAGAAGTACTTTCATTTTCAATTGTTTTTATTTCTTGTGTTATTGCATTGCTTGATTCCACAAGCCTATCTTTTTGATGCTGCCATCTGTCAGCAACAATTTCAAGCAATTCAATAAGTCCTGTCATTCCATACTTGTTTTTTTTCGGAATATATGTACCGGCAAAAAATGGTTTCTGCTGCGGTGTCATTATTATTGTAAGAGGCCATCCTCCGCTTCCGGTAATTCTCTGAGCCACATTCATATAAACAGAATCAATATCCGGACGCTCCTCCCTATCTACTTTTATAGGAACAAAATGTTTGTTTATAACTTCAGCTACTTCTTCATTCTCAAAAGATTCACCTTCCATTACATGGCACCAATGACAAGTTGAATAACCGATAGAGAGAAAAACAGGCTTATCTTCTGAGTTTGCCTTTTCAAAAGCTTCATTACCCCATGGATACCAATCCACGGGATTATAGGCATGCTGTAATAGGTACGGAGACTTTTCATTTACCAATCTATTTGCTTTTGGTTGCATATTTTCTGACATGCTATCACCTTTCTTATAGTTTTTTTATATAGTTTACCACTGAAATAGCCTTACTATTCACTATGCAAAATCTTAGCCTCCAAACTTTTATATTTCAAACAAAAGAAAATCCTATCATATTTTAGATTTTGTATTTTTAACATTAGGGAGCATTAAAGCAGCAACTACAGCAGCAATAATGTTTCCTAAACTAGCAATTAAGAAAACAAATTTTGATGACTTAACCCATAATAATGCAACGAAAATTGGTACAAGTAATCCTAAAGCATTACTAAAAGATGATAGAAATCCATAAATCAAAACACCATCATTTTCAGGAAAACAATCATAATAATAAGCAAATGATATTGGTGCAAGTGCATCTTTAATCATTGTTAGAAAGATGCCTGTAATAAAAAGTAATAAACTATTTGTAAAAGCAAATACTAATGCCGGAAAAACATCAAAAAACAAATCAAAAACATATATCCATTTTCTGCCCTTTGAATCTGAAAATTGCCCTAAAAAGAGTGCTATTATTGAATTTGAAATTGTAAGCACAGCAAATATTGACATTACATCAGGTACTGAAATTCCCAGCTTTGTTCCTAAAAGTGGTAGAAAATTCATAGATGTATTATATATAATGGTGCATAAGTTGATTATAATAAAGGCTATTAATTTTTTATCCCTGAATAAATAAAAATAATCAATTAACGTGTATTTTCTAATTATAGTATTTTTTTCTGGAACATTAGCCGTTCCTAAAGCTTTATCCTTAAAACTTTTATTTAGCTGTTTTATGGGTATAATTACAAGCAAAAATCCAAAACTAAAGATAAAGTATACTGCCTTAATATTAATTATATCTACTAAAATTCCACCTAGATAAAGACCAAGAGATATCGACCCAAATAAAAACAAATCTCGTAATGCAAAATATTTACCTCTATTCTCCTTATCTATTTGATAGTTTATAGTATTGCCTATAGAATAATTAAAAATGGTTCTGCCCGCAATAATCATTATAGATAATAAAATAGCAGAAGCTGCATTAATATTTAATACACTAATACAAAAAGAAGCTAAAAAACTAATAAACATCCCTACAATTGCAATAAAATACGGGCTAAATCTTGTTGACAAAAAAGAAATAAAAATTGGCAAAAAAATATGCAATCCGTTGTTCACTGATAGGAATGTACCATAAATAGTTTCGCTAATTCCAGAATCATCAAACATAATAGGAATAATTTTTTCAATTGGACCATTAGATAAGAAAAAACAAAAATATATAAGATAAATTATGTTATATCTTCTATTAATTACAGGTTTATATAACTTTATTAAATTTATTCTGTCGATCATATTTCTCCTTTATATCTCTTTCAAGTATCTTATCGCTTAATGAAACTTTTTCCAGAGCACTTTTAGCAAATTTTATTTTTTCATTCTTATTAATAAAACTTTTCACTATATAATAGGAGAATAACAGCATTGTTAAATACGGTATCTTTTTCAATTAACGCAAAATCTTCTCCTTCTTCCTTTAGTGTTTTTAATCGTTTATTCAATACAATCTGAAGCTTCTAATTCGAATTCACCAATTACAGTTTTACCATCACTTGCATATAATGGTATTACACGTTTTCCGTTATGCTTTTTTTGCCAATTAACGGCTTCCTCTGGCGTACTAAATTCTGGGCCATATAAATCATTACTTAAAATATAGCCATATGTTCCATCTATGCCTTGTGCAGCTATAAGATCAGGTGAATCTTCTGATTCTATACCATATGATTGTCCATTTTCATTTATTCCTTTTAATAGATGAAAATCAAGCACTTGTGAAAAAACTATTTTAAACGATGTTCCAATTAAAGCAAAAAATATTGTGCAAATGATTAAATATTTAAACCGCTTAATATTAAATACCTTCATTTTGTATCCCTCCTATGCCAAAAACTTGTTAAATATTCGATGTTAATATTGTATATAAATACGATATTTTTAGCGTAAAATTTTATTCAATCAATAATTTAATTTTGAAAATTTTTACATATAAAACAGACCAGCACGAAAACATTTCACCGTCCAATTATCAAAGCAGCCTTATCTCATTTTGACTAAAAAAACTTTTTTATAAAATTCATCAAAATATGTCATTATATTTGAATCGGCAGATACTTCGCTCATTTTTCTTGGAAGAATAAAAGCCACATTTCCGTTTTTGTCGTATACTATACTCCTGTAACTGTTGTTCAATGTTGTATTGAAATTCAAGACAATATAGTCACCTGTCAATTTTATTGCTTCACCTGTTTCGCCCGAATTAAGAGGATTTGTATCTCCCTCCTTGTATACTTTTTGGTCCTTGTCGTTAATATAATAAATATCCTTTCCGAGCACTTCGTAATTTTCTTGATATACAGGTTCGCTGCTTTCCAATTTTATTGTTTCATCATCTAAGGACAGTGAATAGAGCATCCTGTCATCACTGACAAAATACAATCTTTCATTGCGATATTTAAACGCTTCTGCAGGCTTTTCGTTAACCAATGTTATTTTTCCTGTTTCTTTATTCAGCTTGTAAATTTTGTGTGGATCATTATCTAATTTTATGTTTGATGTTATCATATATCGGTAATTGTCCGTTTCATAACTGGATTTTGATTTATACATCAGAAATCCTTCTTCAGATACTTCAGGTGCAATGAAAGGTCCTATAGCTACGGGCTCCATTGTCGTTCCGTCCGCCTTTATTACAATTTCATACGTCATTCCCTTTGTTCCGCTTGCACTGTATGAAAAAATCACTTTTCGATCACGGTGATTAAAATGTGGTTTCACATATATATCTTCATCCTCACCAAAATAAGTATCTTTTGGCAACTGATATATTTTCCTGTTATTCTTCAAATTATTCAAAGGTGCTTGATATATAGCACCATTATTGCCGGTGTAATATATATAATTGCCCTGTACAATAAAACCACCACACCTATCCTCTTCGTGCAAATGGTCAACAAGCTCCAACGGTTTTGGAGACGCATTCCGAGACTTTATCACAAGTCCGTTCTTATTGTCAAAATGGTAATCCCATCCGAACTCATTCACACCGTATTCCCACGTAAGCGGAAAATACGTTATATCCCTAAAGGACAACAATGGATATTCAGCATTACTTTTATCAACTGTTTTTCCATTAATCTTAATATTAAATTCTGGGATTAAAGCAGTGTATTCAGTTGAATTTTTCTGATTTGTCCTGTATTCCTCAAAAGGATAGCTGATATTTGTTTTATTAATTTCAAGTCCTGCTTCCTGATCCCACTTTGTTTCCAAACCAAGGTATCTACAACCTCCAAATGTCATGGGAAAATATGTGATATCCTTATAAACAATCAACGGATATTTACTATATGAATTGTTTATTTCACTTCCATTTAATGTAACCTTGAAGGATGGCAAATTAACGTTTGCATTTTTGTCGGCAGCAAATGCATTTGCACTTGAAAGAAATAATGCTACTGCTATTACAGCCATAAAATTATATATAAATATATTTTTCATCTTTCCCCCTTATATTCAATCCTATTTGTTTATATGACGATATATTTGTATAAAAAGTTCCGCATAATTTAACAATGGAACGGAATAAGCTCTAACCCCTGTAAATAGCTGTAATTAATTATTTTGTTGTTTTTATTTACATCGTCTCTATTGAATATGGGAGCAATTTATAAAAATAATTTTTTTAAAAAATCTTGACAATGCATTATGAAACATTTATACTAAGCAAAACATATATGTATGACAAAATTGAATATTGATTCTTATCAAGAGTGGCGGAGGAACTGGTCCGATGAAGCCCGGCAACCTGTATATCTATACAAGGTGCTAATTCCTGCAAACCAAGTGGTTTGAGAGATGAGAGAGTATATTAACAAGTTAACTGCTTTCTTATCAAAGAAAGCAGTTTTTTTATTCGACCGCGGAGAAGAAAAAACTGCGGTAGGTCTTATGCGGCGCAATCCAAATTTATGTATCCGTCAGGGAGCTGATAAATTGGTGGTGGAGCCAGCTAATTTAAGGAGGAATATAATGTCAGTTATCAGAGAATTAATTGATGAAACAGTTTCAAAAAAATTACTGGAATATCAAAATACAGCTTTAGATATTCACAAAACACCCGAGGTAAGCAATCATGAATATTTTGCATGCAAATCTCTGTCCGGGATGCTGCTGAAGGAAGGTTTTGAAGTAAAATCAGATGTAGCTGGGCATCCCACAGGTTTTGATGCAAGATACAAAAGTTCAAATCCAGGTCCTGTAATAGTGTTCCTTGCGGAATATGATGCACTCCCGGGAATCGGACATGCGTGCGGGCACAACCTTTACGGAGTAACTTCTTCGCTGGCTGCCGTGGCATTGAAGGAAATAATTGATGATGTCGGCGGCGAAGTCAGAATTTACGGAACACCTGGAGAAGAAGGCGGAGAAAACGGAAGCGCCAAAGGAAGCTTTGTAAAACATGGTTTTTTTGACGATGTGGATTTTGCTTTGGGACTGCATCCCGGACATGAACACGGACTGACTAAGGCCTCTTTGGCCAACGACCCTGTTGATGTGGAATTCTTCGGGAAATCAGCCCATGCGGCAGGTGCACCTGAAAAGGGAATCAATGCGTTGGATGCGGTTATACAGGTTTATAATGCAAGCAATGCATTGAGACAGCATCTTACGGATGATGTAAGAATTCACGGTGTAATTACAAACGGCGGCGCAGCAGCAAATGTAGTGCCTGATTATGCAAGCGCCAGATTTTATCTTCGTGCCAAATCAAGACCTATTCTGAATGATCTATATAAAAAGTTTGAAAATATAGTAACCGGTGCTGCGCTTCAAACCGGAGCAACTTACAAATTCGGACTATTTCAGAACAGTGTTGACAATATTGTTCCTACACCCTTGTTTGATGAAGTCTATGAAAAACATTTAAACAAGTACGGGGAATTTATACTGGCAGAGCCTGCACACAAAGGTATCGGCTCTTCAGATGTAGGCAATGTAAGCCAGGTTGTTCCGACAATCCAACCGTCTATAAAGATTTCCGATAAATATATAGCCGGTCACAGCATTGAATTCAGAGAAGCCTCCAGGAGCGAATCAGGATTAAAATCTATCGGATTGGGAGCAAAGGTGCTTGCCCATACAGCCCTAGATTTGATTTTGGATCAGGAACTTCTGAAAAAAATCAAGAAACAGCATTCAGAGAATGTAAAAAATCAAAACATCTAGGAGGCAACGAATGATTCAATTAATAGATGTATCCAAAACCTTCGATTCAGACAACGGCAAAGTCGATGCTGTTAAAAATGTCAGCTTAAACATTGAAAAATCAGAGGTATTCGGAGTAATAGGATACAGCGGAGCCGGGAAAAGCACACTTGTCAGGTGTATTAATTTGCTGGAACGCCCTACTGAAGGCAAGGTGATTGTTGACGGCGTGGATCTTGTTCCGTTAAACGAAAGAAGCCTTAGGAAGCATCGTCAGAAAATAGGAATGATTTTTCAGCAATTTAATCTGCTTGCATCAAGAACAGTCTTTGAAAATGTTGCATTCCCATTAAGATATAAAGGCATTGACAAGAGTGAAATAAATAAAAAGGTAACTTCACTTTTAGAGCTTGTAGGTATTTCCGACAAAGCAAAGGCTTATCCGGCACAGCTATCCGGAGGGCAGAAGCAAAGAGTCGCCATTGCGAGATCATTGGCTAATGACCCTGGAATCTTACTATGCGATGAGGCAACCTCCGCATTAGATCCTCAGACTACCCAGTCCATATTAAGACTGTTGAAGGATTTAAACAAAAAACTAGGTATAACCATAGTGATAATAACTCATGAGATGAGTGTCATCAAAGAAATATGCAGCAGGGTTGCTGTGATGGAAGACGGCCGTGTGGTGGAATTAAACGACGTTGTTTCAATTTTCTCAAAACCGCAAGCTCAGATAACAAAAGACTTTATAAACACTACTTCAAACCTGAACCGTATTGGTGAATTAATAAAGGAAAATTCATCAATAGTTAATCTTGAAAGCGGACAGAAGCTTTGTAGGCTGGATTTTCACGGCTCAAATACAAAAGAACCCATAATTTCGTATATTTCAAGAACATACAATGTAAACGCAAGCATTATTTTTGGAAATATCGAAGTGATCTCTGAAACTGTCCTGGGCTCTTTAATTGTAATTTTGAGCGGAAATTCAGAAGATCAGGAATCTGTTATTCAGAATCTGAATGATATAAATATTAAAGTGGAGGTTATTAAACATGCTTAATCTGATGGAGACATACACACCTAATTTGCTTGATTATTCCGGTGAATTTATCAAAAGTATAGGAGAAACCCTGCAAATGCTTTTCTTATCCGGAGTTTATTCATTCATTACAGGACTTTTCCTGGGAACACTGCTTATTGTTACAAGGAAGGGCAATATATTGGAAAACAGCTTTGTTCATCAAATAATAGACAATCTGGTTAATTTATTCCGCTCAATACCATTTGTAATTTTGATCACTGTTTTAATTCCATTGACAAAGCTCATAGTCGGAACATTTATCGGTGTAAAGGGAGCTATTTTCCCCCTTGTAATCGGATGTACTCCGTTCTTTACAAGGCAGGTTGATATGGCACTTTCAGATATTGACTACGGTCTTATCGAGGCCGCTCAGTCCATGGGCATATCCCCTGTGGGAATAATCTTCAGAGTATACCTTAAAGAAAGCATACCGTCTCTTGCACGCTCAACAACCATAACAGCTATCAGTCTGCTGGGATTGACAGCCATGGGCGGTGCCGTGGGAGGCGGAGGTCTTGGTTCCTTTGTCATCAGATACGGTCACAACAGATTTTACCAGGATATAACCTATGTTTCGGTTGTAGTTATTCTGATTCTTGTTTCAATAATTCAGTTTATAGGCAATTTTATTATTAAAAAAACATCACATTAAAAGGAGAACAAAATGAAAAAACTATTTTTGACACTAATAATATCTTTACTGCTGGTTGGATGCGCACCCGGCAACAGCACCCCCGCTGAAAATGAAACAACCGCGGCAGAACCGGTTAAGGTCTGTGTAGGTTTAACAGGAAGCGATTCCAAAGTCTGGGACCATGTTAAAGAAGAAGCAGCAAAAGAAAATATCGATATCGAGCTTGTTTTCTTTGATTCTTATCCGCTTCCGAATGCGGCTTTAGATGGAGGAGAAATCGAAATAAATGCATTCCAGCATTATATTTATCTGAATAAAGAGATAGAACAACACGGATATGATATTTCCGTCATCGGCGAGACTGTTTTTGCACCTCTTGGTCTTTATTCAAAAAAAGTCAGCAGCATTGACGAACTGAAAGACGGTGATACCATTGTAATCCCGGATGATGTTACAAACGGAGGCCGCTCGCTTTTAATGCTTGAAGCAAACGGACTGATAAGCGTAGATGATGCGGCCGGACTGACTCCGACATTAAAGGATATTAAAAATCTGAGAAACTTCAACATTGTAGAGTTGGCAGCAACAAACATACCCGCTTCTTTGGAGGAAGTTCCCCTGGCAGCAATTAATTCTGGGGTAGCCACCGATGCAGGATTTATTCCTTCACAGGATGCCATAGTTCTGGAAGAATCCAAACCGGGAGAAAACCCATATATAAATGTAATTGCTGTTCGCACAGAGGACAATGATAATGAAACTTACAAACGTATTGTAGAAATATATCAAACTGACGAAACAAAAAAAGTAATTAAAGAAGATTCAAAAGGTTCTTCAATACCGGTTTGGTAAAATTTGAAAGCACTTAAAAAAAGCGTCAGGAACCGTAAAAAACAGTTCCTGACGTATGCTTTTGCTCTATCCCAAAATAAATTTTTTTACCTTTTTCGGATCAGCTTTCGGATTTAGCTCATACACTTTCTTTTCGATTTTTTCGTAGGCTTCTTCATAGCTTATTCCATCAGCAGCGCTTATTACTTCTTCGTCAAAAAAATCCTCCACAAGACAAAATACAGTTGATGACCATCCGAATTCTTCTCCCGACTTAGATTTTTTTCTTGCTCTTCCGCACATGGAAATATAGAATTTCATCTGCAGTTCTGTGACAGCATTATCGAACTTTGTCTTATCTTCCTTGGAAAATCCTCCGTATTTTTTAATCAGATGAATAGGCAGCTCTTTGTACTCACACAGCAATTCATAAATTTTTTTCGCATGCTGGCTTATTTTGCCTCCTTCATACTCTTCCTGCAATTCGTTGCTTCCGCGCCTTACGGCGTAAAAATAAGGATACCATTCTTGCGTTATGTATCCGCTCTTCTTGAAAAATAGCTTACCATAGGCAATGTCGTTCCTTTCATTCAGAACTCTCATTCTCCATTCCCACGGATCGGTGTCCAGTTCTCCGGTATGCCAAAGCACATTGTCTTTAAAATAATCACATAGGGCAAATATTCCTTCGCTGTTCTCACCGCCCAGGCTCATGCCTGCACAACATAAATTTTCCAGGAAATCTTCAAAGTTTTGTATGGCTTTCATTATTGGACGACCTGCCTCCTTAGATTTTGTTTTTTATTATACCATATTCATCCATATAAGTCATCAAACACATTTAAATTCCCTAAATGATTTAATCCATCGCACTCATACAATTATTGCGCCATTTTTTATTTAAATCTCTTTGATAAACAACATTATCAATTATCCCGTATATCTTCGCTTCTTCTGCCGTCATGAACTTGTCTCTGTCTGTATCACGTTCAATTTATTATATTGTTCTCCCAGTATTTTGAGCCAGGATTTTATTCAGCTGGATTTTACTTCTTTGCTTTTAATCTGCTGATAGTAAGAACATCTCCGTTGCACATTATAATTTCATCTTTTAACATCATGGACTTTATTTGAACACAACTTCAAATTTTTCGCAGACGACAAGCATGTCTTCTGTCGGTTCTTTGCCGATTTCCTTCATCTCTCTTGAGAAATAACTCCAATGGGCTCTTTTCCAATATTCCAGTGACTTATCTCCCTCACCTTCCGTTGCGGCAAATTCCTTGGTTACATCCTTGTACGGAACTATATCAATATTAGTTGTTTCAATAATACACTGCGCTTCGCCGTTCCAGTCGGTTATAATGCTTAAATCTCCCTTCTTGGGCGGTTCCTCTCCGTTACCGTAAGAAAGATATAATGAAGCGGTTGCTCTTTTTATGCCATTTACAACCAGTTCTGACAGTTCGTCTGCATCCTGCTCATTGTCGCAGAAGTACCATGCGGTATATTCCTTATCTGTATTACTTGTATTTTCTCCTATTGACTTGAGATAATTTTCCCACATTTGTTTTATCGATTCATGATACAATGTATCCTGAGTTTCTTTTAAGAAATACTCAAGGGCATTATAGCTGATAACAGGTCTCAGTAATTGAACACGTCTGATTTCATCATCATTGAATCCGGCTATGCCGTTTTGCAGCAGAAAAGCATTGTAACCTCTTTCGGCAGCTCCGTTATATGTAAACAGCACACAATATTCTGCGGCAAATCCGCTTATGACTACGCAATCCACGCCCTCCCTCTTAAGAATGGCATCCAGATTTGTTTCCCAAAAAGCATTGCTAAAGGATTTTTGTACAAAAAAATCACTGTCTGATATTATCAGTTCATCTACACATTTAAAACCGGCTGTCTCAGGTCCTCCTGCTTCAACATCCTGTATGATTACGACAGGGTACTTTTTTCTGCGAAAATATTGGCTGATTTCATTAATATATTCTACCGCTTTTTCGAAAGATGCCTTACATGGTGTTTCTTCTTTACAATTTTTTTGCATATCCACTATTAAGAATGCTGTCTTTGGCATAATATTATCCCCTCAATTATCCAATTTTTATTTAAGCTAATATTATCATTACCTCATATATTTAAGCAAGAATTAAATTAGCATGATGCTTACAATAACAGATACTCGTATCATTGCCTATAGCTGCTTTTGTCAAAGGCGGCTGAGAAAGTTGCTTTTGTTGATCAGTTTCATACCCTTCCTCGGCAAATGTGCTTTTCATAAATTCTCTATTACTATGTATCTTTTCTTTCATATATTGCTTATTTTCCATATATCTTCCTCTGTTATTTTTATTTAGTCTAACATCTGTTAATCAAATTATTAATTACAGATTTATTTTTAATTACTCAAGTAATTCTTATTGCTCAAAAATCTTTCCGCTCTTATATATGAAATATCTGAATATCATTTTATTATTTTCATCGTAATTTCCGGTAACAATATACAATGTATCGTTTTTATTTTCTAAACCTGAATACAAGCTTTTCGTCACCTTTGATATCTCCGCCATTTCAAAATGCTTTCCGTTCCATCTGTATATATTCACATATCCGGGGACAATACCTGCTGACACACCTATTAGCTCATCTGTGCCATCATGATCTAAGTCAATGTATTCGGGAGTCCCCATGGTCAGAAGATTTACTAACTCCTTTGTTTCTTCATTATACCCGATTAATTTCATTTCAATATAGGTGGCTCCCAGTTCTCCTACTATTTCAATTTCATTTTTTCCATCAAAGGTTCTGTCAACAGCCTCCACCTTTAAGTCTTCCAATCCATAATTACTTACAGTACCTAATTCATACACTTTATTATTATATTGTAAAAAAGCATATACTGCATTAGATTCAAATGATTCTTCCTGTGATTTTTCAAAATACAAATCAATTACAACTTCTTCTTGGTTAAATAAATTCTCCAATGATATGCTTTTTTCATATCTCAGATTTTCGTTTGGAAGTCCTTCTTTGAGATCCTCAGCCATGATGGCAGAAAACTTCAGACTTATAATATTAAGCTCAGAGTACTCCCATATTTGATAGAACCTGGTATACTGTTTGGATGTTAGAATCACACTTTTTTCTGAACCTTCAAATATATGCCCGGAACCCATCTGTTCTTTAAACACAACATTATACTCTTTTTTAATATAATTAAACAATTCTTCACTATTACCTGTTTTTGTTACATAAGTTATCGGATTGTCTTTTATCCTTACAAATGTACTTGTACCATTAAGCTGAATTATGCCTTTTAATACCGATACGGGATTACCCTCCTGAAAAATCACATCTTTATTAAATAAAAATAATGATAGTAGTATAAAGACTATAATTAATAATAAATATATTTTTTTTGTTTTCATGGCAACCTGCTACTATTTATTTGATAAAAATTGTTCTTCTGTTTTATTTTATTTAAAGGTCCGTCCCTTAATTGCTATATTTATTTTATTCAATCTGAGCAGTTAATTGAAAATTATTCTGTCTAAATAGGCAGCACTGTTATTATGTATCCTCCCAAAATCAGGCTTGCAAAATTTGCGGCTAACACATACAGTATCTTTCTTAAACGTCCATGCTCCCGGCAAAATAACGAAAATGCAAAAATTTCGGCAATAAACACAAAAAACTCGCCAAATATTAGAGTAAAAACAACATAGCTTGTAATTGGTGTAAAGCTGTTTATCCAGATATTCAATGCTCCTTGCGTTACAAGATTTATGATAAAAAAAGCTTTCCAAGATTTTTTATCTCTGAATCCCAAAATCCAAAATATAGCTGCTTCAATGATAAGTGTCAAGACTATCCGCATAACAACAAGCAAGATAGATCTAGACAACAGTTTCCCTTCTGTTAAAGTGTGAGATTTCAAATCAAGCGTATAAACATTATTATAGTTTTTAACCGGCTTATCCAATTCGACTTCAAAACTGCCATCTCCCGTATTGACAATAAAGCTATAAATATTTGGTTTTTTAAACATGGCGCTTGAATAAAAAGCATAATATTTTTCTATAACCTTATCCGTTACTCTTGCTTCATGTTCGCCATCCTCTAAATTCAATTTTATACTCATTTCATCGGTTGCATTCGGAACTATAATTAATATCGACGGCGGTTCTGCAGAATTTCCATAGCCTATGAACTCAAATGAAAAAGCAAACAGCAGCGTAAATATTGCAAATACTATAGTACCGATAAATTTTTTTAATTTCTGCATACAGTCCTCCTCTCCCCCTCATGCCATTATTCTTTTGTTATTGCTTCAGGCAATTTGATATCTCTATATCCTGAAACTTTCCATTCTTCATTTTCTTTTGTAAGTTGAATTATTCCTTCCGCAACATCTTCCTCTTCTGTTCCATCCTTAGATGATACAATATTTAATTTGACTTCAAAATTATATCCTTTTTCATTATTGTTTTCATTAGTTGATCTCTCGGAAAGAATTGTGTCTTTAATTTCTATGTAACAGTTATTTTCAGAGCAGAATTCAGCAAACCTAACCCCTGTCCTGTTTGCAGTGAACTTCTCATACGCTTCGTCTGACATCAAAATCCTAATATCCTTGTATATGTCTTCAATCGCCTCTTTTAAAGCATCCTCCGTATTTGCTTTTAATAAATTGTTATAACTTTCAATTTCTTTTTTGTTTACAGTATACAATTCTGATACAAATTTTTCTGCAAGTTCATGAGAATTTGCTTCTTCGTTCACAGCACAACCGCTTGATGCAAGAAGCGCAAGCAAGACAGCGCATAGAGTAAATATTTTTTTCATGCTAAATTTCAATCTATAACCTTCTCCTTTTTGAATCATACAATTCCTCCTTGAATTTAATTGTTTTTTATTATCGATATTATTACTTTCTGCTTTTTTACAATAGACATTGACTCTGGTATTTATGTAGACGGTTTAAATCATAAAAAAGTTCAATTTTATGAGATTTTAGGAAAGTTTTATAAAGAAAGCTTGGACAACATTACTTCTGTGGCAAAAAAAGCTGAATTCTCGGAAGGAAGCGGAACAAAGGACTTCCTTGAAGAAGCATTTGAGCAATGCATTTCCGACTCTGAACTTGAAATGGCTGAGGAACGGATTTTAAAGGAAGATAGCATTCACATCCGCTCTAAACAAGAACTGTATTTTTATCGAATTTTTAAGACATTTTATCTGGCACCGTCCATAGCTAACACAGTGAGACATTGGTCTGTAGCCTGATAGAATAGAGTTTTATAAAAAATTTGTAATTAGTATTGACTTCTCGAATACAATAAAATATTATAATGTAAACGAACACGAACAAAATAGCGTTGATGAGGAGTAGTACATATTCACCCGAAGCACAGAGAGAAGATGTCCGGTGAAAATCTTCGTGAGGGAAGTATGGAAGTAGCCTTTGAGTTGTGAACCGAAAAGATTATCTTAGTAGGCTTCAACGGAAATTTCCACCGTTAAAAGGAAAACAGTATCGGATAGCGCATTTTATCCCGTACTGGCAGAGTGCAGATTCATATCTGAATTTAGGTGGTACCACGGACGCATACAATCCGCCCTAAGCAAATATAAGCTTAGGGCGGATTTTTATGTGCGCGGCAGCGAGCAAATAATTTGGTGAACGAGACTGTGATTTTGTGTTCGTAAAATTTTATGGAGGTATTACCATGCAGAAAAATTATGATTTTAAACAAGTTGAAAAAGAAATGCAAAAATTTTGGATAGAAAATTCTGTCTACAGCTTTGATTTTGAGAGTCAGAAAGAAGTATATTCTATTGATACGCCGCCGCCTACCGTTAGCGGCAGCCTGCACATAGGACACATATTTTCTTATACACAGGCAGAAATGATAGCACGCTTCAAACGCATGCAGGGATATAATGTTTTTTACCCTTTCGGTTTTGATGACAACGGCTTGCCCACAGAAAGGCTTGTTGAAAGGGATGAGGGAATTATTGCAAAGAATTTACCGAGAAATGAATTTATTAAAAGGTGTGTTACAACCTCTGCGAAATATGAAAAAGAGTTTAAAGATTTATGGCAGTCTTTGGGATTCTCGGTTGACTGGTCACTTCAATATGAAACCATCAGCCCCATAGTTCAGAGGATATCACAAAAATCCTTTATCAGACTTTTAAAAGACAAAAAAGCGTATATGAAGGAATCACCGGTTTTATGGTGTACCGAATGCCAAACTTCAATAGCCCAGGCAGAATTGGAAACTGTTGAAAAGGATGTTGATTTTAATTACATTAAATTTAAGATAGGCGAAGAAGAATTAATAGTTGCCACTACAAGGCCTGAGCTGCTGTATGGCTGTGTTTGCCTGTTTGTAAATCCGAAGGATGACAGATATAAAAGGTATATCGGAAAAAATGCTACAGTTCCCCTGTATGGTTATAAAATTCCCGTATTGACAGATGATAAGGCTGATATAGACAAAGGAACAGGTGTTGTTATGTGTGCAACCTTTGGTGACAGCACAGATGCAGAGTGGTATGAAATTCACAAGCTGCCATATCGGAGGGTTATACTCCCGGACGGAAGTATAGATAAAGATGTCCCGCTAATCGGAGGATTAAAGGTTCTTCCGGCCCGAACTCATATTATAGGCTTGCTTTCAGAAAGCGGATTACTTTTAGAGTCAAAATGCATCAGACATACTGTTGCGGTACATGAACGCTGCGGGAAAGAAATCGAGATTTTACCGTCAAAGCAGTGGTATATTGATATTCTGACAAATAAGGAGCTTTTTTTAAAGGCTGCCGATAAAATTAATTGGTATCCGGAGCATATGAAAAACAGATATATATCCTGGGTTGAAAACCTTAAATGGGATTGGTGTATATCCCGCCAGCGTTATTTTGGTGTTCCCTTTCCCATATGGTATTGCAAGAACTGCGGTAAGGTTGTGTTTGCCGACGAAGAGATGCTTCCGGTAAATCCTTTTGAAGCAAATCCGGGCAGCCCATGCTCCTGCGGGTGCGAAGAGTTTATTCCGGAGAGCTCTGTTTTTGATACATGGGCTACTTCATCTGTTACTCCTCAGATAAATGCAAAATGGGGTGAAGCAAATGACATTTCAGATAAAATCATGCCTATGAGCTTGAGAACCCAGGCTCATGAAATTATACGCACATGGGCATTCTATACAATAGTTAAAAGTCTTTACCACACAGGAGAAATTCCTTGGAGAGATATAATGGTTTGTGGTTTTGTCCTCGCTAAAAAAGGAGAGAAAATAAGCAAATCAAAAAGCAACTCTGAATTATCACCCAAGTCTCTTATTGAAAATTACTCAGCTGACACCATAAGATATTGGGCTGCTAATTCCAAGCTTGGAACAGATACGTTCTTTTCAATTGATGAATTAGGTATATCCAAAAGATTTATTACAAAGCTGTGGAATGCATCTAAGTTTTCAATATCTCATTTATATGACTTCAACATATATGATGATGTATATTTAATGCCTGCAGATAAATGGATAATTGAACGATGCAAGCAAACTGCCATTAATACAAAAAAACTTCTTGAGCAATATGAAATCGGACCGGCAAGGCATGAAATTGATGATTTTTTCTGGAAGGATTTATGTGACTATTATCTTGAAATTGTTAAAGAACGTTTATACCAGCCTGAATTGCATGGATATAAAGAACGGCAGTCAGCACAATATGCCCTGTATTATTGCATGCTCAATACATTAAAGCTGTATGCCGTTTATGTTCCTCACATAACAGAATATATTTATCAGGAATTTTTCAGACAAAATGAGAACAGTATTTCTATACACAACCTGTATTGGGAAACTGATGAATCTGTTGATAATGATATTATCCTTTTCGGCGAAAAGCTTAAGGAGATTATTGCAAAGACAAGAAAGTATAAGTCTGAAAATGCTCTGTCAATGAAATCAGAAATAAAAGAAATTGTAATTAATACAGATGAGAAATTTATGGAATTGTTTAAACAAACCATAAATGATATTAAAGCATGCTGCAGAGCAAAGGAAATAATCTTCCAGGCTCAATGGTGACACAGGGTTTTAGTGATACAAGGATATGGCTGCTGCTATCTAAAAGTAATCTTCTAATATTCATATTTTTCGATTAATTTTACTTAATCAGACAATAATAAAATAAATATTTTAATTAAGAAAGGAAAATAAAATGTCTGATAATTTAAAAAGCAAAACAACGGCATCCCCCGAAGCAAAAAAATCCTTGAATCAAATGAAGGCAGAGATTGCCAGGGAGCTTTCTATCGTAAGATCCGGTGCGGAAAACATAGGAAGCTTAACATCCAGGCAAAGCGAATTTGCCGACAATAATATGGATTTGGAAGCAGCTAAAAAACGCTTCAATATAAAAGACAAGGGAACCAATATCACATAGTGCTTTACTTTAAAACATTATATTTACACCTGCATATATTATATGGAGGTGTTTTTATGAATGAATTTTTATGCGGCCTTACAGGAGATATTGTGACGCCGTTTAATCAGCTATATAATGAAGAGAGACAAGGCTATAACAGAGCTGTACAAAAATTTCCTTTGATTATAGTTTATTGTTATAGCAGGCAGGATGTATCAAATGCAGTAATATGGGCAAGAAAAAACTGTGTTCAAATACGTATACGCAGCGGAGGCCATAACTATGAAGGATATTCAAACGGAAACTTTACACTTGTAATAGATGTAAGCAGAATGAACAGCATGTATATTGATGAATTTTCAAACTGTTTGCATGTTGAGAGCGGTGTAACAAACGGTCAAGTATATAATTTCGTATCATCAAAGGGTTACCCATTTCCGGGAGGCACCTGCCCTACCGTCGGAGTAAGCGGATATGCACTGGGCGGCGGATGGGGTCTTTCCTGCCGCAATTTTGGACTGGGCTGCGACAGCCTGAAGGAAATTGAGCTTGTAAATTACGAAGGGAAAATAATAACCGCCAACTGCGAAATCAATCAGGATCTTTTTTGGGCATGCCGCGGTGCAGGCGGAGGTAATTTCGGAGTAATTTTATCTATGATTTTTGAGCTTCCTCCAAAGATAGACAAAGTAACAGTTATTAATATAGAATATTTGAATGTGGATTCTGAAGAACAGGCAAAATTTATGTACACATGGCAGAGGTGGCTTAAAACCGCGGACAAGCGAATCACATTGATTTCCAGGGTATATAACTCTGCCGGTGATAATCTGTCAATGCTTGTCAGAGGGATATATTACGGCATACCGGAAGAGGCACTGGAAATTGTTGACGATTTTCTTCGCCTGAACGGAGCAAAATGCGATATGGAATATGTTACGTTTCTTGAGGCTGTTACTATCATCGGCAGCTCATATCCTCAATATGAAAAATTTCAATCTGCTAGCCGATTTGTTTTAAGGGACTTAACATGGGATAGCTTGACAAAGCTTGCGGGGTTAATCGTAAAGCGTCCGCCGGGTTCCGTATTTACAGGAATATCAATGTATGCAATGGGAGGCAGGGTATCAGAGTTTGAAACAGATGCTGCGGCATTCTTTTACCGCGATGCCCAATATATCATATGGCTGGAAACAACATGGGAGGAGCAGCAATATGCCGAAGTCAACAGAGATTGGATAAAAAATCAATTCCCTCATATTGAATGCATGACTGATGGTTCTTATGTGAATTTCCCCTATAAATGCTTGGACTGTTATAAAGAGGAATATTACGGAAAGCATACAGATATATTAAAGAAAATAAAGGATAAGTATGACCCTTTAGATGTATTTTCATTTCCTCAGGGCATAGGTATATCAGGCATTTAATAAAAAACTCACTCCGAGGTCCGCCCCGGAATGAGTTCATAATATTTGAAAAATATATGTCGCAAAAAATTAATCGAGTTGAAACCATTCACTCACCAATTCAACTTCTTTAAATCCTCTTTTCTTATACATATCCAAAGCAACAATATTCTTTGTAATAACAACTAAATTAATTTCTGCTGCTTTCTTTTCATTCAAAAAATTAATAGCCGTTTCTAAAATCAGCTTACCATATCCCTTTCCCCTAGCTGCCTTAATTAATCCCAAATCAAATTCACCTACACCATCTTTAATATTAAACTGCAAAAACCCTATCTTATCATTATTCATTATTGCTATGTAATAACCGTTATCTTCATCAGCATTTTTTGTGTATTCCTCTACTTCATCCTCTGTTAGTGTTGCTCCATTTGTGACTTCTTTAAATGCATCATTATAAATTATTAAATATTCCTTATTATTCTGCTCCGATAATTCAATTAAATTTAATGGTGTATATTTAACCCGTCTGTTCTCCAAGGCCATTCTTATTGCTGAATACTGTCTCTCCATATTTAATGCATTCAAGGTTTTAATAACCGTCTCATCCTTTGTTCCTAAAAAGATTTTTTTTGCTCCATATTTTTTGGCTGTGCTCTTGGATTCCTCCACTATCTCACATATAGCTGACTTTTTATCTTCTGCTCCTTCATTTATATCTAATTTAATCACATAAGCTATTCCTTTTTTACTGCATTCTTTCAACACCACCGATGCCATTCCGATGATATTTTCTTCATTGACCTTTACAATAACTCCATTACCAAAATCAAATTCTTCAGATTTGAATTTTTTGTCCATATCATGAAAAGATATTTTATCTATCTTATTTCTATTTATAAATTGAAGGAATCTCTCTTCCTCACATTTATTTAACTCTAAATAATTTTTAATCATGACAACACCTTTTTTTAGTTAATTAAATCTTACTAATAATATAAACCAAATATACTAAAAATGCCAGAAATATATGTAATAAAAGCATTTGACTACACTTTCCTTTATACTTGTATCCGTGATTTTATGTGTTACAATATTATTAATATTAAGTGTTTAATTAACACAGCAAAAAACCACTCCAAGGTCCGTCCCCATAGTGTTCTTTTTCTTCAAATTGAGCAATATCATACAAGAATTCTATTTCAGTTTATAATATAGTAATTATCAGATAATACAGAGGCAGGTATAAGCATGAAGCAGGAAATAAGAGCCGTGAAATACGATGAGGAGCTAAAAATCGAGGCCTATCATTTTAAAGGGATTATGCAGAAATTTCCCAATCATTTTCATGAATATTACGTAATAGGGTTTATTGAAAAGGGTAAGCGGTATTTATCCTGTAAAAATAAGGAATATACCATACAGCCGGGAAATTTGTTATTGTTTAACCCCCGGGACAACCATACCTGTGAGCAAATTGACGGCAAGACTCTGGATTATCGATGCATTAACATTCAACCTGAAATTATGCGAAAAGCAGTCTTTGAAATAACCGGTAAAAATTATCTGCCTTATTTCACATTGCAAGTGGTTTTTCATAACGAATTGGTTTCGTTGCTGAAGGAACTGCATCAAATGATAATGCAAGGAGAAAAGGATTTTAGAAAGGAAGAAATATTCTTTTTCCTTTTAGAGCAGCTGATTGAAGAATATGCCGAACGGGAAGCGATGCCTGATGATACGGAGCAAAGCACAGAAACAAAGGCCATCTGCGATTATCTGGAAAAATACTACATGAAAAATATAACTCTGGATGATTTGTCTCGTCTTACCGGGTACAGTAAATATTATTTGCTTCGTTCATTTACAAAACAAAAGGAAATTTCTCCGTACAGTTATTTAGAAACAATTCGGATTGATAAAGCAAAGAAATTGCTGGAGAACGGAGTATTGCCGGTTGACGCGGGCTTGCAGACGGGTTTTACCGACCAGAGCCATTTTTCAAACTTCTTCAAAAGATTTATCGGACTTACACCAAAACAATATATGAATATTTTCAAAGACAGATGAGATTGAATTCATGTTAAAGTTCTGCTTAACCAAAAGGAGGTATATAAAATGAACAATTCTGATATGAAATGTGTAATGATTATAAATTCTGAACTCCCCATAGGCATTATAGCCAACACCTCTGCCATCTTAGGAATAACATTGGGAAAACATGTACCGGAACAGATAGGTGAAGATGTGCTGGATGCCACAAAAAACTCTCACTTAGGCATCATAACAATTCCCGTTACTATGCTTAAAGGAGATACGGACATACTGAAAGATTTAAGAAAAAGCTTGTACGATTCGGAATTCAGCGACTTGCTGGTTGTTGACTTTTCAGATGTTGCACAAGGCTGCAATATATACAGTGAATATGCTGCCAAGGCTGCAACAGTACCGGAGCAGGAGCACAATTACTTCGGCATTGCAATTTATGGGAGCAAGAAAAAGGTAAACAAGCTTACAGGGTTTATGCCTCTGTTAAAATAATGCATACCGGTATTTCATATAATCCATCGTCCCATTTGATTTCCCCAGCCTCTGCTGCTGACCAAGCGATTCTGTTTAATCTGCTTTTTTAATTGCTAAAATTTGAAAATATCATATAATAAAATTAAAAATTGCAGGAGAAGATATAAGGAGGCTTGAGAGTATGATTACCGATACTGTTTCAATCGAAAAGATAAAAGAAACGATAATCCCCAAAAGATAATTAGTTGCATTGATTCTATATTAAAATATACAAGCCATGTTACCTATGATGAATTTAAAAACAATAGTATGAAGGTGTAAATTTAAAATTAATATGGGAAATAATTGATACTGATATAAAAATATTAAGAGAACAGTTATCTAAACTGAATTTTTTTGAAAATAAAGATGTTACCTAATAAGTTATAATGAGGGAAGACGGGAGTGTAACAAATTACGTGTAAATGGATTTTTGGATTAAAAAATTTATAAATGTAAATACTAAAGATACAGCATAAATAAAGGCAACGCAGAGGTGCGACCTAAACGCTTGCTGTTCTTTATACGGTGATCGGGCGGT
>JAHDLA010000034.1 GCA_018436705.1 Sedimentibacter sp.
AATATATCGAATCCTGGTACAACCGTAAAAGGATTCATGGTGCTATAAATTATATGACTCCACAGGCTGCTCATGAAGCTGCCTGAGTGGTGTAAAAAAAGTTAAACTTTTTGTGTCTACTCTATTGACACAAGTCCATTTCCCATTCAATATCATTCATCCAATTGTCTTGACTTAACTTATTGGCAATAGTTATTGCTTCCTCTATAGATGTAGCTGGTGCACAAATAAATGCAGTGTATCTAGTATCATATATTGAGTTTTCATCATAAAGCAAAATAAGAAGCGAATTAAAATCTTTTGTACATATACGACCCAAGTATTGCCCAGTTATTTTCCCATTACTAAAAGTCAAGTAATCAAGAAGCCCAATATTATTATTAAAAAGAATATCTACATTACCACCGCTACTAAGTGATGCATCTGCATTGTTGATTTGAATGTTACCTGAGAAAGAACTCTGGCCAAATATATAGTTTTTAAACTCTCCCGATAAAATTATATCAATATTATTATCTTCAAAAGAATCATAAAAACTTACTATTTTGCCAGTGAGTTGTGTGTCTATATTCTTTGTTATAGGGATAAAGAACAGGGCTATAGTAATTACTATGACAAAGCAAAGCAAACCTAAGCATATTATTAAGACTTTCTTCTTCATTATTTGTATCTATCTTCCTTTCATATATTTGTGGCGGATGTGTAAGTAAATAGCATTATCTTTAAAAATAAAATTTCTTATTTTTATAAACACCTGCAAAAATAAGCATAATCGATATAATGATGATTAACAAGTACTTCTGGAGAAAAGAGTCAACCGCCATAATTTCGCCTTTTTGAAATATACTTAAATATTTTACGATTTCAGAATTAATAAAAAGCATAAACAGCTCATATACAAACAGCAACATAAAGCTTATAGTTGTTGATCTAAGTACATAAATCAACATATACGCAAATGACGTAAAGAAAAAGCTTTGAATAACTGTCTTGACGTATTCAAGAAATACGTTATCCCAAAACATACTATATCCGAGAAAAAGAATACTGACATGAAATATATACCAAACAAACATAGTAAGAACTTGATAAACTTTAACCCCGGAGCTTTTACCTGTACAATATAAAACTTCATTACCTTCACCTTCAATAAATTCTCTGAAAATAAAGGTTATCCACCACACAGAAAATATCGGAATATATTTTTCAATCTCTCTAAAAACCAGGAAATATGCATTTCCTACACTTCCGGACATTTTCACCATGCCCGCTGTCAAAACAGGAATTAAAATAAACAGCACAAAAATGGGCACAAAATAATATCCTCTTAAATTTTTAAAATCATAATATACCAATTTAAAATTAATCATCATACACCCTTAACAATACACATATATCCATCTTCTAACGAAGGCTTTAATACTTTATGCTTCAAGTTTTTATTTGAAAGAACTCTCATGTAAGATTTTCCGTTTCTGTCGTATCTTCCCGCGATTAACCCAACCTCATAATTTGCCTGTTCTATTTCATAAACCTTTCCTTCCGCAAAAGACCTTATTTCTTCTGAAGTTCCTAGTTTGAATATTTTTCCTTTGTCCATTATAAGTATTTTATCACAGCAAGCCTCTACATCCTCAACAATATGAGTAGAAATAATAATAAGCCTATTTTTTCTTACTTCTCGCAATATATTTTTAAATCTCATTCTTTCTTCCGGGTCAAGACCAGCCGTTGGCTCATCAAAAACTAATATCCTTGAATTCCCCAGCAAAGCCTGAGCAATACCAAGCCTTCTTATCATTCCGCCTGATAATGCGGAAACTCTGCAGTCCACTCTATCCTCTAAATTAACCATAGTCAGACACTCTTTAACAGACCTTTCCATATCAGCCCCGTTAATTTTCTTAAGAGTTCCAAAATAGCACAAATTTTCACGTACTGAAAGCTCTTTGAATAAACCAAATTTCTGTGGAAGATATCCAAAATTTTTCATGAATTCTTCATTGCTGTCGATGTTTTCACCATTGTACTTTATACTTCCTTTATCAGCTTTATATAGTCTGACAATACATCTAAGCAGGGTTGTTTTGCCTGCACCGTTCGGTCCTAAAATTCCATACACTCCTTCACCCATCTCCACAGATATATTACGCAAAATTTCATTTTCTTTAAAAGATTTATATAAATTTGATATTTCCAGCATTTTGATCCCCCTACTCTAATCCGTTTATAAATTCATATGAACTTCTTATATCCTCTTCATTAGTCAGAAATTCATATGTTTTTTTCAATACATACTCTTCTCCCAGCTTATCTATTTTTTCCAGAAAAAGCCTCCTGTAGTCATCCCTTGGATTGTTCTGGACACGTTCCTTATGAAAAATATAGATAAAAAATATTTCTTTAGCCTTAAGCTTATCTATATTGTTAGGGATATATGCCTGAATAATTCCCTGTACTATATTCCTCTCATCTAAATTGTACATAAAAATATGATCTCTGAAGCTTACAATACCATTATCAGTCAATTTGCTTGAAATTGTTGCCGTTGACTGGAAAATTTTTATTCCCTTAATATTCGCAGATTCAAGACCGGGAAATAAATTAGAATATGAAGCAATCACTTCATTTATTCTTAATAAGTTATCAGTATTTATTTGCTCAAGCGGCAAACCGCAGAAAACTGTATTTCCATATCTATTTTCATTAACAAATCCCCCTACTAGGCTGACTGACTGTGCTTCGCCTACAAAAGCACCGTCTTTCTTATCAAGATTACAAAGAATTTTCTCATACGCCTTTACCGATACTCTAAATTTAACATTGTAATCCCTTATAATAGGTAGAAAGTCACTTTGTTCCTTTAAATATATCTTTCTGTATCCCTCAATCGGATAGTAGGGAAAACATCCTGGAAGTAATACTGCTTGACAATTGCTGTAAAAAATCGGACTGAACCCGCTGTATAAAACACTTACCTCCTCTAATCTCGCGCCAGAAGGATTATATATTTCAAAATAATCTCCTTCCTGTTTAAATTCCAACTCCTGTCCCTTCTTGCCTGTTACTCTTTTTATATCATAATTCCTGTACAATGTAAATTTATAGTTTTTAAGCGACTCTCTTTCATCAAGCATAATTTTAACATTGTTTTCCAGCTGCCTGCCGATGTTAATTTCCATATCATATGAAATAACCTCGAACCCCGCATTTTCTTCCTTTTGAACATCATTCAAATAATAAAGCTCATCATACGCCGTATAGTTATTGGGATTATAATCCTTTCTCACAATACTCCCGGGATGCATATATAAATAAAAATTAAAAATTGCAAATCCAAAAAGAAGCAGGCAAAGGAATTCAATTCTTCTGTTCTTTCTGTTGTTTAATTTCAGAAGTATCAAGGGAAAAATAACACTTATCCAAAAAACGGTCAAATTCCAGCGATATGGTTCGATTGATAATCCATACAGCGCTTCTGCAACCCAATTCAGATTCGGCGGCAGAATATTAAACAGGTCTCGAATAGGATAAATATTTACATCAAAACCCATAAATAAAATATACGGTATGAAGTCAAAAATCGGACTAATAATAATAGTTACTAATATTATCATAAGATATGCGGAAAACCTTTTTAAATATAAAGCACACAAGGCACCTAATCCTACTCCCAACAAGGACACTAATGTAATATTCAAAAAGTTATTTAATAAAATATGGTATAAAAATGATGGCAAGTTTACACCCACATATAAACATGCCACATAGCAGTATAGCATAACATTCATCGTAACCACCAGAATCAATGCAGTCAAAAAAGTAAGCTGCGATAAATAAATCTTTATCAATCCATTATGTATTGATTTTACACATTCTAGCATGCTGGCATTTTTACATTTAATCAAGTACTCATATGCTATAAACACAAAAAATACAAAGCATACAACACTTAATACCTGGCTTTGCTTAAGATAGTACAATGCATCTTTGCGAACCGACAATCCTAAAATTCCTTCTACCAGGTATATATTTATGGCAATAAAAAACACCATATTTCCAAACAATAAATACCTGCTTTTTAAAAAAAGCTTTAAATTATTTTTCATCAGTGTTTTCATATATTCCCCCTATCAAATGTCATGTGGGGATAGTTCGTGACCAGTGAAAAAGCAGGGTTGTTTTTCACTGGTCTCGGACGGTTCATTTTCCCTTCTATTTATATAGACGATAGAAATATAAAAAAGTTCATTTACGTCACTGTTTACATTATACTAAATAAACTATTATCTATCACAAATACTGCATGCCCCCCCTAAAATTCTACCTGTAAGGCTTTCATGCAAAAAAACAGGGGGCTTCATGACAATTTTGCTATGATTATTTTAAAATATGGTATCATTTAATAAAGCATTAAGCACAAGACTAATCGGGGGATGGATTTTAGTGGAATTATATTTGGAAAACAAAATTGTGGGTTATATAAAAAAATATAAATGCACAATTACCGTCATATCAGGATGAGCAGCAAGCTCCGTCCCCAGAAGAACCGATGAAAAAAACTTTTATTGAAAAACTATTTTATAAAAAGCAAAGAAAGGACGAATGAAAAAATGAGTAAAAAAGCAACAATAATTATGGGAGTTATGCTTGCGGTTATTTTGTGTATGCAGGTGGTTTTAATTTCTAAAATTGATAAGGTGCATAAAGATATGATTTCAAGTGACAACTTTGCTTCTCAGCGAATAGATGTAATTACTTCTCACATACATGAGTTACGAAATATGCTTGGAAATACAATTGAATAAAAATAAAAAAGAGGGTGTGTCCCCCAATGTCATTAGGTTAAGACATTAAAATGAAAAGTTTAAGAACAGAGTATGTTAAAAAAAATTTTTATTAATTGTCTATGCTTTTTTGATTCTTATAAAAGAAAAAGTCAATTGAAAGTACTCAAGCTTTCAATTGACTTTAATTTTATTTGTCACAAGATAGCTAACCTAATGACATTGAGTGTCCCCTCTCTTTTTTACCAGCGATATGAACCGGAATCACTGCCAGCGTATGCAGTAACAACAGAGAAGGAGATAGAGCCAGCACCTCCACCTGGAACGCTTACGCTAAAGCCTATGCTATAAGAAAGTGTGGCGTGTCCATACTCGATATAATAGTAAAAGTCTTTTTGATAAAGTCCGTCAGACTCTACATCAAAAGTACCACCGCCGGATTTAGCATAGTAGTAATTATCAGATTTAGTCATATCAAATTTATGACCGCCACCATTCCAAGTATTGTTTGTAGGATTAGTGTATGTGGCACTTTCAGTTGTGTAAAAAGTTCCAGTATTTACACCGTAATAGCTTACATAAGAGCTGTTATCAGTAAGCACCCAGTTGTTCCAAGAAGCAGCAACCATGTCTCTCATTTTGATAGCTGGAACACCTGACCAATTCCAGTTATATGCAAGACGTCCAGTTGTTCTGCCACCGGTGGTATATGAAAATAATGCTGTGGTTGAATAAATATCAAGTGAAGCTGATGCAAGTAACATTTGTTCCTCTGTGCCTGTAAAGTTTTTGATGACATCAATTTGGCTTGCTGTATAACCATGATTTGCAAGAGCTGTATCGGATAAGGTTTGAAGTTCGGTTATGTGGTTATAATAAGTTTGATTATAATTTTTAATTTTTGAAATTTCATCAGAAGTGTATCCTGCTTTGGAAAGAACAGAAGGGCTTACTTCAGATAGTTGCTTTAGAGCTTCATATTCGTTGATAGTAACTTGTTGCGGCTGTAAATTGCTATCTGCTTCGGTAGCAAAAGCAGTAGCGGACATAGCAAAAACCATAGTCAAACAAAGAATAATAGATAAAAACTTTTTCATGTAAAGACCTCCTTTTAATTAATTTTCTTCTAAATCACAAACAATTTTTTTGTTTGTGATGAGTAAAAACATTAGAAATAAAATTAATGTACAACGGAATCACCCCTTTTTCTAATTTATTTCCTTGTTGCTGTTTACATTATACTAAACAAACTTTTGCCTGTCACAAATGCTGCATGAAACCCCCTGTTTTTTTGCATGAAAGGATTTCATGCAAAAAAACAGGGGGTTTCATGACAATTTTACTATGGTTATTTTAAAATATGGTATCATTAAATAAAGCATTAGGCAAAAAGCTAATCGTGGGAGGGATTTTAGTGGAATTATATTTGGAAAATAAAATTGTGGGTTATATAAAAAAATATAAATGCACAATTACCGGCAACGACGAAGAAATATTGAGATATGGAATTCAAATATATTATTTTAATATTTCCAAGCTTTTAATATTATTTTCGTTTTCGATTATTCTTGGTATTTTTACAGAAACTTGTATAACTTTTTTGCTAATAGCAATATTGAAAAGATTTGCATACGGATTTCATGCGGATACGTTCTGGTCTTGTCTGGCTGTTACCTTTGTTAATATTTTTGGAATTATTTATTTGTCTGAATTTTCTTTTAATCCCTTGATAAAAATTATGCTTGCTTTGACCTCTTTAATCCTGTTTGCATTATTTGCTCCTGCTGATACAGAAGAAAGGCCACTGGTAGACAGCAAGAAAAGATTAAAATTGAAAATTAAAACAATATCTGTAGCTATTTTGTACTTCATATTATCATTTTTTACTAATAATACATTATCCAATATGCTTGTATTATCATTGACATTTATAGGGCTTAACACTTGCCCTGTATTGTATATATTATTTAAAAAGGAGTATAAAAACTATGAGAAATTTATTTAAAAACAACCAAATTTCAAACAAATTATTTTCCTTATTTACTAATACGGCAGTTAATTCTTCATCAAAATGCAATGAATTTATATGGCAGCAGGCTAAGGTTCCGAAGTGCCTTTTGACAAGAGAAATTAGAAATGCTAATAACCAACGCTAATTTAAAAAATAGAAGACATATCATATGTCATATGTCTTCTATTTTTCGCTTAAGTTATTTATATTAACTTCCTGAATAAACAGTTCTTCTGTAATGGTAGTGTCTATTGTGATATTAGGGTTGTTTTTTTCGATTTGTTTAATTAAATAGAGACCGTTTCCTCTGAATGTACCGTTGGATGATTCTCCTTCTCTGTATATTGCGGACTCCTCAACTATTTTTGAATATGAATTGGCTACAATTATATTGATTTCATCCTCTTCCCCATCTATCAATATATCTATTTCCTTGTCTTTTGATATGGTTGCCGCCTCTATGGCGTTATCCAAAATAATACTTACAATGTCATTTAATACTATACCCTGGATATTAATTGTGGGGATTTCTTTTCTCACATCTGTATTTATTTTTATCCCTGCGTTTAATGCTTTACTGGTTTTTTCTATAAGTATCTTTTTCAAGATTGCATTATATATTTTATCGTAATTTACAGAGGCTGAATCTTTGTTTGTATCTTGATCAGCCACTATGCTATTGACGAATTCCAGTGCTTTATTGTATTGATTATTTTCAATTAGCGCCTGTATTCCCATCAGTCGGTTTCTATATTCATGCTCCTGTTTTGACAACTGCTTGGCGAATTTTTCAACACGGTTAGTATAATCATACATGTTATCATAATCATATTTTGCTTTGGTGGATATTTTAATTTGGCTGAAATACGTTATATTAATTGCTATAAATAAGATTAGCAAGGCAGCTGACATAATGTGCTGAATACTGAGATACGGCTGCACGGATATTATATAACCGAGGAGGCTTGTAGATGTAACAAAAAATAAAACATATTGAAATACAGAGAACAAATTTTTTCTTAATACAAAATCCTCAATTTCGTTGAAATATTTACTGGGTCTGATTATTAATGAAGCTGCAAAGGATATAATAAAAAATGAAGCGTGCATAATGTAAATCATATACAAATTGCTACGTATATATGTAATATCTATGTTAAAAACAGCCAAATACAAGAAGGAGTTTATTACATCGCAGACAAGGCCGACAGAATACGCAAATATGCAGACAATAAACGATGCTATGTTTCCTTTTTGGTAAATCAATTTTATAATTATAGTATAAATAATTATAACCCCTGCTATTTTATATGCCATACTAAGGCTTCCAAGAATTCTAAGAAAAGGAATTGCCAAAAGTAGTATAATATAATTTTTAAACTTAAAATATCCTTGTTCATTTAACAGTCTACCAGCAATCAAGATTGTACAGATGTAGCATGAAATAAAACTTCCTACAATATCAGCTGCTATTTTATACATTCTAACAGCTCCTTTATTTTCTCTTCGCTTCCTTCCAACACATAACCATAACTCAATCCAACTTTTTTGTCATACGGATCGGCAAATGTCAAATAATCCTTGTTTATTATTCTGGTTCTTGAAATTCTGAAAAAACGGCTGTCAAGTTTTTTCATTATTGATTTTACAGATGAAACAACGTATAGCTCCGACTTTATATAGCCGGGCTTCATTTTTATCATAACGCTTCTTGAATCCTCCAAAAGCTCAGTGTATAAAATCTCCTTATACTTGAGCTTGTACATGGCTTTGTTTTCATGCACAATCAGCACCCCTGTATCGGTTTCTTCTTCTCTTGCATCAATTTGTGCATTGCCTTTTTTTATTGAAATTAACAGATCATTTATGCAATAATCAGATTTTATTATAAAATCTACAGGTTGTATTTTATGCTTTATAATTTTAGGCGACAAGTTTGTATCGTTTGTAAGAAAAATTATTTCATCGTCATAGTTTCTCAGTTTTCGAATTTTTTTCGCGATGCTGTATCCGTCTGCCTCTTTACTTTTCAAATCAATGTCCAATATAAAAATTGTATGAGCCTTATTTTTCTCTATATATTTAATAAGGTTCTCATCGTATTTATTATATATATGTATTTTTTTGTCAACTTTAATTTTTTCTTTTAATTTCCCCGCAATCTTATTGCAAATTTCAATATTGTCATCGCATAATACAATGTTTAACACAATATCCCCCCTATATTTGCTCTACACATACATTATATATTATATTTCGTCATTTTTCTATGATTCTTTATTATTAAAAAGCATAATATTTGATATATTTGTGTCAATTTTTCTTTCTTTTTTCTTTGCGTTTACAAATTATTTAATCAAAATTTAATATAATATTATGCTTTAGTTAAGCATTTCATGGTATATTAATAGTAACAACAATGATTTTTTGCCGCGATACTTAAGATTGTTAAATATATTTTGTATTTTTAATAACATATGAAGAGGTATATATTATGGCTGATATATTGATATTAACCGCATCCTTTGGGATGGGGCATAAAAGTGTGTCTAATGCTTTAAAAGAACAAATTGAAATAGAAAATAAAAACATAGAGGTTGTAATTGCGGATATTTGGGAGATATTGAATCCAAAGGTAAAGGACTTTAGTTCAAAAATATACTGTGAACTGACAGAAAATTATCCGCTTGTTTACAACACGCTTTATGATATAAAAATGAATTATAAGAATAATATTATAGATAATGTATTTTGTAGCTTATATCAAAAAAAGTTTTACGAATATTTTAAACTTAAGAAACCCAGGACTGTCATAAGCACATTTCCGCTGTGTTCATGCATGGTATCAAAATTAAAAGAAGAACATGAGCTTGACATCAATTTAGTCACAGTAATAACAGATGTGGTAGACAGCTGGGAATGGATTTACAAAGGAACAAATATATATTTAGTTCCAACTGAAGAAATAAAGAATAGATTAATTCATAAGGGAGTCAGCGGTAGTACTATACTCGTGACCGGCATTCCTGTCAAAAAAGGATTCATAAGTGAAAATATTAATCTTTCTATCAAGGATAAACACTCGATCTTGATTGTATTAAGCGGAATAGATAATATTCCTGAAAGTGTTCTTAGTAAACTTGACCAATTAGATAATTTTGATATAATGCTAGTAACGGGCAGAAATGAAAGGCTTTTTGAAAAATTATCTAAATCTACATTTTCCAATATTAAAGTGTACGGCTATGTAGACAATATGAATCAAATGATGGATGAATCTCTGTTTATTGTAACAAAGCCAGGCGGAGTAACTATATTTGAAGCAATAAATAAAGAATTGCCACTGATTGTATTAAACTCAAACATTGGTCAGGAAAAGGGAAATATTGAATTTATAAAGAAAAATAAAATAGGTGTGGTTATTAACGATTTCGAAAATTTACCGTCAATACTAAGCTACTATGCCAATAATCAGGACATAATAAATTATTATTGCGAAAATATAAGAAAAATAAAAAAGACTCTAAATTACACGAACAGTTTTTGCTCTGTCCTAAATGAGGTGATTTAATATGCAATTCAAAAAAATCAGGAAAAAATTCGGATTAATATTCGTTATTTTATCTGCTGCTGTCATGCTGGGTATACTGTTTAGAAACAACGATTTAATTAATCTGTTCAAAATAATAAATAATATTAATGCCTTCTACATCGGAGCTGCTGTTGTTAGCATGTTTATGTTTTGGTTTCTTGAAGCTGGCATGCTTTATACATTGATTTCCAAATTTGCGGACCGCAAAAAAAATTTGCGGACATTCTGGCTTGCGATAAAGGTTACAATGATTGGTCAATATTACAGCAACATTACGCCTATGGCAACGGGAGGACAGCCGGTTCAGCTATGCATTTTAACTGATGATGATATTTCCTTAAGCAGCGGAACAGCTATTCTCATAAGCAAGTTTTTACTTTTTCAGATTGGTGTAACCATTTATTCTTTTTGTCTTGCTGTTTATAAAATCAAGCTTCTTGTTAATTACTACAGCAGTGTTTCCGGTTTCGTAATAGCAGGACTGACGCTTAATATGGTCATGCTTTGCACTGTATTGTTAATAGCATTTAATCAGCGCGTTTTAATTAAACTATGCAGAATAATATTTGATTTATTACACAAACTTCATTTAATTAAAGATGTAAAAAATATAATGTACAAAACCGAGAACTTTATAGCTGATTATAACAATAGTATTGCAAAATTAAAGGAAGATTACTGGTTCACAATAAAAATGTATGCCGTCACCTTTATACAGCTGACAATATTTTTCAGCACAACATTTTTTGTCTATAAATCATTTAATTTGAACAGTTCCAATATGCTTGATATCATATGCCTGCAGTCGTTTTTGTATATGGCGGTATCTTTTATACCTACACCGGGTACGGCCGGAGCAAGTGAGGTAGGTTTTGTGCTGCTTCTCGGGCATTTGTTTCCTTCTAACATAATTTCAACTGCTATGCTCCTATGGAGGGGCATAAGCTATTACTTCAGTTTGATATTCAGCGGATTCTTCTCTTTCGCTGTAGCAGCATTAGGAAAGAAAAAAATAGCAATCAGCTGATTCTTGCTAAGAGTCGCAGCATTTATTCAAAATATTCCTGTGATTCTTTGTAGGCAAATCCTTCTATAAACACATATATAATCCATGTCAGCACTATGAATGGTCTGAAGAAATATAATCCAGCCCACAATGACAAAACCATCGCTATATTAAGTATGGCATGATTTTTGGTCTTGAATGCCTGTTCTTCAAATTTGTGTTTTACTATCAGCTTGAATATTATTTGAAAAACCACTATTAAGCAAGTCAATACAATTACGTAATTTAACACATCAAAAAAAATATAGAAATCAATCAGTCCCACAATCAATATATTTATTAATGTTTTGGCTATATAGAATTTTTTATACATTTTTATCCTCTTTCATGTATAGCAGTAATATAAAATCATGCATAAAATGCATATAGCATTATATACCATATTCTTTAGCTTGTAAATCATGTACGTTTATTCAACTCTATAGATTGCGATCCAATATTTCCTCAAGATTTTTCCTTGCTTTTATTAAAAAATCTATGGGAAGCATGTTTTTTTCAGACTCAAAAGGATATGTTTCCATGGAATAACTTTTTATGTTAGTATTTTTAATAACACTAATAATTCTATCCCATTTTACATGACCCTTTCCTGGAATCCAGTGTCTGTCGCACAAGCCATCATTATCTGACAAATGTACCGCTATGAGTTTGTTCTGCCATCTATCCAGTATTTCGCCGAAGCTTGATCCGTTAACAAAATCATGAGATGAATCATAACAAAATCCCAAATTAGGTGAATCTATTTCCTTTAGTATGAATTCTGTGTAATTAAGCATTTGTGTATTTTCAACCGCCACTTTAATACCTGTTTTTTCAGCTTCTTTTATTATCTTGCTAAAGGAATCATACACCAGCGAATAATCAAAGTTTTTTTCTTTTCCCTCCGTAACATGCAGAACAGTAGTATTAACTCCACTGTCCCTGCATTCGTACAGCCACCTCTTAATCATATTGACATGATTGTTTCTCTCTTCACTGCTTTCACTCCAAAGATTGTTTGTATTTTCAAAGGGTAAATGCACATTATCCAACTTTAAATCATATGAACCTAAAATTTTATTAAATTCTCTGCGATCCACCTTGTATGGATAATATTCATCCTCCCACCACAACATAACGTAATCATATCCAGCCTGTTTTATTAACTTAATTCTTTCTTCTATAGCCATTATATATCCGAACCAATTGAAAATCCCTGTTTTATAATCCTTCATTTGCTTTCCCCTTGTATTAACATATACATAAACCCAAATTTATACTACACTTCCATGTTCAAGTTTTCCTTATCAAAAGCAACATAAGTCTGCCTAACACGTTTTCCTTTTGCTTTGTCTGCATTGCTGTTAATTAAATCTGCACCTGTATGTTTTTTGAACATGGACACAGGACCGTTTACACATCCACCCCTGCATGCCATTCCTTCAATAAAATTTCCGTTTAGTTTTCCTGACTTTGCCATTTTAAGAGCTTTATCACACTCTTCTATTCCATCACATACTATCGGCTTAAATTCAAGCCCAAGACCTTGCTCGGAAATAGCATTTTTAATCGATTCGGTAACACCTCCGGTTCGAGCAAATATCCTTGCATAATAGGACACGTTATCAAGAGTAGACGCCTCACATTCTACAGGGTTAATTCCATAAGCGTCAAGAAAAGCAGTAAGCTCTTCGAAGCTCATTGTATATTGAATTTCACCTTTTAAATTATCCTGATTTATTTCAGCCTTTTTTGCGACACACGGGCCGGCAAAAACTATTCTTGCTTCCGGATTCTTACTTCTTATAAGTCTGGCTGTTGCTATCATAGGTGAAACAGCAATAGAAATATTATCCTTTAGCTCCGGATATTTTATTTTTATATATGAAACAAATGCCGGACAGCATGAGGATGTTATGAATTTTTTGTGCTTAAGCTCTTTTTCCAATAATTTTGTTTCATAGTCAGCAACCATATCAGCTCCTACAGCAGCCTCAACAACCTCATAAAATCCCAGTTTTTTTATTGCGGTTACCACATTTTCAATTTCTGTTTCTGGGTATTGAGCGGCAACTGCAGGAGCAACAATACAGTATACCTTATATTTTGTATTATTTATTGACTCATCAAGCATCTGCATAATTTCCATGATATGAGACTTGTCTGCAATCGCGCCAAACGGACATCTTGACACACATGCACCGCAGTCGGTACATTTACTATAATCAATTACGGACTTTTTTGTTTCCTGGTCAAAACTTAATGCTCCAGTCTTACATATTGTCCTACATGGTCTTTTTACATCCGATATAGCTTCAAATGGGCATACTGCCGCGCACCTGCCACATTCCAAGCATTTATCTTGGTTAATATGAGCTCGCTTATTAATTATTTCAATTGCTCCGGCAGGGCAGTTTTCCCTGCAATGGTGAGCAAGGCATCCCCTGCAAGCTTCTGTAACTGAAAATCTATACAGAGGGCATTCGTCACATGCCAAATCTATGACATTAACCACATGTTCCTTATTATCCTCAATGACATTTTTTATTCTATCGGATATTATAGCTCTTTCCTTATATATACAACATCTTGTCTCAGCCTCAGGCCCGGGTATTATCTTCTCCGGTATATATAATATATCCTTTGCTAATCTTCCATTTTTATTTGATCTTATGACCTCTTTCAAAACTTTATATTTTATATATTTGGCCTGGTTGTCAAATTTTTTTGTCATATACGTCCCCTTTATTATATATTGTCAAAATATTACAATGAAATTATAATTCCTTACCAGGTTAATGTCAAACAAAAAAGCTGGTGACGTTTTCCGTGCCAGCCTTCATTTTTCAATCAATTTTATTCCGCTATAATAACCTGATTAGCACCGTCCGTTTCTTCAAGCTGCACACTAATCCTTTCCAGCCTAGAAGTAGGAACATTTTTACCTATAAAATCAGCTCTGATAGGAAGCTCTCTATGCCCTCTGTCTATCAATACTGCCAATTCAACATTTTTCGGCCTTCCCTGATCTACAATTGCATCAAGTGCTGCCCTAACCGTTCGCCCCGTATACAATACATCGTCAACCAATACAACAGTCTTATCTTTTATATTAAAATCAACACTTTTAACGGACAAAGGCGCTCTATCATCCTTTTCATAATCGTCTCTGTAGTATGTTATATCTAATGAAAACAGCGGAACCTTTGAACCTTCTATCTCCTCTATCTTTTTAGCGAGTCTATGCGCAAGCGGCCATCCTCTTGTCATTATGCCAACCAATACAATATTTTCAACGCCCTTGTTTTTTTCAATAATTTCATGAGAAATCCTGAATAAAGCCCTTTCTATTGCCTTTTCATCCATTATTATTGCTTTCGTTTTCATATTATAGTTTAATTTCCTCCTATATTTTTAAGCACTTTTTGAAAATATTCAGGTAGTTCACTTTCAAATTTCATATATTTTCCCATAGTTGGATGGACAAATCCCAATGTTTTTGAATGAAGAAGCTGTCCCCTAAGTCCAAATTTATTCGTCTTTCTGCCATACACATCATCACCAACTACCGGGTGGCCTATATATTTCATATGCACTCTTATTTGATGAGTTCTTCCTGTCTCCAGTTTCAGCTTAATTAATGTATATTTTCCAAACCTCTCAACTACCCAATAATTTGTGCGCGCATTTTTGCTATTTTTGTAAGTTACTGTACGTTTTTTTCTGTCTTTTTCACTTCTGCCTAAAGGTGCATCAATCGTTCCTTCATCGTCCTTTATGTTTCCTTCCACCAAAGCATAGTAAATTCTGTCAATTGAATGATCCTTCAGACATTTTGCCAGGAAATTATGTGATGCGTCATTTTTGGCAACCAACATCAAGCCGGATGTATTCATATCAAGTCTATGGACAATTCCCGGTCTTAACACGCCGTTAATTGATGACAAATTTTTAAGATGGTACATTAATCCGTTTACCAGAGTTCCAGTATAATGACCGGGAGCCGGATGAACCACCATTCCCTGAGCTTTGTTCACAACTGCCAAGTCATCATCTTCATATACTATATCTATGGGAATATCCTCAGCCGCAACATCCAGAACCTCCGGCTCAGGCAATATTATCCTTATTTCATCATTTAATTTTATTTTATAGTTTGATTTTATTTTTTTGTTGTTTACAGTTATGCTTCCGTCAGAGATAAGCTTCTGTACAGAGTTTCGTGACATATCATCCATGCAGCTTGATATATAAGAGTCTACTCTCTCATTTTCTTTATCTGAAATTAAAATTATTTCATCATCATTTTCTTCGGTCTCAACAAAATTAAAATCTAATTTGCTTTTCATTTAATTCACTCTTTCAAACCTGTTAAAAAGAATCAAAATAACCATGAGTATTGTGCCACATACAACAAAGCTGTCTGCAATATTAAATATTGGAAAGTTATAAAAGCTGCCAAATCTCACATCAATAAAATCAACGACATATCCGAAACGCACTCTGTCAATAAAATTTCCTATAGCTCCTCCGGCTATCATTGCTATGGATAGCCTTGATAACCAGCTTATATTTTTTGTCTTGAAAAATACATATGCCAATACACCAAGCATAGCAATGGTTATTATTATAAAAAACATCCTCTGATCCTGTAAAATGCTGAAAGCAGCACCTCTGTTTTCAGCGTACGTGAACCTCAAAAAATCTCCTATTATTTTAATTGAACTTCCGTCCATCAGCACATCTATAGCCCAAACCTTGCTTAGCTGATCTAACAATATAGATGCTGCAAAAACTATTCCTATCAATACGTTCATAGAATCCTCTCATTAAATGTAGTGCTTGATTTCAATTTTTAACTTACCACTTTTTGTTAATCCAAAAAATCCCGAAATTTTGTATCGCCCATACCTGCTTATTGAAATCATGTCATTTTCCTTTACTTCTGATGATATCCTTTCCTCTACCTGCCAGTTTATTTTTACATTGCCCGACTTTACCATACCGGATGCCGTTTCTCTGGACTTATTAGTAATATGCTTAACAATGTTATCTATTCTTAAAGATGAGCTTGTTATATTCATAATAACATGCTCCTGCTCCTTATAATTTATTTCATCTAGGCTAATTTTTTCTGCTTCTATTTTATTATGACCTATTTTATCTAAATTGTACAATATATAATCAGAGATATCATTGTGCAGAACTATATCCGCATAGTTGTCATAAACATATATATCCCCTATTTTGTTCCTGGCTATACCTAATGACATCAATGCTCCAAGATAATCCTTATGACTTAGTTTTTTAAACTTAGATCTATTATATACTCTAATCCCAGCAACAAATTCATTCTTTTCTATACTCTCAAGGTATTCAGGGTATAAAACGAAAACTTTCCTCTCACTATACTCAAATGAGGGGAAAATTTCAAATTTTATATCATAATTTTTAATTGTGGGTAAACTCAGCTCTGCAATATAAGGATTTGTAAATTCTGTAACAGCAGCAACAAATTTTTTGTTGGCCTGCAGAGCCTTTTCAGCAATTCTTCTAACCGAATTTTTTGTTTCCTCATCCTTTATAAAATCGTAATATTTTTCGAAATTTTTCATGTTATCTTCCTAAAAGGCAAAAATCAATGTCTGGAACAACCCTAGCAACAAAAATGCCAATATTGGAGAAAAATCAATCATTCCCATGCCTAATCCCAGTCTATCTAAAATTGCCCTGCAAGGAGCCAGTATAGGCTCGGTCATTTGATAGATAAAGTAGGAAATTCTTGACGATTGTAGGGTTGGGAAAAATGATAGTAATACTCTTACTAGTATTAGCGAATCTATGATCCTTAACAGTAGACTAAGAGCTAATCTTATTGTGTACATAGTTGCTCCTTATTTATAAAAATAATTCCTTTCATACCTGTCGCTTAGCCTTCCGTCAATTTGAACATTATTAGGAGCTAAGACAAATATTCCGTTTGAAATCTTTTGAATGCTTGCTTCAAGTGCATACACAGCACCTTTGATGAATTCAAAAATTTGTTTTTGATCTTCCAATTCCATTCCTTCAATATTAAGAACCACCACTTTTCTGTTTTTTAATTCATCAACAGCTTTTGTGCAATCCTCATACTTGGTCGGCTCACATATAAAGACCTTCATATCAGTGTTAGAATGAACCTTTATTACATTGTTTTTTCTTGTATAAGTTTCCATTCTTTCAGGTTTGCCGCTATTTATTTCGGCAGCAACATCCTCCTCATCATAATCTTCTTCAAATTCCGTGATGCCTATAAAGTCCTTTACCTTATCCATTACTCCCATTCTACACTTCCTCCTTATATTTTCTTGCTCCAAATATAGCTGTTCCAATCCTTACCATATTTGCGCCTTCTTCAATAGCAATTTCAAAATCATTAGTCATCCCCATGGATAAATATTTCATTTCAGTATTTTTAAGCTTCATATCTGAAATTTTATCATATATCTCTTTCATCTTCCTGAAAACCCATCTTATATCTTCTGGATTTTCACAATACGGTGCAACAGTCATAAGTCCCAGCACCTTTATATTCTCAAAATGTTCCATGGACTTTACGAATTCATAGATTTCATCTTCACCTATACCGAATTTACTTTCTTCTTCACCAATATTCAGTTCTATAAGTACCTTTGATATTAACCCATGCTGAGATGCTCTTTTATTTATTTCTTTTGCCAGTTCTATACTTTCAACTGAATGAATGAGAGCTACTTTATCAATTATGTACTTTACCTTATTTTTCTGTAAATGCCCTATAAGATGCCAATTAATTTCTGTATCTGAAAGCTGCTCATATTTGTTGACGAGTTCCTGAACCCTGTTTTCTCCAAGATTCAATGTACCTCCCTCAACAGCTTCCTTCGCCCTTTCAGCCGTAACCGTCTTAGATACCGCTATAACAGTAATATCCTCAGGTTTTCTTCCCGAGCGTTTTGCCGCAGCAGCTGTCCTTGCCACTATTCCGTCTATATTGTCCTTAATACTCACAACAAACCTCCTAATCTGCTATTTGACCATCATGTACGTTTTCAGGTTCTAATATCACTTTATCAAATATTTTAACAGTAGAATATGATTTTTCATTAATTGTTATTATTTTTCTTTCATTTTCACCTATGTATGTGCCCGGAGATATTATTGCATACTCTTCGTCCATTCCTACTATTTCTACAGGAAAAAACTTAATAATATTACTTGCATCCTTAACATATGCACCGGTCATACCATTTAGTTTTGTTAATGCTTCTGTTTTTATTTTCAGTCCTTCATATATATCGGTTATCAGCTCTAAATTTATATAGCGTTTATCATAAATTTTATAGAAATAATCATTAAAATAAAGAATCAGCACGGATTGCTCACTGCCATAATTAATCTTTTCAATATACCCCCAAAGTTCATGCTGTTCCCCGTCTGATGTAATTCTGGTTTTTACATATTTATTTTCTTCAAATAACTTTGCTTCCTCATTATCTAAAGTTGCTGTAATATAATAATCAAAATTTCTTATTATTTTAAATATAGCTTCGTTTTCAGAAACAGTTTCACTTTTGCTCTTATCCGCTGCTGTATATTTCTTTTCTGTCGTGGCACTTGGTGTCATTTCCAGAACATTTTCAAACTTATATACATCTTCAAGCCCGTCTGTTTTATAAGTTATAATTCCAGCCTGACCCGAGTAATAACGGACTTTATGTGTTGATATGCTGTTCGTCAGATTTTTTTTCATTTCTTCCAGTTGAGCGACATTGTATTGCTCATATGTTTCCCCAAAAGCAGTTATATCACTTTCGCCATTTACTTGTCCGACAATAGAATACATACTGCTGAATTCATTATTTAAAATGCTGGCTTGAATTTCATTTTCATAAGTAGCAAATGTTTCTTGAGATAACACAGGCGAATTGCCTGACGAATTATTTTTTTTATCTATTGCTGATTGTATTTCAGCAATTTGTTTATTTATTTTGACTGAATTTGTATCAGTGCTTAAATCCGCAACAAGCTGACCTTCCTTTACTTTGGCCCCATCCTCATAATAATATGTAACACTTCCTCCAGCAGCTGCATTATATGTAACTTCATCCTTTATAATGATTCCTTCTGCTTTAATAACATCTTCAAGGTTTCCGTTCTCCGCAACCATGGTTTCGGCTGAGCCGTTAACATTTTGAAATATGTAAATAACTATACAAACTGCTGCAAATGAAAAGAAAAAATTTTTTATACCAAAGATTTTTCTTTTAGCCATTTAAACAAAGCTCCAATTTTACTCTATACAAATTATATTTAATCCGATTGTTAGCACATTATAACATAAATTTCAACGTTTTTGCAAGCTATATATGCTTGTTTTCAAATAATATTACAACTTTATGCGAAAAATTTTAGTTTAAAATGACACGTTCATATAATTAACAACAAAAAAAGAGATTCTTCGTCTATACTCACAGAATTTCACTATCTTCATAAAATTCTGAAAGCACGAAAGGATCTCTTGAATTAATTCTCATTTTTTAAATTATTAAGAAAATAATACTTCCTGAGCCGTCATTTACGATCTTCTCAATAGTTTTTTTAAGTTTTTTTCTTGCATTTTCAGGCATTGCGGTAAGTTTAGATTCAAGCTGCTCATCAACCAGGCTGTACATAGTCTTTCCGAATATCTCTGCGTCCCATATGCATTGAGGATTATCCTTCATCTGTTCAACCATATGGTTCATCAAATCTTCACTTTGAGCTTTGTTACCTATTATAGGAGCTACCTCTGTATTAATTCCTGCATTAAATATGTGAAGTGACGGAGCCTGAGCTTTGATTTTAATGCCATACCTGCTACCTTCTTTAAAGACTTCCGGCGTATCAACAACCATATCAGTTATTCCCGGAGAAACATACCCATACCCTTTTGATTTAGCATCATTAATTGCAGATTCAACTTTTTTGTAATTATCTTTGGCTTTTGACAAATCTCCTATAAGCTTCAATATCTGATGCTCACCGGTTATTTCCTCGCCGGACAACTCACTTATTACTTTGTAGTAATATGAATTGTCAAGATCAATTCTCATATTGATGCTTCCGTCGCCAAGCTCAATATCTTTCACAAAGAAATCTTCAACAAAGTCATTTTCAGTTGAAAATATTTCATCTGCATTAAAATCACTTAATTTATAAAGATTTTCGAAATCATCTTTTAATGTACCGATCAAGTCCTTCTTTAATGAATAATCATATGTAAGTCCATCAAACCATTTTGGAAGTTCAACATTAATTTCCTTAATAGGAAATTCATACAAAACATTTTCCAGAACACCGTCGATATCTTCCGTATTGAGATTCATCAAATCCAATATCTTAACCGGGGCATCATACTTCTCTTTTAATTGAACCGCCAAGGCCTGAGTGTTTTCATTTATAGGATGTGTAGTATTTAAAACGATAACGAAAGGCTTATTTATTTCTTTTAATTCTTTAACTACTCTTTCCTCTGCCATAATGTAGTTATCTCTGTTAATATCCGTTATACTCCCATCCGTTGTAACAAGTACTCCGATTGTGGAATGATCGTTAATAACTTTTCTTGTTCCTATTTCTGCCGCTTCTGCAAAAGGAATAGGTTCTTCGTTCCACGGAGTGCTCACCATCCGCGGTACTTCGCCTTCCATATTTCCTATAGCTCCTGGAATCATATAACCTACGCAGTCTATTAATCTTAATTTTGCATTAATATTGTCTTTAAATGTAACTTTTACTGCATTTCCCGGTACAAACTTAGGCTCTGTTGTTGTTACTGTCTTGCCTGTACCGCTTTGAGGCATCTCATCTTTTGCTCTTTCCTTTATATATTCATCTTCAATATTAGGCAGCATTACATTCTCAGAAAATTTTCTTATAAAAGTTGATTTGCCTGTCCTTACAGGACCCACTACACCTAAGTATATCTCGCCGTTTGTTCTCTTTGCGATATCCTCATATATATCTAAATTAGTGATAATAATCCCTCCTCCTGCTAAATATGCACTTTCGTGTACAGTTAATTTATATGCCCCGACAAATATCTTTATTCCAAAATATACAAAAATATATTACAAAAAAAAATTGAACCTGAAGATAAACTTCAGGCTCTTAAACTCTTTATTTTATTGCCGACAATTTTAAGATTATTTCTCAATCTTTTATTATTCGGCGACTTTTCCAATGCCTTTTTAGCAAATATATATGCCTTTTTATACAACCTCATATTATAGCAGCTTATACATCCCAAATCATAAAGGGTATGATCCCACGAATAACCCATATTTATATAGGTTGATGATTTTTCTTTTATTTTTAAAGCTTCTTCAACAAGATAGCAAACTTTGTTCCATTCTTCCAAATTATATGCCATTTTTGCAAACTCCACATAGGGTTCTCTCATTTTCGGTGACTCTGCAATAGCTCTGTAGTACCATGAACATGCTTTTTCTACGTCAGAAAGTTTATAATATGAGTATGCAATATTCCTCATAGCTGCCGACCTTTCATCAGCCCATACAGCAGATCTTAAAGAAAGATATTTTCTTAGCGTATTGATACAATCTTTATATCTTTCTTTAAATAGGTATTCTCTTCCCAGATAGTATCTTGAACGATCATCTTCAGGAAACTCTTTAACTGCAAGTTTAAGAAGCGGAAGGTATGATCCCCTTGATTTTGTGTTGTCTGGAAAGTGATTAAGGGTAATTCCGTCAATAAAGGTTTGAGTTTCCTCTTCTTTTCCTATATATTTAATATACTCGTGAACAGGGTAAACCCATTTATAATCATTTCTTGTGTGAATTTTTGTACAATTGAACTGAACATCAGGTGTTCCGTCTCTTTTAAAGCTCCAGTTATACAAATAACTACCCTTTTTAATATTGAGCTCCCACGAACGTTCAAGTGAATCTCTCCACCCAGAATTAAATAATTCATCTAAATCCGTGCACACACATATATCTACATCTTCAGGTACATGGCTGAGAGAAATATTTCTTGCAACATCAAATCTCCACGGTTCAATTTTGTCAACATATACCTTTACTCCTCTTTTCCTCAGCCTTTCAACCGTTCCATCTTCAGATCCTGTATCAGTGACTACAATCAAATCTGCCTCACTCATGGAATCAACCCATCTATCAACAAATTGAACTTCATTCTTACAAATTGCGTATACACAAACTTTATATTTTTTCATTTATATCACCTTATAATATTATTTTGTATTTGCAGATAATCTATATATGGCCAAATGGGCGAAGCCACACTGCCCCGCCCATTTGACTAAACTGCAGAAACCAGAATAGTTTACATCTGCATTTATTACAAAGACTATGAAACTTCAATAATTGTTAGATTTGCTTGAATTGCAGAAGTACCATAGCTGACTGTAGCTCCGCTATTATTGAAAAGACTAAATACAGTCGGAATATTGGTTGCAGTCAATAGAGCACTTCCGTTAAGCTGTAAGGAAACAATCGGAGATGGAGAAGATGATAAAATAATCGGACCGTCCACAACGCGTATACCAAATTCAACTGTATCTTCAATTTCTGCTCCATCAGTATTTACCCACCATGAAATATAATAGTTCCCGGGCTGGTTAATAAAAAACATTCCTACGCCTGCATTATAAGTTACATTTGATGACGGAGCATTAATAACCGTGTCGAAAAGAACATTAGTTCCGTTTGCAATGGTACCTCCGCTGCTTCCCTGCAATTGTACCTGAAGACCGGTTAAGTCTGAGGACGAACCTGCAGGGCCGGTCGGGCCTGTTGGGCCTGTTGGGCCTTGAATTCCTTGCGGACCTTGCGGACCTACCGCTCCTTGTTCGCCTGTTGCTCCTGTTGCTCCCGTCGGACCTGTCGGGCCTGTTGGGCCTTGGATTCCTTGCGGACCCTGTGGGCCTACCGGTCCTTGCTCCCCTGTTGCTCCTGTTGCTCCCGTCGGACCTGTCGGACCTGTTGCTCCTGTTGCTCCTGTCGCTCCCGTTGCTCCCGTCGGACCTGTCGGGCCTGTTGCCCCTGTCGCTCCTGTTGCTCCTGTTGCTCCCGTCGGACCTGTCGGACCTGTTGCTCCTGTCGCTCCTGTTGCTCCCGTCGGACCTGTCGGGCCTGTCGCTCCTGTTGCTCCCGTTGCTCCCGTCGGACCTGTCGGGCCTGTCGCTCCTGTTGCTCCCG
>JAHDLA010000015.1 GCA_018436705.1 Sedimentibacter sp.
TAAGCTTTCGCAATTCTTTGCTAAAAGCTTTGCCAATTCCTGTGTTTTTTCTTCGCGTAAAAAAGTTTCGTGTTTCATGATAATATATCCTCCCTTTTATGGTTAGTATTACCATTTACACGAAACTTTATACAGTCTCTTCTTCTCTGAGTTTTACGATAGACACCATATCTCTTAAAGATTCCGCATGGCTTGTAAGTTCCTCACTAGAGGCACTGTTTTCTTCTGCAGTAGCTGAATTTGTCTGGATAACATCAGATATCTGCTCTATGCTTATGGTAATTTGTTTTACGGACTCTGCCTGTTCTTGTGCCTTGGCAGATATACTGTTTATACTTTCTGTTATTACATTTGTATCCTTAGCTACCTCTGCAAGAACCTTGGATGTATTGTCTGCGGCGGTTGTTCCTTCCTTTACAGATCTCAAAGTATCCTCAAGCAGTGTAGTTGTGTTTTTGGCAGCATCTGCGCTTTTTACGGCCAGATTTCGCACTTCATCTGCAACAACAGCAAAGCCTTTACCAGCTTCGCCTGCTCTTGCTGCTTCAACTGCTGCATTCAGCGCCAATATGTTGGTTTGAAAAGCAATATCTTCTATTATTTTGATTATCTTCATTATTTCATCTGATTTTCCGTCTATGATAGTCATTGTTTCAACGGTGTCTTTCATTTGAGCAATTCCTTTGTCCAGTTCATTGCCTAAGTTGTTGACCTTGTTGCTGGCATCTACGGCATTTTCGGCAGTTATATTAATCTCATTAGATATTTTTTGTATTGTAGCTGTGAATTCCTCAACAGTGCTTGCCTGTTCAGCCGAGCTTTGAGCCAAAAGCTGTGATGAATCTGCAATCTGTTCTGAGCCAAAAGCAATTTGTTCTGAGCTTAGTTTCATATTTTTATAGGTTCTGTTTAATGAGTCAACTATACTGCTTAAGGAAGAACTTATAGATTTAAAATCTCCCATATACTCTTTTTCAATAACAATGTTGAAATCTCCGTTTTCAATTCGGTTTAAAATATTGTAAATGTCTGAAAAATGGCTTTTAATTACGGCTGCGGCTTCGTAATAAGCTTTGTTAAGCTGTCCAATTTCGTCATTTGAATAATTTTTAAAATCGGAATCTAAATCAAATATGCATTTCTTCATGTTATCTGCAAGAGACAAAGCGTTCTTTGCAGGTATAAAAGTTTTCTTAAGCAAAAAGTAAATTATAAAATATAAAACTGCAATTTCCGTTATTAATAATACAAGCGCTGCAGCAATTATATTTTTTGAATTAATAATTATGTCCCTTGAAAATCCAAGCCACAGTAAGGCACCAAGTATAACTGTTACTAACAACACAGCTGCAATTATTTTTAAAGTTGTTTTTTTAGCTGAAATATTTTTAGATAGAAATTTTGTCATTTAAGAATAGCCTCCATTTACACATATGTTTACTACATAAATATCGGCAGAATGTTAATAAAATATATTAGTATATTATTCCAATAAATAGAAAAAACCTCCATTTATGATAATAAGGAAGAAAAGTTCTCCCTTATTATCACAATATTATTAATGCTACTAAAATTGCTGAAGCTATACCGCACAAAACGGGAATTAGATTTTTTCTGGCTAAAACCTGAGGATCAATGTTACATATTGCAGCAACAGGTATTACTGCCCAAGGAATTATTGTGCCTCCGCCTACCCATATTGTAATTATCTGGCCTAGGGAAGCTAATCCCTCCATGTTTATATCTATTATATTTGAAAATGTATATGCGAGAGAACCTACAATAGGGAGACCCGAAAAACCTGAGCCGTCCAAGCCTGTAATAACTGCTACAGATGTCTGCGCTAAAATTGTAGAGAATTTATTCATATGAATATTTTGAGAGAGGAATATACTTATATCGTTAAGTATTCCCGGAGCACCTTCGCCAAGCACTGCTGTTGCGCCTCCCTGATTTCCAAGGAAAAAGAATCCGCCTATAAAAATAACTGGAGCAAATACAGTTATTCCAAATTTAAATCCTTCCTTGATATGATCCACAACTTTGTCAAATGCATTCTTAATGTTATATGTTGTCAATACAGCAATGAGCATTATTAAAATGGCCGTACCTCCAACGAGAGCAGTTGCATCGCCTCCGGCCAGATTAAATTTTAGCATAGCAACAATGTCCGATAAAAATGCTATGGGAGTCACTACTGCCATAAGTTTAGTTGCTCTTCCTGTCTTTACTTTTACTTCCTTTTTAACTTCAATATTTTTAGAATAAGATGAAATATTTTTTTTCATATCTTTTTTCATCATCAAAAATGCAACAGTCACTGTTACAACAGACATGGTAATCCATATGGGGATTGATGACCTGAGAATTTCTGTGACATCTAATCCTGCTCCTGCAGCTGTAATTGTAGGTGCACCTTGAATAAAAAAGTCGCTTGAAAGAGCGATGCCATGCCCAAACAAGTTCATAGCTACAGCAGCATATATCACAGGCAGACCTGCTGCAAGTGCCGCAGGCAAAAGAACGGCTCCGATTAGAGGAACAGCCGGAGATGGCCAAACCAGCCATGATATGACCATCATTGTCAGACCTACGCTCCAGAAAGCCAATGTGGGGCTGACCATAACCTTTCTTATGGGAGACATTATAATAACATCTGAACCAATTTCTTGAAGCGATTTTGACATGGCCACAACAAGGGAAATAATAACTACAATGCCCCAAAATTCGTTTCCTGCATAAATAATGGTGTTAAATATGGATTGAGTTGCTCCGATAATACTTCCGGAATAAAGATAACCCATTGCAAAAGTACCTACTATACACGGAATAACAATATCCTTTTTCATGAGCATTATCGTCAAAATGATCACCACCATTGCAATGTAAAGGTAGTGAAGCGAAGTTAAAATCATAATATACCTCCTTGGAAATTTTATGTATATTCGCGAAGGATGTTATTAAATATCTCATCAACTCCCTTAAAGTCCATGCTGTTAATATAAAATATCTCAAGAATTTCATGGTATTTCTTTCCTTCAGATAGTTTTTCAAGTGCATTTTTTATAAGAAGCTCATGCATATGAAGATTACTTTCTATCTCAGAAATGTGTTTTTTCAAATTATTAGAATCCATAATTTGATGAATGTCAAAAATTTCTTTAAAATTATCTGATACGCAGTTTTCAGAACTTGTAATAAAAATATTCTTTTCAGGAATATACAAGTGTTGCAGCTTATCCGGCATCAATGGGTGTAAATAAATTTCAATATCAAAACCTCTTTTTACGGCTTCATCCGATATCCTTTTCATGAAGTCTGATACATATGCTGTGCTTTCACTGACTATAGCCCATACTTTTTTATCTTCATACAATGCTTCCGTTCTATTTATATAACCGTTTGACGTATAAGCTTCAGAAAATAAGTTTTTAACTTCAGCTGTTTTTTGCAAATAAATATCATCTTCAAACAATTTTTTAGTTGCACGAAGGCATATTTCATTAAATTTATCTGCATCTATGAACTGAGTGTATAAAGAATTAATTTCTTCCGAAATTATACCGGCTGCCTGGAGATATCTATAGGCGCTTTTATAAAGACGAGCTTTGGTTTGATTTATTTGCATAATTTTATGTTTGTGCTTTTCCAATTGATTGCTGTTAAGGAAGGAACCAAAATTTAAAATTTCGTCGACTGCTCCGGGAATTGACGGATCAGTTGCATGCGGTGCCGTGCCGTCAACAAATGCCAATTTAAGGTCAGGAATTATTATTCCATCAAGGCTTTCGTCGTCACTTGAGCAGTGAATATATTCCACAGAATACCCTTTTTTAGAAATTTCAGCAGCAAATTTTTTCATGAATGAACTTTTTCCTACACCGGGGCCTCCTTTGAGTATATAGAATCGATTCAGCTTGGAAGGCTGAAAAATGGAATTAAAGCAGTTGAAAAATCCTTTAGAAGTGTTATTTCCTGCAAAGACATGTTTTCCTTTCAAGTAAGTACCTCCTATTTAATTTTATACTTCAAAAATGATTTAATCATTTCATTCTGAAAGCACCAATTGTTTTATTATATGTAAATATGAAATTCTTGTTAATACATTAATTAAAATTTAATTAGAACAAAGAGGGGGACAAATATGCTTAATCATGCTATAATTATTTGTCAAGCTTAACAAAAGGAAGATATTTATGAAATTGATAGTTACGGAAAAACCTTCGGTTGCAAAAGATATAGCCAGAGTGTTAAAGATAAATAAATCAAGAGATGGCTATATGGAAAACAGCGAATATATAATTACATGGTGTGTCGGACATTTGATTCAGCTTGCATATCCGGAAGAATACGATAAGAAATATAAAAGCTGGAATATAAATGACCTTCCAATTTTCCCGCGACAATTCAAGTATATGGTTAATCCATCTACTGCGAAACAGTATGAAACTGTTAAATCCCTTTTATTGAATGATTCTGTTGGTGAAGTTATATGCGCAACAGATGCCGGGAGAGAAGGGCAGCTTATTTTTGGCTATGTTTACGTTAATGCAGGTTGCAAAAAGCCTGTCAGAAGATTATGGATAAGCAGTATGACCGATGAGGCCATAGAAGAAGGTTTTAAAAATTTAAAAGATAATAAAGAGTATTTTAGTCTTTATCAGTCTGCAAGGGCTCGTTCAGAAGCCGATTGGCTGGTTGGAATCAACGCTACTCGGCTGTTTACGGTTAAATATAATCAAATGCTTACAATAGGAAGAGTTCAGACCCCTACTCTTTCTTTGATTGTTGGAAGGCAGAAAGAAATTGATGAATTTGTTTCACAGCCTTTCTATGAGATTGCGGCAGACTGTGAAATGTTTACGGCAACATGGTTTAACAAAAACGGTACGCGAATCGATGATAAAGAAAAAGCGGAGCAGATAGCTCAGCGGTGCAGTAATAAAGAGGCAACTGTTACAAAGCTTAAAACTAAAAGAGCTTCTGTTGAGAGACCACTGCTTTATGATTTAACAGAACTTCAAAGAGACGGTAACAAAAGATACGGCTATTCGGCAGAGCAGACCTTGGAAGCTGCTCAGAATCTATATGAAAAGTACAAGCTTGCTACATATCCCAGAACGGATTCAAGATACTTGACAAAGGATATGAAGCCGAAAATACAGGGGTTGCTGCAGAATATTAAGAGTGGATGGAAAGGCTCTGAATATTGTGTAGATAAGGTAATTAAACAAAAAATTAATGCCGACAAAAGAGTTATAAATGATTCAAAAGTGACAGATCACCATGCAATAATAGTTACACCCAATATAAGGAATCTCCCAGGCATAAGGCTTCCTGAAAGAGAAGCAAATATACTTAAGCTTGTAGTAGCGAGATTTATTTGTGTTTTTGACAGGAAACAAGAATATGATCAGACGGATTTGGAAATTCAAATCGAAAAGGATAAATTCAAGGCAAGAGGTAAAAAAGTTGTTGTGCCGGGATGGAAGGAAGTAGAAGACATAATGCTGGGAAAGGTTAAGGAGAATTCCGAGGACAAAGAAATTACCGCAAGCATTGCTGTCAACGATAAGATTATGCCCAGGGAAATAAAAGTGGTTACCAAGAAAACTTCTCCCCCGAAAGCATATACAGAGGCAACTTTGCTTACAGCTATGGAAACTGCCGGCAAGCACATAGAGAATGAAAAACTCAGAGAAGAAATGAAATCTGTAGGGCTGGGCACACCTGCAACCAGAGCGGGAATTATTGAAAAGCTTATATCTGTAGGATATATAAAAAGAAACAGAAAAAGTCTTGTTCCTACACAAAACGGAGTACAGCTTATTGAAATAGTGCATGAAAAACTTAAAAAACCGGATTTAACAGGCGAATGGGAGAGCACCTTAGGTAAAATAGCTAAAAAAGAGGAATCGTCAAAGGATTTTATAGTTAATATAAAAAAATATGTTTATGAAATAATTCAAGAAGGCAAGAGGAGCTCAACACTTAATGTTAATTTCGAACAGACCGGCAACAAGAAAAAACGAAAGGCCGTAGGAGTGTGCCCAAGATGTGGCAGAGAAGTTTTTGAAAATAAAAAAAGCTTTTATTGTGCAGGATATAAAAACTTTCCGTCCTGCAGGTTTTCCATGTGGAAGCAGGATAAAATATTGCAGGAAAAAGGAATTACTTTGACAAAAGAAATGGCAGCAGAGCTGTTAAAGAGCGGACAAACTGTAATAAATGATGAAAAAGACTCCAGCAAGCAAAAAATGACGGTAAAATTAAGAGACGAAGGATATAAAACAGTGTACTTAGTCGAGTAATTGTGCTAAAATGAAGGAATGTCAGGTGTTCCTGCACTATTTTTATGATTAAGAGAAAAGTAAAGAATATAGAAGTTATAACAGGGTAAAATGAATTAAAACTTATAAAAATAAATAAATTTGGCGAAAATTGAATAATTCTGCTAAACATAAATAATTGCTTAAAGAATGTATTTATATTAGAATACACAAGAACAAAAATAAAGGAGCAGAAAATGGAATTCTTATATGAAGGTATTATCCAGATTACATGGCAGCAAATATTGATGTGGTTAATCGGAGCTACATTGATATATTTGGCAATTTCAAAGGAGTTAGAGCCGTCACTTTTGCTTCCCATGGGATTTGGCGCAATTTTAGTTAATATTCCTATGAGTGGAGTGTTAAATCAAACTTTGGAAGGAATAGGCGAAGTTAAAGGTATAATAGACTGGCTTTTTGAAGTTGGTATTGAGGCATCCGAAATGATGCCGTTGTTGCTTTTTATAGGTATAGGAGCTATGATAGACTTTGGGCCACTTTTATCTAATCCGAGACTTTTACTTTTTGGAGCAGCAGCACAATTTGGGATTTTTGCAACGATTACCGTAGCAGCATTTCTGGGCTTCAATATACAGGATGCCGCATCCATAGGGATTATAGGTGCTGCAGACGGGCCTACGTCCATATTGGTATCTCAGGTTTTAAAAAGTAATTATATAGGTCAGATTGCAGTAGCTGCATATTCATATATGGCGTTGGTTCCGATAATACAGCCTTTTGCCATAAAGATGTGTACAACAGAAAAAGATAGAAAAATAAAGATGAAGTACAATCCAAAGAGCGTTTCTAGGATGACAAGGCTGCTTTTTCCAATAGTAGTTACAATTATTGCAGGCCTTGTGGCACCAGCTTCAATATCTTTGGTAGGATTTCTTATGTTCGGAAATTTAATCAGGGAATGCGGTGTTTTGAGATCATTATCAGAAACAGCGCAGAAAGATTTAGTAAATCTTATAACGTTGCTTCTGGGTATAACAATATCAGCAAGCATGAGGGCAGAGCAATTTGTAACACTTGATACTCTTTTGATAATGGGGCTTGGGCTTCTTGCATTTGTATTTGATACAGTCGCAGGAGCATTGTTTGCAAAATTTTTAAACTTGTTTCTAAAGGAAAAAATAAATCCGATGGTTGGATCAGCAGGAATTTCAGCATTTCCAATGTCATCAAGAGTTATTCAAAAACTGGGACTTGAGGCTGATTCGCAAAATCATTTGCTGATGCATGCTGTTGGAGCAAACGTGTCAGGTCAGATAGCATCTGTTATAGCCGGTGGAGTTATAATAGGACTTGTTCCAGGGCTGATGTAGGAGGTCGTATGAATATTAACATTGAAAATGTAATGAATTCACTTGAACTTATGGGGATGGGTATGTCTGCTATATTTTTGGTAATTATAGTGATATATGCATCTGTGAGCATAATGCTGAAGTTTACAGCACAAAACAAATAAAAAGCAAAAATAAAAGAATCGAGGGAGAAATTATGAAATTATTTAATTATAAATCAACGGCTATAATACTAACTGTTGTAATTTTCATCTCGATTTTTTTAATTATTTCTGAGAACCACACCTTGAAAGATGATATTTCTTTAAATGGGCTTCCTTCGTTTGGAAACTTATTTGAGGAAGAGTATGCATGCCAGGAAATAAACTCTCAGTTACAAAAGCAGAGTAAGGGTATCTGGTTTTACCTTAATATTAAATTTATCATGTTCAGCATATGGATTCTTGCCGATTTGTATAAAGCACGGCATGCCGAGATGATGAAAACATTGTTGAAGTTTTATAGCTATTGCGTATTTATAATGTTTTTTATTAATAAAAAGGATGGGAAAAAAGGGATGTTTGTTTGGTCTTCAATATAAACAATCAAACAAAATCAGGAGGAAAAATGAGAACGAATAAACATATTTTCATTGTAGTTATGCTTTTAATCGTCGGAATTGCTCTTACGTCATTTTTTGGAATTAATGCAGGTCCAATTCAAATTAAGGGCATGAAGGATATAAGATTTGGTATAGATATAAGAGGCGGAGTTGAGGCTGTATTTGAGCCTACCGATCTTGATAGGATTCCTACAGAAAATGAGTTGGAATTAGCAAGGGTGATCATGGAAACAAGAATGGATGCCCAAAATATTTTAGACAGAGAGATAACCATAGATAAAAATACAGGTCACATAATAATAAGATTTCCTTGGAAATCGGGAGAAACAAACTTTAATCCTCAAAAAGCAATAGCTGAGCTGGGAGAAACGGCAAGATTGACATTCAGAGATCCTCAGGGAAATATTTTAGTAGAAGGAAAAGATGTTAAGGAAAGTAAGGTACAGCTGGACAGCAAAACAAATATGCCTATAGTTACTTTGAAGTTTAACGAAGAAGGAGCGGAAGCTTTTGCTGATGCTACGGAAAAACTAGTAGGCCAGTCAATATCTATTTATATGGACGAAACATTAATATCAGCACCGCTTGTTAAGCAAAAAATTACCGGAGGAGACTCCTATATAAGCAATATAGAAAGTGCCGAAGAGGCAAAGAGCTTATCAGATAAAATTAATTCAGGAGCACTTCCCTTTTCTTTAGTATCAAAAAACCATAGTATCATAACCCCAACAATGGGTTCAGGCGCTTTGGATGTTATGATAAAGGCAGGAGTAATTGCATTTGCGGCAGTGTGTATTTTTATGGTTTTATATTACAAGTTACTTGGAGTTGTAGCATGCTTTGCGTTGCTTTTACAGATTTCTGTTCAGATGCTGGCATTATCTATACCTCAGGTGACACTTACATTAACAGGTATTGCAGGTATTATTCTTTCAATAGGAATGGGCGTTGATGCTAATGTAATCATATATGAGCGAATTAGAGAAGAACTGAATCAAGGAAAGACGTTGGGATATTCAATAGATACGGGATATTCTAAGGCTTTTTCAGCTGTGTTTGATGGAAATATTACAACAATAGCTGCATCAGTTATTATGATGATATTTGGAACAGGGTCAATGCTTTCATTTGGGTATACGCTTATGGTAGGATGTATATTAAACTTTGTTTCAGGTGTTACAACTTCAAGAATAATTACGAAATCTATGAGTATGAACGAAGTGTTTATGAAAAAGTCCTTATACGGAATGAAAGTTAAGGAGGCAAAATAATGATAAGATTTTATAAAAACAGAAAGATATTTTTTGCTGTATCAGCTGCTATCATGATAATAGGGATAATTTCACTGTTTGTAAATGGTGTTGATTTAGCAATTCAGTTTAAAGGCGGCGCAATAATAAAGTATTCTTATGAAGGAGAAATTGATCAACAGTTAGTTGCCGAGACTGCAACAAAGATTCTAAACAGAAGCACAGAAGTACAGCTAACAGATGATTTAGCAACACATAGCAAGAAAATAGTATTTAACCTGTCAGGCAGCAATGGGTTGGAAGCCGGAGAGCAGGATAAGCTGGATGCAGAATTAAAAGCTAAATTTCCTGAAGCTAATTTAGAACTTGCAGAATCAAATGTGGTAGAGCCGTTTATAGGGAAAAGATTTTTAACAAACGGAATGATTGCCATAGCTTTAACTGCTTTATTTATAATTGTGTATGTAAGATTCAGATTTAAAAAAATATCAGGAATGTCGGCGGGAGTAATAGGTTTGATTGCGTTACTGCATGATATACTGATAGTCTTTTTCACATTTGTAATATTCAGGATGCCAATAAATGATTCATTTATTGCAGTTACGTTAACTATAATAGGATATTCAATCAACGATACAATAGTAGTGTACGATAGAATCAGAGAAAATCAGCCTTACTACCTGAAGAAGTCATTTGAAGAACTTGTAGATGCAAGCATAAACCAGACGTTGTCAAGATCGGTTAAAACAAGTGTGACTACAGGAGCAAGTATTATAATAGTATATATTCTTGCGTTTGTTTACAATATTGATTCAATTAAGACTTTTTCAATTCCTATGTTTATAGGAATCGTAAGTGGCTGCTATTCTACAGTTTGCCTAGCAGGACCTATGATGGTTATGTGGCATAACAGAAATCAGGCTATGACATCATAAGACTCGGAGGAATTAATGGATAAATTTATCAACACGAGGCTGGTAAAATCAGAAGACCTCAATCACCACGGCACTTTGTTCGCAGGAAGAACAGCAGAATGGTTTGTTGAATCAGCATTTATTGCCGCATCTTCAACATTCGGAAATCCGGAAAATATAGTATGCCTAAATGTGCATGGCCTGTTGTTCAAGAAGCCTGTTAATAAAGGAGAGATAGTAAAGTTCACAAGCAGAATCGTTAATTTAGGCAAAACCAGCATAGCAGTTCATACAAAAATGGATACTGAAGTATCTAAGACAAGCCCGGTTGAAGGCTTTATAACCTTCATATGTGTGGATGCTGACGGTAAAAAAATGCCCCATGGATTAGTGCTGGATGAAGCTATAGATGAAGAAGAGAGTATATTGAGAGAACGTGCAGAAAGTTTGAGACAATAATATGAAAGAGCAGCGTAAGCTGTTCTTTTTTATTGCCAAAGATGCTTTAATAAATTAAAAAGCTGATATTTCAACTTGTCAAAAATTATCAAAAAAAGTCCATAAAATGTCATAGTATTGTCATTGACAACTCATTCCAAATTATTTCAATTTTCTTACATATCTTTTATAATTATCTAATTAGTATTAAAGAATTAAAATAAATATTAATTGACTAAACTAAAAGGGAGGTATGTTGGTTTATTGAAAGCTTAATGCAAAAAAATTTACAGTAAAAATCAAAAGGAGAATCTATGACAAAATTAAAAAGTATAAGAACAAAATTATCTCTGGCTTTTGGCTTATTGATTCTGATAGTATGTGCAGGCCTTGGACTAATAACATACGTTCAATCATCATCTGCCATATCATCGCAGGTGGATGAATCACTGGCGCAGCTTGCAAGAGAATCGTCCAAGCTTGTTAAGGAAAGAAATGATCTCCATTTAAACACACTTGAAGTAGCAGCTGAAAGTGATTTAATTAAATCAGACACAATAGCTATAGATGAGAAGCTGAATTTTCTTAAAAGAGAAGTTGAACGAAGCGGACATTTGTCAATGGCTGTTGTCGATGTAAATGGAAATGGTCTAAATACCAAAGGAGAATTAGTTAGTGTTTCAGAAAGAGAATATTTTAAAAAAGCCATGTCCGGAGAAAACTCAGTTACAGATCCAATGGTTAATAAAATAGATGGCAGCATAATAGTTATGTATGCAGTACCAATAAAGAACGGAAGTGCAGTAAAGGGTGTACTGCTTGCCGGAAGAGATGGAAATGAGCTAAGTGATATGGTCAATGATATAAAGTTTGGGGAAAATGGTGAAGCATTCATGATTGGTAAAGATGGAACAACGGTTGCTCATCCTAATCGTGAACTTGTTTTAAACATGGACAATGATTTTGAAAATGTATCAAGCGATGCCGGGCTGCAATCTCTTGTGGAGCTGGAAAAGCAGATGGTTGAAGGTAAAACAGATACAGGTGAATATGAATATAACGGCATTACTAAGTATATGGCATTTACTCCTGTAGAAGGAACTAATTGGTTCTTGGGGCTTACATCTCCAAAATCGGAGGCCATGGAAAAGGTAAATAAAATAACCAACATAATTATTTCTGTTTCAATTGGGTTTATTGTAGTTGGCATTTTAGTAACAATTGTAATTTCTGCAAGCATTTCAAAACCGATAAAATTAGCATCAGAACATTTGCAAGTGTTGTCCACGGGAGATTTTACAAAGAATATTCCTTCTAAGCTTCTAAAGCTAAACGATGAGGTAGGGATTTTGGCAAACGCCATGAATACTATGCAGCAATCACTGGGTGGTCTAATACGTAATGTTGCCGGCGAATCTACAGAGGTTACATATATGCTTGGACAAATCAGTAATGAAATTATTGAACTTAATAAGAGCATAGAAGAGATAACTGCAACTACAGAAGAGCTTTCCGCATCAACAGAAGAAACCGCATCAGCAACAGAAGAAATGAATGTTACTTCTTCAGAAATAGAAGGTGCTGTGCAGTCAGTGGCAAATAAATCGCAGGAAGGAGCAGTTACAGCCAACAGCATGAACGATATGGCTGAAAGCATGAAAGAAAATGCTGCTAATTCAAAGAAGGAAGCAATTGAAATTTATGAGAGAACAAAAACAAGCATGGAAAACGCAATTAAACAGTCTAAATCAGTGGAACAGATTAACGTTTTGTCTGAAGCCATACTTGAAATAGCATCACAAACTAATTTACTGGCTTTAAATGCCGCAATAGAGGCGGCAAGAGCAGGCGAAGCCGGCAAAGGATTTGCCGTTGTAGCAGATGAAATAAGAACTCTGGCTGTAAATTCGCAGAATACGGTTTCAAGAATTAAAGAAGTAACACAATTGATTTTAGTGGCTGTAAATAATTTATCAGCCAGTGCTCATGAAATAATGGGATTTATAGACGGAAAGGTGCTCAAGGATTATGATACACTTGTTGATTCTAGTGAATTATACAGTCACAATTCATCAAAAATAAACGATATGGTTACCGATTTCAGTGCGGCATCCGAAGAAATACTGGTGTCAATGCAAAATATGGTACATGCTTTAAATGAAGTAGCCTCGGCTTCTACAGAAGGGGCACAGGGGGCAACCAGTATTGCTCAGAGTACGACTACAATTGCTCAAATGTCGGGTGAAGTTTCAAAGCTTTCGGAATCTGCAAAAGAAAAATCAAATACGCTTATTGAGGCGGTATCAAAAATCAAATTATAGGGGGGAAAGATGGCAGAAGTTAAGCAGATAGTAGTTTTTAAATTGGGGGAAACAGACTACGGTTTTCCGATAGAACAAGTAAATGAAATTATTAAATATATTCCTGTTTCAAAGATACCTAATTCTTCGGTATACGTGGAAGGAACGTGCAATTTAAGAGGCAAACTGCATGTTATATTAAACCTTAGAAGTATAGTTGGATTGGAAGCAAGTACAACCCATGATAATTCTTATATAGTAATTGCAAATAATTATGATGCCGGCTTTATTGTTGACGAGGTTAAGATGATTGCTTCAATATCCGAAGAAGACATTATTGACACTGATACATTGGCTAAATATATTGATGATAATTACATACTATACATTATTAAGTATAACAACAAATTAGTCAATGTGTTGAATTTGGAGAGCATAACAAGCAGGAGTCTGAATAATGTCGAAAAATAGCCATAAGGAAATCAGCATTTTGATGGAAAACTTAGATTATAATGAGTTTTTCGTACATTATCAGCCGATAGTAGATGCTACGACTTATGAAGTTCAATGGGTAGAAGCGTTAGCTAGATGGAACAGTCCCATAATAGGTACTGTGAGCCCTGACAAGTTTATTCCCGTTTTGGAAGAGAAGTTACACATAATTCCTATTGGTATGCGCATCCTTAAAAAAGCCTGCAAGCAACTTGAAAAATGGCATAGAAATGGCTGTACAAATAGTGGTATATCAGTAAACGTTTCATTTTTGCAGCTTCAGCAGCACAATTTTGCTGAAGCTGTGGTTACTACGCTGCATGAACTTGGGCTGAAGCCGCACAATCTTGTTCTGGAAATAACAGAGAGTGTAAAGTTAAGGGGAAATGAACATGCGTTACAAACACTAAAAGTTCTAAAGGAAATGGGAATAAGAATATCAATTGATGACTTTGGCACAGGGTATAACTGCTTAAAATGCTTACAGGAATTTGAATTTACCAGCATAAAAATAGACAGGTCTTTCGTTGCAAATATGGAAAATAGCAGATGTAAAATTATAATTGACAGTATAATTTCACTTGGGCATCGAATGGGAGTAAAGGTTATAGCAGAGGGAGTTGAAACTGTTGAACAATGTGATCAGCTTAAGCGTATGGGGTGTGATATGCTTCAGGGATATTATTTCTATTGGCCTTCTTCGGCAGAAGAATTAAGTTTATTTTTAAGAAATGACTTTATTAATAAATCAATGGTTCAACAGGAAATATATTAATTTTATATGTCAATGCTTAAATATAGATAAAATGAACTTATGGTGATATTATAGTAGTCAATAAGCAGTATACTATGGTAACATAAGTTCATTAATTTTTGTAATAAAAAAGAGGAAGACGGGTAAACATGAGCAATATGACATTTGGTGAATGCCTCAAATGCATGCTTTCGGCTTTAGATATAAGCATGAATCGCCTGGCTAAGTATATTAATGTAGATAATTCGCTCGTTAACAGATGGGTTCATGGGGAAAGAATTCCTCCTTACGGTTCATCTTATATTGACAATATTGCGTCGTACATCTCAAAAAACGTTTACAATGCATATCAAAATAAGAAATTAAATGAAATTATTGCTAAACAGGGATTTAGCAATAATTCATGCGGTACAGAAGATATAATAAAAAGAATTCTGTTAGAAGCTCAGGGATATTCATTTGAATGTAGAAAAAGACATTTAGACAAAACAGTGAAAAACTCAGGCAAAACTTCAGCCTTTAAAATTTCTGAGACAGTAGATATGGAAGTAAATAATGATGATTTGATACAAACAAAAATGATAGACGGTATAGTTGGAATGTCAAGCAATGATAAAGTTATTTTCGGTTCTGAAAATATAATTAAGTATGCTTTTAATATGCTTTATGAAGCAGTAAAAGAGGATAAAAAAAATAAAATAATCTATTTGACTTTTAACAGCGATGTTAGCAAAAATAATAATGAAATGTTGAAATTGCAAAGTTACTTAGGAACAATAACAAAAAATGGGTGGGAAATTACTATTTTAATGAAACTTGACAATAATTTTAGCAGAGTATTAAATTTTATCAGGCTTTCCATACCATTGATTTTTTCAGGCAAGCTGAATATTTATTATTACATTAATTATGCTATATGCAACGAAGAAAGAGAAATGCTTATAATTCCTAATACTAGTGCAATGTCTGGCTTTATGCATAATCGTAATACCGGATTGAATACTGCGTTTTATCTAAAATGCGCGAGTGCTGTTAATGCATTTAAAGATCATTTTGAATCAATGATGGAAAAAAATGCTCATCCGCTAATAAAGAAATATGACTCAAAAGCATACTTGGAGTATTGCCGGAATTTAGTAGAATCAGATGAAACAATAGGAAATCGTATGGTATTTCGATCTGATTTAGATTCAATACTGCTTCCTGAGCATATATATGTAAGATTTCTTAATAAATTAAATCTTTCCGATGACGTAGTAAAAATTGCTTTATATAACTACAAAAAACAGTGCAAGGCCTTTCAAAAGAATATAAAAAATTATGAATATAACGAAATATATCTTATGGATTCAATAAGCAGTTTAATACAGACAAATAAATTTTGCATGAATTATTATGAGGGAGTTCAATATATAAAATTAGAAATTGAAGAAATTATTGAAGTGTTGGAAAACATCATACATAATATAAAAAAATATAAACATTACAAAATTTCATTTATAAATAGAAAAATAGAAAATTTGATAACAGCTAAAAACTTTTCTTTTGTACTGAAGGAGAGAAAAGCGCTATTTTATGAAAGTTGTAATGATAGAACCAATTATCCGTCAATACGGCTGTCTATCGAAGAACCGACTTTCATAAAAGCCTTCGAAGAATATTTTATGCAGGGTTGGGAGCATATAACGCCTGCAAACAAAGAAAAATCAGAGGCTATAATGTTTCTTAAAAGACATATAGAGGCCCTAAAAAGGCAAGCCTAAGCTAAAAGATATATATTGTAGAGGATAACATTTGTTATTCTTTTTTTTATATATTTTGCAATGAGTTGATCATAGACTGCCCTAGAAAAGTTGACAGAGCGGTTTATAAGATACATACATTTATTTGATAAAATTCGATTTTCATGTTAAAATATAGAAAATATATGAGGAAATATATGAAAAAAATCACTAAAATTGAAGTTCAAAAAAACAATAGAGATAGAGTTAATATCTATATTGACGATACTTTTGCTTTTGGTATTGATTTGAATATTATGATGAAGTATTCACTGACTAAAAATATGGAGATTGAGCAGCTATTTATAGATGAAATATTAAAGGCAGAAGAAGAGATACATGTATATAACTACGCACTGACATTATTATCAAGGCGTGCCATGAGTGAAAAACAAGTAAGAACCAAAATGGGAATCAAAGGATATGACGAAGCTTTTATCGACAGGGCTATATTAAAACTAAAATATCAAAAATATCTGGATGATGAAAGATACAGTGAGATGCTCATAAACGATAAGGCCAACATTTCAAAATACGGAAAAAGAAAAATAAAGCATGTATTGTATGAGAAAGGAATAGACAGAGATATAATTGAAGAAAAAATAAAATGCTTATCAGAGGAGGATGAATTAAAAAGAGCGTATTCAGTGGGATTAAAGAAAATTAGTTCTCTGAAAGAAGACGATGACAGAAAAAAATATGTAAAATTATCGAGATTTCTTATTAATAAAGGCTTTGAATTGGACACAGTGAGAAAATCAGTATCGCGTTTACTCAAAGCAAGCTTAGATGATTTTGGAGACTTTGAAGATATTTAAAATGCTTCGAAAGGGGTTAGAATATGAAGGAATTTGCGAATTACATATCCGATGGGATTGTTGAATGTAGAATAGTTAAAGATAAATCAAATAAAATAGATATAATTGCAATTTATGCAAATAAACAGACAGAAACAATAACAGGAAAGACAGTTGATGAAATTCTAAATAAAAAAATGAAAGAAGTTTTTCCAGCTATAGCAGATTCGATATTTGACTGGCCGATAATATTAAGTGAAGCGGCGATGACAAGTGAACATAAAATTATCGAACAATACGTTGTAGGTTTTGACAAATATGTGAGATTCAGTGTTTTTGGATTTAAGGAAGACACTTTTTATATTGCAATGCAGGATATGACAGAAAAAAAGGAGACAAAACGAATTCTGCTTGAAAAAGAAAGAGTTATAAGACACCTGGAAAATGAAATAAAAGCAAGAGCTAATACAGATATGCTTACTAATCTATATAATTTTCAATTTATGAATGAAAGCATAAAAAGTAGTATTTCCAGTTATGTGGAAGAAGATATTAATTTCTGTCTTCTTGTGCTGGATATAGATGATTTTAAAAAAATAAATAAAATGTATGGTATGGATGAAGCAGACAATATAATTCATGATGTTGCAAATATTTTAAGTGCAAATGCAAGAAAAATAGATGTTGTAGGGAGATACGGAAACGATAAATTTATGATAATTTTGAACAACGTCGATATTGATATTGCAAAAATCTTGACTGAAAAAATAAAAAAAGAAATAGAAAGTTACAGCTTGAAATTCAACAACAATTTAAGTGCTTGCGGATCGATTGTGGAATACGGAGGAGAAACAATAGAAGAATTTATTGAAAAATCTGAAATTTTAACAACTAAAGCCCAGTCAATGGGCAAAGGTATAATATTGTCGTAAGTGTCTAACGTTAGTAAACTTAAAGCAAAGGGATGTATGCAGCTATGTAAAAATTGATGTATACATCTTTTTTTTTATGTCGTCCATGACTTTTTTTACGGAATATTTTTAATTGGATTGTGTTAGGTTTGTACTACATAAAAAAATACTGCGTTTTAAGTATTTTTGAAACAGAAAGCTTTTTAGGATAAGTTATAATGTCGATTTATTTTTTGTTAGAGATAAATAGAGATGATAAGAAGATAACCAAGGACGAATATATTAATTATATTTGACAAAAAAAAACAACTAATATATAATTTAAATTACTAAATAAATGGGAATGAAATGGTGAAAAATGAACGATTCAATATACTCAAAAGACAACTTGACATTTAGCATAAACGATGTTGCCAAGGTGATTGGAGTAGTACCGGCTACAATAAGAAACTGGGAGAAATCTGGATTATTTGTTGCTAAAAGAGGAGAAAATAATTACAGGATTTATACATTGGATGATATAGAATCTTTAAAAAAGATTAAAGAAGTACTTAATATACAAAAAAACAGCAGAAATGGAATTGCGCAAATACTGCCGTCTATTAACAGCAGTAATCCACTCGTGAATATTGTTGAAAAAGAAAAACAACCGGTTTATTCTAAAAAGCTTCTTAACAAGAGGTGGAAGGAATGCAGAGAGAAAATAGGATATACTCTTGAAGAAGTAAGTAAGGCTGTAGGGATTTCAACATCTCACCTTAGCAAACTTGAAAACGGAAATGCTAACGTAACATTGGAAGTATTGGAGAAAATTGCATGCTTCTATGGAGAAAGCCCCATATATTTTTTCGATTTAGATTATTCCGAAAAGAAAAAAATTAGTTTAGGGCAAGGAGAAAAAGTAAGTATTGGTGTGCCTGGTGTTGAGATGGAATCATTAATTGCGGAGAGGGGAACAAGTATTTACCCGATAATGTATACTGTTAAGCCAGGATGTGGGAATTTGGAAGCTCACTCACATAGTGGACAGGAGTTTATTTTTATATTATCAGGGAAAATTGAAATTAAGCTAAACGATAATGAAGTTTATTTGCTCAAGAAAAATGATGCCTTCTTTTTTAGAAGTAAAGAAAAGCATTCGTGGAAAAATCCTGCGTCAAAGAGTGTTGCAACACTTCTCTGGGTGCATTCTCCTTACGATAACAATTAATGCTTATACAAAAAACGTGGTCTAATAATAGATCACGTTTTTTTAATAATGAAAAAAGTCAAAGAGATTAACTTCTAATTTTAATTCTGCAGTCAACTGCTGTGAATTTGTTTTTAGTTTTGTCAAAAATTAATGGATTTATATCTAATTCTTCTATTTCTGGATGGTTTACAAGCATTTGATTCAATCTCATCAATATTTCTTTCAGGTCACTAATATTAACGCCTTTTTCACCTCTGTATCCATACAGCAATTTATTAGATTTTAGAGAGTTAATCATTCTGTTGATGTCTTTAGCGGTAATAGGAACGTGACCAAAGGATACATCTTTTAAGATTTCAACTAAAATTCCGCCCAAACCAACAATTATGGAGTGCCCTACTGATTCGTCATATAGTCCTCCTATAATTAGTTCTAAACCATTGCTCAATTGTTCTTGTACAAACAAACCTTCCAGACCTGTAAACTTAGTTGACCATTCATTGAACAACTCAGATAACTGAGTTTTGTTTTCAATATTCATTTTAACTCCACCAACATCTGATTTATGAACAATATCTTTGTGGTCAATTTTTGCAACAACGGGATAATTAAGGTTTAAGTTTTCAATGTCATATAGGTTTTTAATGTAGCCAGATTTTATCATATTAATTCCGTAATTTTCTAATAAATTTAAACAGTCAGTTACACTAACGTAACCTCCGTTTTTATATTTGTCGACGATGTTGTTTGATATACGGACACTTTTGCCTATTATATTGATTTCGATTTTTTCATCTTCAAAATCTATGGGTTGTTTCATGTAATTCAGTATTCTTGCTAGCTGTTCAGGGTAATCAAATTCTTGTATGCCTTCCTTGGTCATTACTTTTTTTGCTTCTAAGCCAAGTGTTGGCCCTATAAAACATGAAAGTACAGGGATGTCTGAAGATTTTAAAACAGGCAATAAAGTTCTTGCGATGTTTCCTGTATCGACAGACGCAGGAGGTACACAATTTATTATTAGTCCATCATATTGTTGGCTTTTAATCATTGCTTTTGCTGCTTGTAAATAATGTTCTGCAGGAGCAGGAGCAACCACATCTATGGGATTGTTTAAGGAAGCTTCAGGTAAAAGCATAGGCTTCAGCTCTGCTTTTACAGCATCGTTCAACGGAGGAATTTCAAAGCCGTATTTATTCAATGAATCTGCAAGAAGTATTCCGGGACCTCCAGCATTTGTCAAAATACCTATTTTATTACCTTTCAAGAAGTTTGTTTTAGATAACGTTGATGTAAGCAAGAAAGCATCTTCTAAAGTTTCAACTCTAATAACATTTGTTTTTTTCAAGAATGCATCGGTAACATTATCATTGCCTGAAAGACTTCCGGTATGGGAACTTGCAGCTCTTGCTCCGGCATCGGATGTGCCAGATTTTAGGACTATGACAGGCTTTGTAATTTTTTTCATTATATTTATAAATCTTGGCGGATTTTTAATTGATTCCAAATAAAGAAGTATTACTTTTGTGTTATTATCTAGCTGAAGCATTGGCATTAAGTCACAAACATCAACATCTGCTTGGTTCCCTAGCGATGTAATCACGGAAAATCCTATACCTAATTTATTTGCAAAGTCAATTATACTGGCGCCCATAGATCCGCTTTGAGTTATAAATGCAACGTTGCCTTTTGGAGGCGATACTGATAATATTGTAGAGTTGAGCATTGTATCATCGGCTGTATTTGCAATTCCCATGCAGTTTGGACCTATCATGCGCATATTATACTTACTTATTATTTCCGTCAAATGTTCTTCTTTTAGTTTTCCATCATTTCCTATTTCGCTAAAGCCTGCAGAGATGCAGATAATTGATTTTACGCCTTTTTTACCACATTCTTCTGCAACTTTCAGCACTGAAGGTGAAGGAATAGAAATAACGGCCATGTCGACATCGTTTTTAATATCCAAGATAGAAGTAAAGCCTTTGCAGTTTAATACATTTTCACCTTTGTTGTTTACCGCATAAAGATTACCGTTAAAATCAACATCAACTAAATTTTTTAAAATTGAAAATCCAATCCCAGGCTTATTCGAAGCTCCTATTACTGCAATTGATTTAGGTTTTAAAAGGGTTTCATTTTTCCTTTTATAAATAGGAACATTTTCATTCCAATTATTTATTCTTAAACCTTGAGGAGCAGGTGTATTCTTATAGTACACTTTGCTGTCTTTATCAGTTTTAAAATTTCCCAAAGCAATTTCTAGAATTGTTCTTGCTCCGATTATTCTTGATTGATTGTTGGCAAGTTTTAAATAATATGCAAATCTATCTTTGTTATCTTCGTGCAAATTGTAATCAACAGGTATCTTTTCAGAAATTATTAGAATTGGCCCTGCATCGATGTTTTTGTTAACAATATGTGAAGCTGAACATATGTAATCCATGTTTGCATCAAAAGCTGCCTGAATTCCATTATGACCGGCTAGTAGTCTTTTTCCATCTTTTATGACAGATAAGTCGCCTGGATGCACATTAATTACCAAATAATTCTCAATAATTATATCTGTAATTGCCCAAACATATCCTGATAAAATAATTAAGTCTGCATTGAATTCTTTTATTAAATCATATGCATCAGCATCATAATTTGCCCTGACGGTTCTATCTTTAAGAGGTGCACCTGCTTGCTTATAATATTCTCTGATATCTATTGACTTATAGGGTATATTTTCTTTTATTGCTGTTTCAACAGCTTTTGAGTTGGGGTTGTCTGAAAATATTCCCACAACTTCAAAGGGACAACCCTCAAAAGTTTGTTCCATTTCTTTTTGAAGTTCTAATATTTTCCACAATGTGTTTCCAGAACCTGAACAGTATCCTAAAACTCTCATTTTTCCGTTAATTGGATTGTGTATATGTTTTAACACTTAAATAACCTCCATCTATTTATCTAAAAATTCATTTATAACTTCAGCAATTATCTTTATTCCATTTACGATGCTTTCATCGGATGGAGTCGAATAATTTAATCTGAAGCAATGGCATGGCTCGTCGTAATCAGGAAGAAAATCATGCCCGGGGACAAATGCAACTTTTTTCTCCAGTGCTCTTTTTGTAAACTCATTAATATCTATTTCATCAGGCATTGTACACCAAAGGAAAAGCCCTCCATCAGGTCTTGTAAACTGAACTCTTTTATCGAAGTTTTTTTCAATGGTCTTTATCATTAAATTTGATTTTCTTCTATATAAGTTTCTTATTTCTTCAATATGAGCATCATAATTGTATTTTTCAAGGTATTTATCTGTAAGTATCTGAAAATATATGTTTGTATGTACGTCCGAAACTTGCTTGGCAAGAACTATTTTTTGTAAAATTTTACTTGGGCCGTTTACAAATCCAAGTCTCATTCCAGCTGACAATGTTTTGGAAAATGAGCCGCAGTAAATGACTATTCCTTCAGTGTCCATGCTTTTTATAGGGGCTATATCCTCGCCGTTAAATCTTAATTCACCATAAGGATTATCTTCTAATATAAGAATATTGTATTTTGATGCTAACTCATATACCTCTTTCCTTCTTCTTAGACTCATTGTTTTTCCTGTTGGGTTTTGAAAAGTTGGTATGAGATAAATCATTTTTGCGTTTTTGTTATTCTTGATTGCCTTTTCTAAATTGTCAACTCTGATTCCTTCATCATCCATTTCGATTCCCACAAGATTTGCGCCGTGTGATCTAAAAGCATTCATTCCACCGACAAATGTAGGATTTTCGCATATTATTGTATCTCCTTCATTGCATAAAACCTTTGCTATAAATTCTATACCTTGTTGTCCGCCTGATACTACTAATGTTGAATCGTTTTCATTTCCTACTTTGAATTTTTCTTTTAGCCTTTTTGAAATTTTGTCGAGAAGGGGAGGGTATCCTTCTGTAACATTATACTGTAACGCTTGTACCGGGTTTTTTTCATAAATTTCTTTAGACAGTTCAGAAAACTCTTGTATCGGAAAAGATTCTGAGGCCGGGCTTCCTGCTGCAAAAGAAATAACTTCAGGGTTTTGTGTGATTTTTAAAATTTCTCTAATTGAGGAAGATCTTATTGTAGACATTCTTTCTGAAAATTGATAGTTCATATAGCACTCCTTTTACTATTATTAAAGTCAAATTATTTGTTTTGTGTATTATATTATACAATTAAAACTATGTCAATAGAATAATAAAGTTATGAAATATAAAAATATAAAAAACATAAAAAATAAATGCCGAATAAAAATTATTAACTAAAACAAAACGTTTATTTGAAGCTATATGTAAGTAATTAGCAATTAAATGCGTAAAAATAAAATTCAATAGCTTATAAAATGATTGACAATGTTAGTAAGGTGATATATACTATGTGCTATAAAAATATTGTTGATATAATTTCAAAACATTATAAACAAAATTACAACAATAACAAAAACAGAAGGAGGATTTGAAATGGGTTATAAAGAAGAAGGTAAATGGTGGGTGAGCCAATCGAACTATGTAGATGAAGTAGTATCTAAATTTAACTTTGCACCTAATATTGAAATTTTAGATACTACATTAAGAGATGGCGAACAGCAACCTAATATCATTTTGAAGAAAAATGATAAAATTGCTATAGCAAAAAAACTGGATGAGGCCGGAGTTCATAGGATTGAGGCAGGGACCCCTGCAGCATCAAAAGAAGATGCGGAGGCAATAAAAGAAATTTGCCAGTTGGGATTAAAGGCTAAAGTGTTCGCGTTTGTAAGAAATGTTAAGTCAGATATTCAATTAGCAAAAGACTGTGGGGTGTATGGTGTGCTGGCAGAGGTGCCTGGAAGCAATCATTTACTTAAGCACGGGATGAAATGGACGGCTGAAAAGGCAATTAAAGCTGCATGTGAGTCAACAAGGTTCGCGCATGAACTGGGTTTGTATGTTACGTTTTTTCCAGCTGATGGTTCTCGTGCAGATTTAGATTTCCTTTTAAGTACATTACAGGCTATAATTGAAGGAGGAGGGCATGTTGATTCAATAGCTCTTGTTGATACATTCGGTGCATTTTCTCCTGAGGGGGCAGCTTATACAGTAAAAACACTTATTGATAAATTTGGTCTTCCGGTTGAAGCTCATTTTCATGAAGATTTTGGGCTGAGTGTTTCTACAACTATAGCAGCTCTTACTGCTGGTGCAAGCGTTGCCCACGTAACTGTAAATGGCATTGGAGAAAGAGCAGGCAGTTGTCCGTTAGAACCGTTAGCATTATCTTTAAATTGCTTGTATGGTGTTGATACCGGTATAAAAACTGAAAAATTAATGGAACTTTCCAAATTAGTTGAAGAAAGAACAAAATTTCCTGTGCCTCCAACTAAGGCAGTTGTCGGAAAAGAAATTTTTGGATGGGAAACGGGAATGCCCTCAAATATGTGGATGAATTCTAAGGATGTAGATCCTTTAATTATGCTTCCTTATAGATGGGAGTTAACAGGAAACACTGAACCTTACATATTTCTTGGTAAAAAAAGCGGAAGTGCAAACATCCTTATGTGGCTTAAAAAATACAATCTTGAATTAGATGAAGACAAACGAGGGAAATTATTGGACATGGTAAAAGAATTTTCAATTGAAAAAGGAAGAGTGCTTACTGGTGATGAGTTTAAGGAATTAGTTAACAACTGCAAATAAAATTAGCAAGAAAAAAAGGTTCTCGTAATAATATTGGACAAGTAAAATATTATTTGTCCAATATTATAGCTTACATTATAAAAAATATTATATGGAGGAATGTATGTCAACAAAAAATGATGTTGAAGTTAAAATTCAGCCCGAACAAAAACGTGAGCAGTGGGGTAGTCAATTAGGATTTATACTTGCTTCGGCAGGTTCAGCAGTAGGCTTAGGAAATGTGTGGAAATTTCCTTATATGACAGGAACCAATGGAGGAGCTGCATTTGTAGCTGTCTATCTAATAATCATTTTGTTAATTGGAGCATCAATGCTATTAGTTGATTTCGTTGTTGGAAGATATGGTAAGTCTAATGCAGTAGATGCATATAAAAAGATTAGTTCCAAATTTGCTTGGATGGGGTATCTTGGTATTTTTTGTGCGATTTTAGTATTATCATATTATGCGGTTATTGGTGGGTGGATTATACATTATATGCTTAACTCATTTACTACATTAACTACAATTGCACCGGAACAGGTGGGAGATTTCTTTGGAAGTTTTATAGGGAATCCAATACTACCGTTAATTCCTCAGTTCTTTTTCATGTTTTTCACTGTCTACATTGTTATGAAAGGAATAAAAAACGGTATTGAAAAATGGAATAAAATATTAATGCCTGCGCTTCTTGTTATGCTTGTTGTTTTAGCTTTTAGAAGTTTAACTCTTGACGGTGCAATGGCAGGGGTAGAATTTTATTTAAAACCTGATTTTTCAAAAGTTACAATGGCACTAATTGTTGCAGCGTGCGGGCAGGTGTTCTTTTCTTTAAATGTTGGAACAACAGGAATGGTTGTATATGGAAGTTATCTTAGTGAAAAAACAAATATTCCTAAAAGTACGGTATCTATAATATTGACAGATACAGCAGTTGCATTGTTAGCTGGCTTAATAGTAATACCTGCAGCTTTTGCATTTGGTGTTGAACCTGGTTCAGGCCCTAGCTTAGTTTTTATAACCGTTCCTGGTTTGTTTAGCCAAATACCTTTTGGTGGATTCTTTAGCTTTATATTTTTTACATTATTGTTATTTGCATCAATAACTTCATCAGTTTCCATACTTGAAATAGTGGTTCCGTTTATGATAGAAAAATTTAATTTCGAAAGAAAAAAATCATGTATTGGAACAGGTATTGCATGTTTTGTTTTAGGAATTCCTGTAAGCTTAGGCTTTGGGATATGGAGCAATATTACTATCTTTGGAAAAACGTTTTTTGATCTGTTCGACTATTTTGCAAGTAATATAAGCTACCCTATAATTGGTTTGTTCAGCGCAATAATGGTAGGATGGGTTTGGGGCAAAAAAAATGCCATGGAGCAAGTATCAAGCAATGGATTGTATACATCAAAAATAAATGGGATATGGTTTTTTGCAGTAAAATATATATGCCCAATAGCTTTGATTATTATATGTCTTTCAAGCCTTGGAATAATTAAGTAATTTTAATATAAAAGTGAGGATTTTATGACAAAAAAGTTTTTAAGTGATATAGAAATAGCTCAGCAGGCTGAGCCAATTGTAATTAACAAGATAGCAGATAAAATTGAAATACCTGATCAGTATGTAGAAAATTACGGAAAATATAAGGCTAAGATTGATTACAAGTATTTGCAGAATGAACTAAGCAAAAAAGAAAACGCCAAACTTGTATTAGTTACGGCAATAAACCCTACACCTGCTGGAGAAGGAAAGACAACAACTACCATAGGACTTGGAGATGCTCTTTCAAGACTTGGTAAGAAAACGATTATTGCGTTACGAGAACCTTCTCTCGGACCAGTATTTGGAGTAAAAGGAGGAGCAGCCGGAGGAGGATATTCACAAGTAATTCCTATGGAAGATATTAATCTTCATTTTACAGGAGATTTTCACGCAATAGGGGCTGCTAATAATCTTCTGGCTGCCATGATTGACAATCACATTCACCAAGGCAATAATCTTAATATTGATACAAGGCGCATAGTGTGGAGAAGAGCTGTGGATATGAATGACAGGCAGCTGAGAAGTATAGTATGCGGATTGGGAGGAAAGGCAAACGGAGTAGCAAGAGAAGATGGTTTTGACATTACTGTGGCATCTGAAGTTATGGCGGTATTCTGTCTTTCAAACAATGTTACTGAACTGAAAGAAAATCTTTCAAAGATAATAGTAGCATATACAAGAGATGGTCAGCCAGTAACAGCAGGACAGCTCAAGGCGCATGGAGCAATGGCTGCGCTTTTGAAAGATGCATTGAAACCAAATCTTGTTCAAACATTAGAAGGAACTCCGGCATTTATACACGGCGGGCCTTTTGCAAACATAGCTCACGGATGTAACTCTGTCATTGCTACAAAAATGGCTGGTAAAATTGCAGACTATGTTGTAACAGAAGCTGGTTTTGGTGCAGATCTTGGAGCAGAGAAGTTTATAGACATAAAATGCCGTAAGACGGGATTAAAACCAAGTGCTGTTGTAATAGTTGCAACGGTTAAAGCTTTGAAATATAACGGAGGAATTGCAAAGGATAACTTGGGAACTGAAAATCTTGCGGCTCTTGAAAAAGGAATTCCTAATTTACTTAAGCATGTTGAAAATATTACTAAAGTATTTAAGCTACCAGCTGTTGTTGCCATAAACAGATTTCCTACAGATACGGTATCTGAACTAGATCTTATAAAGGAAAAATGCAAAGCCCTTGAAGTTAATGTAGCTCTCTCTGAAGTGTGGGGCAAGGGAAGCGAAGGCGGAGTAGAGCTAGCTCAAGAAGTTCTTAGACTTTCACAAAAAGAAAGTGCAATGGAATTTGCATATGAACTTGATCAGCCGATAAAGGAAAAAATAACAGCAATATCTAAAAAGCTTTATGGGGCGGATACAGTTGAATTTTCTGCGAAGGCAAGCAAGGAAATTGCAAATTTTGAAAAACTTGGATTTGGAAACTTGCCAATATGTATGGCTAAAAATCAGTATTCGCTGACAGATGACCCAAAGATTCTTGGCAGACCTACAGGTTTCAAAATTACTATTCGAGATGTTACTATTTCTTCAGGTGCGGGTTTTTTGGTGGCACTTACTGGAGATATTATGAAAATGCCTGGACTTCCAAAGGTACCATCTGCAGAAAATATTGATGTTGATGTTGACGGGAAAATAAAAGGATTATTCTAATTTAAAAAGGCTGGAAACAGCCTTTTGCTTATACAATATAAAAGGAGATGTTAACTTGAGTAATGTTTGTTTAACACCTAAAGAAACCTCTGAAGCACTTATAGAATCAGCACAGAAAAAAGTTGCAATGACAGTAAAAAAACGATATATAATGAGTATAATGGCTGGATTGTACATCTCTCTTGGTGCTCAGGGGTTTATGGTTACATATGACAATTTATTTATAAGAGCAGCTGTTTTCCCGGTTGGGTTGATGCTGATTGTGCTTGTGGGAGGAGAGTTGTTTACAGGAAATTGCCTTATGACATTTGCACTTCTACAGAAAAAAATAACCTTTAAGGACTATATGTCAAGCTTGCTGCAGGTATTAATAGGAAATCTTATTGGAGCACTAGTGGCAGTTGGGTTTTTGTATTTTGGGGGGATTTACAACAATCCAGCTATGGCGGAAACTGTTGTAAACATAGCAAATTCAAAACTGTCGCTATCATTTACAGAGGCACTTTTTAAAGGAATACTTTGCAATGTATTGGTGTCTCTTGGAGTTTGGTTTGCAACAACGTCTAAGGATACAACAGGAAAGATACTGGGGTGTTGGTTTCCTATAATGCTTTTTGTGCTTTGTGGCTATGAGCATGTTGTGGCGAACATGTTTTATCTTCCCATGGCAATGATTGTTGACAGTGCAATAACTATATCAGAAGTAGTATTAGATAATTTTATACCGGTGGCTATAGGGAATTTCATAGGAGGAGGAATACTAGTTCCAATTATGTACTACAGAGTTTATTATAAATAATTTTATGCGGAACTATTGATATATTTATTTTTAATTTATATGCTAGGATATTATTTTGTTTCAAATGCGGTTAAATAGAAAATAAGGGCAATTAAAAAGGTATTTAGAATGCAGCTTCTAAATACCTTTTGTATCACAATAATTCCATTCTTAGGATGTCTCCAATAATGAGGAAAGTATTAGTATTGAATTTAGTAGAGTTTCTTATAAGCTAATTTTCCTAATAAAAATCCAATTATAACAAGCACTATGCTGATAGCCCATGTTCTCAGGCCTTCATAAAAAAACACAAGATTAATCCCTGAAAGTATAAGCATTACACTACCCATTAGACATATAATATTTTTTGATTTTTTACCCTGTCTAATAATACATAAAAAATATAGAATAGATAATTTTAGTCCCAGTAAAACTATCAATATACCTACTATATCTTGTATTAATAAAAAACAACTAACATTGTTTTTATTTGCATCTGAAAACAAATAATTAAAATTCATATTTTCCTCTAAGTAATTAAATATTTAAATAAGCTATGGCTTAGTGGTTTATAGGAGAAGAAATGTATAGTAATCTTTTTTCTTCTCCTGATATGTATATTATTTAAAAACCATTTACTAAAAAATAATAAATTTATGTTTGATCAATAATTATACTCCTGCTTGAAGCTCTTGTTGTTTTATTTCAGAAATTTCCTCATCAGAATATTTTTTCATTGAATATCCTGTGAATCCGTAGATAGTAGAAAAAACGGGACAGAGGAAATTCAAAAAGCAATATGGGACGTATGCAGACCATGGTACTTGCAACATGGTCGCACAGTATACTCCACTTCCTGTCCATGGGATTATAGGTGCTCCCATTGTTCCTCCATCTTCCAAAGCTCTTGATAAATTTTCAGGCTTTAATTTAAATTGCGTAAATAATGGCTCCATTAAAGTACCTGTCATTACGTGGGCAAATGATTGAGATCCACCAATTGCATTGCCAACATAGCCTATTATCAGTGTAGTTACAATAAGGCTTCCTACAGACTTAATATAGTTAGTAAGTTTAGTTACAATAGCGGGCAATATGCCTGATACTCGTAACATACCTCCCAATCCTAAACCGGTTATCATAATAGTGGCTAACTGTAACATGCTTGCAATACCGCCTCTATTTAATAATTTGTTTAAGAATTCATTACCAAAATCTCCGGAAAAGCCACTGTATAAAGTTCCGGCAGCAAAGTTTAAAGGGTGACCCTGGTAGAGCACAGCGATAATTATTCCAACCACTGCTCCAAGTAAAATAGAAGTAACAGGTGACTGTTTCATAATTAAAAGCGTTATAACAAGTATTGCCGGTATAAATGCAATAAATCCTACATTGTATAATCCAGATATTGAATCCATTATTGCATGTACATTAGACATATCTACATTACTTGAACCGTATTTAAAGCCTAATACAAGAAAAATAATTGCCGTGATTACATAAGATGGAATAGTGGTGTAGAACATATGCTTTATATGAGTCATGACATCTGTGCCTGCAACGGCAGGGCACATATTTGTAGTATCTGACAAAGGTGACATTTTATCTCCAAAATATGCTCCGCAAATTACAGCACCGGCAGTCATTCCTGCAGGTACGCCTAAACCTTCTCCTATTCCCATACATGCTATACCTGCTGTTGCAATTGTTCCCCAAGAAGTTCCTGTCGCCAGAGAAACCATAGAGCAAAGAAACAAACTTGTAATCAAGAAGAAGCTAGGGGACATTACTTTTAAACCTACATATATTAACCCGGGAACTGTTCCTGATGCTATCCAAGAACCTGTTAGCGCACCTACTGCCATTATAATTATAATGGCTTCCATGCCTCTTCGGATCATCTCAAAAGCACCATTTTGCAAATCAGAATAGGTTAAACCTACTTTGTAAGCAAACGGAACTACAATTAACCAGCTAAAGAATAATAAAGTTGGTAATTTAACTTTATATATCAATATTCCTATAACCATAAAGACAATGATGAGTCCCAATGCTAAGCAGGCCATTCCAAACGACATAGTTGTTTTTTCTTTTTTCATTATAAAACTCCTCCTATTTTTAGTTGTAAGCGTTAAGTATATATGTTAATTAAAATTTTTAAATGAATATAGAAGCTTTGTAAATTAATACGCATCTCAAGATAAACGATTTCATTGCTGGCTAAAACTGGCGTCGTTCAATTGCCAGTTACAATTTAATACAGAAGTAATTTAGAAGTTATAATTTATTTACTCAATTCATTTAATGCTTCTTTAATTTTTTTCATTCCTAATTCAATATCTTCATATGATGTTGCAAATGATATTCTAATATATCCCTCTCCCGTATCGCCAAAAGCACTGCCTGGAACTACAGCTACTCCTGCTTTTTCTAATAAGTACATGGCTGCTTCGCTTGACGATAAACCGTATTTTTTGATAGAAGGAAATATATAAAATGCTCCCTTTGGTTTCACATATTCAATGTTCATTTCATCTAAATTTTTCATTATTAAATTTCTACGACGTTCAAATTCCTTAACCATTTCTTTGACACAATTTTGTGAACCGGTTAATGCAGCAATACTTCCTGTTTCTACAAATGTATTTGGACAACTTATCGTATGCTGATGAATCTTTAAGATTCCTGATATTAAAGTTTTAGGTACTACCAGGTATCCAACCCTCCATCCGTCCATGGCATATGTTTTAGAAAAACTTCCGATTATGATTGTCCGTTCCATCATATTTGGCAGATTTGCAATGGGTTCATAGCTAATATTGTCGTATATTATGCCATTATAGATATCATCAGATATCACTATCAGATTATGTTTTATAGCTATATCTGCTATTTTTCTGATATTTTCACTGTCTATTATTATACCTGTTGGGTTGTTTGGGGTATTTAATATAATGCATTTGGTTTTTTCTGTTATGTATTCTTCTAATTTGTCTGCACTTAGAGAGAAGTCATCACTTATTGTTAAAGGAACATGTACTGACTTAGCACCGGTTAAATGAATCCAGCCATCATAATACACGTAAGATGGAGTTGGTACTAGCACTTCATCTCCAGGGTTTAAGATTCCTTGCAGTGCAGCTACTATAGCTTCAGTAGCTCCTATAGTCTCTATTACCTGTTCTGGTTGTGCCTTAATTTTAAAGTCTTCATATAACCTGGTACACACGGCTTCACGGAATTCCATAGATCCAGGAGTTGCCGTATAGTGTACCTTACCCTCATCTAAAGCTTTTTTTGTTGCTTCTTTAATGTGCTCTGGCGTGTCAAAGTTTGGTCTTCCGATTGAAAAATCAATTATGTTTTTTCCTTGCTTTTTTAGCTTTTGGACCCTATTTAAAACCTCCCTTATTATAGATGGCTGCAATTCTTCAGTTCTGGTTGCTGCTTTGATATCCATTGTTTTACCTCCTATTTTGTTTATTAGTTATTAATTACTTTTCAATTCCGTTTAATAAGCTTTGAGATTCTGTTGAATTAATACCTTGTTTATTACCGTTTATAAAATATCCACAGGTCATTAAGATAAAACTAAATCCAAGGCCTATAAATAATGTGTCAAAATTAAAATTAAACATAATTTCGCTGACCAGTATACTAATCGGACTTATAATTATTGATGCTATTACAAATTTAGTATTGATTTTCTTTGGCAAAAATAGCGCTCCAAACATTGGGAAAAAGCTCACGGCTGCTCTTAAACCCATTGACATGAAACTCCATTTTAAAATAACAGACTGTAATGTACCGGTTGTAAATATCATTGCTATTAACAAAATAGCTATAATGGTAAAACGTGTTAAAAGAAGATTCTTTTTTGGATTTACTTTAGTAAAACAGCTTATAATATCGTTGTTAATTATCGTACTAATTCCCAATGACAATCCTGCGCCTGTACCAACAATAGCTATTAAAAGTGTAGCTAAAACCAATCCTCCAAATAATGAAGGCATATGGTTAATGACAAATATTGGGAAAGATTGTGCTGGATCTATGTTAGGGTAGTTCAGTTTCATGAACATTCCTATAAATACTCCGCCTGCACCAATGGGAGGAATTAACAGTGAACTCATTAGTGCACCTTTAATTGCAGCTTTATCATTTCTTCCAGATAATACCGCCTGAATGTAAGTCTGCGTTGATAGAACACCAAACACTAAAGATAAACCTGCACCTAAGTCAATCCCAACTCCTCTTGCGAAAAGGTTAAAATATTGTGCTTTTGGAAGCAATTTAACTATAGCACTTAAACCACCGCTTAAGGAAATTGCCAATATACCTCCTGTAATAACAGAAACATATAGTAATATTGTTTTAGCAATCCCTACAACGCCTGCGCCTAAAACGCCACCAAATAAAACGTAACTAGCCATTAGACCAATACTGATAACAGCACAAATGGTTGGTGTAAGGGGAGTCATTGATTTCAATAATGCCATTGCAGATAGGATTTGAGCAACGATATTTATAAATATACCTAAGGAACCTAGTAATGAAGATAGTAAACTTGGAAGCTTACCATATTCTTTTGAAATTATTTGCTGAATAGTTCTACATTCGCTGTCACGTAAAGGTTTTGCAAAAAATACTGCCATTACAAAGCAACCAATACTGCCGCCTAATGTAAACCAAATTGAAGAAAATCCATAAGTATATGCTAGCTGTGCTGTTCCAACGGTAGAAGCTCCACCTACTAAAGTTCCGATTATTGCGCCCATTATAATTAAAGAGCTTGCTTTTCCGCCGCCGGTAGTGAAATCCGATTCGTTTTTTATTTGTTTTCCGGAATATACCCCTGTAAGAGCTATGCAAATTAAAGTGACTGTAAATCCAATGATGTGTGGAAATGATAATAAATTCATTTTAAATAATCCTCTTCATAGTTTTTGATAATTTTTTTTAGATAAACTTTGATTAAAACTCACACTTCTCCTTTCTTTTAATTGTGCTTAAGATTAAATTGATCTATAAAATAAATATAGAAATACATTTGAATATTTAGGTAGCAACTTTCATGCCAATAAAATATATATGTTAAAAGCGTTGATTGTGCTACATAGTGCGAATTATTATATTTTTCATTATTGATGAATTGTTAAATTCTGTGTTTAAAATAAAAACATTGTTAAAATTCTTTACCTATACAACTAATTGACTTTAATTTTTACCAGGTATATAATTGTGAATAACGTTATCATACGGCAAGGAGCATATTATGGAAGGAAAAGTACTTTTTGTATCAACAAGCATGCGCATTTCTATGGAAGCTAAAAAATTAGCTGAAGGCAAAGGAATTAACTTGCATATATATAATGGGGGCATATTAAAAAATGGGCATATATACGCTAAACAACACGAGAACGAGTATGATGTTATAATAAGCCATGGGAATACTGCAGATACTATCAGGAAATTAGTGACAGTACCTGTTATTTCTATAGAGATAACAACATTAAACATACTAAATACACTTTTGAAAGCTAAAAAAATTAGTAATAAAGTTGCACTTATAGTTTTTGAACATGACATGTTAAAAGAATTATATTTATTGCAAGATATTTTGAATATTGAATTTGAATTGTTTACATATTCTAATCACAGCGAATTAAAAGAGCAGATAAATAAGGCAATCAGTTTGGGGATTACTACACTAATCGGAATTGGTGATTGCATAGCTGACGCAGCTGCAAAATATAGCGTGAATTCAATATCAATCGATTGTGATTTGAAGGAAATTGAAACGGCATTAATATCTGCTGCAAATATTAGTAATTTATCTAAAAAGGAACGAGAACTAACAAGAAGGTATCAAAAAATATTAGACCATACAAATAGCGGCATTCTAACTTTAGATAATAATAATAAAATTATCACTCTAAATAAATTAGCTGAAAAAATATTTAATGTTAAATCTTCAGACATCTTAAATGATAGTATTTACAACGTAGAACAATTAAAAGTAATTGTCGATGCTATGTCCAGTGAAGAAATGACATTTAACAAAATAATTGAAGTTAATAATATTAAGTTAATTGTTAATATTTTTCCTGTCATAATAGAAAAAGATGTATATAATAAAATTATTTCTTTGCAAGAAGTTTCAAAGTTGCAGAAACTAGAATTAAAAGTAAGAACTCAATTATATAAAAACGGATTGTATGCAAAATATCATTTGGAAGATATTGTAGGAGAAAGCAAATTAATTAAGAATCTAATATATAAGATAAAAAAGGTAGCTAAGACAGATACTACTATTTTAATATCGGCTGAAACTGGTTCGGGAAAGGAACTGTTTGCACAAAGCATACATAATATTAGTTTAAGAAAAGATGGGCCTTTTGTTACTATTAATTGCGCTGCTATGCCTGAGAATTTGCTGGAAAGCGAGTTGTTTGGATATGAAGAGGGGGCTTTTACAGGGGCTAAAAAGGGTGGAAAGCCAGGCCTATTTGAACTTGCTCATAATGGCACTATATTTCTTGATGAAGTAAGTGAAATGCCTCTAAATCTTCAGGGGAGACTTCTTAGAGTTCTGCAAGAAAAAGAAATTCTAAGAATAGGAGGAGATTATATCTTAAATGTTGACATAAGAGTCATAGCAGCAACCAATCAAAACTTATTAACCATGGTAAATGAAGGAAAATTTAGAAAAGACTTATACTATAGACTGAACATTTTAGATATTAGAATACCGCCTTTGCGTGAACGAAAAGAAGATATACGTGGATTAGCAAATATGTTTTTCGATAAAATGAATAAAAAATACGATACAAGCATCTCCACAATATCAGAAGAAGTGAACAAATTGCTGATGCAGTATGGTTGGCCGGGCAACGTAAGGGAATTGGAAAATTTCGTTGAAAAAGCAACGATATTATCAAACGGATTTTATATTGATCCGGATTTTGTCAGAGAGTCTTTGTTAAGTAAAAATGAGAACGATTTTATACAGAGCAATCTAAGTGCAAGCAATGATAATATTAATGTTCGCCTTTCAAACTTGAAAGATATTGAACTTCAAGTAATTGAACAGGCTAGTAAATTATATGAAGGAGACAAATCAGATTTAGCTGACATTCTTGGAATCAGTAGAACAACTTTATGGAAGAGGCTCAAACAAATTGAAGAAACACAAAGTTCTTAAGTAAACATATAAAAACAGTATTCGACATTTTCTGTTGCGAATACTGTTTTTATTATTTTATGGTTTTCATGAATAAACTAATTTTATTACTATGGAATCTGCCTTTTTTATTTTTGTTGCTTAATTTGTATATACTTTAATGAGATGAAGTTTTGCATTGCTCAGCTAATTCTAATCCTTTATTAAATGCTTTAAGGTTAGCTTCACAAACTTTTGGCTTTTTAGAGAATTTTTTATTCAAAACACTAATTACAGCTTCGCTAGAAATAATTCCTGTCATTTTTACAATTATACCCAAAGAAACTATATTAGCTGCTGCTAAACTTCCAACTTCCTTTGATGCTTCTATTATTGGGAATCCATACTGTTTAGCTTTTACATCAGAAACAGATTCTATGGAATCGCAATCATAAATAAGAATGCAATTTTCACTTAATGATGTTGCATATTTATTATATGCAACCTGCGCAAGGGCTAAAACTAAATCTTCTTCTATGACTTCAGGAAAGAATATTTCGTCTTTGCTGATTATTACATCAGATTTAGTAAATGTTCCTCTGGTTTCAACGCCGTAGGAAGTTGTAAGTGTAGAGTTGAGGTTATCAAACATTGTAGCTGCTTCACCAAGTATTGTGCCACCAACTACAAGCCCTTGGCCGCCAACACCGCTTAAGATTATTTCATATCTTTTTTTCACTTATTTACCTCCTTCTTTGCTTTTCTTTGCATCATTAATAACTCGTAAATATTTTGTGCTATAATCTTCATTTTCTCTATTTACAAAGTTTCCTACTACAAACTTATTTTCTCTTTCTTTTTGCGTAAGTTTTTCAGCAGCAGAAACGGAAACAGAGTTTTCTTTAAACCAGTTTAACATATCTGCAGGTTTTTTCATTCCATTAAGCCTTCCAAAGTGTGTAGGGCATTGTGAAATTGCTTCTACAAACGAAAATCCTTTCTTTTGTAAAGCTTCAAATATAAATTTCTCTAACTGGACTATACCATATGTTGTACCTCTGGAAACATAAGATGCTCCAGCTGCTGCTACTAGACCACTTAGATCAAAACCATGCTCTATATGCCCATACCTTGATGTAGATGTTATTTTTTCATGAGGAGTTGTTCCAGAATATTGTCCACCTGTCATGCCATAGTTTAAGTTATTAACAACAATTGCTGTAACATCAACATTTCTTCTTGCTGCATGAATTAAATGGTTTCCACCGATTGTAGCTCCGTCACCATCTCCCATTAAAACTACAACATTTAATTCAGGGTTGGCCAATTTTATACCTGTTCCAAAAGCTAATGCCCTGCCATGAGTCCCGTGGAATGTATTAGTGTCGACATAATCGTCTGCTTTGCCCCAACATCCTATTCCGGTTACAACAACTGTGTTCTCTCTTGTGTAATTCAACTTCTCAAAGCATCTTAGTATTGCGTGTAATACGCTGCCGTTTCCGCAGCCGGCACACCAAAATAATGGAAGTTTCTCTTTAACCAAATACTCTTGTGTTTTCATTTTTCACCTCTGCTATTTTATCTAAAATTTCTTTTGGCGTAATAGGTTCACTATTTACTTTATTTACACCCAGTACTGGTGTTTTATAGTCGTTGAGTCTCTGAACTTCTCCTATCATCTGGCCTAAATTCATTTCCGGTACAATTACTGCATTGGAATTTATTAGAACTTCTTTCACCTCAGCTTCAGGGAATGGCCACAGTGTAACTAATTGCAATACTCCAACTTTAATTCCTTTTTCGCGTGCCATATTCATAGCTTCTAGGGAAGACCTGGTACTTCCTCCGAAAGTTACAAGAGTTATATCTGAATCTTCTAAATTATATTTTCTAACCTTTACTATATCCTTGTAGTTTTTTTCTATCTTATCTGTATAATGTCTAATAAATTTATCTGCATTATCAGGTCTTGAGCATGGGAATCCTTTTTCATCATGACCGGAGCCGGATAATCTAACTATGTATTCACCACCATAAGGAGCAAGGGGAGCAATTCCATCTTCATCCTGCAAAAATGGTTTGTATTCTTCAGTTTTGCATTTTGGCTGTTTCCTATTAACTATTTTATTTTCATCTATTTCTCTTATAATAACTTTTTCTCGTATATGTCCAACGATTTCATCAGCTAAAAAAACTACCGGAGTTCTATATTTTTCAGAGAAATTAAAAGCATCAATCATTAGATCGTAGCAATCTTGTGCTGTTGATGGTGATAAAACAATTATGCCGTGATCGCCATGTGTTCCCCATCTGCTCTGCATAAAATCACCTTGAGCAGGTTTAGTTGCTAGTCCGGTGCTAGGACCTGAACGTTGAACATTTATAATAACACATGGTACCTCAGCCATTACTGCCACGCCTAAATTTTCTTGCATTAAGGAAAATCCCGGGCCACTGGTAGCAGTGTAAGATTTTTTGCCTGAAGCAGAGGCTCCGATTATTGCAGCCATACTAGCTAATTCATCTTCCATTTGTACATATAAACCGCCTTCTTGAGGAAGTCTGATTGATGACATTTCTGCTACTTCGGAAGAAGGGGTTATAGGATATCCTGCGTAAAACCTAGCTCCTGCTGCTATTGCACCTTCTACCATAGCTACGTTACCCTGAATAAACCTAATATCTTGTTTATGATTCATTATTTTTTACCTCCAGTTAGTGTTAATGCTATATCTGGGCATCGCAAAACACATAAATTGCAGCCTGTACATTTTTCTTGATGCGTATACATTGGTAATTCATTGACCTCATTTGTGAAAACTTTAGCAGGGCAAAGTGATGAACATATACCACATTTCTTGCATAACTTTTCATTTACTTCTACTTTCCACATAGTTGCCTCCTTTTATTGCTAAAAAATTAGCTATATATTTTTAATTTTTCATCCCCATTTAGCACTCTTATAACACCTTGAACCATTGATTGCATTTCATTCTCGCCTGGGTAAACCTTTATAGGTGCTATAAAACTTACTCTTTCTTTTATCCATTGAACCAATTCTTCATCATAGGCTAATCCGCCTGTTAATACGATGCTATCAATTTTTCCCTTTAAAACTGCTGCTGCTGCTCCAATATCTTTGGCAATCTGATATGCCATAGTTTCGTATATAAGCTTTGAATAATTGTCTCCTTCTGCTATTTTCTTTTTTACTTCTCTAGCATCATTTGTACCTAAATATGCAACTAATCCACCTTTGCCGGTTATCTTCTTCTTTATTTCTTCAATTGTATAATTTCCTGAAAAGCATAATTCCACCAACGAGCCTACTGGCAGTCCGCCAGCTCTTTCAGGTGAGAAGGTACCTTCGCCGTCTAAGCAATTATTTACATCTACTATTTTGCCTTTTTTGTGTGCACCAATGGATATGCCTCCACCCATATGTGCGACTATAAAATTAAAAGAAGAATATTCTCCGCCTAATTCACTAGCTGCGAGTCTTGCCACGGCCTTTTGATTTAGAGGGTGAGATTTAGATTTTCTTTTTATTTCAGGGATACCTGAAATTCTTGCATAATCTTCAAATTCATCTACAACAACAGGGTCAACTACATAAGCTGATATTCTTAAGTCTTTAGCAATTGAATCTGCTATAATTCCACCAAGATTTGAAGCATGTTGACCCATAATACCAATTTTTAAATCTCTGACCATTTCTTCATTAACTTGGTAAGTACCACCTTCAACAGGTTTCATGTTTCCGCCCCTGCCTACAATTGCATCTAATTCGCTGAGATCTATATGCTGTTCTTTTAAAATATTTAATATTATATTTTTACGAAATTCAAACTGATCGCATATTTTATTGAACTTTTCCAAGTCTGAACTCACATGAGTTACTGTTTCCTTATAGATGACATTTTTATTTTCATATAATGCAATTTTTGTAGAGGTAGATCCTGGATTAATAGCTAGAATTTTATACGATTTTTTCATATATTCTCCTAATATTTATTATTTTGATTTTTTTGAGCTATAAAAGCAGCTAATGATATAGAATTAAGCTTTGCTTTACTTGAGCTTGCTCTTGAAGTAAGAATTATTGGTATTCCTGCTCCCATTAGTACTCCTGCTTTTTCTGTGTGGCCAAAGTACTCTATTGCTTTGTTTAATACATTACCCACTTCTAGATTATGCGCTATTAGTATGTCTGCCTTACCGGCAACCGGGTTAACAATGCCTTTATGCGAAGCGGCTTCTTCAGATACAGCATTATCTAGTGCAAAAGGTCCTCCAATTACACACCCTTTAATTTCTTTTTGCTCATACATTTTTACTAATTCTGCTGCATGAACAGTGGATTCAATTTTTTTATTTACTTTTTCAACCGGACAAATTATTGCGACTTTTGGTTCTTCAATTTCTAAGGCATTTGCAACTATTACCGCATTATTTATTATGCTGACTTTATCCTGAACGGAAGGTGATATATTAACAGCTGAATCGCTAATTATAAAAAGTCTGTTAAATTTATCAACCTTTAAAACACCAACATGGCTAATTAAGCCACTAATTTCCAAACCGGTTTGTTTATTAATAACTGCTTTTAAAAGAATTGAAGTATCTACAAATCCCTTCATTATTGTAGAAGCATGGCCTTCCTTAATCATGTTGACGGCTATTTTACATGAATTTTCTTTGTCAGCTTCATCAATTATTTCATAGTTTTTTAGACAAATAGAATTATTGCTTAGAATAGTTTCAATTTTATTTTTATTTCCTATCAATATGGCACTAATAATTCCAAATGATCGAGCTTTCTCAATTGCCAGTAAAACATCTAAGTCATCTGCAGCGGCTACTGCGACTTTTATTGGAGGATATTTTTTTGTACTGTCAATTACGTTTTGAAAATTTCTTATCAATTTTTACTCCTTTCAAAATACTAATTTTATTTAATAACGTATTTCTAACGCACTTAAATATGTTTATAGCAAAATGCATACCAACTTAATTTGTAAATCACATTTCTATATAATTTAGTTAGTTTTAAGCGATTGTTTTAATACTTAGTTAATTTTTTAATAAATATTATTTTGAAAATTTACATTGAAAAAACTTAAAATTGATTTTAATTTTAACAACCATGTTTAATAATTAAACATACAGTTTTTTCATGATTAAGGAAAAGTATAAAAAGATAAGATAAAAAGGTGTTGGCGCTGGTACTTTCTTGGAATGCATCCAAAAAAGGCAAGGAGGCGCTTAAATTATACACAACTATTTCTATTTGTGGTATAATTAGACAATTCAACCGGTCTTGATTATTAAGAAAAAAAACAATTATGGTGAAATTCAAGAAATGTCCACTATGACTGTTAATGACTTATGCTATTCTTATGAAAGTCTACACATATTTTAAGCTGGGGGTAAATATGTTAAAGAAGATAATCGAAAAATATAGTTTGCACATATTAATTATATTTATATTAATGACTCTTTTAGAGGGGGCTATAATATTTCAATTTTACAAACAAGAAAAAGAATATGAAAAAATAATAAATTCTAAAATTATATCAATAGTTATTGAAACTATGGAAAACACATCAAGGATTCAAGATTATCTTGATAGAGCGAAAGAGAGTTCAGAGATTTCAAACAAAGATTTAGAACAAATCGCAAAATGGTATAATGAAATGTTTAACTATGCCAGCGATGTTCAAAATTTCTATAATATTTACAAAAAAACTGATAATGGGAACTTTTCTTTAGCAGATACTAATTATTTTAGTCGGAGGGTCTATGAAATAGAAAGTATTCTTGAAAAAGAATATAGAAATGGTAAAAATATTAATGACCATACTAATATAAATAAGTATAATGAACAATTTGATAAAATATATGAATTTAATTCTTTATTTATAGAAACTATGGTTCGCAAAGAGGCGATCTTGTATGTAAATGAGAAATATTGGCCAGATGAAAAAATAAATAATAAAATATTTATAAAAGATTTTTTTTATTGGAATTTATTTAACGATTTTTTTGAATTATTAAATAGTAAAAATTTTATATAAGCACTCACGGTGCTTTATAATGAATATATAAGAAATTATCTGTCTGAAGATGCACCGGGGGCAGAAGCTTTGGTGATGATTTTACAAATGGAAATTAACAGAGGATAATTTATTTGCTTGGTAGAGATAAAATAAGATTATAAGAATACATATAAAAGCAAGGAAATAGCTTAATTATATACTATTATTGTTTTATATGGTATAATATGCTATATAATTAAGGCGCTAAGGGGAAATAAATATGGTTAGTTTCAGTATTGTCAATACAATAATTGCAGTTTCTTTAATTGTGGCATTTTTATACTTGATTAAATTTATCTTTAGAAGTCATAAGTAAGATGATTAGATTTTTTAGTGGCGGAGATTATATAATAAAGATAATAATACTTATTATTATTTCTATGCCAGTAATGGCATATGCTATTTTCAACAGTAACCACCTACGTGCTTTTAAATTGAAACGTATTAGATTTGTAATTTATTTTGTACTATTATTGATATATTTATTTATAATTTATATGCTAGGATATTATTTTGTTTCAAATGCGGTTTAATAGAAAATAAGCGCAAATTAATAGCTGTGGATCTACATAAAATATTTGTGGCCTTAAGTTAGGTTTCAAAGAAGTGTGATGCTTAGAAGTAACAAGAGAACGGGGTTATTGTCATGCCGTCCTTTTACATTTAATTCTTATGATGAAACATATTTAATTAAGTATGTTTATGAAACACTTGAAGAGGGAACATTTGAAAAGTATGGTTACAACACATATATTTGCAAAGATAAATCTGGGAAAAAATCGCTTTTAACACTACTTCACGATGGTTTCTTTTACTATGATTGTAAAAATGATAGAATTGTAAAAGCGATAAAGAAATCAGAAGTGCCAACTGTTATTTCCATAGATGAAAATACAAGGCGATGAGGCGATTAAAACATAAATGCAAATATTAGCAGGAAAGAGGTTCACAATATGGGGTTGTTACACTAATTTCTTAGTATAACAACCCTTTTGTATTTTTTATGAAAAAATTCTTTCTATATCCAACACCCCGGCGCCTTGCTCGTATGAAGAGGCTTTGATTCTTGAGCAAGCGTTGAGGAGCTTTCTTTTAATGTCGAAGTGAGTGTAGTTTGGATTTTCGTTTAATAAAAGTGCTGCAGCTCCAGATACCATGGGAGCTGACATGGATGTTCCGCTTAAATTTGTATATCCCGTCAAGTTAGTATTGGAGAGGGACATTATATTAACGCCTGGGGCAATTAAATCAGGTTTTTTGATTCTGTCAAATGTTGGGCCTCTGCTTGAAAATTCTGCGATAACATCATCATTTAGTTCGGGAGTTCTCTTATCATCCAGTGCTCCTACAGAAATAACATGCCTGCTGGTTGCAGGTGATAATATTGTATTCCTCAATGGACCGCTGTTTCCTACAGCAGCTACTACAATGAAGTTATTCTCGATTGCTCTGTTTGCCGCCTTTACCAGAGGATCTCTTTTTTCTCTTGATTGAGCTATTGCTCCCAATGAAAAATTAATAATTCTTGTTTTATAAACCTCCTTATTGTCTATAATCCATTGAACGGTGGATAAAATATCTGATGTGTTCCCATTTCCGTTTTCATCAAGAACCTTAATTGACAATATATTTGCTTCTGGTGCTATACCCTTGTATTTTCCTTTTGAAGCATATCCGCTTCCTGCCAAGATCCCTGCGCAATGAGTACCGTGGCCGTTATCGTCGTACATTCTTGATTCGTTGTTTACAAAGTCTTTAAAGCCGGCTATTCTGCTCTTAGGATATATTAAATCCATATGTGGAGAGATCCCGGTATCAATAATTGCTACGGTAATATTTTTTCCTGTATAGCCGGTGTCTGAAATAAAATCTGCACCTATTGCATCTCTTGCTACATCCATAACTGCAAATACTTTTGAATCGTAACTGATGAATTCAACATCAGGGTCGTTTGTCAGCTTTAGAATAGAATTTATGCTCATTTCACAGGCGCAGCCGTTAATGATGGGAAGTTCACGATTTAGCCTATTAGATAAAGAGGAAAGCTCTCCCTCTTTTATTTTCCTGTCAGTCTTATATGTCACAATGACAGGTATAATATTATTATTGCTTGAATAAATCTGTCCTCTTATAGCGGGACAAAGCTTGCTGTAATCTATATTATATCTCATAATATTCACCTACCTAAATTAATTTATGCTTTTAATTAAAGATGGTGTTCATTTTTGAAAAACATGGTATAATATTTTAAATGGCGGACTTGAGGGAAAAATATGAAATACAGGCTTTTTTCACTGCCATTTTTACCGGAATAAGATTTTTTTTGACTATAAAGTATTAAAAAACCATAAGTTCTAATAATAAGCGTAACAGGAGGTAAGTATGTCTAATATATTAGTAGTAGATGATGAAAGACCGATAGCGGAAATAATAAAGTACAATCTTCAAAAGGAAGGCTTTACGGTACAGACTGCATATGACGGGGAAGAAGCAATAAAGCTGGTTCGTAAAATTAATCCTGAATTAATAATTCTGGATATAATGCTGCCGAAGAAAAATGGATTTGAGGTTCTTAGGGAAATAAGGATGGAATATATGATGCCTGTTATAATGCTTACTGCTAAGGAAGAAGAAAATGATAAAATAACAGGATTGGAGCTGGGGGCGGACGATTATATTACAAAACCTTTCAGCAATAAGGAACTGATTGCCAGAGTAAGAGCAAATCTGCGAAGAGTTAAGCTGTCAAGCACCAATGAAGAAATGAAAGCAAAAATAATAAATGTAGGAAATTTAACTATTGATATGAATACCTATGAGGTTAGCAGGGACAAAGATATAATTGACCTGACAAACAGGGAATTTGACCTGCTTAAATATTTGTTTTTAAATTCAGACAGGGTTTTTAACAGAGAACATCTTTTAAAAGAGGTTTGGGGATATGAATTCGGCGATTTAAGGACAGTTGATGTAACGGTAAGAAGATTGAGAGAAAAGATAGAAACTGAAAATGATAAATATATAATTACAAAAAGAGGAACGGGATATTATTTTAAGAGCAAATAGAAATTTTGAGGCTTAGTATGCTTTTTTTAAGGCTTTATAATTCAGAGAAATTTTTATGGTAATGATAATATCCTGCGGGGAGAATTTATGTTTAAAAGTATTAAATGGAAATTCATTTTAATTTATTTTTTGCTTGTATTCCTTTCTATGTCCATAGTAGGAATTTATATTGTTCATCAGCTGGAGGACATTCAGCTGGAAATGAGCAGAAAAAATATGGAAAAAAGAATACAATCCATTATATATTCGTCAGAAGTGCTAAAGACAAAAGAATGGAGCGAAAATGTCGATGAAATTCAAGAGAATTTCCGAAGCATTCAAATAAGCTATAATGAAAACCTGTATGTTATTTTAAATGATGAACAAAAAACAATAATAGCCGGAAGTGTCGAAGATATAATCGGACAAAGCGCATTTAATACCACATCTATAAACAATTATATTTTTATTAAATCATTAACCGGAACTGCTCAATATACTGTACCGCCAAACCAGTATGAAGAGATTGAAGGAGATACAGAAACCCCAATTTTCTATCACATGTCATATCCCGTTAAAATGGACGGAAATATTAAAGGATACATTTATATTACCAATAATATTGAATATATTTATGATACGGTTAATAAGTCGATGGAAATTATGACACAGGCAACCATAATAGCCCTGACAATTACTATATTTCTGGGTCTTATTCTGTCATCAAGCATTACAGGTCCTATCAAGGAGCTTACATTTAAGGCAAAACAAATGTCTCAGGGAGACTTTGATCAGAAGGTAAATGTCAAGTCAAACGATGAAATAGGTCAGCTTGGTTCAATGTTTAATTTCCTTATTGACGAATTGAAAAATTCAATATCAAGTTTGCAGCAGGAAAAAAGTAAAATGGAAACCACATTTAAGTACATGGCAGACGGGGTGCTTACGGTGGATATTAACGGAAATATAATTCATGCCAATCCTGTTGCCAAAAATATTTTGCTGCTGTCAGAGACTGAAGAAAAATATGACGATGTTGTTAAGAATATAAAAGGAGATATGGTTTTATCGAATTTAAAGGATAAAAGTTACCATGGCACCGAAATTTTGGAGAAAGGCAGAGAAACATATAATGTAGATTATGCGCCGTTTATGAATAACCAAAATGAAATCGGTGGTGTTATAATAGTCTTTAAGGATATTACAGAACAATATAAAATCGATAAGCTTCAGAGAGAATTTGTTGCAAATGTGTCTCATGAGTTGAAAACACCTATCACAACGATTAAAAGCTATGCGGAAACCTTGCTTGACGGAGCGTTGGAAGAAAAGCAAATTGCAGAAGATTTCTTGAATGTAATAAATTCTGAAAGCGACCGTATGTCAAGACTGGTTAGTGATTTGCTTAGATTGTCCAGAATGGATTACGAGCAGACAAAATGGAAAAAAGAAAAAATTAACGTTGGAGAAATGCTTGGTCAGGTTGCTAAGAAGCTGCATATTCAAGCAAAGAACAAGAATATCAAAATGCATCTTGGAAACATTCAGGATGATATATTTGTATTGTTTGACAGGGACGGATTTGAACAGATATTGCTTAACATTGCAGGTAATGCAGTTAAATATACACCTGAAAAGGGCAATGTATGGATAGATGCTTTCAGAGACAACAATAAAATAAATATATCTATAAAGGATGATGGAATCGGAATTCCTAAGGAAGATCAGTTAAGGGTTTTTGAAAGATTTTACCGTGTTGACAAGGCAAGGTCAAGGGAGCTTGGCGGAACAGGGCTTGGGCTGTCTATAGCTAAACAGATTGCTGAAGCGCACAACAGTAAATTAACAGTTAACAGTGAAGCTAAAAAGGGAACTGAAATCATAATAACAATTCCTGAGCACAGTTAAGAGGTATTCATGAAACAGGAAAAAATTAAAAATATAATATTAATTTCAATGGTCCTGGTATGTGTTTATCTTAGCAGCAATGTGTGGTTGAAATTGCCTGACTTTATCAAATATAAGGGAGAAGCGGGAGAGGATACCAAACAGGAGGAAATTGCAGCTGCTGATATATGGGATGTAGTGAGGCCAATTAAAAATGTAATTAAATACAAGGATAATTATACTATAACGTATTCTGATGAGCAGGACATATGGGGAAAATCAGTATACGTTATAAATGATGCATTTAATAATTTTAATGCTTCATCGATCAATGAATCTGCAGCGTTTCCGTCTCAATATCTGAAGTTTGATTTTAGTACAAATATTCCTGTTGAAATATTTTTAGGACAAATGAAGATTGAGAACAAGGATATTCAATTTAGAATCAAAAATATTAAAAACATAATCATAGATTTAGAAAATACAAATGCAATTTATATCTATAATGGAGAAAATACGATCAAAATTGAAAGCAGCAGCATTAATACAGGTGAAATATCAAATATTGTAAGGCAGTTTGACTTTGAAAATAAAACTGACTATGCATTTGAGCAAAAAATAAATGATGAAACAATTCAGGTTCCCATACCTTTGGAAACTACAGCCCAAACTCCTGTCTTTGTACAGTCGGAGCTGGATGTGTTTGATACTGATACGATAAATCAAATCGCTAAAAATTATTTTAAGGGAAGATACGATTATGTAAGAAAGTCAGTGGAGGTAAGCGGCAATACTGTATTCATGTACAGAACCGAAAAAGTTCTTAAGATAAATTCTGAAGGATTGTTGGATTTTTACGATACTACAGAGGAACTGGAAAATTCTTCTGATGTATATGAGAGTTTTGTGAAAGCTGTAGGGTTTACAAATGAGTTTCTGGGTTTCCCAAAGGATGGCTATTTGAGCGGTGTTGAAAATATTGAATACGAGGGTAATTATGGGTTCAGGTATATCTTTTCTTATAAGATACTGGAGAGGCCGATACTTTTCAGCAGAGTTAGGGAGAATTCCGCGTTGCAAATTGATGTTATTGGTGACAGCGTAATTTCATATAAGAGATTCATAAGAGATATTGATGAGTCTCAAATGAATGAAAAAAATGAAACTCCCATACTTCCGGCAGCCAATGTTATTATCAGCAATCTTGAAGAAGAATCAGACCCCAGGTATCCTGAGGATGTACCAGAGCTTAAGCCGTTAAAGAGAGACATGATAAAAAATATAAGCAATATATATCTTGGATACTTTGATATTTCAAGAGTATCAAAAGAGCAGGCACTGAGAGTAGTATGGGTTATAGAGGTAGGGGACAAAAGCTATATATTTAATGCCATAACAGGCAAGCTAATAGAAGAATGGCAGTAAAGGCGGTTGAAATATGGATTGGAATAAAGCAAATATAGTATTAATTGCAGCATTTATAGTTTTAAATATTTTTTTGTTAAGCTCTTCTTTTAGTGACGTCTATTCTGAAGAATATAATGTTAATACAGATTCGGAATTTGTTGAAAATGTTGAAAACATTTTGAGTGAAAGAAATGTTTATGTTAAATGTGAGCTGCCTGATGAAATATATGTATTGCCAACACTGGGAACAGAATATGAGATTTTGTATGTTAGCGATGAACTGTTGACTCGTTTCTTGGGGCCGGGAATGCAGGCTATTGAAGATGTTACCAGTTACAAAAATGACACAGGTGAGATGCTTGAGATAAATGACGGCAAGAAACTTAATTATGTTGCGAGAGAAAAAATTGACGGCGTAATCAGCTATGAAGAGACTATAGATAAAAAAATCAATAAGTTTATAGAAAATAAAAAAATAAATGCAGAAGGATATTCAGAAAGTTTCAGGTATATCAGCCAGGATTATTCAATAGTTGTTTATACAAAAAAATATAATGAATTCAGTCTAGATAATTCATATATGCGTTTTTATTTTGATAAAGAAGGAATTTATAGATTTGAAATGCAAAATATCGAGACTGCAAAAGAAATAGCTGAAAAAATACGTGTTTTTTCAGCCGCAGAAACATTGCCGAGACTTTTATCATTTGATGATGTCAGAGATAAGGAAATCATCGAAATAAAAATGACATATTATAGTGCGGAAGATGAGAATTGGCAGTTGATATCAGGAATAAATTCATATCCTGTGTGGAAAGTTATTTTTAACGACGGAACTTACAAGCACTTATCAGGCATCAATACTTATGATATTGATTGACTTAAATATTGAAAATTTATCAATTATATTATATTATTAAATAAATTTACTAGTATTACATACTGATTATACATAAAAAAAGAATTGAGGAATTGTTTATGTCTAAATTTGTTATAGAAGGCGGAACTAAATTAAAAGGTAAAGTTAACATCGGAGGATTTAAGAATGCGGCTGTTGCAATAATTCCGGCAACCCTGCTATGTCCAGGCAAGTGCACTATTCAAAATGTACCTAAGATAGAGGATGTTAATGTATTTATGGAAATATTTTCAGAACTAGGGGCAGATGCGAAATTTCTTGATGACACGTCAATATCTGTTGATGCTTCAGGAGTGAAAGGATGCTATTTAAAAAATGGTTTATCCAAGAAAATGAGAGCTTCGTACTATCTGCTTGGAGCAGGATTGGGCAGATTTAAAAGAGCATCCACGCTGCTTCCGGGAGGGTGCGAAATAGGCAGAAGGCCTATAGATCAGCATATCAAAGGGTTTGAGGCTTTAGGCGCAACTGTGGATTTAACTCCGGAAGGCCGAATTAATGTGTGTGCCGAAAAGCTTGTGGGAACAAGAATATATCTTGATGTAGTAAGTGTTGGAGCAACAATTAACATAATGCTTGCTGCAGTGTATGCAGAAGGAAGAACTATAATTGAAAATGCCGCAAAAGAACCCCATATTGTTGATACGGCAAACTTTTTAAATTCAATGGGTGCTGATATAAAAGGAGCAGGAACCGATGTAATAAGAATAAATGGTGTCAGTGAACTTACAGGCTGCACATACAGAGTAATTCCGGATCAGATAGAGGCAGGCACTTATATGATTGCTGCTGCAGCCACAAAGGGAGATATTATTATAGATGATATAATTCCTAAGCATCTTGAGCCTATAACGGCAAAACTGAAAGAAATGGGAATGGGAATCGAGGAATATGGCGATTCAATGAGAGTATTTTATGAAAAAGAACTTACACCGGTAAATATTCAAACACTTCCTTATCCGGGGTTCCCAACAGATTTACAGCAACCGATGACGGTTCTGCTTTCATCTCTAAATGGAGAAAGCACCGTGGTCGAAGGGGTATCCGAGGATAGATTTAAGTATGTGGATGAAATTAAGAAGATGGGAGCAAATATCGAATTTACTAAAACGAAGGCAGATATAACAGGAGCGGTTCACCTCAAGGGAACGGTGGTACAAGCCACCGATTTGAGGGCTGGAGCGGCCATGATAATTGCAGGACTTATGGCTGACGGATTAACAGAAATTAAAGAAATACGTCATATAGACAGAGGATACGAACATATTGAAAATAAATTTATGAACCTAGGCGCAAAAATGAAAAGAGTCAAGGATGATGAGTGATATATTAAGATAGAAAAAATGCTTCAGACGTAAATGTTTGAGGCTTTTTGAATATTAGGCAGGTGGATAATGAAGAAAGCAGTATTGATACCGGATTCATTTAAGGGTACCTTAAGTTCAAAAGAAATTTGCAATATTATTGAAAAATCTATTAGCTATCACTTTCCGAAGTGCAATGTAGTATCAATACCTGTTGCTGACGGAGGTGAAGGCAGTGTAGATTGCTTTTTGGAATCATTAGGAGGCAATAAGGTTTATGAGTCGGTTAAAAATCCATATTTTGAAGATATGAAGTCATATTATGGTCTGCTAAGCGGGAAAGAAACAGCAGTCATTGAGATGGCAAGCTGTGCGGGGCTTCCTCTTGTGGAGGACAGGAAGAATCCGGGCAAAACTACTACATATGGAGTCGGACAACTGATTTTATCCGCAGCAAAAAAAGGATGCAAAAAAATAATTGTTGGCCTCGGAGGTTCTGCAACTAATGACGGAGGGTGCGGTGCTGCTGCCGCTGTCGGTGTTAAATTTTTTGATGAATGCGGAAAAGAATTTATACCAGTGGGTGACAGCTTGAAATCAATCAGAAAAATAGACATGTCCCACCGGTCGGAATTATTGAAAAATATTGAAATTATAACTATGTGTGATATTGACAATCCAATGTACGGGGAGACAGGAGCCGCATATATTTTCGGACCGCAAAAGGGAGCAGATGATAAAAAGGTTAAAGAATTGGATGAAGGATTAAGAAACTTGTCCGAAGTAATAAATAAGGATCTGGAGATGGATTTAAAAGATGTTCCCGGAGGAGGAGCAGCCGGAGCCATGGGAGCCGGAATGATAGCATTTTTTGATTCCAGGCTGCAGATGGGAATAGAAACAGTACTTGATACGGTTCGTTTTGACGATGTGATTTCTGATGCAGATATGATTTTTACAGGTGAAGGGAATTTTGACACTCAAAGCTTAAGAGGCAAGGTTGTAATAGGAGTTGCAAGAAGAGCTAAAAAAAGCAATGTTCCGGTTACAGTAATTTCAGGAGGAACGGAAGATATCAAAGAAGCTTTTAAAATGGGGGTAACATCAGTATTTACAATAAACAGGCTTCCTCATGACTTTCAGATAAGCAGGTATAAAAGTAAGGAAAATCTTGAAGCGACTATAGACAATGTATTAAGGCTCATTAAAAGTATTAAATAACGAGTTACCATGACAAATATTATAAATTTAGGGGGCGAAAAAATGTTAAAGGATTTGAAATATTTAAAAGTAAACTTACCTGAGGACATTCTAAAGCTTAAATGCAACGGTAATTTTGCGGGAGCACAAAAATTAATAGACAGGCGTTTAGAAAAACAAATTCCGACTGCTATGAGAAAAAGGCTTGAGATTGAAAAGGAAATTCTCAGAACAATTAAGGGAGAATACACGTATACATTTCAGCAGGCTCTTCAAAAAATGCAGGACAATATCGAGAACTTTTCAAGAGAAGAACTTACGGAGCTTCAGGATGATGGTCAGGCAGACTGGATATTAGTAGACGGTCAGGTTTATTTTAACGATAGCTTTTTTGGCACTTTAATTAAAACGAGATCTGATCTTGAAGTGAGGTTAATAAATAAGCAGGAAAACGGAGAGGAAAGAGACGATTTTTTGAACGAAAATATAAGGAAAACAAGGGAAAACAAAGAATCTTCGTATTTCATACATATGAAGACAACATTGAAACTGAAGGATGAAGCGCTGAGAAAAGGCGGAAAAATCAGAGTTCATATGCCGCTGCCAATTAACTGCCAGCAATCAAACATAAAAATAATAAAAACTGTTCCTGAGGCTAAGTATATTGCCGACGAAAACTATCCCAGCAGGACTGCATATTTTGAGACATCATTAGAAGAAAGCCGTGAATTTTCTGTTGAATATTCATATGAGAGTCATTTAAAGTATAATGATCTTGATGCATCAAAGGTATCAAAGGATCAGCCGGATTTTGATACGCAGGAACTTGAACCGCATATTATGTTTACTCCTTATATAGCCGAGCTTGCAAAGGAAATAGTAGGTGACGAAACAAATCCGCTGATAAATGCTAGAAAAATCTACGATTATATTACAGAAAATGTAAAATATTCATTTATGAGAGCATATTCTACAATAACAAATATCCCTGAGTACTGCGCACTAAATTTAAAGGGTGATTGCGGGGTACAGGCTCTGTTATTTATAACACTTTGTCGATATGCAGGTATTCCTGCCAGGTGGCAGTCGGGGCTTGCTGTAACACCGTATCATATAGGGCCACATGATTGGGTGCAGTTCTATGTTGCGCCGTATGGCTGGTTATATGCTGATCCATCATTTGGAGGCGGAGCGCTGAGAAAAGGAAATAAAGAAAAGTGGAACTTTTATTTTGGAAATCTGGACCCATTTAGAATGGTTGCTAATTCAGAATTCCAGCATGAATTTGATCCCCCTAAAAAATTTTGGCGCCACGATCCATATGATAATCAGGTCGGTGAGTGTGAATATGAAAACAAGGAAGTAAGAAGAAAAGAATTTAAAGCAGAATACGAATTAATAGAAATGAAAAGACTATAAGAATCAATTTAACAGCTCAATGAACCATTATCATTGAGCTGTTTGTCTTTCATCAACAAAAAATAGTTAGCTTAAAAACGTTAATTTTTTTTAACTAAATTAATCTGTATCAATATCAACAATTTTAGTATAGCGTCTTAGCGGGAATTCTCCGTCATGGGGTGCTCCGCAATATGTCTGGGACATTTTTTCACACGGGCACACTCTGACAACACCGGTTTTGAAAAATATATGGGACAGAGAATGCAATTCTGATTGACCGCAAGCCAAACCCACCGTCTGCAGGTAGTTTTTATATGGACGCAGAGCAGACAGCAGTTCTCTGTGAGGAAGCGGTCGCACCCACGGGTTTCCAAACTGAATGGATGTGTCAATTATTTTATCCGGATATGCAATCAGGCTGCAGCTGTCGCCTTTAAATATTTGGCTGTCTTTATAGATACCTTCCAGTTCTTCCGCATACAGTCTCAGGGCAACCTGAGATTTTATTCCTATTCCAATTTTTTTAGCGTTTTTATTAATCGCATAATCTAAAACAGGCAGAAACCTATCGCAGAATTCATATATGTCATCCATGTTGTCAGTATCAATAAAAATTCCCTGTGCAGAACTGCACAGCAATTGCCCGGTCTCGGCAATGTTTTTTGCAAGCCCTTCAAGTTTGTTTTGTGTCATACCTTGTTTCGTAACATAGGCAAAGCTCACTTTGTGTCCCCATTCAATAAGCTTGGTGTTTGGAGGAATAAGTCTTCGAAGAGCAAATACAGCTTCTCTTCCTCCCCATACAACCACAGCGTCTGCAACAGAAATTAGTTTTTCAATATGTTCGATGTCCTTGGAGGAATAATCAAAAACATAAATATAATCTGCCAGTGCAGGTTCTGCTTTTATAAGTTCCAAAAGCAAATGTGCAGATATACCGCCTTCCGCTGATGGTAATTTCAAAATATTTATATTACCTGTCAAAAGGCCTTCAAGTACGCTGAATGCCGGTAATCCGTCGGCATTTCCGGCAGCAACATGCAGTAAAACACCTAGGGGTAAAATTTGTCTGGTAACGGTAAAGTCCTTATGCATGGAATTAAATGAATACGGGGTGCCAAGAGTATCACCTAATTCTACCTTCATTCGGTGAAGAAGGCTTTCTTTGCAGAAGAACCTTCGCATTTCATTTATATAGCTTTTACCCAATGACTCGTCAATTCCCAGATTAGACATTGATTTGATGTAGAACTCTTCGTTCAAGTTTGTTACAAGCTTGTCGCAGGCATTAATAACAGTTTCGGTACTCAACCTTTTCTTATTTAACGTATCAATAATTTGCTGTTCCAAATTATCAAGTACTATATCGCATTCTTTTGAATCAATAAACTTGCCATTTACAAGATTCATACTGCACCGCCTTTCTTTATGTTCAGCAGTTCAGAAGCATTTGCTGCACATGTTTTAATGTCTGCTAGGCCTACGCGCCCAAGAACTTCAAAATACGGGGAGCTGATTCCGCAGCCGCACTCTTCGCCGGGATGCATTACTGCCAAATCGTCAGTCATAACACTTACAAACGGCATGCTTGTCATCATAGGAGTGATAAGGTTTAGCATACCCGGCACTCCAAATCCGACAGGCTGCATATTTAAATCACGAATGATTACTCTTGAATATATTGGAACATGAAAATGATGATTGGGGCAGTTAAAGTATGGAATTGGATGCTCCACCGCACCGAAAAATTCTCTTATATTGTCTCCTACAAGCCCCAAAGCTTTCTCTGACATTGTATACAGAGTATCCTTATCCACTTCCTCAGTAAAGAAATTCTTCCATCCACCTGCTAAAATTACGAGGGATTTAGGGTGAAGTTTAAGCTTGATACCTGATTCCAGCAGTTCTTTCACCAAAAACATAAAATATGCCGGGAATCCCATGAAGCGTACAGGTAGTCCCATTTTTTCATAGCGAATTAAAGCATTTTTAATGCCGTCCATATTGAGCACATAATCTGTTCCATTATCCTTCAGCGCATATTCTCTGTGTAGACCAGGGGCTGCATATGTGGTCGCATAGGCGGTTTTAACCGCTCCTATCTTATTTCTTTTAGACGGCTGATACCCAAGGACTATATAGTTTGTAGGGCGCAGAGAAACTAATTTATTCGTAAAGAATGTTTCCAGAACCATGCCAAGTCCCCGCCATGCTGATGACAGATCAAGAGCCATTTCGCTTACCTTTCCGCTGGTGCCTGATGTAGTTGATTTAAGCATCAGTTTATTTTTAGGAGAAGAATAAAGCGTGTGATTTTTTAAAAACAGTGTTGGTATTGGTGGAATTTTATATATATCTTCTATGGTTTTAACATCTTTAATTGAAAAACCTTGTTGAGACAGTATTTTTGCATAGTCAGTACAATTATTCGTGTGGTGGTTTATATTTTCTAAAATTGCATTAAGAAAGAGATCATCTGTATTTTTTAAATTATAAATATTTTTTTGAAAGAAAAGTCTGTGACCAAAGTTCATTTTGCACCGCCTTTTTCCATGCTTTTATTGAGGCTCTTTATCTTGCATTCATAGTACCATATGAAAGTATTAAAGTCAAAGAGCACAGGCGCATAAGCGTAAAAGGGTGGAGCTAAGACCTGAAAAGTACGCCTTTCGTGTAGAACTTTCGTTTAAAATGGTTCAATATTTTATTCATATTTTCCAAATTTTCTAATAAATAAATATAGACAAGTTGTTTTAATTGAAATACGGGAGGAACTAATGAAGAGCAATTTATCCAAAGCTGTAAAATGTTTTATGTTTTTTATAGTTATCTTACTTGCATTGCAGGAAGACGGATTTTCTACAACACAAAAAATGGATGACTCGTACATAAAGGGGGTAAAGGCAAGAGTAATAGATATAGTAAGTGAAGAAAAAGACTATCAGCTTGTGGAATTGGCTATAATGGAAGGAGATTATGCTAATAAAAAGCTTAAGGCGGAATTTTACTCTACATATGAATTTTACGGAGTTACTCTTAAAGAAAATGATTATGTTCTTTTGACTCTTACTTTTGACCAAAATCAAAATTTTCAGAAAGCGACAATTACAAATATAGTGCGTGACAAATATATATTTTATCTATTTCTGGGATATTCGCTTTTGCTTTTTGTTATAGGAGGGTTTAAAGGCATTAGAGCAATATTGTCTCTGGTTTTCTCTTATTTAATAATTATAAAGGTGCTCTTTCCATTGATAGTTAAAGGGTATGAGCCTGTCTACACCACAATTTTTATAGGCTCCGGCATTACTGTTGTTTCTCTGCTTTTAATAGGAGGTTTTAACAGGAAGACATTGTCTGCAATATTGGGAACATTATTTGGATTAGTCGTAGCAGCAGTTATTGCAGTTGAAGTAGGAGAAGCTTCTCATATTACCGGAGTTGTAGATGATGAATTTTATTTATTAAGCTATCTTCCTTTGGAGTCCTCATTCAGTTATCAGGGGCTGCTTTTTTCAGGAATAATTATTGGATCTCTCGGAGCGGTAATGGATGTGAGCATGTCAATTGCCTCTGCTATAAATGAATTAATGGAGAATTCTTACAATATGAATCCGCTTAAGCTTATATCCGCTGGAATGAATGTGGGAAGAGATGCAATAGGAACAATGACAAATACCCTTGTTTTAGCTTATATGGGAGGATCAATTTATATGATGTTGGTATTGGTAGCCGAAAACACCTCTTTAGTTAAGTTGTTTAACAGTGAAGCTATAGCCACAGAAATTTTAAGATCCATGGCAGGAAGTATAGGACTTATTTTAACGGTTCCGTTTACTGCAATTATATCTGGGGTGCTAATACGCCGAAAATAAGAATTCGAATTTTATAAAGCAAAAAACAATTGTGTAACTTATACATAATAACATGAATATTATATTAGCATTATAGCAGTAAAGGAGTGATTTTTTGGCTATTAAAATTTTTGTAGATCAGGGACATAATCCAACTGGATATCATAATACAGGTGCAAGAGGAAACGGGCTCGTAGAGGAGAATATAACTTACCAGGTCGGACTGTATCTGGCTTATCTGCTGGAAAATGATCCAAGGTTTGAAGTTAGACTGTCAAGGCCTATACCAACTACGGTTTTAGGTTACAATAATACAACAAGTTTAGCGGAACGTGTTCAAATGGCTAACAGCTGGCCTGCTGATTATTTTATCAGTATTCATGCAAATGCAAATGAAAATCCTAATATTAACGGAGCTGAAATGTATATTTATCAGTACGGCACACAGGCAAACTGGCTTGCTCAAAATATTTTGAATGCAATTACTTACTATACGGATTTAAGGGACAACGGAATAAGAGAAAACCGGTCATTGTATGTTTTGCGCAGAACAAGTATGCCGGCTGTTCTTGTGGAAATGGGATATCTGACCAATTATCATGATGCACAGATAATAAGAGATGAGCAGTGGAGAATTGCTTTTAGTATTTATGTAGGTATTTTGAACTATTTTGGCCTCGAACCCGTTTAAAATACGTTTCATCATAACCATAAAAATAAGTAGTATATAAGGCACAAGTTAATTGTTTATATCTTTTATGAAATGTCTGCAGGCAGCTTTCTGATTTGAAGGTGCAGGCAAAAAACGTGGGTATAAACTTTTTTATTTTTAAGATATTATTGAAATAACTTAATATTTCATTGTATTTATACAAAATATATACTTTATATTAAAAATTTGATAAAATATATTAAAAAGGAGTGCTGAATTACTTTGAAAGAAGAAATTGATTTTTAGAGGAGCAGTGTTATGAGCATGATTATAAAGGGTCTTAAATTTGGGATGTTACTGCAATTAGCTGTTGGTCCAATGTGTTTGATGGTATTTAATACTTCAGCTTTATATGGAGTTTTTTACAGTTTGTACCTTGTTTTTGCAATAACGCTTATTGATGCTTTATACGTCGCATTGTCCTGTGTGGGTGTTGCCGCTGTTATCAATAGAGAAAAGGTAAATGCAGTTGTAAAGATGGTAGGATGTTCCGTGCTGGTTTTGTTTGGGGCAAATACAATAGCAAGTGCTTTTGATTTATCTCTGCTGCCCAATATTAGATTATTCTCAAATGCATCAAGCGGAAATTTGTTTATTCAAGGGTTGCTGTTGACAGCATCAAATCCATTGACCATTGTTTTTTGGAGCAGTATGTTTTCAACACAAATGATGGAAAACAAATGGAACAAAAAACAGCTCTTTTTATTCGCTGTAGGATGTGTTATGGCTACAATAATTTTCTTAACAGCAATTGCTGTCATGGGAAGTATGTTGAGCAGCTTTTTGCCGCCGGTTGTTGTTAGAATTTTGAATGTGACAGTAGGAATCTTCTTAATATTTTTTGGAATAAAGCTTTTGCAAAAAAAACGCAAAGACGAGGCCAATATATAATTGTATTTTTAATTTTGACTAAGCTTCAATGATTTTAAAATGCGGACAGGATAGTTTATAATGACTCTCCTGTCCGTATTAAGTAGCATACTATTATGCGTTGAAAAATGACTTGATATTTCTATAATTCCAGGTACATATCATACCATACGGCTCCGCCGTGACTGGATTCAGACTTACCTTTGTTTATGAATCCAAATTTTTCGTAGTAGTGAATTAGTTTGTCCTTGCATGTGAGAATTACTGCTTTCTTTTCTCTTTTTCTTGATATATCAATCAGGTGGTTCATCAATAATGCTGCTATTCCTCTTCGCTGATAATTAGGGTGTACCAAGAGTCCAAATATGGTCTGAATGCTTCCATCGCTTATGTGTTCACTGTCATCGTGGAACATTGCATCGTAAATTACATCGCTGTTTGTTACACACCCGTTTACTATTCCTATTATTTTGTCGTCAACTTTCGCAACAAAAAAGCTATCAGGAAACCTGGCAACCCTTTTTTCAAAGGAATCTCTCGATGCAGCTTCCGCAGCAGGGAAACATACGGCTTCAAGAGCTGTGATTGAATCAACATCATCTGGAACAGCATTATTTACTTTAATTTTTAAATTATCAATACAATATTCTTTCATTTATTCTCCTCTTATATAGTTGCTTTTTATGCCTCCGTTTAAATTATTTACAGCTGAATCAAGCTGTTTCATAGCTTTTTCTAATACAGAACGGGGGCATGCTATGTTCATCCTCATATATCCTGACAGGCTTCTGGAGAAATTATTTCCAGAATTAAGCCCTAAGTGTGCCTTGTTTATCATGAAATCATTTAACTCTTCGTTACTCAATCCCAGATCTCTGCAGTCCAGCCAAACTAGGTATGTGCTTTCAGGTTTTGACGGCTTTATTTGTGGAATGTTAGCTTTACAGTATTTTCTTACATAGTTTATATTATTCTCCAGGTATGGTATGAGCTGTTTCAGCCATTCCTCACCTTCGCTATAGGCTGCTTCCATTGCGACAATGCTGAAACAGTTATTGCGGTGTATCTCTAAATTTTTCCAGAACTTATCAAATTTGTCTTTTGAATTTTTGTCTGGAAATACTGCAAAGGATGCCTGAAGCCCTGCAAGATTAAAAGTTTTTGAGCAGGAGGTGCAGGTAATTGTAATTTTACCGGCTTTTTCTGAAATTGTTGCTGTGGGTATGTGCTTATTTCCCCAAAGCATTAAATCGGCATGTATTTCATCGGATGCGATGAGCACATTGTACTTGATGCACAGGGCGGTCATTTTTTGAAGCTCTTCCATTGACCACACTCTTCCTACTGGATTTTGAGGATTGCAAAGTATAAACAGCTTTGTTCCATGCTTTAATTTATTTTCAAAATCTTCAAAGTCCACAGAGTATACTCCGTCTTTTTCAAGGAGCTTATTTTCAAGCACAATTCTGTCCCATGCTTCAACTACATCATAAAATTCGGGATATACGGGTGTCTGGATCAACACTTTGTCATTTATGTCCGTAAACTCATTGACTATGACAGACAGGGAAGGAACAACTCCCGGGCTGAAGCTTACCAGGTTTCTGTCTATGTCCCAGTTGTTTCTTCTGCTCTGCCAATTGCAGAATGCTTGAAAAAAAGAATCAGGTTTTGAAACATATCCGTAAATACCGTGCGCGGCCCTTTTCTTAATTGCTTCGGTTATAGGCTTAGCTGTTTCAAAATCCATATCCGCAATCCACAGTGGGATTAAGTCGTTAGTTCCAAAATTCCTAATTCTTTCTTCATATTTTACTGAAAATGTGTTGTCCCTGTTTATTATTTTATCAAAATCATACTTCATGGCACTTTCCTTTCAATATTTTTATACTTAATTGCGTAAATATTGATTGCATAAACCATGCCAGCCGAACAATATATTTTTTGTCCGTTAGTGTTTGAAGGTAACATTATTATAATAATGCTCACCGGTTAATTGGTTAAAGTATATTAAACTTTAACCAATTAACCGGTGATTAGACGTAGGTTACAAGTTATTATATGCTCTTATACCTTTATCATTGATTTTACTTCCGCCTCTTCCTTGAGATATTTTAACAAGGCCAAGATTGCTTAAATCATACAATATGCTTCTAACCTCCTGTTGGGTCAGGTAGTGACCGGAGTTCTGGGCTTTTTCTGCTATGGACAGCCTTCCCAGGCTTTTTTTGCTTTTATATCCATCGTAAAGTATGCCCAGTACAAGTGTGTAGTCATCCAGTTTATTGCCTGCTATTTTTTTAAGGAGACTTACATCTAAGTCTTTATCATGCCCTCTGCTTTTAAGCGGTGTAATTCTTTTGTGGAAGCTTTTAGGCAGGTCTTCATAGCTGATATAAGGTTTATCAAGATATGTTAAGTATTCAACATAATTGTGAAGCTCCCGTACATTTCCTTTCCAGTCATGCGCCATGAAGGCATTTTTGACCTCTGCCGAAAGCGTAAAATACCCGTTCAGTTCTTTTTTAATGTTTTCAAATAAAAGCATGATATCTCCGCCCCGTTCCCTCAACGGAGGTATTTCTATGGGAAGAGTGTTGAGTCTGTAATATAAATCGCTTCTGAAGACTCCGTCTGCTACCAGATCTTCCAAAGTTTCATTTGAAGCAGCAATTATTCTTACATCGACACTTATAATTCTGTCTCCGCCGACGCGCATGATTTCTCTCTCCTGAAGAACTCTCAGAAGCTTGATTTGAAGCGCCGGGCTCATACCTTCAACCTCGTCCAGGAATATGGAACCCTTGTGTGCAAATTCAAAAAGCCCAAGCTTTCCACCTCGACGGGCGCCTGTAAAGGCTCCCTCCTCATAACCGAAAAGCTCGCTTTCCAGCAGATTATCAGGCATGGCTGCGCAGTTAATTGCTATGAACGGGTTGTTGTTTCTATCAGATTCATTATGTATTGCTTGAGCGAAAAGCTCTTTTCCTGTTCCGCTCTCACCAGTAATAAGCACGGCGGAATTATTTTTTGCCATTTTTTTTGCTATGGCGCAGGCTCTTTTTATTGTGTCGCTTTCCCCTGTAATATCATTAAAGGTATATTTTGCCGTATGTCCCTTACTTAACAACTGCATTCGAAAATTATGCTGCTTATATTCTTCTTCTGTAAATTTTTGTATAGTTGCAAATGCGCCTATGTACTTATTTCCTCTAATCACAGGTGCAATGGTGGCATTTATGTCAACATCCTTAAATTTAACCAGTCTGTTTGTGATTTTCCTTTCTGTTGTTTTACATTCTGCGAATGGCAGGAAATGCAGGCAAGATCCTGCGGATTTGTTTATCACTTGTTTTTGGTTTATTCCCGTTATTTCGGCTGCTTTTGAATTATACGATATAACTGTACCGCTTTCATTTACTCCGATTATTCCTGCGTCTATTATTTCCATCAGTATTTCAAATTGGCTTTCCATGTTGAGGGAACGCCCGAAAATTTGATTGAAGTTATAATTGCTGGTTGCTATGGAATTAAAATATTCTTTGAAATGTTCCTTTTCCAATAGATAGTCCAGCTTAAGACGCAGCGCGGTTTCTACTATTGTATTAGTGTCCGGAATACGATCTCCCAAATCTATGATGTTTTCAGCCTCATCCGGAGCATATCGACCTTCTCCGGCAGTTATTGCAAGGTTGCAGCTTTTGCCCGGTATTGACCCGGGAAAGCATGGAATAAAATTGATGTGGTTTACACCAAGCTGCGAAAGCCTGGCTATGCATTCCCGCACCATTATTTCGCTCAGATTTACAAAATAGGCGCAGGTTCCCTTAGGAATTTTCATTAATGTATCAATGTTTTGAATTGTAAATTCAACATTCAGCTCAATTTTCGGAACATTTTGGGGAATAAATTTTTCACAGTCGTTTATGCTGTCAAAGGCATCGGTTGATACGATAAATATGTCTGCTTTATCTATCTTGTTGACGGAACCGTCCAGTACGCTGTAACAGCTTATACTGATTAAATTGCCAAACAGCTTTTTAAATATGCTTTTGTAAAACAATGAAGCATTTTTGCTTAATGTAATAATGGCTGCTTTCCTTACTATGGCTATCACCCTTTCTTAACTGTGCTTTAATGTTAAAGCTTTTTTAAATATATGTCAAGATTATGGTTAAAAATATAAATTATATCAAAATATTTTGTTTGGCATAATAATTGCAATAAAATTAATTATATATTATATTTAATAAAAAATATTTTTTTAATAAATTTGAGGAGAAGACATGATAGAAGACATTAAAAATAACACGCTTTATTTTGACGGGTGCAATACGGTTGAGTTGGCAAAAAAATACGGTACGCCTTTGTATGTAATGAGTGAAAATGCAATTGAAGATAAGTGCAGAGAGATAAGAGAAACATTTTTGAGCAGATATGAAAGAACAAGAGCCGCCTATGCTGCTAAGGCTTTTTTGACCTTGGCAATGTGCAAAATAATCGAAAAAGAGGGACTTTGCATGGATGTTGTTTCCGGAGGGGAATTGTATACGGCAATCAAGGCTGATTTTCCGCCAGAAAAAATAGAATTTAATGGAAATAATAAATCTGAAGAAGAATTGGAGCTTGCGATTGAATACAATATAGGAAGAATAATAGTCGATGGACTTGATGAGTTGAGCCTTATAGAGAAAATATGCAGCAAAAAAGGCAAAAAAATGAATATACTGTATAGAATAACTCCCGGAGTTAAGAGCGACTCTCATGATTATATAGTTACAGGTAAAAAAGACTCGAAATTCGGCATACCGCTTGATGACGAGGTTATATTTCCCTCAATTGAACAAGCAATAAATTCAAGATATGTTAACTTTATGGGATTTCATTTTCATGTAGGGTCACAGCTTCATAACAACGAGTCTCATTTAAAAGCTCTTGATGTTGCATTAAAGTTAATAAAAGATACTAAGGAAAAATATAATTACACTACACCGGAAATAAATATCGGCGGTGGTTTTGGAATAAAATACACAGATGCTGATGATAAAAAGTCCTATGAGTATTTTCTTGACCCTATGATGAAAAAAATTGAAGAATTTTCAAAGAATATGGATATTGTAAGACCTGAGGTTGTAATTGAACCGGGCAGGAGCATTGTGGGTGAAGCAGGTATAACATTGTACACAATAGGTACCGTTAAGGATATAAAAGGTATAAGAAAATATGTTTCTGTTGACGGAGGTATGACGGATAATATCAGACCTGCTCTCTACCAGGCTAAGTATGAGGGAATAGTAGCGAATAAAGCGGAAGAGGCAAAGACTGACGTGGTTACAATATGCGGCAAGTGCTGTGAATCAGGAGATATACTCATAAAGGATGCAAAAATAGCTCCTGCTGAAAGAGGAGATATTTTTGCAGTGTTTTCAACAGGGGCATATGGATATACCATGTCAAGCAATTATAACAAGAATCCATTTTTGGCAACGGTGCTCGTTAAAAACGGAAAATCTTGCATAATAGTAAAAAGGCAAAGTTACGACCATATGATAGCTAATGAAGTGATTCCCGAATCACTAAACTAAAAAGAGGAGTGAGATTATGAATTTCACAAAGATGCACGGCGCAGGCAATGACTTTATAATTATAAACAATATGGAGCTGAAGCTTCCTGCTGACAAACTATCTTTAATTGCAAAAACATTGTGTCAGAGAAAGGTATCAATAGGGGCTGACGGTCTCATGGCTGTTGACTTTCCTGAAGGCGATGCGGACTTCAGGATGCGTTTTTACAATCAGGACGGCAGTATAGGCGAGATGTGCGGTAATGGAGCAAGGTGCATTTCCCGCTATGCTTATATAAACAATATAGTCGGAAAAAAAATGTCCTTTGAAACCGGAGCAGGAATTGTAAAATCGGAAGTCCTTGAAGGAAGGCTTGTAAAAGTACAATTAAACAGCCCTGAAGTAATTAAATTGGAAAATGATATTGAAATAGACGGGAAAAAATATGAATGCTCATACATAGAACTGGGAAATCCGGGGCTTCCACATGCTATAGTAAAATATGAGCTTAAAAATGCCGATGAATTCGAAATGTTTGATATCGGCAGAAAGATCAGATATTATGATGGCTTTCCAAAAGGAGCAAATGTTAACTTTTTTGATGTTATAGATGAAAATACGGCAATTGTAAAAACTTATGAAAGGGGGGTTGAGGATTTTACGCTGGCTTGCGGTACCGGCTCGGCATCAGCGGCAGTTGCGCTTATGCTTAAAGGATATCTGAAGGGCGGCAATAGGGTTAAAATAATAGTTCCGGGAGGAGAGTTATTTATTGAGGTTGAAAGTAACGGCAAAAAAGTTGAAAAACTGTATCTTATAGGAGATACAAATATAGTTGCAGAAGGTACAGTTATGGATGAGGATTTGAGGTATTAAGAATTGAAATATTGGGACGACGTGGGTATATTTTAAAAAACTGATTAATAAAATATAATTAACATTTCAAATTAAAAAAGGAGTGCTAAAATGAGCCAAACAAAAGGAACTTTTTGGGAAAATTATCGGTTTTCGGTTACATTAATTATTTCTATTGCAATTGGAAGTATCATAGGTCTTTTATTCGGTGAAAAGGCAACAGTGCTTAAACCATTCGGAGATATATTTTTAAACCTGATGTTTACTGCGGTTACTCCGTTAGTATTTATCACAATTGCAAGTGCGGTGGGCAGTATGGTAAATATGAAGCGCCTTGGGAAAATACTAGGAAATATGTTTCTCACGTTTGTTGTTACAGGATTGATTGCGGCAGTTTTAATTATAGTTGTTGTTAATATCTTTCCCCCTGCTGCGGGAGCTAATATAGAGCTCGGTGCGGCAGAAACAGAACTTGAAAAATTGTCTTTTGCAGATCAAGTAGTTCAGGCGGTTACTGTCAATGATTTCAGTAAAATACTGTCTCGTTCCAATATGCTTCCATTGATAGTGTTTTCAATTTTGTTCGGATATTGCGTAAGTGCGGTGGGAGGAGAAGACAATATTGTAGCAAGAGCACTTGAAGCATTATCAAAAGTTATGATGAAATTAATAGGTGTTATAATGCTGTACGCCCCAATAGGATTAGGTGCTTATTTTGCCAGCCTCATAGGAGAATTTGGGCCTCAGCTGCTTGGAGCATACGCGAGGGCCATGGCCGTTTACTATCCTCTGTGTATATTGTATTTTGCCGTTGCATTTACTGCGTATACATATTATGCCGGCGGAATGCAGGGAGTCAAAACATTCTTTAAAAATATAATTGAGCCTGCTGTAACATCAATAGCAACACAAAGTTCCATAGCTACTATGCCTGTAAATCTTAAGGCTGCGTCGCGTATAGGAGTTCCAAAAGATATTCGCGAAATTATACTTCCTATTGGAGCTACTATGCACATGGATGGTACAGTGCTGTCATCAATATTAAAAATATCATTTCTGTTCGGAATTTTCGGGCAGGAATTTACCGGGATAGGTACGTATTTTACCGCAATTTTGCTGTCTATTCTTGGTGGTGTGGTAATGTCCGGAGTACCCGGTGGAGGATTGATAGGTGAGATGCTCATAGTAAATATGTACGGATTCCCTCCCGAGGCATTTCCAATTATTGCAACTATAGGATTCCTGGTAGATCCTCCCGCAACATGCTTGAATGCAACAGGAGATACGGTGGCGTCAATGATAGTTACACGCATGATTGAAGGAAAGGATTGGATGGAGAAAAAACTTACTGCACATGAGGAGCTTTAACTGTGGATGGTTTGAATTGAATATTAGAGACGCTGTGGATAACCACAGCGTTCTTTTATCACAGATCAGTTTCTGCTTCGCTTTTTTTAAAGCGCATGAATATGCTGCCAATATTGAGATTTGTTATTAAAAGTCCCAGCAAAATAATTGATGCACCAATCCACTGCATTGCGGAAAGCTGTTCATTAAGTACTATCATAGCAGAGAACAGAGTTACAACGGGAACTGCCAGAGGAATTGGCGCAACTTTTCCCATTGGATACTTTCCAATAAGTATGTTCCATATCCCGTAACCCATCAATGTTGCTCCAAAGGCCAGATAGAAAACCGAAAAAATTGAAATTCCACTTAAGTTAGCAACTGCATTAATCAGCGTCTGGGGTGTATCAAGCATTAAGGCTATGCCAAGCAGGGGAATTGGAGGAATCATGCCCGACCATACTACCATGCTTATCATGTCAAGTTTTTCTCCTTTAGCAGAAGCTTTGTCAGAGGCAATTCTCGCAACTATATTTGAAGCAGCCCAGAAAAAAGGAGCAAGTATATTCAGAAGTAAAGCTGCAATGGGAATCGAATGTTCTCCGCCGCCGCTGTTTTCCATTGCTATGATGGCAAGCCCCACAGCCGCTGTCATAAAGCCTGCAATTTGCTTGGGTTTAAGTTTTTCGTGCAGGAAAATCATAGCCAGTATAGGTGATATAAATGCCTGGATCTGCAGCACTATAGAAGCGATACCGGCAGGCATACCTATTTCCATGGCATAAAACAAGCATGCAAACTGTCCCACACCTACAAACAGGCCGTACATCACTATATATTTCCATTCGGTTTTAGGTTTTTTAATAAAAAACACAGCTGGAAAAGCAGTGAGCAGGTATCTTAATGTAACAAGCAGCATGGAAGGAACTCCCTCCAGACCAAGTTTTATAAATATAAAGTTGATGCCCCATATGGTTACAAGAAGCAATGCAAGTATAATATCTTTCTTCTTCATTTAACTCTCCATCATCAGCGTTATGTATTTTTTAACAGCCTTCAATGAGCCTGCTAAAATTCTTAAAATATTTATTACTCCAAATTTTTTAATCATTTCGGTGTTCTTATTTATAAAAAGGTTTACATACAAATTTGTCTTCAGCAGTTCCCAATAATAATTTCTTAATGATATAGCCGAGGGCATTATCATGACTTGACCAAAACTCCATTTTTCAAAATCATTAGCTTCGTACAAAAGCCTATTTCTATATTTTTCGTACATCGAAAGATTTGGAAAGGGAGTCAGCGGACTGATTGAGGTGATTTGAGGCATGAGGCTTTTTATGTACTTTCTAAAAGTCTTAAAGTCGTTTTTGCCCCAGTCGGGATGAGCCATAAATGAAGCCCATACATCTATTCCCAAGTTGCTTAGTATTTTGGCGGCCTCAAGGTTATCAGAGGTGCTTGATTTTTTATGGTATTTATGCATTTCATCGTTACTGAATGTTTCATATCCAACCAGCAGAGCCTTAAGCCCAAGCTGTTTAAGTTCCTTCAAATAATCCTTGAATTCCAGTATACCTTTGACTGAACCATACATTATGTAATTTTTATTCAGCTTTAAATCCTTTACCAATTTTATGAATGCTTCAAGTTTTTCCTTACTCGAAAGAAAATCGTTGTCTATAAACATTATAGTTTGTTCTTCTATGCTTGACAAATCTTTTTTTGTAAGTTCTGAATCAATTAATTTTTCCCTTACTCCTTCTATTCTCCATCTAAGACAGAAATCACATACCTTTTCGCAGCCTATGCCAAATTCCATAATTGCAGCCGGCCTGTATCCAAAGTAAGAATACTGATTACGATATTTAGCGGTGGATTTTCTGTCAGGGAGCATGTATTCATTTCTTCCTTTTGCGTTAGAGGATTTGTACCCCAGATCCTTAGATCTGATGCCGTCTACTAGTTCAATATTGCCGGATGACAATAAGTTGTAGAATTTATTGAGATTCTCTGAATTTGTGTATTCAAATATATGATCAACATCAGCGTGGCAAAAAGCATTCGGGTTTAAATATGTCTGTGTTCCTCCAACGACGGTTATTATTGAACTGTCTGATTTTTTAACTTGCGAACAAAGTTCAAGAACCTTCTTTACATCAATACACAGGCTTGTAAACCCCACAACATCGGCACGATATTCAGCAGCTTTTTCGGAAAGTTTTTTGCTTTCAATCATCATATCAAAAATTTCTACTTCGTGTTGGAATTTCAAAACATTATAAACCATTTCAAGCCCCAGAGGTTCTGAAAACATAAAATCACTTAGTGTTATGGCCTGCTTGATTCTAGGTGGTCTTACCAAAAGGATTCTCATAAATACCTCTCAAAATATATTTGGTGTAATTCTTTTCTTTATCTGATACCTGTAAAAAAGGTTAACTAAACAGTAAAATAAATATTTCCCTGGATTCTTTAAAAATTCTTTTCTCACAATGTTTCTTTTAGCAATTGATTTATAGGTGAACAGAGATTCGTATAAGTTCCAGTATGCTTGGGTCAGTTCTTCGGGAGTCATATTTTTCGGAATGTGAACCGCCTCTGTACCATCAAAGGAATATATATTGTTGTTTATAAGCCTTCCTTCGGATTTAATTTCTTCAAAAAATTTAGTGCCCGGTATGGGAGTAAGTATATAAAACCGCGGAACAGAGATTTTGTTATTCTCTATGAAATCCTTTGTTGCCTTAATTGATTCAAGAGTATCGCCGTCGCCGCCCACAACCATCTCTGTTGATACATCAATGTTGTGAGATTGTATGTTGGAAATAAGTTCGGGATATTTTGCAGGATTTGCCCAGCCTTTGTTCATGCCTATTAAACTTTCCCGGGAAATACTCTCAAGACCGAAACTCAGGGTAGTGCACCCGCTTTCGGCTAATTTTGCCAGAAGAGAATTTTCACGCCCTATTCGTATATCACACTGGCTCATCCATTGCATGTTGAGATTTTTAATTTCAATCAGCAGTTTCTCAAGATATTCTCTGTCTGAAAAGATATTATCATCCAGCAACAAAAATTTTTTAAATCCAAGATCTTTTACCTGCTTTATATCTCTTACGACTTCTTCCAGAGGTTTTTTGATATAGTGACCTTTGTACAGACATGCCACCGAGCAGAAACTGCACGTATTGGGGCAGCCCCTCCCGGCTTGCACTGGAAGGAAATCTCCTATTTTTTTATTAATGATCAGATCAAATCTTGGCAGTGGTGTGGTAAGTGTTCCTTTTTCAAGATTTTTTTCATATATTTTCTTGAGCTTTCCGTTTTCGTAGTCACTTAGAAGTTTTTTCCACACTAGTTCTGCATCTCCGGCCACAACTGCGTCGCAGTATTTTGTGGCTTCTTGTACCATTATGCTAACCATATATCCGCCCAGAATTACGGTTTTTCCCATTTTTTTAAATTCTGCGGCAATATCCAGTGAACGTATTACACCGTGACCCATAGAACTTATACCAATTATGTCGGCATCTGTGTTCCATGGTATGTCTTCCAGTATTTCAAGCACAATTTCGGCTTCCCAGTCATCAGGCATCATAGCAGCCAACAGGGGCATTGCCAGGCCTACAAAATAAAGACGGCTTTTCTTTATGGGTTTGTGGTCTCTGTCATAGGGGCTGGGTTGTATGAGTAAAATTTTCTTCATCATATACCTCTCAGTATTTTTCCAATGTATTGCCGGCTTACGAGGCTGCTGCCACGAAGCATCTTTATATTTGCTTTCAAACCGTAGCGTTTAACTAAATACACAAGATGCTTGGGACGCATAATTACCTTGTAATATGCTTTCAAAAGCTCGTAATAAAACCTTCGTATGCTCATAAATTCGGGCTTTAAAAGAACATGAGCCATATCCCACAGTTCGAACTTATCTCTTTCATATAACAATTCATTCGTATACAAATTAAAAATGTCCGTTCCGGGAAGAGGAGTCAAAGGCTGGAGATTTACAAATCTTACATCAAGCCTTCTAAGCCATTTTGTTAGTTCATCAAAGTCACTCACAGTAAAATCCAACGGTATAATTAGCGTCGCATAAAGCTCTATATCCAAAGATTTTAATATTTTAATGCAATTTTCATTTATTTCCGCAGTTGTTTTTTTATTGTAGGATTTAAGATCCTTGGATCTCACAGATTCTATTCCTACAATTACGGCGTTCAAACCCACATTTTTGAGCTCAGCCATAATATCTGCATTCTCTGTAATAAAATCGGCTCTGCCATACACCAGAAATTTTTTCTTAATATTCTTCTTGATAAGCAAGTCAGCAAAATTTTTAAGGCGTTTTCTGTCAAACAAAAAATCATCATCGACTATATATATTTCTTCCTCCGGAATTGCTTTAAGCTCCTTGATAACATCCTCCATATCCCTTGAGAAGTATTTTCCGCCCGTAATTTCTCTGCAAAAGCAAAAAGAGCAGCTGTAAGGGCAGCCAAAGGACGTCTTGATTAATGCACAGGGGTTGTGAAACATGTAGTAGTAATACTTTCTGTATTTTGAGACAGACTCCCTGTCCGGATAGTTATAATCAAATATAGTTTTTTTAGGAGCAGGCTTATCAAGCTCATTGCAAATTTCTTCCGTATTTCTGCCGTCCAGCAGCATTTTTACGGTTAAATTAAATCCGTCAATTCCGTTTCTGTCATATATAAAGTCTATATACTCTGACTTGAAATCTTCCGATACAACTTCGGCGTGAACGCCTCCGGTTCCCGTCTTGACAGATGGAAGCAGTTCTTTTGAAGCCTTTGCCAGTTCCTTTATTACTCCAACATGAGTTATATATCCGGTAAACAGTATAAAATCGGGGCGCTCTCTATTTATCAGAACCTCAAATTTTTCTGTCTCAATTATCATGTCCAAAATTTTTATGTCAATTTGGTCTTTTATCTCTTCAGGTATATTTGACACAAGGTACTCAAGTTCCAGCGGTTCACAAATCATCACATGCTGGAGACCTATGGTTTCGCTGTGAGGCCTGGGACGCACCAGTAGAATTTTCATTTTGTTGCCCCTTTCAGCTTGTATAGTGCAATTCTCGGCATAAAAAACTTTTCTTTAATAATTTGTAAATCAGCTACGTGAAAGTACGGAGAAACAATTTCTCTGAATACTCTGTCAGAGGGATAATATGCATGGCCTGTAGTGAGCTTTACAAAAGACAGCGCAAATTTATCATATACATTGTTACCGCTGGCAAATGCCATCAGCAATATACCGTCATTTTTCAGTAGCCTGTTTAATTCATGCAGTACTTTTTCAGGGCTTTTGTAATACGGAAAAGAATGAGAGCATATTATCACATCAAAGTTCCCTTTTAATTTGTCAAGTTCATCTGCATTCAACTGCATATGAACAGCACCCGGATTTCTGGATTTTGAAATATCCAGCATTTTTTCCGAGAAGTCAACTCCTGTTATTATGGGGCTGCTGAAAAATTCAGCCATTTCACTTATTAACTGGCCGGTGCCGCATCCAAGATCCAACACCTTTATATTATTTACATCCTTATTTTCGGACAGTGCATTCAATATATAGTTTCTTGTAGGCTTTAAGGAGTATTTTTGAACCCACAGCCTGTCGTACCGTGATGCCCAAAAATTCCATATGCTTGATTTCATAAATTCTCCTATTCTGTTTTTATCTTAAACATAGTATGTTTTTTTTAAAAGCGCGCGGAGGCGTTTAGTTTTATACAAAGATTACTTTCCGGTCAAATATTTACGAATCCTGCCTGATTTCACAAGGCGCAGTTGTATCACGTAAAATATCAGAATATACATCCACTTGGGTAATGAAGTTTTCAGTACCGGATGAAGGAAATCAAATTTTCTCGGATCGTCGGTCAGAAGCTCATCCTTCATGGATTCATAAAGAGCCGTACCTTTTAAAGGAGTCAGCATGGATACGGTATATACTTCAATCCCTGTTTTTTTAATAAATTTGTATAGGTTCGTAAAGTCTCTTATTTTGTAGTCCGGTCTGACCATGAAAAGTGCAGTCAAATCAATACGGTTTTTTTTAAGTAGAGATATGACTTTAGGATAATCAAGGGCGTTTGTATTTTTTTCATAGTCATCAAGCTCATGGTTTGTAGTTGCTTCAAAGCCCACAATTGCTTCTACGAGACCCGCTGATCTTAGAAGAGAAAGCAGGTCGCTGTGCTTTAATATAAAATCCGCTCTTAAATATCCTATTATTTTAACTTTTAGGCGTTTTTTATTTATAATTTCAATAAATTGCAGCGCATCAGCTCTGCCGGAAAACAAAACATCATCAACAATCCAGAAATAATCAGCACTTATTTTTTCCATCTCGTCAGTCATGGCTTCATAATCAGCTGGAATATAGTTTCCGCCGTTCAGCAGTTTGCAACAGCAGTAAGAGCAACCATACGGGCAGCCGGTGCTTCCTTTGATTAATGCAACATTTCTTTTTTCCATATAATGAAGTTTATGAGAAAAACTGCGAAACAAGTTTCTGTCGGGAATCACATTTTCTCTTTCCACCAAAGTTTTTGGGGGAGATTTATGCCATTCTGAACCGGATGCTGTGCCTTTTCTGAAATCAATGCCGTCAATTCGAGTTTCTGTGCTGTGCTTGATGCTTTTAATTAATTCACTGAAGGCAGTCGTGCTTGTGGTGTGGCATACATAATCTATAAAGTCAGAATGAAAGTCATTTGGATTAACTTGTACATGAACTCCTCCCGCAATAATTTTAGCATGGGGAAATTTCTGCTTGTATGACTTCGCATCGGTTAAAATTTGGTTTTCAGCTACATTGTATCCGGTAAGAACAATGGCATCCGGTACGATATTTTGGGGTGGTTCCAAGTTGAACAAATTATCGATTATATAGCTTTCAACACCTATATTATTTAAAACAGATTTTAAACAGCAGAGTTCCAGCGGTTCCACAACCACAGGATCAAATGCTGTAAAAATTGTTTTGACTCTTACTTTCTTTAAAAATACAACCATGTTATTTTTCACCTATGTCTTTAAACACATGATGCTTTACAGGATATGGCCTGTATGAAAACAAAGGCAGCAACATACTGATAAAAGAATTTATCAAGGGGTTGCTGTGGTGGGCAGTCATGTATTTGTATTTTTCCCTGCATCCTATTTTTAATTTACTTTCCTCCGCCGTCTGTCCAAATTCAATTTCTTCAACACGTTTTTCAATTCCGGTTTCGACTATTTTTAAAAGCATGTTGTAGTATATGTCGTAAGCGGGTATATCTTCTTTTTTGAATCCGCCGAATAAAAAGTAAAGCTTGTTTTTTATTGTCTTCAGCTGGATGAAACCTACAACATTATGAGTTTCACTGTCAGAAAATTCAAAAAGTTCGGCATCATACTCCTGAAAAAACTCAATAGGGAGAGTTTCAAGAGGGTTTTCCGTCCTGTTCATGATACTTAGATACAGGTCGTAATGCACCTTGTTAAAATCGTGCCTGCTCAGTGTTTTGATCACAAGCTTTTCTCTTTTTCTTAAAGCTTTGTTAATCCGCCTTCTATAAGGGCTTCTCAAGGAGTTCAGATATTGGTTGAAATCTTCAAACCTATTTTCGAACACGAATGTAGACAAGGTTTTTCCGCCTCCCTTAAAGGGGTGGTCGCTGTTTAGTAAAATCTTCAATCCCTTACGCTGTTTTATATTTTTTTCGATTTCCATATAGTTGCCGAAAAAACCGCTCAAGCACACAGAAACAGGAAGTCCTATTATTTGAACATGTACATTTAAGGGAAGAATTCTGCGGAAGTTAAATAAATTAAGAGACAAGTGGTAGGAAATAATTACGCTGCCATTTGATACTTCATATTCCTGACCGCAGGGATTTAATTTTTCAAGCAAAGTCAAAAGAGGCAGCAGATTTGTCAGAGTTTCATAACAGGGTAAATTTAATTTATTTATTTCTTTATCTAAGCTGATTGTTGATTTGTGTCTGCTCATGACAACTCCTTGATATATGCTCTGTAGCGTTTTGACTCGCAGTCCGCCCACTTTACTCCAAAGTTTTTTGATTTGAAATTATCTGATAATATCCATCCGGATTCCATATAGTCATACCTGCCCTTTATGCATTCAAAGCAATAATCGAACAACGCAAGTATGGCTCCTCGATTTCTTTCCGAAGGAATCACTCCCATTTCGACTATTTTAAATGTGTTTATATGCTTCTCGAACATAATATTTTTCATTACCGTCCTTAGTCCCACTGCTTCACCATTGCTCATCAGTTGGCTGAAGTCTGGATACCAGAGCATAAAACCAACAGGAACACCATTCTTCTCTACGAAAAGCAGATTTTCCGGTTTCATGAGGTGCTTCATATCCTTAAACAATTCATAATCTTCTTCCTGCTCTCTTGGGTAGTAAAATAAATGCTCGCTGAATGCCTTATTATTTACATCAGTGTATATTCTGCAGTCTCTTTTAAAATTGTTAAAATCCGCCACTCTTACAGAGTATCTTTTTTTAAGTCTTGCGCTTATATCGCTGCTCATCATGCTGTCAATCGATCTCATATCTTTTTTATAGCTTACCATTTCAATTGTATTAAATCCTGTGTTTGTAAAAAAATCGTGATAAAAGGAAGGATTATGAGACATTCCGAAGCTCTGCGGTTTATCATAGCCGCTTGCCAGAAATCCTAAGCCGTAATTTACATGAATATTTAAAGAGGCGGTGATTTTAGATGCATTTTTTTCTTTAGCCAGCTGCGTAGCCCTGTTTAAAATCAGTTTAAATGCTTCCATATTCAATTTGGATGCCTCAAAAAAACCGATTTGCACACAGTCAGGCATTCTGTGGGCACATGCAAGCAGGCTTATCATAACTATTTCGTTATTTTCAACTACCATAAGAGGTTCCAGATATACCGAACTGCAAAGCTGAGAGTTTCCATACAGAAGCCCTCTAAGTACCCCCGACATTGTGTCGTGTTTTAAGGGATTTGAATATTGTTTTTTATAGAAATTCAAAAAAAATTTTCTGTTTTTTTCGTCAATATTAACAAGTTTCATATAAGTCTCCATAGTGTAATATCCCATTATAGTATAAGTGCAAGCCAATTATCGGCTTGCTTCACACCAGTATAAAAGCATCAAATCAGATAAAAATGTTGAGGATTTATTTCATATATTATATTGATTATATCACAGCGGTTAATCTATAACAACTGTTAAGGAAATCGGTATTAACAGGGAGAGAATGGCGCAATTTACCGTTACAAGTTTAGATAAAGCGGAGAAATTAATTGAAGGCATTTGTTTTCAGGCTCGGGCTGAATATTAAAAGGTTTAGTGCTTAGAATAAATATATAATTTTCAATCGGAGAGATGCATGAATTTAAAATATCCAAAAAAATCAGGACTTAGATGGTCTAGTAAAATAAGGAACAAGCATTTTGGGCTTGTGTTTATGGAATTGTTTCTTTATTACCTTGCGGTAAATTTAGTGTTTTCAGCAGCATATTTTGCATTTGGAGCATTAAAAAATGCGGCGAGTTTTATAGATTATGTGTATTTTTCTTTTGTAACCTCTCTGTCCATAGGTTATGGAGATGTGGTTCCTCTAAACACAGCAGGCAAGCTGCTTGTAATAATTCAATCTTCTATAACGGCCGTGTACTTTGCTTTGATGGTTTCCGTGCTGTCGGTAAAGATGTTTTATCCAAGAGATCTTGTGAAATTTTCTAAAAAGATAATATATAACCCGAGCACGGATATGCTGATAATCAGGGTTATAAATACAAGCAGGGAAGCCCTTGTAAATCCCGATATAAGAATCAGCATCACGGAGCATAATACGGGATGTAATAGTGCCGGCATGTTTGATATTCCCATAGATTACAGGCTTACATATTTGGGAAAATACGATTTTTCATACACATTTAAAAACAGCCACAAGAATTTAAATGTTATGAATGAGGCAGAGCTTGCCAAAAAATATAACAAGCATTCAAATACTGTAAAGAGCAGATTCAGAATAAATATATCGTTGACAGGAAGCTATGGATTCAGTCAAACTGCAATTTATAAAAAATATTATGCCGATGACTTACATGTAGGAAAAGCCTTTAAGCCAATTACGTACAACAAAGAGTTTTGCGGTATAAAGGGGAATGTCAGATACAATAAATCAAAAGATTTTTGGACTGATTTTGAAGAAACGGAAGATTAAATAAAAATTGGGAAATATATAATATTTTTTTGTTTATTGAAAATATTTTGGGTATAAGAACTATATAATAATTAAAAAGGGAGTGATGCTATGAAAGCAATGGTAATAAACAAATTTGGCGGACCCAAAGTTTTTGAGCTTATGGACATTCCAAAGCCGGAGGTAAGACCGGGATATATTCTGGTCAAAATAGCGGCTAGCAGCCTTAATCCATTTGAGATTAAACTAAGATCCGGATTATTGCCTGAGATTACGCCGCCGTTTCCTGCCGTGCTGAATTCTGATTTTTCAGGAGTTGTTGAGAAGGTTGGGGAAAACGTTGAAGTACTGAAACCCGGTGATGAGGTTTTTGGGTTTGTGGGTGGATTGCTGGACGAGTGCGGAGCACTTGCAGAATATGCCTTAGTTGATGAAGAGCTTCTGTGTCTGAAGCCGGCTAATATTGATTTTAAAACGGCTGCGCTGTATCCCTTAGTTGGTATCTCTGCATACAGAGCCATTATGGAAAACTCACATATTAAAGCCGGCGACAAAGTGCTGATTCACGGAGCTGCCGGAGGTGTGGGACATATTGCGCTGCAATTTGCAAAATTGTTAAAAGCTGATGTTTATGCAACGGTATCAAACGATGAAAAAGCAGAAATAGCAGAACACCTGGGAGCGAATCACGTAATTAACTACAGGACTACCGATGTAGATGATTATGTAAATATGTACACTGAAGGAAAAGGTTTTGACGTTGTATTTGATACGATCGGTACCACAAACTTGATAAATAGTTTTAAAGCTGTAAAAACAGAAGGGCTTGTGCTTACAACAAATTCAAGGGTTGAACTTGACATGACACTCCTTCATCATAAGTCTATTTCATTCAAAACTATATACATGGTGCTGCCGATTCTGACAAATACAAACCGCAATGAAATGGGAAATATACTGTATGAAATTAAAAAGCTTATAGAGGCTGGTAATTTAACTATATACAGGGACAAAAACGAATTTAAGTTTTCTGAAATTACAAAAGCACATGAATATTATGAAGAAGGGAATACCACCGCTAAAATTTCTCTGGTAAATGACCTTAAAACGTAAGGGCGCTTTGTTTAACGTAAAAAAATCAAAGGCTGTTTCCGTCCAGGTGCAGCCTTTGTATATTATCCCCTCAATGTGGCAATGAGAGCAGTTGTATTCAATAACAGGTCTATCCCGTCTTCAATTGATTTAACCAGGATATCAGCTTCGGTAAGCAACTTTGCACACATACCTTCTGATTCAAGAACAGCAATTGCAAGAGAAGATTTTTTAAACATTTTTATATCGTTGTTGCCGTTGCCGAAGCATACAGTTTTGTCTTTTCCTAATTCTTCAACTATCTCAGCTTTAAAGTCCCCGCAGTTGTTTTTAGGAAAAGTCTTTAAAGTTAAACCGAGATCCCTGCATTCTTCGGAAGCCGATCCGTATGTGTCGGCAGTAAGCACATATACATTTGCCGAGCTGCACAGTTTGGATATTTTTTCTTTTGTCTTATCAGTAATTTTTCCGTTTGCAGCAATTGTTCCGTTGTAGTCAAACACAATATTTTCTATTGAATAAGATTTCACGCCCGGTACTGTTATTTCTATCATAGATTTACCTCTCTTAGTTATTCATGTATATTATATATTCTTGAGTGCGTAAATCAACAGGATTATTAAAAATTTTACTTGGAGTTCCTGTTTCAATTACGCTTCCTTCTTCCATAAATACGACGTTGTCGGCGATTCGCTTTGCTTGAGCTAGGTTGTGGGTAACAATTACAATAGTATATTCCTTTTTTAGTTCCATAAGCATTTTTTCAATATGTGCCGTGTTTTTTATATCTAATGCCGAGCATGGTTCGTCAAGCAAAATTATTTCCGGGTTTACGGTGAGACATCTTGCTATTACAAGCCGCTGTTGCTGCCCTCCGGATAATTTTGACGCCTGCATATTTAAATCATTCTTTACCTCATCATATAATCCGGATTTTTTTAAGTTGCTTATTACAATTTCATTTAGTCTGTCCTTGTTTTTTTCTCCGTAGTATATGGGAGCATAAGTCATATTTTTATAAATAGAAAACGGAAACACAACAGGAGTCTGAAATACCATGCCTATGGTGTTTCTGATAGTCTGCAGAGGCATGCTCAATATATTCTGTCCGTTAAGATATATGCTGCCTTCAATTTTCCCTCCGTACTCTTCGACTGTTCTGTTCAAAGATTTTAAAAATGTTGATTTTCCGCAGCCGGACGGGCCGATTATTGCTGTTATTTTATTTTTTTCAATACAAATGTCAATATTTTTTAAAATGTTTTTCTTTCCGTAGCTTACACACATATTTTCGGTTTTTAAAATTATTTCATTCATTTACATATCCTCTAAATTGCCGATAAAGTGGCAGATTAAATTTATAAGCAGCACAATCACAATTAACACAAAAGCAGTTCCGTAAGCCATTTCAGCAGACAGTCCTTCGTTTACCAAAATGTAGAGATGATAGGGGAGTGACATAAATGGATCGGTGAGCCTTGAAGGTACACCTGACATTATTACAGCTCCGGTAAACATGACCGGTGCAGTAGCTCCCATTGCAAATACTGTGCCCAGTCCAAGGGAGGTCATAATGTACTTAAACGCATTGGGGATAACAAGTCTTACTATTGTATAGCCCTTTGGTATGCCAAGACTGAGAGAGCCTATGAACTGATCCTTTGATGTTTCTTCCAATGCTTTTTTGATTCTGATAGTAATAAAAGGAATTATCATGATAGTAAGAGTGATTGATGCGCTTAGAAGGCTTTTATTTATGCCTAAACCTACTATTAAAAAAGAATACCCGAACAACCCCACAACAACAGAAGGAATTCCTGCAAGGCATTGCAATGATTGTAAAACATAGCTTTTAATCGTTTCATTCTCACAGTAAAAAACTAAGTAAACTGCAGTGCAGAGCCCTAATATACCTCCGAGAAGCCCGGATAGTATTCCTGAAAACAGCGAACCAGCAATTGCAGGGAAAATTCCTCCTTCGGTTCCCAAGGGTATTCCTTTAGGAGAGCCGAAAATAAATTCCCATGTAATGACGCCGAAACCTTTATATAGTAAATAGAGAAAAACTCCTATTGTTATAAGAATTATTGCAGCACCCGACAGCAGTACCCAGATTTTAAACATACAGTCCTTTAATTTCATAATCGCTTCCTTGCCCCCATATTATTTATTTTGTGAGCTATAAACTGTATAATAAATATTATGACAATTAATATGAGCCCTGCTGCATAAAGAGATGAATAATGGATGCTTTTGTAAGTTGCGGTTCCCATTTCCAGGGCAATTAGAGATGGAATTGTTTCTGCTCTGCCCAAGAGTCTGGGGAAAATAGGAGAATTACCGGTTACCATCATAACAGCCATAGTTTCACCTATAGCTCTGCTGAATGCAAGCAGCATGTTGACAAAGATACTGTTTAATGAAGACGGAAGGATTATTTTTCTCATGGTGTACCAAACAGATACTCCGAGAGACTGAGATGCTGCATTGTATTCTGCCTTGTTTTTTTCAAACGTTTCTGCACATCCTGTAACAATATACGGAAAAAGCATGACCGAGAGCAGTAAGCCTCCGGCCAGAACACTTTCTCCGGTGGCCATTTCCAAGCTTTTTTCTAAAAACTTTACAAGTAAAACAAGCCCGATGAAGCCAAAGATAACAGACGGAACACCGGCTATCATATCAATAAAAGAAAGAATAATTTTTGAATGTTTTTTATTGACATGAAAGCTTAAGAAAAGGGCGCACCCCACACTTAGCGGTGTTGCTATAGCCAGAGCTAAAAAGGACACATACAGTGTCGATAATATCATGGGCAGAAATGAGTAGTTCGGACTTGGACTCAAAGGGCTCCAAGACTCTCCTAATATATATTGGGAAATATTTATCTCTTTAAAAAACGGTATGCTTTCTTTTAAAATATAAAAAAATACCAGCAAGACCAGTATACTAGATAATAGAGCTCCCACGGTAATCACGATGCGAAAAATTATTTCTCTTTTGTTTTTCATAATGACTCCTATTTGACGAAACTCCCGCACACAGCAGTCATAAATGCGACGCTAAGCTGCGGGAGTTCCGGCAACAAACTATTTTACAGGCACAAAGCCCATTGATTCAATAACTGACATTCCGTCATCACTCATTACATAGTCGATGAATGCCTGCTGAGGAGCAGTCAGCTCACCGTCATATATGGCAATTAACGGTCTTTGTATTATGTAGGATCCATTTACTATATTTTCCTTTGATGCTTCAACGCCGTCAACCATTAATGTGCTGACCTTTCCGGCATTTTGGTTAACAACGCCGAACGAAGCATACCCTATTGCGTATTCGTTTTCAATTATCTTTGTAACCAGTGCTCCCATGGAAGGTGCTTGAATAGCATCGGCTTTAACCTGGACATCACCCATGATCTTTGATTGAAAAACTTCGTGTGCGCCGCCGCCTATATCTCTGGTCACAACAATTATTTCTTTTTCGGGCAGAGATGAATCTAAATCTTTCCAGGTTTTAAATTCTCCTGAAAATATTTTAACTATTTCATCTTTTGTCAGATTGTCTTTGACATTTAGAACAGGATTATTAGGATTAACCCCAAGAGTAAGGGCATCAATTCCAACCTTGAATTCTTTTAAATTAGGAATCTGTTCTTTCTCAGAGTCTTTGACACTTCTTGCAACCATTCCGAAATCACTGGTTTTGTCAATAACCGATTTTACGCCCTGGCCTGAACCGCCGGCTGAAACGTATATAGCTATATTTTTCTCGGGAAATGAAGCATCAACCTTGTCCCATGTTACGAAGCCTTCAATAAAGTTTGTGGAAATAGAAGCCATTACAGGAGCAAGAGTAGACGAACCGTTAAACAGTATCTGCGACGAAAATTCATCAGATTTTGATTCATTGTCTACCGGCTGCTCTGAATTTTCTGCCGGTTTTTCTTCAACTGCCTGACTTGGCTGTTCTCCTGTGCTGCAGCCTGCAAGTACAAGCGCAAGCACTAAAATAATACTTAAAATATGCAACTTTTTCATGCTACACCTCATTAATATTTATTGTTAATTAATATTCAAATCATTCATAATATAACATAAATAGACATTTAATCCCAATAGAAGATTATTATAACATTGTATGCAACTATAAAAAATGTTCATAACAAAAGAGCATCATTGAGATGCTCATAGACCCGTAAAAAGTCATCCTGTTTCGCCGTTGTTCAGGCAAATCTTCATGTGTGAAAACACGTTTTTTTTAATCTGCTTTAACTTCCATTATTTTTCTTTTAAGTTCTTCAATTTCATTTTGAGAAGATACAATTTTATTGCAGATTTCAGCTATGGGGCTGTCCGGGTTATCCTTTTCTTTTTCAAATACATATTTCCCCAAATCAAGAAAGTATTTGCTTATTTGCTTTTCCTCAGCGGAAATAGCCTGATTAAGTTTTGTAGTTTCTGCAAAGTCCTTTGCTTTTTCACTAGCGGTATCAGCAACCTCACCGATTTTTTTACCAAGCTTATCTAAAAATGCCATAGGGTCTCCTTTCCATAAATGAATTTTATTATTTTATACCAACTAAAACCTATTTTTAAACAATGAAATAAATAAACAGCATATAAAAATTTCAAACTGCATTCCAATATATTATATATTAGAAATTTCGATTTAATAATTGCTGATTTTTAAGATTAGCTAAGGATTTTTGTAATAAATTATAATAAGTACAAAAATCGGAATAATAAATTATATGCAGAAAATATCAAAATAAGAATTTGTAATTAAGGAGGAGGATAACATTGGAAAGATATTATTACGATGAACCTTATAAAAGAGGACTAATAAGTTTAGTGTTAAAAGAGTTTTTTGTGCTGTTGCTGATATGCACCATAGGAATGGTGTTCGGTATGATGTTTGTGCCGCCGCAATTTGCATTTCTTGCAGGAATAGGATCAATAATAGTGCTGATTGTCGCAGCCGTAACAAGGCGAAGAGAAAACAGATCTCTGTCGAGAGTGAACAGCTATTCCGTGGCGTTTTTACTTGGAATAAGTACATTTCCTACGATATTGTACTATGTGTCTGCAATGGGTTCAATGATGGTTCTTGTGTCATTGGGAATAACAACAGCTATATTTGGCGGATTGGCGTTATATTCGTCGCAATCTAAAAGAGACTTTTCATTTCTGGGAGGAACATTATACGCAGGCTTGATAGCTCTGATTTTAATAGGAATAGTAGGGATATTTCTTAAATCAGAAGTGTATAACTTGGCTATAGCTTGGCTTGGAATATTAATATTCAGCGGATATGTGCTTTATGACCTTTCGAGAATCAAAAACAATCCCTTTACAGAGGAAGATGTTCCAGGGCTGGCTTTAAATTTATTCCTTGATTTTATAAATATATTTATTTATGTTTTAAGAATAGTTTCAAGGTTCAGCAGCAGAGATTAAATTAATAACATGATCCCCGATTTAGGAGAGCGTTCATAAGAATCATTTTTGAACGCCCTCCTAATAGTGAGGTGCTTTGGGCTATATGTTTTTGAGCTTTTATATAGATGGTAAATCGTTCATTAGAACGTCCAGCATTGTGCTTGTGTTTGAAGTTGCACCATTCTCTTATAGACACCTTCCTGATTTATCAATTCAACATGAGAGCCATGCTCAGCAACAAATCCATCTTTTAAAACGACAATCTTATCAGCGCCTGAAACAGTTCTCATTCTATGTGCAATTACAATGACTGTTTTATTTTGAATTAGTGTTGAAAGAGCTTCTTGTATCACAGTTTCGTTTTCGACATCTAATGATGCAGTTGCTTCATCAAGTAGTATAATAGGAGCATTTTTTAGAAATGCACGAGCAATAGAAATACGCTGGCGTTCTCCTCCGGATAATTCTGAGCCATTTTCACCAATTAGCGTATTCCAGTGATTTGGTAATTTTTCAGCAAACTCATCGCAATGTGCAAGACGAGCAGCCTTTAAAACTTCTTTGTCGGTTGCGTCCTTGCGGCCAATACGTATATTCTCCATAATAGTATTATTAAATAAAGTTACATCTTGAAAAACAATTGAATACAATGACAGCAATGTTTCCGGGTCAACTTTGGAAATATCCATTCCGCCTACACTAATTTTTCCTTTATTAATATCCCAAAATCTTGCTGCCAAACGGGAAACAGTTGTTTTACCTCCACCTGACGGACCTATTAAAGCTGTAACCTCTCCTTGTTTTGCTGTAAAAGAAACGTCTTGCAAAATATTTTCTGTATTGTTATATGCAAAACCGACATTTTTAAATTCAATATCATATCCTTTATTGCTAAGTTGAGAGTTTCCACTTTGAACAGTATGATCAAGAATTTCATTCATGCGGTCAATTTGAACTTTTGAACCGATAATGGCGGCTAAATTTATTAGTGTAGCCTGCATTGGATCATAGATTCGAGAAGCAACAAGTAAAAACATAAAAAATGTAAGGACATCAAGATCACCTTTTGATAACAAAATTCCGCCCGTTAAAGCTGTTGTTGCAATACCGAGTTTTAAAATTAATTGTGCCGATACTACAAATACGGCAGTGCCAAGTTCAGAAATAATCGCTCTTTTTTCTACTGCTTTAATTTTTTTATCTAAACCAAAAAGATATTCATTTTCTGCATTGTTAGACTTTAAATCTCTTAATGTTTCCAAACACTCTTGTATACCATCGGCACAAGCCACTTTAACTGACATTTGTCTACGTCCCAAAGCATTTTGCACATTAGATGAGAAGAGCACAATACAAAAAGCAATGGGCAGTACCCACAAAGCTGCTATTGCCATTTTCCAATTAAAGAAAAACAGGCTGACAGAAATAATTGTAGTCGAAATTATTGAACCTACTAATTCTGGAATATAATGTGAAAAAGTTTGTTCAAGAGAAGTGCAATCTGTCATTATTGTGCTGGTTAAATCTGATAAATCTTTCTTTCCAAAGAAAGATAACGGTAATTTTCTAAGCTTTTCTGCCAATGTAATTCTTCTAACCCCACTTTCTACATATGTAGAAAGAAAAGTGGCATTATACTGAATCCATGTAGAAAAAAATATCAACACTAAGCAAATAACGGAACCTATACAATAAAATGCAATTTTATTTTGCGGAATTTTTCCGTTCATTAGGTCAATTACAAGAAAATACAGTAAACCTACAGGAAACATAAGAATAAGATAAGAAAGAGTACAAGCAAAACAAGCCTTAATTAAATCTTTTGCACCTTGCTGAGAAAGTGCATATTTATGTTGAAGTTTTTTAAGCATATTGGCACACTCCTTTTTTAACAGTCCAATCTACGGAATTTTTATATTCTTCCCACATATGAGCATACATACCGTTGTGTTGCAACAAATTCTTATGGGTTCCGCTCTCCAAAATACTTCCGTCTTTTAGAACGAATATTTTATCTGCATCTACTATGGTTGAAAGCCTATGCGCAATCATCACAACGGTTTTTCCTTTTGATAATTCATTAAATGCAGCTTGAACTTTATATTCATTGTCAGGATCAGCAAATGCAGTGGCTTCATCTAAAATTAGAATGGGAGCATTTTTAAGCATAACTCTGGCAATTGCAATTCTCTGTTGTTCACCTCCCGAAAGGTAAACTCCTTTTGTTCCTATAACAGTATCTATTCCCTTTGGTAGTTTTGATATAATATCACTGCATTGTGCAGCTTTTAGAGCATTAATAACTTCTTTACGAGTAGCATTCGGCTTAGCCATACGAACATTTTCAAAAACAGAAGTTTTTAAAAGTTTACTGTCTTGAAAAACAAATGAAACAGTATTCATCAGATCTTCTTTTGATATATCTTTTACATTTACTCCGCCTATTTTCACTTCACCGTTCGTTACATCCCAAAAACGAGCTATTATATTTGCTAAAGTTGTTTTACCTCCGCCTGATGGACCTACGAGTGCAACCTTTTTTTCGGATTCAATTTGAATTGAAATATTTTTTAGTGCGTAGGTATGGGAATTTTTATATTTAAAAGAAACATTATTTAAATCTATGGAATTATTTTTTGGCAATATAGATAGGCTTGTATTTTCCATAGGTTTTATAGTCATTACACTGTCAATACGACCTAAAGCATCTTCTACAATCATGGCATTCTCACTGGAGAACATAATTTTAGTTAATGTTACGCTGATAATAGGTGTGAAAATAATATAGAAAAGTATATTAATTAAAAATGTATCGGTTACACCGTTTTGTGTCATAATTAAAGCTGCGGCAATCAATACAGCAAACACAGCATTAATTGCTGTTGTATAAAATAACATAGGCTTACGCAAATCCTTTGTGTAAGCAATTACCCATTTTGAGTAGTTATCAATAGAATTTTTAAATTTCTTGAATGAAAACACTGATTGACCAAAAGTCTTTACTACAGGTATACCGCGTACATACTCAACCGCTTCATTTGACATTCTTTCAAGAGAATCTTGATATTCCTTCATTTTTTGCTTCATTTGTTTACCTGTCATCGTCATCATAATTAAGAATGCCAAAATAACAGGAATTAGACTTAACAACCCAAGCTTCCAGTCAAAGAGAAATAATAAAATAACCATTCCAATCGGCGTAGCAATTGCACCTGCACGGTCAGGAAGTTGATGAGCAAGATATGTTTCTGTTGCACCGCTTGATTCATTTACAATCTTTCTGAGTTTTCCGCTTCCGAACTCATCTATGAAACCTAAAGGCAATGTTACAATATGATGCATTGCGCGGCTTCTAATATTGGCGGCGATGCGAAATGCACCTATATGTGAGCACATAAGAGCACCAACATATATTAACATGGATAAAATTGAAAATATAACTGCCATCCAACCGTAATGAGCAAGGTTTTGCGCCTGGTTAAAATTAGGTGCTACATCCATTACTTCTTTAATGATTTTCCATATATAAATATAAGGCAAAAGCGCTACAAGGGCACTTAGCCCAGATAGTATCCAAGACAGTATTGTCAGATATTTAAACTTTCCCGCATATTCAAATAAATGCGATAAACTTGATTTTTTTTTCATATAATTTATCTCTCCTTTTAATTTTTGTCAAAAAATAATTTTAAATTTTTTTCTCCGTTTCTATCAAGAGGGTATGACGCTTTTACACATCCATTTTCAAGATGAAGGATATGAGTACAGCACGAACATATCAAATCAGGATCATGTGTAACAATGAAGATACTATTTTTGCCTTTTAAATCAGAAAAAAGTTGTGCAGTTTCATTCATATGACGATAATCCAGTCCGCTAGTAGGCTCATCAAATATCAGCAGTTCCTTACCCGCTAATATAGCACTTGCTATGGCAACTCTTTGTTTTTGCCCACCTGAAAGTGACATTGGATGTCTCTCGGTTACCGAAGAAAGATCTAACATATCTAATACTTTTTCTACTTCACCTTTATTTTCATCAGACATTCCAAGCTGAACTTCATCTAAAACACTTTCACAGAATAACTGATGGTTGACATCCTGCATGACCATATAACACTTCTTCAAAAGCATTTTTTTCTTAATTTCTAAGCCATTCAGTGTAATGCTTCCTCTAAACTTTTTCTGTAAACCGCACAAGCATTTGGAAAAGGTAGATTTACCGGCTCCATTATGTCCGATTACTGCAACAATTTCGTTGCATGGGAGAGAAAGTTCATTGACATTCAATGCATCATGTTTTTCGTTGTATGAATATTTAAAATTGTGAAAATCAATTGTATTATTCGTGCAAGATATATTGTCAGTACTTAGCTTACAATTCAATATCAAAGATCTAAGTCCCATTTTCCGAATTTTTTGGGGAGAAAGGTGTGTAAATTCTTCCATGGAAGAATCCATACGGACAGATCCACCTTTCAGATAAATAACACGTTCACAAATATCCGATAGCCAGTGAATTCGGTGTTCCGAAATAACGACAGTTTTGCCCTGCCTTTTCCACAATTGAACAACTTCACGTAATTTATAAATAGCATTCATATCTAAATTAGAAGTCGGCTCGTCAAGAACAAAAACATCAGGATTTACAGCCGAAACAGAGGCGCAAGCGATTTTTTGTTTTTCTCCGCCAGATAGATTAAAAATATTTCTTCCCAATAAATTTGTTATATTTTGTTCATCAGCGGTTTTTTTAATTCGATCTCTTATCTCATCTTCAGGTAATCCCATATTTTCGCATCCGAAAGCAATTTCACTTGTAGTATCTACACAAAAAAATTGACTTCTGGGATTTTGAAATACACTTCCAACATGCTTTGCTGTTTCATATAGCTCTGCGTTAGATATATCCATGTTATTTACAACAACTTTACCTTCAATTGTTCCTTCATAATAATGAGGAATTAATCCGTTAATTAAGCGTGTAACCGAAGTTTTTCCGCACCCTGATTCTCCGCATAATAAAACTATTTGACCATCAGGTATTTTTATTGATAGATCAGTTAATGCATTGGTATCTGAATTTTCATATTTAAATGATAAGTTTTTAATTTCAATCATAAATCTCTCAAAATGCTCCTAACCGTGACAAAATTAATAATGCAAAGGGAACGGCACACAATAAAATTATTAAAATATCTTGTAAATGAAATCCAATTTCACACACATTTGTCCGTTTTACATTACCGCCAAGCCCTCTTGTTAATGCTGCCGCTGAAAGTTCCTCGCCAATTTTTACAGAACATGTTAAAAGAGGAACAAGCCTATACTCAATCATTTTTGCTATATTTTTGCTGCTAAAGCTTACACCTCTCATGCGCATTGCCGAGTTAATAGAAAAAAATTCATCCGCTACCGTAGGGAAAAATCGAAACATTACCGACAACGGAATAATAATCTTCTCACTTAGTTTTAGCCTAAGCATAGCTGCATTAAATTCACTAACAGTAGTTGTTGTTAATACATAAACACCAATCATAATGCTAGGCATAAATCGTGTTAGAATCCCAGCCGAACCAAGTAAAATAAAATTTACCACTCCTTTTGAATTATAGCTAAGCAAATTAAATAATACAGATGTCGTAATGTAAATAATTGCATATATAAAAGCTGTTTTAAACTTTTTTGCTGTTAAAAACAACACAAAAGGAACAACGCAAAGGCAAGGTGCAAGGAATGGTATACCATCCCCTGCACTGCCCAGCACAAATGTAGACATTGTTATCAATAAAATAAGTTTTGTTCTTGGATCTAAAGCAAGTCCGTTCTTTTTAACTTGAGCTTGAAGAATGTTATGATTCATCAAGCTATTCCGGCCTTTTTAAAATGCTTTTTCAATACTGCTTTTCCGATTAAGCCACCTATTATTCCACTTACAAATGCTGCAACCAGTAAAGCAGGACACATCCACATTGGCATTAAATTTGTTAAAGCATCTATGTATTCTTGCCCAAAGCTTTGTCTTGTAGAAAAATATCCTTCTATATTTGTAAATAAGGGTATAAAATTTGCCCAACACCAAATACTGAATACTCCCGATGTTAATATAGCTTTTGATGAATTCCTGTATTGACCGCTCTTGTATATTAATTCTGCAACAAACCCGGATATTGCACCTACAATGATTGCGTAATAACTCATACCTGTTAAAAGCATTAAAATTCCCATAATTAAGCTCATAATAAGTATCATGCCAAATTTTTTTACCTTTGTAAGGAAAAGCATAAACGGAATGCCACCTATTATCGGAACAATAACACATAAAAGCGGCATAAATATTGGTATATAGCCAAGCATAGAAACAGCAAAAACTATTACAAAATATATAGCTGTAAATATGCCCACATTGATCAAGTCTTTTCCTTTAAGCTTTTCATTTTTCATAAACATTCTCCTCCTTGTACCTTAGCACCTTCAGCAATTGATGAAGCAATCATTTGAGTATTGACTGTTCCGCTCCAATAAACTATTGCTACTTTGTTCATGATTATAATTCCTTTCTAAATAAAATTTTGTATATTAAACAGCTGCTATAAGCCGTGTAATATCATAAGGTTTGTTTCTTGCATTTAGTTAGCAAACACTAACCGAAAGTTCTTTTTTTAGCACCTATAAGGTGCTTTCATGGTTAAAGAAAATCTTCTTGAGTTAGCATACACTAACTTTGCTGCTTAATTTTAGGCGGTTAAAAAAACCGCCGTTATATTTAAGAGTTTGATGAAAAAATATCATTCCATCCACACCTGAAGAACCGTTTAAGTCGATAGATATATTCATATGCATCTTCTTTACTCATTTCATGTGCTACGATTTCGAAAATTCCAGACCAATATGAACTACAAAGCATGTGCAACAGTTCTGGCGTCAATCTTTTTGAAATAATGGCATCATTGCCGATTGATTCAATATATTTAATGGTGTATTCAACGTGAAATTCTACTATGTTATGGATAAATTCTGAAAATACAGTACCTTCTGCACGGCATACGAGCAATTTGAAAGAATCAAAATCATCATAAATCATATCAATCATTTTAAAGAGCTGATTGTCTGTGTATTCCATCATTTTTTCCCATGACATTTGAGGCATTTTATCAAAAGTATCTATTTCTTCTCGAAATTTATTTTCAAAGCCAATTGCTGTTGATTCTACAATTTCATTAAATAATCCCGCTTTGTCTTTAAATCTTGTATATATAGATCCTGTACTTGTATTTGCGTTTTCAGCAATTGTACGTAAAGAAGCGTCTTTATAACCTTTTGCTAAAAATTCTTTTTTAGCACATTGTAGTAATCTATCTCCAACACCTTCAATTTGTTTGGCCATGTCTTCACCCCTTGCTATTCATAACAGTGTTTCATAACAACGTTATAAATATAACACTGTTACTTAATCTTGTCAACACCTAATAATATGCATTTTAACATTGTTAAAAATTGCTTGGCGAGCACTAGAAAAAGACAACGCTGCTTTGGTATACAAGTCTTGTATTTTAGCGGGGCTTTTTTTAGTTTGACAAAAATTTAATTTACAATAGCTATAATTTAGTATATAATAATACTAGTCGTTATTTTTAATAAAATATAACGAGAGTTGGTTATGATATTTAATATAAATAGAGATGCATCAACGGGAGGAGCAAATGAAACAAATCAAGACAGTTGACGCAGTAGGGCATGTACTGTGTCATGATATTACGCAAATAATTAAAGATGTTAAAAAAGATGCAGTTTTCAAAAAGGGACATGTTATAAAAGAGGAAGACATACCTGTATTGCTTTCTGTCGGAAAAGAAAATTTATACGTATGGGAAAAGCAGGAAGGCATTCTCCATGAAAACGAAGCTGCGGAAATACTTTATGGAATCTGCAAAAATGAATATATGAAACCGTCTCCTGTCAAGGAAGGTAAAATAGAGGTAATCGCCGATGCTGATGGATTGTTTAAACTGGATACTGAAAGGCTTTACAAGGTAAACAGTTTAGGAGAAATGATGATTGCAACAAGACACGGGAACACAACGGTGAAAAAAGGAGATAAGCTTGCAGGAACAAGGATAATTCCATTGGTTATTGAGGAAGAAAAAATGAAGGCAGCGCAGGAAATCGGCGCAGGAAAACCTCTTATGGAAATAATTCCGTTCAAGCACAAAAAAGTCGGAATAGTTACAACAGGAAGCGAAGTTTTTCACGGAAGAATAAAAGATACCTTCGGTCCTGTAATAAAAGGAAAATTCAGCGAATTTGACACTGAAATTTTAGGACAAACAATTGTTGATGACAATAAAGAGGGAATTACTTCAGCAGTGATGGAATATATAGAAAAAGGTGCCGATATTGTTGTCTGTACAGGGGGTATGAGTGTCGATCCTGATGACTGTACGCCTGGTGCGATTAAAGATACCGGTGCGGAAATCATTACCTACGGTGCACCTGTGCTTCCGGGAGCAATGCTTTTAGTAGCATACTACGATTATAACGGTAAAAAAGTTCCTGTACTGGGACTTCCGGGATGCGTTATGTATGCAAAGCGAACTATATTTGATTTAATACTTCCGAGAATAATGGCTGATGATCCTATAAAAAAATCTGATATAGACAGGCTTGGACAGGGAGGACTTTGTCTGAATTGCAAGATATGCACATATCCAAATTGTGGATTCGGAAAAGGACTTTAATGACTTTGTTTTAAGTATAATACTGCTGAGAAGTTCGTTCTGTAAAACATAGAAATGCAGGCGGACTTTTCAGCAATTTGAAGTATCTTACCAGGTGCTTTACATATCGTTATGTTTATAAAAATCTAACGAAAATAATTATTAAAGGGAGAAAAGAAAAATGAAAAAAATTTTAAGTTTACTTTTGGTTCTATGTATGGTATTTTCATTAGCAGGATGTGCTGAAAAAACAGCTCCTGAAGATGAAGCAGCAAAATCAGAAGAACCGGCACAGGAAAATACGGAAAATGAAGCAAAAGAGCCTGAGACAACAATGTTACTTGCTGCCGCTGCAAGCTTGAAAAATTGTGTTGATAAGGAATTACTGCCTTTGTTTATGGAACAGAATCCAACTATTAAGGTAAACGCAACTTATGATAGCTCAGGAAAGCTTCAGGCACAGATAGAAGAAGGAGCTGACGCAGATGTATTTATGTCAGCAGCTATGAAACAGATGAATGCTCTGGATGAAAAAGGTCTTATTGCGGACGATTCAACAGTACAGCTTCTACAAAACAAGATAGTTCTTATTGTACCGGAAGGAAGCGACAAAGAAATGAGTACGTTTGAGGATATACTTAAGGCTGATACTATAGCAGTTGGAGATCCTGAAAGTGTTCCTGCAGGACAATATGCAAAAGAAGCATTAGATAATCTGGGAATATGGGATCAGGTTTCTGCTAAGGCAAGTTTGGGAACAAATGTAACTGAAGTTCTAAACTGGGTTGCAGAAGGAAGTGCAGATGCCGGTGTAGTATATGCAACTGATGCTGCAAGCAAGGACAACGTGGTTGTTGTTGCGGAAGCACCGGAAGGAAGTGTATCAAAAATAGTTTATCCTGTTGGTATGGTTAAAGCTTCTGAAAATCAAGATGCTGCAAAATTATTTATAGAATTTCTTCAGAGTGAGGATGCATCAAAAATATTTGAAAAGTATGGTTTCACACCTAACAAATAGGAGATAAACATGGAATTGTCACCGATATTGATATCAATGAAAACCGCATCAGTAGCAATAATCATTACTTTTTTTCTGGGGCTTGTTGTTGCAAGATGGGTTGTAAGCATTAAATCCGAAAAAATAAAAATGATTATAGACGGCATACTGACATTGCCGCTGGTATTGCCTCCGACTGTAATGGGTTTTTTCATTCTGCTGGTATTTGGTGTAAAAAGACCGATAGGTAGGTTCTTACTGGAATTTTTAAGTGTAAAAATAGTTTTTTCATGGGCAGCCACTGTAATAGCGGCTGTCATAGTTTCATTTCCGCTTATGTACCGTTCTGCAAGAGGAGCATTTGAACAGGTTGATCAGGAGCTTATCTCTGCGGGAAGGACACTGGGAATGACTGAACGCAAAATTTTTTGGACGGTTGTTATGCCCATTGCACTTCCGGGAGTTGCTTCCGGAGGAGTGCTGGCATTTGCCAGAGGGCTTGGAGAGTTTGGCGCTACGGCCATGGTGGCAGGAAATATAGCAAACATAACCAGGACGCTTCCGCTGGCAATATATGCGGAGGTTGCCGCAGGGAATATGGATGAGGCTATGAAATATGTGTTTGTCGTGCTCATAATATCATTTGTGGTTATAGTATTGATGAACTATTTCACTTTTAGGGGAAGAAAATATTTAAACAAGGATAATGTCAAATGAGCTTAAAGGTTGATATAAAGAAAAAATTTAAAGGATTTCATTTGGAGCTGTCATTTGAAACTGATAAAGAGTATCTCGGATTATTAGGCGCCTCTGGAAGCGGGAAAAGCATGACGCTGAAATGCATAGCAGGAATAGAGACACCTGACGAAGGTATCATTGAGCTTAACGGCAGGGTTTTGTTTGACTCCGAAAAGAAAATAAATTTGAAGCCCCAAGAAAGAAATATAGGATATTTGTTTCAAAACTACGCTCTTTTCCCAAATATGACTGTAGAAGAAAACATAGGAATAGGTCTTAAACTTCCCAAAAAAGAAAAGAGAGCAGCTGTTGAAGATATGCTCAATACATTTCAACTTCAAGGACTGGAGAACAAGTATCCATCGCAGTTATCGGGAGGGCAGCAGCAAAGAGTAGCTCTGGCAAGGTGCATTGCATATAATCCAGAAGTTATTATGTTGGATGAACCTTTTTCTGCACTGGATGCACATTTAAAATCACAGATTCAGACGGATATACTTGAGCTTCTGAAACTATACAAGGGTGAAGTTTTAATAGTGACTCACAGCATGGAAGAAGCATATAAGTTCTGCAAGAATCTTGTAATAGTCGAGGACGGTAAAGCTGTTCTTTTCGGCGATGCAAAGGAAATATTCAAAAATCCGGAGCTTGCTTCAGTGGCAAGGCTTACGGGCTGTAAGAATATTTCGCGCTGCAGATTATTAACACCTAATAAGGTTTATGCTGAAGAATGGGGCATTGAAGTCAAGTTGAACAAAAGCGTCGATGATGTGAATTTTCTGGGAATACAATCTTACAGCTTTGGGATGGCAGATAGTGATTCCTTTAAAAACGAAAGCAATATTATTGAATGTAAGATAATAGATATTATAGAAAAAATACAAGGATATACAATTATTTTTCAGAATAAAAACAACAGCAAGTCTGAAGAACATATGTATTTTAATGTTAATAAAGGAAAATGGAATAGCAGAAAAGACAAAGATAACCTGTACCTGAGAGTTCAGGAAGATTCAGTGCTTCTGCTGAAATAATTATGCTGAAGCCGAAGAAAGTTTACAGTTTAAAAGCTACAGATATTTTTCGAAATATGTATTGAACATTTCTTCCGAAGTGCTTTCCAGCTCTTGACTGAACTGTTCGTAGATATTTAGAAACTCACTGCATTCAGGTGTTAACGTGGATCCCCCTCCGTTAGCACCTCCTATTTTTCTGTCCAGAAGTTTAAAACCAAGAGCATCCTCGGTTCCATTAATCATTTTGTATGCTTTGGAGTACGAAAGGTTCATGCTTTTAGCTGCGGCATTCAGAGATTCGTATTTTTCTGTAAGTCTCAATAAGTCTAAGACACCCGGTCCAAAGAATACGCCGTCTTTTGCCAAGCGTATTTTTAAAGAACAATTTAATTTATTCATTTTTATACCTCTGTAATATGCAATTATATAACAATTATATTATATCACAACATGTTCTGTATTAATAAACTTTTTGTAAAATTATCGACACTCCCACGAAACATTCTTTAATTTTTTAAGGACTGCTGTTTTACAGATGAATGAATTGACAAATGTAGTATAATTAATATCAGCGAGAAAATTTGAATCGGAGAATAAAATGGAAGTAATACATGTAAAGGGCGGAACGTACTGCATAGATTTGGAAGAGGCTTATGTACCGTTCTATAAAATAAATGACAGAGACATTGTTTTGCTGGATACAGGATATATAGATGACAGAGATAGATTGGAATCAGTGATTGAAAAGCATGATTTTAATTTAAAAGGTATCATTACCAGTCACTGTCACCCGGACCATATTGCAAATAATCAATATTTTAAGGAAAAGTACAACTGCATAATAGCCGCACCTGAGTTTGAGGCGCATCTATGCAGTTCATTTATAAATCTTAAGAGCTTGTGCAGCTCAATTACACTTGCTGAAATTAAGAAGCAATACTGGTACATGTTGTTTGAGACAGATGTATATATATCGGACAAGCAAGAGGGTATAAACTTTTGTGGAGTTGATTTTAAAATAGTGCATATTCCGGGACACAGTTCTGCCCAAATATGTATAATTACTCCGGATAACGTATGTTATGTGGCGGATGCATTGGTAAGCTATGAATTGCTAGGATACACTAAAATTACCTATGGCTATATATTGACCAAGGACTTGAAGAGCAAGCTCAAGCTGCTGGATCTAGAGTGCGACAAATACGTAGTCGCTCACAAAGGTATTTATGACGAAATAACGAAGCTGACAACAGACAACATAGAATTCTATAAGCACAGTGCAGTAAAAATCTATGAGAGTATTAAAGGTAGAATGACAATGGAGGAGATTGTTAAGGCCTCTTCGTCCAGTTTTGGCATAAAGCTGAGCAATATATACAAGTATGACTTGGTTTCAAGGATGCTTGGGTCATACGTAGATTACCTTAATGAAACAGGAAAAATAAGAGAAGTCATTGACGATGGTTTTCGAAAATATGAAAGAAACGAAGAGTGTAGCGTTATAGCGTAAGTTTAATTAAGCCTCAGGCTGTTTCTTTGTCAGCAGGCAGACAATATTCAATTGCGAATGTTGTCTGCCTTTTATATTGCAAACTGTTTACAATTCAATAGTGCCTGTCCTAAATGCTTCCATCATTTCTCCGGTGAGGCTTATTTTTAAATCCGCCGGAGGAATGTCTTTTCTGTCGAGCCATTCTCCAACAGCAAGCTCATTTTCATCAAGTGTGATAGTGTCATCACCGTCTAGTTCTGCATAAAATCCAGAAAGAAGAGTATCAGTAAATGGCCATGGCTGGCTTTTATAAAATTTTAAGTTTTTAACTTTTAAACCTACTTCCTCCTGAACCTCCCTGTGGACGGTCTGTTCCAGACTTTCACCTATTTCGGCAAAGCCTGCAATCAATGCATATCTACTGTAGCTTCGTCCTGCATACTTAGTGAGCAAAAGCTTGTTTCCGTTATGCACGGCTACTATGACGCAAGGAGAAATAGTAGGATACGTATGAAATCCGCAGGATTCGCAATAAAGCATTCGTTCTCTGTCGGATTTTTTAGTAGGACTGCCGCATTTGCTGCAGAAACGGTGGTTGGTATACCAACGGTTAAGCTGGCGTCCAACAGCACCTGCAAATGAACGCCAGTACTTTGTTTCAGTTCTGAATTTGTTTGTGCTTACATAGGACCATCCATCGACTGAATCCAGATCATTTTCATCTACCATGAAGTAGTTGATGTTGTCAATATTAAAAAGAAACTGTGACTTGTCTGCCAGATGTGGAAAGTCTTTTTCATAATCAGAAAAAGAAGGATACCACAGCTTGTCTTTGTCCTCCCTGACAAGTACCATATCTTCGTTGTAGGAGAGAAACAAATCTTGTGACTCAGCTTTTTTATTTTTGTAATTATTGTAAAAAACTTTTGGAGCTATATCCTGAATCATAATGTACCTCGTTAATTTATGTATATTGCCATTATAGCACAGTTAGTCAATATGTTTGTTATTTATTAAATTTAATTGTTAAATTTTTATGAATATTGAAGAAATATGATATATTTGGTAAAATATATATAACAGTTTATAGTAGATGTTACTTATGAGATAAAATTCAACAAAATGGTGTTTTAGAGTTATTTTTGTTACAATTCTTCCATGCATATAACTAGAATGAAAGGAGCCTTTTCATTGTATGAACAAAAAACCGATTATTGCTATAATGTATGATTTTGATAAAACACTATCTCCAAAAGATATGCAGGAGTATGGTTTTATAAGCGGTCTTGGCATGGATTCAGAGGAATTTTGGGAAAAAAGCAGGATGAACATGGTTAACCACAACATGGATCAAATACTTGCATACATGCTAACAATACTGCAGGAAGCTGAGGGCAGAATGCTTCTTACAAGAGAGGTTTTTAATGAACTTGGCAGAGATGTTAAGCTATTTGACGGTCTCGATACATGGTTTAAACGTGTTAATGAATACGGCAGGAGTTTGGGAGTTGTTGTAGAGCATTATATTATTTCCTCCGGTTTGAAGGAGATAATTCAGGGAACAGAAATTGCCCGTCAATTTAAAGAAATATATGCTGCTGAGTATTGCTACAATGAAAAAAATATACCCATATGGCCGGCAATGGCCGTAAATTATACAAGCAAGACTCAATTTTTGTTCAGAATAAACAAGGGAGTGCTTGATGTTACAGAGCACAAGGGATTAAATGAATCAACACCTGAGGATAAAAAAAGAGTTCCTTTCAGAAACATGGTATATGTAGGAGACGGTCTGACTGATGTTCCTTGCATGAAACTGGTAAAAAGCAACGGAGGACATTCCATAGCAGTATATTCCCAAGAAAAAAATGTGGCTGACAGTTTGATAGCACAGGGCAGGGTGGATTTTGCCGTGTCAGCTGACTATTCAAAAAACAGTCAAATAGAAAAAATTATTTTTGCAATACTGGACCAGGTAAAGGCAGTCCACAGGACTATACAGCTTCAGAAAAAGAAGTGAAAATAGAAAGCGGTTTAAAACAATATTAAAAAATATATTTAAAGGAGATATAAAATGCCAGCATTAAAACTAAACGCTATAGATGCAAAAAGAGCATTAACAATAAGTAAAGGGTTGATAGATGAGCTTCAAGAGCTGCTTCAGTGCCCTAGAGATTATTTCAGCATAGAGGTTCCTCAGTCCAAGTATATAATTGACGGAAAATTTGTGGGAGGACCGCATATGGTGGAAGTTTACTGGTTCGATAGAGGCCAGGAGGTGCAGAATAAGGCTGCAGCAATAATTACTAAGCACATGAGTACAATAGGATATAAAAATTTGGATATTATTTTTTATATGCTTGAAAAAAATAAGTATTACGAAAACGGGGAACATTTCTAGGGCAACTTCTTTATTTTAAATTAGTAATTAACAGTAGATTCAATTGAAGAAACAGCAATATAACATAAAAAGGAAGGGAAGGAACTACAATGAAATATGATTTTACAAGCATTATTGACAGGCAGGGAAAGGATTCTATAGCTGTAGATTTGACACACGGGTTAGGCCCTGGACTGCCAAAGGAAGGATTTGACGTAATACCTATGTGGGTTGCAGATATGAATTTTCCTGCACTCCCTACAATTCAAGAAGCAATAATAGAGCGTGTAAAACATCCGATGTTTGGATATTTTCTGCCTAGACAGGAATATTTTGATTCAATTATTGATTGGCAGGAAAAACGAAATGGTGTAACAGGTTTAGAAGCAGAGCACATAGGATATGAAAACGGAGTCCTTGGGTGTGTAATGTCTGCTATCGATGCGTTTTCTGCACCTGGAGACTATGTGCTGCTTCATTCGCCTACATATATAGGATTTACTAAAACTTTGGAAAATAGCGGCCGAAGAATTGTTCATTCTGATCTTGTGAAGGATGAAGAAGGCGTATGGCGTATGGATTATGAAGATATGGAAGCTAAAATTAAGGCTTATAAGATTCATGCGGCAATATTCTGCTCACCTCACAATCCTTGCGGCCGTGTATGGGAACGTAAAGAAATAGAGATGGCAATGGAAATTTACAAAAGAAATGACTGCATAGTTATTTCCGATGAAATATGGAGTGACTTTACACTTTACGGTAACAAGCATATTCCTACACAGAGCGTGAGCGAGGATGCAAAAAACCGTACTATTGCCGTATATGCTCCAAGCAAGACATTTAACCTTGCCGGACTGATTGGTGCATATCATATAATATACAGTAAATATCTTCGTGACAGAGTAAGATCCCAGAGCGGCAAGTCGCACTACAACAATATGAATGTTCTTTCTATGCATGCACTTATTGGAGCGTACAGACCTGAAGGTCATGAATGGGTTGAAGAACTGAGGGAAGTAATAGCTGAAAATGTTGATTATGCATACAAACATATAGTTGATAATTATGAGGGAGTCAAGCTGTTTAAGCCTCAGGGAACATATATGCTCTACCTTGAGTGCGAGGAATGGTGTAGCGAGCATAACATGACATTGGACGAGCTTTACAAGGCAGGAACAGATGTTGGAGTAAGCTGGCAGGACGGACGTCCTTTTAACCGCTCATGTACATTGCGAATGAATCTGGCTCTTCCAAAATCACGAGTAATTGAAGCATTTGATCGTCTTGATAAATATGTTTTTAATGTAAATAAATAGACTTAATATAAAGACAAACCCCCTGTTGCCAATCTGGTTTCAGGGGGTTTGTCTCAGAACTACTGACGCAAATCAGAATTTATCGTAATAAATTTTCTCCGACGGTATATCCTTAAGAAGCAGAGCCTGAACTATTGAGTCAATCATTGCAGGACTTCCGCACAAGTATGCGGAATAATTTTCACCCTTCTCAATATATTTGTCAATGGCCGCAGGAACACGTCCTTTCTCACCATGCCATTCTTCGGACTCTTCACGAGAAAGTGTAGGAACAAATTTAAAGTCATTAAGTTTTTCCTCAAAGCCCTTAATTTTATCCAACAGGAACAAATCCTTCATAGTTCTTGCTCCAAAGAAAAATACTACTTTTCTGTTAATGTTATTGTCTGCCATAAATTGAAGAATGGACATAATTGGAGCCATGCCTGTTCCTGCTCCGGCAAGTATAATAGGGCCATCGTCATCATGGTAATAAAAATCACCGTAAGGTCCGTTTACATGAACATCGTCACCTTCCTTCAAGTGATGGTGCACATATGTTGTTGCAATCCCTCCGGTATAGCCTATCAACAGTTCTACGGCATGTTTGTCGGTTACTGATGATGCTATTGAATAAGCTCTGTAAACCTCTTCTTCGTTGCCCTCGTATGCAGGAGCTTTTAACTGAATATATTGTCCTGGTTTAAAGCTTATTTCTTCATCGCCGAAATTAAATCTCAGCAGCTTTATGGTAGGTGTAAGCTGTTCAGTCCTTTCAACAACCGCAGAATATTCCCTTACATTGAAAAGTTCTTCAGGTATGCTGATTTTTATATTCTGTTTTACCTTGCACTGGCAGGACAACCTTACGCTGTCTCCAAGCTCTTCCTTTGTCAGCAAAGGCTTTTCAGTTGCAAGGACAGGGCCTCCGCCTTCCAGGACTTTGACCTTGCAGTATCCGCAGGAGCCTTTTCCGCCGCATGCGGATGGAATAAAAATTCTTTCCGAACGCAGAGTGTCCAAAAGACTGCTGCCTCCCTTGACAACATACTCTTTATCATCATTTATGGTAAGGACTACTTCGCCGTAATTTCCTATTGTTCTGCTGGATATTGTAAGCAGTGCGGCAAGCACAGCGGTGATACAGCTTACAACAATTATAGTGGTTATTATTGTATTCATAGCCGCCTCCTACTGTATTTGTACCATGCCGCTGAAGCCGATAAATGCAAGCGCCATAATTCCTGTAATAACTAAAGTTATAGGCGTGCCTCTAAGGCCTTCGGGTATGGATTTTTCATTCAGTTTTGATCTTATTCCTGCCATAGCTGTTATTGCAAGAGCCCATCCTAATCCCGAGCCGATTGAATACCCAACTGTCTGCATGAAATCATAGCTCCTTGTAACCATGAACAGTGATACACCAAGTATGGCGCAGTTAACGGTTATAAGCGGAAGAAATATTCCAAGGGAATAATACAGTGTTGGCAGATAACGTTCAAGAACCATTTCAAGGAGCTGGACAAAAGCAGCAATAACAAGGATAAATATTATGTACATCAAATATTCCAAATTAAAAGGAACAAGGATTGTCCAATAAACGACGTAGTTTAAAATTGTAGTTGCGGTCATAACCATTGTTACAGAAATTCCAAGGCCTATGGCGGTAGGTATTTCTTTTGATACAGCTATGAATGAACACATTCCCAAGAAGTTTGAGAAAATCATGTTGCTGGTAAATATCGCTGCAAAAAATATTAATATAGGGTTAACTTCTATCATCTTTTCTCAACTCCTTTTCTTTCAAGCTTAAGCCTTCTGTTGTTTGCTGCCCACATAACACCTGCAAGTATGAAAAATGCCGACGGAGGCATTACCATCAGTGTCCATCTGGTTATAGTATCCGGAAGTATTTGCATTCCAAATACTGTGCCGAATCCCAAGGATTCACGCACAAATGAAATTATCATAAGAACTGCAGTATATCCAAGACCGGAAGCAAGCCCGTCCATAAAAGACAACATCGGAGGGTTTGACTGTGCAAAGCCTTCTGCTCTTCCCATAATTATGCAGTTGGTTATAATAAGACCTACATATGGGCCCAATGCTTTACTCATTTCAGGCATAAGTGCCTTTAAAGAAATATCGACTATTATAACATAGGACGATATAATCAATACCTGAACCATCATACGTATGTGCTTTGGTGTGTATTTTTTTAATATAGAAACAGTCAGGCACGAAAAAGCTGTTACCAATGTCAGTGCAATTCCCATTATCAGCGAGTTCATCATCAGATTTGTAACCGCCAGGGCTGAGCAAATGCCTATTACCTGAACAAGTATTGGGTTTTCGGTAAGTATTCCCTTTTTAAATATTTTTCTTATTTCAGATTTTTTAGCCAATTATTTCACCCCCTGCGTTTCTAAAAAATTATAGAGATCTTCGTTTACGAGTTTAACAACGGCTGCAGAGGTCAGTGTGGCACCTGTAATTGCATCAACATTACTTCCTTCCTTGGGAGAAGATATAATGTAATTTCCATCGGTTACGCCTTGGATTGAAATATTTCTGAACTGATTCTTATAGTCATACTCAGATATTCGACCTCCAAGTCCCGGAGTTTCAGACTGTGTAACAAACTCTATGCCTATAATTTTGCTAAAGTCCTTGTTCAATCCTACATATCCGGATATTGTTCCCCAGAGTCCAGGGCCATTAACAGGAACCGCATAAGCTGTTTCTGTATTATTTTCAATCAGCGCATACACGGTAGTATCACCGATTTGTTTCTGTTTTATTTTCTCATCAAATACTTTCTTGATTTCATGTGCGTCTTCATTTTCAGGCAAAACGTCAAATATGTAAAGAATTTTCTGCCTCAGTTCACTTTCCTGATTAAAAGCTATGGTATCAGCAAGTATATGGTTAAAAGATGCCAGCACGGCAATAAACACAATTGTTATAACAACCATATAAATAATTGGATAGAAGAAGGAATTTTTCATGACAGCACCTCCAATTTTCTTTTTTTCCTGGCTGAATAGTCCTTAACGAAATAATCCATAATCGGAGCAAAAGTATTACCCATCAATATGGCAAACATCATTCCTCCGTTAAATAGAGAGAGAGAACGTATCAGCAGTGTAACCGAGCCTATAATTATCCCGTAAATCCACTTAGCTGTCTTAGTTTTCGGAGCACTTATAGGATCTGTAGCCATGAATACAGTACCGAACAGGAATCCTCCCATCATTATACCGTACAAAGGATTTATTACAGGGACTCCAAAAAAATACAGAACGGCACTTGCGGCAACATAACCCACAGTAGTTGCAGTCATTATCTCCCATGAAGCAACTTTTTTATAAATCAAGTATATTCCAGCCAGAATTATCAAGATTTTTGATGTTTCACCTATTGCACCAGGTATGTTTCCGATTATTAGTGATTGTAAATCCAATAGCTTTGCCGTATTATTGAAAAGTATCATCGGAGTTGCTTCCGATACGGCATCTATTCCCGTTGTAAGGTATGTCCCAAATCCTCCCGGAAAAGAAGAAGCCGCTTGATTCCAAGAAATCGTAAGTGCTTCCGGAAAGTTAACATAGACAAAAACTCTTCCCACAATTGCTGGATTAAATACATTTTTTCCAAAACCACCAAAAAAAAGCTTGCCGAATAAAAGGCCGAATACTATTCCCATCACAGCAATCCAGACAGGTATAGAAGCCGGCAAAGTCAATGTATACAGCACACATGAGACAAACACTGCCTCAGATGCTTTTTTCCCATAATGCTTTTCCCATAAATATTCCGTAATAACCCCTGCTGCAGTAACTGCCGCCAGCAGGGCAATAACCCTGAGTCCAAACAGATACACGGAAAAAACAGCAATCGGTATTAGAGAAAACAACACTTTTCGCATCATTTTCTGATTAGTAAAATTGCTTTTTAAAAATTGATTCAATATTGCACCTCCATTTATTACACAACTTACATTACTACTTTATACCACAGTTTTGAAATGTCAAAACATTTATATAGTAAGATTAAAATATTTACATGGAGGTAAAAAAAGAAACTTTAGTTCATTTAAAAAAAGGTGGGATGTAAAACGTTTGTTCCGCAATAAAAAGTAGTTGCTGAAAATCATGTGTGCAATAATTTGCGAAATCAGCAATACAGAAATAAATGCGGCACAAGACATTTAAGGGGGGACAAATACTAATTGTAATACAATAGTATTTATAAACTTACATCCTTTGATTGAAAATATGAAACTATGTAATTTCAATGAAAAATGATACTTCAAATTTTGAAAATCATTAAATTTTGCTTCTCGTGTATGAAAAGTGATAGTTTTTGAAATTTTATTTTTTGATTTTTTGTATAATATTACATATGCCTTGCTGCAGCTTTATCCTGCGCAGTTATATTATGTCCATATAATATTTTTGTTACAAAATTCCTGCTACCGGGGGAGAAAGCATAATTTGCGGACGGAGTTAATGATAGTACTGGGAGGCACATATGAAACAAAAAATAAAAAGACTTTAATATAGTTCTAAGAAGTATTATACTTAATGTATAAAGGTAAATTAATAGTTTGACAAAACGAATCAACATGGCTTTGTTAACGTCGACCTATAATAAGGTAAAAATACCGGGAGATCGACATTGCTTATGAAATAAGAAAAATATTGCAAAATAAACATTAATTATATATTCTAGATATTTTTAGACAATTATAATAAGTAAGCCTTTATGGAATAACGGCTAAATTTAGCCGAAAAAATGGGAATTGATAATACCTATAAGGAATTGAAACATAAATAAAATTGAAAGCGTTGAGCACAGGCTTCAGGGATTGATAATACCTATAAGGAATTGAAACTAAAATGTATCAATTCTTCTTGCATTTTGTTCTCGATTGATAATACCTATAAGGAATTGAAACACTTTCTTTTAAATGTTCTCATATTTTTCTCCTTTGATTGATAATACCTATAAGGAATTGAAACATCTTTGTTGACAATATTCCTATAAGACTATATAAGGATTGATAATACCTATAAGGAATTGAAACCCCACAGCCATTTCTCTGATTTTGCATTCTATATTTCGATTGATAATACCTATAAGGAATTGAAACTTGTATATCCTGCACATGCAATTTTTTTCGGTAAAAGATTGATAATACCTATAAGGAATTGAAACCATGTAAGCTAACAAAGAGCTACTATCAAGCAAGAGGATTGATAATACCTATAAGGAATTGAAACTTTCTTCATCCGTAAGATTCAATAATTTAGATGCTTTTGGATTGATAATACCTATAAGGAATTGAAACGCATTTATTGACAGCGAAGTTGAAAGAGAAATACAAGATTGATAATACCTATAAGGAATTGAAACTTATAATCCTTTCTATGTCCGTCTTTTCCTATTCGGATTGATAATACCTATAAGGAATTGAAACTACAATGCACCGCAAACAGCACTCCCAAATTGAGGGATTGATAATACCTATAAGGAATTGAAACTATCATTTGCTATCTAAAATCGCAATAAAGCCAAAAGGATTGATAATACCTATAAGGAATTGAAACTTTTTCAAAGAAAGGAAAAGTAATGGAAACAATCGGGATTGATAATACCTATAAGGAATTGAAACTAGGTCATGAAGATTTGAGCATGTGCAGGAAGTATGGATTGATAATACCTATAAGGAATTGAAACCCGCCACCATCTACGATAAAAGCATCGTTGATATTGGATTGATAATACCTATAAGGAATTGAAACTTTAATCCTGACACAGGAGAGATAAAAGGTGTTTTTGATTGATAATACCTATAAGGAATTGAAACTAATTTGCACGCAGTCTCCATTGTATAGACTGCACTCGATTGATAATACCTATAAGGAATTGAAACTTCATAAACGTTGAGCCACCGCCATCTAGTGATAATGCAGGATTGATAATACCTATAAGGAATTGAAACTAGGTATGATTGCGACCGTAAAATTTTACATATTTGATTGATAATACCTATGAGGAATTGAAACTAATATATGTAAATCTTTTTTTCACTTCCACAGTGAACGATTGATAATACCTATGAGGAATTGAAACTCACCATTCAGGTTCCTTGGGCCAAATGGACTTGTAGATTGATAATACCTATGAGGAATTGAAACAATGATAATGTTCTTATTACAAAACAGAAAAAATCGATTGATAATACCTATGAGGAATTGAAACAAGGTAAAATTGAAGCTTCTATTATTGAATCTTCAACGATTGATAATACCTATGAGGAATTGAAACAAACTTCGTCAAGTATTTTTTGTTTATTTTCTTCTGATTGATAATACCTATGAGGAATTGAAACTTTATTACTTTTTCGGTTATAACGTCATCTCCTATTGATTGATAATACCTATGAGGAATTGAAACAGCTGTATTCGTAAATTCTTATCAACCATGTCTGGGATTGATAATACCTATGAGGAATTGAAACGTGAAATAATCAATCTGAGACGCAAGATAATATAGATTGATAATACCTATGAGGAATTGAAACAAGTTTCCCTTTTCCCCAAGCTCCGCCAATGGGGAAAGATTGATAATACCTATGAGGAATTGAAACATTTCTTTTATCATCTCTAAAGCGGTTTTATCTGCGATTGATAATACCTATGAGGAATTGAAACACGATACCCATATCTGCATCTCCATACAGTTTTTTGATTGATAATACCTATGAGGAATTGAAACAATGTTGATGGTGCAACAATAGAAGAAGACTTTGGAGATTGATAATACCTATGAGGAATTGAAACAAGTAAACCAATTGCTTGTTTTGCTAATCTATCTAGATTGATAATACCTATGAGGAATTGAAACTTGCTGTGGTGCTACTGGTGGTGCAGTTGGTGCAGTTGATTGATAATACCTATGAGGAATTAAAACTGCAATGCCCACTAATGTTTCTTTTCATGTCATCTGATTGATAATACCTATGAGGAATTGAAACCTCATTTTTTTCACCTCACTTATTTTGATATTTGTGATTGATAATACCTATGAGGAATTGAAACAGTTTATGGGCAAATTTAAATGTTTAAAATTTAAGATTGATAATACCTATAAGGAATTGAAACGTTTTTTCCTGTTGTTTTATCGTCAAAATCATAGATTGATAATACCTATAAGGAATTGAAACTTTTTACTTTTGTTGGTTCATTGATATCAAAATGCGGATTGATAATACCTATAAGGAATTGAAACTTTTATTAAGTCTTGACTTAGTATCCAATCTACAATGGATTGATAATACCTATAAGGAATTGAAACCATTGATTCACTCGGGGCTGGTGGATCCACCCAGGGATTGATAATACCTATAAGGAATTGAAACTGGGTTATGGTTGCAGCAATAACTATAAAAATGGTGGATTGATAATACCTATAAGGAATTGAAACTTTTTTTCCCATAGCATAAAATGTATATGAGGGTTTCCGGATTGATAATACCTATAAGGAATTGAAACGCAAATTCCTCTGCCATAACCAATTCCGGTAATCCGGATTGATAATACCTATAAGGAATTGAAACTTTAAGTTTACTATTCTAACTTCCTCTACTTCTATGGATTGATAATACCTATAAGGAATTGAAACTCCGAAAACGTAAATGTAACAAAATACTCCCAATCGGATTGATAATACCTATAAGGAATTGAAACATTTTAAATCCATGGTTTTCTCCTTTGATTTTTATTGGGATTGATAATACCTATAAGGAATTGAAACTTTTGAAATACATTAACTGTACTTACTCTCTGTTCGGGATTGATAATACCTATAAGGAATTGAAACTGCGTCAAAGGCAACCAGGAACGCTGAAAGCTTAGGATTGATAATACCTATAAGGAATCTAAATATCGCGAATTTTATTCTATATACTAATGTGCCCTTTATTATTTTATAAGCATAAGTAATACTTCCCATATTAGGGGCGCTTTTTTTAATATTCATCGAACTAAGAGGCTTGGAGACAGGCTTCTTTTTTAGTGCTAGAATTCATTCCTTAAATCAAATTAATCAGATTACGGAAACAAAGCAAATGCGGCAGTTATTAGACAAGCATAAATAATAAGCATAAACTGCAGTATGGAGTAAACAAGCTTTTTCCAAAAGGAGAAATGATTATGAAGTTATTAGACGAATATATTGTTAAAAAAAAATTTGACGATGCAAACTTTGGAATAGATGATTTAAAATTTTTAGAATACAGCGGGCGTCAATCATTTTACTCACAGGGATATTACGGTCAGCGAACAATTTGTGCTGTAATTGATACAGGAGTATCAAAGCATGAAGAATTTGAAGAAAGGTTACTTGAAGGTAGAAACGTAAATAAAAGTTATAATGATATTTCTAACTGGAATGATGACGGAGGTCATGGTACGCATGTAGCATCAAGCATTGCAGGTAAAAATGTGGGAATTGCTCCACAGACTAAAATATTGCCGGTTAAGGCACTCAATGAAAATGGTGGTACAAATCGAATATTGGATGTAGTAGATGGTGTTAAATGGGCCAGAGAGTGGCGAAGTACAAAGGGTGAGAAAGTTGATGTTATATCAATGTCGCTAAGCGGGACTAAGAGTATTTTTGGAAGCTATCTAAGCCGCTTTGAAAGTGAAATAAACAAATGCGTTGAAGAGGGAATTCTTGTAGTTTGTTCAATGGGAAATACAGGAGAAGAAGAGAAAAGATATCCTGCATATTTCGATGAAGTAGTAGCTGTAGGTGCTGTTGATGTAAATCAAAAACAAGCTAAATTTACAACTATAGGAAACCATGTTGATGTATGTCAAATAGGAGTAGACATAATCGGTGCGAATTATGGCGGAGGATATGTATCACTATCAGGAACAAGTATGGCAACTCCGTTAGTGTCAGGAATAGCTTGTTTGCTTGCCGGCAGGCATAAAATCAAGTTTGGGGAAAGAATGTCAGAGCAAAAATTATATGAGCAAATTAAAATGAATACAAAAGACTTAGGAATTGAAGGCGCTGATAAAATATACGGCGTAGGATTTGCATCAGTACAGCCGCTGTCTATGGATATTGAGCTTACAATCGGATCGGATAAGATGACTGTTAATGAAAAAGAAATTGCTTTGGACTCACCTCCTATTTTATACAACAATAGGTTTTACGTTCCGCTTAGGTGGATTATAACATTTTTAGGCGGGTATATAAAATTTGACAACAAGACCAGCAAAGCGGTATTTAGAATGTAAACTGATATGAAATATATATTTATTGATATTATCAACAATTATGAATAAAAGTATCGGGGAGCTTTTGCACTTATTCACTGAATTTCAGCACCTATGGTGTCAAGGCTATAAGTAAGGAGGTTCTCCCGAAAAGAAAGATAAGCAATTATATATAACTTCTTGTGACAATGTTTGACATAATATTGAAAAAATGGATATATTGTAGTATAATATATATGTCTAAAAATCAAAAAATTAGGGGGAATATATGCTTTGCAAAATCAGTTTTTCATCAGATGAGAGTATACACTTACCTATGTCTTACAATTACATAATTCAATCAGTTTTATATAGATTTATAAATGAAGAATCCTATGCGGATTTTATGCACAACAAGGGTTACTCGTTCAATAAACGCAGCTATAAGCTATTTAGTTTTTCAAATGTTTTAGAAAAGCCTTCCTTTATTGACAGAGAAAAGAAACGCTTTGTATTTCCTAAAGATATAAGCCTTTATTTTTCCTCTGTGAATAATGACTTCTTTAAATATGTCTTTAATTCTATTATAAATATTGACGAAGGTGTAAACATTGGTCAAAATAAAGCAGTCATATCAAAAATAGAGTTGATAAGGCAAAACATATCTCAAAAAGAAACTGTGGCGGCAATGTCGCCGATTACCACATACAGTACACTACTAACGTCCGAAAATAGGAAAAAAACCTACTACTACAATCCTGATGAAGAAGAGTTCTCTTTAAATATACGCAAAAATCTTATTAATAAATATATGGCTCTATATGGCGATGAACCGGCAAATGATGAATTCCGCATTGTTCCTAAAAAGAACATACGTGAAAGTATTATCAAGTACAAAGGCTTTATAATAAAAGGATATACGGGCAGTTTTGATATTGAAGGTTCTCAAGAACTCATGGATATGGCATTCTGTGCAGGTCTTGGGAGTAAAAATTCTCAAGGGCTAGGGTTAATTGTTAAAGAAAATCTGGCAAACAGATAGAATTTTTCTTTTGAATAGCATACGTAAGTACTAGCTATATATTAAATAAATTCTAAAAAGGGGGGTGAACAAAAATGTTAGAAGCACTTATTGATATTGGAGGTAAAATATTATCAGATCAAAATATGATTGACAGCAGTATAGTAAAGGTAAATTATGAAGATAACAAAGGAAATATAAAAAAAATTATCTTCATAGATTTTGACACAAGCCTTAAGAAAGTAAATTTTGATTCTGCGGAAATGGATGAGGACACTGCTTACACATACCTGCATTTAGGAAGAGCAGGAGGTCCTAATGCCTGCCAGTATCGTGTTACATTTACAAATCCGACATCACTCATATCAGAAGTTGTAAGCCAGTTAAGAGAAATGGATTTGCCGGAGGACATCAAGGACAAGCTAGGTGTAGTTACTGACGAATTTTTTTATGATTTTGGGGAAAATGTTACACCAAAATACAGGTACATGCTGGACATGTACAAGGCTGAAATAATTGAAGAAAGTCTCAGTGATATTTATGGTGAATTTAAAGATGCTGCTAAGCCATATAAGGAGGTTCAAAGCAAACTTCAAAAAGAATTGCAGAAATATCTTGAAAAATCTTTGGGGGCAAAAAGCAAGCAGATAGGGTTGTATTCCCTGTGTATTGATGGTGAACCTATACCGTTCTCGGACTGGTATAAAAAGCTTGTAGAAAAAAGCTTTGAGAATGTGCCTTCAAACAATAAAGATAGCGGCGATCTATGCTGCAGTTATTGCGGATCAACGCAAAATTGTACGGCAGATCTGAGTGAAATGGGTATAAAGTACTATACTACTAACCAGGTGATTTTTGCAAATAATTTTGACAGGAAAAATTATAGCAAAAATATGGTTTTGTGCAAAGAGTGTAAGGATATGCTTCTTACAGGAGAAAATTTCATACAGAATAGTATGAAAGGAAGAATTTCAAAGCTTGACGTATACATAATACCGCATATTATTTACAGCAGTTACGACTTTGGGCGTGATGACATGTACAGGCTAAGCGAAAAATTGAATCAAACAGTGAACATGTCCAACAATATAGAGAGCCTCGAAAAGTATAAAGGCGAACTGAAAGCGTTAAGCCTTGCAGAAGGAGAAGGTAATCGATATTTAATAAACCTGATGTTTTATAAAAAGATGAATCAGGCTACTAAAATACTAAAGCTTATAAAGGATATTGATCCGGGTATTTTTGAAAAAATTGGCGAAAGCGTAAATAAATCTCTGGATTTATTTGAAAAACATTTTGCACCTAAAGTAATAAACAGAAAAAACCAACGAGGTTTGAATCAGGTTTATTACATGACTCCGGTAAAATTAAGTCAGCAATCTCCGGCGCAGTATCAAAATGTTTTAAGCATATATGAAGCTTTGTTTTACGGTAGGAAACTTCGCCAAAGGGAGATTATTTCGAATATTGTAAAATGCATTAAAATCAACTGGCTTGAGCAGGGAGATTACAATGTTTCGTCGCAGGACAGCAGAAATTACATTGATTTTAAAATTGTGGACGGATTGTTTTATATGATGTTTATGGAAAACATGGGCAATATTGAAAGGGGCGAGTCGATGGACATATCAGAGTTAAATGTTAAAGAAAACTATAAAAACTATATAAAAGATATGGGCTATAATGAGCAGCAGGCTTCTCTGTTTTTATTGGGATGCTTGGTAGGAGCAGCAGGGAGAAAGCAGAACAGCAGAGATTTGGATAAGAGACAGGATGAAAACAAAAGCACAGGTACATACAAACCGGTGCTGAACAAACTTAATTTTAACGGGATGGATTTTGCTAAAGTTAAGCGATTATCCAATGAGATATTCAACAAGCTTAAGCAGGAAAAAATATTGATGTATAATGAAGCTGTTTTTTCTGATCACAAAACTTTGATGGGGCTTAATGAAAATAAGTGGAAGTATAACAAGGATGAAAATCTGTATTACATACTTTCGGGATATGCATTTGAAACTATAAAAAAAAGGGAGGAAAATAAAAATGAATAATGGGGAAATATTATACCTTTATGATGCAAAACTTACTAATCCGAACGGTGATCCGGACGAAGAAAACAGACCTAGAATGGATTACGAAAGGAGCATGAATTTAGTATCCGATTTAAGGTTGAAAAGATATGTCAGAGACTATCTGATTGATAAAGGACACCAGATGTATGTGCAAAAAGTTGGGGGTGATCCCGTTACTTCATCTGCAAGGGTAAAAGATTTTGCGAACGGGGATAAGCTGGATATTGAAAAAATAAAGAATGAATATATAGATATAAGATTATTTGGAGCTACTATTCCGTATAAAAAGGATAATAAGGCACTTACAGGACCGGTACAGTTTAATTGGGGGTACTCGTTGAATAAGGTTGAGCTTCTTGAATCCAGTATTACGTCGCATTTTGCTTCAAGTGAAGGAAACAAGCAGGGTGCAATAGGCAAGGACTACAGAGTAAAATACTCTTTGATTGCATTTTCAGGTGCTATAAGCGGTAAAAGAGCAGAAAATACAAACCTTAAGGAAGAAGATATACTGATTCTGGATGAAGCCCTTTACAAGGCGATTCCCCTCCTTGCTACAAGGAGCAAGGTTGGGCAGTATCCAAGGATGTATATGAGACTGGAATTTAAAGACTCCGAGACAATGCTAAGAGATTTGAGAAGTTATGTTGAGCTGAGCTCAGGAAAAAAGGGAATAGACGATTTGGGAATAAGGGATATAACTGAATGCAGTCTTGATATAAGCAGACTTGTTGAATATTTAGGCGCAAATAAGGGGTTAATAGAAAAAATATATTATTTTCAAGATGAGGCACTTACTTTAAAAATGAATGGTAAAGACACGTCATTGGAAGAAGCCTTGAATGAATTTAACCTGGTCAAAGTGCAGTAGGTGGGCGCCATGAAAGGTGTGGTTTTTGACTTAGAAGGCAGATTTGCTCATTTTAGAAAATTTTATACTAATTCTTCCTCTTTGTCTTATTCGCTGCCTCCGCGCACTACTGTGGAAGGCTTAATAGCTTCTTTTTTGGGGTACGAGAGAGACAGCTACTATGAAAAGCTGTCCTCTGAAAAGCTGCATATCGCTGTAAAGAAAAATATGCTGACCCGAAGCATTACACAGACTCTAAATTACATTAAGGCTACTTCGCCTTCAAAGCTCCGCGCTCCTGATGAGCATACGCAGATTCCATTTGAAATTATTACTGGTTGTGACAAAGAGTGTAAGGTTTCTTACAGAATATATATTGCTTCGGATGAGAATTTTATGGATGAACTTCAGGAAAGGTTGATTAACAACAGATTCGTTTATCCACCTAGTATGGGCACAGTATTTTTTCAAGGGAGTGTAGAAAATGCCTGCATATGTGAAATTATGCCGGAAAATATATCAGAATATACTGAAATAAGTTCTGTTGTTCCTGCTGAAGAAATAGAAGACATTAAGGTAGGAGAATACCAACTTGTAAAAGAACAAATGCCAAGGGATTTTGGCGATAGCAGGAAGGTAAAGAAAAGCGGGTCATATATATTTGATCAAGCAGGACGCAATTTAGAGCTAAAACTTAAAAATGGCTATTATGTAGTAAAAAAATATGGCGAAACAGACGAGATGGAAAATATATTGTTTATGTAGGAGCATTCAATGGAATTTTTTTCGCATAGAGACCCGGAGATGTTTTTAGTTGACCATTTATCTCAGGTTAAAAAATATTCATTAGTATATGGAAATGAAAAATATTCTGCAGTTCACGAAATTGTGGCATGCTGCCACGATTTTGGAAAATATACTACATATTTTCAGGACAGGCTCTTTGGAAGGGAAAAAACAGAGAGGCGTGAGGGCGACCATTCTCATATCTCAGCTGTATTTACTGCATATGTAATTATGCAAAGAGGTTTTGGGGAAGGAAAACTTCCCCTTTTAGCATACAGTTCGGTATTGTCACATCATAGCCGCATTAAAAACTGTGAAGATTATCTTCCGGTTTTACCAATAAAAGTTGAAGAGCATGAAGGCATATTTAGAACAGTTGAACTACTGAACAGACAAAAACAAAATATCAAGAATAATTTTAGCACCATATATTCTGAGTATAAAACTCTGGGATTTGGAGAAGAATTCAAAAGCTTTATTGAAGGTGATAATTCTATAGAAAATACATTGCTTAAACTTCGTGTTCAGGATATATCAAAGTATAAAGAAAAAAATCTGTATTGGATTCATCAGCAGATTTTTTCGGCACTTATAGCCGCTGATAAAATCAGTGCTTCAAGGGTTAAGCCAATTGAGCAAAAATTTATTGAATTTTCAGCACTAAATAATATTAAAGAAGAAAAGTTCAAAGGCAAAAAAATAAGCGAAATCAATAAAATAAGAAATGAAATTTTTGTTAAGGTTCAGGAAGGCATTAATAAAAACTATAATGACAGAATGTTTTCAGTTACTGCGCCTACTGGCTCAGGCAAAACTATGACAGGATTTTTTGCTGCATTAAAGTTAAAAGAACTGAAGCCAGAGCTTAAGAAGATAATATATGTCCTCCCATATACATCAATTATTGATCAAAATTATGATGATATAAGAGATTTATATACTTCAAATCAAGAAGTTAAGGGAAATGAATACAGTTATATCATGAAACATCATCATTTGAGCAGCTACGAAAAAGAAAAAAGCAATGAAATATATAGTGCCGGAGATTATCAAACGTTTATGGAAAATTGGGAAAGCGGCATTATAGTTACAACATTTGTTCAATTTCTTGAGACCGTTATTGGAGCTAAAAATAAAATGATGAAAAAATTCCACGCTCTTAAAGACTCCATTGTTTTGATGGATGAAGTTCAAGCAGTGGACATAAAATATTTCAATCTTTTGAATTATGTTTTTACAAAGCTTGCCGAAGAGCTTAACTGTCATATTATAATTATGACTGCCACAAAGCCTCTGTTTTTTCCGGAGGCAATGGAGCTGTTAAATGAGCATGAAAAATATTTTAATATGTTTAACAGAACCAAGCTTGTGTGCAGACTGAATGAGGGTATGACCGTCAGGGAATTCGCTGATTATTTTAATGATAAAATAGAAAATATATCTTATATGGTAGTGGTAAATACCATATCTCAGTCACTTGAATTGCACAAATATATTGAAGAAAATTTAGGCTATTGTAATGAATATGGACATGAACTTTGCTATTTATCTACTAATCTGATTCCTAAGCATCGAAGTGAAAGAATAAAAGAAGTTAGGAAAAAACTAAAAAACGGTGAAAAGATAATTTTAGTCAGCACACAGGTGGTGGAAGCGGGCGTAGATTTAGATTTCGATGAAGTTTATAGAGATCTGGCACCGCTGGATTCAATTATTCAATGTGCAGGCAGGTGTAATAGAAACAACAGAGGTTTTATAGGTAATGTTAACATAGTTAAGATGATAGGAAATGACAACAGAACATTTGGTGAAAAGATATATGGGTTTGATACATTAAATATAGTCCAGCAAATTTTGGCACCTTTCGATGAGGTTGAAGAAAAAGAATATCTTGGGCTGATTAATAAATATTATCAGAAAATAAGCATAAAGAAATCACAACAGGTTTCAAAGGATTATAAAAAATCAATCGAGGAGCTTAATTTTAACAGAAAGCGTGAACATGAAATAGGACAATTTTCATTAATAGATGAAATCAACGGATATATGGACGTTTATATAGAATATGACGAGAAAGCGGAGGAGCTGCTCCAACAATATAAGGAAGCATATAAAATACAAGATATTAACAAACGAAGAGAAGCAATACTACCGTTGCAAAAAGATATGAGCAGCTATTATATTTCCATGCCTAATAAGTATTGGAAGAAATTAAATAAGTATAACATTGTTCCGGGGTATGACATATTATGTATACCTCGAAGCGGTATGGATATTTACTACAACAATAAAACAGGATATATACGCACAGAAAATGACAATATGATATTTTTTTAAAAGAATGCTTAAAGTTCTATATGAATTAGGGTGATAGTATGGAAGTTAACGGTACACTAATTTGGTACTACAATATATGCAAAAGAGAAGTATGGCTAATGTGCAGAAACATAGTTCCTGACCAAAGCAATGAAAACATAGATTATGGGCGTTTTATGCATGAACAGACGTACAAGAGAAACAAGAAAGAAATTGCATTCGGCAACGTAAAGTTTGATGTAATACTGAACACAAAAGAAAAGCTTATAATCGGAGAAACCAAAAAAACATCAAGGTACAGCGAGGCATCAATGTGGCAGCTTATGTATTATTTAAAGGTGCTGAAAGATGCAGGTATTGATGCGGAAGGGGTTTTGTTGTATCCGGAAGAGAAAAAGCGCACAGAAATAAAGCTTGATGAAAAAGCTCTAAATGAATTGGAGACTATGAAAAATAACATTATTTCCATAGCTGAAAATGAAATTCCTCCAAAGGCTGTTAAGTGCAAATTTTGTTCAAAATGTGGATATAACGAGTATTGCTATTCTTAAAGGAGCTGTATATGAAAAAAGATATATTTATATTTAACAGCGGTAAGCTTTGCCGCAAGGATAATACATTAATGTTCGAGGGTGAGGAAGGAAAGAAGTACATCCCTGTAAATGATGTGGAATCTATTTATGTGTTTGGAGAAGTGGATGTTAATAAAAGCCTGCTTGAATTTATGTGCTCAAGTAAGATTATGATACACTTCTACAATTACTATGACTACTATGTTGGAACATTCTATCCGAGGGAATTTCTAAACTCCGGCTATGTTATATTAAAACAAAGCGAAACATATCTTGATTATGGCAAAAGAGTTCATATAGCAAGGAAATTCATTGAAGGCGCTATAAACAATATTTTACAGGTATTGAAATATTACAACAGACGAAATTGTGATATGGACTTGGAAATAGAAGAAATTACAAATCTGCTTTCAGCCTTGAAGCTTCAGGAAACAACGGAAACAATCATGGCAGTCGAAGGCAATGTAAGGCAACTGTACTATAAATGTTTTAATAAAATTCTGAATGATGGAGATTTTAAATTTGAATCAAGATCCCGAAGACCGCCCAAGGACAGAATTAATTCGCTAATAAGTTTTGGAAATTCAATGCTTTACAGTTTAACACTATCTCAGATATACCAGACACAGCTTGACCCGCGAATAGGTTATCTTCATACAACAAATGACAGAAGGTTTTCTCTCAATCTTGATATTGCTGAAATATTTAAACCAATAATAGTGGATAGGGCAATATTTTCAGTAATTAACAAGAAAATAATAACAAAAAAAGATTTTAACAAGGATCTTGGTGGAATTATACTCAAGGATGAGGGACGTATGAAATTTATTAAGGAGTTTAATGACAAACTTGAGGCTACGATAAAACATCCGCAACTTCCTAATCGTGTCAGCTACAAAAGACTCATACGCATGGAGGCATACAAGCTTCAAAAACTTATTACAGAAGGTGAACAATATGTTCCATTTCTAGCAAAGTGGTAAGGGGGATTTTATGTATGTTATTTTAGTATATGATTTCGGCGAAAACAGGGTGGCAAAAGCTCTGAAAACGTGCAGAAAATATTTGACATGGGTTCAAAATTCAGTGTTTGAAGGTGAAATTACCGAAGGGAATTTAAAAAAACTAAAAAAAGAATTGGAAAGCAAGATGAATAAGGAACAAGATTCCCTGATTATATACACCCTAAGCAAAAATAAATATAGCGATAAAGAAATAATAGGATTTGAGAAAAACAAACCTACTGTATTTTTCTAATGTCGACCTGTAATAAGGTAAAAATACCGGAGGATCGACATTATGTAAGAAATAAGAAAAAGATTGAAAAGTACATGGTAATTATACTGCATTGCTATTTTTGCAGAGTTTATAGTTATGTGAAATATAATTTTAAATGGCTAAATTTAGCCCAAAATATGGGATTTATAATACCTATGAGGAATTGGAACTATTACTCCAATCTGCACCAGTCCCATAAGTTGCGATTTATAATACCTATGAGGAATTGGAACACATCAGTTGCAGGCAACATGGCAATAGACCTCGACGATTTATAATACCTATGAGGAATTGGAACTCTTTTTGAACTGTTGTAAGACAATTTGATTTATTTGATTTATAATACCTATGAGGAATTGGAACTTTTTCTAATAACATTTCCATCAACTGTAATAAAAGATTTATAATACCTATGAGGAATTGGAACCCAAAACCATCGGAAGATACATTCTATATAGTATCAAGATTTATAATACCTATGAGGAATTGGAACATATCTAAATCAACCAATAGGATAAGACGATATATAGATTTATAATACCTATGAGGAATTGGAACAAAAATTAACTGTTTTTTTCTCTCCCCAACCATCGTTGATTTATAATACCTATGAGGAATTGGAACTTTTTTTTTATAAAGTCTCACCGTTTACGAAACAGCGATTTATAATACCTATGAGGAATTGGAACATTCTCCTATTATGCGCTGTAATTGCATTTGTTGTAGATTTATAATACCTATGAGGAATTGGAACTATTGTTCTTGCAATTCTTTTAGCAACGCAGGATAGATTTATAATACCTATGAGGAATTGGAACTTTCACCAAAAAACAACCCATTTATGGGCTGTTCGATTTATAATACCTATGAGGAATTGGAACTAGTATTCAGTCAAGAATTCCGCTACCGCTTCTCTAGATTTATAATACCTATGAGGAATTGGAACGATATTTCTTGTGAATGTACTTGCTTGGCAAAGCCTTGATTTTACATAAATTGCATTATTTTGAGCCGATTGAAAAGAATGTAATATTATGTTATAATTACAGGAAACGATTTCTCTATTTGAGAGGCTATTCCGCACAATAAATTCACTGTTTAAATAACTAACATTAATTTATGAAAGGAAGATATAAAATGGGTGAAAATACTGAGAAAGATTATGAAAAAGCGTTTGAAAAAATTTTTAACAATTATAATTACATGAATCGAATGATAGTAGAAGAAATGGAAATTGCATCAGAGCATACCTGCTTAACAGGTAATCACAGAGAGTTAATGTGGATGGATTTATTCAGGCGTATTATTCCAAAAAAATATTCGATATCGCAGGGAGTAATGATTATTGATTCAGAAGGACATATTTCAAAAGAAGTAGATATTGCTGTGTATGATGATGGGTATACTCCCTATATTTTTCAGTATAATACTTTGAAATTTATACCTATTGAGGCAGTGGCAGTTGTTATTGAATGTAAAAGCAAAGACTATAATAAGGACAAATTAATAGACTGGGCAAAATCTATAGAAATGCTAATTCCTAAGGATTCTGGGATTGCTCGTATGGTTGGTGGACATACTTTAGGAATAACAAATCAGACTCAGAAGAAAACTAATCCTATAAAAATTTTAGCTTCTATTAAAACGCTTAATAAAAAAGATGCTATAGAAAAAAATAAAGAAGAACTTGGAAATTATTTTGACTTTATCATTTTAGAAAAGGAAAAAGAAAAAAATAATAAAGGACTTGAAATATATATAAAAAATATTGATATGAAATTGGGCTGGTGGAGCAATGTTTTGAATATGGGGGCAAGTAGGCAAAGCGCTAAGGATAATAAATTGCATATTTTTAAAATTTCAAAAAATAAAGAAAATAAAGTGCAGGAATTTAATAGAGAGGATTATATGGAGTTAAAGTTTGACAATGATAATTGTCTTATCAATACTTTAGAAGATTTAGAGGTTAAGGATAACCCTCTGCTTTCTTTAAATTTTCAATTAAACCAATTGTTAATGCTTATAAATAACCCAATGATGTTTCCTCACTTCGCATATGCTCAAAAATTTAATGAGATTGCAGAAAAAATTAAAGACAATAATGACAATAAAGAATGCAAATAGATGGAGGATAAGATGGCAGTTTATGCTTATATAGATGTATCTCAAAAGCAGGAGTACATATATAAAGATAGTAAGTTATCAAATAATTTATATAATTCATTTACAATTAAGGCAATCACAGAAAAACTTGAAATAGATAAATTAAAAGGAAAAAATAAAATCATATATTTAAGCAGTTATGTAGATGATGATAAATTTATCTTTTCTGGAGGAGGGAATAGTGTTATTCGCTTTAATAATTCAGAAGAGGCGAAAAAATTTGTAAAGGAATATTCTTTTGATGTGTTGAAAAAGTATCCGCAAATTGAATTGTATATCAGTCTAATTGATGATAGTGATATTTCTTATGATACTAATAACAGAGAAATGCTAATATTAGAAAAGTTAAAAGAAAAATCAGATTATTTGAAAGACGAGAGAAAATCAAGATTTAAAAGATGGACGTATGGAATAGAGCAGCTTGACGGTAATGGAAACCCTATTGAATTTTATTCCAAAAATGTGGAAAGCAAGAAATTTGTAAGGAAATATTTATTTGACAAATTTGAAGAGCAATTAAATGGTATTGCTACAATAACAGAAGAATTAAAACAATATAAAAAGGACGAAAAAGGTAAGAGTTATATTGGTGTTATTTCAATTGACGGAAATAAAATGGGTGAGATGATAAAAAAATACATTAATAGTTTTACAGAGCTCAAGGATTTCAGTAACTTAATAGAAGAAATTTATTTTAAGTCAATTGTGGGTGCATTTAAGGAATACAAGAAACAAGAGGAAACAGAATTGCTGTTAATGACACCTGTCTTGCAGGCCGGAGATGATATTTGCTTAATAGTTGAGGCAGAGCATGCCATAGGAATCGCGCATAACATTATTAAAAAGATAGAAGAAATATCATCTTTGAGAGATGATTTGAAAAAGTATACAGGCTCCGGATGTTTGACTGCATGTGCAGGTGTTGCCATAGCAAGGTATACATACCCTTTTTTTGAACTTGTTAAAATTGCCGAGAATATGTGCCATGAAGCGAAGGAAGCCATATATTTGTCAGAGCATCCGGAAACACCAAAATCATTTATTCAGTGGGAAATTGTTCAGAGTCAGGTGGATATGGGAATATTATTTAATGAAAAGAAATATTAATGAAAAGTACCATATAAAACCTTTGTGTGTTAAACAGACAAATTGTGTAGTCAATGGCATTTTTAGTTATAATTCTTTTATTGAAATCATTAAAAAGCTTCAAGAGGATGATGAAAATGCAATTAGTAGCTCTTTTTTAGATAAGTTAAAGAAAAATATATATAATGGCAAAGACCAGTATGAGATGTTTATAGATACAAATGCAAATGAAAAAAATTATTTGATAGAGTTGTTTAAAAAGGGCTTTTCTAATGATATGGATAATAAAAACAGTGAGTATATGATTTATTGTGAAAATTCTTTTTATACATATATTTTAAATGATGTTCTGGAAATATTGCCGTTTATGTGGAAAAGGGAGAAATAGCATGAGTGAAATGAATGAATATAAAATAGAAGTTGAGATTTTAAGTGAGGCTATTTTTACAAGTGGAGAAAAAGAAAGAAATCTTGTGCAGTCTAGGGCACAGACAGATTCAAATGGATTCGTATATTTTCATGGTAAAACATTAAAAGGCCAGTTAAAGAGGCAAGCTTTTTGGTTGCTGGGTCAATATGCAAAACTTGATATTAGGAAGGCTGATTCATTTCTTAAGTCAATTATTAAATTATTTGGTATTAACTCTAATGAAATAATAAATATTAATAATAGATATGGTCTTGAGTATTCAGGTGAATATAATAGATCAGGTCTTATGAGGCTAAGCAATCTTGAATTAGACGAAAAGGTTAGAAATTATTTTATTGCTTGCCAAATAGAAGATGAAGCAAATGGATATTATAGAATTTCGCCACATGATTTAATTGAAGCTCAAACTCATGTACGCACAGGTATTCAGCTGGAAGATGGTGTAATTAAAAATAAAATGCTTAATACCTTTCATACAGTAAGAAAAGGTCTTGTTTTTTATTCTTCGGTATCTTTTGAAAATGAAATTGATGATGCAGATTCATTAATTGATGATTTAGCAAAGATTGTATACTCGTTCAGAAGAATCGGAGCAGGTATTCACAGGGGAAGAGGAGAGATAAAATCTCGGTTGCTTATTAGTACAAATAAAAATGAAGAACCTTACTATGAATTTAAATATAAGGGGGACAGAAATTATGCATCTATATAGGATTATTACGATTGAAAGTCTGGAGCCCATAAAAATAGGTTCCGGAGGAAATAAAAGTACATACAGCGAACCAACAAAGGACTATATACCTGGAACTACTATACGAGGGGCACTTATTGGAAAACTTGTCAGATTAAAATTCTTTAATGACAAAACAAAGCAGGATTTTTTGCTGGGGATGGAATGCTACAATGCTTATCCGTATTTTAATGAAAATTATTATATACCGGCCCCTTTACATATGCGTACTGATAAGCATGAATGGAGAAAAGCTAAAGCAGGTGTGGAAAAAAAGAAAGACTTTGAATTATCAAATATGTTTTGCAATGATAAAGCAGAAAAAAACAAACTGGAATTCCCGTTTGTAAATGTATCAGGTGAGTTTCTTAAAGGTAAAAAAATTAAAAAAGAATACAGAATGCATCATTTTATGTATAAATCGGGTTCTGAAGATAAAGAGAAGGAAAATTTATTTCGTTATGAGGCCATTTGTAAAGGACAAGACTTTAAAGCTATTATTAGATATGATGAAAAGTTGGAAAAGTACATAAATGTCTTGTTGACAGGAAATCAGATAGTATATCTTGGAGGATCAAAAGGCTCAGGATACGGAAAAAGCTGTATAACGTCAACGGAACCTATCAATGATATTAAAGGTGTGCAAAAAGAGTTAGGCATAGGTTTCAGCAGAGAGGAAAGTAGAAAGGACATATTTATAACATGCCTTTCGGATTGCCTTTTTAGGAATGAGTTTGGACAGCCCATTAATCATGTTCCTGAAGAGCTCATACTTAATGGTATACACAAGACAGCTAAATTGGAGAAACAATTTATTCAGAGTGCTAAAACAGAAGGTTACAATACAACATGGAGGGCAAGGTATCCTAAAGAAACTACTATAAAAGCTGGTTCCATATTTAAATATTCATTTGAAGAAGAACTGACAGCTAATGAAGTTAACAGTCTAATAGAATATTTGGAGAAAAAGCCTGTAGGAGAACGCACCTGTGAAGGATATGGCTGGCTGGGTGTGAATATAAAGTATCCTAAAAAGATACTTATTCATGAGGAGCGAGCTAAAAAGGATGTAGATTTAGACTGTTTATTGCGAAGTGATAAATCGAAAAAGGTTATGGAAATTATTATATCAGGAATGGATGAAGCTAAAGAGCGTTGGCTTAAAATGTTATTTAAGCAATTAATTTCAGAAAAAGAAACACATAATACACAAGAGAAAATTGTTATCAGCAATGCACTAAATAAGCATCAGTTAAGAAATATGGAGGAGCTATTAAAGTATGTAAAAACACAAGATAATGAAGATGATACATCTCATAAGAGAGAGGATATATTAATGGAGCGTCACTATATAAATGATAAAAACCTTTTTTCTCTGTACGAATGCAACTTTAAAGAAATTTACAGATTCATAAATAACGGTAAAATTAATAATAAATTAAAGAATTTTGCAGAGCTAAAGCTGACATCACAGCAAGGTAAATTATTCTATTATAAAGATATTGATAAAGAGAATGCATCAAAAAAATTTATTAAGGAATTGCTGTTAGCGAGCCTGTATATTGAACGTATGAGGAGGGCTTGATATGAGCGGTGAATATAATAAAATTATTACATACAAATTTGAGCTTATAGCTGAATCTCCTTTGTATTTTGGAGGAAGTAAGCTTGGAAATCTGGTGAAAGATTCTAGAGATGTTCCAATACTATTTGGAAATTCAATAGGAGGAGCTTTAAGAAGTTACCTTAATTCAGTAGAAATGGCAGACAGTGTGTACAAGCTTATGGGCGGAAGTGCAAATAATGAGTTCGTGGAGAGCAAAATATACATAAGTGACGGTGAAGTTCAATGTAATAAAATTTTTAAAAAAGAAGGAACTCAAATAGAGCCATCGCTGGGAAGCGCTAAGGAAAATAATAAATATACTTTTGAGTATATTCCGAAGGGAAGTATAATTACTTTTCAAGTGGAATGCGAAGTAATTACTCAACAAGAAGAACGTGATTTCAACAAAGTAATCGGAACATGGAGAGCTGGTTTTGATAATAGCACGCTTAAGTTTGGAGGACAGCAAAGCAATGGATTTGGAATGGTTAAAATAAAATCACTGGAAGTGAGGGAAAATATTTTTTCTTCTGAAGAAGCTTTAAATAAATATATTTTCTCTTTAGATGAAGTGAAATTTGAGCCTGTTAAAGACTATCTTGAAGCGTATAAGCTTAAAAAAGAAAATCATATTACATTTTCCATGCAGGGTTCTTTCCCTTATGGAGTTTATCAGAATTTTGTGGATAAGGATAATCAGCAATTAACAGGACTGCAAAAATCTGAAGGGCTTTATTATTTGCCGGCTACAAGTATTAAGGGACTTATTCGCAATGAAGTCAGAATATTGTTGAGCAAATTTTTACATGATAACGATGAGGCCATTGAACAAAAGGTTGATGAAATATTTGGAAACCAGGAAGCTAAAGGTAGAGTAGTTTTTTATGATGTTGTGCTGGAAAATGGCAGTGAGATAAAAACAAAAAGGTATTGCAGCGATAAGAAGAAATTTGTAGAGTCAGAAGAATCTATTTATATAAAAATAGACAGGCTTACGGGTGCTGCTTTTGACGGAGCTATGAAAAGGCAAAAGGAAGTTTGCGGAAACGGTACGTTTAAATGTCAGCTTGTTAACTGCAAGTCTGAAGATAATCCTTATATATTTCCGCTAATATATGTATTAAATAGAATAGGAAGGGGTCTTGTTCCTGTGGGAGGCAGAACTTCCATAGGCTTAGGACAGTTTTTTGGTAAAGAAATTAATTTAAACGGACTTTTAAAAGAATGTATTTCAATTGAAGAAAATTTTTCATCAGAGCAAACTAATACGCTTAAAGAGCACTATAACTCATTTGAAAGGTGGTGCCGTCAATGTTAGAGTTAAATTCACTGGAAAATATATTTGAGCAAAATGAATTTACCAAAGAATATTATTATTTGGCTTATTTATTCGATAAGGTTATATTCGGAAGAGAAAATGATTTAGGATACTCTATGCTTATGAAAGCTGCAAAAGAAGGACAAGTTTTGGAAATCCATTTATTTAATGGGGAAAAGGAAGTATTTGCTTCAAGGAAAGGTGAAGAATATGTAGTATATGATCCACTTTTTCATGAAAAACCAGAAGTGAATAATAATGTTATTACGCGTTATTATAAGTTGATTCAAGGCTTACAAGATAGTTCAAATTCTAAATACGATACGCTCACAGTTAAAGAGTATATATCTTATGATGAAAAGTCATACATGGCTTATGTAGAAAAAACTGTTTTGTGTGCTTTAGATTAGGAGGGCAAAATGCCAAAAAATAATAATAAACCTGATAAAATAGAAAATAATTCTTCTGTAGAATATGTAAAATTACCATATGATTTTATACCTTTTCCAAAAAAGTGGGTGCCATATAACAAGGAAATGGATAAATTGCCTAGACATGACCGCTCAGGTAAACTGAACGGATACATAAAATATAAGATTCTGCCTGAATCGGATTTAGCGATTGAAACAAGGAATGGTACAGATAATACATTTATTTCGGGAAGTCAAATGTTGGGACGTGTCAGAATGAATGCGGAAATATTAAGTCAGGGTTATCCGCATTTTATTAATAAGGCACCTATATTATATAGGGATATAGCACAAAAGCAAAAAAATAAAGAAAAAAAAGGTCAAATTAATCCTTACATAAAAAAATTAGGAATAGTGGACGGAATAGAAAAATCTATTAGGGTTGGGTTCTTAAGAAAAGAAGGACAAGAATTTTATGTCGTTCCGGCGGAAAAAATATCAGACAAAAATTTCATTTCAATAAAAGAACATAGGCTTAAAAAAATGGGACGTGATAATAGCAAAGGTTTTTCATGGCTGTATAAGTGGGATAATAATATTCTTGATGAAATAACAGATGCTCAAAAACAAATAGATAAACTTACCATTGAAATAAAAGGCTTGAGAGAACAACTTAAAAAGGAGTTGCCTAGTATTCAAAGTGAAATAAATAAAATATTTTTAAAAGATTTTGCTTTTAATAAAAAATTTCGTAAAAATAACCTTAATGCAAAAAAATTTAATGGAGAGCTCGGAAAGCTATATACAGAACTAATAAAAAAATTAAACAATTTAAATCAAGACGATTTAAGTGATTTAAGAAATCTTTTTGAAAAGATGGCTACAAGATGGAAGCTTAAAGCGACAATACATAGTCTTTATTATAAAATGAAAAATAGTGAAAAGTTTAAACCTTATCAAAAACAAGTTTTTTATAGTGAAAATAATAATGGCGGAATTAGTGAAATAACCTTTGGAAGAAATAAGGAAAATCAGCTAAAAGGATATCTGTATAATTCAACTAATGCTAGATCAAAGAGAAGCCACTATTTTATAAAGGAAGCAGAGAGCGGCGTAGGTTACGCTGTGCCTCAAAGTGTAATAGTTTCATATAATCAAAATATGAAAAAATTTCGATACACAAGCAAAGATGGTCATAGAAATGAAGATGAAGCTAGGAGACAGAAAGCAAAGTATGTAAAAAATTTTTACGATATATTTGAAAAATTTGATAATCTTGAGCAATATTATCCTGAAGGCCTTATTGTGTTTTTTAAATTGTGTGGCAATAGTGAGGATAAAAATAAACTGGAAATGATAGGACGTACCCCATACTTTAAAGTGCCTTATAAAAATTCTATAGAGGAGTTTATTAATAATGAGAAAGGGGAAAGTATAGGCTTTGCAGATGCATTGTTCGGTTTTTCCTCCGATATGAGTAAAAACTTGGGAGAATCAAAAAACTATAAATCAAGAGTTCGTTTTTCTGCTATTGTTATGAATAAAGAGCCAAACTTTGATTCTAGAAAATTCTTGCTTCCAACTCCTTCTGCAAGTGCAAATGCTATGTATCTCAAGCAAAATGGTGAAAGTGATCTATCAACTTATAATGAAAATGCAGAATTAAACGGTTATAAGTACTATCGTGTTTTGCGAAATACTCAACAGAGTAAAGAGCAGCCTGAGGAAATGATATCAACCAAAAAAATTATAAAAAATGACAAAGACCTTTATATGGAGGGGAAAGTATATTTTAAAAACATTGAACCATATGAACTAGGTCTTCTGCTACTCAGTTTAGATATTAAGCAACTATTAAGTACACAAAAATGCGAAAAATTTGTCAAGAAGAATGAAACACTTATAAAAAATAGTTTTGAACAGATAGGCGGAGCAAAGCCTTACGGCTATGGTAAGGTAAGGGTGGATATTGATAGCCTTTATATAGAAAAAAATGATTCCTCCTTTGAATCATTAGTGCTTGATCCAAAACAAGAAGAAACTAATAATGTTAAATATATAGATGATTTTATCAGCATTATGAGATTTAACTTGGATAAGAACGATGATTATTTAGGTGCTTACATCAAAAGCAAAAATGAAAAAGAAGAGTCTGGTATGGTGAATTGGTTTAATATAAATGATAAACTGGGTGGCAGTATAGGATACCATGAGAACTGGAGGCTTTTTAGGGAAAAATAGAAATTCTCATTACTATTAAAAAATAATGCTGAATTTTATGAAAAATATAATAATGAGTTACTAAGTATTGAGTATTAAGGCAAGTATAAGCCGGCCCTTGTCGGTCGGCTTATTATATAATGGAGGAATGTACAATGAGCAAAACTATGTTTTCTATTATAATATTGGTATCATTGCTTTTAGGTTGTAGTGCTGATGTGGATGAAAAGATGCCTCAAATTGAAACTTATCAAATGAATCTAAGTTCAAATGCTGCAAATCTAAGTATGTTCACTTCTGATGGTCAGTTTGTGTACTATATTAATTATAATGATGGATGTAAGTTGTATAAAATTAATGAAAATGGAAGTGGTAACCAAATTATTGCCAACAACAGTTTTATAAAAATATTTCATTATAACGGAGTAATATACTTTACTGAACGTTTAAATAATAATTCAAGTGGTGCCTTTTCTTGCATAAATACTGATGGCACAGGCTACAAAGTACTCATAGACGAAGAAGTTGACAATATTAGTATATGGAATTTTATTATATATGAAGATAATATCTATGCAATAGGCGATAAAGGCGATGTTGAGCCTGATGCTGGATTCTCACTAGGATACTTAATGAGTATAAACATCGATAGCATGGAGATCACCATACTTGACAACGAAAATTCTGGATATATAATGGGGGATTTTGTTATATGTGAAGATAAAATATATTATAGAATGAATCACACGAAGTTTATGTATGACATAAGTTCCAAAGAAATAAAAGAAGTACCAATAATTGGTTCACAACTACAAGAAATTGATGGTAATGTTTATAGTGTTGATATGAATAAAATATATAAATTTGATGTAAATAACTTTCAAAATAACATAATTTATCAAGATGATAAAGGATTAGAAATAAGGAGTTTATATGTTACTAATACAGGAATTATCTTTTCAACTAAAGAATCTAATACTTTGAACGTTTTTAAAATGAATCATGATGGAAGTGATTTACTTGAGATATGTAGCATACCTTATTTAAATTTTCGTCAAGAAAAACAAGATATATTATATGTTATAAATGACAAAATTTTTATAGTTAATATATTTGTTGTAGAAAACAAATCATTTTTAATAGTTGTAGACCTAAAGGAAAATAAATTTTGGAGCTTGTAAACTATGAAGGATATAATGCTATTGTAAAGAAATAGCACTATGAGAAGGGAGAAGCACATAATAGCGACAAAGGATCGCAATATACTTCAAAAGACTAATGAGCTGTTACGTACTATCAAAATAAGATTATTTTCATAATAAAGTAGCACAACATCGTGATTTCGCTCCATGCTTAGCTCTCGGCTGTTTAGAGAGGTAGTCTAAAAAGTTGCTGCTAAATCAAAAAGCTTTGGTAACTCGTTATGATAAAATTCATCTAATTTATCCTGACTTATATCCTTATGCAAAGACCAGACTAAATTAATAACCTTTCCATTTTTATTTAAAACAGTATCTATGCCGACAGTTATTTTTTCAATATTTTTCAATGTAAAAACAGTTTCATAATCATCATTGTATTCAATATTTTCTTTAGACCAATCCAATCCCTTATCTGCTATAATTTTTTCAACATCATCTGTTTTAATCGGAAATTGAAATTGCTTTTCTTTTTCGTTACTGCATGCTGAGCAAAGTGTTATAGAGATTGTTATAAAAAAGAAAATGAATAAATTGCACATCATTGGTATCCCCCTATTTAATTAGTATATTATTATGAAAAATTAAATTAAGAAAAATGCGATTTTGCAACCTATTATAAAAAGATTATGTACTATATATCAGAAGAAATCTTATGGTAATTGAGCAAGATTTGCAGATTTTTCACTGTACCCGCCCATATGCTTTCATGCTCGTAATATATGCTTTAAATTTTTCTCCGTAAACTGCCTTATATGCTAAAAAGCAAACAGGCAATGCCGCAAAAACATCTATAACAGAGTGTTGTTTAAGGAATACTGTGGAGATACTGATTAAAAGGGTTGCTGTGAGAAAAACGATGCGCCAGGCTGCGGTGCTGAAATGTCTGCTGTTCCACGCTGCATGCATGACGGCAACGGAACCGATTACGTGGAGGGACGGGCACACATTTGTGCTTGTATCCAATTCATAAAAAATCCCTAATAAATATGTGAATATATTATTCCTTTCAAAATATACCGGCCTAAGTTGCTGTGCCGTAGGGTATAAGAAATAAATAAGCATTGTTATGGAATATGTGATTATTGTGTAGTACATAAAATTTTTAAATGCATCTATATCAAACAGAAGTGAATATAGCATAATTCCACAAATAAATATAAACCAAAAAAGATATGGAATTAAAAAATATTCACAGAATGGAATTATATCATCTAGTGCGCAGTGTACGATGTGAAAATTAGATGTAATGCTTCCTCTTTCGACAAAGAAAAATAATATTCCAAAAATCGGCCAAAACAATAAAAGAATTAAATGCCTGTAGCTTTCTGATGTTAAATTGCTCCACCGTAGAGGTCTGTAGTAGTTTAATCTTGAGTATATACTATTAATCATTATAATTATCTGTTCTCCTTAATGACGAAATAATGTGAGAGCGTATCAGTAGTGTAAAAATAAAGAAAGCTCACAGTAAAATTAATAACTGCCATAATAATAATATAAATCATAAATTTAATATGTCAATAAAGATTTAACTTTAAATTGACAAAAATTTATTTTGTGATGGAGCGTATGGGTGGTATGTGATATAATTATTATGACAACCATATTGAAACAGCTTTATGTAAGAGGATTTTGTACTATTCGGAACAATTCAAATATATTTATTAATTTGGAGGAAAAAATGACCGGCGTTGTAGAAATAAAGTATGTTACGGATTCTAAGTTGGTTGAGGATGTCGGCAGATTATTTCTTGAATATGCCGGAACACTCGGTATAGATCTTTGTTTCCAGAATTTTAACGAAGAATTGGAGAATTTGCCAGGCAAATACAGCTATCCGGATGGAGCTCTGCTTATTGCACTGGTTGATGGAAATGGTGCCGGATGTGCCGCTCTGCGTAAAATATCCGACGAAGTGTGCGAAATGAAGAGACTCTATGTTTCTGATAAATACAGAGGCTTCGGTATAGGCAAAATGTTACTGTCTGAAATAATTGACAGAGCGATCAAGCTGAGATATGAATTTATTAGGCTGGATACTCTGCCGGATATGAAATCTGCTCAGAAAATGTATGAAAGATTTGGCTTTTATGATATAGACCCATATGTGTATAATCCTGTAAAAGGAGCAAGATATATGGAGTTAAAGCTTGTGAAATAAACGGAATGTCATTATTTAGATAATCTATTAAAATGTGTAGCTATCTGCCATTATGCGGTGAATGGATGAAATATCCCTTAATTGCAAATCGAAATGCAACCTTTCCGATTTATAATTAAGTTATAATTTATAAAAAACATATCTATGTCTTGTGGTTGCACCATAGCTTACAAAAAGATTGGTATTATCCAGTCTTTTTTGTTTCTTAAATTCCTA
>JAHDLA010000014.1 GCA_018436705.1 Sedimentibacter sp.
AAAGATATTGGGAAGACCGTCCGGATTTAAAATAACAATCAGAGATATAACAATATCGGCGGGAGCAGGATTTTTAGTTGCAATGACAGGAGATATAATGAAGATGCCTGGGCTTCCTAAGGTTCCTGCTGCGGAAAACATCGATGTGGATGTTGACGGACGAATTAAGGGATTGTTCTAAGTATCTATAATTATGAATAAACTGATATTGGCGACATGCCGGCATCGAGTGTGTCGGCTGTGTTATATAAAAAATAAAAGGGGATTAAAAAATTGAGTTCTATATGCTTAACACCAAAAGAAACTACAGACACGCTTGTACAATCATCAATAAAAAAAGCATCTTTTCCTATAGTAAAAAGAATGTTGCTAAGCATTATGGCAGGAGCATATATATCATTGGGAGCCCAAGGTTTTTTGGCTGCGTACGGGAATTCATTCATAAGGGCTTCAGTGTTTCCGGTAGGGTTAATGATGATTGTTCTTGTGGGTGGAGAGCTTTTTACAGGGAATTGCCTTATGACCTTTGGGCTGATAAAAAAAGAAATAACATTAAAAGATTATATAAGTACATTAATTCAGGTTATTGTTGGAAATTTTTTGGGAGCATTGTTTATTGCAGTATTGCTGTATATGGGCGGAATGTATAAAAAGCCAGAATTGGCGGAAGCAGCGATTACTGTGGCTAAATCAAAGGCTTCAATACCGTTTGTTCAGGTTTTATGCAGAGGAATACTGTGCAATGTGCTTGTAACGTTGGCAGTGTGGTTTGCTTCTACATCAAAGGACACAATGGGCAAGCTGTTCGGATGCTGGTTTCCTGTTATGTTGTTTGTACTTTGTGGTTATGAGCACGTTGTAGCAAATATGTTTTTCCTTCCTGTAGGAATGATGTTGGATTCTTCTGTGTCAATGGCAGGGGCTGCCAGTAACCTTGTTGCATCTGCTATTGGGAATTACATAGGAGGGGGTATTCTTATACCTTTTATTTATAATCATATATACTATAATTGATATATTAAGTGAAAAAAATATAAAAGAAAAAAGCTGATAATTGTTCTATCTCTTATCAGCTTTCAACATATTCGTGGTTGGAGTACCTGAAGTTATCTCTTCTGCAGCTCCTTCAGGAAGATCTGTATAGCATACGTACCAAAACGGACATTCCACACCGTCATCGCCAGCAGTATCAACCCTATTTATGAGGTCGCTATACGTTCGGGGAGAAGGTTCTACAACGGGCTCCCACTGCGTCCAGTCTGCGGGAGTGTATAAGTTATATTTTTCAGTAATTTGAAGGGAATCAAGTATTCTTATCAATTCTCTTCCGTTTCTTCCGCAAGATATAGGAAGAGTAAAAACTGCTCTTATTCTACCATACGGGTTTATAATAAATGTATCTCTTACCGTTTCTCCGTATAATCTGTTAGGATTTAACATTCCGTATTGTTCAGATACCCTAAGGTCTGCATCTCCTATTATTGGAAATGGGATCGTTATTCCTGTTTTTTGATAAATATCATATACCCATGATAGATTGGAGTATATGTTGTCTGTAGTTAAGCCTATAATTTCAGCATTTCGTTCTTGTAACAAAGGATATATTCTTGCGGCATCGATAAGTTCGGTAGTAGCAACTGATGTAAAGGCCATGGGCTGGCTTGCCAATACAACCCATTTGCCTCTGTAATCAGATAATCTGATATATCCCTGTGTTGTAAGTGCCATAAAGTTTGGAGCTAATGTTCCTAAAGTGATGCATTCAGTTTGTTCGGTCTGATTCAAATTATTATTTAAATTGTTGTATGAAATCATACTCTCTCCTTAAAATAATTTATAACATTATTTTATGTATGACAAATAATAATGTTATAAATCTTTACTATTAATTATATTTCGGACATTTAATTTATTTCATATTGAAATCGGGATAAATACAGGAGTTTTGAAAATAACAGACTAAAAGTTTCAGTATTTTACGAGTAGTTTTGTCCTTGCAATTGTTTAGATATTGTACAAAATGTATGGACAAAAGTGTATTAATTAGATATAATGATAATTGAGTGGAAACATGCAAATACATACATCAACAACTCAATAATTATAATTTTAGGAGGGTTTTTATAAATGAATAAACCAATTTTGTCGGCACATTTTGAATCAAGAATGCCTTCGGACGTAAGACTGGCGCAAATGAAGTATGCAGAGCGTAAAGTTAAACCGGAAGCGGTAATTAACGTAGGTATAGGGAATGTTTCACTTCCGACAAATCCTGCAATGATGAAAAGAATGTTTAATTTAGACGCACCGGAAAGTCCATTTAATAAGGGAGTAATCCGATATACTGCAACGGGTGGCTTTGATGAAACTCAAGATGCTTTTAGAAATATACTTAAATGTGAAGGATTTGATACAAGTAAATTATTAGTAACAGTAACTGACGGCGGTTCAACAAGTATGGAGTTGTTTCTTCTTGGAATTTGCGGACCGGCAGGTACTGCTGAGAAACCTCTTATGATGATAGATCCGGCTTATACAAACTATATTTCTTTTGCTGAAAGGATAGGACGTAAAACAGTTACAATAAAACGCCAATTAAATGAAGACGGAAAATTCAGTCTTCCTGAACTTGATGAAATAGAAGAAATGATAAAAGCTAATAAACCTGGAGCACTTCTTGTTATTCCATATGACAACCCAACAGGACAGCTTTATGATAAAGAAGCACTTAAGGATCTTGCAAAACTTTGTGTAAAATATAATATGTGGATGGCAAGTGATGAGGCTTATCGTGAGCTATACTATGTTGAAGGCAGTGAATTGGTTAGTATCTGGGGAATTACAGACAAAGATGTTCCTGGAATAGAAGGAAGAAGAATAAGTATTGAAACTGCATCAAAAGTTTGGAATGCATGCGGATTAAGAATAGGCGCACTTATTACAGACAGCCCTGAATTTAATAATCGTGCTACAGCTGAATATACTGCAAATCTTTGTGCTAATGCTATAGGCCAGTATATATTTGGAGCTTTAGCTCACGAAAGCAAGGAACAAATTTCAGAGTGGTGCAAAGGCCTTCGCGATTACTACAAAGATTTAATTTTTAAAACAACAAAAGGTCTTAAAGATTTAGAACCGGGTCTTATAGTTTCAAGCCCTGATGCATCAATTTATACTGTAGTTGATGTTAGAAATGTAGTTAAACCTGGTTTTGACGCAATTGATTTTGTATTATACTGTGCTGGAGAAGGCGCTGTAGATATAGATGGCGTTCAAAGTACTTTGTTGGTTGCACCAATGAAGGGATTCTATGATGTTGAAAAAGGTGGAAGCAACCCAGGAAGCACTCAGTTCCGTATGTCATATGTTGAAACTCCAGAAAATATGGCTAAGGTTCCTGAACTGTTTGTAAAACTTTTAAGACAGTTTGAAGAAAGCAGATAATTAGGATATTAATTTTAAAGCAGCCTGCATTATGTAGGCTGCTTTTGTATGCAGTAAAATTATTTTATGGTTTGTATGCTGAACGGATTTTCTATGGCGTTTATGGCGGCACTCTTGGATAATTTAATTAAATTTTTTGTGCTTTCACCTGTAATAGGGCAAAACTTAACATCATCGTATAAATTCTTGTCTATATTTTTTTCTTTCATTATGGATTCAAATACTGTCAGCCCTGCAATGTATCTTCCGACTTCTGCGTTCAAATGATATCCGTCACTTGTGAGCTCATTTCCTATAGCTTTTAAATACTTGTTAGTCCTAGCATTTTGTATTGCAGTTCCACAGGGGATTAGTATGTCAATATTTGTTTCATCAACAGCCTGCCTGTAGGAATCAACAATTGAATTATACATTGTTTTTTGATTGTAGTTGTAATGAATAAAGTCTTCTTTAATACTTCTGCTTGAATATGACCATGTCATGTTTAATGCAAATTGTACCTCGGGGTTTGATGCTGTTTTATATACATAATTAATTAATTCATTCAAGTATGGCTGGTATGTAGAATATATACCGGAATTCCCTGACGATTGTTGAAATGTTATGTAATCCCATTTTTCATCTGTCAATACACTTTTCATTGTAGAAGAGCTTAAAGCTGTCATACCTTCGTTGGACCATTTATAATACGTATATGCTTTTTCGTTGTTAATTGCATAGTTAAGATGCCTTTCAAGGGAGCATCCGCTGCTATAAAGATTACCTACAATAATGTTAATTTGCGCTGATTGTGCTATTTCATACAGGTAAAACAACGTATCCTGCGAGAATGAATTTCCTATTGACAATATCTTTATTGTTTCTTTTGAGGGATCTTTTACTTCAATTTCGCATATTTCGTTTTTCTTGCCTGCTGTTGTGTATGATATTACTGCAATTCCTGGATTTTCTGCATATATTGTACTGCCGGACTTTATAGAAGCCACAGATTTATCGTTTGATAACAATCTTGTTTTTTTGTCAGCCTGTAAGCTTATTGATGAACCAGCATACATGGATATTCTTTCAAGTCCGCCGTTTTTAAACTTATTTTGCTCTATTATAACATCCGATTTAATAGATGCTGATTCAACGTTAGATTTCCCTTCGAACAGAAATCTTATAGTGCCGTTCGCCTTACTAGCAACTAGCTGATTAACGGATGAGTCAACAATTCTGATTGAGTTTTCTCCCCCGCCTTCTACGAAAAGCTTTCCGGTTATAGTAACATTTTTTAATGTTACTTCGCCTTCACCTACATCCTTTGTTATATGTAAGTTTCTTACAGTTCTGTTTTCAATCTCAGTACCGGCATCAGTTATAACAAGATCAGAAGAGTTAAACTTTTGCAATGTTCTGTTTAAGATTTCAACTGCTTCCGCTCTTTTTACAGGATGTTGAGGATAAAAACAATTGCTTTCATACCCATTAATAATTCCTTCTTGGACTGCAGCTGAGACGCTGTCAAATGCCCAATGAGAAATATCGCTGCTGTCATTGAATTTAAGCTTTGAGGAGGATGGTGCAAGTTTTAGCGCCTCAGATGCTATTACAACGGACTCTTCTCTTGTGATATAGGAATCAGGTAAAAATTCATTTGTGGATATCCACGATAAAATTCCTGCTTTATACGCTTTTTGTATTTCTTCGTAATACCAGTGGTCTTTTGTTACGTCGGTAAAAAATATTTCAGATTTATCGTTATAACCTAATAATGAATTTATTATTTTAATAAATTCTGCTCTGGTTACAAATGCTTCAGGTTTAAAAGAGCCGTCAGGATATCCTTTGATATATCCTTTATCAAGCCATTCTGTTATTGTATTTTCCGCCCAATGCCCGTAATAGTCTGGTTCTGGTTCATAAGCATACACAGTAACTGTCGATGTTAATATCATTATTAATATTAAAAAAAATGATGTGAACTTTTTAATCATTATGTCATCCCCCTTATATTGTTATTATATTTCAAAAAAGTACTTTTTTCAACAATCGTTTATTATTAACAATTGCGTAAGGGGCATGATTTTGCTGGAAAGCACTTAGGCTTGATTATAAAATATACATGTTATATAATTATAAAAGTTATTTAAGTATGTGTAATGAGCATTATATTTGAGACTGAAATAAGAGAAAACGTATTGATAAAAGCAGCAGAAAAATGATACAGCTGCTAAGGCAGCTTAAATATTGGGCTTTTGCAGATTTGAAAAGCTATGAAAGAAAATCAAAGCACTATAGTGCTTTTGACAGAAAAAATATATATAAAGGAGCAGAAAATGAAATTTATAGAAAATACGTCAATTGATCCTCACTATAATCTTGCTTTTGAAGAGTATGTATTTAAAAAGCTTGACTATGACGAAGAATTTGTACTGCTGTGGAGAAACGGACCATCCATTATTGTTGGAAAAAACCAAAACACAGTTGAAGAAATAAATATGGAATACGTTAAAAATAACAATATAAATGTTGTAAGGAGGGTAACTGGAGGCGGTGCGGTATATCATGATTTAGGTAATCTTAATTTTTCTTTTATAGTAAAGTCAGGCAGCAATGAAAAAATAGATTTTAAGACATATAATATTCCGATAATAAATGCGTTGGGGAAAATTGGAGTGAATTGCGAACTGTCAGGAAGAAACGATTTGGTTATTGACGGAAAGAAATTTTCTGGTATTGCTCAAAGCATAAATAAGCAAAGAGTGCTTAATCACGGAACGCTTTTGTTTGATTCAAAGTTGGACACATTATCCAAGGTTTTGAATGTAAAAAGAGATAAAATTGAATCCAAGGGTGTCAAATCTGTTTCAAGCAGGGTTACAAACATAAAACCTTATGTAAATGATGATATTGATGTTTTAGAATTTAAGCAAGTGCTGTTAAGAAATATATTTGAATATTTTAATCAGCCTATTGAAGTGTTTGAATTGTCTAATAATGATAAAAATAATATTCAGAAGATGGTTGATGAAAGATACGGTACATGGGAATGGAATTACGGAAGATCTCCTAAATTCAATTATAAGGGATACGGCAGGTTTGCTGGAGGTTGTGTAGAAGCTAAACTTCAGGTTGAAAATGGATTTATTGAAAGCTGTAAAATATACGGAGATTTCTTTGGCAAGAGCGATGTTAAAGAATTAGAGCATAGACTTCAAGGTGTGAGATATGATGAAGATGAAGTGAAAAATGCATTTAAGGATATATCTGTAGAGGAATATCTCGGACGAATTTCAAAAGAAGAATTTTTTCAATGTTTGTTTAACTAATGGAGAATAATATTAATGCCGACATTTTTATGTGTCGGCATTAACATTTTTTTGTTTATGCATTTATAACCATTACCGGGCATGTAGAAGAAGCAAGTACCTTTTGAGTTATTGAGCCTATGAAGAGTCTTTCGAAGTTTGAAAAACCGCGTCTTCCCATGACTATGAAATCAAAGCTTTCACTTTCAGCAAGCTTAAGAATTTCTTCAGCAGCTTTTCCGACAACTATTTTTTTTGTAATATTTAAGCCTTCACAGTCGAGTCGTCGTACAATTATATCAAGCATTTTTGTCTCTTCTTGGATTAGGTCTTGCATCATTTTGTTTCTGTTTACAATAAAGGCATTTTCTGTGCTCATGCCAAAATATGAATATTTGTCTTCTGAAGGAAGGTTTACAACAGTTACAAATGTGATTTCCGCATTTATAAGCCTTCCAATTTCCACAGCTTTTTGTGCTGATTTTTGAGAAGCTTCCGAGCCGTCTACAGGTACTAATATTTTTTTCATTTTTCCTCCTTTTACAATTAGCATAAATAAAAATTGCTCTTTTTATCATTATACCTAAAATTACTAAGCATAAACAGAATTGTACTAATAAATATATATTTGAAAGAATATGCTACTTAGCAGAAGTCGCTGTAAATTAAAACCGTTGTTCCTGTTAGTGCGATATGATATAATTTATAGAATCAAAATTGGAATTGTACACTTACATATTCAATGGAGGGAATTATGGAATTATTAAATAAATTAAATAAAAAGCAAAGAGAGGCGGCTTCACATGACAAAGGTCCCATACTCGTTATAGCAGGAGCTGGTACGGGCAAAACTCGTGTGCTTACGCATAGGATAGCATATCTTATTGAAGAAGGAAAAGCAATGCCATGGGAAATACTTGCTATTACGTTTACTAATAAGGCTGCGAATGAAATGAAGGAAAGAATTGCCCAGCTTATTGATTATGAAATTGACAGAATGTGGATTGGAACTTTTCACTCAGTGTGTGTGAGAATATTAAGAAAAAATATTGAAAGACTAGGATATGATAGTAATTTTGTCATTTATGATACAAACGATCAGAAAATTATAATAAAAGACTGCATAAAGGAATTAGATATTGACTCTAAGAAGTATAATGTTAATTCAATTAAAGCAATAATAAGTGCTGAAAAGAATAACAGGAAACTTCCTGATAAATTTATAGCGGAAAACTATACAGATTTCTATAAAAGGAATGTTGGAGAGGTATATTCGCTTTATGAGAAAAAACTGAAGAAAGCAAATGCGCTGGATTTTGATGACCTTCTTATAAAAACTCTAAAACTTATAGAAACAGAGCCGGATATAAAAAAATACTATCAGGAGAGATTTAAGTACATTCTTGTTGACGAGTACCAAGATACTAATTTAATTCAGTACAGCCTAGTTAAAATTCTAGGACAGAAACCAGGTGGTGAAAGCAATATATTTGTGGTAGGTGATGAGGATCAGTCCATATATGGATGGAGAGGGGCGGATATTAACAATATCCTTAATTTTGAAAAGGACTTTGCGGGAGCAAAGGTTGTAAAGCTCGAAAAAAATTATCGTTCCACAAATATTATACTGAATGTTGCAAATGGAGTCATAAAAAATAATTGCCAGAGGAAGGGCAAAAATTTGTTTACCGATTGCAACGATGGGAATCTTGTAAAGATCATAGAAACTGATAATGAAAAGGATGAAGCATTTACAGTTGCTGCACTAATGAGAAAAGAAAGAAGAGATAACAGTATCAGTTATGCTCAAATGGCTGTTTTATACAGAACAAATGCACAGTCGAGAGCTCTTGAAGAAGGATTGATTCGTGAGGGCATACCGTACAAAATTGTTGGAGGACTTAAATTCTACGAAAGAAAAGAAATTAAGGATATAATGGCGTACTTGATGCTTATTTACAATCAAAAGGATGACATAAGTTTTGACAGAATAATTAATGTACCAAGAAGAAAAATCGGCGCGAAAACTGTAGAACTAATAACACAGCATTCATATAATGCAGGCGTTTCAAAATTTGAAGCATGTTTTGATACGGATCTGCTAAATTTATCTGCATCTGCTGAAAAAAGCGTAGAAGGCTTTGTTTCCATGATTGAAATGCTTATGATAAAAAAAGATGTAATTTCTGTTTCGGAATTTATACAAGAAATATACGAATCAACAGGATATAAATCTATGCTTGAGGAAGATGACAGTGTTGAAGGAAGAAGCAGAATCGAAAATATAGATGAATTTTTGTCTGCCGCTAAGGACTTTGAGGAAAGGTATGAGGAAAACAGTATTGAAGATTTCCTGTCTCACGTTTCTTTGCTGGCTGATGTAGATAAGACAGATGAAACAAAAGTAGACACGGTAACACTGATGACCGTGCATGCTGCCAAGGGCCTGGAATTTGATACTGTATTTGTAACTGGGCTTGAGGAGGGAACTTTCCCTATTATTCACCAAGACGAATTAGATGATGATTTGGAAGAGGAGAGAAGGTTGTTCTACGTTGCGGTTACCAGAGCAAAAAGAATGCTGTATATAACTCATGCAGATGACAGAATGCGTTTTGGAAATCACGAAATGAAAATGGGCTCTAGATTTTTAAAAGAAATACCTGAAGATTGCATAGAAGAAAGTGATCCGCGAACTTTTGCCGCAAGGAAGGTTGAAAAATTAGAAAATGAGAATTTTTCTGTTAATCCCAGCAAACAACAATCCCACTTTACTAAAAATAAATTTTTTAAAGGTGGATTTGATATAGGGAAAAAGGAAGATAAACCGAAATTAAAATCAGATAAAATTATGCCTGGAGATAGGGTTATGCATAAGGCATGGGGAATAGGAACTGTTGTTCAGATTAAAGATGATGGCGATAGTAAAGTAATAGTTATAGCGTTTGAAAACAAGGGATTAAAAAATTTGAACTTGGAATACGCACCGATAGAAAAAATATAAGCGGGAAGGGAATAAATTATGGATGATAAGCTTTTGTTGATGAAGGAAAAAATAAGTTTGTTAAACAAAGCCAATAAGGCATATTATCAGGAGAATGCAGAAATAATGTCCAACTATGAATACGACAAGCTTTATGATGAGCTTTTGCAGTTGGAAAAAGAAACCGGCATAGTGCTATCCAACAGCCCATCAATTAATGTGGGATATGAACTGCTTACAAGCCTGCCAAAAGAGCCGCACGAGAAACCAATGCTTTCATTGGATAAGACAAAAAATGCTGCTGCATTGAAGGAATGGCTTGGCACAAACGAAGGATTGCTGTCATGGAAGCTAGACGGACTGACAATAGTTATGACATATATGGGAGGAAATCTTGTTAAAGCTGTTACTAGAGGCAATGGAGAGGTTGGGGAGGTAATAACGAATAATGCAAGAGTATTCATCAATATACCTCTGAATATAAGCTACAAGGGGACATTGGTTTTGAGAGGAGAAGCTGTAATAAGCTATTCTGATTTTACAAAAATTAATAGTGAGATACATGAGGCGGAAGCAAAATATAAAAATCCCAGAAATTTATGCAGTGGCTCTGTAAGGCAGCTGAACAACAGAATAACAGCAGAAAGAAATGTACAGTTTTATGGATTTTCTGTTGTAAAGGCAGAAGGAATAGACTTCCATAATTCAAGAGAAGAACAGTTGCATTGGCTTAGCAATCTGGGTTTTTCTGTAGTAGAACACAAAAAGGTGGATTCAGCAGATATATTAGATGCGGTTAATTGGTTTGAAGAACACATAACTGAAAATGACCTGCCTTCCGATGGACTGGTTCTGACATATAATAATATTGAGTACGGCGAATCGCTGGGATCAACAGCTAAATTTCCCAGAGATTCCATAGCCTTTAAATGGAGTGACGAAATTAAAGAAACCGTACTATTGGAAATTGAGTGGAGTGCTTCAAGAACGGGGTTGATTAATCCAATTGCTGTGTTTGAACCGGTGGAGCTTGAGGGAACAACTGTCAGCCGTGCAAGCGTGCATAATTTAAGCATTATGGAAAATCTTGAATTGGGTGTGGGCGATACCATAAGGGTGTACAAGGCAAATATGATAATTCCTCAAATATCTGATAATCTTACAAGAAGCGGAAATGCAAAAATTCCGCACAGCTGTCCTGTATGCGGAGGAGAAACCAAAATTAAGGATGAAAATGAAATAAAAACTCTTTATTGCATGAACGAAAATTGTCTTGCAAAGCAGATAAAGTCTTTCACTCATTTTGTGAGCAGAGATGCAATAAATATTGAAGGATTGTCGGAGGCTACAATAGAGAAGCTGATTGCAAAAGGTATGATAAAAGAATTGGCGGATATATTTCATATAGGTAATTTTAAGACTACAATAGTTCAAATGGAAGGCTTTGGCGAAAAGTCTTTTGAAAATTTAGTTAAGTCTGTAAATAATGCAAGGAAAACCACAGCGGCAAGACTTTTGTACAGCCTGGGTATAGCTAATATAGGGCTTTCAAATGCCAGACTCATATGCAGGAAATTTAATGATGATTGGCATAGAATTGAAAATGCGGAGTTAGAAGAGTTGACTGGAATTCCAGGCGTAGGAGGGGTTATGGCTGCCAATTATATTAAGTTTTTTAATGATGAGAACAAGAGGCAGATTGTAAAAGATATTCTTAAGGAAGTTGTGCTGGAAAAGTCTGAAAAAAGTAAATTTGAACAGATATTTGAAAATATAAACTTTGTTATAACAGGTTCGGTTGAGAGGTTTAAAAACAGAGATGAATTGAAAGCCTTAATTGAAAAACATGGAGGTAAAGTTACGGGTTCGGTTACTACAAAAACAAATTATCTTATAAATAATGACAATACATCTAATTCTTCTAAAAATAAAAAAGCCAAGGAACTGGAAATACCTATAATTACCGAAAATGAGTTCATTGAAAGGTTTAATGTCGGTGTTGAGCCTAAGTAACCGGCTTTACGAAACAGTTGTTATATGTTAAGCTATATAGAATAGACGCCGTGCTTGCACCGATATTCGTGAGGCTAATGGCATGGCTTGTGCTTGGCTTTACTATATCAATTATAAACTCAAATAGTAATCATAAGGAGTATCAAGTATGACAAGAATATATTTAACGAGACACGGGGAAACCGAATGGAACAGACAAAGAAGATTTCAGGGGAGCAAAAACTCCGAACTCACGGAGAAGGGTATTCTAGGGGCAGAACTCTTAGCATCAAGGGTTGAGGACATAGAGTTTGACTGCATAGTTTCCAGCCCTCTTAAAAGGGCATACCACACAGCTGAAATCGTAAGGGGAAAAAGAGATATAGACATTATAAAAAATGAAGGTTTTAAGGAAATTAACCTCGGCGATTTTGAGGGTATGCGATGGGATGAGATTGAACAACTTCACGGTGATATTCTTTATAGAATTTCTGAAGATCCGTTAAACAACAGATATCCTAACGGAGAAAATTTGTCCGAATTTTACAGCCGCGTCGAAAAGGCTTTTAAAGAAGTAATAGACAAGTGCAGGAATAAAAGCGTATTGATAGTAGCTCACGGCGGTACAATAAAGTGTATAGAGTCATATATCAGAAAATTTAAAATAAGTAAGGACTGGATGGGGAATGTAGTACAAAATTGCAGTCTTTCATGCGTAGATGTGGATGATAATAATGATGTCAAAGAAATTCTATACAATGATACAGAGCACTTAAATGGAAATGTTGCTTTTGGCTAGATGATGTTGAACAAATTAAGTAAAATATTAGTAAATAGTATGTCACATTTAATCAATTTGCTGTATAAATCAGGCGGATTGATTTTTTTTAGAAATTATTGCATAATAATAAAAGGTAGAAAACGATACCACGAAGTATTTTACAAATCAAAACAAATAAAATAAAGTTTTTAATTAAAAAATTTAATTATATAAAACAAACACCTTGTAAAACTAATAAAATGATGTTAAACTATTTTTTATAATGATATACATTGAATGTTGATGAGTGTTATGGAGGGACAGATGAAAAATTTCAAAAGAATTCTGGTAGCAAACCGCGGCGAAATTGCCATCAGGGTTTTCAGAGCATGTGAAGAGCTTGGCATAAGAAGTGTCGCAATTTATTCCGAAGAAGACAGAAACTCGCTTTTTAGAACAAAAGCCGATGAAGCGTATCAGATAGGTAAAAATAAAAAACCTGTTGATGCTTATCTTGGTATTGATGAAATAATAAATCTTGCAAAATCTAAGGGCGTTGATGCTATACACCCAGGGTATGGATTTTTGTCAGAAAATGTAGAATTTGCACACAGATGTGAAGAAGAGGGCATAGTATTCATAGGTCCTGATCATGTTATGATGAGCAAGTTGGGCGATAAAATTAAATCTAAGATAGTTGCAAATTCTGTTGGAGTTCCTACAATTCCAGGAATCGAAGAGGCTGTTAAATCAGAAAGTGACGCAAAGAAATTCGCTGATTTCTGTGGATATCCGGTAATTTTGAAAGCTTCAGCAGGTGGCGGCGGAAGAGGTATGCGAATAGCATGGCGTGAGGAAGACCTTTTAAGAGAATTTAGGAGTGCTCAGAGTGAAGCAAGAAAGGCATTTGGTATTGATGATATATTCATAGAAAAATATCTAGAAAGGCCAAAGCATATAGAAGTACAGGTGCTTGGAGATAATTACGGGAATATTGTTCACTTATTTGAAAGAGACTGTTCTATTCAAAGAAGACATCAAAAGGTGGTTGAATTTACACCTGCATTAAGCATAACGCCTGAGCAGAGAGAAGCTATATGCAGTGATGCATTGAAGCTTGCCGGCGCGGTAAATTACAGGAATGCAGGTACACTTGAGTTTTTAGTTGATAAACACGGTAATCACTATTTTATTGAGATGAATCCTAGAATTCAGGTCGAGCATACAGTTTCTGAAATGGTTACAGGTATAGATATTGTTCAATCACAAATTCTTATAGCACAGGGATGCAGATTGGATTCTGATGAAATAAATATTAAGTCTCAAGATGATATAAAGCAAAACGGATATGCCATACAATGCAGGGTAACTACAGAAGACCCGGCAAACAACTTTGCTCCTGATACGGGCAAAATAGATGTATACAGAACAGGATCAGGATTTGGTATAAGGCTTGACGGAGGGAACGGTTTTACAGGGGCGGTTATAAGCCCATACTATGACAGCCTACTAGTTAAAGTTATTTCTCACGGAAGAACATTCAGCGATGCAGTTAATAAAAGTGCAAGAGCACTGAAAGAGCTTGAAATACACGGTGTCAAAACAAATATAGGGTTTCTTTTGAATGTGCTGAATCATGAAACATTTAAAAAGGGCCAGTGCGACACAGGATTCATAGCAGATAACCCGTCACTGCTAAATGTTAGAGGCGGAGAAGATAAAGAATTAAAGGTATTGAATTATATAGGAAATATTGTTGTCAATGAGACAAAGGGGTTGAAACCTCAGTTCGATGTACCAAGAGTTCCTGAACTGAAAAAAGACAATAAATCAAAGCAAGGGTTGAAGCAACTTTTGGATACAAAAGGACCTAAGGAAGTTTCAAAATATGTCCTAAACCAAAAACGACTATTTTTAACAGATACGACAATGCGAGATGCTCATCAATCACTTATGGCTACAAGGGTAAGAACTGTTGATATGGAGAAAATAGCTCCCGCTATGGATAATATGGCAAGCGACTTGTTTTCAGTTGAAATGTGGGGGGGAGCTACATTTGACGTTGCATATAGATTCTTGAAAGAAGATCCATGGGAAAGACTAAGGACATTGAGACAGAAAATGCCGAATATTTTATTCCAGATGTTGTTAAGAGGAGCAAATGCGGTTGGGTATAAAAATTATCCTGACAATGTAATAAGAGAGTTCGTTAAGGCATCTGCAAAAGAAGGAATAGATGTGTATCGTATATTTGATTCTCTGAACTGGATTGAGGGTATGGAAGTGGCCATCGATGAGGTTCTTAACCAGAATAAAATAGTTGAAGCCAGCATCTGTTATACAGGTGACATACTTGATGAAAAAAGAGATAAGTATACATTGAAATATTATGTGGATATGGCAAAGAAGCTTGAAAAAAGAGGAGCGCATGTGCTTGCAATAAAAGACATGTCTGCACTTTTAAAACCAATGGCTGCTGATAAGCTTATAAGAGCCTTAAAAAATGAATTGTCAATTCCCGTTCATCTCCATACTCACGATACAAGCGGAAACGGAGTTGTAACAGTGTATTCTGCTGCTAATGCAGGAGTGGATATTGTTGATACTGCATTCAACTCAATGGCGGGGCTTACAAGTCAGCCTCCTTTGAATTCTGTTATTGCAGCGTTGAACAATACAGAAAGAGATACTATGCTAGATTTGGATGATATGCAGAAAATTTCTGATTATTGGGAAGCTGTTCGACCTGTATACCATAAGTTTGAGTCCGGATTAAAAACAGGTACAGCGGAAATATACAAATATGAAATTCCCGGAGGACAATATTCGAACCTTAAACCACAGGTTGAAAGCTTTGGTATGGGACACAGATTTGAAGAAGTCAAGGATATGTTTAAGACAGTCAATGAGATGCTTGGTGATATCGTAAAGGTTACACCGTCATCAAAAGCCGTAGGAGATATGGCTATATTTATGGTTCAAAATGAGCTGACTTCAGAAAATATTTATGAAAAAGCCAAAGATATGGATTTCCCAGACTCAATTGTATCATACTTCGAAGGCATGATGGGCCAGCCGGAGGGCGGTTTTCCAGAAAAACTTCAGAAGCTTGTTTTAAAGGGTAAGGAACCTATCAAATGCAGACCTGGTGAACTTCTGCCGCCGGAAGACTTTTATTTTATAAAAGGTATGCTGAGAGAAAAACACGGGCTTGAAGGTACTGATGAAGAAGCTCTGAGCTATGCACTGTATCCGAAAGTGTTTGAAGACTACATTAAAGACCAAAAAGAGCAGGGAAGTTTCAGACTTATGGGAAGTGATATTTTCTTCCACGGTCTTGAAGAAGGAGAAACATGCGAGGTTAAAATCGCTGAAGGCCAGAAGCTTAGCATCAAGCTTGTGGAAGTAAAAGCAAATGATGACGGAACAAAGGATATTGCATTTGAAGCAAACGGAAACAGAAGAGTAATAACGGTAAAAGATAAAAATGCGGTTAATTTAAAATCTGCATCTATTGAGAAAGTTATGGCTGATACTGGTAATCAATACGAAATAGGAGCAAACATACCCGGAAATGTTTATAAAATTCTCGTGAAACAAGGTGATAAAGTTGAAGCGGGTCAGCCTGTTGCGGTATTGGAAGCAATGAAAATGGAAACAAATGTATTGGCGCCGTTGGCAGGAACAGTTGCAAAAATTCATGTCAAGGAAGGCCAGAGAGTAGTAGCAGGAGAGTTAATAGCAGAATTAGAATAAAATAGTTCATCAGAAAGGCAGCCTAGATTTTTGGCTGCCTTTCTATAATTTAGTTTACTTATATTAAATGACTTTTATTTTACAAAAGTTGATGCACTTGCTCCTGCTATTCTTCCGAAAATGGTTATATCTGCTACCGCATTACCGCCAATTCTATTGCCTCCGTGTATTCCGCCTGTTACTTCGCCGGCTGCAAAGAGTCCCGGTATTATATCACCTGAATTATTTATAACCTCAGTATTTGTATTAATTTTCAAACCGCCCATGGTGTGATGTATGGCCGGAGCAACCTCTACGTAGTAGTAAGGGGCTTGAGTAAGCTCTACATCCAGGGAAGTTCTGCCGAATTCTGTATCGGATTTTCCTGTCACGTATACGTTGTAAGATTCAATTGTATTTTTAAGTTCCGAAGAATCTACATCCATCATTTGCGCAAGTTCTTCAATTGAAGCTGCCTCCTTCAAAAGTCCCTGATTTTTATATTTTTCATAAGTAGAGGCTTTTTCAAAAACCTGATTGTCAAGAACAATAAATGCAGTTGCGCCTTCCTGAGATAATATAGCCTCTGATACAACATCTCTGGTTTCAAGCTCATTTATAAATCTTTTGCCTGTGTGGTTTACTAAAATTGCACCATCGCCACGTATTCCTTCCGTAATCATTTCATTAATCACAGGTACAACAGTGGGATGTGTCTGTATTTGGTCAATATCTGCAAGCGCCACGTCTAATTTCTCTGCCATTGCCAGCGCATCGCCGGTTGCGCCGGGCTGATTTGTAGTTCCAAATCCCTTAAGCTCTGGGTTATATTTTTCCACCAACTGAGCATTTGCACCGAAGCCGCCCGTTGCAATTATTACCGCCTTAGCATTTATATTGTAAGTATTACCGTCCTCATTTTCAACCTTTATTCCGACAGCTGAACCGGTGTCGTCGGTTAATATTTCGATTGCTTTTGTGTTCAATCTTATTTCAATGCCCAAATTATCTGCCTGAGTTTGAAATACGTCCATTAGGTGAGAGCCAATAGGCATTCCTTGAGGCGCTTTGTGCAGTCTGTCAACACTTTGACCTCCAGATCTGCCGACTTCGGATAAATCTGCTCCAAGGCTTTCCAGCCAGTCTAATGTTTCGGCTGATTTTTCTGTGAATACTTTCAACAATTCTGGGTCATTAAGGTCATGCCCTCCCTTCATCGTATCTTCATAAAAAAGCTCCGGGCTGTCTTCGATGCCTTTTTCTTCCTGATACTTGGTGCCGGCGGCGTTCATACCGCCTGTAGCATAGTTTGTATTTCCTCCTATGAAGGCGTTTTTTTCAATTACAATTACATTAGAACCTTGGTTTGTGGCTTCAATTGCTGCGGTCATGCCGGCGCCTCCAGCACCTACAATTACTATATCTGTTGATGCATCCTCAGCAGGTTCAATTTCTTTAACAACATTTTTTGCCGTTAAAGTAACATTTGCCTGATTTACTGCATCACTAACTGCTCTTATTAGCGCGCCGCTTGTTAAGGTTGCTCCTGTAACTGTGTCTGCATCTGTAGAATTTGTCTCTATCATGTGTGTTATTATGTTATCGACAACAGTATTGGTGTATCCTGAATCTGAATTTTCCAAAATATTTATACCCTTGATTTCGGAGTTTTCGATTACTACTTCAACCTTTATAGGGCCATACTTTCCTTGCGATTCCCCTTGCACAGTTGTATTAACCAAATTTTCTTGTTCTTCTTCGGGGGTCTGGTTGTTATCCGGTTGGTTATTCTGGCATGATCCCAAAGAAAATATCATTATAACTGATAACAAAATAGAAATAATCTTATAGTAATTTTTCATTTTGCGCTCCTTTTCGATTTATTTATAAATATAATTACCAAGGATTGAAAATTTATACTGAAGATAGCGTATGAGGCACTTGTAAACGATATCTATATGAATTATAATAAATAAAAATAAGTGGAGGTATATCATGGGTAAATTTAATGCGGCCTTACTGCAGATGAAGGTTTACGATAATAAAGAGAAAAACATTAAAAATGCAGTGGATTTAATTGAAAAAGTTTCAAGAGAAGGTGCTGATTTGGCTGTGCTGCCGGAAATGTTTTGCTGCCCCTACGATAGTTTATATTTTAAAAAATTCAGTGAAGAACAGGGAGGACCTGCCTACGAAGCTTTGAGAGCAGCAGCAGATCGTTCTGGGATATATGTGGTGGCAGGAACCATACCTGAATTGGAAAAATATAAAATATATAATACCTCATATGTTTTTGACGGAAGTGGAAAACAAATAGCAAAGCATAGGAAGATGCATTTATTTGATATAGATGTAAAGGGAGGGCAGTATTTCAAAGAATCAGATACATTTACGCCGGGAAAAGATGTGACAATCTTTGATACAAAATTTTGCAAAATAGGGCTTGCTGTATGTTACGATATAAGATTTCCGGAGTTGAGCAGGTTAATTGCTGCGGAAGAAGCTGAGGTGATAATTTACCCTGCGGCATTTAATATGACAACAGGGCCGGCTCACTGGGAGCTTAATTTCAGGTCGCGGGCTCTGGACAATCAAGTATATACAATAGGTGTTGCACCGGCAAGAGATATGGAGTCATCATATCATTCATACGGAAATTCCTTAGTTGTGTCGCCGTGGGGCAATGTTTTAAACAGGATGGATGAAAAAGAGGGATACATAATTCAGGAAATTGATTTGGATTATGTAAAAAAGGTGAGAAGTGAACTTCCGCTATTAAAGCATGTAAGGAATGATATTTACTCACTCAAGAAAATTTAGGAAAAAACAAGTTTATAACTTAAGCTGCAATATTAATTAAACCTTAGGCACCACTATTAAGAGAAATAAAATAGTAAAATTTCTGATATTACTTTAACATTTAAATGTAATAGGTCATAATTTAAATATAAAAGGAGATTTTTCATGCGAATCATTATAGATGGAGATGCATGTCCACAGCGTGTAAAGGAAATATGCGAAGAGGCAGCTAGGGAATTTGGAATTGAACTTATTATTGTTGTAGATATTGATCATTACATTGTAAGTGATTACCAGGTTTTTGTAGTAGAGCAGGGAAGAGAATCCGTGGATTATAAGATAGTTCAAATTTTCAAGGAGGATGATATTCTTGTTACTCAGGATTACGGACTTTCAAGTCTTGTATTGGGGAAGGCATCAGCAGTAATCCATACAGCAGGTTTTTTTATAAATAAGAATAACATAGACAGCTTGCTTCAATCCAGATACATCAGCGCTAGAATAAGGAAGCAAGGCGGAAAAACAAAGGGGCCATCAAAAAGAACTAAAGAGCAAGATGAAAATTTCAAAAAATGTCTTTATAAAGTTCTCCGTGAGAAAATTGGGAAAAATAAACATAAATAATAGTGAGCCTATTTGGCTCCTTGTGTTTGTTAATGCAAAAATAATTTGGCAATTCAAAAAATGTATTGATAAATTCGAAAAACCTAGTTTAAAAAGAAAAGTATAAAAATGGAAGGTGATATTATGTCTAAATTTGCAAAACGCATTTCAAACATGGAAAGTTCGGCAGCAGTAGTAAAAAGATTGTTTGGAGCTATGAATGATCCTGAAATTATATCTTTCGGCGGAGGAGCGCCTGCCAAAGAAGCACTTCCTGTTGATATTATAAGAGAAATAACAAATGATATAATGAGAACAGAGAAAAGAGGAATTGAAGCACTGCAGTACGGACCTGTACTTGGCATATCAGATTTGAGGGATGTTGTAGTGAATGATTTGCTGGCACCTAAAGGAGTAAACGCAAAATCTGACAATATAGTTATAACCAGCGGCGGAATGGAAGCCATAAATATGCTTTGTCAGCTTTACATCAATCCGGGAGACATAATATTAGTTGAATCACCAAGCTTTGTACATTCCATAGAAGTTTTTGAAATGTTTCAGGCGAATTGCATCGCTGTAGGTATGGATGAGAAAGGGATGGATACTGAGGATTTGGAAGCTAAAATTATTAAATACAATCCAAAGATGATTTACGTGATACCTACATTCCAAAATCCCACAGGTATTACATTAGCATTGGAAAGAAGAAAAAAAATCGCAGAACTTGGAAGTAAGTATGATGTTATAATTTTGGAGGATGATCCATACCGCGATATAAGATACAGCGGCAGTGACTTGCTTCCTATAAAAGCATTTGATCGAGATGGACATACAATATTGGCTAATAGTTTCTCAAAGATTTTTTCTGCAGGAAGCAGGCTTGGATACATATTGGCTGATGATGAAGTAGTAAATAAATTATTTGACATTAAGACAGCTACAAATTCACACACTTCTATGCTTCCCCAGATTTTATGTGCAGAGTTTTTTAATAGAGGTTTTTATTCTGCACATCATAAAATGATATGTGATTTGTATCGTGAAAGAAGAGATACAATGATGGAATGCATTGATAAATATTTTCCTGAGGGTACAAAAAGAACTACTCCTGATGGAGGGCTATTTATGTGGGTTGAGCTGCCAAAAGGCATAAATACTACAGAACTGCTAGCTGAATCTGTAGCTGATGCTAAGGTAGCATATGTAGCAGGCGAAGGATTCTATGTGGAAAGAGGAGGCAAGGGAAATAATTGTATGAGGATAAGCTTTGGTAGTGTTGCTCCTGAGAAAATCAGAATTGGTACTGAACGTCTGGGCAAGTTAATATGTTCTAAATTAGGATAGAATAAAAATAAATACATTTGAACGCGGCGGAAGAAATTTTTATTATAATTTTTACACCGCGTTCAAGATTAAAGAAATCTTTCTACTTTTCTATACTTTCAACTACATCATCGACTATTTTTATGGATGATGCTTTTGTGTGCATTTTCTTCATGTTCTTTTTCATTGCATTAAGCAATGAAGGGTTTTTAATTAATTCAATAGTGCTGTCAATAATCTGATATGAATTGTTTGCTATAATAGCTGCCCCTTTTTTTTCAAAGTATAATGCATTTTCCTTTTCCTGACCCGGAACAGGCTTAATTATTATTAAAGGAATTTGTACAGCCAATGCTTCGCTTAAAGTAATTCCACCGGATTTTGTAATCATGCAGCATGAAATTTTATATAAATCGTCGATATTTTCAATAAAGCCAAACACTTTTAGATTTCTGAGCCCAAGTGATTCAAGTTTTGCCTTCTGAATTTTGTTATTCCCGCATACAACAGCAACCTGAATCATTTTATTTTTACAAAGTTCTATGCATACCTTTTTAATGTTTTTAAACACTCCAAATGCGCCAGAGTTTATTAGAACAATTTTTTTCCCTCTTTTAAAGTTATACTTTTTGTAAAGCATGGAAATGCTTTCGGCTTCCTCAAAGGCATCTCTTATAGGAATGCCTGACACCACAGTTTTTTCAACGGGAATATTCAATTTTTTAAGTTCTTCCTGAAGTTCTTCCGTAGCAATGTAAAATTTGTCTATCTCTTCACTCAGCCAGAGTTTGTGAGCATAGAAGTCTGTTACTATGTTAAATACGGGGATATTTTCGCCAAGCTGATTTTTTATCTTCAATGAAGCCAGTATGGGGAATGTATTTATAATTACATCCGGTTTAAACTGACTGGCTATTTCGTTCAATTTTTTATACCCAAAGTTTCGATATAATTCAATAACTTTTTTATCGGTAAGTTTTTCAGAGCCGTAATACAATATAGAATAAGCTTCTCCGAATTCATAGCTTCTAATGTATGCTTTTTTTATTGTTTCGGTTATTTTAGGATGAGCTTCCGTAAAAAGATCAACAATGAAAACATTGTTGTAACCTTTGTTAATAAATGCATTTTTTAATGCTGTAGCTACCATTTTGTGTCCGTTTCCGAAGGGCGCGGTAGTAATTAATATATTTAAATTCATAATGCCTCCGTGAAAATCATTAATTTATGTTCTGTTTATACTTGTTATCAAATATTATAATATATGGCGCGGATTTATTAAAGAAAATTATGTAAAAAAATATATTTGGGGGGTAAATATATTGGGAGAGGGATTAGAAGCATTTGTTCTGGTATTTGTAGCCGAGGTTGGAGATAAAACACAGCTAATGCTAATGACACTTGCTGCAAAATACACAGTAATGCAGATGCTTTTAGGCATATTTCTCGGTGTTACTGTTAATCACGGAGCAGCCGTAGCCATAGGTTGCTGTCTGTCAAATGTAATTCAAGGAAAATTGCTTCAGTTATTTGCAGGTTTTATATTTGTTGTGTTTGGTATAATAACAATTTTATATGATGAGGAAGATGGAAAAAAAACAAACTATAAATTTGGACCGATAATTACGACTGCTATGACATTTTTACTGGGAGAAATGGGAGACAAAACACAACTTACTGCTATGACACTTGCAATGGAAGCTCAGTATCCTTACATGGTGCTTGCAGGCTCTGTTGCCGGGATGATGGTCATAGGCATGATTGGAATAATTATTGGAACGGCATTGACTAAACATATCCCATCTAATATAATAAAAACAGTATCAGGGTTAGTATTTATAATATTTGGGTTAATGAGGTTTATTGAATAGATGGAATTGAACGAAATAAAAAGCAAAATAAAAAAGGTTATTCCGCGGCCGATGGATGACGATTTGAGATTTTCGGTGCTTGTGCCTTTAATTGAAATAGAAGGCGAGCTGCACATCATTTATGAGGTTAGATCGAAATACGTAAAGCAGCCGGGAGAAGTATCTTTTCCGGGAGGAAAAATAGAAGAAAATGAGAGCCCGGAGTATGCGGCAGTGAGAGAAACTTGCGAGGAACTGGGAATAGATGAGTCCCGTGTTGAAATAATTAGCGAGCTGGATTATGCTACGAGTAAAAGCGGCTCTTTTGTTTATACTTTTTTAGGACATATTAAAAATGTGGATTTACAAAGAATTGAATTCAATCGGGATGAGGTTGATAAATTATTTTTTGTTCCTTTTTCATTTTTTTTAAATAATGAACCTGAAAAATATTATATGAACTATTTTCCGAGGGCAGATGATGATTTTCCTTATCACATGGTTAACAACGGAGAAAAATATGATTGGGAAAGTATAAGATATCCCGTTTATTTTTATGACTATAAAGGGCATATAATATGGGGCCTTACTGCTAAGGTTACGTACAATTTGGTTAGAAAATTAAAATATAATTAGAAAACACGTGGAAAAAATTTTAAAAAAACAGTTGCATTTTTTATATTATTATAATATAATGAGTAAAAAATATACCCAACTAAATTAGTAGGAAATACAATGAAGAAGGAAAGTAGTATATATTGAATTTTCAGAGAGAGCATCTCAAGGCTGAAAAGATGCTTACAGGATGTATGTATGAAGTGCCCTTTGGAGTACAGCACCGAAATCTGTAACAGAGTAGGCTGCTGCGGAGCATATCCGTTATCGTATAATAGCATGATGGTGCTAGCACAAGGTGGGCAGTATGCCAAAAAGAGTGGAACCGCGGATAACTCCGTCTCTATATAGAGAGGGAGTTTTTTTGTATTTATATCTGCATGCATTAGCTATTAAGAATATTTTCTAGTTTATGGGTTCAAAAAGGATGGGATGATATGAATAATTTTACAACATTAAATTTAATTGGAAATACCCCTGTGGTAAAACTTCCGGAAGAGAATATTTTTGTTAAAATGGAGAAATTTAACCCCGGAGGTAGCATCAAGGACAGGGCGGCATTAGGGATGATACTGGATGCGGAAGAAAAGGGATATTTAAAAAAGAACAGTATAATCGTCGAGCCTACCAGCGGAAATACGGGAATAGGCTTAGCATTGATAGGAAGACTTAAGGGATACAAAGTAATTATAGTAATGCCTGAATCAATGAGTGCGGAAAGAAGAGCAATGATATCCTCTTATGGAGCAACACTGATATTGACAGAGGCTCAAAAAGGTATGTCAGGAGCTATTGAAAGGGCTAATGAAATTTTGAAGAAGGATAAAAATAATTTTATGCCGGATCAATTTAACAATCCTGCTAATCCGATGATTCATTATAAAACAACTGCAGAGGAAATAATCCGCCAATTGAATGATATAGATATATTTACCGCGTCTGTAGGCAGCGGAGGAACATTGACAGGTGTATCTAAACGCTTAAAGGAATATAACAGCAAAATAATAACGGCGGGAGCAGAGCCTTCAAAATCTGCGGTTATATCAGGAGGAAGCCCGTCAGCTCACAAAATACAGGGCATTGGAGCGGGATTTATTCCAAAAACCTACAGTGGAGAAAATGTAGATGAGGTGTTGACCGTAACTGATGAGGAAGCCATAGACACGGCAATTGAGGTTTCAGCCAAAACAGGTATACTGGTAGGCATATCTACGGGAGCCAATGTTGCAGCTGCAAGAAAAATGGCTGAAAAATACGGAAGTAACAAAAAAATATTGACTGTTTCACCTGACGGCGGCGAAAAGTATATGTCGATGGTCAAATATTACTAAAAGGGGGAATGACGTTATGATAAAGTTTATTAATTCGATAATCGAAGATATAGATTCTGTATTTGATAGGGATCCGGCAGCAAGAAATAGAATAGAAGTGCTGTTTTTGTATCCCCACATAAAAGCATTGATAGCATACAAAATTTCTCACAGCCTGTATTTGAAGGAAAAATTCTTTCTGGCAAGGTGGGTTTCAAATATAGGAAGAAGAATGACGGGAATTGAAATACACCCAGGAGCAACAATAGGAAAAGGGCTGTTTATAGATCATGGCATGGGTGTTGTAATTGGTGAGACGGCAATCATCGGAAACAATGTTAAAATGTTCCATGGATCAACTTTAGGAGGAACAGGAAACGAAAAAGGTAAAAGGCACCCGACTGTTGGAGACAATGTAATTATAGGAAGTTCTGCAAAAATTCTCGGAAATATATATATAGCGTCTGGAACGAAGGTTGGAGCCAATGCTGTGGTTCTTCATGATACCAGGCCTAACTCCACAGTAGTTGGAATTCCTGCTAAAGAAGTTAAAAAAGGCAGTAAAATTATTTATTTAAATGAGTATGCAATATAAAAGTGAGGTTCAGCCTGCAATTTGAAACGAGGCTAAGCCTCGTTTTTTATTCATCAATTTTTGTATTGCTGTAATCAACCGATAACGGTTCTCCTTCCTCAAGAACTATGTGCCCCGATTCATAAGAGCCTCCTTCAATTGTAAGATATATATTATGAGTGTTGTAGTAGGTTCCAAGAGTATTTGCAATACAGGTTAGTATCTTTTCTTCAAACCCGGCGCCTGAATTCATTTCAGTTACAAATTCCTTAGATAAGTCAAGGTGGACGCTGTTTTCTTCAAGGCTGTAATAAAGTTCATTTATTTTTGTGTTGGGGCTGAATATTTCGTAAGCAGACAAATCCTTTAAGGTTTTTTCAATTACATCCTTAGGTTCATCATTGGTGTTAAAAGATACAGGGACGTCGACAGTATTTAAATTTATGCCATTTATATCAGGATAAAATAGTGTTACAGTTTGGATGAAAGGAACATTGCTTTCAATATCGGACAATGTTGAAACAGTTTCATAGCCTTCTCCCGTAGTTACGGTTTTAACGAGTCCCTTATTTTTGGCATAGTATTCAATTACGGTTTCATTGTTGTTTTTTATTGTTACCTCGATAGCTTCTAAGTTTCCTTGAGTAGTTACAACTTTTTTGGAAATATTAGTTATTGTGGCTTCGGAATTTTCTCCGGATAACCAGCTGTTTCCTTCTTTTAAAGGTTCTTTAAGAAGAATTTTTCCTCCTTCATATTCGTCATCTGTAAAATTTTCACGAAAGTATGTCTCGCCTCGAAAGAATACTTCTTTTAGCTGTCCGTCTTTTAATTCTAGAATTTTAACATACTCGGACCCTCCGTTATTGGTTCTCGTCTGTACTCTGCTGTCGGTTTTATAATCTATGAAGACCGTATATGACGTAAATTCGTTTCCTACACCTTCATATATGTACTTAGTGTTTTCAGTTAAAGGGTAAAAATCTTCAATTCTATATTCATCAGATATATTGGATTCTTCAGCGATGTTGCCGTTATCGCATGCGGTTAAAATTAGCATGAGTATCAAGGCAGCAATAAGTATTTTTTTCATAGGCATCTCCTTATATACATAAACTATATTTTTTATATTATGCCCAAAAAAAGAATATATAAAAATTAAGTAATTAAATAAGGAATTGCTGTTATTTTATTTATTGATAAATAGAATTGGTATTTAGCGCTTTTTAAAAGCTTTCCCAATATTTTAAAGATTTAATCATATAGCTTGCTACATCCATATCGTATACGTCATTAATTGTTTTCGAAGAAATTATATCCTCAGCTCTTCCATAGGCAGCTATGTTACCGTTTTTAAGAAGAAGCACGTTATCTGCAAGCTTCATGGCCAAATTCAAATCGTGAAGTACTCCTATAACTGCATGGCCTTTTTGCTTGGACCAAACTTTTAAAAAATCTATAAGCTCAGCCTGATTTTTAAGGTCAAGGTGGTTTGTCGGTTCATCAAGAAGTATGATACTTGGCTCTTGTGCTAGAGCTCTTGCAAGATATACTCTTTGAAGCTGTCCTCCGGATAGTGTGTTAATTTGCTTGTTTTTCAGGTTTAAAAGATCGACGGCTTTCAGGCATTTTTCTGTATATTCTCTGTCTATGGCAGAAGGTTCCTTAAATGTTCTTTCTTTCATATGAAGATATCTGCCCAAAAGTACAGTTTCATATACTGTATAGGAAAAATAAATACTGGATATTTGGTTCATAACTGCTATTTTTTTTGCTATTTCTGTTCTTTTCATTAAGGATATTTCTCTGCCGTCTATTTTTATGAAGCCTTTGTGAGGTATAATACCGGCTATCGTCTTTATAAGGGTTGTTTTTCCGCATCCATTTGGTCCTAAAACGCAGAGACTTTCACCTTCCGAGATATGTAAATCTATATTTTTCACTATGTCATAACCGTTATATCCTGAAGAAACATTTGATAAAGTTAGCATCTATAATTCCTTTCTTTTAGAAAAATATACATAAGCAAAAAATGGTGCGCCGATCAGTGCGGTTATGCTTCCCACAGGCAGCTCTGAAGGAGATATGATTGTACGAGCAATTAGATCACATATTACCATGAAGGAGCCTCCAAAAATCCAGGACATAGGAATCACAACTTTGTGCGCGGAGCCAAAAATTTTTCTTACAACATGGGGAGCGACCAAGTCAATAAATCCTATAACACCTGTAAAGGATATTGCACTACCGGTCAGGGCAGCCGATAAACCGAGTAAAATCCATTTGATTTTGAAGACGTCTACTCCCATTGTAAAAGCTTGTTCTTCTCCAAATGTCATTATATCCATTTCCTTTGAATAAAAAGCAATAATAATAACACCGACAAGAACGATAGGAAATAGTATAAAAATGCTAGACCAATCCTTGAGCGCAAATGAACCCATTTGCCAGAAGGTAAGCTGCTTAATATGATCTCCTGACATGGAAGTAATAAGTGTCAATATTGCATTTACAAATAATGAAAAAACCATTCCTGTTAATATGATGGTGTTGTTTTCTAAGTTTTTATCCATTTTTGAAGCGAATTTCACAGCCAAAAAAACAGTAAGCAATCCGCATGACAGCCCTGCTGCAGGCAATGTGAACATTTTCAGAAACGGAATGCTAAACCCTGTTACTATAATAAAAGCTGCACCCAATGATGCTCCTGATGATACACCTAGAGTATAGGACGAAGCTAAGGGGTTTTTCAGTACTGATTGCATTACGGCTCCGCTTACAGCAAGAGCGCCTCCAACGATGAAGGCGAGAATGGCTCGTGGAAGCCTGAGATCCCATACTATTGATACAAAAACATCTGGTATGCTTGAGGGTAACTCTGTTGAAAAGAGCTTGCTTGAAACTATTGCCGCAATATCCCCCGGCGGCACATATATGCTTCCTAAAGCCACTCCAATTAGCAATACTAATAAACCTAATAAATAATAAACTATTATTTTTATACTTAATTTCATTTTTTATAAACTTCCGGATATATTGCTATGGACATTTGTTCCAGCGCTTTAATTATGTTTTGATTGGACAATGAGCTGAAATTATTGTCAATATAATATACATTACCGTTTTTAACAGCAGTTATATTTTCCCACCCAGTGCGGTTTTTGATTTCATCAACAGCATTTTCTATATAGTTTACATTTGTGAGTATTATGTCGGGATTAGACGCTACTATTACTTCATCTGATATAGAGACCCATTTTTCCTGATCTTTCAAAATATTTTCAGCTCCAAGCAATTCAATCATTTCATTTAAGAACACTCCGCTGCCAAAGCTGTATAAATTGGGAGCTGCAGCAATTTCAAAGTATACCTTTTTTTTGTTTTCAATAGTTGTGCTAATTTTTTTGAATCTAGCTATTTCAGTTTTCATGTTGTCTACAATCTCTCTGCCCTTTTCACCGGCTTGAAGAGAGTCAGCTATAAAGATTATGTCTTTGTAAATTCCCTCTATACTGTCACTTGACGGTATGTATGCAACAGTTATTCCAAGATCTTTAATGGTTTTGAAAGGATCATTTCCGTCACTCATGCTCATTCCTGTGGCATAAATTATATCAGGCTCCAGTGCTACAAGCTGCTCAACATCAGGGTTCATAATGTCAAAAAAAGGCACGTCATCTGGAACTCCATCTATATTTTCTGAATATTTGTCAACTGCAATAAGTTTATCTCCATGTCCTAAAGCAACTATCATTTCTGTGTTGGCAGGTGATATAGATATAATTCTATCAATTTCAGAAGGGATATCAATTTTGTTTCCTGCCCTGTCTTCGGTGATAGGCTGGGCATTTTGATCTAAATTTTCATCTAGCGGTTGGTCGGGCTGTGCTTGTTCACTTGTACATGCCGACAGAGATAATACAATAATCAATGCAAAAATAGGTAAATACAATCTTTTTTTCATTGTTTTCCTCCAATTAATCAATTCATGCAACAGTGTATTTGTTGTTTAATTAATAAGTATGCAGACATAAAAAAACGTCTCGACAAATTACCGAAACGTAAAATCCACAATGCTTTTAATATGTTCAGATTATTAATACAGCCATTGTTCTTTTCTCCTGAAGAATATGGCACTTGCAGTATTTACGCAAATAATATCGGCAGGTTTTCCGACTCAGAGGTCACAGCAAATTTTTAACCTTCCCGGGTATCCAGTGGCTGGCTGAACCTTAAAAATTGCTCTCTCATTACGGCAGCAGGACTGTTTAGGATTTTAACCTAATTCCCTATTATCGCAAGGCGCACCAATATTATAGTTTTTAATTAGTTTAAGTATAGTATATTATATTTTAATTGTCAATAAATACGCTTGGGAGAGTCAGCATAAAAAGTAAGAAGAGGTGGTTCTATTATGACCTATAATTTATTGACAATGGCTAATGCGTATTATATAATTAATTGAACCGAATATTATGTCTTGGTAACTTTTGTTTTAAAAGGGAAAACAGTAAAAGCTGTTACAGCCCCCGCTACTGTGAAAGGTGATAATGCTTGATACCACTGTGTTTGCACATGGGAAGGTGTGTGTTAGATGATCCGAAAGTCAGGAGACCTGCCAGATATATATTTGTAGATTTTCGGGAGGATTATCTAAAATTAGGACATATTTTAGAGTATGGACATTTATTGTTATTTAGAACTTCCGTAAAAACGGAAGTTCTTTTGGTGCTTGTAAAATATGTTAAAGAGGTGCGTATGGAAAAGTATATGGTTGTAAACGGAAAAAAGTTAAGATGTGGGTTTACCACAGGAACATGTGCTACAGCTGCGGCAACTGCCGGAGCATTGATGATATTTACAGGCGAAACTGTAGATAAGGTGTCAGTCAGGCTTCCAAGAGGCGAGATATTAATTATCGATATTAAGACTCCGGTTTTCAGCGTGCATGGAGTGAGATGTTGTGTTAAAAAAGATAGCGGAGATGACCCTGATTCCACGGATGGTATTTTAATTTATGCCGATGTTAGTTTGGATGATTCGGGAAAAATAAATATCATTGGAGGAAAAGGTGTTGGAAAAGTGACTCAGAAAGGTCTGGATTGTTCTGTTGGAGAACCTGCTATTAATTCTGTTCCCAGAAAAATGATAACTGAAAATGTTCAGAGAATTTGCAGTCAATATGGGTATAGCGGCGGAGTTAATATAGTGATATCTGTCCCCGAAGGGGAAGAGGTTGCAAAAAAGACTTTTAATCCGCAGCTTGGAATTGTAGGAGGTATTTCTATAATAGGAACTACGGGCATAGTGGAACCTATGAGCGAAAAAGCTCTTATTGACAGCCTTAAGATTGAAATGCAGGTAATAAGAGAAAGAGGATACAATACGCTTTTGGCGTTTCCGGGAAACTATGCAGAAAACTTTATAGACAAAACCTTGGGAATAAAAGGTGAAAACAGTCTTAAATTCAGCAACTATTTGGGAGAAGTGCTGGATTATGCCTTGGAGCTTGATTATAAGGAAATACTCATTGTAGGGCATATAGGCAAATTGGTTAAAGTAGCCGGAGGTATGATGAATACACATTCCAATACCGGTGATTTTAGAATGGAAATGCTAGGTTGCTATGCTGGTCTATACGGTGCGGGAAGTAACGTTATATCTCAGATTTTATCAAGTGTTACGACTGAGCAGGCAATAGATATATTAAAGAAGGAAAAATTGGATAAAAAAGTAATTAAAAAAATATATGAAAGAGCCCTTTATTATATAAACAGAAGAGCAGGAGACAGAATTAACATTAAGCTTATAATGTATTCAAATAAGCATGGGCTCTTGAATTGGTAGGAGAAAACATATGGTGAATTTTGTAGGGGCAGGACCCGGAGCTGCAGATTTAATAACATTAAGAGGGCATAAACTTTTGTCCGAAGCAGATGTTATTATATATGCAGGGTCTCTTGTAAACAAGGAATTATTAAAATATGCAAAGGAAGAAGCGGAAATTCACAACAGCGCTCATATGACCCTTGAAGAGGTAATTGAGGTTGTGAAAAAGGCGGAAAAGGAAGGCAAAAGCACGGTTAGGCTTCATACCGGTGATTCAAGCATTTACGGTGCAATAAGAGAACAGATTGATATTTTGAAGTCCTATGGAATTTCATATGATGTGGTTCCAGGTGTCAGTTCATTTTGCGGTGCGGCAGCATCTCTTAAAGCTGAATACACTTTGCCGGATGTGAGCCAATCTGTAATAATAACAAGGATGGAGGGAAGAACTCCCGTTCCGGAACGAGAAAGCATACGTTCTTTTGCCGCTCACAATGCGACAATGGTATTGTTTTTAAGCTCAGGGTTGACTGAGGAATTGTCCCGGGAGTTAATTGCAGGAGGGTACGGCGAAGAAACTCCTGTCGCAGTCGTTTACAAGGCCACATGGCCAGATGAAAAAATATTTAGATGTACTGTGAAAACTCTGCCTGAAACAATGAAAAAAAATAATATAACTAAGACTGCACTTATTCTTGTGGGAAATTTTCTCGGCGATAGCTATGAGAGAAGTGAATTGTATAATCCGAAATTTACTCACGAGTTTAGGAAGGGGACTCACTAATGCATGTTTGTATTTTCGGAGGCACGACAGAGGGCAGACTTTTGACCGAATTTCTGAATGGCATTGGTGTAAGCGTTAGATTGTTTATAGCTACGGATTACGGCGAGCAATTTATAAAAGATATGAACAATGTTACAGTTTACTGTGAGAGGCTTGATAAAAAAGAAATGATTGAGCTGTTTGAAAGGAATCAATTTGATTTTGTGATTGATGCAACTCATCCGTTTGCAACTGAAGTTTCCAAAAATGTGAGAGAGGCAGCAGAATTCTGCAGACTTAATTACATAAGGATAGTAAGAGAAGCATGTGAAAATTCCCATTGCTTATATTTTGACAGTATTAATGAAATTGTTTCATATTTGAACAACAAAGAAGGAAATATTCTTCTTGCTACAGGAAGCAAAGACTTAGATAAATTTACACGTGTACGTAATTATGCGCAAAGAATTTTTGTCAGAATTCTCCCTATGACGAGCTCTTTAGAAAGGGCATTGATGCTTGGATTCTCAAATAAAAATATTATCTGCATGCAGGGGCCTTTCAGTGAGGAATTGAATACTGCAATGATTAATTCAGTTGGTGCTAGGTTTGTTGTTACAAAAGAAAGTTCATCATCGGGAGGCTTTGAGGAAAAGGCATCTGCATGCGCCAAAACCGGTGCAGAATGTCTTGTATTAAAGAAACCATATGAAGAGGGAATCACGCTGGAGAAATTCAAAGAGCTTATTAGAGGTATTATATGAAAAAAGTTTATATTATAGGTCTTGGTGTAGGAAATTTAAGCTACATGCATAAAAAATCAGAGGAAGCTGTAAATGATTCAGAGTGTCTGATAGGCGCTGGGAGAATGCTTAAAAGCTTTGTGGGTTCAGGTAAAACAACTTATGAAAGTTCTAATGCAGAAAATATATGCAAGTATATAGAGCAAAGTCGCTTTAATTCATATGGAATTATGGTATCGGGAGATTCGGGATTTTACAGCCTGTCAAAAAAAATTACTGAAATTATTGCCAGAAAAAATGAAATTATTGTTGAAAACATTCCGGCAATAAGTTCACTTCAGTATTTTACAGCTAAGTTAAACATTCCTTGGGACGATATAAACTATTTGAGTGCCCACGGGAGAAGTATCAATGTAGTATCCCATGTAATTTTCAACGAGAAGACGTTCATTCTCACAGGAAGTGATTTTGGGCCGGGGGCAATATGTGAGCTTTTGACAAACAAGGGGCTGGGGCATCTAAAAGTAAGCGTAGGAGAAAATCTGTCATATGAAAATGAGAGAATAGTTGAATCTGAAGCGGAAAAAATTGCAGGCATGAAGTTTGAAAGCCTATCAGTAATGTTAATTCATAATAATGATTTTATATCAAAGGATGAAGGACTTCGTTCAATAAAGGATGAGGAATTTATAACAGGCAGAGCTCCTATGACTAAAAGTGAAGTAAGGTCATTGAGCGTGGGAAAACTGAAACTGAAAAGCAATTATACAGTATATGACATTGGTGCGGGCACAGGTTCGGTATCAGTGGAGGCAGCTTTAAAATTGCATGGTGGAACAGTGTACGCTGTGGAAAAAAATTCCCAGGCAGCAGAACTCATATATAAAAATATTCAGAAATTTAAAACGCGCAATATCGAGGTTGTAAAAGGTTCAGCTCCATTGGCAATAGAAAGTCTTCCGAAGCCGGATGCTTGTTTCGTAGGAGGAAGTTCCGGCAATATGGAACAAATCATCAAAATAGTCTTGGCAAAAAATCCAAATGTTAATATTGTTGTAAATACAATAACTCTTCAGAGTTTAAATGAAGCCTTGAGCTGTATAGAAAAATATAAATTTGAAAATGTGGAAATTATAAATGCTTCTGTGTCTAAGTCAAAAAAAGTAGGAAAGTATGACATGATGATAGGGCAAAATCCAATTTACATAATAAGCGGAAATGGAAGTGGTGTACTGTGGGGTTAAAAGTTCCCAGAATAATGATTTCGGCCGCAGGAAGCAATAGCGGAAAAACAACCGTAACAGCAGCAATTTTAAAAGCACTAATGCTAAGAGGCAAAAGGCCTGCTTCATTTAAAGCGGGCCCAGATTATATTGATCCTATGTTTCATTCAAAAGTCATAAAAGTTCCTTCCAGAAATTTAGATAAATTTATGGTTGGTGAAAATAATTGTAAATATATATTAGGAAAAAACAGTATTAATTCGGATATTTCAATTATAGAAGGGGTCATGGGATATTACGACGGAATTGGCTATGGCACGTCGTCTAGTTCATATGATTTGGCGTTGTCATTAAGCTGTCCGGTGATTCTCGTCATTAACCCTGACGGGATGGCTGCTTCAGTGTGTGCAATAATTGAAGGATTTAAGACTTTTAGAAAGAACAGTAACATTTGTGGAGTAATACTAAATAATGTTTCTAAGGCAATGTATAATTATTATAAAAAAATTATTGAAATGAATGCGGATGCAAAAGTTTATGGATATATGCCACACTTGAATGATTGCATGTTGGAAAGCAGGCATTTGGGACTGGTGACTGCTGAAGAAGTAGGGAATCTTCAAGAAATAGTCGATGACCTTGGAAGGCAGGCGCTTTGCACAGTTGATTTGGAAGGCCTGATTGAACTGGCCGAAAATTCTGACTGCTTGGAGTATGAGGAACCTGGAATAAGCTTTATAGGAAAAACAAAAATTGCTGTTGCCAATGACAAGGCATTTTGCTTTTATTATCAGGATAATTTGGACTTGCTTAAGCAGATGGGTGCTGAAATTGTAAGTTTCAGCCCAATGAACGATAAAAAGCTTCCTGATGGCATTGGGGGACTGTATATAGGAGGAGGATATCCTGAGCTGCATATTGAGGAACTATCTGTGAACAAATCAATGCTCTGGGATATAAATAGAAAAATTAATTCAGGTCTTCCTGTATTTGCGGAATGCGGAGGATACATGTATCTTATGGAAAGTTTCACAAATATGGATGGAAAATCATACAACCTCGTGGGAGCAGTGAAAGGAAACAGCTATATGACCGAATCTCTCAGAAGGTTTGGATATATTACATTGACCAGCCGCAATAAAAATTTAATGTGCGGTATTGGAGAATCTATAAACGGCCATGAGTTTCACTATTCAGACAGTACGAATACAGGTGATGCCTTCTGTGCGATTAAGCCTGAATCTACCAGAAGCTGGGACACTATAATAGCAGACGATACAAAATTTATGGGATATCCCCACATCAATTTCTTAGGTAATCTAAAGTTTGCTGAAAATTTTATCAAAAAATCAAGCATGTACAGTGGTCAGTACTCAGATGCAAAATCTGAACGTTTACAAGAGGCGTGGAAATATGAAGATTGACATATATGCATTTTCAAAAAATGGTGCAAAGCTATGCGATAAACTGATTGAAAATTTAATTAAATACTCGGTGAATGCCTACGTTCCTGAAAAGTATGCCGATTCATCTAAGTTTGCTAAGCCTCGTGAAGAGAATTTATACAAGGCAGTTGAAAAGTCATTTAGTGATGCAGACTGCATAATTTTTATAGGTGCAGCAGGCATTGCTGTAAGGGCGGTTGCACCTTTTGTAAGAAGTAAAAAAAGCGATCCTGCCGTAGTATGTATGGATGAGAAGGGGATAAATGTAGTTTCTCTTTTAAGTGGGCATATAGGAGGGGCAAACAGGTTGACAATAAAAATAGCAGATATTGTAGGAGGCAATCCAATTATTACAACTGCTACAGATGTAAACGGGAAATTTGCTGTTGACGAATGGGCGCACAGAAAGAATCTTCATATTATTAGCTTAAAAAAAGCTAGAGATATAGCTGCAGAGATACTAGATAATAAAAAAATAGGATTTGAATCAGATTATAAAGTCATAGGAGACTTTCCGCTTGAGATAGATTGTGGAGAAAAAGAAACAGGAATATGCATAGCACTTGATTCCGGCAGACGACCTTTTAAAAACACACTAAACCTTATCCCGCGAATTGTTTCCATAGGAGTTGGATGCAGAAAGGGAGCGGATTTTAAGGACGTTTATGCTGCAGTTAAGAAAGTCCTCAACGAACATGGTATTTCACATTTTGCAGTTAGCTCCATAAATTCCATAGATTTAAAAAAAGATGAATACGGAATAAAAAAAGCGGCAGATATTTTTAAAGTTCCCTTTCACACATATTCTAAGGATGAGCTTAACAGTCTTCATGGGGAGTTTACCAACTCTGATTTTGTAAAAAGTATCGCCGGTGTAGACAGTGTATGTGAAAGATCCGCAATTATGGGAAGCAAGAATGGAAGGCTGTTCATAAATAAGACTGTGGTTAATTCTGTTACAGTTGCGGCATCTATTGATGATTATGAAGTTAACTTTGAATAAATTTGATGTAAAAAACCTTTATGAACAGGAGAAATAATGGAAAATATTAAATTTGTAGAACCGCATAATATTGAAAAAAGAAGTTTTGAAATAATTCAGAGTGAAATGGGTGATGTTGTTCTTGAAAAAGAAATTGAACCCATAGTTAAAAGAGTAATTCATACTACAGCGGATTTTGATTATTTGAGGAGTATGTGTTTTTCTCAGAATGCTGTTAAAAAAGCAAAAGAAGCTCTAAAAAATGGGGCTACAATAGTTACGGACACTAATATGGCACGATCCGGAATAAACAAAAATGCTGCCGAAAAATACGGAGTTGAAGTGCGCTGTTTTATGGCGGAGGAAGATGTAGCCGCAGAGGCCAAGGAAAGAGGAGAAACGAGAGCAACTGTTTCCATGGAAAGGGCTTGTAATATAAGTGGACCAATTATATTTGCAATAGGGAATGCACCGACGGCTTTGATAAAACTTTACAAACTTATTAAGGCAAATAAAATAAAGCCCGAGGTAATAATAGGAGTTCCAGTAGGATTTGTAAATGTTGTAGAGGCTAAGGAGCTTATAATGACGCTTGAAGATACGGAATATATAGTTGCAAGTGGAAGAAAGGGAGGCAGCAATGTGGCTGCTGCTATATGCAATGCTCTGTTGTACAATATAGAGGAGCGTAAGCAATGATGGATAAATATACAGAAGGAATATTTTACGGCATAGGAGTTGGAGTCGGTGACAGTGGCCATGTTACCAAAAGAGCTGTTGATGTTATTAAGACTCTAAATGTGCTTTATGTTCCAACTGCAAAAGAGGAAGAAAAATTCAGCACGGCATATAGAATTATTAAAGATTACGTAGATGAAAAAACAGTTATAAAGAGCAGGCATTTTCCTATGAATTATGATACCTTAGAGCTTCAAAAAGCTTGGGAAAGTATTGTTCTTGAGGTTGAAAAGGATGTTTCCAACAACATGAAGGTTGGCTTTGTAACCATAGGAGATCCCATGGTTTACAGCACATACATATATCTTTTAAGAATATTAAAGAACAAGGTTACTGTGGTGACCGTACCTGGGATTGCATCTTTTTTGGATATTGCATCCAATAACAATTTTCCCCTTGTTGAAGGAAATGATCCGCTGGTAATTTTGCCTGCTACAATAGATGAGGAAAAACTTAGAAGTTATATTAAAAATGAAAATTCTATTGTGCTCATGAAGGTGTATAGCAATTTTGACAAAATCGTATCCATGCTTGTGGACGAAAATTTGAGCAGACATGCTATAATTGTGAGCAATTCGTCAAAAGATGAGGAAGTTATTTATAAAAATATTGAGCAGATAAAAAAAGAAGATGTTTCTTATTTTACAACCATATTAATAAACAAAAGGTGGGAGCTGTCATGATATATGCAGTAGGAATAGGCCCGGGAAAAAGAGAAGGCATGACTGGCGAAGCTCTAGAGGCCATAAAAAAATCAGATGTTATAGTGGGCTATAAAACATACATTGATTTTATAAAGGAACTTATAAAAGATAAGGAAGTAATTTCAAACGGAATGAAGCAGGAGGTCGACAGGGTAAAAAAAGCTGTTGAGATTTCAAAAACAGGCAGAACTGTTGCGCTTATTAGTTCGGGAGATGCTGGCGTGTACGGAATGGCAGGACTTGTGCTGGAGTATTCCGACGGCGAAGATGTTAAAATTATCAGCGGTGTTACAGCATCAACTGCAGCTGCAGCTGTGCTGGGAGCACCACTTATGCATGATTTTTGTCATATCAGTTTAAGTGATTTACTTACTTCTCTGGATTTGATTTACAAAAGAATTAATCTTGCATCAGAAGGTGACTTCATAATATGCATATACAATCCGAGAAGCAAGGGAAGACCTGATTATCTGAAAAAGGCGTTTGAAATTATGAAAAACCACAAATCAGGTACAACTCCCGTGGGCATTGTTAAAAATGCCGGAAGAGAAAATCAGGAGATACGTGTATGTACTATAGATACCATAGACTATGAATATGTGGATATGCTGAGCATTGTAATAGTTGGGAATAGTTCAACTTATGTAAAAGATAACAAGATTATAACAAAAAGAGGCTATGATAAAAAGTATTAATAAAGGAGGTATGAAATGAATGTAATAAAAAGAGACGGAAGACTGATAGAGTTTGACAAAAGTAAAATATCCGATGCGATACTAAAGGCTATGAATCATACCGCTGCGGGACAGGATATTGCACTTGCAAAGCAAATAGCACAGGAAATCACTGATGAAACCAAAGAGACAATATCTGTTGAGGATATACAGGACTTGGTTGAAAAGAAGCTTATGGCAAGTATGCGAAAGGATGTTGCAAAGGAATATATAATATACAGAAACAAAAGGAATATAGCTCGGGGCAGAAAAAAGTACGATATATATATGGACATAGTTAATGCAGTCCCCAACGATGTTACCAGAGAGAATGCAAATATGAATGCGGACACACCGGCGGGAATGATGATGAAGTTTGCAAGTGAGTCATCCAAGCCTTTTGTGGATGACTGTCTTTTATCAGAGCAGTCAAAGCAGTATGTGGAAAACAATTATATTCATATACATGATAAGGATTATTATCCTACAAAATCACTTACATGCCTTCAGCATCCGCTGGATTACATTCTTAAAAACGGCTTTAGGGCAGGGCACGGATCAAGCAGGCCTGCAAAAAGAATAGAAACAGCATCAATTATTGGATGTATTTCAATGGAGCAGATACAAAATGAAATGCACGGTGGACAGGCAATTCCCGCATTTGATTTTTATCTTGCTCCATATGTAAGGCTGACGTATAAGGAAGAAATTAAAAAAATTGAGCAACTCCTGGATATTGACCTTGAAGGGCTTTATGATATTGAAATTGACGATTACATGGAAATGCCGCTTAACGGGCTTAAAAGCAATGATAGATATATGCAGCAGGCAATAAACAATACTGTAAAAAGAGTTCATCAGTCCATGGAAGCATTTATTCATAATATGAATACCATACATTCCAGAGGAGGCAATCAGGTGGTGTTCAGCTCTATAAACTACGGTACGGATACAAGTGCTGAGGGAAGATGCATAATCAGGGAAATCCTTGCTTCTACATACAGAGGAGTGGGAAATGGTGAGACCCCTATTTTTCCCATACAGATATGGAAGAAAAAACGTGGTGTAAACTATCTGACGGAGGATAGAAATTACGATCTATTTAAAATGTCGTGCATGGTTACTGCCAAAAGATTTTTTCCTAACTATCTTAATTTAGATGCTACTTTTAATCAACACGAGGATTGGAATGGGGATGATCCGCGAAGATTTGAAAAAGAAGTTGCAACAATGGGGTGTAGAACCAGAGTCTTTGAAAACAGGCACGGCGAAAAGACATCCATAGGCAGAGGAAATTTATCATTTACAACCATAAACATAGTAAAACTTGCGCTGGAGTGCATGAAAATAGAAAAGCCTGAGGACAGAAAAAGAGAGTTTTTTAAGAAGCTTCAAAAATGTATAGATGCTGCAGCGGAACAATTGCATGACAGATATGTATTCCAAAGTACAGCTATTAAAAAGCAGTTTCCCATGCTAATGAACGGAATGTGGATTGACAGTGAAAAGATGGAATCAAATGACAGCGTTGAAAGTGTTTTGAAGCATGGAACATTAGGGATAGGCTTTATTGGCCTCGCTGAAGCACTGATAGCATTAACGGGTAAACATCACGGAGAAAACGAAAAAGCTCAGGAACTAGGGCTTGAAATAGTAAGGTTCATGAATTCCAAGATAAAAGAAAAGGCTGAATACTACAATTTGAATTATAGCTTGCTGGCAACTCCTGCGGAAGGGCTTAGCGGAAGATTTATAAAAAAAGACAGGAAGCAGTTTGGAAGCATTCCTCACATAACTGATAAAGAATATTATACGAATAGCTCGCACGTTCCCGTTTGGTATAAATGCTCAATAGAGCACAAAGCCAAGATAGAAGCGCCTTACCATGATTATGAAAGAGGTGGGCATATATTCTATGTGGAGCTTGATGGTGACGCAGTTCATAATCCTTCAGCTGTGCTTCAAACTGTTGACCTTATGGATCGATATAACATGGGATATGGTTCTGTAAACCATACTCGAAATAGATGCAAAAGCTGCGGTTATGAAGATGCTTCAGAAAAGTTAGAATTGTGTCCAGAGTGCGGAAGCAGTGACATTGATACCATTCAAAGGATAACCGGATATCTTGTTGGAGGAGTTGACAGCTGGAATGATGCCAAAAAGGCTGAATTAAGGGACAGAGTGTGTCACAGCTGATGGATAAATTTCTTTATGTGGCAGATATAGTTCCCAATACTATAGTGGACGGAATTGGATTCAGAACTTCTCTGTACCTAAGTGGCTGTGACATTTGCTGCGAAGGTTGTCACAACAGAGATTTATGGGACATAAAATCCGGAAAAAAAATGAAAATAGATGATGTATATAAAAAAATTACCGAAGAATTTACGGATATTACATTTATAGGCGGTGAACCAATGATGCAGGCAGAATCACTGGCTGTGCTAGCTAAAATGGTAAAACAAAACACAGATAAAAATATATGGATTTATAGCGGTCATAGATATGAAGAAATAATTTCAAATAAGGTGCAATTTGGTTTGCTAGAATTATGCGATGTTTTGGTTGACGGAAAATATGAGGAAGAGTTTTTTAAAAACAATCTCAGATTTAGAGGATCTTCTAACCAAAGAATAATAGATATTAAAAAATCACTGAAGAATGACAAAGTTGTTTTGTGGAAGGATGATTTTAATTTTGGTTTGTGTCTATAATGTTAAAAAAAACATTGACAAAGATATTATTTTTTAATATTATGGTAGGTAATTAAATAAATTGCTATGAAAAAGAGGAGTATGCGCATAAACTTTACAGAGATTGAAACCCAGCGGTTGAAAGGTTTCATAAGTCGATTTGTGCTGAAGGTAGCTTTGGAGCATTTAATCCGAAACAGTAGTAGGATTAAACGGTGTGACCGTTATAAATTTTAAGAGCCAGTAATGGAAATTAGGTGGTACCGCGGGTTTTCTCGTCCTTATGACGAAGAATTCCCGCTTTTTGTTATTTAAAATTAATTTTCACTTATAATATTTTCAGAAGGAAGGAATGATAGTATGAATAATATACCTAGCAAGTATAATCCAAAAGAATTTGAAGAGAAAATTTATGATACCTGGATAAAAGAAGATTGCTTTAAGGCTGAAGTAAACTATGATAAAAAACCATTTACAATTGTGATGCCTCCTCCAAATATTACAGGACAGTTGCACATGGGGCATGCCCTTGATATGACTCTTCAGGATGTACTTACCAGATGGAAAAGGATGGAGGGTTATGAAGCATTGTGGCTTCCGGGTTCTGACCATGCAAGCATTGCAACTGAGGTTAAGGTAGTTGAAAAAATAAGAAAAGAAGAAGGAAAATCTAAAGAAGATATCGGAAGAGAAGAATTCCTGAAACGAGCTTGGAAATGGAAAGAAGAGTATGGCGGAAGAATAGTTGAGCAGGTTAAAAAACTTGGAAATTCCTGTGACTGGTCCAGAGAAAGATTTACTATGGATGAAGGATGTAACGAGGCAGTAAAGGAATTTTTTGTAAATTTGTATAACAAAGGTCTCATATACAAAGGAAACAGAATAATTAACTGGTGCCCGGACTGCCATACAACACTTTCAGATGCCGAAGTTGAGCACGAAGATACGCCGGGCAATTATTACTATGTTAAGTATCCATATGCAGATAACCAGGACGAATACTTCGTTGTAGCAACAACAAGGCCTGAGACAATGTTTGGGGACGTTGCAATAGCTGCTCATCCGGACGATGACAGATACAAGCACCTTATAGGTAAAAAGGTTATAGTTCCTCTTGTAGGGCGAGAAATCCCTATAATAGCAGATGAATATCCTGATATAGATAAAGGAACCGGAGCTTTAAAAATTACTCCGTGTCATGATCCGAACGACTTTGAAATTGGTCTTCGCCATGACTTGGAGCAGATAAACTGCATGAATGAGGATGGAACAATGAATGCTGAGGCTGGTAAGTACAACGGCATGGACCGTTATGAGTGCAGGAAGGCATTTGTAAAAGATCTGGAAGAAAGTGGATTTATGCTTAAAATAGAAAAAACTGATCACAATGTAGGAACATGCTACAGGTGCCACAACATAATAGAGCCAAGAGTGTCAGACCAATGGTTCGTAAGCATGAAAAAGCTTGCGGAACCAGCCCTCAAAGCCAGCAAGGAAAAGAATGTTGAATTTGTTCCGGAACGTTTTACTAAAATATACACCCATTGGCTTGAAAACATAAGAGACTGGTGTATATCTAGGCAGCTTTGGTGGGGACACAGAATTCCGGCATATTATTGTCAGGAATGTGGAGAATTAATGGTTTCCAAGGAAACTCCAGATAAATGTTCAAAATGCGGCAGCACAAACATCAAGCAAGATGAAGATGTTCTTGATACGTGGTTCTCGTCGGGATTGTGGCCGTTTTCAACACTTGGGTGGCCGAATAATACAGAAGATCTGAAATACTTCTACCCAACGGATGTTTTGGTAACCGGATATGACATAATATTTTTCTGGGTTGTTCGTATGGTGTTTTCAGCTTTAGAAGCCACGGAGGAATCACCGTTTAAGCATGTGTTTATACATGGACTTGTGAGAGATGCTGAAGGAAGAAAAATGAGCAAATCTTTAGGAAATGGAATTGATCCTTTGGAGGTTATAGACCAGTTTGGAGCCGATGCTCTCAGGTTCATGCTTATGACTGGAATCTCTCCTGGAAATGATACGAGATTTAATAATGACAAACTTGAATCAAGCCGTAATTTTGCCAATAAACTTTGGAATGCGTCAAGGTTTGTTCTCATGAACATTGAAGGAGAATTAATCGGCAAAGAAGAGGCAGAGAAAAACTACGGAATGGAAGATAAGTGGATAATCTCCAGAGCGAACAAAGCTGCTAAAGAGGTAAAGGAAAATCTTGATAAGTTTGAGCTTGGCCTTGCAGCTCAAAGAGTGTATGATTTTATTTGGAACGAATACTGTGATTGGTACATTGAGATTGTTAAGCCAAGGCTGTACGGAGATGAAGGCTCTGATAAGGATACTGCGAGATTTGTTCTCATAAAAGTATTAAAGGATATGCTTAAACTACTGCATCCGTTTATGCCTTTTATAACAGAAGAGATATGGTCATACCTTCCAGATACAAATACGAGACTTGTAAAGTCAGAATGGCCGCTGTATAAAGAGGAAGAAAACTTTGAAGAAGCGGAAGCAGCCATGGAATTTATTATGGAAGCTGTAAGAAGTATAAGAAACACAAGAGCTGAGATGAATGTTGCACCTTCAAAAAAGGCAAGAGCTATTTTCGTACCAAACAAGGATCGCGCAGATGAATTTATACAGTTAGGATCACAGCACTTTGCTACACTGGCAAATATAACAGAAATCAAAATAGTTGATGACAAATCATTAATAGAAGAAGATACTTCCTCTTCAGTAATAGATGGAACTGAAATATACTTGCCACTTTCTGATCTTATAGATTATGAAAAAGAAATAGAAAGGCTCGAAAAGGAAAAATCAAAGCTTGAAGGCGAGTTGAAAAGAGTTTATAATAAACTCAGTAACGATAAATTTATCAGTAAAGCGCCTGAGAATGTAGTAAACGAAGAAAAAGAAAAACAGACAAAGTATCAGTCAATGATGGAAAAAGTAGTTGAAAGACTTGAACAGTTGAAAAACAAATAAGAAAATTATATTAAGACGGTTCTATATTTTAAATTATAGAACCGTTTTTGGAAGGAGAATGTATGACATATCAGGAATTATTGGAAAAAGCTAGGGCGAGGATGGCACCACAGTGCAGAGTATGTAAGGAATGCAACGGTGTTGTGTGCAAAGGGGAAATTCCGGGAACCGGTGGAAAGGGAAGTGGCGCCGCATTTAAAAATTGTATAGAATTTTTGTCATCAGTAAAAATTAAAATGGATACAATTTATGAAAATAAAGGGCAGGATACTTCTTTTTTAATGTTTGGAAAAAAATTTAAATACCCTATGTTTGTGGCTCCTATCGGAGGGATGAACTTGAACTACAACGGTGCTATTACTGAAGAAGAGTATGATGATGCAGTTGTGTTTGGTGCATTAAATGCGGGGGTTGCTGCTTTTACCGGTGATGGTCCCAATGACAGTTTATTTTTGGACAGCTTACCGATAATTAAAAAAGCAGGTGGGATAGCAGTACCGACAGTGAAACCTTGGAAGAACAATAATGTTATAGAAAAAGTAAGGCTTCTTGAAAAGGCCGATGCTATGGCGTTTGCAATGGACATTGATTCTGCAGGGCTGATTAATCTGGCATTGGCAGGCAAGCCTGTATCAGCTAAAAGTGTGGAAGAACTTTCCGAAATTACGGCTTCCACAAAAGTTCCATTTATTGTAAAAGGCATAATGACTGTAGAAGGGGCACAGAAAGCATTAGAAGCGGGAGCATACGGTATAGTGGTTTCATCCCACGGAGGCAGAGTTTTAGAGCATGCTCCGGCAACTTGTTCAATGCTTCCTGAAATCAGAAAATCCGTTGGTAATAAGCTTAAAATATTTGTTGACGGAGGAATACGATCCGGAGCAGACGTGTTTAAAGCGATTGCTTTAGGAGCAGATGCTGTATTGATCGGAAGACCGTATGTAATAGCAGCATTCGGAGGAGGATCGGAAGGCGTTGAACTGTATACTGAGAAAATCGGTGCTGAGCTGAGAGATATAATGGTTATGACAGGCTGCAAAAATTTAAAAGATATAACTATAGATAAAATAATACTGTAAAGCCGTTGAAAAATAATTTTTATATCTAAGGGGTATGTCTATTGGTGAAAGTGTTCTCAGAATCTACTTAACAAGTGTTTAGAAGTATAATCTAAGAGTTTTATATAAATAAAAAGCGGAAGAATCAACTGGATGCTTCCGCTTTTTATTGAGTATAATTTTTTTCGCTCATAATAACACCTTATTTCATTAGTCTTCTTCTTTTCTTAATCCTCTTTCGTGCAATTCACATTCATTCTGTATGCACTTGCTGTCTACATTGTATATGCAAGTTATAGTTCCGCATTTTCTAAAAGTCATTTTTGCAACAACATCTCTGATATCTTTCACTGCTACGCTCATAATAATACCTCCATTTTTTATTTGATAATTTATTATATCATGTAAAATGCAATTTGTAAACAATAAAATGCAGAAAAATATAAAAAAAAATTAGGAAAACAATTTCATATGCAATTTTTGCATGATTTTGTTCAATAAATGCAGGAATGCAGGATAAAAAATTGTTGAACTTTGAAATGTAAATTGCAAGTAAATTATTTTGTGCTTCAAAACAAGTACAAGTATGGTTATTTTTATCTATTGCATGAGTATAAATGCAAAAAATCGACACAGCTTAGATATATGTCGATTTTTTTATAAATATTTACTTGCGTTCTATCGCTTAAGAATGTTTCTTATAATGGCGGGGTGCTAAATAATTGCAAGCACTACAAAGTTTAATAGGAACAGCAGCGTTGAAATAAACAAAATAGGATGTATGTCTTTGAATTGACCTTTGCATATCTTTACTATACAGTAGAAAATGAAGCCTGCGGCGATTCCGTAGGAAATGCTGTAGCCGAATCCCATAAATACGGATGCAAAGAATGCAGGTATTGCTTCGTCCAGGTTTTCCCAGTCAATTTTTGTAAATGATGACATCATCATTACGCCTACGATTATAAGTACAGGAGATGTGGCTGCAGATGGAACTATTCCAGCAATTGGTGCTATTAACATACATGCTATAAATAACAATGCTGTTACAACGCTGGTTAGTCCTGTTCGCCCTCCGGCGCCTATACCTGCGGCACTTTCAACGTACGTTGTTGTGTTTGAAGTTCCAAATACTGCACCAATAGATGTTGCTATTGCATCAGCGAATAAAGCCTTATCCATTTTAGATTTAAAACCTGTGCTTGTTTCCAAGGCATGTTGATCTTCTTCGCTGAAAATTCCGCTTCTTCTTCCTGTTCCTATGAATGTACCTATTGTATCAAATGTATCTGACAAGCTAAATGCAAATATTGTCATTAAAACAAGAGGTATTCGTGAGGCGTCTGCAAAAAGTGACTGCATTCCATTAGGACCGAATGCTGCTCCGAATGTTACCTTAAGTTCCGCAAAAGAGGATGCCAGGCTTCCTGAAGTTAGAGTTATTTGTGATAGATCGACAACCTTAAAAGGTATTCCAATTAAGGTTGTAGCTATAATACTTATAAGGACTGCTCCCTTTATTTTAAGAACAAGGAGGATAACCAGCAGTACAAGACCTATGAGTGCCAGCTGTGTTGCAGGATTTGTGAAATCAACTAAAGACGGAACAATTCCACCATTTGTAACAACAGAAAAAATATTATTATACGTTTCGTTTGCAGCAAATGCCTGATTATTTATTGAAATAATGTTTGCACCTTCGGAAGTAAACTCTACAATATTTGCTCCCTTAATTCCTATGTATGCTATAAATATGCCGATTCCGCCGCTGATAGCATTTTGCAAATTTTCAGGAATAGCTTTTATTATACTCTTCCTAATTTTTGTAATCGTAATAAATATATTCAATAAACCACACACAAACACAAGTGCCAATGCCTGTTCCCATGTGAAACCCAGAGCAAATACAACGGTGTATGTAAAAAAAGCATTAAGTCCCATTCCGGGAGCTTGAGCGTAAGGAACATTTGCAAACAGGCCCATTACTAGAGTGCCAATTGCAGCAGCTATAATTGTAGCCAAAAATACCGCTTGCGATGGCATACCTGTTGCTGATAAAATTGCCGGGTTAACAAATATAATGTATGACATTGCAAAAAAAGTGGTGAATCCGGCCATAATTTCCGTTGACACATTTGTGCCATTTTCTTTTAGTTTAAAAAAGTTATCCATCATTCCTCCAAAATAAATTCATTTTATCTTAAATATTAACTGAGTTTACTATTTCCAAATTGAGAAGTAATATTATAAATCAAAAAAGCGAATAAACATATTCGCATCATTAAATCAGAAAAAATAAACTTATTCAATAGTCAAACAATTTAAGGTTGCTTGGTAGAAACTCTGGAACCGTATTATCCATATTATATTGATGCTTTAATATTTAATTTTGACATATGTATTATATATTAATTCAAAATATTAGGCAAATGTATTTTATACTATAAAATCAAAATTCATATCTAGCTCAGAAGTCTAGTATTCGTATTTGTTTATATTGCATTATATGTGCGGTTATGAACAATCAAATAATAAAAAAGACGATTCCTGTTCAATGCAGAAATCATCTTCTTATTTCTTAATTCTATTTTTTATCACTCATACCGCAATGCATCTACAGGTTTTAATTTTGAGGCTTTGTTTGCGGGATATAGTCCGAAAAATACACCGACTGCAAGTGAAAAGACAAATGCTATTACAATTACAGGTATGTTGATTGAATATGTAATATCCATAACGTTGGATATTACATAGGATGCTGAGATCCCTGAAAGTACACCGATAATGCCTCCCATGCCGCTCATAACAGAGGATTCAATTAGAAACTGTATTAGAATGTTTGCTCTGCCTGCGCCAATTGCCTTACGTACGCCTATTTCCTTTGTCCTTTCAGTTACAGTAACAAGCATTATGTTCATTATGCCTATCCCTCCTACCAGCAGAGAAATACCGGCTATTCCACCCAGCATTGCAGTAAGCATTGCTGTTGTTTCGCTCAGAACTTCCAGCATTTCATCCTGGCTAAATACATTGTAGTAATCTTCGTCTCCAAAGTATTCGAGGAGATAATTTTCGATATTTTCCTTTGCAATGGAAGAGTCTTCCGCGGAATTTGCCTGTACGGTTATGCTGCTTACTTCACTAGTATTGTTTTGTCTCATTAGTGAAGTTACGGGAACTATTACTATATCGTTGCTGTCGCCTGAAGAAGAGGAGCTTTTTTCTTTAAGAATCCCGACGACAGTATATTTTTCACCTCCCACTGAAATTTCCTTTTCTAAAGGTTCATCTTTGCCAAATAAGTCTTCAGCGGTAGTAGATCCTATAATGGCAATTTTGTTTCTGTATTTTACATCAACGGGAGTAATCGGCCTTCCCGATTCAACTTCATAATTATTTATACTCAAATAGTTTTCGTTTCCGCCCATTATGCTTACATCCGTTGTTTCAATATCATATTTTACAGTTGAACTTGAGGAGTAAACAGGGGTTGCGCTTTTTACTCCTTCAAGCACCTCTATGTCGTATGTATCATTATATTTAAGAGCTGATCTTCTTCCTCTTATATTAACGTTTATAATATTTGAGCCCATACTGGAAATGCTGTCTGCAACACCTGAAGTAGCTCCTTGGCCTATGGAAATAAGGACTACAACGGAAAACACTCCTATTATTATGCCCAGCATTGTCAGGAAGGTTCTCATTTTATTAGATAAAATAGACTGAAAGGCCATTTTTGTTACGCTTTTAATGTTCATATCGGTCTCCTTTCCTTAGTCTGTCTGGGATGCCGGATTGTTAAGAAGCAGTCCGTCTTTGATTGTTATAGTACGCTTTGCTTCTTTTGCAACCTCGCTGTCATGTGTTATTAATACAATAGTCTTGCCATCTTTGCTCAGATTTCGTATTAGATTCATAACCTCGCCTCCGGATTTGGAGTCAAGATTACCTGTGGGCTCATCTGCCAATAGGACAGGAGGATCGCCTGCCAATGCACGCGCTATAGCTACACGCTGCTGTTGTCCTCCGGATAGCTCTGTAGGTTTATGTTCCATTCTGTCACTTAACCCTACCTTATCTAGAGCGTCAAGGCTCCGTTGTTTTCTTTCCTTCGCATTCATACCTCTGTAAATAAGAGGCAGTTCAACATTCTCAAATGCTGTCAGTTTTGGAAGCAGGTTAAATTTCTGAAATATAAAGCCTATTTTTTGATTTCTTATTTTTGAAAGCTGCTTTTCGTTATATGTGCTTATTTCTTTTCCGTCAAGATAATATTCTCCGGTTGTTGGAACATCCAGGCATCCGATCATGTTCATAAGAGTTGATTTCCCAGAGCCGGAAGGCCCTATTATTGAGAGAAATTCACTTTCCTTAACATGAAGAGTTATTCCTTTGAGAACCTGCACCTGCACAGAGCCCATATCATAAGTCTTGGTTATGTCTATAAGATTAATCATGGCCTCGGTCCTCCGTCTTGTCCGCCGGGGCCTCCTGCTGGACCACCTTGAACTCCTCCGGTTATTCCGGGCATGCCCATGTTCATTGTATTTGTTGTTGCATTGTTGGATTTAACAACTGTGTAAACTATTGTATCGCCTTCATTAAGTCCGCTTAGGATTTCAACTTGATCGTCTGTAGCAATGCCCATTTCTACAACAACATCACTGGTGTTTCCGGATGAATCCTTTATTGTTACTATGTAGTTATTTTTCTGTCTGTGAACTGCTTCAACAGGGATAATCAAAGTATCTTCGCTTATTTCAGAGACTATCTCAACATCTACGTTCATTCCTGACATAAGACTTTTTCTGTCATCAAGGTTAACAGTTACGTCATATGTTGTAACTCCGTTGGAGGTGGTTCCCTCCAATGATATTTTAGTTACGGTTCCTGTGAATTCCTCATCGGGATATGTATCGCTAGATATATTTGCTTTTTGTCCTACTGCTATTTTATTGATATCGAGTTCATCAACTGCTATTACAACTTTCATGTCTTCCATATCAGCAATAGTCATCAATGCTGTTGATCTGTCAACTACCTCATCTTCTGAAACACTTATATTAAGAATAGTGCCTGTCATGGGAGAATATATAGTGTCTCCTTCTAGCATATCTTCAATTTGCGATTTATATTTTTTTATTGAATTTTGTTTTTCTGATATTTCAAATTCTAAGTCGGTTCCTTCTATAACTGCTATTAAATCGCCCTTATTCACATATTTTCCGTTTTCTGTTTCAACGGATTTTATTTCTCCGCTAACCTTTGAAATAATTGATTCTTCTTTTACTTCGTCTATTTCACCGTTTTGCATTGCTTGGTATGTACCTTGATTGTTACTTACGGAAACCTGAGCTGTATCTCCTACACTGAAGCCTCCGGGGTTGGTTATTTGTACTGTTACAAGATATCCAAATGTTCCGCCTCCCATCTGTACAGGTGTGCTGTCCTTTTCTGTCACAATTCCTTCATGTGTTGAGAAATATTTTGTCATAAATACAGAGGCAGCATCTCCAATGGATATTTTTTCAAACTGTTCCTTAGAAAAGTATACATTGATATAAGAATTGTCTGTATCCTTAATTGTGGCTATAGATGAATTGCTGTTTATATTATCACCGGCTTCAATATCTAAATTTGATATAATGCCTGAAATGGGAGCGTAAATATTTAAATCTCCTTGGTTTTCGTATAAATCATTCAATTCCCTTTGAAGCTTTTCAATACTTAATTGAATACTGTTGATTTCTGTGCTTGTGTCGTCGTCAGTGTCAGATTTTAATGAAATGAGAACCTGGTCTGGCTCAACCACATCTCCTTCAGTAACATAGATAGTATCTACTGTTCCATCAATTTCAGATTTAATAGATCTTTTGTCAGTTGGAGTAACAGTTCCGCTTTCTGAAACAGACATTGATATGTCTCCACTTGCAACAGTGTACTCAACTTCTGTTGTTGATGACTCATCCGCAGAGGTTGATGCAGCTTTTTGCTTGGCAGCTACAAATACAGCTACAGCGGCAGCGGCAATAATGATTAGTATAACTACTGTCAATCTTGCTTTTTTACTTTTCATAAATTATTCCTTTCTATAAAAACTATGTTGTATAATTAATAGTAGAGTTGGAATGTGATAAAAATGTGTTGATATAAAATATATTCAAAAAATAAAATCAGGACGTTTCCTGATATCCAGATAGGATATAAGAGGAAACGTCCTGATGTGATTATTTTAGTTAGTGAACATTTGTGTCCAGTAAGATGTTCCGTTAGAATTTGTTACGTAGCCAACTCCTATTTTTGAGAAGTTTGATGAAAGAATATTAGCTCTGTGTCCTGCTGAGTTCATCCATGCAGTTACAACGGCTTCAGGTGTTTTTTGCCCGGATGCTATATTTTCACCCCAAGCTGACCAATTTATACCGAATTTTGTAAGCATATTGCCGGCACTTCCGTAAGTAGGTGACTGATGTGCAAAATAGTTATTGTCAGCCATATCTTGAGACTTAATTCTTGCAACATTAGAGATGGCAGCGTCTAATGTAAGTGAAGGAAGACCTTCTTTTTGTCTTTCTATGTTTACAAGTTCTACCACTTTTTGCTCGTATGCTGAAACAGATGTAACTGTGTTTTCTGTTTCGGCAGGAGCCTTATCTTCAACTGTAGTAGTTGTTTCAGCCGGTGCTTCAGTTTCTGTCGGAGTTTCAGCAGGCGTTTGACTTTCAATTGGGGTAGTAGATTCAGATTCGGAAGAATTTTCAACCGGCACTTCTGTTTCTGCCTGAGTATCGGCAGGTGTATCAGTTTCAGTAGCAGGTATAGTGCATTTAGCAGTTTTTCTGCTAAATAAATTGCTGCAGTCAATTGAATTTAAATCTACAGTTTTTCCGTTAATTGTAAACTTATATTTTGCATTTGAGTTTGAAAATTTGCATGAATAATTTTTCAAATTACTAAAATTATACTTAGCTGTGCTTGTACAATTTCTTTCTGCGGCAAAGGCAGTTATTGGCGAAAGAGCCAAAGCTGCTGTCAATGTTAATGCTAATACTTTTTTGTTCATAAATTCACTCCTGTTCATTCTTTAAATTTTTGGGAAGCGGTTAGCCCTAGCTTCTTTGGAAACTTTAGAACTTTAATGAGCTTTCCTTCATGAAAAGAGTATATCACCGGAAAAACAAAAAAAAAACGCACAATAATTACTCTAATTGTAAAATGTGACAAAAATATTACAACATATTCAAGTTGAAAAAGATAATTACAAAAATATTACAGATAACTTGTATTTATACAAAAACACTTAAGAAAGTATTAATTAGTTTAGCATTATTTATATAAACTCCATAATATTAACATTGGGATAATATATGCCAAAACGAGAATAATTCCTTGACAATACAATAATTTTATATTATTATTCCTTTATTACATATTATCATAACTGTGAAAGAAGATAAGTAACATTTTGGTTACAAAAAAAGAGAGGGGATCGGACGGTGCAAGATTCTCAGTACAAAATGTGAAATACACTTCTGGAGTTACCATGGGAGACCATGCGGTTATCCGACCGATAAATCGGAGAGAGGCAATATTATTGCGAATTAAGGTGGTACCGCGGGTTATCTCGTCCTTTTGGATAGATAGCTCTTTTTTTATTAACTGCAAAAATTAATTGAAAACTATTAACGGAGGTATTGTTATGAAGCAGGGAAATGTATTTGATGTATTGAAAGAGAGAGGATATATCGAGCAATGCACGCATGAGGAAGAAATTCGTGAGCTGCTGGGGAAGGAGTCCGTTACATTTTATATAGGATTTGATCCAACGGCGGACAGTCTTCACATTGGCCATTTTATACAGGTAATGGTTATGTCAATAATGCAGCAGTACGGGCATAGACCTATTGCACTCCTTGGCGGAGGAACTACAATGATAGGTGATCCTAGCGATAGAACAGGCATGCGATCTATAATGACGCAGGAAATAATTGCAAATAACGCTGAGAATTTTAAAAAGGTATTTCAAAAATTCTTAGATTTTTCAGATGATAAGGCAATAATGGACAATAACGCTGAATGGTTGCTGCCGCTTAATTTTTTAGATTTCATGAGGGAAGTCGGCGTCCATTTTTCTGTAAACCGAATGCTTGCTGCAGAGTGCTATAAAAATAGAATGGAGCAGGGACTTACATTTTTTGAATTTGGATACATGCTAATGCAGAGCTATGATTTTTATATGTTGAATCAGAAATACAACTGTAAAATGCAGCTTGGCGGAAATGACCAATGGTCAAATATCATTGGGGGAATAGAGCTTACAAGAAGAAAAGCTAATAAACAGGTTTATGGAATGACATTTGCCCTCTTAACAAACAGTGAAGGAAAGAAAATGGGCAAGACAGAAAAAGGAGCATTGTGGCTTGACAGAGACAAAACATCACCATATGAGTTCTACCAATACTGGAGAAATATTGATGATGCAGATGTGGAAAAATGTCTGGCATTATTAACATTCTTACCTATGGAAGAGGTAAGAAGACTGGGGCGCTTAGAAGGCTCAGAAATAAACAAAGCTAAGGAAGTACTTGCTTATGAAGTTACAAAGCTAATACATTCTGAGGGAGATGCCATTAAAGCACAGGAAGCTGCAAGAGCATTATTCGGGGCAGGAAAAGATTCTGAAAACATGCCTACAACAGAGCTAACAAAAGTTGAATTAGGAAGCGGCATAGCCGTTATAGACCTTATGATTAAGGCTGGATTGATTAAGAGCAAGAGCGAAGGAAGAAGATTAATTGAACAGTCGGGAGTTTCTATAAATGACAATGTTGTAGATGGTGTAAGCTCAGCAGTTACTGAAAAAGATTTTGAAGAAGGAAAGCTGATTATTAAAAAAGGAAAGAAAGTTTACCACAGAATTAAATTGGTATAAATTGATATTAAATGGACTGCTTAATTGAGGTTAGTTATAACCCTTTATATAGCAGTCCGTTTTTTTTTATGGATTTTTAGCGACATTTTTTTCAAAATTGTCTAAATTTTTATTCCTATTTATATTGTAAAATCATTAATCTATTTTCATTTTTATTTAAAAATAAAAATTATTAATACTTTAAGGAAAATATGGTAAAATATTAATAAATTATTTGAGAATAGGAGTGATTATGTGTTAAACAAGCAAGTTATTGAAGACACATTAAATGCTGCACTTTCAACAGGCGGAGATTTTGCGGAAGTCTTTGTTGAAGACAGAACCAACAATGGCATTTTAATGATTGGAGGCAAGGTTGAAAGTACCATGTCGGGAAGGGACTATGGAGTAGGTATAAGAATTTTCAAAGGCTTCAACAGCGTTTATGCATATACGAACAAATCAGATCACGACTCACTGATAGAAACTGCAAAAAAGGCAGCTGCTGCTATTGAAGGAACCCAAAATATAGTAACAATGAATCTAGAAAAGTCAAAAGTTAATAATATCAATAATATAATAATAAATCCTGAAACAATTGGGAAAACAAAAAAAGTTGATATTATGAGAAGGGCATATGATACAGCTTTCAATTACAGCGATCTTGTAACTCAGGTAACAGTAAACTATACAGACTATACACAAAACATAATGGTTGCAAATACAGAAGGGTTGTGGAGAGAGGACACTAGAGTTCGGTCCCGCTTGGGAATATCTTCTGTTGCGTCAAAAGATGGAGAAATGCAGTCAGGATTTTTCGGGCCTGGAGCAAGCAAGGGTTATGAATTTTTTGAAAACTTAGACATTGGCCACTATGCAAAAGAAGCTTCAAGAATTGCCGTGACAATGGTCAATGCAAAGTACAGCCCCAGCGGAAAAATGCCGGTAATAATAGATAACGGATTTGGAGGAGTTATATTTCATGAAGCATGTGGTCATGGACTGGAAGCGACCTCTGTAGCTAAGGGGCTTTCAGTTTTTTCTGGAAAAATAGGGCAGCAGATAGCATCTCCTTTAGTAACGGCAATAGATGATGGCTCAATTCCCGGAGAATGGGGCTCATACAATATAGATGATGAAGGAACAAAATCTCAGAGGAATGTTCTTATAGAAAATGGGATACTCAAAAGCTATATGGTTGACAGGTTGAACGCAAGAAGGATGAACATGGATATTACAGGATCATCAAGAAGACAGGGTTACAGGTACGCTCCTACTTCTAGAATGTCCAACACTTTTATAGATAACGGAAAGTCTACTCCAGAAGAAATTATTTCTAATACTGAGAGAGGCATTTATGCGAAGCACATGGGAGGAGGCTCAGTAAATCCAAGTACAGGAGAATTTAATTTTGCAGTAATGGAAGGCTATATTATTGAAAACGGTAAAATAAAAGATCCAGTAAGAGGTGCAACACTCATAGGGAAGGGAACTGATATACTAACTAAAATTGATATGGTAGGAAATAATCTTATGCAAAGCCAAGGAATGTGTGGCTCGGTAAGTGGAAGTATTCCTGCAAATGTAGGGCAGCCTATGATAAGAGTCTCTGAAATAACAGTAGGTGGAAGGGAAGGTGAAAAATAGTGGATATTAAACCATTGATAGAAAAAATATTTCAAAAAGGCAGGCAAAATGGACTGGGAGATATGGAAGTTTATTATTCCGCGGGAAACAGTCTTTCACTTAAAGTGTTTCAAAAAGATCTTGACGGTTACAGCCTTTCAGAAAGTGAAGGATTATCTTTGAGAGGGGTATATAAAGGGAAAATGGGATATTCCTATACAGAAAAGGTAGACGAATCCTCAATTGATTTATTAATCAAGAACGTTATTGAAAATGCTACTGTAATTGATTCTGACGATGAAGAGTTCATTTATGAGGGATCAAAGGAATATAAAAGTGTAAATACATATAATCCAAGTCTGGCGAAAGTATCTGAAGTTGATAAGATAAGCTTTGTTAAAAATCTTGAAGAGGAAGCCTTCAAAATGGATAAGAGAATTAATTCTGTTGAAACATGTGTCTATGGAGATGGGTACGGGGAAACGGTTATGTCTAATACAAAAGGGTTGTATCTGCATGATAAAAGTAATATTGCTTATACATACGTTGTTGTAGTCGCAAAGGATGGCAATGATATAAAGACAGGCATGGCATACCGAACGGGGAATGATTTTTCCAAGTTCAATGCAAAGGAAATATCAGGTGAGGCAGTGAAGGAAGCCGTATCGCTTTTAGGAGCTAAAACAGTAAAATCGAATGATTATCCAATTATTATTAGAAACAGTGCAGCTGCTGACTTACTGGAAGCATTCACAGGAATATTTTCGGCAGAAAACATTCAGAAAGATCTTTCTCTTTTAAAAGGAAAACTAAACCAGCAAATAGGAAGCGAAAAATTTACATTGATTGATGATCCTTTTATGGAAGGTGGTCTTGCTTCAAGGTCTTTTGACGGTGAAGGTGTGGCGTGTAAGTATAAAAAAATAATTGATAAAGGAACTTTAAAAACCTACTTGCATAATTTAAAAACTTCGAAGAAAGATAAAATTGACACAACGGGAAATGCAAGCAAGGGATCATATAAGTCTTCAATAGGAATATCGCCTTCAAACTTTTATATTGAAAAGGGAGATAAAACATTGGATGAACTGATTTCATCAATGGCATCCGGAATTATGATTACTGAACTTCAGGGATTGCATTCCGGTTTGAATTCAATATCAGGAGATTTTTCTCTGGCGGCCTTGGGGTATGAAATAAAGAACGGAAAAGTTTTGGGACCTGTTGAACAGATAACAGTTGCAGGCAACTTTTTCGAGATGATTAAAAACATTGAAGAGGTTGGAGCAGATTTGAAGTTTGGTTTGCCGGGAGAAGCGTACATAGGCTCTCCATCCCTTAAAATAAAAAAGCTTGCAATAGCAGGAAAATAGCAGGATAACAAAAAATGAACAAAGTAAAAAGACAATCCAATCGGATTGTCTTTTGAATTGGTAAAATTAATCTATTCTTTCGCGTTCATTGAATAATAAGGTTATACAGTATAAGCCTGCCAAACCCACAAGTCCATATACCAATCGGCTGAATATTGCAGTTTGGCCTCCAAATATAGCAGCTACAAGGTCGAACTGAAACAACGCTATAAGACCCCAGTTTAAAGCTCCTATAATTACTAATACCAATGCAAATTTATCCATAGGTCAGAATCCTCCTTAAATTAATATATTTCTAGTGTTTCAATAAATTTCTATATTATGCACAAAATCAAAAATTAAAAGGAGTGTATTCAATTAACACATATATTTTTTGTGAATATAATAGCTTAAAATGTTATTTCATTAAGGAGGTTATCATGGAAAATTTCGTACCTGAAGATATTGAAACAAATGAAGTAAAATCTCAGTGTGACTGTGACAGAATCGAAGGAAGAAGACAGGCACCGCCGTGCATAAAAGATGAAGTACTGGACTGTGCTTCAAATACAAATTTGTTATGGTTCTTTTTATTGTTAGTGGCAATTGTATGCCAAAGCAATTGTAACATAGATTTAAATACTCTGCTTTGGTTCTTCCTGCTTCTAGTTGTTATTTACAACAATTATTATTAATTAGTTTAAAAAGTCTGCCTAACTTTATACGGCAGACTTTTTATCATCATCTAGCAATTCAATTTCAAGCTTATCAAAATCAACTTCATCAATGAAATCGTGAGGATAGAATGTTACATACTTAAATTTTGCAAATTCCAAGTCATGTTTTTTAAGCCATACAGGTACACTTAAATCAAGTTTCTGACATATTTCTTTTAGGCATTTATCCTTTTTTTCTGACATAGCTACATCTTCTTTATTTTTAACTACAATTGAATCAACCAAACGATTTTTATTTATTATTTTTGCCCATAATTTATACATGTCTCACCTTATTTAATACTGCGGTGTTATAATAAAATTCTTGAACAAGAATCCACCGTAATTAATTTTTGCACCTCTTATTTTTTTCCTTAAATCATTAGGAACTATAATATTTATTCCGTCTACGTTGTATACATTATCACTTTTCGATTGTTTCGCCGAAACAATTTTATATGTGATTCCGCTTCATCCCACAGGGTAGCTTACAAGTTTTATAGGAATATTTTTTTCTTGCATTAAAGATAGCTTTTCTTTTGCCTTATCTGTAATACTTATATTCATGACCGCTCCTTAGCTGAATTTTGGAATGACTTCAAATCCTTTTTTAAATATCCCGCTTGCGTAATTAATTTCTGCGCCTTTTATTGCACCATCAAGTTCATCTGATACAATTAAATCTATTCCGTCAACATCATAGATTTGGTCTTTATCTGATTGTTTCTCCGAAACAATGCCTATCTCGGCACCGCATCAGGAATAGCCTGTAATTTTTAATTTAATTGGCTGTTTATTATTTTTTAGCTCAGTCATTTTTTCTCTGGCTTTATCTGTTAATTTAAAATTCATAATTTCCTCCACATCTACATTTATTTATTTAACTTTATAATTTATCTGGTAACAGTTCAGTGACTATGTCACACTCATTAGTTTATCTCATAATGATTTTTTTATGTTGTATATGATATTATAATCTTGCCAAATTTTCAAGTAAATGAAAAATATTTTCATGTTCTGTTTTTTCATCAAGAATTATTTTTTTAATAATTTCCACGGGTCTGCCTCTAAGCACATAAATATAGTCAGATAAATCAATTGCTTCGTTAATATCATGGGTTATAAACAGAACTGTTCTTTTGTTTTCATTCCATAAATTTCTAAAGATGTGAATGATATCATTTTTCATTTTTAAATCAAGTCCTTTAAAAGGTTCATCCAAAATTAAAAAGTCAGATGGGTATGCAAAAGCTCTGGCCAACGCTACTCTTTGGCACATTCCACCGCTTAGTTCACTTGGCCTTTGCATTTCATATCCCTTTAGTCCTACCATGTCAATGTAGTTATGTATAATATTTTTCCTTTTTTCATCAGGATAAATATCTTTGAGGACAAAATCTATGTTGTCGTATACACTGTACCAAGGAAGAAGCCTGTGTTCTTGAAAAACATAGGAATACACTGTGTTTTCAATCCCGTTTACCATTCCGCTGTCAATATTTGTAAGGCGTGCAGCAACATTTGCTATTGTTGTTTTGCCTACGCCTGACGGGCCAAAAAGGCAGGTTATTTTATTTTCTTCGAAGGATAAGTTAAAATCCTTAAGAATTTCAATATCTCCATATTTTTTACAAACATTTTTAAGATTGATCATATTTCCTCAAATTAAATAATTTTTTTAATATTGCTTCAAAAGTAATGCTTAATATTATTATGATAATTGTCCATGCAAACAAATCAGGCATTTCAAGATAAACCTTGGAGTCGTAAAGAAAGCTTCCGATAGAGTACTTCGGAAGACTGAGCACTTCAGCTGCCGATGTTACCTTCCAGCCTATTCCCAGAGCTGAAATCATAGCCGCTCTAATATAAGGAAAGGCAGAAAAAAGGTAAACGGAACAAATAATACGCAACTTCCTAACTTTATATAACCGGCACATATCCAAGAGGTTTGAGTCGGCTGATTTTATTCCGGCTACCGTGTTCGTCCATATGATCGGAAAGCACATTAAGAATGCTACAAATATGGGGACATTGGTGTCGCTGAACCACATAATTGCTATTATTATTATGGACATGACCGGAATTGTACGTATTGTTGATATAAAGGGATTGAATAAATTATGTATTGATTTGTTAATTCCGCATAAATAACCAAGCGGTATACCTGCTGCACAAGACAGAGCAAATCCTGCGAGAGTGCGGTATGTACTGTAAAATATTGTTATGTAGGTGTCTTTATATTTCAAAAGATTTACTACGGCTTTAAAAGCTGAAAAAGGAGAAGGCAGGTAAATTTCCTGCCCTATAGCCAAGGATAGTATCTCCCACATAGAAACCCAAAATAATACTATAAATATTTTTTGCTTACTGCTGTTCAAAATAAAATGCTTCATCAGGTAAAATTCCTCCTACGGAAGCAGGATTAGAATCAAACAAAATCTTGTAGAAACCATCCAGACTTGATTTTATATCCTTTGCCGGGATAAAGGTTATTCCGCAATTTGGGATTGCTTTTTCAACCAGAGCTGCGCTTGGCATTATTTCATTTTTTTCAACTAAAACAGAAGCATCCTTTGGATTTTCATTAACCCAGTTGACAGATTCCTTGTATTGACTTAAAAATTCTTTAACAAAATCCGCATTGTTTTCTGCAAATTCTTTATTAACTACAACACAGCCAGTATACAATTCGCTGGAATCCAAAGATGCCTTTTTCCACTCTTCATTTAAATCAAGCAGAATTTTAACATTATTATTCTTCATTGAAACCTGAGTTACAAACGGCTGCGGAAGAAGTGCGACTTTTGTGTCTTCAGCTATGACAGATTGTGCCAGAGTTGCATGATCTGTTGAATAATCCAGCTCAACTTTTTCATCAAGTTCATTTTGCTTAAGAATATAGTTCATGGCAAAATCAGGAGTAGAACCTTTGGCACTCATACCGAGAGTTTTACCTGAAAGTTCCTCAATTGAAGAAATCTCTTCCGATCCTACAATGTATAGATTTCCCACTGTGTTTACAGCCATAATTTGCACTTTGCCTTCTGTTTTATTATACAAGACAGATGCGAGATTTATAGGCAGAGAGGATATTTGCACGTCACCTTTTATGATTTTTGCTGTAAGTGCATCTGGTGCGCTTTCTGCTATATATTCTACGTTATATTTTTCGCTGTTTAAAGCTTTTCCATCAATTAGTTTTATCATACCTATTGATGTAGGTCCTTTCAGGCCGGCTATCATTATATTTACAGGTTCGGAATTATGCTGGCTGTCCGGTTGGCTTTCTTCAGTTTCTTGAGATTCCGCAGGTTCAGAAGCCTGAGGCTGTGTATTATTTGCACATCCTGCCATTGCGGCAATAATTAAGACAATTGATAACAATAAACTTACCTTTTTCATAGTTTCCTCCAAATAAATTTTTATTATTTTTTTGACAATGCGCTTTTTACGCTTATGTTTTTTATTTTTCCTAGCTTTCCTGTCAAAGCACCAATTTCATCGGTGGTACCGTCTACAATAAGTGATATTACGTTTACACCTCTTTCTTTATACGGAATGCCCATCCTTCCTACAATAACGAAAGCAAATTGATGTAAGATTTCATTTACCTCAAAGATATGCGTTAAATCCTCGATCACAATTCCTACTACACCTATTCTTTTATCCATAAGACCTCCTTGAAATAAAAAATTCCTTGCAGACACAAGGAATAAAAGCCATAATTAGTATGTACTTATGCTTTTTCCTTGCTCTCAGACAACCTTGAGCTTAGATTTATTTAGCTGAATATATTAAATCAAATCATCCTTAGAAATGTTAAAATATTGAGCAAAGCTTGCCAAATAGAATTCTGATGGCTGTTCTTCGCCACTTTCATATAGCTTTATTCTTTCTCTCGGCACATTAAGTGCAACACTCAGTTCTTGTTTGGTCATTTCCTTATCTTTACGGATTTGTCTCAACTTTTTACCTAATGTCATTATGCCACCTCTTTGTATTTGATATATATATTATATCAAAATATGATAATTTTACAAATATAATTTAATTATATAGCAATGTAAAAAATATCAATATATGAATGGCCTTTTTTATATGATATATAAATATTATAGAAAACTGTATAAATAGGTACTCAGGGATGAAAGAAAGCTTTGTTATATGTTAATAAACAAAGCTTTTTTTATTGTATGTATTGATTGACTTTATATTGAAATGATATAATATAAAAAACAAGTAGGGAGTGGCACTATGATCTCAACAAGATGGTTTCAAGGAAAAAACAATATAAAAGATGCTGTAAGCTTAAGGCAAGAGATATTTGCCGGAGAATTAAAGTTGATCAATTATCCGGTACATGATATGTATGATGAATTTGCTTTTAATGTAGTCATATATGATGATGTTCCTGCGGGCACAGGAAGGCTGCTGTTTAAAGAAGGCAGATATCATATAGACAATGTGTGCGTTGTGAAAAAATTCAGAGGGTTGCATTATGGTGATTTGATTGTGAGGATGCTTGTCAGAAGAGCCGTAAACATGGGAGCGGATGAAACATATGCAGAAGTAGGAGAAGACTGTGTTAAATTGTTTAAAAATATAGGGTTTGAGACTGTTCAATCAGATTGTAGTAAATTTTTGATGGTAAAACGCGGAGATGTTGGAGGAAGCTGCTGTAAGCATTAATTATCAGATTTCACTGCTGTTGAAAAAATTAAAATGATAAACAGCTGGACAAAATAAATGGTGCAGTATATAATTATTTCATTAAATGCAATTACTCATAGTTCAATGAACGCCACCCTCTCAAGGTGGAAAGGGGTTCGAATTCCCAATGAGTACCATTAGATTTGAGGGACGGTTATATTTACCGTCTTTTTTGTTCAGTACATAAGTACAATAAACGGAGGAAAAAATGGATTATAAAAAGCTGGCTGAAATTTTGTTTCCAGATATACACGAAACTGTTGAATATTATGAAAACGAAGTTTTTCCAAAGAGGAACATACCTGAAGGTGCAAAGGTAACAAGGCTTGCTCCCAGTCCTACAGGTTTTATTCATTTGGGAAATCTGTACGGAGCATTTGTTGATGAAAGACTGGCTCACCAAAGTGGCGGAGCATTCATGTTGCGTATAGAAGATACGGATGAAAAGCGTAAAGTTGAAGGATCTGTTGAAATTATTATTTCATCCCTTAAATATTTCGGGTTGAATTTTGACGAAGGTGCATTGCTGGATGGTGAGAAAGGAAACTATGGGCCATACTATCAAAGCAACAGAGGTAAAATTTATCAGTGTATTGCAAAGCATTTGGTTGAGCAGGGAAGAGCATACCCATGCTTCTGCACAGAGGAAGAACTGGAAGAAGTAAGAAAACGACAAACGGATGAAAATGTCAATACAGGTTATTACGGTAAATGGGCAAAGGACAGGAGCCTGACTTTGGAAGAGGTACAGGAACACTTAGACAATAATGAAGAGTTTGTTGTAAGATTCAAGTCCATGGGTGCAGAAGAAGGAACTTTTGATATAGTTGACGCTATTAGAGGAAGTTTAACGATACACGAAAATTATCAAGATATTGTAATATTAAAAACAAATGGTATACCTACATATCATTTTGCACATGTTGTGGATGATCACCTAATGAGAATTACTCACGTTGTAAGAGGTGAAGAGTGGCTTTCAACGCTTCCTATTCATTATGAAATTTTTAATACTTTGGGATGGGAAACACCGACATACTGCCATACAGCACATTTGATGAAAATTGATAACGGGGCGAAAAGAAAACTTTCAAAGAGAAAAGATCCTGAGCTTGGACTGGGATTTTATATGGAATTGGGGTACCATCCGGCTGCAGTAAGAGAATATCTGCTGACAATTTTAAATTCTAATTATGAAGAGTGGAGAATGGCGAATCCGGATACTCCATCTGAAGAATTTGAATTTACCCTTGAAAAAATGAGCAATTCCGGAGCCCTGTTTGATTTGGATAAATTGAACAACATAAGTAAGGATGTAATGCTTAAAATATCTGAAGAAGAAATTTATGAGTTCTTGTTGAACTGGTCAAAAGAACATAAGACGGAAATTTCAGAAGCTCTTGAAAATAATAGAGAATCGGTAATCAAGCTGCTTTCAGTAGGAAGAATCGGCAAGAAGCCAAGAAAAGACCTTATGTATTGTAGGCAGATATTTGAATTTATTCAGTATTACTTTGATGAATATTTTGAAATAACTGACAGCTATCCTGAAAATATTAGTGAGGATGAAGCGAAAAAACTTCTTAGTGCATATTTGGAAACATATGACCATGCTGATGATCAAAGTAGCTGGTTCGAAAAAATAAGGACAATAGCGCAGGAAAACGGATATGCTGCAAAACCGAAGGATTATAAGAAAAATCCCGAAATGTACAAGGGTCATGTTGGCGATGTAAGCACTGTCATAAGAATAGCTCTTGTAGGAAAGAGCAACTCACCTGACATATGGGAACTGCAGCAGGTAATGGGAGAAGAAAAGGTAAGAAACCGAATGTCTAAAGCAATAAAAGGATGATTATAAAAAATACAGATATTTTAGAGAGGGCATTATGATATATTCACATATAATCTGGGATTTCAACGGAACACTGCTTGATGATGTTATGGCAGGAATAAAGAGCGAAAATGTGCTGCTTTCCAGAAGGAATATGCCTTTGATAGAGAATATCGAGCAATATCACAAATACTTTTGTTTCCCCATTGTTGAATACTATAAAAAGCTAGGGCATGATTTTGATAAAGAGGATTACAATGACCTTGCAATTGAGTGGGTTACTGAGTATCTGAAATTTTCAAGAGAATCAAGGCTTCACGACGGCATTCGTGAGGCCCTGGACAAATTTAAATCTCAGGGTTGTCGCCAGATAATCTTATCAGCTTCGGAAAAAGAGATGCTAACCAGACAGGTCAGGGAGCTTAATATTCACGAATATTTTGATGAAATACTTGGATTAGACAATATCCATGCTAACAGTAAGTTTGAAATGGCAAAGGAGTGGGTGAAAGCTGAAAAACCGAGGAAAGCTCTTTTTATAGGAGACACTACGCATGATTATGAGGTTGCCTGCGGTATGAATGTAGACTGCGTTTTAGTGGCAAGAGGACATCAGAGCAGGGAAACTCTTTTAAAATGTGGTGTGCCGGTATTTGATACGTTTTATGACATGCTAAGCTATTGGGAGAAACAGTAAGAAGATGAAGTAATTAACCTTTACGCCCTGGAAGAGAATTTATATATGAGGTGATCTGAATTGGAAAAGTATGTCGCTCTTTTACGTGGCATAAATGTAAGCGGTAAAAATAAAGTATCTATGCCTTTATTGAAAGCGTCATTCGAAGATATAGGATTTTTAGATGTTAGAACTTATATCAATAGCGGAAATGTTCTTTTTTCCAGCGATATACGTAATAAAAAAGAACTGGTCAACCGGTGCGAAGCTATCATAACAGAAAGATTTATGTTAAATATTCCTGTGGCAATTGTATCTAAAAAAGAATTAGTAGAATCCTTAGACCATGCACCACAATGGTGGGATAATGATAAAAAAGTAATTAATCAGGCTATTTTTCTTATTCCGCCTGTAACTATAGAAGAAGTATACAATTCAGTTGGAGATGCTAAACGAGAATATGAACAGGTTGATTACTATAAAAATGTTATTTTTTGGTCTGCACCAAGGGAAACCTTGTCAAAAACGAGATGGTATAAAATTGCTAGTTCACCAGTGAATAGTAAGGTGACAATTAGGAATGCCAGTACGGTGAAAAAAATACTTTTGTTATTGAATGAATAATTATGTTATGATTACACCCTCTGTTGGTGCTTTAACGCAGACTCCAACATAAAATTTGACTTATTACGAAATTGAGCGGTTGCCTCTTTATGCTGATGCAACCGCTCTTGCTTTGCCTATAAGCCCGATATAGTCCAAATGAATGTCGGAGTTTTTAAGGATTAATTTAATTTAATTTTATATATAAAAAATGATTTTATAAATACTTGCAGTTACAAAGCAGACCGCAAATGCTATTGAAGTAGGTATTATAAATGCTGCAACAGTCCATTTAATGCTGCCGGTCTCTTTTTTTATTGTCCATAACGTTGTGGAGCACGGCCAGTGAAGAAGGCTGAACAACATGACATTAAGTGCTGTAAGTACGGTCCACCCATTATCCAAAAGTAAGTTTCTTAACTGTCCGATGCTCTCAAATTCTGTGAGTGTTCCTGTGGAAAGATATGCCATAAGCAATACGGGGAGAACAATTTCGTTAGCTGGCAATCCTACTATAAAGGCCATCAATATGAAACCGTCAAGCCCTATAATTTTCCCGACAGGGTCTAAAAATTCTGCAACATGTGCAAGAATACTTATATCTCCTACATATATATTTGCTAACATCCATGTGACTAAACCTGCTGGGGCTGCCACTATTATAGCTCTTGACAAAACAAATATGGTTCTATCAATAATTGATGTGTACAGCAGCCTTCCAATTTGAGGAACTCTGTAAGGTGGTAGCTCCAACGTAAAGGTTGAAGGTATTCCTTTCAATAGAGTTTTCGAAAGAAGGTATGACACTAAGAGAGTAACACATATACCAATTAAAACCATCAAAGTTATGAAAATTGATGGAACAAGTCCATTTACAAGTGAACTGGATGTGATTGCAAAAAATGCAGATGCAATTGCAATAATTGTAGGGAATCTTCCGTTACATGGAACAAAATTGTTTGTAATCACTGCAATAAGCCTTTCTCTTGGAGAATCAATTATTCTGCAGCCTATAACTCCGGCGGCATTACACCCGAAGCCCATGCACATAGTTAGACACTGTTTGCCGTGAGCGTATGCTTTTTTAAACAGATGATCAAGGTTGAAAGCAACCCTGGGAAGATACCCTAAGTCTTCAAACAATGAAAAAAGCGGAAAAAAAATTGCCATTGGAGGAAGCATAACTGATACGACCCAGGCCAATGTGCTGTAAACGCCGTCAACTAAAGCACCTATTATGTATTCATTAGCGCCAGCATTTACCAATAATTCCGATAGGTGAGGCTTAAGTCCGAATAATAAATTGCTTAAAAACTGCGAAGGAATGTTTGCACCTTGAATTGTAATCCAGAAAATTAATCCCAAAAGAGTAAGCATGATGGGTATGCCAAATATTTTGGAGGTTATTATATCGTCTATTTTTTTATCGCGGTTAATTTTTCTGGTGTCTTCTTTAACATAACACATCTTTAATTTGTTTGCATAATTGTAATTCATTTCTGAAATTTTTTCTCTAATGTTTGTATTGCCTGATTGTATTCCTGTTGATTCAATTATTGACAAAGCACTTTCTTTGCTTAGATGATTTTCCTTTTTATACGAAAAAATATCAGGAGAGCTATCCAAAAGTCTGAGAGCAGCCCATCTTTCATTTGAAATATTTAATTTTCTTAAATGAGGTATTAATTCAGATATTTTTTTTTCGGTTTTATCATCATATTTCAATAAATTAGGCGAGAACTCCAACCTGTTATAGGAAACTTTTTCAATAGTTTCTTTCAATTCATTCATTCCCACTCCGCTTCTAGCAGAAGTAAGCACTATTGGAACGTTTAGTTCTTTCTCGAGTCCTTCTTTATCAATTGTAATATTTTTCTTTTTTGCTTCGTCGATAAGGTTGATGCACAATATCAGTTTGTTTGTTATTTCGGAAATTTGAAAAACTAAATTTAAGTTTCTCTCAAGGCATGTTGCATCTGCAACAACAACCACGGCATCATAGTCTCCATAACATATAAAATCCCTTGAAACTTCCTCGTCTTTAGACGCTGCAAACAGTGAATATGATCCGGGAAGGTCAACTAACACATATTCTGCGTCATTATGTGTGAATTCACCTCTAGCTGAAACAACGGTCTTGCCCGGCCAGTTGCCGGTATGCTGTTTTAATCCGGTCAAATAGTTAAATACTGTGCTCTTACCGGTATTTGGATTACCTGCGAGAGCTATTACGTGCTGAAAGTCAGATTTAGAAATGTTAAAAACGTCCTTCATTGAGTCAGTCTTAACGGACTGTGCGGTCATCGCCATAATTAGTCCCCCTTACATAATTTCTATAAGGCTTGATTCTTCTTTCCTAAGCGCGATCATTGCCCCACGAATTCTAAATACTGTTAAATTATTTTTTGGACCTTTTCTTAATACTTCTATATTTGCTCCATTAGTAACTCCTAAAGCTAGTAATCTTTCCTTCAGTAAATTTTGAGCATCGTTTTTTTTAACTTTTACGATTTCTCCTATATTTGCATTAGTCAAAACTTTCATATATATCACCTCTGTCAAATTTGCATTTAAATAATAAATTTAGCTAAAGCTAACTTCTAGCATATACTATGTTTTTTATTAAGTTTTGACACTATTTTAGGAGAAATAAAATTAATTACAAATATTTAATAAAAATAACATTGTAAGACACTAGGGCTTGTATATATAATGGACATGTAAAAATTCCCCCTCTATTTATTATATTTGCTTGTTCAGTGTTTGAGCTAGGTTATTCCTGGTTCTTTTTTTATTATTAGATATGCTTTCAATAAGAAAAAACCAAAATAAACTGCAAAGAAAGATTGTCATTTCTGATTTTCGTCAACATCTTTTTTTCTTTCTTCTACCTCAAAATCGTTTGGTATATATACATTTCCCGGGTTTGTTTGAGTTGTGTTTTTCATTTTTAGTTTATTTACAAGCTTTGTTATAATAGCCATTTTCTCACCACCTTCATTGAAATAATGTTTTTTGTAAGGCTTGGATAAATGAATATCTGCCTTTTATTTTATTATGTTGATTTTTAATTTTGTTATTACTTCCTTTATAATACATATTTTCTAAAGTATAGTTAATTTTTAAAATAAATATCCATTAACTAAATCAGCAGTTTTGAATAACATAATGTAGATAGCTTTTACAACTGGCGGAGGTAGAAAATGGAGTATATATGCGAATTGAAAAATATCTCTAAAAGATTTCATACAATAAATAATGAAACAAAAGCTTTGGAAGATTTGTCTTTAAGAGTAAGAAAGGGAGAAATTGTGTCTATTGTAGGCCCGTCAGGGTCAGGAAAATCAACTGTATTGAATTTAATTGCAGGTTTGGAAGAACCATCTGCGGGTCAAATAAAGGTAAATACCGACAGTATAGGTTTTATGTTTCAAAAAGATCAGCTCTATGAATGGAGAAATATATATAAAAACTGTTTATTAGGACTGGAAGTAAAAAAAATGGTTACAGAGGAAAACAAAAATAAGGTGATGAACATGCTGAAAAATTATGGATTATATAGTTTTAGAAACCATTATCCTAGTCAGCTGTCTGGAGGCATGAGGCAGAGGGCGGCTTTGGTGCGAACATTGGCTGTAGAACCGGATTTGCTGCTGCTGGATGAACCTTTTTCTGCCTTAGATTATCAAACAAGATTATCTGTAGGAAATGAAGTTGGACAGATATTGAGAAAAGAAAAGATTACTACTGTATTGGTAACGCATGACATTCCGGAAGCTGTAAGTATTTCTGACAGAGTCATTGTATTTACTGAAAGGCCTGCAATGGTAAAGAAAGAATATGAAATAAAATTTGCTGAATGCAAAGGAGAAAGAACCCCGATGAAATGCAGGAATACTTTGGAGTTTGGAGAATATTTCAGACAGATATGGAGGGATTTGGATGCGGGAGAAAATTAAGGCCGAGCCGATAAATATGTCTAAGGAGCATGAGCAATATTTAAGATCAATAAAAAAAGAGAAGAGCTTTATAAAGACAATGCAAATATTGATATTTGTTATTTTTATTGCTCTGTGGGAGTGGGCAGCAGTTAATAATCATGTAGATAGATTTTTAACCAGCACTCCAAGTGCAATTTTTGAACTTATTGTTAAATTTATAGAAGATGGAAGCCTCTTTAAACATTTATACGTGTCAACAACGGAAACAATCGCTGGTTTTTTTGTTGGAACAATCGCAGGACTTTTAACGGCAATTTTATTATGGTGGTTTGAGCGGCTTGCTAAAATAACAGATCCCTATATTGTGATATTGAACAGTTTGCCAAAGACAGCGCTGGCACCCATAATAATTCTGTGGGCTGGAATGGGTTTTTCAGGTATAGTGGTTACCGCCGCATCCATATCTGTTGTTGTTACAACAATGACATTGTATACAGGATTTACAAGCGTGGAGAAGGATAAAATAGTATTGCTTAAAACAATGGGAGCAAATAAATATCAAATTTTAAAAAAAGTTATTATTCCCGCTAACATACCGAGCATTATGAGCGTAATAAGAGTGAATATAGGGTTGTCGTGGATAGGGGTAATTGTCGGAGAGTTTCTTGTTTCAAAGGCAGGTATCGGATATCTCATATTGTACGGAAGCCAGACGTTTAAACTTGACTTGGTTATGATGGGAGTTTTTGTACTGGGAATTATAGCTGCAATAATGTACTTTTTTGCTGCATGGCTGGAGAAAAAGGTAATAAAGTATTGAATAACAGCATTCTTTGTTATATAATTAATAACTAAGCAAATTTTTATATAATATGACAGCACAATGAGGTGTACTATGGAATTAGGAGATAAGGTAAGATCATTAAGGCTTAAACAAAAAATCAGCATAGAGCAGCTTTCTGTAATGACCGGGTTGAGTAAAGGGCTAATAAGCCAGATAGAAAGAGATATTACGGGACCTTCAGTTGCATCATTATGGAAGATTTCGAAAGCTTTGAATGTGACCATGAATTATTTTTTTGATGAATATGATGATTTTAATAAAGTTGTCAGAAAAAATGAAAGAAAAAAAATAATGATGAAAAATGGAGACAGAACTTATGAACTGCTTAGTCCTAATCTTAAAAAACAAATAGAAATGTTGTGGATTGAAATTGAGCCTAATGAATCTAATTCTGAAGACCTGATAAGCCATGAGGGCGAAGAGTGCGGCGTTGTTATTAAGGGTAACCTTCAAGTTTTATCAGGTGATAAAGTTTACAATCTTGAAGAAGGTGACAGCATATATCTTGACAGTACCATACCACACAGATATATAAATCCAGGTTCCGAACAGTCAGTTTCCATATGGGCAATGGTACCTCCAAGTTTTTAGATGTGTGGAAATTGAATCCGTATGGATTTGAAAATACGGTATTGATAAATATTAATTATTGAACAGTATGTTTTAAGCTTTGTATTAACCCCAGATTTTTTATTCTGGGGTTGTTTTATATCATAAAATATTTTTTAGAGTCTGCATAAATGGGAGCGAAGCTTGTAATTGCATGGGAAAGAGCTATGTAAATGCTTCTTGAATATACAATTCATAAAATCAAAATAAGTTCAATAAAATGAAAAAAACGTTGACATGGTTTTTATAATATACTATACTTATAATATATTCAATATATTGAACACAGTAAAACAATTATAGGAGGATTTATATGTCTAATTCATTTATCAGTCCTGATAACTTATGGGTGCTATGGGCAATAGTAACAGGATGGGCAGCTTTCAGTATTTACTTAGAGCAAAAATACAAATGGGCTGCAAAGGTTTCGGGTGCTATAATAGCACTGGTGGGAGCAATGACTCTATCTAACCTTAATATTATACCAACCGATTCATCAGTATATGATGTGATATGGAGTTATGTAGTCCCTCTTGCAATTCCACTACTGCTTCTTCAATGTAATATAAAGAAAATATGGAAAGAAAGCGGACGAATATTGCTGATTTTTTTAATAGGTGCAATTGGTACAGTTGCGGGTTCAACAGCAGGGTTTTATTTGCTGGGAAAACATGTTCCGTATCTTGCTGAAATAACAGGCATGATGACAGGCTCATATATCGGCGGAGGGGTAAACTTTGTTGCTCTGGCTGATTCGTTTGAAATTCCAGGAGAGATGGTATCTGCAACTATTGTAGCAGATAACATGCTGATGGCGCTGTATTTTCTGGCATTGATTGCAATTCCATCTTTAAAATTATTTAGAAAGCACTTCAGACATCCATATATTGATAAGGTTGAAAGTGTTGAAACTTCTGAAGGTGAAACCAGTGCAGCAGCATTTTGGAAAGGCAAGGACATTTCTTTGAAGGATATTGCTTATGCAGTGGCTACAAGTTTTATTATAGTAGCTGTATCTTCTGAAGTATCAAAATTATTAGCGGAAATTATACCAACTTCTAATTTTCTGCTTAAACTGTTTAATGTTATGCTGGGCAATCAATACTTGATTATTACTACGCTTACCATGCTGCTGGCAACTTTTATGCCCGGATTCTTTGGAAATATTCAAGGTGCTCAGGAAATAGGAACGTTTTTAATTTACTTGTTCTTTGTTGTTATAGGAGTTCCTGCTTCTATTCCGCTGATTATTCAAAATTCACCTCTATTACTTTTGTTCTGCGGAGTAATTGTTATCATTAACATGACGGTGTCATTTGGAATAGGAAGATTGTTCAATTTTAGCGTCGAAGAAATAGTGTTGGCATCAAATGCAAATATTGGAGGACCTACAACTGCTGCAGCAATGGCTATATCTAAAGGATGGAACGATTTAGTTGCTCCTATTATGTTAGTAGGAACCTTTGGGTATGTTATAGGAACGTATTCGGGAATTATATTGGGAAACTTTTTAATGTAAGGAGATATTTATAATGATTTTTGACGGCCATTCAGATATCTGGTCAGATGTTACCAAAAAAACCTTAGATGGTGAAAAAGATATTTTAAGAAAGTACCATTTAAAAAAGCTACGTGAAGGAAGGATATCGGGCAGTATTTTTGTAATTTGGGTTGATCCGCCTTATACGGATAATCCATATAAAAGAACTATGGAAATAATGAACTCAATAAATAAGGAACTGGAATTCTGCAAGAAAGAGTTAATAATTGCCAAATCTTATGAAGATATAGGCAAAGCTGTTGAGGAAGATAAGTTTTATATATTTATTGGACTGGAGGGACTTAGCAGTATAGGCGGCAACCTTGATTTGATTGATTCATACTATGATTTTGGTTCCAGACATGCATCGTTAACTTGGAATGAAGAAAATCTGCTTGCTACCGGAGTTAAGGGAAATCCTGACAGGGGACTCTCGGAACTTGGGAAAAAAGCTGTTAAAAAAATCAACAATAAAAACATGCTTATGGATGTTTCTCACTTGAATGAAAAGTCGTTTTGGGATGTGGTTAGTACGACAGACGCTCCTATAATCGCTTCACATTCAAATTGCAGAGCCTTATGTAATGTTCCAAGAAACTTAACGGATGATCAGCTGAAAAAAATTGCAGAGACTGATGGATTGGTAGGCATTAATTCATTTAATCAGTTTGTCCATAAAGATAAGAATAAACAAAATGTAGAAATGCTTGTAAGGCATGTCGCTCATATGGCTGAAATTATGGGAACCGATCATATAGGTGTGGGCATGGACTATTGTGACTTTTTAGATGATAGCTCAATGAACAGTTTCAGTTCCCAAGAAACTTCGTATACAAGAGGTCTTGAGGATGCTTCTAAAAGCTATAACATTATTGAAGAAATGAGGAAAGCAGGATTTTCAAAAGAAGAAATTGAAAAGATTGCATACAAAAACTTCCACAGAGTTATAAAAACTGTAATAAAGTAGCTACATTTAATTTTATCTTTAAAAGTATGCTATTTATAAATCTGAAACCCGCTTTAGGCGGGTTTTTCATTTTGTGAAAGCAATGTTTTGAATATGCTTGCAACAAAGACATATAATATCAAAAGCACTAAAATAATTGAATAAAGCACAATATTATGCTAAACTAAATGCATATTAAACAGAAAGGAAACACATTATGAACGCGACACAAATAATTTATCCGTTAATATTTATATTTGCTGTTTATTTTGTTTTTTCAAATTTTAAGAAAACTCTTAAGCAGAAAAAAGAAAATATGAAGCCGTTGCTTTACCTTGATCGGGATGATAAGGCAAGACATAATATAAGTGCTATCGTAATCATACTTGTAGTTGCTTTAGCTGTATTTTTGATTTCCGGAGCAATACGTACAAATAGCTTAAATCTTGAAGGCCTTTTTACGATGGTACTTTTGCCATTGCTTATGGTGTTTTTGTATATACCTTTGACAAAAAAGACCATGATTTCAACTTTGGGAATTCATAAGCGAGGGGCACTGATAAGGTGGGAAGAGATTAAAGGCATTAACTATTTGAAGCCTAACGATAAAAATCAGGTTAAGGCAAAAATAATATATGCTTTTGCAGGGAGAGATACAACAATGGAACTTACATTTAATAAGGGTGATTCACAGTTTGATATTTTTAAGGAGACAGCAAAAGAATACAGAAACATAAAGAAGAAGGAAAAGAAAAGTGGAAAATAAATTTATTGATAGTCATGTCCATTTAGATGATGAAAAGTTTGATCATGATAGAGAAGCTCTGATAAGCTCTCTTTATGAAAATGGAATTGAACTTGTTTTAAATCCGGGATCTGATTTAGATACGTCAAAAGCGGCAGTAGGATTAGCCGATAAATATCCGTTTATATTTGCAGCTGTTGGGTGTCATCCTCATGATTCAAGGCTTATGAATGATGATACAATGGAAGCATTCAGGAAACTTTCTGAAAATAAAAAAGTATTGGGAATAGGTGAAATAGGTCTTGATTATTATTATGACAATTCCGATAGAGAAACACAAAAAATATGGTTTAGAGAGCAGATAAGACTGGCTAAGGAGCTTGATCTTCCATACATAGTTCATGACAGAGATGCACACGAAGATGTTTTAAAAATCATGAAAGAAGAGCACTATTCGGGGACAAGAGGAATACTTCACTGTTATTCCAGCAGCATTGAAATGGCAAAAGAATTTATTAAGTTGGGATTCTATATTTCTCTTGGCGGACCGGTTACTTTTAAAAAGTCAAAGACTCCCAAGCAGGTGGCAAAAGAGGTGCCGTTTGACAGGCTGCTTATCGAGACTGACTGCCCTTACCTTGCTCCAGAGCCGTTTAGAGGAAAAAGAAATGAACCTAAGAATGTTAAATTTGTTGCGGAGGAAATAGCACGTATACGGGAAGTAGGCACAGATATAATTGCGGAAAAAACAAAGGAAAATTTTTATAGATTATTTAATTTAAAGCAGGAGAATTAAGCTATGGCAATGCTTCCGAGGGGATTTTACAATAGGGATGCACGACTGGTGGCAGAGGATATAATTGGTAAGGTGATGGTGCGCAAATATGAAGATAAGATTATCAAAGCAAGGATAACAGAATCCGAAGCATATATTGCCGATATTGACAAGGCAAGTCACGGATATGGCGGAAAAGTAACTCCTAGAACGAAAGTGATGTTCGGACCACCTGGTTATACATATGTTTATTTTATTTATGGAATGTATTACTGCCTTAATTTTGTTACTGAAAGGGAAGGGGTATGCAGCGCGGTGCTTGTGCGCGGAGTCGAACCGGTAGAAAATATGCAGCAGATGTGTATTAACAGATACGGAAGGTCAATGGATGATATTTCAAAATTACAGTTGAAAAATTTATGCAATGGACCGGGTAAATTGTGTAACGCTTTAAGAATTACAAAGGATCATAATGGCATCGATTTGTGCGGCGGTGAAATATATGTGGAAGATGATGGGTTCGAAGATTTTAGCGTCAACAGAACTAAAAGAATAAATATCGATTATGCTGAGGAAGCAAAAGATTTTCTTTGGAGATATATTATTTGTAAATAATTGTTGACAAATTTGTTAAAAATAAATATAATTTGATTATCAAAATAAATTGAGGTGGTTTAATGAGCAATCATGATACTCTGAATGAAATACTTGTTAGGCTTTTTGCAGATGTTCTGGATATAGAAGAAAAATGCTTAAAAGTCGGTGATTTTTCAGATCTATCAATATCTGAAATGCATGTCATCGATAACATAGGCATGGGTAGGGAAAGGACTATGTCGGATACTGCCAAGGATTTAAGAATTACATCGGGAACACTTACGACTGCTGTAGATAATCTTATTAAGAAAGGTTATGTAGTCAGAGAACGGTCGATAGAAGACAGAAGAGTGGTTAAAATTAAACTGACCGATAAGGGAATTGCCGCATACAAATCACATGAGGATTTCCACAAGGATTTGGTTATTAGCGCTCTACAGCAGCTTGACAGCAAGGAAGAAGAGCTTTTAATAAAGGTTTTATCCAACATAGATATATTTTTCCACAATAAATACAAGTTTTAGCACAGTAGAAGTTCTAAATTATTTAGGGTTTCTGCATTCAAATACTTCTACTATCAAAAAATTTGATTATGAAAATGTGAGGTTAGCATGGGTATTAGAATAATTATAGACAGTACTTCAGATGTTACAGAAGATATTATTAAAAAACATAATATAAAAATGGTTCCTTTAACTGTAAATTTTGGAGAGGAATCATATAAGGACAAAATTGAATTAAGTTCCACAGAGTTTTTTAAAAAACTAGTTAATGCTGAGAAGCTTCCTACAACTTCTCAAGTTTCTCCCGGGACATTCGTGGAAACTTTCAGTGAAATACTTCTTGAAGGAGACCAGATTTTAGGAATATTTCTTGCTTCTGAATTAAGCGGAACATATGATTCTGCGCGAATAGCAAAGAACATGATAGGCAGTGATAATATACAAATTATAGATTCGAAAAGTGTGTGCCTTGGAGCTTTTGCCTTAATACTGGAAGCTATAAAATTAGTTGAGCAGGGCAGACAAATTGATGAAATAGTTGAAGAGTTGGAAAAAGTAAAAGAAAATATAGTTGCTGTTGCCGGACTTGATACGCTGAAGTATCTTGAGAAAGGTGGAAGGCTGTCAAAAGGCCAGGCTGTAGTAGGTTCGTTGCTGAACATTAAGCCCATTCTTGAAATCAAGGACGGAAAGTTGTCTGTAATTGAAAAGGTAAGAGGTAAGAATAAAACAATTAAATGGTTTGATGAATGGATTGAAAAGAATGAGTTTGACTTATCTAATAAAACTTTACTTTTATTCTATGCTCAAAATTACGACCAGTTGAAAATATTGAGAAAAGCTTTGGAATCAAAATATAAAATAAAAAATATTATTGAACAGGAAGTTGGTGCGGTTATAGGTACGCACGCTGGCCCGGGAGTCCTTGGATTAGGTTTTTTAAACAAATAAATACTTATTTTTTTCATAATAGAGGGACTTCAGCAAAGTAAAATGCTGGAGTCCCTGATTTAATTAATTTATTTTTAGTTCTGTTTTGCCGTCATCTGCTATTGTAACGAAAACTGAGTTGTTTTCCGTTATTTCTCCTTTTAAATATGCTTCTGAAATTTCATCCTCAATGTATTTTTGAATGGTGCGTCTTAAAGGACGGGCACCATACTTTGTATTATATCCTTTTTCTAGGATGAAATCTTTCATTTTATCAGACACATCTATTTGAATTTTCTTTTCTACTCCTATTTGAATAACTTCTTTTAGCATAAGTTCAACTATTTGAGCAAGTTCTTCTTTTGATAGTTCGCTGAATACAATAATATCGTCTATACGGTTTAAAAATTCAGGTCTGAATGCCTGTCTCAGAGCGTCTTTAACTTTTGCTTCCATTGCCTCATATTCTTTGTTTTCAAAGCCTATTCGATTTGCTTTAATTGTAGTTCCCGCATTTGAAGTCATTATAATAACTGTGTTTTCAAAGTTAACTGTTCTTCCTTGATTGTCGGTAAGCCTGCCGTCTTCCAATATTTGAAGCAATATGTTGAATACATCTTCGTGTGCTTTTTCTATTTCGTCAAGCAATATAACAGAATATGGCTTTCGTCTGATTTTTTCAGTCAAAAACCCTGCTTGATCAAAACCAACATATCCAGGAGGTGCTCCGATTAATTTAGAAACAGTGTGTTTCTCCATATATTCTGACATGTCAAGTCTAATAATTGTATCTTCATTTTCAAACAGTTCATATGCCAGGGTTCTTGCAAGTTCTGTTTTTCCTACGCCTGTAGGACCTACAAATATAAAGGACGAAGGCTTTTTTCTTTTTCTAAAGCCAGATCTGTTTCTTCTTATGGCTCTTGCAAGACTTGATACAGCAGGGTGCTGACCTATAACTCTTTTATGAAGTCTGCTTTCAAGGTTAATCAGCTTTTCAGCTTCAGCTTCATTTATTTTCTGGACAGGAATTTTAGTCCATGCTTCAATTACATAGGCAATATCTTCAGTTGTAAGCTGTACATTCTCACAATCCATTGCAAGATCTCTAATTTTTGATTCAACTTTTAATTCATTTACTTTAAGCTCTGCAGCTTTCTCATAATCATCATTTTCGGCAGCGTCTTCTTTTTCTTCTCTTATGGACTTCAATTCTGATCTTAGTGCCTCAAGTTCTACTAATCCGCTGTTTTTAAGATTAGCTCTGGAACCTGCTTCATCTATAACATCAATAGCCTTGTCGGGTAGAAATCTGTCAGTAATGTACCTTTCAGACATTAATACTGCCTGTTCAATTACTTCGTCGGAAATTTTCACATTATGATATTGCTCATAATAATCTTTGATTCCTTTAACAATTTCTATTGAGTCGCTAACAGAAGGCTCGTCTATCATTACCGGTTGGAATCTTCTTTCTAAAGCACTGTCCTTTTCTATGTGTTTTCGATACTCATCCAAAGTGGTGGCCCCGATTACTTGAACCTCTCCTCTTGCAAGAGCAGGTTTTAAAATATTAGCAGCATTCATGGCGCCGCCCTCAGCTTCTCCTGCGCCCACAATATTGTGTACTTCGTCGATTACTATAATTATGTTGCCGGCTTTCTTGGCTTCATCAATTATTGCTTTCATACGAGATTCAAACTGCCCTCTGAATTGAGTTCCTGCTACAACTGCTGTTAAATCAAGAAGATAAATTTCTGTGTTAAACAGCTTAATTGGAACCTTATGTTCGGCAATTCTCACAGCAAGCCCCTCAGCAATTTTGGTTTTTCCGACTCCAGGTTCACCTATTAAAATAGGATTGTTTTTGGATCGTCTATTTAGAATCTGTATAACCCTATCTACTTCTCTTTCTCTTCCGACAATTCTGTCCAGCTCTCCGTATCTAGCCTGCTCAGTCAGATTAGTACCGTAAGTATCAAGGTATTTTAATTTTTTTCGTTTAACTTTCTCTTTTACCTTTGCTCCGGAAGTACTGCTGCCTTTTGCAACATCCATTTCATTTTGTGCTTCTTCAGAAGGTTGAAACCCATTGTTTGAATTGGAAATGCCAGAAAATGCCGAATTCATTAAATTCATAATGGAATTCATATTTTCATTGTCGTCGCCTTCTACATCTTGTGTTAATTTTTCTAAATCCATATCTCCTATAATTTCCGTAAGCTGATTATTAATATTTTCAAAGTCCTCCGGTTTCATTCCTCCCTGCCTCATGATTTGTTCCATAGGTGCCAGTCCCTGTTTTTTTGCACATGGAATACATAAACCGGTAGTCTGCATTTTTCCTTCTATTATCTTATTAACATATATAACAGCTACATTTTTTTTGCATACTGAACATAACATTTTTTTCATCTCCTATATTTGCGATACATATTCTATAATTAACTATAATGAGTAATTTTATTTCAATAATATGATTATTCACATTTTATTATTTTCCATAATAGCTATACAAAGTCGATTATAATATACTTTTCTTAAAAATGCATTAAAAAAATTGCATTGTAACAGAAATTAAATATTTTCATGTCAAATAATCATATTTATTACCGATTTAATGAATTATTTCATATATCCTTATATTTTTATTTTACTGTTTTAGATTTTTTTGCAATTATATTGCAATGTCTTATATTAATATACAACAAAAAAATTATTTTAATTTAAACTTTTTATTGACATATTTCACATAAGGCAATATACTGTATAGAAATTAAATATTTTCATGGGTATATTACAGAGGATGCGAAGATCAATAGTAAAAGAACAACTTTGAAAGGGTGATTCGCCGAAGGGTTTTCCCTGGGCTTACGTTTAAGAGATGTAATACTGTTTTTATAGGATGCTTCCCAATTCTATAAAAGAGAGCTGTAATGTGCTGGGCAGAAGGTTCAGTGTTTTTTGCAAGCGTCTGAGAGCCCTTTTGCTCTTATGTCGCTTTTTTTATTATCATTTTTTAAAAAGCGGCATGAAAATTATTTATAAAAAATAATTTTATAAGGAGAAAAGAAATGATAGATTTTGTAAGAGGCTGCGGAGTGGCATTGGTAACGCCGTTTTTAAACGGGGAAATTGACTATGATACGCTGGAAAAACTTATTGACATGCATGTTGAACTGTCAGGGTCAATCATTGTGGCAGGAACGACAGGAGAAGCGTCAACACTTACCGATGATGAATATCATGAATTAATTAAATTTGTGGTTGACAGAGTTAACAAGAGAATACCTGTTATTGCGGGTTCAGGAAGTAACTGTACATCTTCAGCAATAAAAAAAGCTAAATTTTGCGAAGAGGCAGGTGCTGACGGATTATTGATAGTAACTCCGTATTACAACAAAACTACTCAAAACGGTTTGATAAATCACTACAGATTAATTGCAGAAAATACAGCGCTTCCCATAATTGTTTACAGTGTTTCGGGAAGAACGGGAATGAATATAGAACCAAGTACGGTATTAGAACTTTCGAAGATTAAAAATATTGTTGGAATTAAGGAAGCCAGCGGAAATATAAGCCAGGTTGCGGAAATTATAAGGATTTGTCCTAAGGATTTCTTTGTTTATTCGGGAAACGATGATATGGTCGTTCCTTTGATGGCTTTGGGAGGTCATGGTGTCATCTCAGTAGTTGCCAACATAATGCCGTCTGAAACTAAAAAAATGGTTGATGACTTCAAAGATGGAAGGCTTATTGAGGCAAGAGATGCTCAGGTTGGTATGAATGGACTTGTTAATGCCTTATTTATTGAAACAAATCCTATTCCTATTAAAGAAGCAATGGGCTTGATGAACATGTGCAGTTCTGAGGTGAGAGAACCTCTTTACAGAATGTCAGAAGAAAACAGAGGAAAACTTATTAGCGAAATGAACCGCTGCGGTATTATTATGACAAGTGGCGCTGGTAGAAGGTAAAGATATATGAATATAGTTATATGCGGTATCAACGGTGCTATGGGAAAGGTTTTGGTAAAAGAGGCCGAATCATATGAAAAAATAAATGTTATTGGCCATCTCTCACCGAGAAACGGTTATCTAGGTCAGGATATAAATGAGCATCCAGATGTGGTAATAGATTTTTCCAACCCTTCCAATTGCAAATTTTTAATAGATTATTCTGTTAAAAATAAATGTGCTTTGCTGGTATGCACAACCGGATTTACTAATGAGCAGAAATCTGAAATGAAAAGGGCAGGAAAAAAAATACCTGTGCTTTTGTCCTCAAACACCTCATTAGGTATAAATGCGCTCAGAAAAATAATTAAATGCATATCTGCTGAACTAAACAGCTTTGACATAAATATTATAGAAAAGCATCATAATAAGAAAATAGATGCACCTAGTGGTACTGCCAAAACAATTGCCAAGGATATAATGAAGGCAACCGGAAGAGATCATGTAGATACACTTGCGATGAGAGCCGGCACAATTCCGGGAGAGCATACGGTTATGTTTTCCGGTGTGGATGAAATACTTGAAATAAAGCATACGTCATTTTCGAAAAATATATTTGCAAGAGGAGCCTTGGAGTTAGCTTCGAGGCTCTCCTTAAAACAGAAAGGATTTTATAGCACAGAAGACTTTTTTTAAAATGGCAAAAAGAATATGACAAATGAACTTGAATTTTATTGACAGACTAGGTGACTTACAAGAGCAAAAAAAATCAGGATTAAATATGGAGGCAAAAATGTTTTTACAAGACCCATACCAAATAGCAAAGTATATAAAAGATGCAAAAAAATCAACACCTGTTAAGCTTTATATTTCAGGGGCGACTAAAAATTTGGATAATTATAACATGAAAATTTTTTCGTCAGGAGATATGGCAATTTGCGTAGGAGAATATGAAGATGCTCAGAGGCTCTTATCAGAAAATCCTCAAATAATAAATTATCATTTGGAATATGATAGAAGGAACTCCGCTATTCCGCTTCTGGATACAAATGAAATAAATGCAAGAATAGAGCCGGGAGCAATTATACGTGACATGGTAGAAATAGGCCGGGATGCAGTTATTATGATGGGAGCAGTTATCAATATAGGCGCTGTAATAGGTGAAAAAACTATGATTGATATGAACGCAGTTATCGGAGCAAGAGGAACAATCGGTAAAAACGTACATGTAGGGGCAGGATCAGTTATTGCCGGAGTTCTGGAGCCGCCAAGCAAGCAGCCTGTTATTATTGAAGACGATGTTTTAATTGGTGCAAATGCAGTTGTTCTTGAAGGAGTAAAAGTGGGGAAAGGCGCAGTTGTTGCTGCAGGAAGCGTAGTGACAGAGGATGTGCCGGAAGAGGCTGTGGTTGCAGGTAGTCCTGCAAAAGTAATAAAGTATAAGGATAGTAGAACAACGGAGAAAACAAAACTTCTTGATGATTTGAGAGGCTAACCATGAATGACGAAAGATATATATTAAAAACCTACAACAGGCTGGACTTAGAAATAGACAAAATAAGAGGAAATTATATCTATGCGAAGGATGGCAGAAAATATCTTGATTTTTTTTCCGGCATAGCAGTTAATAACCTTGGATATGATAGAGATGTAATAAAGGCAATGACTGATAAGATGCAGGACTATACCCATATTTCCAATTATTTTTATGATTCAGACAGGGATGAGCTGGCAAGGATTCTAATAGAAAGTTCAATGGAAGGAAGAGTTTTTTACACCAATTCCGGAGCTGAAAGTACAGAAGCAGCTCTAAAGCTTATCCGTAAATGGGGAAAAGAAAACAAAAAAAATAAAATACTTACAGCGATGAATTCTTTTCATGGAAGAACTACAGGGGCTCTGGCTCTTACAGGACAGAAAAAATACCGCAAGGATTTTGAACCATTAATAAGCGGTGTTGATTATTTCACCTTCAATGATTCTGAAAGTCTTGCTTCAATGGTTGATGAAGATACAGCAGCTGTATTTTTGGAAGCCGTACAAGGTGAAGGCGGAGTAATACCCTTGACTAATGAATTTGTTGAGGAATTAATGAAGCTAAAGAATAAATATAACTTTTTACTGGTTATGGATGAAATACAAACAGGCTTAAGGCGATGCGGAACAATGTTTGCATATGAGAATTACAACGTTAAACCCGATTTGATTCTGCTTGCTAAGTCTTTGGGAGGAGGGCTTCCTCTGGGAGCGGTGATAGTATCAAAGCATATAGAAAATATTTTGAGCGTAGGTGATCACGGTTCAACGTTTGGAGGTAATCCTGTTGCGTGCGCAGGAGGACTTGCTGCCCTTACAAAACTGACAAATCCGATTTTTGCGGAAGTAATTAAAAAAAATGCTTCCTACCTTTATAAAAAACTATTCTCTCTTAAAAAATCCTATCCTGAAGTAATAAAGGATTTAAGGGGTATTTCAATGATGCTTGGACTTGAAGTCGGAGAATATGCACTAATGATTAAGGAAAGAGCAATGAAGGAAGGAGTTCTTATAAATATAACAGGAGGTACAGTCATAAGAATAATTCCTCCGCTTACAATAACATCAAGCGATATTAATTTATTTATAAATGTATTAGAAAAGATTGTATCAACAATTTAATGTGTTTAAATTGCGCACATGTGTTTTAAAAAAGTTGACATATTATTGGAACTGTGTTATTGTAATAAAGTTATATTTTATCAGGCATTGATAAAGGAGGGAAAGACGTGTTAAAGGTAGCAAAATTCGGAGGTACTTCAATGGCTGATGCAGATCAGTTCAGAAAAGTGAAGACAATAATAGAAAGTGAAAAAAATAGAAAATATGTCGTGGTTTCTGCTCCGGGAAAAAGGTTTAAGGAAGATAATAAAATTACTGATTTATTATATTTGACTAATGCACATATTAAATTTTCGGTACCATACATGACCATATTTAATATCATTGAAGATAGATTTAATTCAATAAAGGAAGAATTAAAATTAACGATAGATCTTAAAAAAGAATTTGAAATTATTAAAAATAATCTGGACAACAAGTGTGATGAGGACTATATTGTAAGCAGAGGCGAATATTTAAGTGCAATGCTTTTAGCAGATTATATGCATTGTGATTTCATCGATTCGAAGGATATTATTTTCTTTAACTATGATGGAACCGTCAATATAGAGAAAACAAATGAAGAGCTTAAGAAAAGGTTAGAAAATTCCGAAAGAGCAATTATTCCAGGGTTTTACGGTTCATATCCCGACGGAAGCATAAAGACATTCTCAAGGGGAGGATCAGACATAACAGGTTCAATAATAGCATCTGCCATAGGAGCGGATATTTATGAAAATTGGACGGATGTTTCAGGTTTTATGATGGCTGATCCGAGAATTATAAAAAATCCAAAACAAATAAAGAGAATAACATATCAGGAGCTTAGGGAGCTGTCTTATATGGGGGCTTCCGTACTTCATGACGAGGCTGTTTTCCCGGCACGCCAAGCAGGGATTCCAATAAACATAAGAAACACAAATGAGCCAGATAATTCGGGAACAATAATAGTCGGAGACGAAAAATCATATGAAGGCAACGGTGATGACCATGTAATTACAGGTATAGCCGGAAAGAAAAATTTCACGGTTTTCTATGTTCACAAAGAACATATGGCAAATGAAATTGGCATCATAAGAAGAGCTCTTGAGGTTTTCGAGGATAGAGGAATTAGCATTGATCATATACCTTCAGGCATAGATAGTTTCTCAATAGTGCTTCCTACAGAGAGTGTTGAAAGAATAACCCACGAATTGGTAGAGGAGCTAAAAGAAAAATGCATGGCAGAATATGTTCATGCTCATAAAAACTTGAGTCTTGTAACTACAGTAGGCGTCAAAATGGCTTTCAAACCGGGTATTTCCGCAAAGCTGTTTAATGCATTAGGCGAAAATAACATCAATATACGGATGATTGATCAAGGATCAAGCGAAATTAATATAATAGTTGGTGTTGAAGATAATGATTTTGAAAAGGCAATAAGAGCAATTTACAATGCTTTTGTAAAATAAATTCAGTAAAAAATAATTTAGGGCGCCGAAAGCGCCCTTTATTGTGCTATTTCAAATATCCTCCCAGCATTGTTTTGATATCATTGACTGTTATATATGCATTTGGAGTTGTCTGCCTTATAAGCTTAACTGCTTCAGGTATCTTTTTTCTCTTTAATTGAATAAATAGAAGAGCCTTTTTATTATCATTTTTACCTTTGCCATCAATGATTGTAACTCCATATCCTTGTTCGCGCAGAATTTCAGCAAGTTTTTCCCCAGTTTCGGCAGCTACTACAACTTGAATTGATGCAAGCCCTACGGCTATTTTAGATTCTATTGTAACTCCGATATAATTTCCAAGTGAAAATGCTGCTGCATAAACAAGAGCTTTAAAAGGGTCTTCGGTTATATTGTTAAGTACAGAGCTTACCACTACCAACCATATTGTTATTTCTATAAATGCAAGTAGGGTTCCTTTTACTCGCTCACCTTTGTTAATGTATACCAGTCTGATGGTAGAAACAGAGACTTCCACTATCTTAGCGCAAAATATAATGATATACAAAAGAGGACCACTCATGTTCATTAAAAACTCCATATTACACCTCATATTATTTGTTACCGACATTTTACTTTATTTATGAAATATATGCAATAGATAACTTTTGTCACAAATTAATATTGTTAATTAATTAAAAATAAGGTAAAATTCAAGTTAGATACAGATATCAGCTGGGGAACTCCTCAAGCTGGAGTCAACATTATGGTAAGGAGAAAAAAATGCGATTGAGATACGTTCCCGGTCAGTATAAGTATTTAAAGGACTGTGATAGAGTAATTACTGAACCGGAAAGTGCAGGACATAAATTAAATGAAGTATTTATAAATGATTATCCTATACATGTGGAATTAGGATGTGGCAAAGGAGGGTTTTTAAGAAAAACTGCGTTGAAAAATCCTTATGTAAACTTTTTTGGATTTGAAAATAGTGTTAAGGTCGCATATAGATGCGCAAAAGCTGTCTTTGAAAATGACCCGCCAAACTACTACATTGTTTATTCTAACGGAGATATATTAAAAGATGTTTTTAAACCGAAAACAATTGAAAGAATTTATTTAAATTTTTCAGACCCTTGGCCAAAGCCTTCGCATTACAAAAGAAGACTCACACACAAAAGTTTTTTGGATGTATACAGGTTGGTTCTTACAGATAGCGGAGAAATACATATGAAGACAGATAATAATGATTTGTTTGAATATTCTGTCGAGAAATTTAAAGAAAACGGTTGGGAATTTCTTATGATTACGCGAGATTTGCATAGAAGCTCTTATCTTGAAGACAATGTTATGACCGAATATGAAGAGCGGTTTATAAATGAAGGTAAAAAAATTAATAAGCTTATTGTGAGGAAGACAAATGAATAAAGTAATGTTGGTAGCAACATATTTAATTTGTATAAACCTAATATCATTTATTGTATTTTTTATAGATAAAGAAAAGGCTAAAAGAGACAAGTGGAGAGTTAAGGAGAAAACAATGCACACATTAAGCTTCATAGGAGGCGTATTTGGCAGCATTGCTGCAATGAAGCTGTTCCACCATAAAACAAAGAAACGTGGATTTGTTATAATTACAATTGCTGCACTTCTTTTTAATATATATGTATATTATGAGGTATACAATTATATCATTATACTGTAATATAAAGAATTGAAGATTTGTATAGAATTGTAACTTTTTAATTTTTAGCACAAAAATTTTTACAAATTGAAATAGAGGTGATATTTTGAAAAAAGTTAATAAAACAAATGCTATGAGAATTTTAGACTCTATTAATATTGATTATGACTGTATGAGCTATGAAAGTAACGACGGTAATATTGACGGAGTTTCGGTAGCCCATAAAACAGGTAAAGATCCTGAAACAGTGTTTAAAACACTTGTAGCAACAGGACACAGCAAAGAGTTGTATGTCTTTTGCATTCCGGTTGAATATGAACTCGATTTAAAAAAGGCTGCCAAGGCATCCGGCGAGAAAAAAATAGAAATGCTTCCGTTACGTGAACTTACCAAAAATACAGGATATGTCAGAGGAGGATGTTCTCCTATTGGAATGAAGAAACATTATAAAACATTTGTGGATGAATCCGCACTGCTGCAGGATAAAATTCTTGTAAGTGCCGGAGTAATCGGCACACAGATTATAATTAGGCCTGATGATCTGATTAAAGCAGCGGAAGCTTCATATGCTGATATTATTTAGGAAATATAGGCGGACATTAAAAAATAAAGTATCGGAGAACAAATGGAACTAAACATAATATATGAAGACAAGCACATACTATGTCTTGTTAAGCCTCAAGGCGTACCCTCGCAAAGTGATAAATCAAAAGACGAGGATTTGATGACTGCAGCGATGAAATATGTACAAAAAAAAGACAATAAAATGTATTTAGGGTTGATACATAGACTTGACCGTCCAGTAGGTGGTCTGATTGTATATGCAAAGACGGAATTTGCAAATAAAGAGCTTTCTAGACAAGTGCAGCTGAGAGAAACACAAAAAGAATATTTGACAGTTGTTTGTGGCAACGGGGAAACTGAAAAAGCAATTCTTCTCGAGGATTATTTGAAGAAATTGAAAACAATCAATATGTCAAAGGTTACAGGACAGGATGATAAGCAGGGAAAACTTGCAAGACTTGAGTACGAAGTGCTCGACTCTGTGGAAACCGAAGAATATGGCACGTTGTCACTGCTTAAAGTAAAATTATATACAGGCAGACACCATCAAATCAGGGCGCAGCTTTCAAATGCTAATTTGCCTATATGGGGAGACAATAAGTACAATAAGGTTTTTGTTAAGAAAAAAGAATTTACTCAAATAGCTCTTTGGTCACATAAGTTTGGATTTAAGCATCCCAAGACAAAGAAGTTTACGGAGTTTATTTCAAAACCATCTTCCTATCCATTTACATTATTTATTTAAATAAAATATATTTTAGTAAAGCATAATAAGGGCGGTTAAGGTATAAGCTTGACTGCCTTTATTAAGTTTTTAGAAAAATTATTATATTAAATTACATGATATACCGTATAGCAAAATAGTGTTATAATATAGGTAATTTATTATTCAAGAAAGGACGGTAATATTATGGAATATCGAAACGCTTCTTTAAAAGACATTGCTTCAATATTACTTCTTCAGAAAAAGTATCACATATCTACAGTGAGTGAAGAAGACAAACAGGATGGGTTTGTTACAACTTTATTTTCTGAAAAACAACTTAAAGATTTGATAGAAAATGAAAACGGACTTGCAATAGCATGCCATGGGGAAAGAGTTGTTGCGTATGTTATGGCGGCTTCATGGCATTTTTGGGAGCCATGGCCTCTTTTTCAAAAAATGATAGCAGATTTGCCTAATACAAGATATCTGGATACGGTGCTTTCAACGAATAATTCTTATCAGTACGGACCGGTATGCATAGACAAAGAATACAGAGGCACTGAAGTTTTGCCTAATCTTTTTGAATTTTCAAGGTTGCAGATGAAAGAACGGTTTCCTATACTAATAACATTTATAAATAAAGTTAATCCCAGATCGTTCAAGGCTCATACTGAAAAACTATGTCTTGATGTAATAAAATCATTTGAGTTCAATGATAATCAATATTATGAATTGGGATATGATATGACTAAGAAAACTAGAGGCTCTAACCTTTAATTATATTCCACAATGAAAAAGTAAATTTCGGAGGAATTTATGAAGCGAAGTGATGGCACATTGGTAAAATCACTAAATCCTTTTATGAAAGCTATTCCTTATGTAATGGAAAAGCGAAGTGATGCACAAAATTTTTCTAAGCAGGTTTTTTGTGCAGATACAATTGATCGGTATATTGCAGAGAAAAAAGAGCAAGGCTTTAATATCGGATATATGCATTTGTTTATAGCTGCTTATGTTCGTCTTATTGCTGAAAGGCCTCAACTAAATCGGTTTGTAATGAATAGTCAAATTTATCAGCGAAGAGGTATTTTTGTTTCTATGGCTGTTAAGCGATCTCTGAGGGATGATGGGGAAGAAACTACGGTGAAATTAGAGTTTACCGGTCAAGAGGATATTTTTGTTATAACTGAAATTATAAACCGAAAAATATCTGAAGCAATATCCTGTAAAAAAAATAATGATACTGATAAATTGGCGAAAAGAATAATGTCAATGCCAGGAATTGTTAAGAAAACATTAGTCAAGAGTATAAAATTAATGGACAGGTACAACATGCTCCCAAAGAGCGTTATTATGGCCAGTCCCTTTCATACGTCAATGTTTTTTACTTATTTGAAATCTATAGATACAAATTATATTTATCATCATCTTTATGATTTTGGAACAACAGGTATTTTTGCTGCTTTGGGCAAGACGGTGAAGATGCCGATGGTGGAAAATGATAAGGTTGTTGTAAAAAAATGCTGCATAATAGGTTATACTTTAGATGAGAGAATTTGTGATGGCTTATACTTTGCTAGATCACTTAAATTTTTGGAAAAATATTTTAACAATCCTCACCTACTTGAAATATGCATCAATGAAAAGATTGAACATGCTAAATGATGGTTGACTTAGTCAGAAAATAATTATTTATTTAGACTGAAATGGTATGCTATATTAATATGAAAGGCTGAAATATGATTTTAACACTTGAAAATATCAGCAAAAGCTTTGGACTTAAGCCTTTGTTGGACAATGTAAATTTATATATAGAAAGTAATGATAAAATTGGCTTTGTTGGAATAAACGGAACAGGTAAATCAACTCTGCTAAAAATTGCTGCACAGATTGAAGATCCTGACAGCGGAAATATTGTTTACAGAAATGGCGTAAGGGTTGGTTACCTTCCGCAGGTGCCTGAGTTTAGGGACAACATTACGGTGCTTAAACAAATATTTCTAAATGCCTCTTCAGAAACAAAAATGCTGATGGAGTATGAGGCAAAGACAATATTAAATAAGCTTGGAATAGATGAGTTTGATAAAAATGTAAGCCTTCTTTCTGTGGGGCAGAGAAAAAAGGTTGCAATTGCCAGCGCTTTGGTAAATCCGTGTGAGCTCCTGATACTAGACGAACCTACCAACCATTTAGATAATGAAATGATTGCATGGCTTGAAAATTACTTGATAAAATACAGTGGTGCAATATTGATGGTTACTCATGATAGGTATTTCCTAAACAGGGTTTCCAATAGAATAGTTGAACTTCACAGAGGGAATTTATATGCCTATGAGGGAAATTATTCGAAATTCCTTGAGCTCAAAACTTTGCGTGAGGAAAGTGAACAAAGCAGTGAGAGGAAAAAAAGGACGCTCTATAAAAAGGAATTGGCATGGATTCAGAGAGGAGCGAGAGCAAGGGGAACAAAGGCAAAGGGGCGAATACAAGAATTTGAAAAGCTAAAAGAACAAATGGGAACGGAAATCGATGAAAAGTTGGAGGTTGGCTCGATATCATCAAGGCTTGGCAAAAAGACAATTGAAATTAAAAATATTTCAAAAAGCTATGGCGGGAAAAAAATAATAGATAATTTTGAATATATTGTTTTAAGAGATGCAAGAGTTGGAATTGTAGGTGCTAACGGTGCCGGCAAATCAACATTGATGAATATTATTGCAGGGAAAATTAGCCCGGACAGAGGAGACATTGAAATGGGAAGCACGGTCAAGCTTGGTTATTTCACACAGGAAGCCGATAATATTGATGTTTCTGAACGTGTGATTGACTATATTAAAAATATTGCAGAAATAGTGGAGACCAATGACGGTAAAATAACAGCTTCCCAAATGCTTGAGAAATTTTTGTTTTTTCCGGATTTGCAGTATAATACTATTGACAGACTTTCCGGCGGAGAAAGGCGAAGATTATTCTTGCTGGGTGTTTTGATGAAATCTCCAAATATTCTATTGCTTGATGAACCTACGAATGATTTGGATATAGAGACTCTGACAATTCTGGAAGATTATCTCGAGAGTTTTAAGGGAGCCGTAATAACTGTTTCGCACGATAGATACTTTCTCGACAAGGTAGTTAATACTATTTTGGAACTTCCAGGTGACGGAGTCGGTAAAATAAAAGAATATAACGGTGGATATTCGGATTATATTTCAGAAAAATCAGCTAATGAACGTAAAAATGTCGATGAGAAACAAAAAAAAGAAAAAAGTGTTACAAAAGAAATAAGGGAAAAACCAAAAAAGCTTAAATTTACCTATAGAGAGCTGCGGGAATATGAAACAATAGATGATGGTATAGCTCAGCTTGAAGACAATATATCTCATTTGGAAAGCCAAATAGAAAAATATTCTACGGATTATGTCAAACTGCAGGAATTAATGGATGAAAAACATCTTCAGGAAAAAAAGCTTGAGGAAAAAATGGACAGATGGGTTTATTTGAATGATTTGGCTGAGCAAATTGAAAATAGTAAAAATTGAATATAGGAGAATAAAATTTTAAATATTAATAGGGCTAGTACATAGCCTTTATTTTTATGCATTTATTGACTAATCGGTCAATATAATGTATAATGAGATTGACTATACAGTCAATAATTAACTGGAGGGTTATGCGTGTCGCATGAAACTAAAAAAGATAAAATACTATCAGCAAGCCTTAAAGAGTTTGCTGACAACGGATTTGACAAAGCCAGCACAGACAAAATAAGCAGAGATGCAGGCGTATCAAAAGGGCTTGTTTTTCACTATTTTAAAAACAAGGAAAACTTATATATTACAACTATAAATATGTGCATAGATGATATTTTTGAAGCGTATGAAGGGTTTGATTATTATGATCCGGACTTCTGTTCGGCTCTTACAAAGTTAATGGAATTAAAATATAATTTTTTTGTAAAAAATCCCTTGCACTATAGCCTATTAATTAAAAGTTTTTATAATTCTCCTAAAAAACTCCAGAAAAGATTGGCTGACAGATACTCTGAGATAAAGCAGGTTGGTATAGATATTGTTGTTGACATGATAAGTCATTTGCCATTGAAGAGTGATGTTGATAAAGAAGATATTGTAACTGTTATTATGGGGATAACAAATGTTGTCGAAGGCAGGTATTTGTCTTATTTTATCGATAATGACAGCAATTTTGATAAATATTATGATCTTGTTAAGAATGACTATATTAAACTTATTAATATAGTTATGTATGGAATTTTAAACTAGATTAAGAGGGAATGTATATGAATGAAAAGATACTGAGGGTTGAAGAGTTAAGCAAAAATTATCAGATGGGTGAAGTAACTGTGAAGGCGCTTAAAAATGCCAGTTTTGAGGTGAAAAAAGGTGATTTTGTTGTAATATTGGGACCGAGCGGTTCGGGTAAAAGTACTCTTCTCAATATAATAGGTGGTATGGATACTCCCACAGACGGCAGAGCTTATTTCAATAATGAACTTATAACAAATATGAGTGACAAGGAACTCACATATTACAGAAGAAATAAAATAGGCTTTGTTTTTCAGTTTTATAATTTAATGGCTACATTGACTGCAAAGGAAAATGTAGAACTTGCATCGGAGCTTTGTGAGAATGCTATTGGAATTGATGAGGTACTTGAGTCAGTAGGGCTTGGAGACAGGGCTGATCATTTTCCATCACAAATGAGCGGCGGAGAACAGCAGAGAGTTGCCATAGCAAGAGCAGTTGCAAAGAATCCACAGATTTTGCTGTGCGACGAACCCACAGGTGCATTGGATTTTGAAACAGGTATTCAGATATTAAAAGTACTAAAAGATGTAAATAAGAAATATGGAAATACCGTTATTGTAATAACCCACAATTCGTCAATTGCACAGATGGCGGATCAGGTTATTAAAATGAGAAGCGGAAAAATAACCGAAATAACAGTTAATGAAAATCCCATAGCTGCTGAAAGGATTGAATGGTAATGAAAAAGCTTGATAAAAGACTTTTTAGAATGATCAAGACTACCAAAGGTCAATACATTGCAGTGCTTGCAATCATAGTAACGGGTATTTTCGTTTTTACTGCGGTCAGTAATTCTGCTATCAACTTAAGAGACGCAATTGATGAGTATTATGTGGAAGCAAATTTTGCAGATGTTTTCATAAAAGGTACAGGAATACCGGGAAATCTGGAAGGAAAGCTCTTAGGAGATCACGAAATTAAGCAGGTAGATGCAAGAATTGTATTTGATACAAAGATGATAACGGACAAAGAAGATAACAATGCTGATGTACGGGTAGTTTCTGTTGATAAACATGAGAATGAAATTAGCAAGTTGTTTATTAAATCAGGGAAAAGAGATTTGGATGAAAAAAGTGTAATTGTAATAGAACAATTTGCTTCGGCCAGAGGTATAAAGATCGGTGATTCTATACAGATAAAGATTAACGGTAAACCACACAAATACAATGTTTCAGGGATAGCATCAAGTTCAGAGTATGTGTATATGATGCAAAATGAACAGGCTTTGCTTCCAGATCCTGAGGGGTTCGGCATTGTTTTTATTGAAGAAAATTATTTAAGAAAAATTTATGGGTCAGGCGGCAGCTTCAATGAAATGCTGGTTAAACTTAATGAAGGAGGGAATATAGAAAAAACGGCCGAATATCTTGAAAATAGTCTTGACGATTACGGCGTTACGAGAGTAATTAAGAAATCTGACCAGCTGAGCAACAGCATGCTTTCAGAGGAAATTTCCGGTTTGGAAATGATGTCAAAATCTATTCCGGTTGTATTTTTGGTTTTTGCCGGCATAATGCTTTCTACGATGTTATCGAGGATAGTTAAAAAAGACAGGACGTCGATAGGTGTATTAAAGGCATTGGGATTTATGAACAGTGAAATAGTAATTCATTATCTTAAATATGCTGCGTCTGTAGGAATTATAGGAGGGCTTGCAGGGTCTCTTATAGGAACTGCACTGTCAGGAATGATGACAAATTATTATCTTGTTTTCTTTAATATTCCCATGTTGACAGTAAAAGTTTATTATTATAGAATATTTGTTTCGGTTCTGCTGTCATTGATGTTTTGTGTTGCAGCCGGTTTCTGGGGAGTAAAAGGAATTTTGAGAATAAATCCCGCTGAAGCTATGAAGCCGGAGTCTCCTAAGCAGGGCAGGAGAATATTTATAGAAAATATAAAACCAATTTGGAACCATGTTCCATTTTCATGGAAGATTGTTTTAAGAAGTATATTCAGAGAAAAAAAGAAGTTTGTTTTCATTGGAGCAGCAGTTTCTATAACTTGCGGTATGATGATTATGACAATATGGATGATAAATGTAATGGATGTGATGTTTAACAAGCATTACGGCGAATTTATAAAGGCTCAGTATAATGTAAGCTTTGATGGATTTAAGAATGACGATGTTGTGAACGAATTTAAAGAATCCATAAGTATAAAAAATATGGAGGGCAGGATAGAAATACCGTTTGAAATAATAAACGGGAAAAAATCAAAGATTGTTAATATTATAGGCTTAAAGAAGGATACGGTTTTTTATGATTTTAAGGACATGAATGGTAATAATGCTTATATTCCTTCTGATGGAATATTAATTTCATCAAATCTGGCAAATGCTTTGAATATTAAAATCGGAGACGAAATATTACTGGACAGCTTTGTTGACGATGACAGCAACTATGTGAGAGTAAAGGGAATCATCAAGCAATCGTTGGGGATAAACGCGTATATAGATATTGATTATCTTAGAGAGTGCTTTCTTGACAAGAGAACTATTAATGGTGTTTATATAAATTCTGACGACGATGTTATTAATAAACTTGAAGATATGAAAAATATTACTGTGCAGTCACAGTACGATATGAAAAAAGCATTTGAGGAGTTTACTGCGATTACAGCTATGTCTATGGGATTTATGGTTGTGTTTTCAGGGCTTTTAGGTTTTATAATCGTATACAGCATGACGCTTATGAGTATAAATGAAAGAACATTAGAATTTTCATCGCTCAGAGTAATGGGTTTTTCAAAAAAGGAAATATTCAGCATGCTGATTCGTGAAAATATGATTATGACGGTAATAGGAATCGTGGCAGGTATACCGATGGGGTTGTGGCTGATTGCTTATTTAGGTGAATCATTTACTACGGATGTTTATACAATGAATGAGCCTGTCAATCTATCAAATATAGTTGTTTCAATAATTCTCACTATAGTATTTATTATGCTTGCTCAGTTAATGACCTATGCGAAAATAAACAAGCTTGATTTTATGCAAGCATTAAAAAACAGAATATCATAATTATAAAGGAGGGCAAAATGAAAATAAGATATAAAAAGAAGTACTTAATATTAACAATATTCTTAGTGTTTGCATTTATTGTTGCTTTTTCAGTATTATCAGGTGGACGGAACTCTTACGAGGAAAATACGGCAAAGGTAAAAAAAGGTGCCATACAAAGTACACTGGAAGAAACAGGAACTGTTTTTTCAAAAAGAGTAAATACCTTTTATTCGGATATGAGCCAAAGGGTAAAGGTGCTTAATTTTTCAATAGGAGACAAAGTAAAAAATGGGGATATAATATTAACTTATGAAAATAGCTATGACCTGGAAATAGAAAGAGCAAATAAGCAGATCGAGGCAATAACGGCATTGTATAATGAGACAGTTAAAGGGGCGGATTTTCAAGAAATATCAAATCTAAGACTTAATATAAGCACTATTGAAAGCAGCCTTGTACTTGCTAAAGATAATTTAGAAAAGATCAAGAATTTGTATGAAAATAGTGCGGTTAGTGAGGTAGAATATAAGGAAGCGGAAAATAATGTTTCTTCTTTGGAAAATCAGCTTCAGGAAGCAAAAAATAACTATGATTTAATGATGCAGGGAGTATCCGGCAATGTTAAAAAGCAGTACGAAGCACAGATAGAGGAAATAATGGTTCAAATAAAAATACTTGAACAAAAGATTGAACAGTCATCTGTCAAAGCTGAATTTGACGGAATTATTACTGAGCTGAATGTACATCAGGGAAGTATGACAAAGACAGGTGTTCCGGTTGTTGAAATACAGGACGAAAACAGCCTTGGAATTTACGTAGAAATACTGGCAGAAGATGCAGCCAAAATTGTTACAGGAATGCCTTTCATAATCAATGCGGGAAATAATTCATATGAGTTGAAAATCAATAGAATTTACCCTAAAGCTGAATCAACAATATCCGAGCTGGGAGTCGAGCAGAAAAGGGTAAGAATAGAAGCAGACTTCATAGAAGATATGAAAATAAAAATTGGAACTGAAGTAGATACCGTAATTATTCTGGAAGAGAAAAAAGATGTTCTTATGGTGGACAGAGATGCTGTATATGAGAAAAGCAAAAAAGAATATGTGACTGTTATAGAAGATGGAAATGAAGTTGAAAGAGAAGTAACTACAGGATTAAAAAATGATGACTATGTAGAAATAACATCTGGAATTAATGAAAATGAAATAGTATTAATTGAATACTAAATCTATTAATGACACATTTGCACAAGAAAAGTATAATATTTATGTACTATTATAGTGACATAAAATTATTTTGATGCAAAATTAGAAACAGCATAACAAATACAAGGAGATTGTGATGAAATATAATTTAATTATTGTTGGAGCCGGACCGTCAGGCATATTTACTGCTTTTGAATTTAACAGAAAGTACCCTGATAAAAAAATATTGTTGGTTGAGCAAGGGAAAGCCATTGAAAAAAGAAACTGTCCAAAGGATAAAACGAAAAAATGCATTAACTGCCAGCCATATTGCAGCATAACAACCGGTTTCTCAGGAGCAGGTGCGTTTTCCGACGGTAAGTTGTCGTTAAGTCCTGAAGTTGGAGGAGACTTGCCGGAATTAATAGGATATGAATACACTCAGGAATTAATAAATTATACTGACGATATATATCTCAGCTTTGGAGCAGACACTAAGATAGAAGGCATCGATGCCAAAGAAGAAATAAAAGAGGTAAGAAGGAAGGCTATAGAAGCAGGGCTTAAACTGGTGGACTGTCCTATAAGGCACTTGGGAACTGAAAAAGCCCAGGATATTTATAGAAAAATACAGAATCATCTTCTGAATAGCGGTGTTGAAGTTAAATTTGGAACAACAACAAAAGATATAGTTGTAGAGAACGAGTGTGTAATAGGTGTTGTTACAACAGACTCATTAAAGAAAACCCAGGAGGAAATATTCTATGGGGACAATGTTGTAATATCAGCCGGCAGAAAAGGTGCCGACTGGGTAAAGGCACTTTGTGTAGAACATAATATAAATCATCGTGCAGGAACTGTTGACATAGGTGTGAGGGTTGAAGTGCGAAATGAAGTAATGGAAAGAGTAAATAACATTCTTTATGAATCAAAGCTGATAGGTTATCCTGCTCCGTTTAAGGATAAGGTTCGGACATTTTGCCAAAATCCTGGAGGGTTTGTAAGCCAGGAGAACTATGATGACGGCCTTGCAGTTGTAAATGGTCATTCATACAAGGGAAGAAAGTCTAACAACACGAACCTTGCTATACTAAGCTCTCATAATTTCAGCTATCCTTTCAATGAACCTATAAAATATGGAGCTAAGGTTGCAGAACTTTTAAATATGCTTGGAGATGGAAAGATTCTTGTTCAGAGGTATGGAGATATTTTGGATGGTAAAAGAACATGGCAATCTGAACTGTCAAGATCAAATGTTATTCCAACGCTGCCTGACGCGGTTGCCGGAGATATAACATCTGCAGTACCATACAGGACAATGACAAACATTATAAACTTTATAGAAGCACTAAATACGGTTGTGCCTGGATTTGCATCAACAGAGACATTACTTTATGGGCCTGAGGTTAAGTTCTACAGCAACAAAGTTGAACTGAGTACAAATTTTGAAACAAGCATTAAAAATTTGTATTGCTTAGGAGATGCCAGCGGCTGGACCCGAGGATTAATGATGGCTTCTCTCATGGGAGTAAGAATGGGACAAATATTAAGTAATAAATAGAAAATAACGTAATATATTATACTATTGAATGTTGCAAAAGAAATTTTAACAACATCAAATTATTTGTTAGGGGGAAATAATTTGGAATGGTATAACAAAGGTAAAAAAGAAGTATTAAATGAACTGGCAACTAATTTAAGTTACGGGCTAAGCAATGAAGAGGCAGCTAAGAGGCTAGAGGAGTACGGAAGAAATGAGCTGGAGGAACAAGCAAAAAAGAGTTTCGTTTCAAAACTAATTGCACAATTTGCAGATTTTTTAATTATTATTTTGTTGATTGCTGCAAGTATATCGGCATTTGTAGGCGAAAAGGAAGATGCTTTTGTAATATTGGCAATTGTAATAATAAATGCCATACTGGGTATCTACCAGGAGGGAAAGGCGGAAAAATCTGTAGAAGCACTTCAAAAAATGAGTGCACCGAACGCAAAAGTAGTAAGAGAAGGAATCGTTGTAACATTGCCGGCTGCTGAAATTGTGCCGGGCGATGTGGTGGTTTTAGAGGCCGGAGATATAATTCCGGCTGACATGAGGCTGCTGGACACCTCTAACATGAAAGTCGAGGAAGCATCTTTGACCGGAGAATCCGTTCCCGTGGAAAAGGATTCAAAATCTCAGATAGCTGGCAACGTCGGAATAGGGGACAGGCACAACATGGGATTTTCAAGCACCATTGTCACTTATGGCAGAGGCAAAGGTGTCGTTGTAGGTACGGGACACAGTACGGAAATTGGAAACATTGCTACAAAAATTCAGTCCTATGATGATGAGGAAACTCCGCTTCAGGTTAAGCTAAACCAACTTGGAAAAGTGCTGGGTACGATCACAATTCTAATATGCATAGCTGTATTCTTACTGGGATCTTTTCAGGGAAGACAGGTTCTGGACATGCTTTTGACTTCAATAAGCCTTGCTGTTGCTGCAATACCTGAGGGACTGCCGGCTATTGTTACAATAGTTTTAGCAATCGGTATGAACAGAATGGCTGGGAAGAATGCCATAGTTAAAAAACTTTTAGCAGTTGAAACATTAGGGGCTACATCCGTTATATGCTCAGATAAAACAGGAACCCTAACACAAAATGAAATGACTGTTGTAAAAGCATTTGTGGATGATAGAATTCTTGATATAGAAGGAGGAGGATACGATCCTGTCGGTGACGTTAAGTGTGACGGAAGGAGAATAAATATTAACTCTCTTCCTAATCTGAGAAATCTTGTATCTGTAGGTTCGCTTGCCAACGATGCACATCTGGATAATTCGTCAGGTGTATATAAAATAACCGGTGATCCCACAGAAGGAGCAATCATAACTTTTGCGGGAAAACTGGGACAAACTGCCGAACAGCTTAATATGGTATATCCTCGAATCGGAGAACTGCCATTTGATTCTGTACGGAAGATGATGACAACATTTCATTCAAATTACATAAACAACAAAGTAGTCTCCTTTACAAAGGGTGCTCCTGACATTGTTATAAGCAGGTGTACAAAAATAGCTTTAAATGGAAAGATTGTTGATTTTACAGACGAGCTCAAAGATAGAGTGCTTTCCGTAAATAAAAGGTTCGCGCGTTCTGCATTGAGAGTACTTTCTATGGCATATAACATATGGAATGACGTCCCCGAAAATCCAAGTCCTGATTTTGTTGAAAGAGACATGATATTTGTGGGGCTGGTTGGAATGATTGATCCGGCGAGGCCTGAAGTCAAAGAATCAATAAAACTTTGCAAAGCAGCAGGAATTGAAACGGTAATGATTACAGGTGATTACAAGGAAACTGCCTATGCAATAGCAAAAGACCTTGGCATGGTTGAATCTGAAACCCAGGCGATAATGGGAGAAGAACTTGATAACTATTCAGATGAGGAGTTAAGAGAAGTCGTTAATAAGACAAAAGTTTACGCGAGAGTTTCGCCGGAACATAAGGTTAAAATAGTTACCGCACTAAAAGATAACGGCTATATAACATCCATGACCGGTGACGGTGTGAATGATGCCCTAGCTCTCAAAAAAGCTGACATAGGAGTTGCAATGGGAATTACCGGAACTGATGTTGCGAAAAACACAGCGGAGGTTATTCTTACGGATGATAATTTTTCAACCATTGTAAACGCTGTTGAAGAAGGAAGAATAATTTTTAGCAACATCAAAAAATTTGTTTTCTTTCTCTTAAGCTGCAATATTGGAGAGATACTTTTGGTTTTTGTAAGCATATTATTAGGTTGGGAAGTACCTTTGGTTCCCATTCAGCTTTTGTGGCTCAATCTTGTTACGGACAGCTTTCCGGCAATGGCATTGGGAGTGGAAAATGCAGAACCTGGAATTATGAATCAGCCTCCCAGAGATACAAATCAGCCCATACTAGATAAAAGTATGATGTCTGGAATTGTATTTCAAGCAGTTGCAATTGCTATTGCTTCGCTGCTCTCTTATTATTGGGCTTCAAGAATGTACGGTGTGGGAAAAGGCTTGATTCATGTCAGATCAGTTGTATTTGCAACGCTGATTACGGCGGAGCTTTTAAGGGCGTTTTCATCCAGGTCTCAGACATACACACTGTTTAAAATTGGATTCTTTTCAAATATTAGAATGATTCAGGCTGTGTTGGTATCATTTGTGCTTACAGTTCTTGTACTGTATATTCCAATCCTAAATGAAATATTTGATGTAATGCCGTTAACAATGCTGGATTGGCGCATAATACTAACATTTGCATTTATTCCAATGCTGGTGGGAGAGCTATATAAAGATTTATTTAAAAATAAATATTAATCGGAGGGCGGAATTTTTTCCGCCTTTTATTATTTAAAGAGTACCTTTCCAAGTTTAACAGTAAAATCGTGAATATCATTTGCGCTTATTCCGCTGTAATTTAATGAAAATACTAATCTGTTTTTTTTATGACTTATAATATTAAGCAGTATGCAAGATTTTTTGGCATCTTTTGCTATTTGGGATTCAATTTTAATTGTCTTAGCTTCACATACTATGTGAAGACCTGAATCAGAATTTATTATTTCCAAATTTTCTTTATATTTTGATTTTAAACTTCCTGTAAGAAGCATACTTTTCTTTTTATAAACTCTTTTTATTTTCCTAAGATGTTTCAGCATATATCCATCTTTCATGAAATTTGCCAGGACAATCTGATCTATTTTGGAGGTAGACTGAGTATGCCGTGTTTTAATAAGGCTGTATTTTGTCAAAAGTTTTTTAGGCAAAACCATGAAACTAATTCTTAGTGATGGCAAAAGCATTTTGGAGAATGAGCCAAGATATACAACACAATCGTTTTTATCCATTCCCTGAAGGCAAGGAATAGGCATCCCTCCGTATCTTATCATTGCGTCGTAGTCATCTTCTATAATAAGGCCATCATTTTTATATGCCCATTCTAAAAGTTCCATACGTTTATTTACAGGCATTATTGTTCCAAGGGGATACTGGTGTGACGGACTTATATAAATAAGCCTTGCATTACTTTTCAGAAGTTCATTAACAGGAAATCCATTATCTGTGACAGCTATATGTTCTATGTTGAACATGTAATCTTCAAATATGTATTCAGCTTTGTTGAATCCTGGTTTTTCAATTGCTACGGTGTTGTAATTTTCCTTAATTATTCCTATTAGTATTCCTAGAAGATATTGAACCCCGGCACCGACAATTATCTGTTGAGGACTTGTGTGACCGCCTCGCATTGTATTTACAAAATTTGCGATTTCCTCCCTTAAAACTTTCTCTCCTTGAATTGAACCGCTGCTGTAAATATCTGTATATTCATCAGAAATAACTTTGTTATACAGCCTTTTCCAAGAAGATGAATCAAAGCTGTCTTTGTCTACGCCGTCATTAATGTATTCTGTTTCATTTGAATGACTCAATATGCTTTTTTGAGGTTTGGAATTTATTTCAAAATAATATTCGCTTAAATCACATACATAGTAACCTCTCTTTGGAGAATTTTCTATATAACCTTCGGCGACAAGCTGACTGTACGCGTTTTCTATAGTGGTCTTGCTCAAGTTTAAAGATGAAGATGCCTCTCTGATTGAAGGAAGCTTTGAATCCGGTTTTAATAAACCTGAGGTTATTTCTGATTTAATATATTCATACAGCTGTATGTATAATGCTTTTTTGCTGTTCTTATCAAAAACAGGTGCTATTATCATAATTCCTCCTTATCTGACATGTTCAAATATACAAAATTAAACATATATAATAATTACACATTTATTTTAGCATAACATAAAAATAAAATATACATATACTTGTTCATCATATACAAAAAAAAATCATTGTGATATAATTTTGCATATAATATCAGTATTATTAATAAAGGAGCTGCCATGTACAGACTGAATAAAAAACAAGATTTTGAATATATCACTTTTCCGTCTTTTGAGAAATATAATAACCTGCTGCACTGCTTTACCACAAGAAAAGGAGGGGTAAGCTGCGGAGCATTTGAATCCATGAACATAGGGTTCAGTACGGGGGATAGTGATAAAAATGTTAAAACAAATATTGAAATAATGTCAAAAAGACTTGGTATAAGAGTTGGAGATATAGTAAAAACAAACCAGACTCATACGAATAATGTTAAGTATGTGTCGGAAGAGCACAAGGGAAAAGTATTTGAAGGGTCTTCTTTTAAGGATATTGACGGTATATATACAGATAAAAAAGACTTAGCTCTCATGTCCTTCCATGCTGATTGTACCCCTGTATTTTACTATGACCCTATAAAAGAAGTAATTGCCCTTGCCCATGCAGGATGGAGAGGTACATTGCTGAATATAACCGGAAAGATGGTCAGAGAAATGGCAAACAAGTTCAGATCTAATCCAAAAGATATAATCACTGCAATAGGGCCTTCGTTAGGGCAGTGTTGCTTTGAAGTTGATAAGGATGTTGCGGACATGTTTCTCAATGAGAATAAAGAATTCAAAAATTTCATGAAAACTAAAAAACCAAAATATTTTTTTGATTTATGGGGAATAAACAAATACTTACTGATGCAAGAAGGTATACGAGAGGAAAATATCGAATTTTCCGGTATATGCACCAAATGCAATAACGACTTGTTTTTTTCACATAGAGGTCAAGAGGGCAGGAGGGGTTTGCTTGCCGGAGTAATTATGATGAAATAGTTTGTGCCTGTTATGGGCGCATATCAATATATAAGAGGTATAATATATTTAAATAAATTATTCATATCCCGGGTACATGCTAAATATAATAGTAAATATAAAGACGTGAGGAGGGTTTGAAAATTGGCTTATAATAAAATTATATCTCTGATATTGATTATTTGTTTGGCAGTAGGTATAACAGGATGCAGTACTTTAGATATGATGGTAGGTCTTAAGGAGGGCAATAATCCGGATATAGCAGAATTGGAAGACATGTCAGATTTTGAAATTGTAGAAGATGCCATAGGAGAGGAAGTTGACGAGGAACCTGTAATCGAAACAGTGACGGTAAATGCCGAAGATACGAAAATGGCTGATATACTTGCTTATTATGAGGACGAAAATGGATTTGTAGTTCCGGTAAATACAAAAATTCCATGGGAAGAAGGAATTGCAAAGGCTACACTTAGAAGCATGGTCGCAGGCAGTGAAACAGAAAAAAGAATTGCTCAGTCTGGACTTCACGGAGTATTGCCGGAAGGGACTGAGATAAGGGGTATGTCTATTAAAGATGGGCTTTGCAGAGTTGATTTTAGCAAAAATGTATTAAATTCTTCTTCATATGAACAGGAAGAAAATATGATTTCAGCTATTACATATACGCTTACTGAATTCTCTACAATAAATAAAGTTGAATTGCTTGTAGAAGGTCAGGCGTTGGCTTCATTACCTAAAGGATATGCTATAGATACTGCGTTTGAAAGGAAAAACATTAATTTGTACGGCTCTGCGGATGGCGTTAATCTAACTGTTTATTATAAAGCTCCTGATACAGAAGTTGCCGGTCATTATGTACCTGTTACTTTTTCTGCCAGTAAAATTGACAATCCGGCAGTTTCCGTCGTGGAAAAATTGTTTAACGGACCTCCCGAAGATACGGTGCTGAGTAATAATATTCCTGTGGGAATAAATTTAAGAGATGTAAATGTTAAAGGCGATACCGCGGTTGTAAATTTAGGTGTTGAAGCCGTTAATTTGTCTGAGGAAGAGTTTTCTGATATGGATGCAATAGTTGTTCTTTGCTTAGAACAATTTGGTGTTGCCGATGTAGAGTATAGCATTGAAGGGTTATCATTCCAGGAGGCAGGTTTGGATTTCACCGATAGTGGTATAATGCCTGTGTTTAATCAGTATTAATTTAAAAGGAAGAATCTCTAAATGAGATTCTTCAACTTTGTATAAGGCTTCAGCATAAGCTGAAGTTTTTTAGTGTTACTTGTAGTTTTCTTTAGCTTTATTTGCAAATTCAGGTGTTTGAATTTTATCATATGGAGCGCCTTCTTCAATTTCACCTGCTGTTTTCATAATATCTATTAATCTGTTGTAGCCTTCCTCACCTAACACTAAATCTGGGTTCCAAGTATCTAAGTCTTTGTAAGTCTGTACTATCTTTGCTATAAACTCTGCATCTGAATCAGGGAATTGCGGCAGTATTGCTTCAGCAACTTCCTGAGAAGTATGCTCATCAACCCATACCATACCCTTATACAGAGCATTTGAAAAACCTTGGATTATATCAGGGTTTTTTTCGATATAGCTTCCTAAAGAGCTGTAGCAGGTATATGGTATATATCCTGCGAGAGATCCTACAGATTCAAGTACATAGCCGTTTCCTTGAAGCTCGAATGTAGATGCTAACGGCTCAAATAATGTGGTATAATCTGCTTCACCTGATTGAAATGCTCCTGCCATCATGTCAAACTGCACATCTGTCCTGACATCAACATCTACTCCGGGTGTCAGACCGTTTTGCTTAATAACATATTCTAATGCCATTAAAGGAACTCCGCCTTTACGTCCGCCGAGTATGGTTTTGCCTTTTAACTTATCAATTGTAAAATCATCATCTTTTTCTCTTCCAACTATAAAGGATCCGTCTCTTTGGGTTAACTGTGCAAAGTTAACTGCATGATCTTCTCTTCCCTGAAGATATACATATACGCTTGCTTCAGGTCCCATAAATGCAATATCCGCTTCTCCGCTAACCATAGCTGCCATACATTTATCAGCTCCGCCGCCGTTGGTAAGATCAATTTTCAGTCCCTGTTCTTCAAAAAAACCTTTTTCAATGGCCACATATTGAGGTGCGTAGAATATTGAGTGTGTGACTTCAATAAGTCTGACATTTGTCATTTGCTCTTCTTGCTGTTGGCATCCTGTCATTAGCAGCGAAGTTATGAGCACAACAACAATAAGTAAAGAAATAATTTTTTTCATAAACACCCTCCCAAATTAAGTTTCAGTTATTATAATATTCAAATTAAACACAAATAGTTACTGATAATATTGGATGTAAAAGCAAATAAAAATAAGTGGAAAAAGTGGTGCCGTTATGGTATATTTAGATTGTTTGTAATATTCGAGTTAATTTTATGTAAATTATATAAAAGTATAATGACTACTTAAGGAAATGGGAGAAGGTAATTTTATGGATGTGACATTTTCGAGTTTTTTGGTGCAGATTACATCTAATCCTTTATTGCTGGTAACTACCTTGTTGACTCTGGGAGTGATCATGGTTAACGGTTGGACGGATGCTCCGAATGCTATAGCAACCTGTGTTTCAACACGTTCAATTACTGCTAGAAATGCAATTTTTATGGCTGCAGTTTTTAATTTTTTTGGTGTTTTTATAATGACAATGATAAATTCAAACGTTGCACAGACAATATATAATATGGTGGATTTTGGGGGGAACTCCAGAGAAGCGTTGGTCGCGTTATGTGCAGCTTTGTTTGCAATTGTTACATGGGCTACTGCTGCGTGGTGGTTTGGAATTCCTACAAGTGAAAGCCATGCTTTAATTGCCGGAATTTCAGGTGCTGCCATTGCACTGCACAATGGGTTGTCCGGTATAAATATTGCCGAATGGGTTAAGGTAATATACGGTCTTGTGCTCTCAACTTTTATGGGTTTTGGAATGGGATGGATTGTTGTTAAATTAACGGAGTTTATTTTCAGAGGCTTCAGCAGAAGAACGACAAATATAATTTTTCAGAATGCTCAAGTAGCCAGTGGAGCGGCGATGGCATTCATGCACGGTGCGCAAGACGGGCAGAAGTTTATGGGTGTATTCATGCTTGGAATTTTTCTTGCTAATGGACAAGCGGGTGTGACAAATTTTCAGATCCCTGTCTGGATGATGTTTGTATGTTCAATTATAATGGGCCTTGGAACATCAATAGGCGGTTATAAAATAATAAAATCGGTAGGAATGGATATGTGCAGGCTTGAAAAGTATCAAGGGTTTTCTGCTGATATGGCAGCAACAACCTGCCTTCTTATCTCATCCGTTTCAGGTATTCCCGTAAGCACAACTCATACTAAAACCACAGCAATCATGGGGGTGGGAGCAGCTAAAAGAATAACTTCAGTTAACTGGGGGCTGGTTAGTGAAATGGTATGGACATGGATTCTTACTTTTCCGGGGTGCGGAGTGATTGGTTATTTAATGGCTAAGCTATTTATGAATTTATTTTAAATGCAGAGGTGTACTATGGCGCGTAAAAACGAATATGATTATTTTGACAGTTTTGTACAATTATCCGAATTTTGTTGTGATGCAGCTAAAATGTTAGATGAAATTCTTATTAATTTTGATGCATCAGCAATGGAAGAAAAGATGAAAAAAATGCACGATATAGAGCATTCATCGGATCTTCACGGACATGAAATTACAAGGAGACTTGCAAAGGAATTTATAACTCCTATAGAAAGAGAGGACATTGTATCTTTAGTGCATGAAATTGATGATATTACAGACAGCATAGAAGATGTATTGCTGCACATGTACATGTACAATGTTAAGGAAATAAGAAATGATGCACTCAGATTTTCAAAGCTGATACTTCAAAGTTGTGAAGAGCTGCAGCTTGCATTAATAGAATTTAAAAATTTTAGAAAATCAAAGGAAATTCATAATAAGATAGTTCGCATCAACAAACTGGAGGAAGATGGGGACAACCTGTATACGGAAGCTGTAAGGAAACTTCATATGACTTCAACAAATGCTATTGAAATTATGACGTGGACAATTGCATTCAACAGACTTGAAAAATGTTGCGATGCTTGTGAAGAAGCTGTAAATGTAATTGAAAGCATTATTATGAAAAATTCATAAAAATTGTGAAAAAAAGTTTATTTTTTAAAAATAAAGGTTGCATTGCAATAAAAAGATTGTTAAAATAACAGCAGGAGGTTGCATTATGGATAAACACGAAAAAATATCACCTGCAGTTATCAGAAGGTTACCGAAATACTACAGATATCTGGGCGAATTAACGAAAACAGGGATTAATAAAACTTCTTCGAGGGAATTAAGTGAAATGACCGGCTTTTCGGCATCACAAATTCGTCAAGACTTAAATAACTTCGGAGGGTTCGGGCAGCAAGGATTTGGATATGATGTAGAAAACTTAAGAAATGAAATAGCAAAAATACTTGGCTTGGACAATAAGTACAAGATAATAATTATCGGTGCAGGAAACATAGGTCAGGCAATTGCAAATTACACAGGATTTTATGAGGCAGACTATGAAGTTGTGGCTTTGTTTGATAAAAATCCAAAGCTTATCGGGTTATCTATCAGGAATGCCATAATTAAAGACATTGATGGGATAGAGGACTTCCTTAAACAAGAAAAAATTGATATAGTTGTAATATGTACTCCAAAGAGCGTAAGTCAGCAGATAGCAGAACTTGTGGTTCAATGCGGCATAACAGCTATTTGGAATTTTGCCCCAAAAGATTTAAAAATGCCGGAGTATGTGCATGTTGAAAATGTGCATTTAAATGAAAGCTTGTTTTCGCTAACATATTATTACAATCAAATGAATAAAAACAAAAAATAAAAACTAAACAGAGATTATCAGGTCTCTGTTTTTTTAGTGCAAAAATTGAAAACAAAATCTAAAAAGCGGTATTTTGAGAAGTGTTACAAAAAATTAATATATAAATAACCTAAAGTTAAAAAAAATAATTAATAATTAATAAAAACGATATGATGCAATTGCATATTAACCTAAAATGTTTAAATTACAAATAGTTAATATAAAATTAATTGTATTCGGAATACTATTTGATATAATGAATGAGTAAAATATTAAATTTCATGGAGGTTATACAAATGAATGCATATATTGAAAGAATCATCGACTCAGTTAAAAAGAAAGATGCTCATGAATCCGAATTTATTCAGACAGTAGAAGAAGTTTTATATAGCTTAGAGCCAATGATTGAAAAGCATCCTGAATATGAAAAGGCTGGATTATTAGAAAGAATGGTTGAACCTGAAAGGGTAATATCATTTAGAGTATCATGGGTAGATGATAATGGACAAGTTCACGCTAATAAAGGTTACAGAGTTCAGTTTAACGGAGCAATTGGACCTTATAAAGGCGGTATAAGATTCCATCCTACAGTAAACTTAAGTATAATGAAATTTCTGGCTTTTGAACAGACTTTTAAAGACTCATTAACAGGTCTTCCTATAGGCGGAGCAAAGGGTGGTTCAGACTTTGATCCAAGAGGAAAATCAGATGCAGAAATTATGAGATTCTGTCAGGCATTCATGACTGAATTATATAGACATATAGGACCGGACGTTGACGTTCCTGCAGGAGATATTGGTGTAGGAGCAAGAGAAATCGGTTATTTATACGGACAGTATAGAAGAATAAGAGGAGCTTTTGAAAACGGAGTATTGACAGGTAAAGGTATCCCGTTTGGCGGAAGCTTAGCTAGAACAGAAGCTACAGGGTATGGTGCTGTATACTATGCTCAGGAAGTATTACAACACTTCGGAGAAGAAGTTAAAGGAAAAACATTCGTAGTATCAGGCTTCGGTAACGTTGCTTGGGGAGCTGTTCAAAAAATTAATCAATTAGGCGGAAAAGTAGTTGCTATATCAGGTCCTGATGGATATATTTATGATCCAAACGGAGTTGTAGGCGAAAAAGAAGACTTCATGCTTGAAATGAGAGGATCCGGAAGAGATAAAGTACAAGACTATGCTGATAAATTTGGAGTTGAGTTCTTTGCCGGACAGAAACCATGGGGAGTAAAAGCCGACGTTTATATGCCATGTGCAACACAAAATGAAATTAATATGGATGAAGCTAAGAAAATAGTAGCTAGCGGTTCTAAGTACTATATTGAAGTTGCAAACATGCCTACAACAAATGAAGCGCTGAAGTTCATACAGAACAGCGGAATGGTAGTTGCGCCTTCAAAAGCAGTAAATGCCGGCGGAGTTGCTACATCTGCATTAGAAATGAGCCAGAACTCAATGAGATATTCTTGGTCTTTCGAAGAAGTTGATGCAAAATTACACGGAATAATGAAAAATATCTACAAAATGAGCGTTGCAGCTGCAGAAGAAGCAGGATTGGGTTATAACCTGGTTGCAGGAGCTAACCTTGCAGGATTCAAAAAAGTTGCAGATGCTATGATGGCTCAGGGCGTTATATAAGAAAAGGAATTTATTAAAAAAGCAAGGTCGAAACCTTGCTTTTTTTAATGAAAACAATCAATTATTTGAATAGGTGAATTTTTCCGGTGTCATTTAAATATTTTACTAGTATTGTTATTACAGGAGCAACTAGCAATCCGAAGAATCCAAACAATCTAAGCCCGGCATACATAACGGTTATTGTAATTATTGGGTGAAGGCCAATTTGATGTCCGACAATTTTAGGTTCTATAATATTTCTTATTACTGTTACCGCAAGGTATAAAAATAGAAGTCCAAAGCCAAGATGGTAGTTTTTAAGAATTAATTCTATTATACCCCATGGTATTAATATACCACCTGTCCCCAATACTGGCAAAATATCAAGGATAGCAATGATTGCCGCGATAGGAAGAGCAAAATTAACATTTAGTAATGAGAGACCTATTAATACTTCTATAAAAGTTATACACATAATTATCATATAGGATTTAATCATTTTCCATACGGTTCCTGTTAGGAACAGACGTGATTCATCAAAGGTCGAACTGAATTTTTCAGGGAGCTGCCTTTTTATAAAAGAAGTTATATTACTGTATTCCACGCTTATGAATATTGACAGTACAATAGTAAATATTACTGAAATTAAATATAATGGGAAATTAGAAATAAGCTTTGTAACTCTCTGAACAATTGATATTGATGTGTTTTTAATTATGTCAGATATATAATTGATACCATTAGTAATTATTTGTGAAACTGTATTTGCTGCTTCTGTAGAAACAGGTTTTGTATTTGCTACTATCCAATCATTAAATTCAAGAAGCAGCGGTTCGACGCGGTTGAAATACAGGTTAGGAATAAGGTTTATCAAATCGGTCATTTGAGTGATTAAAAATGTTACAAAAAGCCACAGTATCAAAGCTACTAAAGCATAAAAAGAAGCGACTACAAATACTGCTACACCTTTGCCTTTGCTTTTAAAAAGTTTGTTAAGGAGCTTAGCGATAGGCCTTAGGGCAAGCGCTATCAAAAATCCAATTAAAAACGGCATTACCCAATGAATTACATAAACAAATATAAAGTACAAGATAGCGTAAACCGTTACAATAAATGCAACATTTATTATAAATTTCTTTTTTTCATCTAAAGTCATTTTAGACCTCTTTTTCTATGTATTTATATAATTATAATATTTAATATGATTATTTGCAATAATGTAATAAATTATTATTTTTTTGTTGAATAATAATGATAGTTATAATATATTAAGATGCAGAATGGTTATTATTACCGTGATAATATATTTAAGGAAGTTAGAATGGATAAAATAATAGAAGTAGATTTTAATGACAGATCAATAAAAGAAATAACAAAAGAAGATGCCCATAAGCATGGTACTATGCATCGTGCTTTTTCAGCAGTATTGTATAAAGGAAAGAGCATACTGATACAGAGAAGGGCATATGATAAATATCATTGCGGTGGTCTTTGGACAAACACATGTTGTTCTCATCCCAGGTGGAATGAAGATCTGGTGTTAGTATATAAATGTGGACACGAAAAGTTTAACACGATAAAATATAAATACAATGAAAGGTGCGTGTTAAACAATGTCCAAAAATGGTATCCGTTATACGGATGAATTTAAACAACAGATAGTAGATTTGTATAA
>JAHDLA010000009.1 GCA_018436705.1 Sedimentibacter sp.
TAGGAATTTAAGAAACAAAAAAGACTGGATAATACCAATCTTTTTGTAAGCTATGGTGCAACCACAAGACATAGATATGTTTTTTATAAATTATAACTTAATTATAAATCGGAAAGGTTGCATTTCGATTTGCAATTAAGGAGTAATATCATTATGCCATCATCATTGCCTAGAGGGATGAAACCTAAACCATTTATTTTTATATATAGAACAGGGCGGTTCATTGAATCTTCTATGACCCATTTAAATTCACTTGAATCACCTGTGAAATCCCATCTAGATAGCGGCTCAGCTGTATTGTCAAATTTATTAATGTGTGCACCATTTGGAAAGTCTTTATCAACATTAATTACATTCATACCTACTACATGTTCATATCCATAGTTGTTAGTAACATACTCAGGTTTGTAGATACCTAAAATTCTACCACTTCCATTTATCTTTTGATTCATGGCTACACAATTTTTAATACTTATAGTTGATGAAGCAATACCAACAATGCCGGCTGTTTCTTGTGGTCCGTCTATCTCTGCGGTAGAGTAGCAATTTGTAACGTTAGATTTAGAGTCTCCAACAATACCGCCGCCTCTTTGATCTGTTGCTGTTACGCTTCCTGTACTATAGCAATTGCTAATAGGATTGTATTCAGCATATCCGGTAATACCACCGACATGTGACTCGCCTATAATATTTCCTGTACTATAGCAAACGGATATTGAACCTTGAACAGCTACGGCTGCATTACCTTCACCTGCAATACCTCCTACAAACTTGCGACCGTGAACATCACCAGTATTATAACAATTGGTTATCTTACCAAACCAGTTTTCACCTGCAATACCTCCTGAACCATCAAATGTGGTTTTCACATTACCAGTATTATAGCAACTTTCTATATATCCACGAGAATTATAGCCTACAATTCCTCCAATACATGAATTACCAAAACTTTGCACCTGACCTGTTGATGTCACATTTCCTTCATTATGAGAATCAGCAATCCATACTTTATCAAATCCATTGCCTTCCATACTTCCAACTAGCCCGCCTACATAACAAGAACCTTCGATTGTTGCCTTATTAGAACAATCACTTATCATTTTTTCAATCCAATCTTTTTTTGGATATTCAATATATCCTATTAATCCTCCTACATATTCATCACCTTTTACATTCCCTGTAACATGACAGTCGCTGATTGAGATTGAATCTACAGTTGCTTTATTGTATTCAACTTTTCCTATTAATGCTCCCACGTAATATGAATTATCCACACTAATATCTACATCTTCCAATGTTAGGTTACTAATTTTTGCATAACCATTAATCCTACCAAATAAACCTGCTCCATACATATCATCTGTTATAGTTAGATGGCTAATTGTATGACCATTACCTTCAAAGGTTCCTTTAAAATAATTAATTGGATTCCAGTTTGTAATATCTGCTTGGGTTTTATTGCTTACATCTTCATAGCTATCGTCACTATTAAAATCTAAACTCTTCATTAGCTTGTATGTTTTGCCTTGACTATCACTGCCGTCAATATTTCTTAAGTCTTCTATAGTGTTAATGGCAATAAAAGTTTTTATTGTATATTCTTTTTTATCAACACCATTTTCTGCTGTGACAACAATTTTCATGGTATCTTCTACTTTGGAATCTTCACTTACAATTTGATTAGATTCATTAACTACTTTTATTGTTGCACCTTGTGATAATGTCAAAGCTTCTAAAAGCACCTTTACAGTTGTTTTTGATGATATATTATAAACATAAGGACCTTGTAGTTTTCCTACCTCAGGACTTACGGCTGTAATTTCACATCCGCTATTTAATAATTTCATTTGAATACTGTATTCTTTTTTGCTCCCATCCTGTGCTGTTATCTCTATAACCATAGTATTCATTACGGGAGTTATTTCTTGATTTTCTACTACACTACCGCTTTCTAGTATCTCCTTCGAAGCTTTATCTGATACTATCAAGGCATTCTTTAACGCTTTTACTGTAGTACCTTGTGGTACGTCAGTGATGCTGTCACCTAATATACCAATAGTTGTTGATAAAATTTCTTTTTCACTACTTAATATAGGGGCATCTGACTTAAGTTGAATACTGTATTCCTTCTTACTGCCATCCTCTGCTGTTATTTGAACTACCATAGTATCCGTAACCTTTGTAATATCCTGGTCTGATACTGCAGTTCCTCCTGATGAAACTAATATTTCTTTATTTGCTTTAGATGAAATGGTTAAAGCATCTTTGAATGTTTTTACTAATGTACCTTTTAATACATTAATAATACTATTTTCTGACAGGTCTCCAATAGTTGTTGATAAAATTTCTTTTTCACTACTTAATATAGGTGTATCTATTTTAAGTTGAATGCTATATTCCTTCTTACTACCATTCTGCGCTGTAACCTGTATGACCATGTTATTGGTCACCTGTGCAGTGGCTTGATTAGCTACAGCACTACCGCCTGTGACTATCAAAATCTCTTTACTAGCTTTGGAAGACACCGTTAATGCATCTTTTAACGCCTTTACAGTAGTTTCTTTCGGTACATTGATTATACTATCTCCTAATATTTCTCCGATTATTGTATTAGAGATTGATTTCTCACTACTTTTAGAAGAGCCTGAGGAGCCACCAGACGAGGGACTGCTTGCAGGTTTTTCTATAACTCCACCTGAATTATTAACATCTTTGGAAACAATGACTTTATCTACTTTAGGTTCTATGTTAACGTGATTTGCATTAACTTCCACTGTCTCTATATCAGCTTTTCCTTTGATGTCTACTTTAGAGTTGGCTTCTATTATTTTGATTTTAGATTTTTCTTTTGTAACGATATCCGTGCCTTCTGCTTCTGTTTTTATTTGCAACTTTTCAATTTCAGAATTTTCACCTAAAGTAATTTTGCTTTTAGCTTTGATAACTACTTTTTTTGCTTTAGTATTATTCAGTATAACTCTCTCCTGGCTGCCACCATTCATTAAAATTCTGCCTTTAACTGTAACATTTTCCAACAGAATTTCTCCTTTTTGTACTCCTTTTGCAATAATCAAATCTCCATTAATAGTCATATTCTTCAGATTCACATTATCTTGCGAAATGGTCATATTACCATCAACTACTTGATTTTTTTCACTACCATAGTTCCCTGATTTATTGACCAATTTTCCTACTGGTCCATCCAGCAAGTTAATAACTTCTGCTCTCGTAATATGTTTTGTAGCCCTTATAGTTTTATCAGGATAGCCTGATAGATAAGATTCCTTTATAAGAGCATCTATATAGGGCATGCTCCATTTAGATATATTACTGTAATCCTTAAAGCTCTTTATTTCTGAAAGATTTTTTGTAGCTTCCAAATCCATAATTAGTGCAATAATAGCACTAACTTCTTGGCGTGTTATTATATTATTTGGATTAAGATTTTTTTCCTGATACCACTCCATATAGCCGCTATGCTTTGCTATGGCTGTATCCTTTTGATACCAGTTTTCTTCCTTGACATCTCCGTAATTATCATTACTTTTTTCAGAATAACCATATACTCTATTAATCATAGATATAAATTCGGCTATTGTCATAGGTGAATCAGGTTGAAATGTACCATCTGGATATCCATTAATAATGTCTTCCTCTACCCATTTAGTAACAACCTCCTCAGCCCAATGTCCTGATAAATCTGAGAAGTTTTTAGATGCTGCACTAACATTTATAGTGGATGTAAAGCACAACATAAATGTTAGTATTATCGCTATAGCTTTTTTCAAAATATCACTCCTTTTTCTGATTATAAATGACTTGTAGCGTTGATACATGTCAAAAGCATATTATCATACTCTATGTGACAGCATTATGTCACTAATCAAAAAATCTCCTCTTATATGGATAAGATTTTCAAATAAACACCGAACATCATTTTTAGTTTTGGTGAAAAATATGGCTGGCGCGGATCGAACAGAGTTTATCCTGTTGTAATTATGCATACTTTTTGGAACTTGTTTAGCCCCAGAATTCTCGGCAGCATATATGACGGAATTCCCTGAAAAGTATTGAAAAAGTATAATCTTTCAAGATAACCTGCAAATATTGAAGTAAGGGGACCTATTTAAAAAACATATGGAAAACCAGCGGAAAAAAACTGAAATAAATTGTTATAGATATTTAAGTGGTATATAATTAAACCGAGATCGAATTGATCTCTAGGTTTTTTGCGAAAAAATTGGAAAGCTACAAAAAAGTTAGAGGTGGAGAAATATGGGGAAAGTAAAGCTAACAGTTGTGAAAAGTAGTTGCAGATGTGGATATTGTAAGGCGGGAGATGAATATATTGTTGATGACCTTTGTCCTCCTATGTGCCATGAGCTTTGGAATTGTATTTATCCAATGGTGTATGCTATAAAAAACGGCGCTGAACTTGATTATGGTAACAAAAGAGCAAAAATGTTTGATGCGAAATGCCCGGATGAGGGTAGAGTTATAATTCATGGTGAAGCGGCTGAGTAGCCTTTTAACTTTTTAGAAGTGCTTTTAATTAATAGTAATTAGAGTAAGCCACCAGCTTCACTACATGTGCTGGTGGCTTATTTATAATCTTGACTGTATAGCTGCTTATTTAGCTATTTTCAACCAAATTTCCATGCTTGTGGTTTCTGGGGTGTGGCTTTTGTAACGCTCTGCACCAAAAGGTTCTATTTGCAGATTGTGCTTTGGTAACCATGTGGAAAATAGATATTGATTTGATTTGTGGAGCGCATCCATTACCAGCATTTCAAAGTTTTCAGATTCAAATGAACATACAATATAGTCTCCCTGCGGCAGCTCCCAGTTAGCACAGTCGTTTGGGATTGCCGTTGTTTCTGCTTTTGCTCCCGCAAAATAATTAAAAAATTTTGTGTCAGTGCAAGGATAGGATACACCTATTTCCTCTGCATCTGCAGCAAGTCCAAGCTCAGTTGTCTTTTGATCATGAAATTTTCGCCAAAGTGTATCCAATGCGTTCACACCGGATTCGATTCCCAATCCTTCTACAAACTGAGCAGGCATCTTCTTTTTAAGGCCAATAAATTGGATTGGTTCTGTAAGCTGACGCTTGTTAATTTCAAGAACAATGCCATCGGTGATAAGCGGAACCCCCTCGTCAATGAGAGTATATCGTAGCAATAACTCTGGTTTGGTCATTCTGTTGAGAGTTTGCGGATTTTTACGATATTCGTCCGGAGTCATTCCAAAGGTATCTTTAAACGTTCTGGAGAAAAGTTCGTGCGATGAAAAGCCAAGCTCCAAAGCAATATCTAAGATACGCATGTCTTTTTGGCGCAGTATTTCTGTTGCTTTTGCCATACGTCGCAGTTTCACATATTCTGCCACGGGTTTTTTCACTAATCGGCTGAAAAGTCTTTGATAATAAAATGGTGAAAGTGCTGCTGTCTTTGCGAGGCTTTCAATATTAATTTCCTCGTCTAAATGGTCTTCAATAAATTCGATGGTTTGCTGTATTTGTTCCCATGCGTGCATGATATGCACCTCCTTTGAGAGTAGAATACCACAGAGGGTTAAACATCGCTTGACTGTGTATGCCCTTTTTATAACGGAGGTAAATTTATTTTAATAGAAACTCTCTAATAAATTTAAACTCTTTTTAAACTGTACTGCAAATATCTTCTTTCCCCATCATAATTGAAGCACGGGGAGCACCGCCTGAGGAAATAAGCATGGCAAATGCAGTTATTATCATAATTATTGGCATACATACACCTACACCTGTTAGGGCAAGGGCGCCGTTATTTGGCATATGCCCAATGTACATACGGTCAATTATGTTATACATCATATTTATAAGCTGTGCAGTTATAGTTGGTATTGCCAGCTTTCGTAGAAGTTTTCCTATTGGTTCTTTGCCTAAAAGTTCATTGCTGTTCTCAAGTTGCATTATGCTTACTCCTCATTAAGTCCGTTTATAGCATTATTAACTATTCTTTCATTAAATTTTTGGTACTGATTTATTTCTTCTTCAGTAAAACCTGTAAATAGCTGTGAAAAAAAGTTGTCTTTTAATGAAACAAAAATTTCTTTAAGCATGGCTACATCTTTAATAATATTTAGATGAATGCGTCTGCGATCATTCTTGTCGGTTAATCTCTCTAAGTAGCCTCTTTTTATTAGTGTATCAATTGCAATTGATACACTTGCTTTAGGGAAAAAAAACAAATTTACTATGTCACTTGCGGTATCCTTATCAGGGTTGTTAATTAGAAACATCAAAACTCTCATTTCTGTCATGTTCAACTCAAGCAAATCACAAGCCTGCTTTCCGTGTTTTTCAAATAATCTCGTAATGATCTGAAGACTCATAAATAATTCTGCACCGTTAATCATAAAGTTTCACCTCAAATAATAGTTTAATAATGAACAGTTTATTTGTGAACTATTATAATGGAATTATTTTATTTGTCAATATAATATATAAAAAGAAGCGCTTAAAATTAGGTCAATTTAATTTTAAAGCGCTCCTCATTAATAGATATAATTTTTTTAAAAGCGTATATTCATTGAATTTATTTCTAAAAAATAAAACCAAGAAATAGGAATATTATTATTGTTAGTACCGCTGGAATTGCAACAAGTGGGGCGGAGGTTTTAAAAAAATCCGCATTTGATACTTTTGTAGATGCGCATGCCATTAATACAGTGTCGCTATACAGGCAAATGTGGCCGCCAAACGCTACTCCTGATATTAACGCTCCGGCGCACATTGCCGGATTTGCTCCTATTCCAACTGCTAGAGGTCCAACTATCGGAAATGTCAATGCTGCCAAACTCCAAAAAGTACCTGAAGCAAATGATAATAATCCTATTACTATAAAAATTAGCATGGGTAGAATTGAAGGATTAATCATACCAAGAGTGTTGCTTAAAACATAATCTACTAAGCCAAGCTCAGTATTTGCTTCTTGCAGAACGTATGCTAGAATAAATACGAAAATTATTGATACCATATCTTCTGCACCTTTAACAAGATGGCCTGTAAACTGTGTTATACTCATCAGTTTTTGACCTAAATACATTGCAAAACAAAGTATCAATCCACCTAGTATTGCTACCAAAATGTCTTCAGTATAAACGGACAGGAAAGCAACTATGGCAAGAGGAAGTACAAAATTAATTGCTCTTTTTTTTCCTTTTAATTTATCATTTTCATTTTCGCTTTGAGAATCAACAGTTATTCCCGGATAAACAATTCCATTTGCAGCGCGATTTTCGGCTTCCTTCATAGGACCAAAAATTGGAATGATTTTTAAGATAACAAGAAGTGCTGAGATAATCGCCAGCCAACCGTATATAGCAAACGGAATGGCTTGCATATATGTACTCATTATGCTGTTACCAAATATAAGACCTCCGTTATTCATTTGTGCGCCCATAAAAGCCGCCCATGCTGAAAATGGCACAATTGCAACTACTGATACCCCAGTAGCATTAATCACGTATGCCAACATTTCACGAGATACCTTATACTTATCTGTGATTCCTTTCATTGCTGCACCAATTGCTATTGCGTTCATATATTCACTGATACAAATTAATATACCAAGGAACCATGTTCCAAGCAAAGCTTGCTTACGATTTTTTAGGTATTTCATCAAAAATTTTGTGAATCCCTCTAATCCGCCGGATTTATCCATTACAACAAGTAAGCCGCCTAAAAATACTGTTGTTAATATAAGCCAAATTGTATTGGCCTTTGCAAATACAATATATGTTTTGTCAATAATCATATAGAAAGCATCAAAAGGGTTGCCGTTAGCTAAAATTAAAAAAGCAACGACTACTCCAAGAAACATTGGTTCTAACGCTCGTTTTGTAATTAAAGCAAGTATTATAATAACTGCCACTGGAATAATGCTAATTGCACCATACATATTGTTGCCTCCTTATTTTTTTAATGTATTTTTTGCCGATGCTATGTCAGCAATAGCTTTTGTAAATATTTTAGTCATTCTTACGAAGCTGTCTATATTAATGAATTCATTAATTCTATGGGCATTAGTGTCTTCTCCCGGAAAAACAGGTCCCCAGCAAAAAATGTTTGGCATTGCTTTTGCGTAGGAACCTCCATATTCTAAGGAAGTTGCATTTGGCTCTCCTCCGAAGGATTCGTAGGCATCCATGCATTTTTTAACATACGGTTGTGTTTTGTCTATGTATATTGCCGGAGACATACTGTATTCGCAAATTTTTCCTCCAAGTTCTTCTGCCAGTTTTTCAAAGATTTCTCTAATATTATTTTCGTTCAATCCGTAAGCAAACCTAAAATTAATTGACAGCAAAATGCTTTTTTCTTTTGTTTCAATCATAGTAGGAGAGATACAATTAATGTGAACATATTCGCCGTTATAGAATTTGGACTTGCTTTTTAATCCCATTCCACTGCAATCCTCTGCTCCAAGCTTTTCGAGTATTTTGCAGCAAGTGTTTGATAATTCGTCGTGTAAATCCATTTCTTTTATAATTTTGCACATATTAATAATGGCATTCTCTCCTCTTGATGGAAGACATGAATGAACAGATTTGCCAACAGTACTAATTTTTATCTCCTTGCCATCAATTGTCAAAACTGAGTGACAATCTCCAGGCACAGTATTAATTGCTTCACCACCATCAATTGAGTTTAAATATGAAGAGGCATTTGTACAGATTTGTTTTGGAAACTCAATTTTAAGGTTTACAAGACCTTTTTCAATGTTGCAAACGGGAAATTCACCGTCAGGAGTAAATCCATAATCCGGTATTTCTTCACTTTTTATGTATTCGTCAATGTCTAACCAATCAGTTGACTCTTCTCGAGTTCCTACAATAATTCTTACTTTTTTATTGAAATCGATTTCAAGCATTTTAGCAAAATATAATGCAAATATTACGGAAATTGCAGGACCTTTATCATCCTGAGTTCCTCTGGCATATAGTTTTTCATCATTAATAACTGGAATAAAAGGATTGCATATCCAACTATCAATATCTCCAGCAGGCACTACGTCTAGATGCGTCAATATGCCTAAGGTTTCATCTCCTCTGCCGTACTCAATGATGCCAACTTTCTTGTCAAATAATGATTTCGCTTCAAGACCGAGTGATTTTGCAAGATTTAATGTAAAATCCATGCTTTGGTCAACTTCTTTTTTGTTGCCCGTTATACTTGGGATTTTTAAAAGATCAATAAGTGTTGTTATCATTTCTTGCTTTTTACCTTCGACCATGGAATTTATTTTCTGATGCACTATGATGACCTCCTTTTATTTATTTACTATTATTATATTTAATTTCTGTTTAAATTGTTTTGACAATTGGTTTTATAACTTAAAAATAATAGATTTACTAATTAAACGTATTTTAAACATTTTATAAACAGCTCTAAATTATTATTAAAATAACAAAATATAGTACAAAATAATAACTTTTTAAAATAAAATTAAAAATTATAGCGTAACAATTGAAAGGATTTATTGTAAATAAAGAGAGATTATTACTATTTTTCAAATTTTATGCTATAATTTTTATAGTAAGAGTAAAGCTTACATATGAATTTTAAGCAGAGGACTTAGCTTAGTCACTTAAATGTAATATAGCAAAGCTTATTAATTGGGGGATAATTTTAATGTATGCGGATTTATTGATTAGAAATGGTAAATGTATGACTATGGAAAAAAGAGAGATAAAAGAATGGATTGTGATAAAGCGGGACAGAATTATTGCAGTGGGAGATAACGATGAATATAAACGATATATAAATAAAAATACAGTTGTAATCGATGCTCATGGGAATACAGTTCTCCCAGGCTTTATTGACAGTCATTTTCATGTTGTACAAACTGCTCTTGATTCAGTTAGCATGGACTTGAGTTGTGCAAAATCCCACAATGAATTAGGGGAAAAAATAAGGGAAGCTTCTAAATCTGTTTCAGGGGGATATATTCGAGGAATACGTATATCAGAAGAACAATTTAAAGAAAAAAAATTTCCGGGCAGAGTGGTTTTAGACAAGTTCTGCAGTGATATGCCTGTTGTGTTAAACTCTCTCGAATATCAAGTCAGCATACTTAACACATATGCCATGCTATATTTTAAAATTCCATTCACATCAGATGGAATAGAAATAGATAAAAATCAGCTACCTACAGGAGTCTTTAGAAAACAAGCTAACGCTATTTTGAGAACAAACATATTAAAAGAAATTCCTGATAATGATAGAAAAGATGCAATAACAAGTATTATGGGAGCTCTTTTAATGAATGGCATAACAACAGTTAATGCAATGGAAGGTGGCTTTATGTATAGTGACAAAGACGCAAATTTTTTGCATAAGCACGGTAGAGAGTTTCCAATAGATATTGTGCTTTTCTATCAAACTATGGATATTGAAAAAATTAATAATATGGGTTTAAAACGCGTGGGAGGATGCTTTTATATAGACGGGACATTTAGAGCTAGAACTGCTGCTCTTTCATTTGAATATGCTGATTGCCCTGGGGTCATGGGTAGCTTGCGCCTATCGCAACAGGAGCTTAATGATTTTGTGCTTAGGTGCTACAAAAATAAGCTGCAACTTGCTTTATATACGGTAGGAGACATGGCTATAGAATTAGCTTTAAATGCTCATGAAAATGCATTTTATCAAACGGGTATTACAGGACTTCGTCATAGACTTGAACACGCAGAGCTCGTAAACGATATCCAGATTAGAAGGGCTAAGAATTTGGGAATTATTTTTTCAATGCAACCAGCATACGAAAACCATTGGGGGGGACCAAATAAAATGTATGCACAAAGGTTAGGGGATAGATATGCTTGTACAAATCCTTTTAAAAAGATTATAGATGGAGGCGTGGTTATATGCGGAGGATCCGATAGTAATGTTACAGCCCCATGCCCCATATTGGGAATCCATTCTGCTGTAAATCATCCGGTTAAAAAACACAGAGTTGACGTGTATGAAGCAATTAAAATGTACACATATAACAGTGCTTATAGTATTTTTCAGGAAGGGGATAAAGGGTCTCTTGCACCAGGCAAGATGGCAGATATAGTAATTTTAAATGAAGATATACTTTCAGTTTCTAGTGAGCATATAAAAAATATAAATGTTTGTGCAACTATAAAATCAGGGCAAATATTATTTAGCAACCTTAAGTAAGAAGGGTGAAACAAATGTTAAACATTTATTTTTTGGGCAAATCAATAATTGAGTATAACGGAAAGGTAATAGAGGATCAGTTAGGAACAAAGTCCATTGCTCTTATTTGTCTTCTTGTACTAAATGAAAAAAGATACCTAAGCAGAGAAAAAATTGAAGGCTATTTATGGCCGGATAGCAATATGGATGCAGCAAGATATAACTTAAGGTATAACTTATGGTTGATAAAGAAAAACATCGGGCCTGATAAAAATGGTAATTTATTTCTTTATGTTGACAATGACTGCTGCTGTATAAACAATGACTATGACTTTAATTGCGACATTATAGATATAATGAAATTTAGATCTAGTGAAAAGGATTCGGTAGAGAGTATTCTGAAACTAAAAAGATTATTCAGAGGTGATTTGCTAGAAGGCTGCTACTTTAAAAAATGTGATGAACTTAATGATTTAATTATTTTTGAAAGAATGAAATTTGAACAGCACAAGGTAAGAATATTAATTCGTTTGGTTGAATTGTGTGAAAATAGAGACAATTATATTGACTGCCTCAAAATAATAAATGAAATACTTGAAATTGAGCCATATGATGAAGAAATGGTTTTGAAGGCTTTAGACATATATGTAAAATGTGGAAAGCCAGTGACGGCGATAACATATTATAATAACTTTAGTGAAGTGTTGGCAAATAGCTTGGGAATTTTACCTTCACATAAACTTAGAGACAAATATGATAATATAAGATCAGTTTTATCAGAAACCTATAGTGATAGTGAGATATCAGACGGCATATGTTCGGAAAGTATTCAGTACAAAAATACAAATGAAATAAAAATAATTTCAAATTGTATTATAGGTGTTGAGTTTTTTTGGATTGCGGACGTAGTGGGTAAAATAGGAGATTCTATAGGGGAGGACTGTATAAATCAGTTGAGCCAAAAAGAATTATTAGATTTAGGATACATACAATCGGATATTCTGAATTATTATAATAGACACTTTGATTTTGTATATAATTACAATCAAGAAGTACTGCATGTAAATATAATAAATGCATTTATTAAATTGCTGACTTTTATATGCAAGAAGTATAGACTTACAATTATCATTTTGAATAGTTCTGAAATAGATGATATTTCGGCCAATACAATAAAATACCTCAAAAAAATAAATATAGAAGGGTTGACATTTATAGAAGAGTAAAAAGTTAAAATGAACTATCATCTATTTATAATTTAAAAAACATTGAAAATTATACTGCCATTATATTTTCAAAAAAACTATGATAGTATTTTATACTATCATAGAGAGTACATGCCTTTTATGAGTAATTCTGCTTACCGTCTATTTAATTGATTGCCCTTTTTCGGCATATCCTCCAACATAGCCGTTTTGCCTTGATGTCATATTTGCACGATTTTTTTCCTGAGTATTTGCTATGCTTAGTTCTCTTGAAACTTCCATTTTAAATTGCTGTAATGCTTGTTTTGCTTCAGCAGATATTGAATTTTTGAGGTTGTTCATATATTTTCTCCTTTTATTTTATGCAGTTATTATTTGCATATGAAATGGAATTAACCAAAAAATATATTGCTTTAATATTATTGTAATATAAGTAATTTTAGAAATTAACTGTGCTTTTCAGGGAAACATGCGATTAAGAAAATTTATTGCAATATTGAAATTAGTCTAATTTATGGTATAATATCATTAATTTAACTGCATAAAACTGAGGGAACTCAATGAAAACACTATTAAAGGACGGACTAATTTGTCTGGTTGTTTTTGTCTTGGTTTTGATAATTGTTACCAGATTTGACCCTATTAAAAATACCGAGAAAATAAATGACGTTTATTTTTCATATTTTGAAGACCGCACCGGAGAGATGTCGTTGGCTGATGTGGTAAATGCTGCTTCTCAAGAAAAATTTATAGAAGAAGCTGACGGTAATTTTTTCTTTGGCAAAAGCAATTCTGCATTTTGGATTCGTATTTTACCTGGAAGTAACTCAAAACTTAAGGAATATCTATCAATTTACAGTCCTATTGTTCAGGATGTAAGGTTGTACATAGGTGATAAAATTTATTATTCTGGATGGGAAAATATTCTTGTTAACGATGGTGAAGAATTAACATATCCTGTATTTCCAATTGGCAGGTATTCTCAGGATGACATTAAAGATTACCCAGTTTATTTGAGAATTAAATCAAGATATATTCATAACTATGAGATATATTTTTACAATAGGCATGAATTTAATTTTATTCATAACATTAATATAGGCACAAATAGTTTTTTATTAGGTATGGTGATAACCATTTTCATTACAAGTATGATTGTTTTTCTTAGGTTTAATAATAAACTATATTTTTGGTTTGCTTTTTCTGTCCTATTCTTGGGTATGTATACCGGCTGTATGGTTGGAATTTATAATTTGTTTCCATCTAAACTGTCAGGAGTGTTAATGTCTTTGTCCATTGAGATATCTCTTCTGTTTGAAATATTTATATTGTGTTTTTTTATTGAGATTTCTGATGTGAAATTATTTCATAGAACCTATTTCCGGTACTTGATTTGTCTGATAACAGGAAGCATAATTATTTTCATTTTGTGTTTTGTCGATAGAGTTATAGCTAATAAGTTTTCTTATCTGTATTTTATTGCGGTAATATTGTCATGCCTGTATATTGGTCAGCGCATTTATCTTGCAGGTTATACAAACTTGCGTTTGTTCCTTGCAGGATGGGATTGTTTGTCGTTTGTGTGTGTGGTTTCTTTAGTTAGGAGTGAAGGATTTTTATTTAGTAGTTTTGTAGTTACTAAGACATATTTTTTGGTGGCTGTTGCAGCATACCTGCTCTTTTCCTTTGGGGTAGCTGAGCATGCAGGAAGAATTATTGTTCACAACAAGGAGATTCAAGAGCAGTACAAGCAGGCCTATGAGAAGATTCAGAATGCTGAAATAGCCTTGTTGCAGACACAGATTAAGCCTCATTTTTTATATAATACCCTAACATCTATTGAGCGGTTATGTGATGTGGATGCGAAAAAGGCTAAGTGCGCGGTAGCAGATTTTGCCGATTATTTAAGAAATAACGTAGATTTTTCTGCAGAAACAGGACTGATTTCCATAGAAAAAGAAATAGAAAATGTTAAGCATTATTTGTCACTGGAAAAAATACGCTTTGAAGAGCGACTTCAAGTTGTTTACAACATAAATGCTGGAAATTTTATGTTGCCTCCGCTAGTCGTGCAGCCTCTTGTTGAAAATGCAGTGCGTCACGGCGTTACAAAAAAGCTGGATGGCGGCACTATTGTTATTACTGTTTCAGAAACTGAAGCAGATTATGTAATTTCTGTTATGGATAATGGCGTAGGCTTTGATACTGAACAACTTTTTTCTAATGAAGGGATTCATATTGGTATACGGAACGCCCAAAGCCGGCTTTACAGACAAAGCAAAGGGATATTGTCAATTACCAGTCAGATAGATATCGGTACAACAGCTGTAATTACTATACCAAAGAGGTGATATAGATGGATATGATTGTAGTAGATGATGAAAGACTTGCGCTGGAAGATTTGATGGAAAAACTTAAAACTATAAATACAAATGGAACTATAAAAGGCTTCCAGTATCCAAATAGAGCTCTAGAAGAAGTAAAAAATGGTTTTAAACCTCAGGTAGCTTTTTTAGATATTGAAATGTATGGCTTGAACGGAATAGAATTGGCCATACAGTTTAAAAATTTACTACCATCAATTAATATAATTTTTGTAACAGGATTTACCCACTATGCAACTGATGCTTTTGCTTTGCATGCCAGCGGGTATATCACAAAGCCTGTTCGGGTGGAACGAATTAAAACGGAGCTTGATAATTTGCGTAACCCTGTGCCGATGAGGAGTGCCCGTATAAGGGTTCAAACCTTTGGAAATTTTGAGGTGTTTGTGGATGGAAAGCCGCTGAAATTTAAAAGAAGCCGCACTAAGGAATTGTTGGCCTATCTTGTGGATTTAAGGGGCACGGGTTGTACAGCCGCAGAGCTGGCCTCTATACTTTGGGAAGACCGGAGTTATGACCGCTCTGTACAAAATCAGTTGCAGGTACATATTTCGGACTTGATTCGTACGCTGAAGCATGCAAAGGCGTCAGAAATGATAGTTAGAACACGAAATAATATTGCAGTAAATGTTGAACGGTTTGAGTGTGATGTGTACCGCCTGCTGGATGGTGATATGGCTGCGTTAAATGCATTTGCAGGTAAGTATATGGCAAGCTACAGCTGGGCTGAGATTACTTCAGGACTTCTCTACGAAAAAAAGGCTGAATCAAAGTCTTATGTTTAAATAAAAGGTTATTTTAGGGATTTTTCAAAATCCTTATAAAATGGCCTTTTTTGTTGTGCTAGTGTTGTGCATGGTATTTTATACTAAAATATAGATTACTATCAAAATTTGTCGTAATTGGTTGACGGTAAATGAAGAATACGAAAAACGGTAAAAACTTGATTTAGAAAGGAGAACATATGAAAGAAAAGAACAAGAAGCTATTATCTGTTATTTTAGTTTTGTTTATGGTTGTTGGACTTGTACCGCAGATGACTTTGACGGCATGGGCAGAAGATGGGGCAGAATCAGATGAGCACTGTCATATTGAATTGGGAGAAGCATCTGTTTCAGGCAATACTTATTATTATCCAAGCACAGTAGTTACAGGCAGCGGGATTAAAAGCATTTTAATTAGTTTTAGCAAATCAGTTACAGAAGGAGATAAGATTATTCTTCCTGATGCAGCAGGTTTTTCAGGATTTGCAGTGTCTGAAACCTCATTAGGAAATGATTATGTCAAGCGTATTAGTTTAGATGGGAAGACAGCAGAAGAGGTACAGGAATATTTGAGAAATGTAGGCTTTAAGATTAGTAGTGAAAGCCAGTCTGTTCAAATTGCTGTCACTACGGAAAGAATTGAGTATGATACCTATTATAATATTGACACAGAACATTATTATCAATTTATTCCAATAGAGAAAAAATGGACTGAAGCTTATGATGTTGCTAAAGAGATGACATACATGGGAAGGACCGGATATCTTGCCACTGTCATGAGTAAAGATGAAGATATTTTTATCAATTCTTTGTCCGGTGGAAAGACAGGCTGGCTTGGAGGTTCTATTCTTAAGCCGGTAGGGACTCCTGTAGACAGCAAAAATGGAACTGACGACGCACTAATGTACTATTCAAAATTTAACACAGAGCAAGCAACTGATGGATGGTACTGGGTGTGCGGCCCGGAGGTCGGTACTAAATTTTATGAATCAACTGGCGTTACAAACAATACAGTAGAAGAAATTGATAAGCAAAGTGCTGACTTAGGTGAATATTATAATTGGGCTTATAGAAGTAATGAATCAGAACCGAATACCGTTGTACAAGTAAGTGGCCCTATAAATGTAAATGGCAAAGATGGCGAGTGCTGCCTTAGTACACTAAACATCTCAGATTACGGCTATGAGGGTAAACAGGGGACTTTATTTTCCTGGAATGACTTGTCTAATAACGAAGGTAACGGCGGTCCCTGGGATGCCAAGGGCTATTTTGTAGAGTATGGAAATAGACCTAGAGGAGATAGTGGAGAAACTGTGGTTACTACTTTTGCATCAGCTGAAACCACAATAGAAAAAATTCCGGAATATAAAGCAAAAATAAGCCCTGAATCAGCAAACTTTGCTGAGGTGGCTGAGGGATATGAAGAGCAGAGTGCTTTGGAGTTTACCATTAAAAATATTGGTGCTGGTACAATAGATATACAGCAGGCACAGCTTATGGGAACAAGCTTTGAAATAGGCACAGCTGTAACAGGGACAAGTATTTCATCAGGTCAATCTGTTATAGTGAGTGTAAAACCTAGAAGCGGACTTCCGGCTGGAACTTATACAGATACTCTTACCGTTACGGGAAGCAATGGAATATCATTAACCGCTGACTTGAGTTTTACAGTAACAGCTGCTTACACGGCAACGATTAATACAAGAATTGACGGCAGTTTAGCAGATATAGCAGGAAGTATTGAACTTTGTAAGGACGCTTCTGTTACTGCAACAGCAATCAGAGCAGGAGAAGGCATCTATGAAGCAAAGATTGTGCTAGATGGTGTATATAAAATATATGTAAATAATGCAGATACCGGCAAGGTCATTGAAATTAACGGAGCAGAAAACAGTGCAACTATTGATTACTACCATGTTGCATTTAAAAATAACTATAACGGTGAGTACAGTGTTGAAGACAACCCGGATTATACAAGCCAGCTATTATTAAGCGGAAGCAAGGCAGAGATGCCGGAAGCGCCTAGAAGAAACAACTACGTATTTGGCGGATGGTATAAAGATGTAGAAAACGAATGGAACTTCAGCTCAGATGCTGTTGAGGAAACTACTACACTTTATGCAAAGTGGACAGAGGATCAAACAGTAACATATTATGTTGTATATGAAGGAAACGGCGCAGATTCAGGAAATGTGCCCGAAGATTGGAGTAACTATAAAGCGGATGATGAAGTTTTTGTAAAAGGTAACATAGGAAATCTCATAAAAGACGGCTATATATTTGAAGGTTGGACTGACGGAAGCACAAGCTATGCGGCGGGTGACACCTTAAATATTTCCTCAAATATTGTGTTGAAAGCTGTTTGGAGACAGGAAGTTTCAACATATACTGCAACTTACAGCTATAATTACGAAGAAGCGGGAGTATATACAACACAAGGTGATATTAAGGCCGGATCAGTTCTGGCAAAACCTGAGAATGATCCTGCACGTGATGATTATACATTCATTGGATGGTATAAGGATGAAGCATGCATGATTCCGTGGAATTTTAAATCCAACACAATTGCAGAAGACATAACTTTATATGCTAAGTGGGAAGAAGAAACATATGTTGTAGAAGGAAATGTCGAGGATGATGACTCAAATACTGAGGCTGGCGCTGAGGTCGAAATATTTAAAGGAAATGTTCAAATAGGAACAACTGCAATTACAGATGAAAACGGCCATTTTACAGTGAGCGGTGTTCCAAGCGGCGTTTATAACCTGGTAGTAACCAAGGATGATCAAAAAGTTACTGTATTAATTGTTGTCAGTGATGAAGATTACAGCTATGACGGTGTCATTACGCTTCCAAAGGGAAGAAAGAATTCAGTGTTGAAAATTATCGGTGAAAGTACGCCTCCTGTAGTTGTAGGCTACTTGAATGAGTTGTTTGACGAAAATGATAACAATATAGTAAATGACGGCGGAATTGTAGAAATATTATTGATGGTGCAGCCCAATACAAATATAGATGGAAAAGCAAAGATTGAAGCTAAAATGAATGCAGACGGCTATACTTCCAGAATGCTTATGGATATCGATTTAATAAAGACATCCATTTCCAGCAATGGTTATCAGTTGCAGGAGCCAATGAATACGGCAAGTAAGCTGTTAAAATTAGTTATTCCTCTGCCAGAAGAATTTCAAGGTAAAGATAGCTATGCGGTATATCGCAGCCACGACCATGGCAACGGACTGATTGCAGAGACAATTACAACATCAAATGACAATAATGCTGAAAGAATTGAAATCAGCAGTGATAAGACATATTTGACTCTCTATGCTAAGCACTTCTCAACTTACGCAATAGGCTTTACTGAAGACAGCGGTTCAAGCGGAGGAAGCTCCAGAGATAAAGTCGTAAGCTACAAGGTGAATGTATCTGTTGACGGTGAAGGCGGAAGCATAAGTCCTAATGGAACTGTTAAAGTGAAAAAGGGTGAAGATATTACTTTTAAAATTACACCGGAACCAGGTTTTATAATTACTGATGTGCTGATAGACGGTAAGTCTGTCGGTTCGGTAGATACTTATACATTCTCTGATGTTACTAAAGAACATACAATTAAGGCTGTATTTACTCAAGAAAATTCAGGACTTCCATACTACTACAGTGGAAACCAAAAGGTATTCATAGGGTTTGCATCTGATGCTTATGGAAAAATGGAGTATATAGCACCAGAGGGAGAAACTGTTTTATTACAGCCTAACCCTAAGAATTTCATAGACATTTCCAATCATTGGGGGAAGGAAGCAATTAACTTTGTTGCGGAGCGCGAAATATTCATAGGAGTAGGAGATGAAATATTTTCGCCTGATACAGGGATGACAAGAGGAATGTTTTCTACAGTAGTAGGCAGGTTATACGAAAGAAGCTATGGTTCTCTTGAAGTTGACCAAACACATATGTTTACAGACTGCGATTATGACAGCTGGTACGGCCCATACGTGGATTGGTGTTCAGAAAATGGCATTATAAAGGGTATAGGAGGCGGATTATTCCAGCCCGACAGAGAAATTACCCGACAAGAAATGGTGTCAATTCTATATAGATTCTCTGAATTTATGGAGGCAGCTGAAGTTGAAACTTCAGGAGTTAGCTTAAGTTATACTGATGCTGTAGAAATTTCTTCATGGGCTTTGGAAGCAGTGAAATATGGTGCGGGCAGTGGAATTGTCATCGGAAGAGATGACGGAAGATTTGAACCTCAGGCAACTGCTACAAGAGCCGAAGTATCAATGATTATAAAGAGATTTGTAAATGAAGTAATCAAATCAGAATTTTATTAGGCTTTAGATTCAATATAGAAAATTTGAAGGATTCTCAAGACAGTGTCGAGAGAATCCTTTTTATTTGCGGCCGGAATTATTGATATGCCAGAAAGAAGTAAAAAAAAATTCTTAAAATTAAAAATTACATTTGACATAGAAGAGTATTTATATTAATATATGACTATAAGTCATATGACTGATGGTCATATAAAGAAATGAGGGTTAATATGCCAAAACAAACATTTTTCAATTTGAATGAAAATAAACAGGAAAAAATAATTAATGCGGCAATTGAGGAATTTGCACTAAACTCATTTGAAAAAGCTACAATTGACAATATCGTAAAAAAGGCTTGTATACCAAAAGGAAGCTTTTATCAATATTTTGAAAATAAAGAGGATGTATATAAATACTTATTTAAATTTTTAAGCGGTAAAAAATACAAAGAGCTTGAAATGTATTTGTCTAAGTTAAATGAAATGAGTTTTTCAGAGTTTATTCGTATGTTCTATATTTCAGGCATAGATTTTAATTTCCAAGATTCATCACGTGTGAAATTAGGAGAAAAGTTTTTATATAACTGTTCCAGCGAGTTAAGAGAAGAAATTTTAGAATTAATGATACCGGATAGCAATGCTCTGCTTGAAAAGGTTCTTAAGCACTACATGACGAAAGGAGAGCTGAGGGAAGAATTAAACACAGCTCTTGCTGCTGAAATGTTGACTGCCATAACTATTTTTGTTAGCAAAAGCTTAAAAACTGAATTAGGAAAATCAAAGAAATATATTATGGATACAATTGAGGAAATGATAAAAATTATTGAAAATGGAATAAAAAACAATTAACTGCAGTTATTATTGACATGGGGATTAGATTAAAAGGAGGAGTTGGCTATGAATTATTTCGGTGTAATTTGTTTTGTATGGGCACTAATAGGAATTGGCTCAAGAATAATTATGGCCCTGATGGGTGAAAAATGGAATGAATGGGAGTTGAATAGCGCATATGCTTCAGAAAAGCCTAAAATACTGAACATAGTGGGTGCTGCAGGATATTTGATTGTAATATTGACATGGTACATGGTCATTGTTTCAGACGTAGAATACAGCTGGATAATTGCAGTGTTAATATCTGCAACTGTAATAAAAATTAGTACAGTGCTGTTTAATTATAAAGTATTCAGGAAATTTGTATCTAAAATGCTTAATGATAAGAAGAAAATGTTTCAACTTAATTTAGGTGTTTTAATATACTCGGTAATTTTAATTTTCATGGGAATATTTCTTTATTAATATAAGTTTTTATGCCCTCTGATAAAAATAAGGACCGACTCCTTATACGAGGGAAGGTCCTTATTGCACTCACTAAGCTTCAACATGCCTGCTGTTATATAAATACATGCTGACTGCTGAAAAGCATATAATAACATAGCCTGATACGCTGTGCAGGTCCGGAATCTGTTGCAAAAAAGCAAATCCTATTAATGCTGAGAATATAATTTGAGAGTAATCATATATGGATATTTCCTTGGCAGGAGCATAAAAATATGCCTTGGTTATCGCAAATTGTCCGACAGTTGCCATTATTCCAGCGCATATAAGAAGTAACAGCTGGTTTAAGGACATTGGTGCAAATCTTCCCAGCATGAAGGGAATGCTTGCAATGCATGAAAAGCCGGAAAAAAACATAATAATTATTTTCTTTTCAACGCCTCTTTTTCCCAATAATCGCACCATTGTATAAGCTGCTCCGGCACCCATTCCGCCAAGTGCTGCTATTATTGCCGGAAAGCTACTTATGTTTCCCGTAGGTTTTACTATAAAAACTGCTCCTAAAAAGGCGGTTAGTACCATTAATCCTTGGAATATAGTGACCCTTTCTTTTAAAATAAAATAAGAAAATATGATAACAAAAAACGGCGACAGCTTATTCAGCATGGAAGCATCTGATAAAACCATGTGATCAAGAGCATAAAAATTGCATATAATTCCTATAGTGCCGAATGTAGATCTCAAAATAAGAAACTTGTAATTCTCTTTTTTGATCTTTATTTTTTCTCCGTTTTTGATAAATACACTAAAAGTTACAGCAAAAGCAATAAGATTTCTGAAAAAGCTTTTTTGTATTGCCGGCAAATCTCCAGACAGACGTATAAATAGACCCATAAAGGCGAAAGCCAACCCCGCCAGTAAAATGTGAAAAATCCCTTTTGTTCTTGTATTCATTTGTTAACCTTTCATATGTGTTTATATATCCGTGTAGCTTATAATTCAAAACTGTAGCCATTATATAATATAATTAAAATTACTGCAAATCAAATTAATGAATATCCAAGTATTTAGGATGTTGCCATAAAAGAATCATTTAACTTATTGGTGCGGCATTGCAGCAAATTAAAATTTAAATATTAAGCCGGTATTCTTAAAATACCGGCTTGTATTAAAAATTTCAAATAATATATGAAGCTGGTCGGACTGCAATAAGGTAAACATCTTTGCATAACTAACATTTATTAATCGGAAATCAATACTAATGCGCTTAAATTTCCATAAACGTCGTATGTTATAGTTCCAAAATCAAGGTTATAAATGTTTGCTAGCTCCAATACATATGAACAACAATCGTCGCAGTCATTGTTGCAGAATGGAAATTTGAACGCTAAAGTGTGGCTTGTAGTAACGCCTCCAAAAATATCCGCTACAAAGTAACTGACTGTAGCCACAGGTTGGCTTGATTTCGTATTGTCGCAGATTTTATACAAAGCAAAAGTCAATGTAGAAGTTGCTGAAACAGTAGTGGTTACGTTTAAAATACCTGTAAAATCTATAATAATGTCTTTTATGTTTTTACATGATGCATCAACTGAGACACTTGCTATAGGCTGATTGAAAGTTTGAAACGAATTACCTTCGGAGAAAGTAAAGTTTAGCGGTCCTAAACTTCCATAGCAGTTTTCAAAAATTACGTTGTTTCCTGATGGGCACTTGTGTTTACAATCGCCTTTAGTATATTTAGAATTTGAATTCATAAATACAACTCCTTTAATATTATGATATCATTTATAATGATCTGATAAATCAAAAAACTTAATTATAAATCATAGTAGACCTAATTAATCTAATATTGTATGTGAAAGGTTTTGATACATTGTATGCGAATATACTATTTTGTTGTAACAATGTACATAAAAGTTTGGTATAAATTAATATTTATTTATGGGTGAACTATAGAGATTGTTCATTCAGCAGAATAGGATAATTTCAAAAACAAGTCCTCTGTTGAATTGATCATAAGGACGGAACAATAAACTCCTAAATATAATTTATCTTTGCTGAGACTCAAAAATATGCGCAAAATGATTGATAAGTTATTTTATAATATAATTAAAAGCTTTGTTTTCTAAAAAGTCATTCAGTATACTGTTGAAATTATCCAGTGCTCTTACTTTATTTGGAATTGGATTTTTATTTGTTATTTTATAGCATACGCGCTCTGGAGGGGGATCAGCAATTTCTGAAATTTTGATTTCGTTTTTAAGCAGTTTTTTAGCTGCTGAAATTGGAACGATTGACCAGAAATCAGGAATATCTATAAATGAATTCAGCAAAGATACCGTGTCAACAGTAGAAAAATTATCGGAACCGTTTTTCCATAATGAGTCATGCCATAATTGAAAATTAGGTCCATGGTACATAAATATTTCCTTGTCAGGATTCAAATCAGAAGGATGAACTATTTCAGGAAATCCAGAGAAAGATGAAGAAATCACAACCATTCTTTCTTTAAACAACGGCTTGCATGTTATGTTTTTGTATGGTAGTTCCCAAAGCACAAATCCAACATCAATATCATAGTTTTCAATCATTTTGTATATGGTTACAGTCCAATGTGAACTGACTTTAATAGCCATATGTTCATCGCCTGTAAGTACTTTTTTATACAGTTCATAGAATACGCAGGAATTTAAGCTATCTACACTGCCTATGTTAAGCTCGTACAAGGTTTTTTGAGTTTTCCATACTTCAGTATCTCTGTAAAGAGCCATCCACCTATCAGCAATATTCTTAAATTCCTCTCCTTTGGCAGTCAAGCTTATAAATCCCTTTCCTTGTTCACGTTGAATAAGCTCGGTTCCTACCTCCTTCTCAAGGACTTTTAAGCGATAGCTTATGGTTGATTGAGATAAAAAAAGTATTTCAGCAGCTCTAGACAAGCTTCTTGTTTCTGCAATTACCATAAATGTTTCTATATTAGAATAATCCATATGTAATCTCCAAACGTAATATCGAATTTTTAGATATTATACATCAAACTTTTCAGTTTTACAAATATTAAAAAGAATACTATAATAAATGAAAACGAATTCGTAATTATTTGCAGCTGTGAAAAGGTTATTTCATAGGTAGAACATTTTTAATAAGACAGATTGCTAGTTAATCTGCAAAAATGAATGTGGAGGATTATATATGGAAAAATTAAAAAAATTGTCACTTGGAAAACAAATATTAATCGGAATCATAATAGGTTTAGGCATTGGATTTGTTTCACCTGATGCAGCAAAATTTATATCGCCTTTAGGAACAGTATTTTTGAGATTACTAAAAATGCTCATTGTTCCTTTAGTATTTTTTAGCATTATCAGTGGAGTTTGCAAGATGGGTGATGTAAAACAACTTCGTACCGTTGGGCTACGATTTGTAACGTACATAGTTCTTACATCAGGATTATGTGCGGGTGTGGGAGTCCTTGCCGGATTCATTGTACGTCCAGGTACAGGAACAACAGAGTTCTTAAACACGGCAGAAATTGTTGAAAGTGCATCTTATAGCTTTATAGATAATGTAGTTTCTTGGGTTCCGGAAAACATTATTCAGTCTATGGTATCAGCTAATATGCTTCAAATTATTTTCTTTGCAATTTTTGTCGGAATAGCTTTGCTATCTCTCGGGGAAAAAGTAAAGACAATGGTTTCCATCATTGATCAGGGAAGTGAAGTAATGCTGAAAATCACAGAATTTGTTATGGCATTTTCTCCTATAGGTATTGCTTCATTAATGGCAACTATGGTTACTACAATAAGCGGTGCAACTATGAAGGAAGTCATAAATTTTGTAATAACAGATACTATTTGTGCATTGGTTGTTTTATTTGTAGTTTATCCGTTAATTATAAAAATCTTTACAAAAGTAAGTCCTGTCAAATTTATGAAAAAGATTGCAGAACCAATGATTGTTGCCGTATCTACGACATCTTCAGCAGCTACACTGCCTGTATCAATTAGAACAGCAGATGAAAAATTGGGAGTTCCTGAAAACATTTACGGATTTACGCTTCCCTTGGGAAATACATGCGGTATGAATGGATTTGCTATTTTTATAGGTCTGTGCTGCATATTCGCATCCAATCTTTATGGATTTGATATTACATTTGGCAGAATACTGCAATTTGTATTCTTGGGAATTGTCTTATCAATAGGAGCTGCAGGAGTAAAGGGCGCTGGTATCGTAATGTCTACAGTATTATTGGAGGCACTTGGTATGCCTTTATCACTGATACCAATTCTTGCTGCAATTTGGCCGGCTATAGATCCAGCACATACCACATTAAACAATGTCAGTGACTTGACAGGAACAACTGTTGTAGCAAGCCAATTGGGTAAATTGGATTTGGAAGTATTTAATAATACTAAATAAAATATTTAAGCTATTCGGAGGCATAAAATGAATGACAAAATTAATCAAGGTCAGCTGTTTGACAAACAACTGTCGAAAGAAATAAAAGAATTGTTTTACCATGTAGATGAAGATCCTATTTTAAATAAAAAAAGAATTTTCTTTGACAATGCGGGAGGTTCTTTAAGATTAAAAAAAGCAAGCGATATGTTTAAAAAGATGGACGAGCTGCCGGATTGCCCGGAGCACTCAAACCATACAGCTAAATGGCTGCTGGATGTTCAGGAAAAGGCATATGAGGACATTAGAACAATATTTAATGCAAAATCGGGAAGTATAGCTACTTCATTGACGGCTTCGATGGTAATTTTCGAAATGAACAGGGCCATAATTGAAAGCGTGCCTGGCACAAATGTTGTGACTACAGCTCTCGAACATCCTTCTGCATATGATTCCATGGTAAGCTATGCTAAAAGAACAGGAAAAGAAGTAAGGGTTGCCAGAACCAATCCTGTAACAGGAGGAGTAGATGTTAGTGAGATTACAAAGCTGGTTGACAAGGATACATGCCTTTTGAGCTTCATATATGCCTCAAATATTTCCGGAGCCGTTCTGGATGTTGAAAATATTATAAAGGAATGCAGAAAAATAAAGCCCGACTTATATATTGTAGTAGATTCAGTACAGCATACGCCTCATGGAGCTTTAGATCTTGAAAAAACTCCTGTTGACGGTATTAATTTTGCACCGTATAAATTTTTCGGCACAAGAGGTTTTGGAATAGGGTTTATGTCAGAGAGAGCAGCTAGACTACCTCATAACAAACTGATAGCAAAACCGGAAGAAGAGTGGGAACTGGGAAGTCCTGCGCCGGCCCAATTTGCATCGGTGTCAGAAATAATTAATTATGTATGCTGGATAGGAGAGAAATTTACAGATTCAAAAAGCAGAAGAGAACTATATGTAGAAGGAATGAACAGAATTAACCTTCATGAAAGGGCATTGATGTACCGCATGCTGAATGGTTCAGATAAGGCAGAAGGCCTAAGAAATATTAAAGGTGTTAAAGTCTATTTAGATTACGAAGACCTTTCAACAAGAGATTTTATAATGGCTGTAGGCTTTGATAATATAGAATCTACCCAGGCTGTTAAAGAATACGAAAAAAGAGGAGTAATTACTTTTGAAAGGGTTGCTTCCAGTCTTTATTCTTCAAGAATGCTAAACTCTTTCGGCATTGAAGGAGTAGTGAGAGTATCTCCTCTTCACTGCCACGATGTAAATGATATTGATGAATTTCTTAAAGTAACAAAAGAGATTTCTCAGTTATAATAACTAACTATATAAAATGCGGCTTGAACAATTCATTATAAGAAGGTGCCTAAGCATTTAATCTGCTTAGGCACCTTTTTCTTATTCCAGTTCATAGCCTCCCCACTCAATTACTGTAAAGCCTTCCCGTGTAAATGTCTTAAGCTCTTGAGGAACAATATTGATAGGCTTGGTTAGAGGTTTATAAACCATAAATATCCTCAATAGGCTGTCCGGCTTAGGAGTAATATTAAGCCTTGCGCTTTGTTCATAGGCTGTTGTCTGGAATGTTATTAAGTTGTATTTGTTCTTATTCATTCGAGGCAGCCAGTACACAATAAAGTCATTTATTTCTTTGGAGTTTAATCCCATGTATTTAAGCTTTTTCTGCAAAAATTGTGGAGTATCATCTCCGGCAACAATAAATCCTTTCGACAAATCCCAATATGCTGTTCCTTCACCTTCCCAGAACAAGTACGAATATTCTCTTCCGTCAGCTTTGTTTATCAGAGTTCCGTCAGGCTCAGCAGTAACATTCCAGCCGCTGCCGTAATCAGGATATGTGCATGTAAGTTCTCCGTTAAAATCAAGTTTTACCGAAACATCAGTTATTTCAGAAGGATATAAATAAATTACGGGTTTTGCAAAATCTCCCAAAAACTTGTATTCATAGTATTGCTTGCCAGAATCGTATGTGCCAAGGTAGTAAGAATCAACTAAATCTGCAATGTAGTAGCTGAGCATGCGTTCGGTCGTTGGAATTTTGTAAGGCTTTTCATCCGGTACAGCTACGGACATGGAATAATTGTATAGATTGAAGGAAGAATTCTTCATATCCTTGCAATAATCCTCTTTTATATGACCTATAAGTGCCCAGTCTCCGTAAATTGAACTAAATTCTCCCCATTTAAGCCTTGTAAATTCCTCGCCAAGGGATTCATCAAAAAAAGTTTCTTCTTCAAACACCATCGGTTCTCCATAATAATAGTAAGTGTCATGGGAGTCCTTGCTGAAGACCTCTGTGAATACAAATTTGTCTCCTTCTAAATTAAACAGATAATCCGTATCGGAAATTTCACCGCTGTTTCTGTCCTTATAAGACATGTTGAACCATGCTTTACTGCCGTCATCGAGTTTTTTAATACCCAATCTGTTGCCAAGCTCATAAACCATTGTATGATAATTCCAGAGTGTATCAATATATACAAGATTATCTCCGTCAATGCGGTAAACATCCACATCTATTGTTTCAACACCATTTTCATCTTTCATCTGGTTCCAGTTATCTGGGCATTTGGAAACCATAACCTCAGGAGTTCCATCAAAATCAAGATCAAGAAGGGAGATACCTACAACAGAATCAGAAATTAAGGTATTATAATTTGAAGTTAAAATATTATATGCAGTTGTCATTTCACTGCTTTTGCCGCTGTTTTCTATAGTAAATTGCTGAGACAGTATTTTTTCGGCATCCTCAGAAATTAAATTGTATCCGCAAAGCTCGGCAGTTGAATTATATCCCGACACTGTTCCGTAGCTGCAACTAAAATTGTTGAACTGCAGGCGGGCATAAACATAATCTGCACCTAAACTTTCTAAATAACTTTCAATAGACTCATCAATTTTATTAATTGTCAAACTGAGTGTGTCTGCCTCTATATCAATACCGTTAATCTCATATCTGCATAATTCACTTCTTGGGTGATATACAGGAATTCCCTTCATGTATGCAGGGTCAATTATAACGTTGCAACCATCTTGGTTTTTTTTTATAAATCCGTACACGGTCAAATTATCAATAGAATAACTGTACTTAATTTCTTTTATTTCCGTATTAGACATATCAGAATCAGTGCATTCCAGAGATAATATCATATCACCATTCAAAATATTGTAGTCAGTTTTAAAAGATTCATCAGCCATGCCTTTATTTTTAAAATACCAATAATCCCTGCTTGCTATGGCAGTATCTATAGCACCAGTTCCGTATTCGATGTCAATTCCGTTGCAATATAGAGCCTGGCTGGAATTTCTTAAAATTTTGTAGTTGTAGTCGGAAACTGCAATTTCACAATCTGACAATCTAATAGACGATCCCAGATCGCCTGAAAATAACCATCGATTATCATCTCTCATTTCAAGATGAATATTTTCCAGCTGTACCTCTGTCAAATCCATAAGAGAAAATTTGCTGTTTGCTGTGTTTTCTGTGCTATCATCAGGTTTTTCAGATTCTTCCGGTTTAACTGGGTTTTTAGGTTTTTTAGAATCCATGGGTTTTATAGGTTTCTCAAGGTTTCCTGGTTCCTCTGATGCATTTACGCCGGTATCATTATTGGCAAGAGCATTATTTGTGCTTTCCGCATTTTTGCAAGATGTTAAAACAATACAAAAGATAAGTACAACAACTAATTTTTTCATGTTTCACCTTCTTAAAAGTAGTTACATATATAATACATCGACGATATTTATTTGTAAATGTTCCTTTAAAATACAAAATATGGATAACAATTTATGGTGTTTAATTATCAAGTGGATAACAAAAGATATGTGTGATATAATCATAAGAAAGATAAAAAAATGACAATTATGTAAGGCAGGAGGAAGCAATGATTGAAGAAGGTTTTGATATATTTGAAATAAATGAAACTATAGCTTGTATGATTGATGATCATTTTTTGGTTTGTAGTTTGGATGGAAGAATTATTTTCTCCAACAGAGCTATGCAGTCATATCTGGGTTATACTGACATTGAATTAAAACAAAAAAAATTTTTAGATATTATTACCGATTTTCAGATAAATAAAGGCGAATCTTTTATTAAAGATATAACGGAAAAACCTTCTGAGTCAGAAGAATTGTCATTTAATGGTAAGAGCGGGCAGATTAAACTTCACGTAAAGGCATTTAAAAAGAATAATTACATATATATCTACGGCAACGAAAAATATGCAGAATACGATAAAATACGTAAAAAATTGGATATTGAAATTTCAAATGCCATTAAAATTCATAAACAGTCGCTTCCTGAAAGCCTTCCAAGCTCAGAAAATATTTCATTTGCTTCTTTGTATATTCCTGCACAGGAGCTGGGCGGGGATTTGTTTGACGTATTTAAAGTAGACAATGGATTATTGAATGACTATTTTGAACAATATGTGTGCTTTGCGGCTGATGTATCAGGACATGGACTGGACAGCGCTATGTTGGCTATTTTTGTTAAGGATACTATAAGGAGTTACTTTAAGTTAAAGCATATACCCGGACAGGTGCTGTCACCTAAAGAAATTATGGAGTTTTTTGTTGAGCAGTATATGAATGAAGGATATCCGGTAGAGTATCTGGTATGCATTTTTTTATCCGTATTTGATTTAAGGACAAATGAGCTGACTTATTGCAATGCAGGATTTCATATGTGTCCAGTACTTATAAGAAATAACGGAGATGTAACAGAGTTGAACAAAGCAAGTCTCCCTGTTTCAGCTGCAATAGACACAGATTTGTACAAATATACAGACCAGTCATTACCCTTATCTCCGGAAATGACACTGTTTATTATGTCTGATGGAATGCCGGAGCAAAGATCAAACAATGAATTTTATGAGGCCAGGCTTAAAAAGTTATTTACTGAAATCTATAAGCTGAAACCCGATGACATAGTAAAAGAAGTCCATAAAGATTTTAATGATTTTCTTAAATTTGAAAAAATCAGTGATGATATAACATTAGTTGTAGTAAAGTTAGCATAGATTTTTTATTTGAACAATTGAGGAGGACATATGGAAAAAAATCAAGATGTAAAAAACAAAATACGCAGTAACAGAGAATTTATGAAAAGCACATTTGCTAAGGAAAGACACAAAACTGATCAGCAAAAGCAGCTTCCTCAGCCACCTTTGACAAAAGCACCTATGAGCAATACTGCTATTAAACTAAGCAAAGAATTCTCTTCATTAATAAAGGAGCCTGATTATTTAAAATTGGTTCAGAAAAGAAAAACTCACCGAGTTTATAAAAAAGAAAGTATAACTATTGACGAACTATCATTTCTGCTGTGGACCACTCAGGGAGTTAAAGAAATAAGAGGAAATAATTATGCAACAGTCAGGCCGGTTCCGTCTGCAGGAGCAAGGCATGCGTTTGAAACATATTTGACGGTTTTAAATGTAGAGGGACTAGAAAAAGGTATATATCATTACTTACCAATGGAACACTCCTTAGAATTTATTAAATCAGTTGACGAACTTGAAAATAAAATATCTGACAGCTTGCGAGGACAGACATTTGCCGCAAAGGCAGCAGTTGTTTTTTTCTATAGTGCAGTTCCATACAGATGCGAATGGAGATTCCTTTTGGAATCACATAAGTTGATGCTGCTTGATGCAGGGCATGTAATGCAAAATTTATACCTAAGCAGTGAGGCTATAGGATGCGGTGCATGCGCTATGGCTGAATTTGATCAGGAATTAGTTGACAATTTGCTTGGACTTGACGGAGAAAATGAGTTTATAATATATGTATCACCTGTTGGTGTCGTATAATAAGCAAAAAAATTGCAAAGAGGAAACATCTTGTAAGGCATCCTTTGATAGGGCGTAGAATATATTAATGAAATAAGCCAATATTTCCGCAGAAAGAAACATCCTGTAGTAATTATACAAGATTTAGAAGCAGGAGGATCGGGAACAGACGGTTTTAAATGTGTGGATGAATTAATAGTATCGAAAATAAGCTCCGGTTAGGAGCTAACATGTGGATTTGTGTCTTGTCGCAAATCCTTTTTTATTGGCTAAAAAATATAGATCGTGATAATAAATGGTTGTATAAGAATTATACGCAAAATAAATTTCATTGTCAGTTAGCCGATAATTATCCGTCTATCAAGTTAAAGCAAATTCGTTGTAACATTTGTTAATATTTTTATAATAACTTTTTATTTTTTAGCAATTGGCAGTTAATAATCCTAAAATATACTAAACCTGTAAGGAGGATTCAATTAAAAAAAGTTAAGGAGTGGTGCCATTGCAGAAATAAAAAAATGAAAAGGTGCAACAATTGCAGTGAAGTGAAGAAATGCATAAGTGGAGATGTTAATAAACAAATGTTAAGGAGGACAACACATGTCAATATTAAAAAATAAAATTACAAAGATTACAACAAATGTGGTGGTTACATCATTTATACTATTAGGGACAATAACGCCTGTTAGTGCTGTTGAATATCAACCCAAACTAGATAATTGTATTGAAATTGCAGAAAATGATACTCAGCATGATTTGTCAAATAGAAAAGCACAAACTTTAAATTCTGAAGATAGTGAAAAATTAATCAGTGTTACACCTGATGGCGATAAAATTATCACAATAACACCGAGGTCTAATTATAGAGCTCATAATCTTAATTTTAGAAACAGAGCGATTGTTGATACAACACCTGCAGCTGTTATAGAGACACCAGTGGATGAAGAAACACCAGTAGATGAAGAAACACCAGTAGATGAAGAAACACCAGTAGATGAAGAAACACCAGTAGATGAAGAAACACCAGTAGATGAAGAAACA
>JAHDLA010000019.1 GCA_018436705.1 Sedimentibacter sp.
AGCGCTATTTGCCCTCCGTCTTTTTCTTTTTCGATTATCAAAGTGCTCAGTCTTGCTCTTCCGGCATACAGCCCTGCTGATAATCCCGCCGGTCCTGCTCCGACTATTAAAACGTCATATACTTTGCTCATTTCACACCTCTTTTCTAGCGTTATTATAAAACTTTTTTATACTATGACCTCATTTTAACATAATCATGATTATATTTCAATCATGATTATGTTAAAATATTATCTATTTTTGTAATAATTTTTATCGTTCAATGCAAAGTAGCATTTTCCTTGTATAGCAACTTTATATCAAACACGAAATAACAATGCAATACAAAACAATTTATTGTAAATTTTCAAAATACTTTCATTTTATTATATCCTAAGTTAATATCAATATTAATGATATTTTATTATAGAATAAAATTTTATAGGAACGCCACAACATAAGTATCTGGCAGATTAAAACCTGCCAGTACTTGATGCAATGGCAAATAATATCACACAAATTTAGTGATTACCGACTCTTATTTTTCAAATACAGTTTGTTCTGAAACCTCAGTTTCCAAAGCTTTTAATGCTCTTGCAACCAAATCTCTTCTTATATCTCTTTCTTCTTCAAGAGTAAGTGCCGGATTTCCAAGCGGATGAGGTATCGCTATGGTAGGTACTATTCTGTTAGCTCCGACTGTTAGCGATATCGGAACTACGGTACACATATGTACTACAGGAATTCCCGCTCTTTCTATTTCTTTTACCATCGTTGCACCGCAACGTGTACAGGTGCCTCAGGTTGATGTCAATATAACAGCATCAACTCCGTCAGCCTTTAGCTCTTGAGCGTACTCAGCTGCAAATGCTTTTGCATTTTTAACTGCCGTACCGTTACCAACTGTTGTATAGAAGTATCTATGAAGGCTGCCTATCTTACCTTCTTTTTCAAATTCTCTCAATATGTCAACCGGAAGCACTCTGTCAGGATCTTGATTTGCATAAACCGGATCATATCCGCCGTGTGCTGTAGCAAATGTTTCTTCGGTTAAGTCCGTAACACCTTCAATATCATACTTGCCGTATTTTGAAGCACTTGATGATTCTATGTGGTCAGGATTTCCCTTTGGAACAATACCGCCTGAAGTAACAAGTGCCACTTTGCATTTTGTTATATCTTTCACGGCAGGATTCGGTTCTACCCTGTCAAAGTCAGGCATAGGAAATTCTGTAACAAATTCTTTTCCGTTAAGCTTATTGAGAAGCATCTTAACTGCTCTTTTAGATCCTCTTTCTTTGTCAAAAAAGTTAACCCTTATGCCGTTTGGTATGTAGCCTTCTTCAATAGATGCACCTATTTTCTCTTTCTTAGCCAGTTTCAATGCCAATGGTGCCATTTTCTTGACAGCATTTCTCATACCTGCAGCAGAGTTCTTTGTTGAAACAATATACAGGCTGTTTTTAAACATGTCTGCACCCGGATTTTCTATATACATACCCGTTAGCACAGGAATTCCCAATTCGTCCTTAACAGCCTGAGCAATAGTTCCGCATGCAACTCCGTATCTTCCTGCATTGAAAGCCGGTCCCGCAATGAACAAGTCAGGTTTATATTTTTTTACCATTTCGATAATATTACTCTTTGCTTCTTCAAGGTTTTCATTGAAGTATGAGTCTCCGCATACTACAGTTGCAACTATTTCCGCTTCATCTTTGAATGCTTGCTGGAAAGCTAATCCAGGTCCTACGATGCCATCTCTTAATTCAGCAGGAATGTGAGCCATTTCTTCTCCGCCTATATTTGCAAAGAATTGATTTATATAATGAACAACTTTTAGCATTATTTTCTCCTCCTTCCTATCTCGCACTCAATTTATTGAAGCCCATTTCATTTGTAGCTCCTGTTATAACCTGAAGCTCTGCAGTAATGCTTCCATCTTTATGTAAGCTTCCGTCAAAGCCTCCTGCAATAATATCAGCTACATCAGCATAGCCGATTATTTTATCCATAGCAGGAAGTTCGATTACCTCGTTTGCATTACCTCCTGTTACCACAGCATCAGCGCTTGCATCTGCATCGGCAAGAGATTGTGATGAACCGTCTCTTCCGGCATATTCATCCGTAATTATTACAGTCTTAATACCTTTAGCTTCTATTTTTTTACAGTTCATTATCAAGTCTGTATCAGGATTACCAAAGCCTTCCTGAGATATTACAACACCATCAACTCCTAAAAGTTCAGCAAGTTTTGCACTCCAGTTTGATGATCTTTCTTTGTCAGCAAGGTATACATTTTCATTTGTTATTATTACTCCAACAAAATTCAATGTTTTTCCGTGCTCTTCAAATAAATCGTGAATTACAGGGTTGTTTAAATGATGATATGTCGTGTTTTTGTCACATGCAGAAACGCAGTTTCCACTCACAATTGCACCGTCTAAAATTTCTGTGGGATAAATCATTGTTGTCAATGATTGTTTAGCATCTACCCCGTAAACATATGTATCGTGCATCAGTCCTTGACTCTGAAGCATTAATACATAAGCTACTCTAGGAAGCTCAGGATAAAGTTTTATTCCTTCAACTAAATTAGGAGTCTCAAAAGTATGTACTTCATCCGGTGTTAATGTTCTTGCAAGCTCTCCTAAATATGCTGCTACTTTGTACCCTGCAAATCTAAGAGCTTTTTCATGTTCATGCTGTTTTAATCCATCAATAGGCTCGCATACCGCTACTAAATTATTTAGTTTAGAAAAAGGAGTATACTCAGCCCCAAGTCCATCCATATCTATGATGCCTTCTTGGAATCCAACAATTTTTCCTGTAGTAACAACAGCAGCTCCCTTTAAAACGTTTGTCTTGCCTGAGCCTACAGTCTCAACTTTATTGAGCATTCCAGGGAAAATTCCTCCGGAGCCTTCAACTTTCACCCTCGGTTCAATAACATCTTTAACGGGCATAATTCTAATACTTTCGCCAGGTCTAGCCAATTCAATTTCCGCTGACTTAAAATTTTGATCTTCTAGAATTAATGCTTTTACTTCATCTTTGTTCACATACAATGTTCCGTTTTCAACCTTAGAATGTTCAGCGAACTGAATATCCTTAATAAAAACATAGCCTAATTCTAATTTCAAAACACTCACCTCCATAATTATTCATGGTTATATATTTAACGCGCTTTCAAGCACTGTTAAATCAATTAATTTAAAATCATCTTCAATCTTTTCACTAAGATTGATGAGCTTGTTTTTATTAAATCTGTCATATGTCACTATTGAATTTTCTATAATATAAACAGAATCGTAATTCAGCTCAGACTTATTATCTGCAATTATCACAGATTTATAAGGCGTTTCATTTGGTTTTAAACTGCTCGACAAAGGATGTGTTAAAAGCTCGTACCCTTCATGTATCTTGTCCCTTGTTTTGACCAATACATCTCTGTAGCTTCCGACTATATAAATTACACTGTATGTATCCTTGTACTTATTGTATACCCAATCATTATTCGTAATTATCATAGTTTCATCCTTAAAATGAAGATTTTATTCTTGAAAATTATGTAATTATTATGTTATAAAGCCGAATAAAAAAGCAGAAAGCATAATAAATTCATTCTGCCTTCTGCTCTGTTACAAACCTGAGAGATTCCTCTTCCTAATAAGAGTTGCTCCTTCGGTGCTTACGCTTTTCAGAGTTTTGTCAGCCTGCGGTCCTTTTGCCTGAGATCATCATAAAATATGGCTAATATTTTATTTATTCCTTCGGCGCTGTTAATAACATAACAGTCTCTCCCGCAAACGTCATTCAAATATTTATTTATCTTAATTATATATAATAATTTTTAATAAATCAAGTACTATTTATAAAATTTTTTATTAGAACATGAAAACCTTTAATTCTTCTGAAATTAGGCGTTTGACTTAAATTAGTAAACAAGAAAAACGCATAAAGCTTATTAAATTTTTAACATTGTCTAAAAATTAACGCTATGTATTTTTTATATCAAATCATATCATAAAATCCTAATTGCCTTAAGGCTTCGTACATTACAATATTTACAGAATTTGACAAATTCAACGATCTTGCATGTACATTATCTATCATCGGTATTTTTATTCTTGTATTAATATATTCCTCGTGTATATAATCCGGAAGGCCTTTTGTTTCTTTTCCAAACATAATGTAGCATTCATCCTCGTACGCAACGTCTGTATAAAATCTACTTTCCTTTGTAGTTGAAATAAAAACCGGTTTATTACCTATTGATTCTTTAAAATCTTCAAAATTATCGTAATAAGTAATATTTACAAGATCCCAATAATCAAGACCCGCCCTCTTTAAATATTTATCGCTTACAGAAAAACCAAGAGGTTTTATTAAATGAAGGTTAGAGCCGGTAGCTGCGCATGTCCTTGCAATATTTCCTGTGTTCTGTGGTATTTCCGGTTCAAACAATACAATGTTTAATGCCATTTTTTTCTCCTGTTACATATATTTTTATCACATATTATTTAGTTCTTTTTGTTTCTTTATAAAAATTGCATAAGCCTTTCAAGCTGCAACTATCGCATTTCGGATTTTGAGCAATGCATAAATTCCTTCCGTGGGTAATTAGCAGGTGGTGCATTAAATGCCACTTATACTTTGGAAGCTTTTTCATCATCTCATCAGACACTTTGTCAGGTGTAGAACCGGATGCCAGTCCTATTCGCCTTGTAAGTCTGAATACATGAGTGTCAACTGGAAAAGCAGGTATATTGAACGCTTCAACAAGCACCACCGACGCTGTCTTTCTTCCAACACCCGGCAAAGACATCAAATCTTCCATATTTTGAGGTACCTGACTATTATGCTTGTCCTTCAGTTCACGGCACATGTTATAGATACTTTTTGATTTGTTTTTATACAGGCCGATTTTCTTTATTTTTTCGGCTATTTCTTCTTGACTAAGCTTAAGAAAAGAATCTAAATCCGGATATTCCTTGTATAGATTTTCAGTCAATGCATTAACGCTTTTGTCAGTTGCCTGCGCGCTCAGCATTGTAGATATAAGCAGCTGAAATGGCGTTTTATAGTTCAATCCGCAGCTTGCAAAAGGATAGTCTTCTTTTAACAATTCATAAACCTTATCTGCTTTTGTCATCAGTTAACCTCCATATAACGGTTTATAATCTCTACTCTATTATCGTTATCTATAAAATCAATTATTTTTAAAAGCATGGACTCACATAAAGACTTTTTATTAGAAACAACCGCAACGCCAATTACTGATCTGTTCCATAAATCATTATAATCAATTTCTGCGGCGGATGCGTTAAATCTTGGTTTAATTCTTTCAATAATGCTCTTGATAACATGTCTTTTTTCCTTAAGGGAGTTAGCTTCGTAAATTATCAATTCTATTTCACATGTACCTACTATCATAACCCACCTCCAGCTAATTTAATAAACTCCTCTCTAACTTTATCATTTTCATATTTAATAAAGTTATGCAGTATATCCATTGATTTAGATCTGTCTAATTCAGTCAAAGCCCATGCAGCATATATTTTTATCATGTCAGATTCATTATTCAACTCATCTCTGACAAGTCCAAACATAGATTTAAGTTTCAAATTACCTATTGCTATCAATGCATTTCTCTTCCAGATGTTTTTTCCTCTCCAGCTTCCTGACATATTTTTATATTTTGACAAAAATTTTTTATTAGACATTTTCATTAATTCTTCTAAGTCAATTACTAGGCTTCTATAATCATTGTCTGCTGATTTTTCTGAATTCGTCCTATTTTTGGGACATACAAGCTGGCACATGTCACAGCCGTATATTTGATTTCTCATATTTTTTCTGTATTCAAGAGGAATGTAATCCTTTGTCTGCGTAAGATATGAGACGCATTTTTTTGAGTTAATACCTCCACTTTTTTGCAAAGCTTTATTTGGACAGCTTTCAATGCATATGTCACACTCACCACAGATATCAATATTTTCTGCCACTCCGTCACTCAGTATCTCTAAATCTGTCAATAAGTATCCTATGTTTATAAACGATCCCAGTTTATCATTGATAAGAAGCATGTTTTTACCATAGTTACCAATTCCGGCATTTTTGCATATTTCTCTGTCTATCAGAGGAGATGTATCAACACAAACTTTATACTCAAAACTTATGTCCTTTTTTATTTCTTCAGCTATACTCTTCAATATGCTGCTTAATTTTTTGTGGTAATCTTCGCCGTACGAAACAACGCTCAAAAGGCCTTTGTCTTTTACAACAGGCTTCTTATAGCCCTCAGCGTAAGGCACAGCAATGGCGATTATGCTTTTGCAATTGGGCATAATATTTCTGACGTCAATTCTTTTATTTATATTTTGTTCTTCAAATTCACAGCTATATCCTTTATTAAGCCTATCCCTTAAAAGATCTGATAAATAGCTGTAATTTAGAACAGACGTAAATCCTATTTCATCTATTCCTAAAGAATTTGCAATTTCTATAATTTTTTGCTCCATATAATTATCCCTTTTCTGCCGACTTCCCTTTTGTTCAAATTAACTGTTTTATTTTACATATTACATATTGATTATAACATATTTTTTATGTAAAAAAAGCCCCTCAGGGCTTTTTAACTCATTTATTTTGCAATTGCTTCAAGTATTGATTCCGCTATATTTGATGAATGATCTCCTATTCTCTCTAAATTCCCTATGATATCAAGGAATATGACTCCGGCATTTGGTTCGCATACATAGGTATTTAATCTTTCTATATGATTTTTTCTTAAATTTTTATACATTACATCAATTTTTTTATCATTTACAATAACCTTGTTACAGTCTTCTTTATCTATAGTTTTTATCGCGTCAAGCGTTGACTTATAGACAAACATTGCAGTATCAAACATTTCTCTAACTTCGTCACTGGCTTCGTCCGAGAAATTAACATTATTTTCTAGTTTGTACAATACAAGTTCGCCAATGTTGTCAGCATGATCCCCAACTCTTTCAATATCATTTAAAGCATTTATAAGTACAACCACTTTGTCTTTTTCATAATTTGTCATCGACACCTTATCAAGCTTGACTAAGTATTCCAGTGTGGCTCTGCAAAGCTCGTTAACCTTTTTTTCAAGTTCAAAGACCTTATATGCCAATTCCTCATTGTTTTCAAAAAAAGCATTTACTGCAGTTAAAAATTCTTCGTATGCTAGATTACCCAAGTGCAGAACTTCCTTTGCGGTTTGCGTCAATGCTATTGACGGAGTTATAAGAAGTCTTTCATCTATATATCTTGTTACATGTTCGGATTCACTGTCATCTTTTCTGACAATAAGCTCCGATGCTTTTACAAGCAAGCCTGAAAATGGAAATATTAATATTACATTTAAAACGTTGAACAAAATATGACCCGCTGCTATTTGCCGCGGAACATAGGAAGGCACAACATCCAGGATCAACCATTCAACAGGATTTTTCAATAAGAGCATAAATAATAACGTACCGCTTAAATTAAACAATAAATGTATAACTGCGGCTCTTTTGGCCGTCTTACTAGCTCCGATACTGGACAGCATAGCAGTTATACATGTTCCGATATTTTGGCCAAAAATAACCGGATATGCCTGCTCGAAAGTCATAACACCTGTTGTGGCAACCGCTATCAATAAACCTGTAGTAGCACTGCTGCTCTGGAGAATCGCAGTCATTATAATTCCCACCATTATTCCGAGAATCGGATTATTAAATTTTGTTATAAGTCCGGTAAATTGAGAATTCTCCTCTAAAGGCTCCATGGCATTTCCCATCATTTTCATTCCTATGAAGAGAATACTGAACCCGATTATTACCTCTGCTATGCTTTTTACTTTTTTCTTCTTAGATGCTAAAAGCATAAAAACACCTATTCCAACCATAAGCGTTGCAACTTTTGTAATGTTCAAAGATACTAAGAAAGCAGTTACGGTTGTACCTATATTGGCCCCCATTATAATACCAACAGCCTGATTCAAATTCATAAGTCCTGCATTAACAAATCCAACCACCATTACCGTAGTTGCGCTGCTGCTTTGTATTACCCCTGTAACTAACGCTCCCACCAATACACCCATAAACTTGTTCTTTGTGAGAGCCGCTAAAATATCTTTCATTTTGCTTCCGGCAGTTTTTTGAAGACCGTCCCCCATATAGCTCATTCCAAAAAGGAACAGACCAAGCCCTCCAATCAAATTAATGGCAATATCCATAGTTCCTCCTAACTATTTGTAAAGAGTTTGCAATTTATTTGTAAATATCCAGTAATCAAACCCAAGCAATTATATCATTATTTGTCGATATAATAAAGACAAAACTTTTTTTATTTCTTACAATTTATTTACAATTAAAATTGACATAAATCTATAAATAAATACAATTTATAAACTTGTAAAATTAAAAAAAGCCCCGAAGGGCTTCTTTTAATTTTATACTGATTTTACTGATTCCGCACCTTTTGCCAAAGCATCTTTATTCAGAGGGACTAAGTGGCTTTTGTTTTCACCGAATACTTTTACAAAAGCCTTAAGAACAGAATCGAACTCAACTGTTTTTGCTAACTCCAGATATGCACCAAGCATTACCATATTTGCTACCTTACTGTTTCCCAATTCCAACGCCAACTCATTTGCATTTACATAGTATGCTTCAATATCGGTTCTTGTTGGTTTTATATCTATCAATGATTTGTTTATAACTAATTTTCCGCCTGGAACCAGTTCTTGTTCAAATTTAACAAGTGAAGGCAGATTCATAACTATTGCTGCCGTGCCGTCCTTAGATATAAGCGGTGAGCCTACTTCATCATCTGACACAACAACCGCACAGTTTGCAGTACCGCCTCTCATTTCCGGTCCGTAGGAAGGCATCCATGTAACATTTCTTCCTTCAATCATTCCTGCATAAGCCAAAAGTTTTCCTATAGCCATAACACCCTGACCGCCAAATCCAGCCATTATTACTTTTTCTTCCATATTATTTACCCTCCTCAAAATCTCTGAAATTTCCTAACGGATAATATGGAATCATATTATCTCTCAGCCAATCCAACGCTTTTACAGGAGTCAGTCCCCAGTTTGTAGGGCATGATGACAATACTTCAACTATTGCAAAACCTTCACCTTTTATCTGACATTCAAATGCTCTTTTTATCGCTTTTTTAGCTTTTCTTATGTTAGCGGGGGTATCAACCGAAACTCTTTCAACAAATTTTGCTCCGTTTATTGTTGCCAGCATTTCAGCAATTCTTATAGGTCTTCCGCAAAGATCTTCATCTCTTCCAAGAGGAGATGTGGTAGTTTTCTGACCTACCAAAGTTGTAGGTGCCATCTGGCCGCCTGTCATGCCGTAAATAGCGTTATTTACGAAAATTGTAGTTATTTTTTCTGCTCTGTGAGCCGCATGTACTATTTCTGCTGAACCTATTGATGCAAGGTCGCCATCTCCCTGATACGTAAATACGACCTTATCTGGTAGAGCTCTTTTAATTCCTGTAGCTACTGCAGGAGCTCTTCCGTGTGCAGCCTCCTGCATATCACAGTTAAAATAATTATAGGCAAGAACTGAGCATCCAACAGGAGCAACACCTATGGCTTCACCAAGCACTCCCAACTCTACTAATGTTTCCGCAACTAATTTATGAATAACTCCGTGAGTGCAACCTGGACAGTAATGAAACGGAACATCTGTCAAGCCTTTTGATTTTTCATATACAATTGTCATTATTTTGTACCTCCTGCTATTTTTTCAATATCCGCCAGAATACTAGCCGGTGTAGGAACCATACCGCCCTGTGTTCCATTGAAATAAACAGGTAATTTTCCGGCGATACCGATTTTAACATCGTCAATCATCTGTCCCGCACTCATTTCCACTGTCAATATACCCTTAGCTTTATTTCCTATAGTATTAAATACATCATACGGGAACGGCCACAAAGTTATCGGTCTTATAATTCCTACTTTTATCCCTTTTTGTTCAGCCTGTTTCATAGCTGTCTTAACAATTCTTGAAGTAGTACCGTATGCAACCAGCACAACTTCAGCTTCTTCCAATCCGTATGTTTCGCACATTACTTCATTTTCTTCCATTAATTTATATTTTTTCTCGAGGTTAGAATTGTGGACCTGGAGAGCTTCTGCCTGTAAATAAAGGGAATTAATAATGTTTGGTTTTCTTTTCTCTTCAGTACCTGTAGTTGCCCAATCCTTAGGAGGAAGATCTATTTTTTCAGGCTCTTTAAATTCAACAGCCTCCATCATTTGTCCTATCATGCCGTCTGCGCATATAAGAACAGGATTTCTGTAATAATCTGCTTTATCAAACCCCATTATAATTAAATCAACTATCTCCTGTATGCTTGCAGGCGCATAGCAAAGTGTACGATAATCGCCGTTTCCGCCGCCTCTTGTTGACTGAAAATAGTCTGCCTGACCTGGTTGAATACTTCCAAGACCAGGGCCGCCTCTCATCATGTTAACAATAACACATGGTATTTCAGCACCGGCTGCATATGTGATTCCTTCTTGCTTCAATGATATTCCAGGGCTTGAAGAAGCTGTCATACATCTTGCTCCTGCTCCTCCTGCTCCATAAACCATATTTATAGCAGCGATTTCACTTTCTGCCTGTAAAAATACTCCTCCGGCCTCCGGCAATGCTTTTGACATATATTCTGGGATTTCACTTGAAGGAGTAATTGGATATCCGAAAAAATATTTGCAGCCTGCTTTTATAGCTGCAGCTCCAACAGCCTCATTACCTTTCATTAATACTTTAGACATAATCTACCTCCACTATTATAATCTTTCTACTGTTATTACTGAATCCGGACACATAATTGCACAACTACCGCAAGCAATACATTTCTCTTGGTCAACTACATGAGCAGGGCAATATCCTTTTCCATTAATTTTCTCTTTGTTCAATTCGATGATTTTTACCGGACATACCGTTACACACAATTCGCAACCCTTGCATGCATCCTCATTAAATGTAACTTTTCCTTTTGCCATTATAATACCTCCATTCTCAACTCATCCATTCTTCCCTCATATAAAGATTTATGGGGAACAATTTTTCTAATATTTCTTTGTTTTTTATATCAGCTGCTGCCTTGTTGATAACAACTTCATATCTAATGGGAATATCTGTTTCCCATGATACTTTCTTTGTTAATTCATGGCCGAATTCAACATCTTCTGCCGTCGTTTCCTTCAGCATATGCGTATTGTTAATTAATCCAGTCACCTTCAATTTTGACGTTGCTTCTATTAAGCGTAAATATTTCAATGCTCCTTCAACAGTGCTTGTCTCGGGTCTGTTTCCGTTTATCACGAAAAACATATCATAATCAGTGCTCTTAATTTGCTCTGAGTACCTTGCAAGAACTCTCGCGCCTACAGGATCCCCCCCAACGTCAAGTATGGACTTTTCATTTGAATTTAATATCACGCCTGTTAATTCTGCCGGCAACGCAGGTATATCAATCGCAGTATTTTTTATGCTTGAATCAAACACCTTCACTCCAATTTTTTCGAAAAAATCTCTTTTTTCTCTGGATCTGAAGTAAGGATTCACTATATCCAAATCAGCGATACTTACATTTTCATACTGTTCTTTCATTTTTACCGCATAGTTGACAGAAAATTCAGACTTACCGCTTCCATAATGACCTATTACAATAACTAGCCTCTTATCCAGCATATTACTCCTCCCTTCGGCCATACACTATTTGTATTCCTTGGCGGATTCTTCCTTATTCAATACTCTGAGTCCTCCCTGAGCCAGAGCTAAAAGCTCGTCCTCTCCGGGATAAGCAATTACTTCGGATATAAATTTTACTTTTTTCTCAATCATATCCACAAAGTATTTATCATAGGCTATTCCGCCTGTAATCAGAATTGCATCAACCTCACCGTCAAGTGCTACGGCATATTCCCCTATGGCCTTTGCAACCTGGTATGCCATTGCTCCATATACCAGCTCTGCCTTCTTATCTCCTGCCTGTGCTTTTTCGCTTACATCCTTGGCACTGTTAGTTCCAAGGTATGCGCTTAAACCGGCTTTGCCTACAATCATCTTTTTAATTTCTGCCTGCGTGTACTTTCCGCTGAAGCATGCGTTAATTAACTGCTCAGCCGGAAGAGACCCTGATCTTTCAGGAGAAAATGGTCCTTCTCCGTTTAAAGCGTTGTTCACATCAATAACTTTTCCTTTTCTGTGTGCTCCTACGGAAATTCCGCCGCCCAAGTGAGCAACCACAAAATTCATATCTTCATATTTTTTACCGAATCTCTCAGCAGCTGCTCTTCTGGCAACTGCTTTTTGATTAAGTGCATGCCATATGCTTACTCTTTCAAAAGCAGGATGGCCGCTCAATCTTGCAGTTTCATCAAGTTCATCCACAACTACAGGATCTACTATGAATGACTGTATTCCTGCTTCATCTGCAATAGAACGAGCTATCAGCCCTCCAAGATTTGATGCATGTTCTCCTACAATATTTGCAGTCAAATCTTCAATCAATTTATCATTTACAGCGTAAGTCCCTCCCTCAATCGGCTTAAGCAATCCGCCTCTTCCTACAACTGCATCCAGTGATCCAAGCGATATGTTATTATTTTTGAGTTCATCAATAATTAAATTTTTTCTGAATTCAAACTGATCAGCCACTTTTAAGTATTTGCCCAACTCCTCATTTGAGTGTCTGAGCGTAGTCTCAAATACAGAGCGCTCATCTTCAAAAACTGCAATTTTTGTTGATGTGCTTCCTGGGTTGATTATTAATTGTTTCATACTATTCTCCTTTAAATGATGAAACTAATACAGAAAGTGCGATTGAATTTAATTTCGCCTTATCTGAATCAGCTCTCGACGTTAACACTATAGGGGCTCCTGCTCCTAAAATTATTCCTGCATTTTCAGCATTAGCCAGATATGTCAAAGCCTTATAAAATACATTTCCTGCTTCGATATTCGGCATAAGAAGTATATCGGCATCTCCTGCAACCTCGCCCTTGATACCTTTTAGCTCTGCAGCTTCTTTTGAAATTGCATTGTCCAGGGCATATGGGCCTTCAACTATACATCCCGAAATTTTCCCTTCTTTCTGCATTTCGACAAGTTCGTGAGCGTCCAGCGTTGCCTGCATTTTAGGGTTTACTTTTTCTTTGGCGCAAATAGCTGCAACCTTAGGGACTTCCACTCCAAGCGCACGACTTAATTTTACAGAATTCTCTACTATTTGTCTTTTATCATCTGCATTCGGTGCTATACTCATAGCAGCGTCTGTAACAATAAAAAATTTATGATAAGCATCAGTTGAAAAAACAGCGGCATGACTGAGTATATTACCTGTCCTGAGTCCTATTTCTTTATTTAAAACAGCCTTTAAAATAATTGATGTATCGATTAATCCTTTCATAACTACATCGGCTTTTTTGCTGCTTACAAGTGAAACAGCTTTTTTACAAGCCTCCGGTCCATCTTTTTCATCTATTATTTCAATATTTTTCAGATCAAATTTTATTTCTTTTGATAAATCGATTATTTTTTCTTTGTCGCCTATTAGAATAGGCTCGCATATTTTTTCATCTACTGCTGCCTTTAATGCTTTTAAAACATCTTCATCCTGAGCAAAAGCAACTGCTATTTTTGCCGGTCCGTGTGCTTCGGCATATTCCTGAGCATGTTTTATTATTTCTACAAATTTTTTCACTTTCTCACCTCGCATTAAATATTGAGCAATTTTCATGCCAACTTTGATAATCTGATAAATAAAAATGCCAATCACTGAAATTTCAATGATTGGCTTATGTGAATAATTTTACTAAAATCACATCAAAAATAACTTTGCATTAATTTGCGTGCAATTACTTGCAACTTGTATTTTTTTTGCATTTTTTTGCAAGCATTATGAAATCCCGTGCTTTTCCATTTTGTAGTAAAGAGACCTGAGTGAAATACCCAGCACCTTCGCAGTTTCTGTCTTATTTTTATTTAGTCTGAAATATACGCTTTGTATATAATCTGATTCCGCTTTATCAATTACATTACTCAATCTGGTCAGCTTCGCTTCTTTTTCCACAACACACTGCTGAGAGCTTTGCTTTTTACTGTACAGCAGATGCGGAAGATGTTCAACCTGAATAATTCTTTCGTTAATATTCATATTTATTATAGAACGTCCGACAATGTTTTCAAGCTCTCTTACATTTCCGGGCCAGTTATAATGAATGAGAATATATAATGCATCATCTGCAATATCTTGTATGTGCCTTCCATACTCATCGTTAAATTTTACAATAAAATTTTTAATAAGCAATGGTATATCTTCTTTGCGGTCACGCAAAGGAGGTATCACAATTGGAAGTATATTTAATCTATAAAATAAATCCTCTCTGAATTTTCCTTCTTTTACAGCTTTAATAAGATCAGCGTTTGTTGCAGCAATAATTCTGACATCCACCGAAATCGGATGGTTGCTTCCAACCTTCATGATTTCTTTTTCCTGCAAAACTCTCAGAAGCTTTGCCTGAGTATTCATGCTTATTTCAGATATTTCGTCCAAAAATATGGTGCCTTTATCAGCTTCTTCAAAAAGACCCTTTTTACCACCCTTTAAAGCTCCTGTAAATGAGCCTTCCTCATATCCAAAAAGCTCACTTTCAAGTAAAGTGTCTGAAAGTGCAGCACAATTCACTCTTACAAAGTTATTTCCTGACCTTTTGCTTTGAGCATGTATTGAATTTGCAAAAAGTTCTTTTCCTGTTCCGCTTTCACCCCTCAGCAAAACTGTTGCAGGCACCTTTGCTGCTCTTTCTATCATTTTTTTGACTTCGAGCATTGCAGCAGATTCACCGATTATATCTTCAGGTTTGTATTTATATGAAAGTTCTCTTAATTTTTTTTCAGCCTTGTTTAGTTTGTCTGTTAAGTCCTTAATACCAGAAATATCATGAAGAACGGCAACGCTGCCTTTCATTGCACCGTTTACTATAATTGGTGCTGCCTGAGCTACAACAGTCTTACCGCTGGGCCTAATTTTAAGCTTGGTATTTTCTACCGGCTTTTTTGTGGTAAGAACCTTCATATGTAGGCTTTCTCCCTGCTCTATATCATATAATGCATCTTTTCCTATAATATCATCTTTGTCCAGTCCGGTAATTTTAGTGTAAGCAGGGTTCACAAGTATGTGTTCCCCCTCTTCATTTACAACACTTATTGCATCTTGTGTCGCAAGAAGTACCGCTTCAAGCATTCCTTGATAATCCATGTTGTTAATTTCTATGTTAATATTATTCATACTCACTCCCGCTATTCTTCAGCTGTAGTTGAAGTCGGAGATTCTGTAACTTCAATACTGATTTGCCCCTGTGAAATAGATATAGTGTTAACTGTTTTTCCCGTAGTACATTCCAAATTTACATTGTTCGTGCCAGGTACAACAGTACTTAAATCCGCTGCAAGTGTCAAATCATTTTTCTTTAATTGATTTACAACACTTACAGGTCCGACTACATTAACTGTTATTTCATGTTCAGAATCCGGTATATCTGCATTAATACCTTCAGCTAAATTATTAAACTGAATTTCAGATGCTTCAAATACAAAGTCTTTCTCAACAGTCTTTTCAATAACCGCGCTAACAACAGGATTTGTATTCAAATCCAGTATAATCAAGCTCTCAGCATCAAGTATTTCCCTTGAAGATAAAATGTTGTTAAATGCACCTGTTATATCAAGTTCAGAAACTTCAAGCTCGTTTATCGTATCCAAAATATCCTTTCTTGCAGCAATTTTTATTTTATCAGGCTTAACAGTAACGTCTGTAAGCTGATAACCTTCTTCGGGAGTTCCTGCTATGTTTGGTACAAGTTTCACATACTTTGTAGGATAAATTGGAACTGTTACCTCAACATTGTCTATCGGCGCAGACATAAATATTTCCGTATCCGTTCCGTCATATACTCTGACCGGAACAGTCTTAGTAACATTGTCGGCAGCTCCTTCTATATTTACTGTCGCTACAGCCATAGTAGCTGAATTTACAACACTTCTCGGTCCTGTAATCTTGACTGATGACGGTTTTGATATAGGAAGCAATCTGTAGTAATCCTCCGCCTGACTGCCTTCATACTGAACATCCACATCCATAACTTTTGAAATAATGCTTTCTATGTTGCACGCAATTTGCGAAGGATAAAAATTCGTAATTTCAAGCCCGCTTGGTCCTGAAACTTCTATTTTTGCATTTGTTATACCTTCTGAAAATCCAAGCAAATCTATATATGCCGAAAAATCGCTGTTAGTAATATTAGTAAACTGATCGCTTGTACCTTCCACTTTTACATTCACCGTAAAATGATCCTTGTCCGAATTCATCAAAACAAGGTTTGAATTTTCAAGTGCGCTTAAGTTTTTGATGGTAACGGGAATGCTGTTATAATACTGTTCAAAAGGAGGGTTTGTTTCAACCATTATGAACATCCACAATATTACAGAAACTACTAAACATGTTATTTGAATTAATATCTTATCGTTTTTTATTTTCATTTCTGTTTCTCCATTTATCAATAATATTTACTTTCTCATTGTCCACATAAATGCCTGATAAAAGGTATTCTAATTCTTCAATTTGAATGTTTCTATACAGTCTTCCTTCCACAGCATAGGAAATATAACCCGTTTCCTCAGACACTATCAAGGCTATGGAGTCAGATTTTTCTGTCATTCCTATAGCAGCTCTGTGCCTGGTTCCTATATCTTTTGAAAGAAGATTATTTTCTGTAAGCGGCAAAAAACATCCTGCGGCTCGTATAGTATAATCCTTAATAATTACCGCACCGTCATGAAGAGGAGTATTAGGTATAAATATATTAATTAACAATCCGCTTGATATAGTTGCATTAAGTCTTGTTCCGCTTTCTACTATGTCGTTAAGCCCTATCTTCTGTTCAAAAATTATGAGAGCCCCTATTTTTTGTCTGGCCAGTGAAGATGTGGCAGATACGATTTCTTTTATAACCTGTTCTGATGTCTGAGCATTTTTTTCTAAAGCCGAAAGTGTAAATGATGTTCTCCCGATATATTCCAGCGCCTTTCTAATCTCCGGCTGGAACACAACGACCAGTGCTATTACTCCAACCTGAAATGTATGCTCCAATATATACTTGACCATGTAAAGATCGAATAGTTCCGATATAGGAATCAGAGCAACTAGAAGTACAATTCCCTTAACCAGCTGTTTTGCTCTCATATCACGTATCAACATATATCCATGATACAATACATAATAAACAAGCCCTATATCTACTATACTGTTAAATCCGATATTAGAAAATATTAATTTAATATGCTCCATGACACCACATCCCCAATATAATTTATGTTATTCCACCGTATTGCTTTCCAACAGCTGCATCTGTTTGGAAGTATCACTCAATGATCTTTTCATTCTAATTTTTGCGTTTTCGTTAAGCTCTGAATTTTCAATATATTCCATTATTGGATACACAACATGCTCTGTTCCACCGTCATCAGTAGTTCCTTTATATACCCATAGAGGTATGTATGTAATTTCTTTAATAGTTACTTCACCGGTTTCACCATTTTTTTCGATGTTTATGTCCACAATTACTCCATCCTCGGTATATTTTGAAACCTCTTCTGATAAACCATATGGCAATAACGTTTCAATTCTTTGATTTGACAAAAAATTCCCCATTGAATACGCTACAAATTTAGTTTTTCCGCCATATTCAAGCTTTTGTGCAGGCTGTATGACGTGGGGATGACTTCCAAGAATTATATCTACGCCTTCTTCAAACATTTTATCAGCAAGTACTTCCTGCCTTTCTGCCTGAAATCTTGAATATTCGTCTCCCCAATGCATACATGCAATTATTACATCTGCATTTTGGCTCTTTGCATAAACAATGTCTTCTGAAATCTTTGCTTCATCTATTATATTTATCATTGCATCCAGATCTGATGAAGACATAACAGATTCCAGACCGTTTACCATTTCCGTGTAAGAAAGAAACGCAAGTTTTATACCCTTAATCTCTTTAATCAATACTCTTGTTTCAGGCTTTTCTGTATATGTTCCGATAGGATCCATACCCCTTGCGCTTATCTCATTTACAGTTCTTATTACACCAGCTTTTCTTGTATCAAGGCAGTGGTTATTAGCCGTTGATAAAACATCAAATCCTGCATCTTTTATAGCATCCAGCACCTCATCCGGCGCATTGAAAATAGGATATCCTTGGTATGCATACACAGAATTTCCTGCTGTTGTTCCTTCAAAATTCGCAATTGCCAAATCAGCTGACTGAAATAATCCCTTGACGGCTTTAAAGCTATTTTTAAAATCATATGTACCTGTTTTTGAATCATATGCACCATCCAACTGAGATGGGTGAAACATAATATCGCCGGTTGCTTTAAGGTTAATTGTAACATTTGGCTTTGCTACCGGTTCAATCGGCATCTCCGGTTGAGAAACATTTGTAACATCTTCAAAATCTGCTTCTCCAATATCATTTTTTCCTTTGCTGTCCTTGCCCATGCCGTTTACAACAAATGATGCTGCCAAAATACTTACTATTACAAACAGCCCCAGTGACAGCAACCGTATTCTTTTTTTTCTACGCCTATATTTTCTGCTCATTTAATACCTCTTTATTTATATTCCATATTTAATATTAACTTACCATGAAAGATTTTGCAATAAATTAATTATTAAAAAACACTTAAAATTAAATTACACAGACTTTCTAGGCTTTATAAGACATTTGGGACCATATCCGATTAGATCATACCTGTTTTCCTTTTGCAAAGCTTTTAAAACTAAGTTGTAATTCTCTATTTTACTGTATTGCATAAGAGCACGCTGCATTCTTTTGTCTTCTCTTTCTTTAGGAACATATATACTTTCACCTGTTAGCGGATTAAAACCTGTATAGTACATACAAGTTGAAAGAGTTCCCGGAGTCGGATAAAAGTCCTGAACCTGTTCAGGTATATACCCCATATCTCGTATATATTCCGCAAGCTCAATGGCATCTTTAAGATGTGAACCCGGATGTGATGATATAAAATATGGAACGATATATTGTTCTTTATTAATTTTTTTGCTCTCCGCATAAAATTTTCTTACAAATTTATTATAAATATTTATCGACGGTTTCCCCATAAGTTTAAGTACAGATTCTGAAACGTGCTCAGGTGCCGTTCTCAGCTGACCACTTACATGATATTTGCATAGTTCTTTTATAAATTCGTCATTATTATCATATATCGCATAATCATATCTTATACCAGAACGAATAAAAACTTTTTTAATTCCTTTTACGTTTCTTATTTTTCTGAGAAGCTCTAGATAATCACTGTGATCAACCCGAAGGTTTTTGCATTTTTCAGGACTAAGACACTCTCTGTCTTTACACACCCCGTACTTACTCTGTTTCTTACATGCTCTGATTCTAAAGTTTGCCGTTGGTCCGCCTACATCATGTATATATCCTTTGAACTCTTTATCATTCAATATCTTATCAACTTCTTTCAATATTGAATCGTGACTTCTGCCCTGCACTACTCTTCCCTGATGGAAGTTCAGAGCACAAAAACTGCAGCCACCAAAACAGCCTCTCACACTGGTTATGCTGAATTTTATTTCTTTCAATGCTGGCACTCCGCCAGATTTTTTATAAATAGGGTGGCAGTCCATCATGTAATTCAGATCGTAAATATCGTCCAATTCTTGCATTGTCAATGGAGCCATAGGCGGATTCTGCACAACATACACTGTATCATATTGTTCAACCAGCGCTCTGCCTGTCTTAGAATCTGTATTTTCATATTGAACCTTAAAGCTTTCACCAAATTTTCGCTTAGAAGAAGCAACCTCTTCATACGAAGGTAAGAAAATTGGGTCATATGGTCTTTCTCTGTCCTTGGTTCTATATACTGTTCCGTCAATAAATGTTATTTCACTTACCGGTATGCCTGCTTCTAAAGCCTCAGCAATTTGTATCATTGATTTCTCGCCCATGCCGTAAACAAGCAAATCAGCGCCCGAGTCCATCAGTATAGACCTTTTAACACTGTCGCTCCAATAGTCATAATGGCTCAGCCTTCTTAGACTTGCCTCAATGCCGCCAATAATTATAGGCACATGCTTATATGCCTCTCTAATGCGATTTGAATATACTGTTACCGCCCTATCCGGTCTCAGTCCAGACTTCCCTCCTGGCGAATATAAATCAGTGTTTCTTTTTTTCTTAAAGGAGGTGTAATGGTTCACCATCGAATCAATATTACCGGAATTAATCAAAAAACCCAGTCTAGGTTCGCCAAGCTTTTTGAAAGAGTCAATATCTTTCCAGTCAGGCTGAGCAATTACCCCTACCTTGTAGCGGTATCTTTCCAATAGTCTGGATATAATTCCTATGGCAAAAGAAGAGTGATCCACATATGCATCACCCGTCACAAAGATAAAATCGCACTGCGTCCATCCTCTTTTATTCATGTCTTCTATGCTTATTGGTAAAAAATCCATTTTTCCTCCGTATCTCTTATTATGTTTATTAACATCATTATACCATTATATATGTTTTTTACAAATTACAAATTAAAGTAACTCATGGCATAAAAATAAACAGGAGAACACTCCTGTTTATCCATTATATCGCACGATTTATTCAGCAATAACTTCTACAGTATCTCCGTTAGAAAGTCCGGCAGCATTTCCTTCTTCAACATCAAGGTGCATATCAAGTGCATATGTGTCACTAACTCTTATTAATACATTATCAAATGTTACACCTCTAGGACCTCCAGCCTTTACCTTAACGATGTCTTTATCTTTTAAGCCATACTTTTCTGCATCTGTAGTATGCATATGTATATGTCTTGCAGCAGCAATTACTCCTCTTTCCAATACAACTTCACCTTTTGGTCCTACTAGTTTGATTCCTGGAGTACCTTCAGTTTTACCTGAATCTCTTACGGGAAGATTTTTTAAACCAAGAGTGAATCCATCTGAAAGAGACAGCTCTACCTGAGATTCTTTTCTTGCAGGTCCGAGAATTCTAACTCCGCTTATTGTTCTTTTCGGTCCCACTAAATCAACTTTCTCATCGCATGCAAATTGTCCAGGCTGGCTTAAATCTTTTATAGGTGTTAATTCATGACCCGCTCCGAATAATATATCTATATGCTCCTTTGTAAGATGAACATGTTTGTTTGACAACCCTACTGTAACTTTAAAATTCATTATTATCCTCCATAATTTATATTTCCAAAAAAAATTATATTATATTTTGAAGGTTTTATCAATGGTTAAATTTTATTTTTTGCACATCTTAATTCCCGGTTTCCTTAGAAATATACTTGACCCATATCATATAGAGCCCGCTTACTACCGTCAACAAAATAAAATAGTATGAAATATATATAGAGATTGTATTGTTAGGCATAGCTGCTGATGTTATATAGAAAAACACCGCCGCAAATACATAAACAATTATCTTTTTATTATCAAAAACATTATTTTTAAGTTTGCTTTTTTTCTTTACAAATGTTTTTTCTTCATATATTTTTTTAGAAAAGTATTCTTTTCCGGGAAGTATACCCGCCTCATCCATCATATTGAACAAAGCGTTCGAATCTATTATTTCTATGTGAAGTTTATCTTCGAATTTTTCTAATAATTTTTTGGCTTCCTCATTGATTTCAACGGTCGTCACAAGATATCCAATTTTAATGCTGCTGTTGCACATAAAAGAAATCATACTTCTTACATCTGTTTTCTCAAGTTCTGTTCCTTCGTAAAGTTTATAAATTTTTATGCAATTTATCAGGCCGTCTTTTTCCGCAAGAAACATATGCTTCCCTTTTTTAATAAAATTTCTGCAGCCTTTTTTTTCAAACAAAAAACCTATAAGCATCCCAAAATCATCATTGTTTATTTCCTCAATTTTTTTCCTGAAATGTTCAGTTTTCAGCCTATAAATTAACTTTTCCTCACCTTCGCGCCTCTTTCTTGTTATATTCAGCTTATTGACAAGAGTAAAAATCAAAAAAACTTCTGCTGCTATTAAAATTGAAAACTTCAAATCTGAAGTTATAAAAAAAATTATTAACAGAACAGTCATGCTGAGCAGTACTTTGTACAATACCAAATCAGCCCTGTAACTGAAATAGTTTCTTGTTCCTATAGCTTCGCTTATATACCCTTTTTTTATTTTACTTTTCTCTTCCATAAAAAATCACCTCTTAGAAATTATTTCCAAAAAAGGTGATTTTATACCACTATATTCCGTTTACTGCTTCCTCAAGCTTATCAAGGTGCTTAATTGGGAAATACGCAAGTAGTTCTTTAAACTGTTCAACAGTAAGCCCTTGTGCATGAGTGTATAATTTTATTTTTTCATCTAAACTTGCATTTATAAATTCTTGTTTAAGTTCTTCAAATTTTTTCTCCATATTTCTCCTTTTTATCATTTATGGTATTTTAAGCCGCAGGTGAAATAATACAAAGCAATTCTGTTTCTTCTTCTGACGGATTAAATAATTTATGAGGCACATTTGAACAAATATAAATACTGTCACCTTCCTCAACTATTTCATTGTAATCAATGAAATTAACAATCAATTTTCCTTTTATTATTATTACACATTTATCAGAATCTATTATGGAAAAATTATCATTATCCCACATGCCGGGTTTTAAAGAATATCTGTAAATATTCATCTTTATCCTGCTTTTATATTCTTCTGTAATAGGAACAATATATTCAAGTTCGCTGTCATTTGCAGGAATTTTTAATTTTTGCCTATCTTCTTTCCTTGTAACAACAACGCTGTTGCTGTCGTCAAGGAAATAGTACGGAGAAACATTCAGTACTTCGCAAATCTTCTTCAGCGCTGTTAATGATGGTTCAATTAAATTTCTTTCTACTTGTGATATATAACTTGCTGTAAAACCCGATTTTACTGATAGTTCTTCAATTGTCATTCTATTAAATTTTCTTAATTTCCTTACTTTATTACCGTCCATTTACATACTCCGAATAAAATTTGTATGAAGATATTACTCTAATTTGCAAAAATAGTCAACAAAATTTTAAACGGATAAAATATAATTATATCTGTTTTTCAACATCATTGATTATATTGAAGTACTTTAACAGCAAACTTCATTGCATGCCTCCAAAAATCAATACCAGCTGTTATAATCTATTCCCTGAAAAGTTGCATCATTATTGTACATTGACAAAGATGCCCATCGGCTGCACGCATCTTTAAAATTACTTTCATCTACCTTTTCATTGCCTTTTATGTGAATATATGATACCAAGTTATTTGTAAGCAAATCATATGCGTTGATGCGATGCAAATTTTCATCATATTTAAAATATAAATTATTCATTGTATATTCCATTACATGCCTCCTCAATATATTTTTTATTCTCTTATAAAGTATTTTCCTAATTATTATTTAATATTCACCTTTTTAACATATACCTTGTGTTGGAATAATACTCTAACTTAAGGAAAACATATAAATGAGTTTTTTAAAAATACAAGGAGGTGAAATGATGAGCAAGGGTAACGGCAGAAATACAAAAAAAGGAATGGGCAATGGATTTGATAATTTTAAAGGAACAAGCAATGGTGTTTCGTCAAGCATTGAAGACCGATTGAATGATCTTAATTCGTACCCGCGAAAACCAAATTCGCTTGATAACAAAGCAGGAAACTTCAAATATACAAATCCCTCAAATAAGGATATAAAAGAATTTAAAAATAAAATTAAATAAATAAAAGCCGGAGATTTCCGGCTTTTTACTTTTTATTAGTTATTTTTAATTTAAAACACATATAATATTAATAGTATTAAATTTATATCAGGGGGTAGAGATGTCACACTCAAGCAATCCGTATCGAGTCAGGAACAGACTCTGCAATAAATCAAACGCCATTCCGGACGAAACAGGTACATTAGACATTACTGTTTATCACAAAGACTTAGAAGAACCCTTGTCTAATGCATTGATAAAAGTGTATAAAATATCTGTTTCCGGCCAATACGGCGAAGTTGGTGAAGGACGGCTGGTTCATCAGGCAATAACGGACAGCACAGGAAAAATCCCTCCGGTCAAGTTATCTGCAGTCAATGAACTTATGGATGATAATGACAGCTTTTATTCTATAGCGATTCACCATCCAACACATCACAGCGCTTATATTTTTAATGTTGAAATATTCCCGGACGTAGCAACAAAATACGATGTGTCACTTAAATTTATGTACGATAATGAGGACTTTTTTGAGTTCATTATGCAGCCTAGGAAATCTCAGACAATGTAGAATGTAGATTTTTCAAAGAATAATTAGATGAATTTACGATGTATGCAGCCACATAACAACTAGATCAGCCATTCACCAAGCAGCGATCCCATAAGAGTAACCGCTGTCTTGGCAGTTTGATTTTTAGTATCAATTATAGGATTTACTTCAACGAATTCTGCACTTACGAGCTGTTCTGACAAAGCAATCATTTCAAGAGCTAAGTGGCTTTCTCTTAAGGTAAGCCCTCCTGGAACTCTTGTTCCTGTACCTTGCACATAGGTAGGGTCTATACTGTCCAGATCAAAACTCACATGTATTCCGTCAGTACCGCTACCTGCAACTTTAATAGCTCTTTCTATAATATCCGCCATTCCGTAACGATCAATTTCATGCATGGTAAATACTGTAATACCAAGTTTTTTTAATATCTTTCTTTCTCCCTGATCCAGATCCCTGCACCCGATAAAAACAATCTTATCTGCCATAAGTTTAGAATCATTTCCTCCTATTGACGTCAATGATTCATGCCCGAGTCCAAGGCTCACAGCAACCGGCATACCATGTATATTTCCTGTTGGAGATGTTTCCTCGGTATTTATGTCTCCATGGGCATCAAACCAAATCACGCCAAGATTTTTCTTATTCTGCAGCGCCCCAGCGATAGTACCTATGGCAATGCTGTGGTCTCCTCCGAGCACAAGCGGAAATCTGCCTTCGACCATTACCTCAGACACTTTGTTACAAAGTTCTGTGTTTACTCTTGCAACTTCTTCCAAGTATCTGAGCTTAATACCGTCAGATAACGGACTTACTGGCTTATTAGCAAGTATATCCCCTTCATCTTTAACGTCATAGCCTATGGCGGTCAGTCTTTCTGTAACTCCTGCATAACGTATTGCTGCCGGCCCGAGACTTACTCCCGGAGTTCCCGCACCTAAATCAATTGATACTCCAATTATTGAAATTTTAGAATTTATTGATGGTTTCATACTTCCTCCTTTTATAATCTATTACGCTATGCCTATTAGTCTGTTCCTATAAAAAGATTTTAATCGAATATTTTTATAATATATATTCAAAATTAAAGTTATGAAAATGCTTGCAATGTTACAACTACAAGTTCCGGGCGATTAAATATACGAAGCGGGAAAATGCTGTTTCCAAGTCCTCTGCTCACTGACATGGATGTTGTTCCGTCTGTAATTATTCCCTCTGAATATTTAGGAAAAAAGCCCTGGTTTGGAGATAGTACTCCTCCTAAAAACGGTAACCTTATCTGTCCGCCGTGTGCATGACCTGCAAATACAAAATCTATTCCTGCCCTTTTGTATAAACTGAAAAATTCTGCCCTGTGGGAAAGAAGAATATTAAAATCTGTCAATGACTGTTGCAATAATTTTTTTATGCTATCCTCCATATATGACACATTAATCTCAGTTCCATAATCCTTCATATTAAAATTAATTGCAGGATCAGCCGCCCCCATAATACCAATTACTGATTTTTGCCTATTTATAGCGACATATGAACCATCCATAATTTTTACATTCAAATCACTTAATGTTTGCTGCAATTTATTGTAATGTTCCGACATCTGCTCATGATTTCCTGTTACATAGTACACAGGAGCAGTTTTCACAATTTCCCTTAAAAAAACTGCTGCTGCCCCAATATCTGTTCTTCTTCTGTCTATCAGATCTCCGGTTATTACTATTATATCCGGTTTTATTTTAAATATGGCATCGTCTAGCCTTCCTCTAAAATTTTTGTTGTGCAGGTCGGAAATATGAAGAATCTTAAATCCATCAAATTCTTTCGGCAGATTTTTTTTAATGATACTGTGTCTAGTTACTTCCAAAGCATTATTCTGCCATACAAAAAAGAAAACAGATGACGCTATTACAGCAATTATTTGATATGCTTTCATACGCCTTATTTTACTCCGAAGAATCTTCTTCCCCAACTGGTTTTAAAAGCTCTCTGGCTAATTCTGACATATGTGTAGGCACATATATGTCTATACCGTATAAATTCACTCCCGTATATATCTCCATTATCTCCCCGCTACCCTTTGATTTCTTCAGGACAGGTATACCATACGACGTAAGTTTTGAAGCAATTATTTCTGCCTCAATTGAATTGAGGTTTGAAACAAGTAATTCTTCTTTATTATCATCAACATTATCATTAACCATGGAATTCTCCTCATTAATTACTTTACTTAATTATATCAGATAAAATATAATATTACCATAAAAATCCTTTGCATACTGTCTTTTATTGCAAATAAAAAAAGGCCGAGCTACATTAATTTTATCATTAAAAGCTCAAGCCTCATTATTTTAATTACTTACCTGTTTAGGAATTTTAACAGCTTTTGAAACAGACTTCCAAACAGCCTGTGCAAGGTAGAAATCAACCATGCTGTGAACCACCGTTCCAACACCTACCAGAATGATAACCGACATTACAAAACCCTTAGCATAATATCCTGCGCTCATACCGTTGCCGAAATAAAATGGAATTACTGCAACAATTTCGCTGAATCCATGGATCACTGCTATTACAAATGAATAAACCAGAGAATTCTTAAAAGAATTTAAGGTATTGGGAAATCTTTTCAAATATAATGCACCCGCCAATGCAAAAACAATATGAGACGCTGCGCGAAATACTACCACTATTGGAAAACCCGCAAGCAAAAAACCTACTGAAGTACCTATTGCAACAGCCGCAGCTGTTATAGGAGAAATAAACATTGCAATAAAAATTGCGACATGACTGGCAAGAGTAAATGATGCCGGTTCCATAGTTATTTTAATTGGAGAGATTATAGGTATTAATATTCCAATTGCACATAAAAGTGCTGCTGTTACAGTTGAATTAAGACTATTATTTCTATTCATATACATTTCCTTTCGTTATATGTCTTGTCATGTGTCTTGACACTAATTGATATTATTATAGCCTCCTGCATTGAAAATGTCAATATGAAATTATTCTTCAAAAATAATTCCGTCTTTCTTTAATGATTCTATTATTCTGTCTCTTTCTTCTTTATCTTTACACTTGATTCTGTGAAGATGCACACCTTTCGTAAGTCTCATAAGCGGCTGAGTATCGTTGCATATTATTTTTTTCATAAATTCGTCTGCTTCATATCGTGTGGAAATTCTAAGCTCTCCGGAGATCTCACCGTATACGGCGTGTTCTACTGTTACATCAAGGATTGTACCTCCATTGTCAACGACAGCATATAATTCATTGCGCATATTTTCCTCATTGTGACAGCATGCAACGGTAAATACAAAATCCTTTTCTTCCTTTGCACAATCAAGTACGTATCCTCTGGGGGTTGCAGATATTTCTAATCCTGATGCTCGCATAAGAGCTATATCTCCCACAATAACCTGCCTGCTGACAGAATATTTTTTTGCAAGAGCAGTAGCTGTTATCGGAGAGGTATTTTTGCTTAACACATCCTGTATTTTTTTTCTTCTTTCTTCAGATGTCATATACTCACCACCATATATAATAAAATCCCGTCAGAAATTACTCTTACAGGATTTCGTTTTTATTTTAAAATCGGAGTGAAAGGATTTGAACCTTCGGCCTCATGGTCCCGAACCATGCGCGATACCAAGCTTCGCTACACCCCGAAAACATTACTATTATATATCAAGCAAAGTTATTTGTCAATTTATTTTTATTGTCTTCAAGGCTTTAAAATATAGCATATTATCATTTCTTTTGCTAGCATATTACATTCTTACATCGCTATTTTCCTATTCCGTTCTCTCGAGCATAGAAAAAAAGATACTGCTGGGCATAGCCTGAGAATTCTCCAAATTTGTTTTCAGCAAATTTTCTTATATCGACATCTTTTGTAGTTTTGTCCACATACAAAGTTTGCATCACCCTTCTAACCCAAACATCAACAGGAAATGTATCAAATTGTCTCATTGAAAATAAAAGCACACAATTTGCAACCTTGTCCCCTATTCCTGCATAGGTTTTAAGGTAAGCCAGCCCATCATCATATGATGTATTTTTTATATTGTAAACAATATCTCTTTCCTTCAAAAATCTTTCTGCAGCCTCCTTAATTCTCGGTGATCTGAAGCCCGCCTTGCATTCCTGTATTTTTTCTACTTTAGCCTTTGACAACTTCTCTGCATCGGGAAAGCTGAAGTAATCCCTTCCTCTGTAATTTCCAATGTAATTTCCAAAAGCCGCGCTCAAATTCTCTATAACCTTTTTAATCATCGGAATTCTATTATTTGCTGAAATCATAAATGAAACCATAGTTTCCCATTCGTCCTGATTCAAAATTCTTATACCATATCCGAATTTTATAGCTTCGGACATAATTTCATCTGTGTCTACACGTTTTTTTATTTCTGCATAATCGGTTTTTAGATCAAAATATTCTTCAATAAGGTCAATATCGCTTTCAGTAACATTGTTAATAATAACATCCGAATCATTCTGTTTAACATTTATAACCTTGTTTTGAATCACTCCCGTATATGTTCCATCCTCTTCTCTGTTCCACCTGAAGCATTGTCCGCACTCAAAAATATGTTTAATATTAAAATCTCTCACATCACTGAGTATTAATTTGTTTTTTTTGTAATCTATATTCATCTTGGTCCCCTCTAAAGCTTTTCAATAAAACTACCGTGTCCGTAATTTCTTGCCTCTTCCATGCTGTCTTCCGCATCTTCTAGCTTATTTTGCATCTCAAGTATTTTGCTTTTAAAATAATATCCAATTGAAATTCTATAATCATTTCCCGCTGCTTCTATCAAATTGTTGAAAAATTCTCTGCACTTGGATATATTTCCGTTGTAGAAGTCAGAAACCGCATAAATCAATTCAATAGTTACCTTGTTATAATCCCTGCTGTAATATTTGTCAATGGTAGCTCTTACATCATCCAGCACTTCATTTGCCTTTTCAATACTGCCATTGAAATACATACTTAAAAGCAGGTTGTGATAATATATCACCTGCCAGTTTGGAGGTATTTTAGTTACTTGCTCAGTTAAAATATCTATAGCTTCGCTAAATTCTCCCGAGTAAAAAAGGCCGGTTGTTTTCTGAATAAGATTAATGTTCTTTTCCTTTTCGCTCTGCATTCTCATAAGCAGTTTATCAACTTCGGCAATGTATTTTTCAGGATTTTTTTCGATATATAAAAGCCTTTTGAATAAATTTACCTGTTTTTCCAAAATACTTTTTCTTCTGATTGTATAAGCAAAAACAATTGCCAGAACTACCAGTATTAAATACATATCTTCTCCTCGTTGCTGTACGGAGAGTTTTTATACAAAACTTTCCACATCATACTAAATTTCTTCTTACGATTTTATCTTTAAATACATTTATATCAAAGCTTTAATTTAGACAAAGCATCTGCTAAGGCAGTATTCAATACTTCATCTTGTTTTTTATTTTGTTTGGACATATATTTTGCTGCATCTTTTTTAGAAATTGATGTTTTCTCTTTTTCTTTTCTTTTATTAAATGCAGTCAACTTTTCTCTGTAACCGCACTTGCACACAAAAATCTTACCTTCTCCTTCTCCCTTAAGTTCAAGTTTTTTGTGGCAGTTTGGGCATCTTGCGTTTGTTATTTGAGAGATTCCTTTTCTATATCCACACTCTCTGTTTTGGCACACCAGCATCGTTCCTTTTTTCCCGTTCACCTCAAGCAAATAACTTCCGCACTCGGGACACTTTTCTCTTGTTTCATTATCGTGTACAAATGTTTTGCTGCTCGTTTTAATATCTTTGATTATCTTATTTGTATAATCAATCATTTCTCTGATAAAATCATTTTTGTCAGTGTGGCCTTTAGAAATATCCGTCAATTTTTGCTCCCATTCAGCTGTAAGAACCGGAGATTTCAACTCTTCCGGAGCAAGACCGAGAAGTTGCCTGCCCTTAGATGTTGTATGGATATATCTATCCTTTTTTTCTATTACAAAACTGTTAAATAACTTATCAATTATATCTGCTCTTGTTGCAACCGTTCCTAGGCCACCTGTCATTCCAATAGTTTTTTTCAGATCCTTGTCAGCATTTTTCATGAATTTTATTGGATTTTCCATAGCAGACAACAGAGTTGCTTCTGTGAACATTGCAGGAGGCTTAGTTTCACCAGTTGTTTTCTTCATAGATTCAACTCTTATCTGCACTCCATTTTTGAAGCTGTCTAATTTTTCAAGAGTGTAATCCTCAAGAATTTCATCATCTTCATAATTACCATAGACTTCCTTCCACCCTGCGGACAATGTTATTCTTCCTTCGGAGGTAAATGTCTCATTTTCAATTTTACCCTTTATCAAGATCTTGTCATATTCAAACGGCTTTGATAGTACAGCAAGAAATCTTTTAACGACCAGATCATATATCTTTCTTTCTCTATCTGAAAGATTCGCCAAAAATACCGGCTGCTCAGTAGGTATAATTGCATGGTGATCAGAAACCTTTCCGTTATTTACAAAATTTTTATTCCCTTTAATTGCGTTAGAAGCTATTTTAAATCCTATTTTTGAATAAGGTCCTACACTGCAAGCCCTTACCCTGTCTCTTAAAGTTTCAACTACATCATCAGTTAGATACCTTGAATCAGTTCTTGGATACGTAAGCACTTTATGTCTCTCATATAGTAACTGCATTGCGTTTAACGTCTCCTTCGCCGAAAAATTATACATGTTGTTGGCATCTCTTTGAAGCTCAGTTAAGTCATACAGCAATGGAGCCTGCTTAAAAGATTTTTTTCGGGATATATCAGTAATTTCAATTTTTTTATTTGATATTTTGCTAATTATTTTATCGCATTTTTCAGCGTTAAACGTTCTTGTATCATTATTTTTATCGTGCCATTTAAATTTAAATCCTCCAGCAGATAATTCTATACCATAAAATTTCGAAGGTTTAAATTCTCGTATTTCGTCTTCCATAGCTGCAATCATGGCAATTGTCGGAGTTTGTACCCTTCCACAAGATAGTTGAGCATTATATTTAGACGTCAATGCTCTAGTAGCATTAATTCCAACAATCCAGTCAGCTTCCGCACGTGCTTCTGCTGATTTGTATAAATTATCATACTGTTTAGCATCCTTTAATTTACTGAAGCCGTCCTTTATTGCTTTATCAGTTACTGAAGAAATCCAAAGCCTTTTAATAGGTATTTTTACTTCGGCTTTTTCAATAATCCATCTTGCAACAAGTTCTCCTTCTCTTCCCGCATCAGTTGCAATTACAATTTGCGTTATATCTTTTCTCCGCATAAGGCCTTTTACTACGCCAAACTGTTTTCTGGTCTTTTTAATAACTTCCGTTCGCATTTTTCGCGGAATAATAGGAAGATGCTCTAACTCCCAACGAGCATATTTTGAATCATAACTTTCAGGATCAACTAGAGTTACAAGATGACCCAGTGCCCATGTTACAATGTATTCCTTGCCCTCAACATACCCGTTTGCGCTTTTATTGCATTTTAAAACTTTTCCTATATCCTTCCCAACAGAAGGTTTTTCTGCCAATACTAAAATCATCTTAATTTTCCTTTATTTTTGATAAATATTATTGTAACACATTATTATGAATTTAAAAATACATATTTAAAAATAACTCACCGCAAAAAATCAAAAAGAAACCTTTTACGGTTTCTCAAATTTTGCAAAAATTAATATATTTTTTATATTATTCCTCAAAATCATCTTCATTATCTTCATTATCTTCAGCATCTCTTTTTCTGTTGTTTTCTGTCTTTATATGTTCTAACTTAGTAACTGATACTTCATATGCGGTCTTCGTTTCATAGGTATCGTTTTCACATTTTTTCTGATATTTTCTGCTTTGAATTCTTCCCCATATTTTTATATGGTCTCCAACCTCTAACTTTTCACAGTACCTGGCATTTCTTCCCCACGCTATGCATGGTATATAGTCTGATTTGTTATATGACCTGTTAACAGCAATCAGCATATCTGTAATTTCTCTGCCGAAAGGCGTAGTTCTGAATTTTGTTTCCTTGCAAAGATATCCATTAAGAAAAACTTCATTCGGGTGCCTTATTAGTTCTTCAAATTCGTCACCGGGTACCAGTATATCTCTTACAAATACTCTAAGAAGAAGTTTATTGCTTGTTTCTTCGTATCTGTTATAGGATCTGAATTGACCGTCAATAACAATAAAATTTCCGGGACTCATGTCAATATCATTTATCAGCCTTTCAGATATTATAACAGGCAGCAAATCCTTTGTGTCGCTTAATCTAGGCACTTCCATAGAAAATTCGTAGAACTTTTCACCGAATACTTCGTGGCTGAATTCTAAATTACTGTTTATTTTTCCGACAATCCTTATATAGTTTGACTGCATCTGTTTATCGTTCATATTTACTTTTTCCCCCTATAATTTGTCTTATATATACCATACTATTCATTGCAATTTAATATATGCTTTATATGATAAAAAAAATTGCTGTTGTCAATTATTTTGCACCACGTTTATACGGTTCAAGAAAATGTATTGAAGTTTAGTTTTTTATGTTATATAATAATTTGAGTAAATTTGGATTTGTAAGAAACGAAAGGACGGTAATACGTTTTATGAAATTAGGTATAGTAGGTCTTCCAAACGTAGGCAAAAGTACATTGTTTAATGCAATAACTTCAGCAGGAGCTGAATCTGCAAATTATCCATTTTGTACAATTGAGCCCAATGTTGGTGTAGTGGAAGTTCCAGATAAAAGATTGAATTTTTTAACTAAAATGAGCAATTCAGGAAAAACAGTTCCTGCAGTTATAGAATTTTTTGATATAGCCGGGCTTGTAAAAGGAGCCAGCAAGGGCGAGGGGCTTGGAAACAAATTTCTTTCGCACATCAGAGAAGTTGAGGCTATAGTCCATGTTGTAAGATGCTTTGATGATGAAAATGTAATTCATGTGGAAAGTTCAGTAAACCCAATAAGAGATATAGAAATAATTGAGCTTGAGCTTGTTCTGGCCGATTTAGAAGTGATGGCAAAAAGACTTGAAAGATTGACTAAGCTGGTTAAAAACGATAAATCACTTCTACCAGAGTTTGAACTTGTAAAAAAAATAGTAAGTGCGCTGGAAAATGAAAAACAAGCAAGATTCTTAGATTATACAGATGAAGAACTGAAACTGCTTAAAACGTTTAATCTTATCACAGCTAAACCTGTACTATATGCTGCAAATGTTGATGAAGACTACCTTTCAGATCCTTCAGAAAACAAGTATGTTGAAAATGTAAAAAAACACGCAGCTCAAGATAACTCAGAAGTCATTACTGTTTGCGGAAAAATAGAAGAAGAAATTTCAGTTCTGGAAGATGATGAAAAAATTGAATTTCTCCAAGAGTTGGGGCTGGAAGAATCAGGACTAGACAAGCTAATAAGAGCAAGTTACAAACTTCTAGGATTGATTAGCTTTTTTACAACAGGTCCAATGGAGTCCAAAGCTTGGACAATTATAGACGGAACTAAAGCTCCACAGGCAGCCGGAAAAATCCATTCCGATATAGAAAGAGGATTTATTCGTGCAGAAGTAACATCCTATGAAGATGCTGAAAAATATGGAACCATGCAGGCTGTTAAAGAAAAAGGCCTGATGCGCCTAGAAGGAAAAGAATATACTGTACAAGACGGAGACATCATCCTGTTTAGGTTTAATGTATAGACAAAAATATAAAAGAGTTTGAGTTCAGTTTAGCCCGAACTCTTTTTTTATAAACTTAGAAAAACCGCTTTAGCTAAGCTTAAAGCGGTTTTCGTAATTCCTAAATATTTTTGTTGTATGACTCCAAATATTCAAAAGCATTCTTTATCATTTCCGGTGTAACCCTGTACGGATAATGACGTACATCTATACCCTTTAAAGCCTTTTCTATTACACTGTCCACATCGTCCATTGAGCAATGTATATCTTCAAGCTTTGTGGGCAGTCCTATAGTATTGTTAAAGTTAAAAATTCGTTCAAATTCTTTTTCTTGTTTATCCACTATAAGCAAAATTAAAATACCGTATGACACTATTTCCCCATGCAAATGTCCATATTTCTCAATTTGCGGTATTATTGTGAACCCATTGTATATTGCGTGAGCAAGGCCTGTTGTTATGTCTATGCTAACAAGATTTGAAACAAAACCTGTTGATATAATAACACCAAGTATTATTTCCTCCAATTCACTGGATACCTTATTGTTTTTACAATCATTCAAGGCTTTCATTCCATTTTTTACAAATGGTTGACTACACATATTTGCCACATGCACTCCCATAGCCTGTGAATGTTTCAGTTCATCTCCTCTGCTGGATACAGAACTTTCATAATATTTTGCCATGGAATCGCCTATTCCTGCCCATAGATATTTATCAGGCGCCTGCGCTATTATTTCGCTGTCGATAAATATATGAGTTGCCGGGATAGTTGAAAATGAATATTCTCTCAATGAACCGTCCGGATGATATAATATTCCAAGGCTTGTACATGCAGCACATGTAGATGCTATGGTAGGAAACGTAAAAAATTTCCTATTAGTCCTTTGAGCCAGCACCTTACATGTATCCATTGCTTTGCCTCCACCAACAGCAAAAATCATGTTTGCCTCAATAACTTCTGGTATGGAATTCAATCTATCAATATTTTCTACTGAAGCTTCTCCTCCGTATGGGAAAAAACCTGTGATTTCAAGTTCACTTCCTTTTACAGACTCCTGAATTTTATTTTTAGCGGCTTTTATTGCTCTTTCTCCACCTATAACAACCGCCTTTTTACCGAATGGGCTGCATATTTTTACTACTTCCTTATAAGCATCAGGTCCTATTGTGTAACCTGGAAATAATTGTGTGTTCATAATTTTGTCTCCTTATATTGTAATTGCTAAACATACTAACATTCTGTCTTTTCGGCGAATCCGTTGTATGGTTCAGTTAATATGTCAGCTTTAGCACAGCTTTGTTCTTTTAAAAATTTTCTATTCTTGTAAGCACCTATTGTCAAGAATGGAATTATTATAATTGCAATACCCAGGTATCCCATGTAACCGTAGCCATACTTAATAATTTTATCTAATCCAACCATTGAAATTCCCATAGATAAAATCATTATGAACCCTGATACTACAATTCTTCTTCCTATAACATTTTTTATGCTTTCAAGCATTTTCGACTTGTCAAATTTGTCTACAAAGCCATAAATTGTCGTCACGCCTGTAGAAATAAAGCAAAGGAACAAGCATATATTGTATGCCCAAAATACATATGATTTACCAAGTTGCCTGGCTATATACAGAGCCGGCAGAGTTATTTCTCCGGCCTGAGTAAACTCCGCATACCACCCTAACAACATAATTACTGACAACACAAGTGCAATTGAATTAATTATAAATGAAATCATCATGGAACGAGATACCTCTTTAGGACTTTTTAATACTCTGCCGCAAGATATCATCGTAGGTATAACCACCGATTGAAAACCAGCATAAGTAAATGCTTTTAGAATTCCTGTTCCAATGTTCGCAGTCCCGGATTTAACAGCAAATATATTTGATACTTCAGGCATTCTTGCATTTATTCCCAGCATGAATATTACAGCGCACGAAGTTAATATTCCTATTGACATTACAGTTGATGCTTTAGCAACCAGCGTTGCTCCAAAAATAGTCAATAAAAGCAGAATTCCTCCTACTGTCAAAATAGCATATACATATTGAATACCATATGTTTTGTTAAGTAACGATGCCGCTCCTGCAATAACAGCACCCACCGCACACAAAACCATCGTATAAAAGTAAATATCAAACAATATAGAAATTTTATCAAACGGATGGTACAGAGTCTGAAACAGCTCCTTAGAGCTGGTAAGCCCCCTGGTATTATACATAATAATGCATTCTCTAATAGTCAATGTCAGTATTGCCATAGCAATCACTGCCATAAAAGGTGCAACCCACCCATACTGCACATAATACTGTGTTGCCTGATTTCCTGTAGCAAAGCCTCCTCCGGCATGCGAACTAAACAGAACGCATGCAACTGAAATTACTCCTGCCATACTCATGTTTCTTGTTGTTTGTCTTTGTTTTTCCATTTTTAATACCTCTCATGATTTTAGTTTAAATACACTGTTTGTCAGTTATCCATGAGAAAGGCAAAAAAAACTCCCTCTCTCAGGGTATACTAATCCCTAAGAGACGGAAGACATATATCTTTCGCGGTACCACTCTTATTCATTTCATGTGAAATGCGCTCTCCAGATACGGATTATTTCTAATCGATATCCTGCCATTTTTAACGATTGGCTTATTCGTACCTACCTACTTAATTTTTCGGAAGATCCGCTCCAAGGCTAGTTCAGCATCTCGTAGAATATTGTTTTTCACCATCCAACAACTCTCTTAATTCACTAAAATGCTTAATACTCCTTATCACAGCGTTTATGTTGCTCATTAATTTATGTATTTTTTAGGATTATAACACCAGCACAAATTCTTTGTCAATAAAATTTTATAAATATACTAAAATTATTTTTATAATTATGTTTAACATTCTTTTATTACATAATTATGTTCATTTATTGAACAAAAAAACTGCAGCTTAATATTATAATATATGATATTTATTTTTATCAAAATTATCGGAAAGGAACTATAAAATGGTAAATTTTAATCCGGATGATCTATATATCGAATTTGTAAATGTTACTGCCACAGAACCCATCATACCCAGACGTTACACTTTAACACATTCCGATTTAACAGGAGATCAATTTTTAACAATTGGTTTGGATTTTGCTTATAATAGAATTAACCCTAACAGAGATGAAGTTATGGGAGAATGGATACAAGATGGAGAAAGTTATCTCTACTACGTTTATTTATATGTAAATGGGAGGTATACTACTCCCGAAGTCAAGGCAGTGCGTGAAGCCATATTCAGAAATAATCTTCCAGCAGCTCTAGAAGCCATAAGATATGGCGACAGAAGATTTTTTACCGCTCACCCAGAGCTTGACAATATTCCTATAATAGTTTATTTTCTATCCACCGATCCTAATTTTAATAAAACAGAGAATTGGGGTACATTTTCTGATTACAATATGACTTTTGCACAAAGATATCGCTATAATAAAAAAAGCCCGAAATAATCGGGCATTTTTTATTATATCTTTCTAAAATTTACATCAGCTGTTATGAATATGCTTCAGCATTTTGTAGAAGTTCTCATCTCTTCTGGCCATAGCCTCATCACCCTTACCGTCTGAATAATCATACCATCCTTTTCCGGATTTAACTCCAAACACACTGTTATCCATAAGCTCTTGCTGAAGTTTTGTCGGATTTTTTTCAGCGCTAAGTTCATTAAACAAGTATGATGATATATAGTAAAAGGTGTCAAGGCCGCCTAAATCTGCTGTCTCGAAAGGACCAAGCACAGGATATCTGAACCCAGGCCCGTACTTCATTGCTTTATCAACATCTTCAACAGTTGCTATGCCTTCTTCTACAATTTTTAATGCTTCTCTGTATACTGCAAATTGTATTCTGTTTCCTATAAATCCGTTGACATCCTTCAATACAACAACAGACTCTTTACCTATTTTATCAACTATCTGCTGTAATGTTTCAACTGTTTCTTCAGATGTTTCGTCTGCTTTAATGAGTTCAATTAATGGTATGATGTGCGGAGGGTTCCACCAATGCATCCCGATAAATCTTTTTTTATTTATTACTTTCTCGCTTATTCCATTTATACTCAAGCCTGACGTATTTGTGGCAAATATGCAGTCATTTTTAGCAATTGATTCAACCTCAGCCCAATAGTCCTGCTTTATTCCCATTTTTTCTATTATTGCTTCTATAATTAGATCTGCATCCTTGAAAGCTTTTTTTTCAGTAGAAAATGAAATATGCTTTAATGCATCTTGAGCCTCTTTCTCAGTTAACAAACCTTCATTTATTAATGTTTTTTGATTTAAATGTATAATCCTTTTTGTATTTTCCAAAAACTTTTCAGCTAAATCCACAACAACTACATCATATCCGTTCTGTGCAAAGATTTGGGCTATACCTGAGCCCATTGTGCCTCCTCCGGCAACGCCTATTTTTTTAATGTCTTCTGCTTTCATTTTATTCCTCCTTATGTAAATATCAACAAAATTCATACAATAATGAAGATGCGTTTTCTGCATCTTCATCACTATTTTTTAGTAAATTCCCAAGCTTCCTATAAGTATTGCAGGTATTGATGCAACTAACGGGAGAACAAGTGAAGTCATACAAATATCTATATACGAATCCTTGTGAGTCATTCCTGTAACTGCCAGAAGCGTTAATACAGCACCATTGTGCGGAAGAGTATCAAGACCTCCTGATGCCAGTGAAGCCACCCTATGGAACGCCTCAGGGCTTATTCCTGTCTCCATTGCTATTGCCAGATATTTTTCACCCAATGCCTCAAGTGCTATACTCATACCTCCTGACGCTGAACCTGTAGCTCCTGCCAACAGGTTAACCGCAATTGCTTCAGAAATAAGCGGAGTTCCTGGAACATTGAGCAATATTCCGGTCAAAGTTGCAAAACCGGGAACTGTTTTAACTACAGTTCCGAACCCAACAGCAGCCGCAGTGTTTAGAATAGCAGTAATAGAACCGACTGCACCGTTACTGATTGATTTTGTAAACCCTTGGTATTTATTGAAATTTAAAATCATAGCCAAGATAATACCGCATAATAACGCAATAACTATATCCCAGTCAAAAATATTCATGGTAACTATTACAGTAACCAGCGGAAGGAATGACAGAAACGGGTTAGGAAGCTTGCTGTAATCAATGACTGCTACCTCTTTGTTTTTAGGTTCTGTAAAAACATCTCCGGCTGCAGTAAATTTCTTTTCTCTTCTCTGTAGCCACAAAACTCCAAGTACAAACATGAGCACCGCTGCTAATGTTCCCATTATAGGAGCAGCCGTAGGTGAAGTGCCGTAATAAGTTGTAGGAATAATATTTTGGATTTGAGGTGTACCTGGTATTGCAGTCATGGTAAATGTAAATGACCCTAGTGCTATAGCTCCTGGTATCAACTTTCTTGTAATGTTAGCTTCTCTGAATAATTCAAGTGCTAAAGGATACATTGCAAAAACAACAACAAACAGTGAAATTCCTCCATACGTTAAAACTCCGCATCCAACAACTACTCCGATAATTGCTCTTTTTGCTCCCAGTGTTTTAGTCAACCAATGAGCTATTGATTTTGCAGAGCCTGTATAATCCATTAAATGACCGAAAATTGCACCAAGCATAAATACAGGAAACCATGACTTAACATATCCGGCAAGTCCGGTCATGTATGTTTCTCTGTACAATTCAAGAGCATTAAGACCTCCTGACAGACCAACTACCAATGCACAAACAGGCGCAACCCATAAAATTGAATACCCTCTATAGGCTAAAAACATTAAAAGAACTAATCCTATAATAATACCTAACATATATTTTCCTCCTGTCTTTTTTATTGAAATTTGTGTGCAGCCTCAGCATTGCCGAAGCTGCAATTAAAATGCTAAGATGCAGTCCATCCGCAGTCAATTGTAAACATGCTGCCTGTTATGCAGTCTCCTGTTTCCGAGCACAAAAATTTTGTAACTTCAGCAACATCTTTAGGCTCCAATAACTTTTTAACGAATGCCTTTGTAAGCATTATATCAGAAACAACCTTATCTTCTGGAATTCCGTGACTCTTTGCCTGATCCGCAATTTGCTTATCAACCAATGGAGTTCTTACATATGAAGGGCAAATCATATTGCAGGTAATACCGTATTTCCCGCCTTCGACTGCGGAAGTTTTTGTTAACCCTCCGAGACCATGTTTAGCGGATATATACGCAACCTTATATTCTGAAGCAATTAATCCGTGGATTGACCCCATGTTTATGATTCTTCCCCATCCTTGAGCTTTCATGGATGGCCAGACATATTTTGTTAATAAGAACGGCGCTGTCAACATTAAATCCATCATAAATTTCCATTTATCCTCAGGAAACTCTTCAATCGGGCATACTGTCTGTATTCCTGCAACATTGACAAGTACATCAACCTTAGTATGTTTCTCAAGAGCAAAATCGACTAAACTCTTACAGTCTTCCTGTTTACTCAAATCTGTCTTTACATATGAAGCGTTCAATCTGTCTGCTTCTTCTTTTAATTTATCTTCATTAATATCAGCCATTACTACTTTAGCGCCTTCATTTGAAAACGCTTCTGCTATAGCCAGGCCTATTCCGCTGGCAGCTCCGGTAACTATGCAAACTCTATTTTCTAACATGAAATCCTCCTGTTTAATTAATTTACTATATTTCTATATGCTTAAGATTTTCATCAACAATCAGTGTTGCTTCTGTAGCAGCCTGAACATCCTCAACAGAATATTCCGGGTTGATTTCTTTCAGAACAATTCCTTTATCTGTAACTTCCATAACTCCCATTTCCGTAACTATTAAGTCTACAGCATTAACGGCTGTCAACGGAAGCTTGCATTGCTTCAATATTTTATGGTTTCCTTTTGCTGTATGGCTCATGGCAACGATAACTCTCTTTGCTCCTGTTACCAAATCCATTGCTCCACCCATTCCGGGAACCATTTTTCCTGGTACCATCCAGTTTGCAAGATTTCCTTTTTCATCAACCTCCAATGCTCCGAGAACCGTAGCATCTACATGGCCACCTCTGATAATAGCGAATGAATCAGCACTGTCAAAAAATGAGCCTCCCGGATTTATCGTAACAGGTATGCCTCCTGCATTTACAAGATACGGATCTTCCTCACCCTCTTCAGGCACAGGACCAATTCCAAGAAATCCGTTCTCTGACTGCAATGTAATCTCTATTCCCTCAGGAAGAAAATTTGCAACCATTGTAGGAAGCCCAATTCCAAGATTAACAACATCTCCGTCATTTAATTCCTTGGCGACTCTTCTGGCAATATATTCTTTATCATTCATTACGCTTCACCTCCAGCATCAACAATATAATCAACGAAAATTCCCGGTGTCATAACATCATCAGGGTCAATTTCCCCTACTTCAACAACTTGGTCAGCTTCAACAACTACCACATCGGCTGCAGTTGCCATCATAGTATTAAAGTTCCTTGTGGCTTTCGCATACCTTACGTTGCCTTTTTTATCAACCTTTGCACCCACTATTAATGCTATATCAGCTCTTAAAGGCTTCTCAAGAAGATATTCTTTTCCATCTATTGTTATGATGTCTTTCCCTTCAGCAACTATCGTACCGATTCCTGTGGGTGTTAATACACCTCCCAAACCTGCACCTGCTGCTCTTATTCTTTCTGCAAGTGTTCCTTGCGGAACAAGTTCAACATTCATTTCACCTGAATTCATTTGTCTTCCTGTTTCTTTGTTTGTTCCCACATGTGATGCAATTAATTTTTTTACCTGCTTGTTAACTATTAATTTGCCTATACCTATTTCAGGGAACGATGTGTCATTGGCTATAAGGGTTAAGTCCTTTACACCTTTTTCCACCAGCGCATCAACAATAACGTACGGGTTTTTGCACCCTAAAAATCCTCCGACCATTATTGTCATTCCGTCATGAACCATATCCACTGCTTCTTCAACTGTAATCAATTTATCTTTCAAAGTGCATCCCCCTATCTCTTAATGATTAATGCAGTACCCTGACCGCCACCGATACATAATGTGGCCAAGCCTATTTTTGCATCTCTTTTAACCATTTCATGGATTAAAGTTACAAGAATTCTGGTGCCAGAACATCCAACCGGATGCCCTAATGCAATAGCACCTCCATTAACATTTGTTTTCTCGGTATCTAAGTTCAAATCTCTGACAACTGCAATAGATTGTGCTGCAAAAGCTTCATTTGCTTCTACTAAATCAATATCTTCAATAGTCATTCCCGCTTTTGATAATGCTTTTTTTGTTGCAGGAACGGGGCCGTAGCCCATTATTTTAGGATCAACACCCGCAGAGGCATACGATACTATAACAGCCAAAGGTTCAACGCCCAGTTCCTCGGCTTTTTCCTTTGACATTAACAATACTGCTGCTGCTCCGTCATTGATACCTGACGATGATCCAGCTGTAACAGTTCCGTCTTTTTTAAATGCCGGCCTCAGCTTTGACAGGCCTTCCAAGGTTGCTCCGAATCTGGGAAATTCATCCGTATCAACAACTATTGGATCACCTTTCCTTTGAGGAATAGATACAGGAACAATTTCATCTTTGAATTTTCCTTCTTTTATTGCCTTTTCTGCCCTATTCTGACTTCTTACCGCAAATTCATCTTGTTCATTTCTGGATATATTCCATTGCTCTGCAATGTTTTCAGCCGTAATTCCCATATGATAGTTATTAAATATATCTGTTAAGCCATCTGCAACCATTGAATCTATAATAGCTGCATCGCCCATTCTGAAGCCCCATCTTCCCTTTGGAATAATATATGGAGCCATACTCATATTTTCTGATCCTCCTGCCAGAACAACATCGGCTTCACCAAGAGCTATTGCTTGAGCAGCCAGCTGTACTGTCTTTAGTCCCGAACCACAAACCTTGTTTATTGTCATCGAAGGCACCTCAATAGGAACACCTATAGCTACTGATACTTGTCTGGCCAGGTTTTGTCCAATACCAGCCTGAAGAACATTTCCAAATATAACCTCATCTACCGCTTCCGGACTAACGTTTGCCTTTTTAAGAGCAGCATCTGCGGCAGCGGCACCCAGCTTAACTGCAGATACATCTTTAAAACACCCGCCGAAACTGCCTATTGGTGTTCTTACCGCACTTGCTATTATAACTTCTCTCATGATTCCTCCTTTATTTTTTAGTATTAGTGTGTATGTCAATATATAAAGCAAGTACTGTGCCAATTGATTAAAACATTTTAGATTAATTAATAATGATGAAATTTCAATATTTGTAAGGGAATATAGATCAAAATAAATTATATACATAAAAAGACAGTGTAGATGTTTGTCTACACTGTTTTTTTGTTAATTAATAAACCATTTAATTATATATATAATCATGAGATTAATTAGATCTGTAGATATATTTCTACGCTTTTTTAATTTGTAGATATTATTCTACACAATGTTTTTGATGTCTATACCATATCCCGAAAGCTTTTTATATAGGGCCGTCCTGTGTATCCCAAGCTTTTTAGCTGCTTCTGTCCTGCTTCCTTTTGAAGCTCTCAATGCTGATATTATTGCATTTATTTCTGCTTCTGCTATTTTATCCTTTAATTGCTTATTTGATGATTTTTTTGATTCCATAACAAGTTTGTTACTTATAAAATCCGGAAGATGCTGCATTGAAACATAATTTCCCATGGATATATTTGATGCTCTTTCTAGTACATTTCTTAATTCTCTGACATTGCCAGGCCAATCATACAACCTCATGGCAAGTATGGCCTTATCCGTCACCTTCTTATGATTTAATCCTGCCTCCAGCTGTTTAGTCAGTATATCCTCACATAATGTCTCAAGGTCGTCCATGCGTTCTCTTAATGGTGGTATCTTAATTTCAACAACATTAAGCCTGTAGAACAAATCCTGTCTGAAAAGACCCTTTTCAACTAATTTCTCCAATCCTTCATTTGTGCACGCTATAACTCTTATGTCGATCTTGATTCCTTCATTCCCGCCGATTCTCTCAAATTCCCTTTCTTCTAAAACTCTTAAAAGTTTTGCCTGCATACTGAAAGGCAATGAGCTTATCTCATCCAATAAAACTGTACCGCCGTTTGCCAATTCAAGCTTTCCCATTTTGCCTTCCTTCTTTGCACCTGTAAATGCGCCTGATTCATATCCAAACAGTTCTGACTCTAAAAGTTCATGAGGAATTGCGGCACAATTGATTCTTACAAACGGACTTTTTCTCCTGCTACTTGCATCATGAATCGCATGAGCAAAAAATTCCTTACCGGTTCCACTCTCGCCCTCTATCAATATGGTTGAAGATGAACTTGCAGCTTTAAAAGCTATGTTTTTAATAGCAATCATTTTTTTATTTTTAGTAATAATGTCATCAAAAGTATAGTTTGCACAATACATTTTTCCTATTTCATTCTTATAAATGCTTACTGTGTTTTCAAGAATTTTAAGTCTTGTCGCCAGATCCTTAACCTCTTTGACATCCTTGAACAATACTGTTCCCACAGCTCCGATTACTTTGCCGTCCTTAATTATTGGTGTTCTGCTGGCTATCATGTCATGTCCCTGAATTCTTTGGATATCATACAACTCCTTATTGCCCGTTTTAAGAACTATATGCAGTCTCGTGTTTTCTATTACATCTTCGACAGGTTTTCCCAATACGTCCTCTTCCTTTATTCCAAAAAGCTTTTCATAATTCCACTTAATTATTTTTCCTTCATCATTTATCAGCACAATGCCTTGGTAAGCATTGTCCAAAATATCCTTCATACTGCTTAAGCCTAACTTAAGTTCCTCAATTTCCGATTTAGTCTCCTCAATGTCTATTATTTCTTTAAATATCAAGCCTTTGTAATCGTTTTCATCAAATGTACTAAAATTATATGACTCCACAATAATTTTCTTTTGCTTCAGACTTATTTCTTTTTCTGTTATTTCATTACCGGTAAATATGTTTGTAATGCCGAACTGATTCAAGATTTCCGTCACTTTAAAGTGTTCTCCATCCTTAATATTAAATAAAATCTTGAAACTCTTGTTAATTATGATATTTTTCTTTTCGTCAATTAACAATATTCCGTCGCTAAGATTGTCAATAAAACTCCTGAACTCTTCAAAACTCTTCATAACACACCCCCCTTCAGGTTACTCAATATATACCCATGTTATATAAATTTATTCTATATTATATAAAAAAAACGAAAAATTATATAACAAAAAGAAGCTTCTTACAAAAACTGACATTTTCTTTAAAGCGATAAATTATTCTGCCTTCACTACTAGTCAAAGCGCCTATGCATTCAGACAATAGTCCATAAACACCTTTTCTTATTTATCATAATCATCTAAGAAGCTGTGTCGTTTATTGCCTTTTTTATAACCTATTATAGTTTCCAAGTTAACATTATGAATACTTCTGAAAATATTTGCGTCTATATGAGGATTTGTCTTCCTTAGTTTTCTTATAAGCTCTTTCATTTCCTGACGTTTAGATCCCATTCCTTCATCTCCTGTGGCACAAGATTCAGTTAACCGGCAGGCACATCGTATAAATTGAAGATCGTTATATTTTTTCCATGCTATGATATCTTCCTCCTTGACCTTGTACATAGGCCTAATCAATTCCATTCCTTCATGATTTGTACTTTTGAGCTTAGGCATCATTGTTTTAAACTCAGCAGCATAAAGAGTACTCATTAGTACTGTTTCAATAACATCATCAAAATGGTGTCCTAATGAAATTTTATTGCAACCCAGTTCCCTTGCATATCTGTATAAATACCCTCTTCTCATTCTTGCACATAAATAGCAAGGCGTTTCTTCAATATTTGCAACTATATCATATATTTGTGTATTAAACACTTTAATAGGCACGTTTAACAGGCGGGCATTATCTTCTATAATCTGCCTGTTTATTTCATTGTAACCTGGATTCATAACAATATATTCAGTTTCGAAATTAACTTCACTATATTTTTGAAGTTGCTGCATGCACTTGGCCATGAGCATTGAATCTTTCCCGCCGGAAATACATACCGCAATTTTATCTCCCTCTTTAATCAATTTATATTCTTTAACTGCAGATATAAATTTTGACCATATGTTTTTTCTAAACTTTTTAGCTATACTTCTTTCTACTTCTTCAAACTTTTCCATATAAACCTACTTCACATATTTTTTATAACATTTATCAAACACACCAGAAAACAGTGCGCTACTTTAATATCCTATATATTAAATATATTCACCACATATTCATAAACAGGAGTAGTTTGCCGCATAATATAAATAAAATTATATTATATATTAATTATATTTATTATATTAAATTTTTACAAGCTAAATTTATAATATATATTGCGCGCAGTTATATTTTTTGCTAAACTGAAGTATAAATATAATACTAAACTGAGCAGCAAAGAAAGTAGCAGATTGCAACAATTTCAATATGTAGAAACATCTACTGAAAATACAACTAATACTTTGCACTAAAGATCAAATGTTAATTTAGATGTAATGTTATAATGTTTGCCAAAAACAATTATATACCGCGAGGGTAGAACTTTAAAGGAGGTAACAATGGAAAGAGCTCACCAAATAGACTACCGGGTTTACGGGGATGATATTCAATTTGTAGAAATCTCGTTGGACTACGGCGAAACCATAATTGCAGAACCTGGTGCAATGATGTACATGGATGCCGACATAGAGATGGATACCATCTTTGGTGACGGAAACAGAAGAGAATCTTCAAAAGGCTTTAAAGGAATTTTGGCCACAGCAGGCAAGCGCGTTCTTTCAGGTGAAAACTTATTTACTTCAACATTTACAAACAAAGCCATAGAAAAAAAATCTCTGGCATTTGCAGCTCCATATCCGGGAAAAATAATACCGGTTAATCTTATGGATTACGGAGGGCAACTAATTTGTCAAAGAGATTCCTATCTTTGTTCCGCTAAGGGAATAGAAATCAGCATAGCATTTCAGAAAAAAATAGGCGTCGGTTTCTTCGGAGGAGAAGGATTTATAATGCAAAAGCTAAGGGGTGATGGACTGGCGTTCTTGCATGCGGGCGGAACGATTATAAAAAGAGAGCTTAATGCGGGAGAGATGCTGAAATTAGATACAGGATGCCTAGTTGCATTCACAGCTGGAGTTGAATATGATGTGCAGTTCGTAGGCAATGTAAAAAGCGCGTTGTTCGGCGGAGAAGGATTGTTTCTTGCAACACTTAGAGGACCGGGAACAGTGTGGCTTCAATCACTTCCTTTCAGCAGAATGGCTGACAGGATATTTTCTGCAAGCAAGAAATCTAACTCAGGTGCATCAAGCAAAGGAGAAGGAAGTCTACTAGGCAGCATAGGTATCGGAAATCTGTTTGGAGAAGATTAACTTTCGTAAACAATTAAAAAAGGCTGTCAAAATTATTTTTTCGACAGCCTTAAGATTTGCTTGCTTAGTCACTATTCAATGCTAATTGCATCTGTTGGGCAACCATCTGCAGCTTCTTTTGCGCAATCTTCGTTTTCACCCGCTACTGGATCCTGTATTACAGTTGAGATATCTTCATCATCCATTTCAAATACTCCGGGACATACAGATACACACAGTCCGCAACTGATACATGCGTCTCTGTCTACTATAGCTTTCATATTATCCTCCTTTATTGATTAATATTGTTACTAAAATAGTACTCAGGCTGTATTATTGTAATTCTTTATGATGAATTGAATTAATTATAATTTGTTTTGCCTTTTCATGTCCGTATTTAGCTTTGCCTTGTATTTCAGGAACAGGCGGATTTTCATTTTTTTTGAAATGCTGCTTTTTATTGCTTTCTGTTCCATGCGAATCTTTTGGATCCGGCCTTCTCATTCCTGCTTTTGCCATAAAATCACCTCTATTTTAGTGTGATTTATTTCTCTGCATTTATTCATTGAGGCGGATATAATTTAAAAATTAACTTAAAATTTCGATTTTATCTCCTGGTTTAATCCAGCCTGCTTTCAAAACTTTTGTAAATATTCCTTCCCTTGGCATGACGCAATCTCCCACAAGCTTTTTAATCGCACATCCTGTGTGACATTCTTTTCCAATTTGTGTCACTTCCATCTCTGTTTCACCTATTCTAAGTTTTGTACCAACCGGAAGTTCATAGAGTACAATTCCTTCCGTTGTTAGATTTTCTGCAAATTTTCCAACGCATAAATCTAAATTGCCTGCTGCATTTGCTTTATCTATACTTTCCTGTCCTAAAAGACTTACCTGTCTGTGCCAGTTTCCTGCATGTGCATCTCCATTAAGACCATGATTCACTTCAAAAAAACCTTTATCAATAGGCTCTTTAGGAACTCCTTTAGTTTCACTTATGTTTACAGCTAATACTTTTGCCATCTCATTTTCCCCTTTTTATTTTCTTTCAAATAATCCCGATTTGCCGCCCGATTTTTTCATGAGCATAACATCTGAAACTATCATTCCTCTGTCTATTGCCTTGCACATATCATAGATTGTAAGTCCGGCAATTGAAACTGCTGTAAGAGCTTCCATTTCAACTCCGGTCTGTCCTGTATTCTTCACTGTCGCCGTTATCTCAATTCTGTTTTTTTCAAAGTTCAGCACAAACCCCATATCGCATCCCGAAATCATTATAGGATGACACATTGGAATAATCTGAGACGTTTTCTTTGATCCCATGATTCCTGCCACCTGCGCAACAGAAAGAACATCTCCCTTTTTTATTGTTCCTTCTTGTATTTTTTCAAGTGTTGCTCTTTTCATATATATATTTCCGCATGCAACAGCCTCTCTCAATGTATCTTGTTTTTGACTGACATCAACCATCTTTGCTCTGCCTTGTTCATTGATATGTGTTAACTCCATACTAGCCTCCTATTTGAAACATCATTCTTTTAGTGTCACTTTTTCCTTCAGTTTCCAGATGATGTTCTGCCGGTTTATTATAAACAGCCATTTTAATTACTTCAAGCAATTTTTGCTCATCATTAATATACGGCCTTAAATTAACTTCTTCTGCCGAATGAAGGCATGGTTTTATAGAACCTGTTGAAGTTAGCCTTATGCGGTTACATTCTTCGCAAAACTTACAGCTTACGGGACTTATCAAGCCTACTGTGCCTGCAGCACCTGGAAGCTTGTACACCGAAGCTACTCTGCTGTCATCTTTAACCGGCACAAGTTCCGGATACATTTCTAATATTTCCTCAACCTTCATTTCACATTTTTCAAAATATTTAATTCCCTCACCAATGGGCATAAGTTCTATAAACCTTACCTGAATAGGACTGTCTATTGTTAATCTTATAAAATCTCCTATTTCATCATCATTCATGCCTCGCATCAACACAGCATTAATTTTAACAGGCGTCATCCCAAGACTGATGCATTTTTCGATTGCTTTGTAAACCTTATTTATATCTCCGCCTCTTGTAATTTTTTTATACCTTTCTGGCTGCAGCGTATCCAAACTTACATTCACACGCTTTAAACCTGCTTTTTTTAAATCTTCAGCCATATCTGCAAGCATAATACCATTTGTTGTAAGGGATATATCTTCAATACCTGGCATAGATGACGTGTACATTATAAGTTCATCTATTCCTTTGAGGACAAGAGGCTCCCCTCCAGTAAACCTAACCTTTTTAACTCCAAGCGTGTTACAGGCTGTGATTATTTTTTCAACTTCTTCAAAACGGAGTATTTCATCATGGCATTTTTTTTCAACGCCCTTTTCCGGCATACAGTAAATACATCGGAGATTACACCTATCTGTAAGAGATACTCTTAAATAATCAATGTTTCTACCTTTTTTATCAAGCATTTCTCTGCTCCTTGTAAAATAATTGTGTCCTTTAAATATTTCATTTGCTTAACTATGCAAACTTATTCCTGAATCTTACAAATAACTATCTGGCACATTCTCCTCCGGTTCCATTAAGAATTTCTATTCCGTGCGGCAAAGCAGGAAGAATAAAATTCAAATTTTCAACTGCTCCCTTCGGGCTTCCAGGCAAATTAACAATCAGTGTATTATCTCTAATACCTGCAGTTGCTCTGGAAAGCATTGCCTTTGGAGTTATTGCAAGCGACTTTTGTCTCATAGCCTCCGGAATACCCGGAACTTGTTTTTTTATTACTTTCATCGTAGCTTCAGGAGTTACATCTCTCTTTGAAAATCCTGTCCCTCCGTTTGTGAGAATCAAATCTAAATGAAGCTCATCACACATTTTTATCAATTCCTCACATATTAAATCAATTTCATCAGGTATTATATTATAATATTCAACAGAGTATATACTATGTTCTAATGTATCTTTTATAGCGGGGCCGGTTAAATCTATTCTTTCGTTCCTTGATCCTTTATCGCTTATTGTAAGTATTCCAGTTCTTACCATATGGGCCTCCTTTTTTCTTTTGCTCACCTCAATTCTAATGCCTAATTATTAACTTGTCAATCTTCTTAGCAAATATTTGTATATAATTTATTAAATATAAAAATTAAGCTTGTTTGCGCTTTCTTAATTTTCCGATAAGAAATTATGTGCCCGGCAAGCTTTTATACGATATTTAATTCAACTTATAAATAAGAAAAGGACTGCTCATGTATGCTATTTTCGGCACCCCGCCCCCAATTAGTTTTTTAAGTTTGCTTTCGTATCAAATATATGGTAATATATATTCAATACATATATGGGAGATGATGTTTTGAAAATTCAGGAATCTGCTGAGATGTACCTTGAAACAATCTTGATTCTATCTAAGAAAAATCCTCCGGTGCGTTCAATTGATATTGCAAATGAACTTGAATATACAAAACCCAGCGTCAGTGTTGCAATGAAAAATCTTCGCAAAAACGGTTATATTGAAATGGATACTGACAGTTATATTACGTTAACCGAAAAGGGTACAGCAATAGCAGAATCAGTGTATGAGAAACATACTTTATTTTCTGAATGGCTTGCCTCTTTAGGAGTAGATAAAAAAACAGCAACAGAAGACGCATGCCGCATTGAACATGTTCTCAGCGAAGAAAGCTTTGAAGCCATTAAAAAGCATGTACAAAAACATAATTAAAGCTATTTTAATAAGTAATAAAAGAACCCGCCTTCCAGCGGGTTTTATATTGATAAATTTTATTGTTCAGCCAGTTTCTTTCCTAAAGCTATACAGTCATTTTTTGCATTCTCATCAGGCACCTCATTGCAAATTACGCTGTCTATTACAAAATTCGCCCCTAGGGACAGGCATTCTTCCTCCCACTTTCTCATCCATTCACCATCACCCCAGCCATATGAACCAAACAAGGCGATATTTTTTCCTTTGAGTTTTGCCCCGCATGCTGAAAACATTGGCTGAAATTCGGACTCTTCAAGCTCTTCAGCCCCCATTGAAGGACAGCCAAATGCAATTGCATCATAGCCGTCCATTATTTCCGGATTAAATTCAGATGCGGAATATATTACTGCATCGGTACCGTTTGCTTTTATACCTTCTGCCACAAATTCAGACATCTTTTCCGTATTTCCTGTACCACTCCAAAAAACAACTGCTACTTTACTCATAAATTTTGCTCCTTTTATTTATTTTAATATTTTACGCAGCAACTGTGAGCTGCATAATTGATCTTCCTCCGGCAAATAGTTTCATATACACCTTTCTGCATTTATTATATCTCTCAAATAATTGCATCGCCTTATATTCATCACTGTAAACTTTCCATAATCCGGAGCATTTACTGTTTTTTCCTTCATTCTCAATAAACCCAATAACATCTTTAAGCGGATAGCCTAAAAACACGCCGATTTCGTGTGGAAAAATATCGCTGCATGCAAAACGTTTCTTCAATCGTTCAATACAATATGTAAAAGACCCGCAATTGTAACCGTATGCCCTTAAAAAATCCAAAATATTTTGATTTGTTAATTCCTGTGTAATCTTGCTCTTACGATAAACATATATAAGAGCTCGGCCGTTCTTACTATTAAGCACTTCAAGATAAACATCTTTTTTATTCAGCAGATTATTAATTCTGCATAAATGCATATTAAGCTCCTCCAAGGAATGCGCAGGGCAGTTACACAAATTTGCTGTTTTTAATCCCGCTAAAGTCGGAGAGCAGTATTCAATCAAAAATTGTTCCATCATTTATGCCTCCTTATTTCTTGACACATGTTCTTCTAACAAAATGTTTAATGCGGTGGCACTGCTTGAACGAACTCTTGCAATAGGTATGTTGTTTCGCTTGGCTTCTCCTACTGCGCTGATGACCATTTTATGAGATACTGTATTTGTGAAAAGAACCATCAGGTCAGGTGCGCCGATTTTTTTCTTTAGCGATCCATTCTCCTTTGCAAAAACTTTTACCTTGCATCCATAATTTTTGCATATATCCTCATATTGACATACCATTCTTTCATTGCCACCGATAATTACAATACTCAAATCATCACCTCTTTTTAGTTAGTTTTAGCTAACTTTGAAATATTTTTTTAGGGCTTCCAAGCACCCGTTTCATATGGTTAGTTTAAACTAACCATATGAAGAATACCATATTATTAAATCCTTGTCAAGCAATATTTTAATAAAAAAACACATTAAAGATTTTTCAGTAATGTGTTTTTTGACTTATATTTGACAGAAATATAACAGCTCCCAGATATTTTATCCTTTGCTAAATCAACAAATCAAGTGCCTGTTTTAAGTCATTAATTATATCTTCAGCATCTTCCAACCCAATTGACAGCCTAACAAGACCTTCTGTTATACCTGATAATGCTCTTTCCTCAGGTGTGTAAGGTGAATGTGTCATTGAAGCTGGATGCTGTATTAACGTTTCCGTATCTCCCAGACTTACTGCCAGAGCACACAGATGCAAACTATTCATTAATTTTCTTCCTGCTTCCAGCCCTCCCTTTATTTCAAAAGCAATCATTGCACCTGGCAGTGCCATCTGTTTTTTTGCCAGCTCGTATTGTGGAAAGCTTTTCAGCCCCGGGTAAGCTATTTTTTCGACTGCAGGATGCGCTTCAAGGAACTCTGCAACCTTTTGAGCATTAGAACAATGCTTTTCCATTCGAATTTGCAAAGTTTTCATTCCCCTATTAATCAAATAAGCATCAAACGGGCTAAGCACTGAACCTGTCATATCCTTAATTCCAACAAGCCTTACTTCATTTATAAATTCCTGTTTTCCTGCCGCAAATCCGGCAATTACATCCCCATGACCGTTCAAGTATTTTGTTGCAGAATGAACAACAACATCTGCACCTAAATCTAAAGGTCTTTGTATATATGGAGTACAATACGTATTATCAACCACAACAATACATCCTTCATTTTCATGAGCTATGGCAGAAATTTTTTCTATGTCTGATATAAGCATATTAGGGTTAGCAGGAGTTTCTAAATATACCACTCTTGTATTAGGTTTCATGGCCTTTCTTACATTTTCCGGATCAGATGTATCCACGAAAGTTGTTGTTACACCAAACTTCGATAATCCGTGATTTAAAAATGCAAATGTACATCCATACAAAGTTTTTGCAGCTACTACATGGTCACCTTCCTTTAAAGCAGACCATAATACAGATGTAATCGCTCCAATTCCAGATGCCATTGAAACAGCAGCCTCTGCATTCTCTAAATTCGCAAGTTTATCTTCCACCTGAGTGCTGGTTGGGTTTCCAAGCCTCGTATAGATATAACCCTCTTCTTCTAACGCAAATCTTCTACCACCCTGCTCTGCTGAATCAAATATGAAAGTTGACGTCTGATAAATTGGTGTTGCAAGAGCACCGTATTCGTTTTTTTTGTAACCTGCATGCACAGCTCTAGTTGCAAATTTCATTTTACTTAAGTTTTCCATCTAAATATAACCTCCTAAAATTAATAATTTGATATTTGATTTAAATTTATATTGTATTTTTTCATTCTGTTAATAAGAAGAGTATGGGTAACCTCAAGATTTCTGGCGGCTTCTCTGATGCTCTTTGACTGTTGAAGACTTTCTATAATTTTCTTTTTTTCAAGCTTTTCAATATATTTCTTTAGAGAGCCGGAACTTGAATTTTCCTCCGGAAGGATAGCATAATTAAGCACTATGTCTCTAGGCATTATTTCCTTTGATGTTGCAAGAGCTACAGCTCTTTCCAAAACATTCTGGAATTCCCGCACATTTCCCGGCCAATTATAGTTTATGAGCTTACGCATTGCATCCTTTTCTATCCCTGTTATTTCCTTATGATACCTTTTAGCATGCATATTCGCAAAATGCTCATACAGTATGGGAAGATCCTCCTTTCTTTCACGAAGCGAAGGAATTGACAAATTAAAAATGTTGATTCTAAAGAGAAGTTCCAATCTAAATTCTTTATTTTTTACCATTTCATCAATATTTTGATTTGTCGCCGAAATCAATCTTACATCAACGCTTACTTCTTTTACGCCGCCTACTCTTCTCACTTTTTTTTCTTGTAGCACTCTTAGCAGTTTTGCTTGAAGATGAGAAGCCATATCTCCTATTTCATCCAAAAAAACTGTTCCGCCGCTTGCTATTTCAAATATACCGGCTTTGCCTTCTTTTCTGCCGCCTGTAAACGTCCCCCCCTCATAACCGAAAAGCTCACTTTCAAGCAGTTGATAAGGAATTGCCGCGCAATTAATTGCTATGAACGGTTTATTTTTTCTTTTACTTTCATTATGTATGGCTCTTGCAAAAAGCTCTTTTCCCGTACCGCTTTCACCTGTTATTAATACAGGCGAATCGGATTTTGAATATAGTTTCCCTCGATCAATGGTTTCAAGCATTTTGTTGCTTTCTGCGTAGATGTCTTTAAAGGTTATTGGGTTATCATAGCGGTCATACATATCGGTATCAACATCATAAAATGACAACAAATAGCTGCTCAATACGTTTTCCTCATTGATAATCGGCTGTAACTTAACTTCATAAAGCTGATTCCCAATTGTCATTTTTTCTCTTACAATGTTTTTCTTTGTAGTATTGCTTCTTAACTGGATTAAATACTTATCACAGTCAATATACTTATTAATGTTGGTTCCGGTTATATCCTTGCCATCTGTATTAAATATTTTTTCGGCTGCAAAATTATTAAAATATTTAATATCTCCATTTCTATTCAGCAGCGTTACACCATGTAAAATAACATCCAATACATTTTTCATTTCCGTATCTTTTTCTTCAAAAGGAAAAATATCTATTTCTTCAAGCGACTCCCAACAGCTTAAATTTTGCAGCTCTTTTTTGATATTTTCCCACACATTATCCTCTACAGGCATCAATTTAATATATGCTACATAAGCGTAAACCTCCATCCAAATTAATCCTACATCATATTTATGAAGCACGGATAACGTCTCATAAGTAATATGCGGCCTGTCTTCTGCAGCTGTTAATTTAATTTTCTTTGCTTCCATACTTTCTCCTCTCTTTTTCAATTGCATTAAGTATGCCAATTAAACATAGTAGAATATCAACGTTTTTTTTATTTATATAAAGCACAGTCCTGCAATCATGGAATAATATCGTTCCATAATTACAGGACTGTGGAATGTTACAGTTTGTTGCGGTTTATTATTAATCCATTAGGTTTAATATTAAACCATTTTTATAAATTTTACAAGCAAAAAATTTTATATATTCATTCTAACCATTTAAACCCTTGTTTTTTCATATAATTAACATAACCGCTTAAATCAAGGAAATCATCTTGCTTTAAATAATAATACCCAAACCAAAACTGATATGCACTGATTTTATTGAAATTCAATGCATTGCTTCTAAACTTTTCAGCCATTTCTATTCCATCATACCTTAAGCATGTATCGTAAATATTATCGACTAGTTTTTTTGTAGGTTTCATATTCCAATTTTCATATTTATTCTCATATTCGTTAATAAGACTATCAATTTCAATATCTTTATATTTTTCGTCGTGCACCAATACAGTTCTGTTATATTTTTCAGACATTGCAGGTATACTTTTAGGGTATCCTAAAACAACCATTACCGACGGACATACATATTTAGGAATATTCAAAAGTTCAGATACCTTATCAACAGTATTTATTATATTCCCCACGTAAACTGATTTTAAATTTTCAGCCTCAGCTGCAAGGCAAGCCGTATGAGCACAGATGGCCGTACTGAGTACGGCCATCCAAAAGTCCATAAAATTATTTATTGCTTCACATGGAGCAGGTAACACATCACAAATTTTCTTTATTCTTCTGTAGTCTATGCAGAATAATAAGCACACCGGTGCTTTTTCTATAAACATTTGGTTTCTGCAAAGCTCTGCAAGCTTTTTCTTTGTTTTACTATTTTTTATTTTTATAATGGAATATGCTTGAAACCCTCCTGCTGACGGTGATTTGCATGCTGCATTCAGGATTTTTTCAAGACATTCATCCGAAACTTCTCTGTCTGAGAAGCTTCTGCAGCTTGAACGGTTATTTATTATGTCATAGATATTATCCATATCGCCTGCCTCCTGAAATTATTGAAAGTATTTAAATTATATCTTCAATTTTTCTATAATCCATATTGTATCCAAAAAATCTCGGCCCGAATATATCAACCGCTTCTTTTGTTCTCCATTCTTCAAATGCCTTTAGGACAAAAACAGTAACTTTCATACCGGGTTTTCCGTTAGGATTAAGCAGCGGCATCTTTTCATCCCGATTATAAATGTTTATGGAATCCGGTGCAGTTGCAAAAACTTCTCCGTTTTTCCATGACATTATATATTCGTTTTGAAACCATATATCAAGCTTTTGCCCACTGTATTCTCCCTCTCCGCTGATGCTCAGGTTTCCAAAAGTAAAGCCTTCCCTGTCTTCCCAGTCAGCTTCGGTTATTTCACCCTCAAACACTACATATCCGTTGAACTTTTCAGCCACATCATAAGCAAAATTTCTTCCTTCTTCTTTTGCGGCTCTTGCTGTCCTTCCAATTTCCAGGCAATATGTAATTGTATTTTTTATCAGAGCATTCTTTAGATTTTTCCAATATCCCGGATGATCAACGACTCCTACTGAATTGAAGCTTGCAACTGCTGTCTGTCGAGCAAAAAGCTCAGCTCTGTCATCATTTGCCACGTTTGTAATAACCATAGAGTCCCCAAATTCATTTGCCAGGCCCATAGGTGTTATGGAAACATCATTTAAAAACAAAGTTGAATGCTGTAAGCACGGCACACTTCTACCTGCCGGGTCTGCATCCACTATAGGTTTCCCAAGCCTTGCTGCCACATTAAGTGCTGCAGCAGTATTTCCTCCACCCAATTCAGTTGCTATAACGCCGTAAAATTCATTTCCGAAGTACTCTTCTAAAACTTTTATTGCTCTTACTTCTTTTGCTTCTTTTATTTTTGGCAAAGCATCATATTTACTTTTCTGTTCTTGAGAAAGTTCTCCAATTGAGCCACATGTGTATGGACTTGCGATTAAAGCATCGTCTGGTATTTCATTGATTTCTGCCAGTGTGAATTCAAATCCTTCATCATATGCCTTGTCTACTAATTCAATTCCTTCTTTAAGGCTTCCGCCGCCTCCTGTTCCTACTATGGCAGCGCCTAGCAGTATATCATGCAAATCCTGTTTTATTAGTTTTTTCATATTATGCCCTCTTAAATATTTTATCTTCGTAATCTTTTAATTCTCTGTGGATAAATTTCCCTTTATTCAACACTTGCACATCGTCCAGCCATACTGAAGCGTTCAGGCAAATTCCGTCGCAGTGTGATTTTGCATCTTGTCCCTTTGGCGGTGCATCTATTGGACTTACATAGCCTATACCCCATTCAACGCATCCCCATACTCTTTCATCTTCAACTATGTCTCCGGTCAATCTTGCCCCGGGGTTCAGTCCGTAAGCCATGTGAGCCAGTTTATACATATTAGGATCTCCGAAACTCTTTAGCCATTCGGCAAATTGTTCAGCCTGAATTCCCCCTTCTATATTTGTTATCGTGCTGTTTTTAATTGTCAGTTTCACAGGCGCATCTAAAAGTCTGAAAGGTGGAACAAGAGAGCCATCAAACACGATAGTACCTTGTATGCTGTCAAACTCCGGCACAATGTTTAACTGCCCAGGCATCATATTCATACCGGGTCTTGATGCATCGCCTGAATCATTGCAAACCAAGTGATTTGGATTAGTTTTGAAAGTCAAGTCTGTACCTGCCGGAGTAGTAACCCTGTAAGCCTTCGTATTAATATTCATATTTGTAAACTTCTGCATAAATTCGGCAAGCAGCAGCATATCTATATTGCCTATATTTCTTATCATTAGATCCGGATTCATCTCCACAAGATTTATATATCTTATTTTTTTGTTGCCGCTGAAAGCAATTTCAAACGGAGTGGAATACAAAAGCCACTGCTTGTTATATTCAATCCATACATCTGCATGCTTTAATGCGCCTCCAAGAGCTTCTACAGGAAGATCAAAATCTGCTGCCTTTCCTACTCCGCTGGGAGTGGAAGTATATATAACCATGGGTTTCCCGCCTGCAGCGTACACGCTTGACGCAGTTGCATTAACAACTTGCTCATTTGAGCATGTGTCTGCAGTAATTACCACTGTTTCTCCTTTTTTTACCTGAAGCATTTCCTTAATTAATCTGTCTGCTGCATTTTGCAATTCAAACTCTAAAAATTTCATAAGTCTTTCTCCATTTTTTAAATTTAATTTTTATATCTATGACATGCAATTAATCTTCCATCATTTAATTTTATAAGTTCAGGCTCTTTTAACTTGCATACGTCACATACATATTGGCATCGCGTATGAAACCTGCATCCTTCCGGAGGATTAATCGAACTTGGTATATTTCCTTCGAGGGTCTTCATATCTTCAATGTTATCGGTATTAATATCCGGTATAGCTGCAAAAAGAGCTTCTGTGTATGGATGTTTAGGGCTATTAAATATTAAATCAGTTTTTCCATATTCTACAAGCTTACCTAGGTACATAACTGCTATCTTATCTGACATATAACTCACAACACTTAAATCATGAGATATAACTATATAAGTTAAATTAAACTTTTCTTTCAAGTCATCAAGAAGACTTAGTATTTGCGCCTGTGATATAACATCTATTGAAGATGTTGGTTCATCAAGTACGACAAGCTTAGGCATCAGAGACAGCGCCCTCGCTATTGCAATACGCTGCCTTTGACCTCCGCTGAACTCATGTGGATACTTGTATGCTCCGTCTTTCGGCAGACCCACCATCTCTAAAAGTTCACTAATTTTTTCTAATATCTCGACATTATTCAATTTTGTTTGTACACTTAACGGCTCTCCTATTATATCCTTAACGAGCATTCTTGGATTCAAAGACCAAAAAGGATCCTGAAAAACTATCTGAATATTTTTTCGTGTTTCTCTCATTTCTCTTTTCCCAAGAGTATATATGTTTTTCCCGTCAAAAATTACTTCGCCTTCCGTAGGATGTGTCAAGTTCAATACCGTACTTACCAACGTTGATTTGCCGCATCCTGATTCTCCAACAAGCCCTAATACTTCCCCTTTTGCCATATTCAGCGAAACCCCGTCAACCGCTTTGACAAAAGTCGCCTTACTGCCTTTAACAGGAAAGTACTTTTTTAAATTCTTTATTTCTAATATTAATTCACTCATATACCCTCCTGAATTTTTTCCTGCGCAAAACAACATTTAACTTGATGAATTTCGCTTATTTTTATGTTATTTCGGAACATCTTGCACTTATCTTTTCTTTTCAAACATTTATCGTAATAAATACATGCTGTTTCTAAATCTATTTTTTCATTAATCAAATCAGGTTTTTTCAAAATAATTTTGTCTTTTCTTGATTTAGGTATGGCATTTAACAAAGTAAATGTGTATGGGTGCATGGGGTTTCTCAGCACTTCTTTTGTATTTCCCTGTTCCACAATCATCCCTTTGTACAACACTGCTGCATTATCGCATGTAGATGAAATAAGTCCCGGATTATTTGCAATGAACAGCACAGTTACGTTTAATGTTTTTTGAAGCTTTTTAATTAGCTTCAGTATGCCTGCTTGTATTGTAACATCCAGATTTCTTGTAGGCTCATCTGCTATTATAATTTCAGCACCGCAGCTTAAAGCCAGTGCAATAATAACTCTCTGCCTCTGTCCTCCGGAAAGCTCGTGAGGATATTTTTCCATAGCGCGCTCAGGATCCGGCAAATCCACCATCCGAAGCATTTCTACAGCTTTTTCAGTTGCTTCTCTTTTTTTTAAGCCCTGATTTTTGATTATTACATTTATAACCTGATCCCCAACTGTATAGACAGGATTTAGAGTTGACATAGGATCTTGAAAAATCATAGATATTTTCTTTCCCCTAACTTCTCTTTCCATTTGCCTGTCAGTTTTTTTAAGCAAGTCATCTCCGTCAAGCAGTATTTCTCCGCTCACAATCTCTCCCGGAGGCATTTCCAGAAGTTTAAATATTGTTAACGCCAAAACGGTCTTGCCTGTCCCGCTTTCTCCTATTATCCCGTAGGCTTCACCTTTTTCTATTTGTATTTCATCAATATCCAATATTGTCCTTATACCGTCATATCCTTTAAAATTTACTTTTAGATTTTTGATATGAAGATAAGGTTTATGGTTCTCTTCCATGGCTGCCTCCTAGTTCTTTCTCGTTCTTGGGTCCAATATTTCTCTGAGACCGTCACCAAGCAGGTTAAATATAAGCACTGTAAAAAATATTGCAAGTCCAGGGAATATACTGTACCACCAAGCGTTTAAAAAATAGTTTCTGCTTGTACTTACCATAAGTCCCCATTCAGGCACTGGCGCCTGAGCTCCAAGCCCTAAAAAACTTAAAGATGCAATTGTAAGTATTACTCCGCCTATATCCATTGACGCCTGTACAATAATCGGAGCTATGCAGTTTGGAATAATATGCTTGATTACAATACTACCTGATGGAGCACCCATTGCTTGTGCAGCCTTGACAAACTGCCTTTCTTTCAGAGACACAGCCTGTCCCCTTACAATACGCGTATACCACGGCCACCATGACAATGCAATTGCTAGTGTTGCATTGTTTAAGTTAGGTCCCAAAAATGCTGATATAACAATAGCCAAAAGCAATGATGGAAAACCTAAAAATATATCCGTAAATCTCATTAAAAGTTCATCAATAAAACCTCCGAAATAACCTGCGATAGCTCCTATGGGAACTCCTATAAGTATGGCAATACCCACTGCAAATATTGATGTTTTCAATGATATGCTTGCACCAAGCAATACTCGTTTAAAAACATCTCTTCCCAGCTCATCCGTTCCGAACAAATGATTTGCAGACGGTGCCAGCAGACTTTCCTGCGGATTAGCATCCTGGTTTACATGTATATCCTTTGGAAGAACTATCGGAGCAATGATTCCTATTAGGCAAAGAACGACTACCGCATACATGGCAAACTTGGTTAGTGCGTTCTTCTTAAGCAGGTATATGTTCATTTTCAGCTGGTTTAATTTCGCTTTAATTATCCTTGTTATTGTATCGCTTTTCATAAATTCACTCCTATACTCTTATTCTCGGGTCTATTGCTATAATAATGTCAGCGAGAAGGTTCAACACTATATATGAACACGCAGAAAAAAGCGTAACTCCGATAATTGCAGGGAAGTCCATTGACATAACCGCCGTCGAAATATAATTTCCAATACCGGGCCAGTTAAATATAGCTTCTACCAGAAAAGTGTTAACCAAAGTATATCCCACTGATAAAGCAAGCACAGTTGCTGTAGTTCCGAGAGAATTCTTTAAAGCGTATTTCCACAAAATTAAATTTTCTTTCAATCCGTATGATCTCGCTGCCTTTATGTAATCTTCGCCAAGTATTTCAAGCAAAGCTGAACGTGTCATTCTTGCAACAAGACCTATGGGATATAAGGAAATAGTTATAGCAGGAAGAATTATATGCTTAAGAGCGTCAACATACAGCGTCATGTTTCCTGAAATTAATGTATCTAAAGTTAAAAGTCCCGTTATCTTGGGAATATTGTATAAGAGCTTCAATTTTGCATCTAATTGTCCGCCTAGGGGCAACAGTTCCAGCCATCTATAAAAAATAAGCTGCAAAAATAAAGCAACCCAAAATGTTGGAAGAGATACAGCTCCGACAGAAAAGAACCTGCATAAATGATCCAACAGCTTATCCTTTTTCTTTGCAGAATATAGTCCCAGCGGTATTCCGATAATTACGGCAAGTATTGTCGATATAAGCACAAGCTCGAGTGTCGGAGGAATATATGTCTTTAATTCGCTTAAAACTGATTGCTTTGTTCTTAAAGACATCCCTAAATTTCCATGCATCAGGTCAGTAATATAATTTTTATACTGCACCAGAAGAGGCTTATCTAAACCAAGCTCGACTGTTGCTGCATCAATTTGCTCTTGTGTTGCTCTGGGGCCCACCCATTGAGCTGCAGGATTTGACGGCAAAACCCTTGTAAGAAAAAAAGTAATTGTAACTACTCCCGCCAAAACCAATATTCCCAATAGAACACGCTTAAATATATATTTACTCAACTTTTACCTCCGAGTCTCAGGGAAAGCATCTGCTTTCCCTGTATTTTCTATTGTCAATAATTATTTTTCTCTGTAAAGATCATAGAAAAATACAACAAATGGATATGAAGGATTATCCTTATGACCTTTCAATGTCGAAGATTTAACCCATGCAACGTTCTTGTCATACATAAATATTGAAGGCACATCTTCCAGCAGTATTTTTTGAGCACCTACAAAATCTCTTTCTGCTTCTGCCATATTGACAGCTGATTTAGTCTGAGCCCCGTCTATTAATTCATCAAATTCCGGATTGCTGTAATATCCCAGATTGTACAAGGTGCTGTCTTCCGAATGATAAAGTGAATACAAATATGAATATGGTGTTGACAAATCATTCCACCAATACATTACAAATATATCCTGCTGATCAGACACATTGTTTCCCATTGCCATTTCCCACTGGCTTTCCCAAGGCATCGCTCTGATTTCTAATTCTATACCAATCTTGGATAATTCCGCTTTATATAATTCAGCCATTTTCTTTTCTGCTTCATCGCCTGTCATATAAGTCAAAAGCAGTTTTATCTGACCTTCCTTTATACCAGCTTCTTCAAGCAATTGCTTTGCCATGTCTAAATCATGATTGAATTGGAAAAGTTCTTTTGAATGCCCCCACATCCCTTCAGGAACAGGTCCGTAGGACTGCGAAGCATATCCTCCCATTGCATAATTTACAACATCCTCATATGGGAATGCATATGAAAGTGCCTGCCTTACCTTAACATCGTTTAGAGGAGCTTTTTGTGTATTGAAAAATCCAATTAAATTTGTAAATGAAGGCACAACGTCTACCACAACATTTTCGTTAGATTTTAATGCTTCAATATCTTCTGAAGGAAGCTCAATAGTTATATCTGCCTCTCCTGATTCAATCATCTGCCTTCTCGATGATGTTTCAGATACTTTTTTAATTATAACTTTTTCAAAGTGTTCTCCATCCCAGCCTTTCCAATAGTCTTCATTTTGTGTAAGGATAACCTCGTCACCCATTGTTTTGTCCTGGAGCTTGTACGGACCGGTTCCGTTTGCATTTCCCTCTTCCAGCCAATTTTCCGGTTCATCTTCCAGTGAAGGCGACATCATAAACGATGCATAGGGGCAGCTGGCAATAACATCCATCGGAGCCGGATGTGACAAAACAAAGTCTACAGTGTATTCATCAACAATTTTTATTTCTTTAACCGGATCCCATATAAAAGCAGCGCCCTGGCCTATTTTCTTTGTTCTTTCTATTGAGTATTTTACAGCTTCCGCATTGAATGGAGTTCCGTCATGGAATGTTACTCCTTCTCTAAGTTTAAATGTCCATACCATTCCATCCTCACTTTTACTGTAGTCTGTAGCCAGAACATTTTCATACTCTTTCGTTGCTGCATTAAATCTCAGCAACTGCTCATATACGTTGTTCAATACTACAATGCCATTTGAAAATTCAATGCTTGGGTCCCACGTTAAAATAGGAATTGAATTATATGCATAATACAATACGTCCATTTCATCGTTTTTGCCCTGCTGATTTGAAGTTCCATCTCCATTTGTACCGCATGCGGTAATTGTCGTTAGGAGCATAAGAATTGCTAAAATTATGGATAGTGTTTTTTTCATATTTCCTCCGTTTTATAAATTATTTTTTATATAACTACAATCCATGTCAAAGCCAAAAAACCTAGGATTTAAAATACTAAGTCCTTTTTCGGTTTTCCATAAATTATGAGCTTCAAAGCCTAGCACCGCAACCTTATCGCCAATTTTGCAATTTGGATTTGTTATGGGATATCCCTTTGAATTCTCTACCACGCAAATCAAGTCAGGACAAGTAATATACGGTGCATCATTTTTCCACGAAATCATATTTTCATTTTTGTACCATATCCTAAATTTATCATTTTCAAAATTTTCGATTCCGTTTATGTCAACTGTACCTACCGTAAATCCGTCTACTATTTTCCACTGAGCGTCTGATACAACTCCTTCAAACAAAAAGTATCCTCTAGCAGCTGTAATAATTTCTTCAACAGGATCAAGCCCATTTTCCATAGCTTCTCTTTGAGCTTTTCCAACTTTTCCTGCATAGCTTAAGGCACTAGGTATTACTGATTCTTTAAGCAAATTCCCTTTTATAGGATGATCTGCCATACCAACAGAACCTTCGGAACCTACAGCCATAAATCTGGATAAAGCCTCTGCTCTTGCATCATCCCTTACTTTTGGAAATATCCCTATATCTCCGAACTGTGTAGCAACCGAAAATGGATATATGGGCTTACCCGTGACGAAGTAAGTGGAAAATTGAAGCTCCGGAACTGCTCGTCCGGCAGCATCGCAATCAACAATATATTTTCCCATTTCTGCAGCTGCCGCCATAGCCTGTCCCGTATTTCCTCCGCCGTATTCTATAGAAACTACGCCGTCGAATTCTACATTCATGTATTTTTCCAGAGCATTAACAGCCATGACCAATTCATTTGAAAGCTCTTTTTTTTCCTCATTGGGACTAACACTTCCACAAAAATATGGATTTATGTAATATTTTTCTTCACTTATTTCACAAAAATCCAGGAGCTTAAATTCGTATCCCTGACTAAATGCAGTCCTTACTGCCTCCAGTCCCTCTTCCAAAGAACCGCCTCCACCAGTTCCAAGTATTGTGCATCCAACAAGTATGTCTTCAATGTCTTTTAAATTCAATACTTTCATGACAACCTCCTTTTATTCAACAAAATTAGTAGATTTGTATCAATTTATGCATACAAATACATTTATGCATTTTTTATAATTATTAAACCGCCTTTAATACCCTCCTATGAATTATCCTTTTAAATTAGATTTTTCAATGTATAATCATAGGCTTCAACAATTAATATGTATTTAATAAAATACAATTGTGTTTCTGAAAAAAATACTGCATTTTTACTTATGCGTATTTTATTATAAATATATTTGTTTTGTATTATATATTATATATTTTCAATTGTCTTTGTAATTTTTATAAAAATATGCTGATTTTTTTGTAGTATTTTAAAAACTCTGGAATTTCTAGTTTGTTTATAGTAAAATAGTTAGATAAATCGGAGGAAATACAATGTCAGTTACCATACAAAATTTACTATCAATAGATTTGTTTAAAGATGCAAAAATTGCTGCCGGAATCAGTGGTTTAGATAATAAGATAGGAAGAATCAATTTTATAGACTGTCCCTTTCCTGATGACATCAGAAACAGCGGACTGATAAATAAAGGAGATCTTTTTATTAACAGCTTTTATATTGCAGGAGACGACGAAGATATGCTGTTTGATTTTATAAATGCATACATTGACTGCAAATGCTCCGGAACGTTTATCATTACCGAATATATAAAAAAACTTCCTCAAAAAATAGAAGATCTTTGCAATATGCATAATTTCCCTGTTGTTTTTATTGATCCTGATATTCCATATGCGGAAATAATCAAAACAACAATGGAAATGATTCTTTCTGACAAATCAGAAACAATTTTTGAAATGAAAATAGAGAGGATTTTATCAAATAATGTAAGTAAAAAGACAATAATAGACACTGCCCATGAAATAATAAAAAATTTCAGAAACAATTATGTTTCATTATATGTAAGCTCGGACGATTTTTCTGGAGTAAAAAAACAGATGAGTGTTGCAACAATAAAAAATATAAATGCAATTGAACCTGTAACATATAAAAAAGGAATATTTTTGATAATTAATTTTGATAGGTTGTCTTTACTACCCTCATATATCGAACAATCAGAATCAATATTAAAAAATTTTTTTAGCAGATATAATATAGGCATAAGCAACACATTCAACGAAGTAGAATGCTTTAATATATGTCTGAGACAGTCTCTTCTGTCTTATGAAATATCAAAAATATTAGAAGGAAATACTGTATATTACAAGGATATAAGCCTTTATAAAATATTATATCCTTTAAAAAATTCAGATGTTTTGATTGATTTTTATTCGGATGTTATAGAACCGCTGACAAAAGATGTCAGCAACGATAAAAATGAATTAATAAATACTATTGAGGCATATTTAAATTGCGACGGTGATTTTAAAAAAACAGCCGCTTTGATAAACCAGCATGAAAATACCGTGAGATACAGAATTTCAAAGGCAAAACGACTGCTTAACCTTGAGAATAACAATTTTAAATTTATTGAACAGGTTTCAATAGCTCTGAAAATAAAAAATATATTAAGATTGTAAAATAGCTTCTTAAAAGTCGTAGAAGTGACAGACTGTTGAAAATTTATTAAAAATGCAAAATTTTTCAACAGTCTAAAACTATGATGCTAATCTAATGCGTTAAAGCAAAGAATGAACTTTGTTCCATTATTCTCTTCACTTTCTACATCAATTGACCCAGAGTGCAGAGTTAATATATTTTTGACAATTGTTAGCCCAATACCTGAACCTTCTGTTTCGTGCCTGCTCTTATCACCTCTGTACAGACGCTCAAATATAAAAGGCAGATCTTCTGTCTTTATTCCTATTCCGTTATCTGCTACCTCAACAAATATTTTTTTACCTTTTGAATATAAATTTATGGATATTTTTCCGTTTTTTTCTGTAAACTTTATCGCGTTATTTACTAAATTAATAAACACCTGCTTTAATCTGTCTGAATCCCCTAATATGAAATAATTTGTGTCTCCTTCCTTTATCAAGTCGATTGAAATATGTTTTTTTTCAGATTCCATGAGAAAATCATCATATAAACTTTCTATAAGCCCAAAAAGTTCTATGGCATAAAAGTTCAGCTTTAGGCTTTCTGTTTCAAATTCTTTAAGTTTCTCTAAATTGTTTAAAAGTTTTCCAAAGCGTATAATTTCATCATTAAGTCTGTTCAGCCTCGCCTGTGTAACAGGAAAAACCCCGTCAATCATAGCTTCAAAATTATTTTGCATAACATTCAGGGGCGTCCTGATTTCATGATTTATATCTGATATAAGCCTTTTTCTTATCATATCCTGCTTATTAAGTTTATCAGCAAGAATATTGATGCTATTCCTTAGATCCCTTATTTCTTCTATGTCTGTCTGAATACTCGCTTTTTCTTCGAAGTGACCTTTTGAAAGGTTGACGGACATACCGGCAACTTCTTTTATGGGGTCTGAAAACTGTTTGGACAGGTATAAACTTGCTGCAGTTATAATAATTAAAGTTAATACACCACTTGCAATGATACTTTTATTGACTGATGTTTGAAAAAGAACATCCTCCTCTGTCATGAGAAGAGGTGCATATTGTCCTATCTCTACATATCCCACTATTTCATCGTTGTATTCAAGCCCAAATTTCTTTGTTGTATACACACCTTCATCCTGCACCTTCATATGCTTCAGATTTATTTCATTTTTTATGTCCATGGGATTCATTCCCCAAACCAAAGTATTTCTTTCATCGTACAGTGTCAAAATATAGTTGCTCATGTAAGCCTCGTGCATAAGCTCTATTCCTGAATATTCACTCCATTTTCCGTCCTTTTTATATGCTTCCTCCAAATATGAGACTATCCTTTCATATCTTTTATTTTGCACATCGGCCATATATTCTTTAAATATACCTTTAATCGTTAAATTAACAAACAGCATTATGAGAACAATTGCTGCAAAAGAACACAAGAATAATATTATACTAATTTTTTTTCTTATTGTAGTCATCAGTATTCACCACTAAATTTATATCCGGCTTTTGTAACGGTAATTATATATTTAGGTTTTTTAGTATCTTCTTCAATTTTTTTTCTAAGATTTTTTATATGAACATCTATCGTCCTATCATATCCATTAAAATCCAACCCGAAAATTTTGCTAATTATCTGCTCTCTGGATAACACATTCCCCCTGTTAGCAGCTAAAAGATGTAATATATTGAATTCATTTGGAGTAAGCCAAATTTCCTTTCCATTGACACTGGCTATTCTTTTGCCATAATTTATTTTTAAATTTCCGTCATCATAAAAAGACACACCGTTATTATCCTTATCAAGCCTCCTAAATAATGCATTTACTCTTGCAGTAAGTTCCCTTGGGCTGAACGGCTTTACCAAGTATTCGTCAGCTCCTATATTTAATCCATCTATTTTTTCCTCAATAGACCCTTTTGCAGTAAGCATGAATATATGAACATCAGATTTTTCCCTTATTATTTTACACACTTCTTCCCCACAAATGTCAGGAAGCATCAAATCCAGTATTATTAGACTGATATCATTTTTTCTTGCAAGCTCTATGCCTTCTAATCCTCTGGATTTCAAGAACACATGATATCCTTCTTTTTCCAAATACGCACAGATAACATCAGAAACTCTTTCGTCATCCTCTATCACTAATATATTTTTCATAACAGCTCTCCAAAAATGTTAGTTAGAATATAAGTTGTTATGCTGTCATTGTCAATGCTTAATAATTTTCACACTGGGCCTTGAAGATTCATAAAATATATAGAGTCTTACACTCTCATCATCCTTGGTGATTATCAATATGACATTTCAGCATTTTTTGCTTATTTTTACCTTTTATATATATCTATAAATTTATTATATAATTAAATTATCAATTTTTATATATTTTCTTCATAAAATCTTTATATTTGTACATTATAATATTAGTATAAGAGCAGAAAAATTAACTTTATGATTAAATATTGCAGAATTTTTTAACAGCTGTCAAACAGAAAAAAACCTTAAGAACAGCCGTTGGGTTGCTGCTCTTTAAACAAAAATAACTACAATCCAAAGAAATTAATTTATTAATCACTATTTAATCAAAAATCTCCTAATATAAGTTAAAATAAGACCATGGTTGTGCTGGATTATGGTCTTATTTTATTATGCAAATATCTTATGCATTTATTAAATAAAATCATTGCCTTTTTCTATGATAGTTATATAATAATATTAATTTAATTAAACGGAGAATGTGTATGGACTTTTTATTTTCTATTTTAATTTTTACTTCTGCACTTATATTCAGCTTATTTAAAAATATTTCAATATTGGTTCCTCTTGTATTAGGAATGATATCTTTCTCATCAGTTGCAGTTTATAGAGGACATAAACTAGTTTCTGTAATAAAAATGATAATTTGTGGCATGAAAAAATCCTTATCACTTATGCCTATTTTTGTACTGATAGGAATTATAACCGCAGTTTGGAGAGCAAGCGGTACAATTCCATTTTTAGTATATTACGGGACAAAACTTATGAATCCTGATTATTTTATATTATTTGCATTTTTGCTTTCCTGCATAGTTTCTTTTGCGCTGGGAACAAGCTTTGGCACAATAGGTACAATAGGTGTAGTTTTAATTGTACTTGCAAAGAGTGGAGATGTAAATACAAACGCCGCTGCAGGCGCCATAATTTCAGGTTCTTTTTTCGGAGACAGGTGCTCCCCCACGTCTTCAAGTGCAAATATGATTGCTGCTATCACTGAAACCAATTTACACGATAATATTAAAAGAATGTTCGTAACAGGAGCTATTCCTTTCGCAGCTACACTTATAATCTACGTAATTTTGTCAAAAAATAATTCTGCTAAAATATTAAACACGGCACTGCTAAGCAGTGTAGAAAACAATTTTAATCTCAGCTATATAACAGTATTTCCTGCTTTACTTATATTTATTTTGACGTTTTTCAAAAAAAATGTAATATTTTCTATGTTTTTTAGTGCAATTGTTGCAACCTTCACTTGTCTGTTTGTTCAGAATATGGATTTAATCATTGTTATTAAATCTGCCGTATTCGGCTTTACTCTTAATAACAGCAGCCCGTTGTCAAACATTATTTCAGGCGGTGGGCTTATATCAATGCTAGGTGTTTCTTTAATAGTTCTTATTGCATCTTCATATTCGGGAATTTTTGAAGGAACCGGAATGCTTAATGATATTAAAAATTTACTTAAAGGAATGAGTAATAGAATAGGCATATATCCAACAACCTTATTTACAAGTCTTGTAACCGGAGCCTTTTGCTGCAATCAGACACTCCCCGTACTGCTGACACAGCAGCTTATGAGCACAATATACTACGAAAAAAATTTATCCAATATAGATATGGCTATAGATCTAGAAAATACTGCAATACTAACTTCAGAGTTTTTTCCATGGAGTGTAGCAATTGCTATACCTCTTGCAACACTTGATGTCAACTCTTCAAGCATTTTGTTCGCAGTTTACTTATACCTGGTTCCGTTAATCAATATAGTGCGATTGCCTTCATTGGAGTCTGCAGTTAAAAGTATGTAACAGCTCAACTGACAAACACAAAAAAAATCTCACAATCATTACAATTATGAGACTTATTTCAATTTATACAAATTACTTCATACTTCATTCCATATTTGTCAATACTTTACTTTTGTATTTAAATTACAGCTTTTTAATATCAAAATTGTCTTCAAGCAATACCCAGTTTTGCCTAAACGGGTACCCCAGACCCCAGTAACTTATACCTTTTAATCCATATTCCTTTGCTGTATCAAATTTTGCCTGAGCGCTTCTTGCGTCCTCAAACCAAACTTCATGCGCATTTCCTTCATCATCAGTATAACGAAAAAACGGCGATTGGGCCATATAATCATATTGTATCTGCGCATTATGAGCATATGCTCTATTCATTGCCTCCTCAACACTTATTGTTTCAGCCTCTTTCCCTGGCAAAAAAGGTAATTCCCAATCTCGCGCGTAAATTTGGAATCCCATCAGTATTTTATCTCTTGGAATGACCGTTACAGCATAATCCAATACCTTTTCAATTTCATTTATTGGAGATATGGCTCTGGGCTGTCCGCCTCTCCATCCCCACTCATAAGTCATTAAAACTACATAATCCGCCAATTTCCCGTGCTCTAAATAATCATGTGCTTCATATAAAAGACCTTTTTGATCAGCGCTTGTTTTTGGTGCTAACGATGTTGAAACAAAAAAGCCTTCATCATGCAGCCTATTAACTGTACTTTCAAGAAACCTATTATATGCTTCACGGTCTTCCGGTAAAACATATTCAAAATCAATGTTTAACCCTTGATATCCTTTATCTTTCATTGTATTAATGATATTTTCCTGAAGTGTGTTTACAATGTCAGGATTGTTAAGCACATTTTTTGCTGCATTTCTGCCTGCCACATTAACAGTGAAATTAACAATTGCCATAACAGGAACAATTCCATGAGCTATGGCTTCACCTATGGCAGCCTCGTCATCTATTGGCACCAAACTTCCGTCTTCTTTTACAAGATATGCAAATGGGCTGAGATATGTAAGCATTTCACCAACTTCACCTATAACAGGCGCAGCCATATCTCCTAAAGTATAAGTAAATGCATTAACCTCAATTTCAGGCTTTTTCTTTTCTGGAATTGTCAGTAACTGTCCTATGTATAAATTATTCGGATTCATAATTTCATTTTCCCACAAAAGATCTTGAACTGATATACCATGCCTTTGAGCTATCTTCCACGCGCTGTCTCCTGCTCTAACATTATATATATTTTCATCTGTAGGTATTATGAGCGACTGCCCTACGAGGAGAACATCTGGATTAGGCAGAGCATTTGCCTCAATTATGGAATCAATATCAATATTGTAATGATCTGCTATCCTCCACAATACATCCCCTCTCTGCACAACATATATGACCATAGAAACCTCCCTATATCCCTAGTTATTAATAATATATTCAGTACAATGCTCATAATGATAGATTTCAAAATAAAACAGTGAAATAATGTACAATAAAAAAAGCAGTCATAAAAAATATTTATATTTTTTATGACCGCTCCCATATTATTTTGCTATATCATTTCTAAACTGCATTTTTTCAAATTTAATTTTTAATATATTTTCATAAACTGTTTTTCTTGCATCATCAAGGGTTTTTCCCATAGCTGTTACCGCCATCACCCTGCCGCCGTCAGTAAAAACCTTTCCATCCTCAGCCCTTGTTCCGCCGTGGAAAATCACAATACTGTCATCCACATCATTCAAGCCCGTAATCTGCTTACCTTTTTCATAGCTTTCCGGATATCCACCTGATGCAAGTACAACCGTTACACATTTGTCGCTACTCCATTGCAAATCCTGCTCAGTCAAATTTCCGTCGATGCATTTTAGCATAATTTCAACCAAGTCGGATTCTAATCTTGGGAGCACAACTTCTGTTTCTGGGTCTCCAAAGCGCGTATTGTATTCCAAAACCTTAGCTTTGCCTTCTTTAACCATAAGGCCGATGAACAGCACTCCTTTGAAACCCAGTTTTTCCTGTTTAAGCCCTTCCAGAGTTCTTTTAAGTATATTTTCTGATATATAACCTTTCAGTTCTTCGGTGTAAATTGTGTTTGGGGAAAAGCATCCCATTCCGCCAGTATTAAGGCCTTTGTCAAAATCATACGCCTTTTTATAGTCTCTTGCACTCTCCATAGGTATTATTGAATTTCCGTCCACAAAGCATAACAGCGATGCCTCAGTTCCGTCAAGGAATTCTTCAATGACAACCGTATCACCGGCTTCACCGAACTGCTTGTCATTCATCATACTTTTAATAGACTCTTCGGCTTCTTCCTTAGTGCTGCAAATAACTACTCCCTTGCCTGCCGCCAATCCATCAGCCTTAACTACAATAGGAACGCTAAATTTTGAAAGCCCTTTTATAGCTGTTTCGGCGTCATTAAATACTTCATATCGGCCGGTAGGAATATTGTATTTCTTCATAAATTCCTTTGAATATGATTTGCTTGCCTCTAATCTTGCTCCTTTTTTGCAGGGGCCGAACACTTTGATGTTCCTTTGCTCTAGCATGTCCGCAAGACCTTCACACAACGGCCCTTCCGGTCCTATAACAGTCAAATCAATCCCGTTTGAAACTGCAAATTCAGTAATTTTATCCAAATTATCAGCTTTTATCTCAACACATCGGGCAATTTGAGAAATACCTGCGTTGCCCGGAGCACAGTAAATCTTTGTTGCTTTGCTGCTTTGTTTTAATTTCCAGCACAATGCATGTTCTCTTGCACCGCTTCCAACAACCAGTATATTCATGAGTCCTCCCTGCTTCGATTAATTAATTATTAAGTCATTACATGATTAATGTTTAAAGTGTCTCATTCCCGTAAATACCATGGAAATATTATTTTCATTACAAGCATTCACAGACAACTCGTCATTAACTGAACCACCTGGTTGAATTATCGCTGTAATGCCTGCTTTAGCAGCCTCTTCTACACAATCAGGGAATGGGAAAAACGCATCAGAAGCCATTGATGCACCTTTTAGGCTGTCCTCACCTAAAAATTCAACCGCATGTTCTATCGCCTGTCTGCACGCCCATATACGATTAACCTGCCCAGGCCCTATTCCGATTGACTGACCATTTTTCACAATTGCTATAGCGTTGGATTTTGTGTGTTTTACAATTTTCCAAGCCATTATTAGATCATTCATTTCTTGCTCTGTTGGCTGTTTTTTTGTAATTGTTTTTAGTTCTTCATTCTCTTGAATTAACTTTGAGTCAATTGTCTGAACAAGTATTCCTCCTGCAACCTTTTTAAGATCGTATGAATTTTCATCCTGTTTCTGAAGAATATTTTCTATAAGAAGCACTCTTATATTTTTCTTGGACTTAAGTATTTCAAGTGCTTTTTGAGAATATGAAGGTGCTACAACTATTTCAATAAAAATCTTATTTATCTCTTCAGCAGTTTTTTCATCTACTTCTCTATTAAATACCGTTATTCCTCCAAATATAGATGTTGGATCAGCTTTAAAAGCTTTCATATATGCGTCATATATATTGTCAGCTATTCCAACACCACATGGATTTGCATGCTTGCACGCAACAACAGCAGGCTCTTCAAATTCTTTAAGCAATTCCAAAGCACCGTTTGTATCATTAATATTGTTAAAAGAAAGTTCCTTGCCATGAAGCTGAACAGCTGATGATAGAAGTCCTTTTCCACCAACTGCTTCTCTGTAGAAAGCAGCTTTTTGATGCGGATTTTCACCGTATCTCATTTCCTGAACCTTTTCATATGTCATACTTATTGTTTCAGGAAGGCTATTATCATTTCTTTCTTTTTTAAGATATGATGCTATTAAAGTATCATAATGTGCCGTATGTTCAAACACCTTACCACAAAGATAAAACTTTGTTTCTTCCGACACCTCTTTTTTTTCTTCCAAATCTTTTACTACTTTTTCATAATCAGACGGGTCAACTATAACCGCAACATCCTGATAATTTTTTGCAGCAGCACGAAGCATTGTAGGACCACCTATGTCAATATTTTCAATTGCTTCTTGTCTTTCTACATTTTCTTTTTGTATTGTTTGTTTAAATGGATACAAATTAACTACAAGCAAATCTATAGTCTGTATTCCCAAATCTTGAAGCTGCTTCATATGCTCAGGGTTATTGCGAACCGCAAGAAGTCCGGCATGAATTTTAGGATGAAGTGTTTTAACTCTGCCGTCCAAACATTCAGGAAATCCCGTTACTTCTGAAATTCCTGTAACCTTAATTCCTGCTTTCTCAAGAGTTTTATGTGTTCCACCAGTTGAAATAATTTCAATACCCATCTTATCAAGTCTTTTAGCAAATTCGGTAATTCCTGTTTTATCCGATACGCTTATTAAAGCTCTCATTTAATTCAGCTCCTTTATTTTTACTTTCCTATTTTGTACTTCTATTCTTCCATCACAGAAATATTTAACTGCTGTTGGAAGAAGCTTATGTTCAACTTTTAAGATTTTCTTCTGAAGCGTTTCTTTTGTGTCATCATCAACACACACTGCTTCTTGTAATATGATAGGGCCTGTGTCCGCCTGTTCATCAACAAAATGCACCGTAGCGCCACTTACCTTGACACCATAATCAATAGCTGCTTCATGAACTCTGATGCCATAGTACCCTTTTCCGCAAAATGAAGGAATAAGGGAAGGGTGTATATTTATAATTCTGTTTCTGTAGCTTTTTATAAATTTCTCTGATAATATCTTCAAATAACCTGCAAGCACAACTAAAGACACTCCTCGTTTCTCTAGTTCTTCAATAATAGCGTCATTATATTCTTCAGAGCTTCCGTAGCTTTTAGGATTTAAGTATACCGCATCTATTTTATATTTTTGCGCTCTCTCTAGGCCATAAGCATCTTTTTTATTTGAAATTACTACAGAGATTTCTCCATTAATATTTCCGCTTTCCACATTATCTATTAACGACTGCAAGTTTGTTCCTGAGCCTGATATAAGCACTCCTATTTTTAATGGCATATTTTAAGACCGCCTTCTCTTTTAACAGTCTTTCCTATTATGACAGGTTTTTCTCCTAATTTTTTGAGATATTCAAGTATCTTTGTCGATTCTTCCGCCCCTGCTGCCAGAACCATTCCGATTCCCATATTAAATGTAGAATACATTTCATCCACATCTATATTTCCAGATTTTTGAATAAGATTAAATATTGGAAGCACATTTATGTCTTTTGTTTCTATATCAGCCGTTATGCCTTCTGGAAACATTCTTGGAATATTTTCATAAAATCCACCACCGGTTATGTTTGACATTCCTTTTATTTCAAATTTAGATATTAAATCAAGAATGAGCTCAGGATAAATTCTTGTTGGAACCATTAATGCTTCACCCAATGTGCAACCTAGTTCTTCTATATATTCAGATGTACTATAGTTCTGATGGTCAAAGAATACTTTTCTCACTAATGAGTATCCGTTTGAATGAATGCCGCTTGATGGTATGCCTATTAGCACATCTCCGTCTCCGATTTTTGAACCGTCAATTATTTTTTTCTTATCAACAATTCCTACACAAAATCCTGCTATGTCATATTCACCTTCGCCGTAGAGTCCAGGCATCTCAGCAGTTTCCCCTCCTATGAGGGCTGCTCCTGCTTTTATGCACCCATTAGCAACTCCCTTGACTATGTCTGACGCCTTTTTAGGCTCAAGTTTACCAGTAGCAATGTAGTCAAGGAAAAACAAAGGCTTAGCTCCCTGACATATTATATCATTAACACACATAGCAACAGCATCTTCTCCGATTGTATCATGAATATCTGTTTTAAATGCAACCATAAGCTTTGTTCCAACGCCGTCAGTCCCTGATACAAGCACTGGTTCTTCGTACTCATCTTTATCAACCGAAAACATTCCGCCAAAACCGCCAATATCAGACATGACACCCTTTGTGTATGTTTTTTTTACATAATCCTTTATTAACTTTACAGTTTCATATCCAGCCTTTATATCTACTCCTGAATCTTTGTATGTTAGTTTTTTGGACATATTTTCTCCTTTACATGTTCTGATTAGGTACTTCCATAGGGTATTCTCCATTTAAGCATGCAAGACAGTAATTATTGGTTGATTCCGTAGACTTCACCAAGCCTTCAATACTCAAGTAGTATACACTGTCCGCGCTAATAAATTCTTTTATTTCTTCAATAGTATAATTTGCTCCAATCAGTTTCTTTCGATCAGGTGTATTTATCCCAAAAAAGCAAGAATTAATTACAGGCGGGGACGCTATTCTTACGTGAACTTCTTTAGCTCCCGCTTCTTTGACCATGCTCACAATCTGCTTCATTGTTGTACCTCTTACAATGCTGTCATCAATCATAACCACTACTTTATCTTTTACAAGGTCTTTCAATACGCTTAGTTTTGTTTTAACTCCCTGTTCTCTCAAAGACTGCTCCGGCTCAATAAATGTACGCTTAGCATACCTGTTTTTAATAAGACCCAGGCCATATGGGATTCCAAGCTCAGTTGCATATCCTATGGCTGCAGGAGTTCCCGAATCAGGGACAGCAAACACCAAATCAGCTTCAACAGGCGCTTCCTCAGCAAGCAATTTACCTGCATTATATCTTGATTGATATACGTTGACGCCGTCTAAAGTACTGTCCGGCCTTGCAAAATATACGTGTTCAAATATACACAGCTTTTTTTGCGCATATTTGTTGCTTTTTATGCTTTCCACATTATTATCTTTTATTACTACCATTTCGCCGGGCTCAATGTCTCTTACGAACTCTCCTCCCATTGCACTTATTGCACAACTTTCAGATGTAAGCAGGTAACCATCCGGCCTTTTTCCCAAGCACAAAGGCCTTAACCCAAAGTTATCTCTAACACCTATCAGTTCATTTTCAGTCATAAAAACAAAGGCATACGCTCCTTTTACAATTTCGGTAACATTTTGAATTGATTTTATAATGTCGCCCTTATTGTGTCTAGCAACCATGTTTGCAACAACTTCAGAGTCTGTAGATGTTTGAAATATTACTCCGTTGTCATCCAACATGCTTTTCAAGGAATCAGCATTTACAAGGTTTCCGTTATGAGCCAGTGCAATTGAACCTTCCTTATATCTTACAACTAAAGGTTGTGCATTCTGTATTTCACTTCCTCCGGAGGTTGAATATCTTACGTGCCCTACAGCAATATTACCTTCGTATTTGTTTATCACGTCTTTTGTGAGTACATCTGCCACAAGTCCCATGTCTTTGTGGTATTCTATTTTGTTGTCGGTGTGTATTGCAATACCGGCACTTTCCTGTCCCCTGTGCTGCAAAGCAAACAAGCCGTAGTAAATCAATTGTGCCGCTGCTTTTGTATTTTCTGTATATACCCCAACAACTCCGCATTCTTCATGAAGCTTGTCATCATCTAATATTTTAATGCACATATTATCTCCTCAGATTAGCTTTGTTTGCTGCTTATTCTTGCAAAAACTTCCTGATATACTTCCTCAACTCCGCCCATATCTCTTCTGAATCTGTCTTTGTCAAGTTTTTTATTAGTTTCAGCGTCCCAAAGTCTGCAAGTATCAGGTGAAATTTCATCAGCAAGAATCACCTTATTATCGTAAAGTCCAAATTCAAGCTTGAAATCTATAAGTTTGATGTTAATTTCAAGGAAGAATTTTTTCAAAACATCATTTACCTTCAGTGCATATTTTTTAACTGTTTCCAATTGTTCATCAGTTGCAAAGCTCATTGCTTTTATATGATAGTCATTTATCATAGGATCACCAAGCTCGTCATTCTTATAAGAAAATTCAAGCACGGTTTCTTTCATTTCAATGCCTTCATCAATTCCAAGTCTTTTTGAAAGAGATCCTGCAGCTACGTTTCTCACTATTACTTCCAATGGAAGAATTTTAACTGCTTTAACTAGTGATTCTCTGTCATTTAAAAGCTCAATTTGGTGTGTAGGAACTCCTTCCTTCTCCAAAAGTGCAAATAAAGCAGCTGACATCTTATTGTTAACAACACCTTTTCCTACTATTGTTCCCTTCTTTTCTCCGTTAAAAGCAGTAGCATCATCCTTGTACTCAACAATATATTTTTTATCATCATCTGTCTTGTAGACCTTTTTTGCTTTGCCTTCATAGAGCATTTCAAGCTTATTCATTATATTCCTCCATTTAATTTATCATTTATTTTTTTGTTTTTATTATATACTTTTTCAGCCATCTGTTTTTTGTAATCATAGAACTTTTCTCTTAGGACTTCATATTTCACAGAAAGAATCTGTATTGCAAGCAAAGCTGCATTTTCTGCACCATTTATTGCAACCGTTGCAACCGGTACTCCCGGTGGCATCTGCACTATTGAATAAAGCGCATCCACACCATCAAGCTCTGATGATTTTATAGGAAGACCTATAACAGGCAGAACAGTACAGCCCGCCAGTACTCCTGGAAGATGCGCTGCCTTACCTGCAGCACCTATTATAACTTCATATCCATTTTTTTCAGCATTTTTTGCAAAGCTGATAGCCTCGTCCGGAGTTCTGTGAGCTGAGATTACTCGTACATCAACATCCACTCCGAAATTTTTTAGTATGTTGTAACCTTTTTCTACTATAGGGAAATCCGAATCGCTTCCCATAATAATTGCTGCTTTCATTTTTCCTCCTGCTTTTTATTTATAATAATTTACACCTGCTTCAAAGATTAACTGATCTTTAGAGCCGGGTATGTTTTTATAAAGATCTTTATCCAGCCTTTCAGAATGAGCCATTTTCCCAAGGACTCTTCCATCTGGGCTTGTTATTCCTTCAACTGCTTCCACTGAACCGTTCAAATTATAAAATCCATCATAGGTAGGATTGTCATTTTCATCCACATACTGAGTGGCTATTTGACCGCTTTGCTTCATTTTCTTAATCCATTCCTCATTTGCAACAAATCTTCCTTCTCCGTGGGATACCGGAAGATGGTGAACATCTCCTACATTGCACATGCTTAACCAAGGTGACAAATTACTCACAACTTTTGTTTTTGCAAATGTAGATATATGACGCCTTATGCTATTGTAGGTAAGTGTAGGATAATCATCCTCCATGTTTACAATCTCACCGAAGGGTACCAAACCTAATTTAATTAACGCCTGAAATCCGTTGCATATTCCTACTATCAATCCATCTCTATTTTTGAGCAAATCCATAACTGCATCTTTCAACAATTCATTTCTGAAAACAGCAGCGATAAATTTACCGGATCCTTCCGGTTCATCTCCTGCAGAAAATCCTCCAGGGAATGCAATCATCTGAGATTTCCTTATAAGCCTGTTCATTTCTTCTATAGAATCTTTTACATCTATTTTGTTTAGATTTTTAAATACAAATATTTCTGCATCAGCCCCTGCCCTTTCGAAAGCCCTTTTCGTGTCGTACTCGCAATTCGTTCCGGGAAACGCAGGTATAAATACCTTTGGTCTAGCAATGCTTGTTGACGATTTAATCTTTGCTCCCCCTAAAGCGAGATAGTTCTTCGTTGTACCGTCAGCATCTTTTTTTATGGGATAAATGCTGTTTAGAGGCTTAAGCCACTCATTTTTCACATCATCCAATGCCATTGCTATTGAACTGTCTATCACTATTTTCTCTTCTTCTGTAGTTGTTCCCAATTGAATGCATCCAGGTATTTCTGCATCATTTTCTACTTCAAGAATAATATCACCGTAATCTGCAGTAAACCATTTATCTAAACTTGCATTAAAGTTGCTGTCAGCTTTAAATCCAATATAGTTGCCCAATGTCATTTTACTTATAGCCGCAGCAATACCACCGTATCCAACCGTATGTGCACTTAGAATTTTTCCTGATTTAACAGCTCCATACACCTTTGAATACTTCTCTTTTATATCTTCAAAATCAGGGATATTATTATCAAGTCTATTAATTTTAAGCAAGCTCACCTTGCTGCCAGATTTTTTAAATTCCGGAGATATTACATTTTTAACATTTTCAGTTGCTACGGCAAAACTAATAAGTGTGGGAGGAACATTTAAATCTTTGAATGTTCCGGACATGCTGTCCTTTCCACCTATTGCCGCAATTTCAAGCTCATGCTGCACCTTGAAAGCACCAAGCAAAGCACACATCGGCTTTCCCCATTTTTCCGGATCTTTATTAAGTTTTTCAAAATATTCTTGGAATGTTAGCCTAATATTTTTATAGTTGCCGCCCATTGCCACAATTTTCGCAGCAGAATGTATAACCGCATACATAGCTCCGTGATATGGACTTTGTTTTGATAGATAAGGATCAAAACCGTAAGCCATGAGAGAACATGTATTTGTTGTTCCGCTTAATACAGGTATTTTAGCAGCCATTCCCTCTGCTGGAGTCAGCTGTTTTTCCCCTCCGAAAGGCATTAACACAGTACCGGCTCCAACTGTGGAGTCAAATCTTTCAACCATACCTTTTTGACTAGCCACATTTAAATCCCTCAAATTTTCAAACCATGCACTTTTTAATTCATTACATTTTACATTTATTTCTGAATATACATTTTCAGGTTCTTTTACTAAAGCATTTATCCTTTGCTTCACTCCGTTAGTATCTAAAAATTCTCTGCTTATATCTAAAATTATTTTTCCATTCCAACTCATTTTCAATCTTCTGTCATCTGTTACATCAGCCACATGAGTTGATTCTAAATTTTCTTCATGAGCATATCTGTTAAACTCTTCAATATCCTCTTTTCTGATAACTACAGCCATTCTTTCCTGTGATTCTGAAATGGCAAGTTCTGTTCCGTTAAGCCCTTCATATTTTTTAGGCACAAGATCAAGATTTATATTAAGTCCTTCGGCTAATTCTCCTATAGCAACAGATACTCCTCCTGCACCAAAATCATTGCATTTTTTTATCATTTTACTGACAATTGAATTTCTGAACAGTCTTTGAATTTTTCTCTCGGTTGGTGCATTTCCCTTTTGAACTTCACAACCGCACAGCAAAATTGATTCTTCGGTGTGCTCCTTTGAGGCTCCTGTAGCTCCACCTAAACCATCTTTTCCTGTCCTTCCACCCAATAGGATAATCGCATCGCCTTTTTCAGAATCTTCTCTTTTTACATTAATTCTTGGAGCTGCTGCTATTACAGCACCAACTTCCATTCTTTTTGCCACGTAGTCAGGATGATATATTTCATTAACATAACCTGTAGCAAGCCCTATTTGGTTTCCATAAGAGCTGTAGCCTGAAGTTGCCTCTGTTGAAATCTTCCTTTGAGGAAGCTTGCCAGGTAGCGTATCTTCCCATTTTTGCCTTGGGTCCGAACTTCCAGAAACACGCATTGCCTGATACACATATGCACGACCTGAAAGAGGATCTCTTATTGCTCCGCCCAAACATGTAGCAGCTCCTCCAAAGGGCTCTATTTCTGTAGGATGATTGTGCGTTTCGTTCTTAAACATCAAAAGCCATTCTTCATTCTTTCCGTCCACATCTACATTTATTATTATGCTGCATGCATTTATTTCATCAGATACTTCCAAGTTATCCAGAAGACCACGCTTCCTTAACTCCTTAGCTCCTATTGTTGCCATGTCCATCAAGGTAATATCCTTCTGCTTTTTATCATGCACAAATTTTCTTGTGTTTATATATTCTTCATAAGTGTTTTTTATTTCATCCGTTGTTTTTCCATTTTCAAATTTTACGTTTTCAATTACTGTAGAAAATGTTGTATGTCTGCAGTGATCTGACCAGTACGTATCTATTACCTTAATTTCTGTAATAGTAGGATCTCTTTTCTCAGTGTCTCTGAAATATTCCTGGCAAAAAAACAAATCCTCGAAACTCATGGCAAGTCCTCTGTCAACACGGAATTCTTCCAATTGTTCCTTGGATTTATTTATAAAATTCGTTATTATTTCTACCTCTTCAGACTTAGGATACACTTCATCCAGAGTATCAGGCTTTTCTAATGAAGCCTCTCTCGAGTCCACAGGATTAATACAATATTTTTTAATTTTGTCTAAATCTTCTTCCGACAATTCTCCCTCAAGAACTATAACCTTTGCATACTTTACTGTAGGTTTGTCCTTGCCTGTTACTATTTGGATACATTGCGCTGCGGAATCCGCCCTTTGGTCATATTGTCCGGGAAGATATTCAACAGCAAATACATTATGATTAATTTCTATTTCATCATATGTATTATCCTGATTAGGTTCTGAAAAAACTGTAGTTACTGCCCTTATAAAATCTTCCTGATCTATGTGAGATACATCATATCTGTTCAAAACACGAACATCATCCAAATTTGTAAGTTGCAGATTTTCAATAAAGTTATCCTTCAAGTTAACAGCTTCTGTATTAAAGCCATGTTTTTTTTCCACATACACTCTTCTGACTTCAAAGTTCATAACAACCATCCTTAAATTTCGTTATTTGTAATTTCAACTCTATAATAGCAAATAGAAATATTAAAGTCAATACAAAATGATATGATTTTATAATTTAACATTTTTATATTCGTATTGTATCGAACTATAACATAATCAATTATACTATAGTTCGTATGTGTCTGTCGCAATTAATAAAGACCCGCATTACTGCGGACCTTTATTAATTGCAAAGTCATCAATAATGAGCTTGCATCTTAAGAAATTATAAGATTTCTTCCAAATATCTTTCTGAATGCCTTTTCACACTGAAGAGTTTTAGGCAATTGCAGTGCTTTTGCATCATGACTAACAGGAGTAATTTTAATATTATTTTTCTCTGTTGAACATTTTATTTCTTTTATATTTCCATTCTGGGATTTGCATAACTCTTCACACACCCTGACAAAAATGCTCAGTTTTCGTATTGTTTCAAAATCTCCCGAATCTATAACAGGACAATAATCTTTCCAGTCAGTTTTAAGCTCATCATTTCTGTGCATCCCTATAATAAATGCACATATTACCAGCTCTCTATATGTCAATCCGTTAATTCTTGAGTTGAGTGCAAGATAGAAACCGTGGCAGTGATGGTCATAGTAATCCACATAAAGGCCCACATCGTGCAGCAATGCTCCTATGCCCAAAAGCTTTCTTGTGCTATCTTCAAGCTTGTGAATTTCTTTAAGCTGGTCAAATAAATTAAGTGAAAGATGTTTTATCATATGCCCGTGCTGAATGTTGACATCGTATTTAAGTGAAATATTATCTGTGCTGTGCTGAAGTACATCATCAGCAAAATTTTCATTCAACTCATATTTGCTAAAATAATATCTATAGAAAGCGCCTTCCCTCAATCCATTTCCACTTATAATTACATTTTGTGCTCCTGTGTATTCCATCAGCACTTTAATAGGAACCAGCCCACCCAAAATAATATCCGCTCTGTCCTTGTTAACTCCAGGGATATCTTTTCTAGAAAATCTTTCAGTATTTTCTATTAAACAGAATATATCTTCCGCATCTTTTACACTCATTCGATAATTATGTATTGGATGTCCAGCAAACTCTATTTTTCTTTTATGCACTTTGGATAGTGTTCTGACAGATCCTCCAAGCCCCACAATGTTTAAGACTTTAGATTTGCTGAGCCATGAAATTGATTTATATAAATCTCGCATATATTTTTCCGCTTCATCTATCTTTGAATCATCCATCTCCAGAAACTGCTCCGTCAATGTAACTGCTCCAAACGGAATGCTGATTGAATTTTTTACTTTTTTTTCTTCAACAAGAACCAGCTCAGTGCTTCCGCCTCCTGTATCGATTATTATGCAGTTTTCTATATCAATGGTGTTTATTACACCTAAGTAATCCAAGTAAGCTTCTTCTTCACCTGTAATAGCAGAAAAGTTTATTCCTGTTTCACAGTAGACTCTCTCTAAAAACTCCTGACCGTTTAAGGCATTTCTGACAGCTGCCGTAGCCAGAGCTATTACTTTTTTAACATTGTGGCGTTCAATTATAGCTTTAAACTTTTTCAGCTCCGAAATTGTCCTTTCCATGGCTTTTTCAGTGAGAAGGTTGCTTTTCCACATTCCCTCGCTTAATCTCACCATTTCTTTAATCTGATCCATCATTTTATATGAAGCATTGAAATTAATTTTTACAACAATGACTCTAACTGAATTTGACCCTAGATCTATAATTGCTATATTTTCTTCCACTAAAACACTCCTTATATGAGGCTATTATTGTTTTCGCCATATTTCTGGCTATTACTGACTGCAAGGGAACAGAACAACTCTTGGCTGTCTAATACTTTTTTGCCTCTTCTGTCAATTCTTCTGTAATTACCATCTGAGCCTAGCACTCTTGCCTTAACGGTATTACTCAACTCAATTCTAAGTATTTTCAAAATTCTATTTTTTATTTTATTGTTTTCAACAGGAAAAAGCAACTCAATTCTCCTATTTAAATTTCGCGGCATCCAATCGGCACTTGACAAAAATAAATCTTCTTTGCCATCATTGTAAAAATAAAACGCCCTGTTGTGTTCAAGAAATCTTCCTACTATACTGATTACTTCTATATTATTGCTCAAGCCACTTAGTCCCGGTTTTAGGCAGCAAATTCCTCTTATAATCATGCGTACTTTCACTCCGGCTCGAGAAGCTTCATACAGTTTTATTATTATATCCGGATCTACAAGTGAATTCATCTTTGCAATTATTTCCGCTCTTTTACCTTCAATAGCATTCTGCTTTTCATTTTCAATCAATTCAACAAATCTATCCCTCATACCCAAAGGAGCCACTTCAAATTTAAACCATGAAGGCGCATCTGAGTAACCGGACAACATGTTGAACAATGCTGAAGCATCAGCACCAAAATATTCGTTGCATGTAAACAATCCCATATCGGTATACATCTTTGCAGTAATATCATTATAATTACCTGTTCCCATATGAACATACCTTCTTATTCCATCACTTTCTCTTCTTACTACAAGCGTTACCTTGCAGTGGGTTTTCAACCCTACAAGTCCATATATTACGTGGCAGCCAGCCTGTTCAAGCTTTTTCGCCCAATGTATGTTGTTTTCTTCATCAAATCTTGCCTTTACCTCCAAAAGCACCATTACCTGCTTTCCTCTCTCAGCAGCTTGAGCCAATGATTTTACAATTGGAGAATCTCCGCTTACTCTGTACAGCGTTTGTTTTATTGCGAGGACATCCGGATCATTGGCCGCCTTGTCTATAAAGTCAACAACAGGCTTAAATGATTCGTAAGGATGTATGAGAAATACGTCATTTTCCCTTACAGCTTCGAACACATCTTCCTTGCCCAACAATTCTTTTGGCACCTGAGGTTCAAACGGAATATATTTCAATTCATCGTATCCTTCAATTGAAGCTATTTTCATAAAGCAAGTCAAATCCAGAGGACCTTTGTTCAGATATATATCCTTATCATGAATCTTCAACGAATCCTGCAAAATATTGAGAATCCTTTCATCTACAGAAGCGTTTACTTCCAACCTTATGGCCATGCCCCTCTGCCTTTTCTTCAATGATTTTTTAATCTCTTCCAAGAGATCATCTGCATCGTCTTCATCATACTCCAAATCTGCATTTCTAGTAATTCTGTATGGATATGCGCATATAATTTCTTGACCGTTAAACAAATATCCAAGATGCATTGTAATTACATCTTCAAGCAAAATAAAGCGCCTGTTATTATCTTCTCCCACTAATTCTACTATCCTTGGGAGAACAGACGGAACTTGCACTGTCGCAAACAAATCTTCGTCACTTTCACATGAGTTCTTTTTTATAATAACGCCTATATTCAAGCTCATATTTCTTATCAGAGGAAATGGCCTGCTGGAGTCTACAGCCATGGGAGTCAACACCGGAAAAACTACTTCGTGGAAGTAATCATGTAAAAAAGAAATTTCTTTTTCATCTAAGTCCTCTGCCTTTAAAATATAAATACCATGCTTTTTTAATGCCGGCAAAAGCATCCTATTAAGCACATTATATTTAGACGCAACCATTTTATGAGCCCTTAAGGATATTTGCTCTAGTTGCTGTTTATTTGTAAGTCCTGAATAATCTTTTTTATTAATATTGGAATTCACCTTTTCCTTAATAGATCCAACTCTTACCATAAAAAATTCGTCAAGATTGGAAGCCGTAATAGATAAAAATTTAAGTCTCTCAAATAACGGATTGCTCCTGTCCCTTGCTTCCTGAAGGACTCTTTCATTAAATTCAAGCCAACTAAGTTCCCTGTTAATAAATAGTTCGGAATTTGATAAATTCAAATCATACATTTACAATTACCTTCTTTACTTTTAATATAGGTGCAACTCCGAACACTTCTCTAAAAAATTCGGATTTTATTTCAAACGTCCACTGCTCCAGCAATATTTCTTCTGACACATCTATTTTAATCACAACTTCATTTTCAGAATATTTTACAACCATATTACTTATTTTTTGTTTATGACTCCTGTCCAACGCATCTGCCACTCTTATTATTGCCACAAGCTTTGAAACTATTATTCTGCTTTCTTCGCTTAACTGAGCAAAATTTTCATGGCTTTTTGATGGTACCTCGCTGCTGTGATATCTTGCCACATTAGCGATAATCTCCATATCATGCTTGGACATTCCCAAAATATCCGAAGCTAGAATAATGTTGTATGAATTCACATAATGCTTGTTGTAGCTTACATACTTGCCTGTGTCATGAAGTATTGCAGCAGCCTGCAGCAGTAGTCTCTCTTTTGAACCCAGTCCGTGTAGCTTCCTAAGCGCATTGAATATTACAAGAGATTTGTTCTCAACATCTTCAGCATGTTCACGATGATAATGGAATTTCTGTCCAATAAGTCTGCATAGAGAAAGAGTATCATATTCTAATTCATCTTCTATAAAAGGATTTTTTTTATTGATTATATCTGACACAACCCCATCCGTTAAGGTTACCATGGGCGTATAAATTACACTTTCTGAAGTTATATCAAGAAATTTTTTTAAAATCATCATATTGGGAAGAAGTATATCCGAACTTTCATTAGGCACCTCATATTTTTTCCTAAGCATTTGATGAGATAAATATAAGAATTTATAATAAAGATTAAGAAAATTTTCCCTTAGAATATATTTATTAGGCCCTGAGACATTTTCAGAAGCACAAAGCTTGTTTATTAATTTTATTTCCCCACCGATTACAATAAGATGTTTGAACACCCTGTTGTTGTGAAACATCATCAAATTGTCAATACTGCTTTCTATATATTCCTCCATTACCTTTGGAAAATTCAGCGTCCGTCCCTCTAAATCGGACAACACTTCACTTATTCGCAAAAATCCAAGCTTTATATTTCTGCTAAGTGTAAGCATGTCCTCATCATAAATAGAAACCTGAATGCTTCCTGAACCTATATCAACTATTATACAATTTTCTCTCCTCACGCCTGAGTAATTATCCATATTGTCTCTGATTGCCTTAAACATCAGATATCTTTCCTGAGAATTTGTAATTACGTCTATATGTAGTCCTGTCTTGATTTTTATTTGGTCAAGTATATAATCTCTATTTGCTGCTTCTCTTATAGCACTGGTAGCAACCGCTTTGTATACATTTACTTTATATTCGTTCATCAACTGCTTAAATCCCTTCAGGATTTCGCATGTTTCGTTCAAAGTTTCATAATTAATTTTTCCCATTGCATATGTATTTCTGCCAAGTGAAATAATCCGTTTTACATCTTCCAATACCTTTATTCCCATTCTTTTGTCTACCTCAACTATTTTCATACTCAAAGAATGCGAACCTATATCAATTGCAGCAATAAGCTGATTCCCATTTTTCATAAACCCCTCCGGAATCTTAAATAAAATTTGTGATATTATACATCCGGTTTGTAAAATTTTTATATAATCTCGGTAATCTTTATGTCATAAATGTAAATACAAAAATGCCCTCTATAGAGCAATATCACTATCGAGAGCATTTTTTAGTTGTATTGTATTTATTTTATTCGGTATATTCCTTCGCTTTTTCTTCGCCATTCAGAACTCTTAGCGCTCCTAACGCCAGCGCTTCAAGCTCATTTTCTCCCGCGAGTATTTCTACCGAAGCAATAAAGCCAACTCTTTTTACTATCAAGTCTGTTAAAAGCTTTGAATAAGCTATCCCACCTGTTAAAATTATTAAATCCACATTTCCTTCAGCAACTGTAGACAACTCTCCGATTCCCTTTGCAACTTGGTAAGCCATTGCTTCATAAACAAGCTTAGCTTTTTCGTTGCCATCTGAAATCATGTTTTCAACCTCTCTAGCATCAATTGTATTTAAATAGGCTTTTAATCCTCCGTTTCCTCTTAGCTTCCTCTGCATAGTTTTTTTATCATATTTGCCAGAATAACACAGATTAATAAGCTCTCTGCAAGGTACTCTACCTGCCCTTTCCGGAGAGAACGGACCTTCATCATCGGATACCAAGTCCACTATTTTTCCGCCCACATGTAGGTTAATAGAAATTCCACCTCCCAAGTGAGCAACAATTATATTCATGTCATCGTATTTCTTGCCTCGTTCGCCGGCAGCCTTTATTGCCATGGCCCGTGTATTTAAAACATGACTGGTACTTGTTCTTGGAAGCTCCGGCATACCAGAAATCCTAGCTATATCTGTAAGTTCATCAGTAACAACACAATCATATATATATGATTCTACGCCTGCTTCCTTTGCTATATCATAAGCAATAGGAGCTGCGTAATTTGAAGCATGTTCCATGACAGGTCTATTTAAAACCCTGTCAATCATCAAATCATTAATTATATACGCTCCTGATTTTACAGGAGGAAGCATCCCCCCTCTTGCTACAACAGCCGATAATTTTTTGATGTCAACACCTTTTTCTTTTAAAAATTCGATGACAAGTTGTTTTCTCATTTTTAACTGTTCTTCTACACTGTCGTATTTTTCAATAATTTCCAAGGGGTGTTCAAATTTTTTTGTGAAAATTTCATATTCATTTTCATATAAAGAAATTTTCGTTGAAGTGGATCCCGGATTTATTGCCAAAATTTTATAGCTCATATATCTTCCTCGTATAATTTAATTATCAAAACTATTAATTAATTTCCGGCTTCTGCCAGAGATGCACTTTCCATTCCAGCACGCAGAGCCTTGATGTTTAAGTCTATAAATTTTTCCTTTACAGTTTTTCTTATAGCATCTTCCCAGTCTATATCTGTAAGGTTCATTGATTTTACTAAAGCTCCCATAAGCACTACGTTCATAACCTTAGCACTTCCTATACTTTCTGCTATTTCAGCAGCCTTAATAACTCTTGTGTCTACTTTTTTCTCTATCAAATCAATTATCCCCTCAGGATATTCAGCTTTACCGGAAAGTATTGGCGCAGACGGAATTTCGTAGTCGTTTATTACTACAACTCCATCAGGTTTCAAATACTCAAGCCATCTTAATGTTTCCATAGTTTCAAATGATACAAGAATATCCGCATCGCCCACTCCAATTATAGGCGAGTATACCTTTTCACCAAATCTTACCTGAGTTGATACACTTCCGCCTCTTTGGGCCATACCATGAATTTCAGACATTTTTACATCGTATCCAGCCTCCATAAGACCAGTTGACAAAATTTTGCTCACCAATATTGTTCCTTGTCCGCCTACTCCAACTAACAAAATATTCTTATTCTTATTCATATTATTCACCCACCTTACTTATAGCTTTTACAGGACATACTTGCATACATAAAGTACATCCGACGCATTGAGCGCTATTTATAGTTGATTTCTTAATTTCTTTTTTGAAATGAATTGCAGGGCAGCCTGTGCTGACGCATTTTTTACATCCTATACATTTATCCTGGTCAACTACGCAAACACCTTCTATAGCTCCAAACTCATTTAAATCATTTTTTGAATATTTCTTAAGAGCGCATGGATATCTTGAAATAATAACGGAAGGTTCATCAAGATCAAACGCCCAGTTTAATGCTTCTTTCATTTCAGAATTATTCATCGGGTTAACTGTTCGAAGGTTTTTTATGCCTATTGCTTTCACCGTTTCAGGAATATCTGTAATATAAGCTTCATCTCCCTGAAGAGTGCGACCAGTACCTGGATTTTCCTGATGCCCAGTCATAGCTGTTATTCTGTTATCCAAAATGCAGGTTATAGTATTGCTCTTATTGTAAACCACATCCAAAAGACTGGTTATTCCAGAATGATAGAATGTAGAATCACCTATTGTAGCAACAACCCTCATATTAGCATTGTTTTTATCAAATATTTTTTTAGCACCGTGAGCTGAACTTATGCTTGCTCCCATGCAGGTTACAGTATCCATTGCGTTTAGAGGATCTGCTCCTCCCAATGTATAGCATCCTATATCTCCTGTAATCATAGTATTCTTTTTCTTGGACAATTCATAGTAGAAAGCTCTGTGAGGACACCCAGCACACAGGGTAGGAGGCCTTCCAACAGCCATAGTTTTATCATAATCTATTGTGGGTTTTACAGTACCCAGAAGTGATTTTTCAACTATATCCGGATTCAATTCCCAAGTGTTTGGAATTTTATCTTTTCCTATGCAATTGATGCCTGCAGCTCTTATTTGTTCTTCCATAAATGGTTCAAGTTCTTCAACTACATAAAGTGTATCAACTTCTTCAGCAAATTTTTTTATTTTTTCCATAGGAAGAGGATTAGTAAAACCTATTTTAAAGTACGATGCCTTGTCACCAAATATTTCTCTAGCATACTGGTAGGCAATACCTGATGAAATCACACCTATTTTTTTATCGTCATTCCAATCTATAAAATTCAAATCTGTTTCATTAGAAAACTTTTCAAGCTCTTTAAGCCTGTCTTCAACTACAAGATGAAGCTGTTTCGCAACTGCCGGAGCTACAAGATACTTACTGGGGTTTTTAGTATATGGTTTAATAGACACTTCAGTGCGTTCACCTATTTCTACTATTGATTTACTGTGACATACCCTTGTCGTCATTCTAACCAAAGCCAACACATCATATTTTTCGCTTATTTCCATAGCAGCCTTAACCATGTCCTTACATTCTTGGCTGTCGCTAGGTTCTAATAATGCAACCTTTGCCATTTTTGCATAATATCTGTTATCCTGCTCATTCTGAGAAGAATGCATCCCAGGGTCATCAGCACTTACTAATGCCATTCCTCCGTTTACACCCGTATAACCCATTGTAAAAAAAGGATCAGCTGCTACATTAAGGCCGACATGCTTCATTGCAGCCAATGTCCTTGCACCTGCATAGCAAGCACCTACGGCTGATTCAACAGCAACCTTTTCATTTGGAGCCCATTCAGCTATTATTTCCTTATACGGAGCGATATTTTCCAGTATTTCTGTACTTGGCGTTCCCGGATAAGCTGCTGCATAATGCACACCTGCTTCATATGCGCCACGAGCTATAGCTTCATTACCTGTCATTAATTTTTTCAATTTTAGCCCTCCTTCAAATCATTTATATATAGTAGACATCAATAGAAATTATTTCCCATCCGACAAATAAATGTCTTTCATGAAGAAAAATTATCATATGCATCATATTTATACATGCATAAATCATGCCATTAATATTAGGCAAAAAAAAATTATAAAACACTGCAATTACTTGTCTTCAAGCAAGCTTACAATTATGCGCAAACATTTATCGGGTTAAAAGGTATAACAAACCAAACCTTTTAACCCGATAATAGATGATTAAGAATTTTTATTCCAAAATCCGTTATAACTGTACCACTTCTGCCCTTGTTGATTTCTGCCATTTTATATTTTTCCAAACTATTGAGAATTGATCTTATTTCCTGCTCACTAATGAAAAGTTTTTTTGATTTTGCAATTTCAGATATACTTCTTCTTCCAAGTCTCTTTTCATTAATATAAGCATTCCTAAGTTCCTCAAGAACAAAGACATACTTCTTAATATTATTACCTGCATGCTCAAGAAATTCAAGCATAAGCTCATGTTCAACAACAAAAATTTCTTCGTCATCAGACACCTTAAAATCGATTGGCAAATCCTTCCCGTCTATTTCATCCAGCCCCAGATTAACCAAGTACTCTACACAGTTTCTAAGCTCTCTTACATTACCATTCCAATTGTAATTAATCAGCAGCTCTTTGGCTTTTTCTTTTAAAATAAAATTGCTGTTAAATGTTTTCTTCAAATAATCTATGAGACCGATTATATCTTCTCTTCGATTGCGTAAAGGAGGAATTTTTAACGGAAGGACATTGAGGCGGTAAAATAAATCCTGTCTGAATTCTCCTCTCTCAACCATTTCCTTAATATCCTTGTTTGTTGCGGCTACAATTCTTATGTCAACATCTATTATTCGGTCTCCGCCCAACCTTACAACTTCTCTTTCCTGAAGAACTCTCAAGAGCTTAACCTGCAAATTCATCGGCATTTCTGTTATTTCGTCTAAAAACAGCGTGCCATTGTGTGCAAGCTCAAACAAACCGGGTTTTCCGCCCTTTCTGGCTCCTGTAAAAGCCCCGTCTTCATATCCGAACAGCTCGCTTTCCAAAAGACTTTCCGGAAAGGCACCGCAGTTAACAGGAACAAACTGATATTCTTTTCTTAGGGAATTATTGTGAATAGCCTGTGCAAATAACTCCTTACCCGTTCCTGTTTCTCCTGTAATTAAAACTGAAGAGTTTGATCTGGACATTCTTCTGGCTATGTTTATGCATTCTGTTATTGAACTGCTTTTTCCGAATATATCTTTAAAATCATATTTAGCCGCATATCCTTTTCCAATGAGCTTTTTTCTCAATAAATATTCCTGTTTCTCAAGATCAGAATACTTTCGTATAATCGCTACAGCACCGTATGTTTTTTTTGAGTGAAGAAGCGGATTAACAGAAACAACAACATCGTAACCATTTATTTTTATTATTTTTTCTTCAACAGGCTTAAGATTTCGCAGTGCAATTGAAAAAGGTATTTCAGGCATCAATTCTAACCCGCTTCTGTTTATAACATCTTCATAATTTCTGCCCAGTATTTCTTTAGCATTATCATTATAAAGAAAAATTTCGCCTTCTGTATTGATTCCGATTACTCCGGCATCTATGGTCTGTAAAAGAATATCAAGCTGACTTTCGCGGCTGTTGGTAAGTCCTAATATTTTAAGGAACCCAAAATTCGCCGTCTTTATTTCAGTATAACTTCGTACGATGTCCTTCCTGTCTAACACTGAAAACAAATCGAATTTAGTTCCTATATCAATAATTGAGTTAATATCTAGGAGACTGTTTCCAACATTAATTATTTCTTTTGTATTTTCAGGAATATAGTCAGTCTGACCTAAAATAATGTATATTTCTCCCCTTGATTTATTTAAGTCTGTTGCCCAATATGAATTTAACTCTATATGCCTTGCTCCCAGCTGATATATTATTGAGATTATCTGTTCGGCCATTTCAGGGCTCTCATCAACAAGCACAACTTTAGCACCCTTATTTATACTGTTTATTTTGTCCATCCCCGATTTCGAAATTGTCCTGTTTGCAAATAAGAGCTCAGTATCTTTATTTACATGTTCTCTTATTTTTTTGAACAAATGATATGATGGAATTAACAGAACATCAGCGTCAATAACTATATATCCATTGGCGGCAAAATCGTCGAGACAATATTTTTCTATAGAAATTTTATTGCCAAACAAACTTTTTATCTGATTATAATAGCTATTGACAGACTCAGCAGTATAACTTACAATGGCTAATTTTTTCATTTGCATACTCCCGATATTTATTTGCTGGTCATAACCGTAAGATTAATAATTTCATTTTCCAAATCAATTATAGCATTGTTTATTTTTTTGTAATCATCTATGCTTATATTTTCCTTCAGATGGCTTTGAGCCCTTTCTACAGCAATTTCAAACATCTCCTTCAACTCGTTTATATCATTGCTCAAATCGCTTATGCGCTTCTCGTTAACTTTATTTGAATAAGGAAGCGTGATAGATTTAGGCCCTGAAACAGGTACTTTTTCTATGTTTTTTGATTTTTTGATTTCATAAATAATATTATACTCAGGGATTATGCAGTTCATTCCGAGAGTTTCTTTAACTTCTTTAGCAAAATTAAGTTTTGAGTCCTGTTCTCCATGAACTATGAAGACTGTCTTTGGTTTTTCCTTAAACCCTTTCAGCCAGTTTAAAAGCGATGGTTTGTCGGCATGCCCTGAAAACCCTTCAACATTATAAATTTCAGCCTTAACATTGATTGTTTCTCCCAGAACCTTAACAACCTTTTCGCCGTCTAATATTCTTCTCCCCAGAGTACCTTCTGCTTGATATCCGACAAACACGATGCTTGCTTCTTTTCTCCACAAATTATGTTTCAAGTGGTGTTTAATTCTCCCAGCATCGCACATTCCACTGGCTGAAATTATTATTTTAGGTTCAGAAGAAAAATTCAATGCCTTTGATTCCTCAGCACTTTGAGTAAAATGAAGATTTTCAAACTCAAGAGGATTATCTCCTTTCATAATATACTCTCTTGCTTCCTCGTCAAATACACCGGCATTTTGTTTAAATACTTCCGTAGCTTTGGATGCTAAAGGACTGTCAATATAGACAGGAATTTTTCTAAGCTCATTTTCCTTAGTACCAATTTCACCTAAGTGGCTGTCATAATATTTATTAAGTTCATAAATAAGCTCCTGAGTTCTTCCCACTGCAAAGGACGGAATAATGACACTTCCTCCTCTTTTAACGGTTTTTAGGATAATCTTTATAAGCTCTTCTGTTCTTTGAGCAACATCATCATGAACTCTGTCCCCATATGTAGCTTCCATTATTATATAATCTGCTCTCTCAATAAATGAAGGGTCTCTCAAAATTGGTTTCTGGTCCATTCCAAGATCTCCTGAATAAACAAGCTTTACGTTTTCATTTTCGTCATCAAACCACATCTCAATAATTGAAGAGCCCAGTATATGACCTGCATCATTAAGTCTTACTGTCAAACCCTCATCAACATTAATTATCTGATCATACTGAACTGTTTTAAAATATTGAAGGCTGTCCATGGCGTCATCCTGTGTGTACATAGGTTCAACTAATTTTCTTCCAAGCCTCTGAGCCTTTTTGTTTTTCCACTCTGCTTCGCTCTCCTGAATATGTGCGGAATCTAAAAGCATTATTTCACATAGATCGTATGTAGGCTTTGAACAAAAAATAACTCCCTTAAATCCTTTCTTAACAAGCAGAGGAATTCTGCCGCTGTGATCTATATGGCTGTGACTTAGAAATAAGTAATCAATCTCGGCAGGATTTATTTCAAATTCCTCTAAATTCAAATCATCATCTCTGCCCTGATACATACCGCAATCTAAAAGTATCTTTTTATTCTTGTATTGTATTAAATGACTTGAGCCTGTTACTCCTTTTACAGCTCCTAAAAATCTTATTTCCATTTTTGCCCCCTGGGGTATAATAGTCATAGCATGTGCTATGCCGCCGTTATAACGCATTATGCATATAACCAGAAAAGTATACCCTTAATTCTATCCTATATCACAAATTTAATACGGAATTAAAAATTAAATTTGCCACATGATCACTAACTTTCCACATTATAAACATAAATAACGCTGTACATAAATATTACAATATAATTGTAGCACAAACAACTAATTTAACCAATATAAAATATTTGTATCAAAATCAGCACATCGTTATATAAATTTGTTTATACTTGATAATTTGATAGGCATAAAATCCTTGTCAATTTTTATCAATTAATCAATATTTTTAATTTTTATATTGATTTATTTAATTTTTATATTAATATTTTTAATTTTTGTATTGACATATTAAACAAATTGGTATATTATGCTATTAATAAGGATGGTGAAATAATGAAATATAAAGCCCCCAGCAAATGCCCAGTATGCGGAGAAAAATTATCAATTACAAAACTAGGATGTCATAAGTGTTCTACATTCATTGAAGGCGACTTTGAGCCATGCGAATTTTGCAGTCTTCCTGAAGACGACCTTAATTTTTTAAAAACCTTTATAAAGTGTCGCGGTAACATTAAAGATGTTGAAAAGGAAATGGGAATATCTTATCCGACTGTACGCGGCAAATTAGACACTGTCATAAAAAGCTTGGGATTAGAAATTTCTCCGAAAGAAAATGAAAAAGAAGATGAAACAAAAAAGTCTCTAAGAAAAGAACTTCTAGAAAAGCTTTCAAAAGGCGAAATTTCACCTAAGGAAGCAACGGAAAAAATTAAAAATTTATAACCTTAAGGAGGTATAATATGAGCGAACAAGAAAGAATACTTGAAATGGTGGAAAATGGTAAGCTTACGGCCGCAGAAGCAATGGAACTGCTGGATGCTCTTAACGCATCTACCGAATCAGATGGTAAAGTCGGTACGTATCTAGTTGCTGGAGTATCAAAGACGAATTATAAATACCTTAAAATAAGAGTTATGTCTGAAAACAATACAGTTAATGTAAATGTAAATATTCCGATACGTCTTCTTAAAGTAATCGGCGGTATTGCAGTAAAAATGACATCCATGATACCAAAGGATGCCAGAGCAGAAATGGAAAGCAAAGGAATTGACATAAAAAGCATCGATTTTGAAGAGATTATAGATGAACTGATAAACGGTACATTAGATGATCCCAGCATAGTTGATGTCGAGGCATGGGACCAGGAGCATAATACAACTATAAAGGTAAAAATATACGCAGAATAACTAAAATGCATTTATTATCGTCAGCCTTTATTAACATGCAAAAAACTTCAGATGTACAATAAATTTATACACCTGAAGTTTTTTGATGACTTGTCATCAAAACATGCTTATTTAAAAACATTTCACGATCTTATAACACCAGCACTACTAACAATAATTCATCAGGCAGACTTTCTTAAAGTCTGCCTGAAATATAACTTTCACCTATATCGAAGTCTAGCTTTCCATCTGTCTTGACAGGAATATACATGCTGTTTTTATTAGTTTTTCTTCAACTTCAGTCATTTTAGCAGCTTTATCTTTTGATAAAAGCATAACCGATCCTATAGGATCTCCGTGAACCAATATTGGAGATATAACCTGACTTATATAGTTATCCGGATTAAATTCATTAGCTGTAATTCTGATTGGCTTAGCGTTAACGCCTGTCATATAAACTTCCCTGCTCTCAATTATTTTTTCCAGCTCAGGGCTTAATCTTTTTTCAGAATAATCTTTTTTAGAACTTCCCGATACGGCTATTACTCCATCACGATCTGTAATTATTGCTATATGTCTTGTTGTTTCAAACAAGGATTCTACATATTCTCCCGCAAATTCAGTCAACTCTCCTATTGGTGAATATTTTTTCAGTATTATTTCACCTTCTCTATCGGTGAATATTTCTAAAGGATCTCCTTCACGGATTCTCAAAGTTCTTCGTATTTCTTTAGGAATTACTACTCTTCCTAAGTCATCAATTCTTCTGACAATTCCAGTTGCTTTCATAACTTATGTTCCTCCAATTGCATAATTTTATTTATATGACATTTCTTTTAATATTTTCTATTATTTACACTTTAATAGATTTTATCCTGATTAGTTTACGGATATTATTGGAAATATCATTTACATTATAATTGATACTTTTATGAATAGCAACATTTTTTTACATCTTCTAACATTATTTAGAAGTAATTAATAAAATATTAATTATTCTGTAATTGTTGCTTCGCTTTTTAATTTCTCAAGAAGCTCTTCATATTTAAATGATTTATAGTATTCTGTCAAAGCTGTTTTTTCTGTTTCTACAGTAATTTCATCATCTACAATTTTGTCAGTCACTTTAATAATATGATAACCGAAGTCTGATTTCACTGGCTCGCTTATTTCTCCGATTTCCATAGAGAATGCTGCCTCTGAAAATGGCTGAACCATATCAGTGTATTGGAAATAATCCAAGTCTCCTCCGTTAGCCGCGCTTCCTGTATCTAAAGATAGTTCCGTAGCCAGGCCCTCAAAATTTTCGCCATTGTTAAGTCTTTCAACAACATCCTTAGCTTCATCCTCAGTTTCAACAAGTATGTGACTCGCTTTTACCTTTATATTCATTTTTAAATCATTAAACAATGTTTGAAGCTCTTCATCCGTAGGCTGTAAGTTTTCAATTTTCAATGCAAGATAATGATTTATCAGGAATTCTTTTTTCAATGATTCTTTAAGATATTCTTCCGTCATTCCATAATTTTCAAGAAACTGCTGATATTGTTCATCAGTATCTAGGTATGTTTTAAAGTTATCAAGCTCACCTTTAAGTTCTTCTTCAGAAATAGTAATTCCTTCTTTTTCTGCTGCTTCAACCAACAAAAGATCCATAATAAGTTGATCTAACAAAGTGCTTTCATAATAGCTCCCCATTGTCTGACCTTCGGAAATCTCCTGCTCCCACGCATCCGCTCCATATTGATTTTCTGCCATTTTTTTATATACTGACAGATGCTCATCATATTCTTCCTGAGTAATAACTTTGTCGTTGACTTTAGCTTTTATACCTTCTTCAACTGTATCAGTGCTTTCCTGCTTACATGCGGTAACTGATAAAACCATTGTTAAAGCAAGAGTCAGTGCTAATGCTTGTTTCAATTTATTCATATTTTTCCTCCCTGGCAGATTCTCTTAAACCTGCTTTATAATTAATTAATATTTCAAAGAATTTTTCAAGTTCCTCCAGAATTTTCAATTGTTCTGTAGAATCTAATCTATATTTAATAACAGGCTCTCTTGAAACGTCAAATTTTATTTTTGCATTGTAATTTTCAATTAAGAAACCTATTATGTCCTGACTCAGATCGTTGCCGGAAGTTAACTCTATGTTTATAATAAAACCTGCTTGCGCAATTGATTTTACATGCAGCTTTTTGCAAAGAGATTTAATATAAGAAATTTTCATCAGGTTGTCTACCTGTACCGGCGTATTTCCAAATCTATCTATAATTTCTTCTGTGATATCATATATATCATCTTTACTTGAAGCTGCTGCTATTTTTTTATATATCTCAATTTTCTGCTCTTCATTCTCAATATAGGTTGACGGTATATATCCATCAACACTTATGTCTACAGAGGTCTCAATATCCTCATCCTCACAACTCTTGCCCTGAAGCTCTTTAACTGCCCTGTCAAGGAATTTAACATACAAATCGTAGCCTATTGCAAGCATATGCCCATGCTGCTCCGATCCTAATATGTTTCCGCATCCTCTTATTTCCAAATCCCTCATAGCAATTTTAAATCCTGATCCAAATTCTGTGAATTCCTTAATTGCCTTAAGTCTTTTGTCAGCTACTTCAGAAAGCATTTTATCCTTTTCATATGTCAAATATGCAAAGGCAACCTTGTTTGATCTTCCTATTCTTCCTCTTAGCTGATAAAGCTGGGAAAGCCCCAAATGATCGGCATTATCAATTATCAAAGTATTTGCATTAGGAATGTCCATTCCTGTCTCAATAATGGTTGTGCACATCAATATATCATATTCTTTATTAACAAATTCAAGCATTATATTTTCAAGGTGACGTTCGCTCATCTGCCCATGAGCTACAGCAATTCTGGCATTTGGAACAAGTTTCTGAAGCTTTGAAGCAGCGCTGTCAATATCAATTACTCTATTATGCACATAGTAAACTTGACCACCTCTTGAAATTTCCTTTTCTATAGAATCTTTTATAATTCCATCATTATATTCCATTACATATGTCTGAATAGGCAGCCTATCTCCTGGGGGTTCAGAAATAATACTCATATCTCTAACACCAATCATAGACATATGAAGAGTTCTTGGAATCGGTGTAGCTGATAGTGTTAATACATCTATATTTGTCTTAAGCTGCTTAATAAGCTCCTTGTGCTTAACGCCGAACCTCTGTTCTTCATCTATTATAAGAAGCCCGAGATCTTTGAACTTAAGATCTTTTGAAAGAAGTTTGTGCGTGCCTACAACAATGTCAACAAGTCCCTTGTTCAAGTCATTGATCACCTTTACCTGCTGATAAGGCGTTCTGAACCTGGAAAGCATTTCTACCTTAACAGGATATCCCCTAAATCTATCTACTATATTTGCATAGTGCTGCTGCGCCAATATAGTTGTAGGTACGAGTATTGCCACCTGCTTTGAATCCATTACCGCTTTAAATGCAGCCCTCATTGCAACTTCTGTTTTCCCAAATCCAACATCGCCGCAAAGAAGTCTGTCCATACAAACAGGCCTTTCCATATCTTTCTTGATCTCTTTTGTACATCTCAGCTGGTCATCTGTTTCCTGGAAAGGAAATTTATATTCAAATTCCTTCTGCCATTCTGTGTCAGACGAAAACGCATGTCCTTTGACTACTTTTCGCTGAGCATAAAGCTTAACAAGTTCAGCTGCCATGTTCTCTATTGCAGCTTTTGTGCGTTCCTTGGTTTTAACCCACTCAACGCTTCCCATTTTGTTAAGCTTCGGTTTTTCAGAGTCTGAACCAATATATTTTTGAATCAAAGACATCTGATCTACAGGTACATAAAGCTTATCTTCGCCTTTATACTTTATGCACAAATAATCTTTTTTAATGTTTTGAACATCAATTTTCTCAATTCCGATGTACTGTCCGATTCCGTGGTGCTCATGAACTACAAAATCTCCTACTTTAAGATCCGTAAAAATTTCAATTTTTGACCCTTTTCTTTTTTTAGCCTTTTTAGGTTTTTTCCTCAAGCTGCCAAAAACTTCATTTTCGGTCAATATAAGTATTTTATTATCGTAGTATTCAAAGCCTTTTTTGACTTTTCCGGGCATTATTATCACTTGTCCGCTTTCGGCAGCGACATTTGCGGTCTTGGACAGAGTCGTTGTGCATTCATAATCATTTAATAGATTATGAAGTTTCAAGCATCCTTCATTGCTTGAAAGCACTATGGCAATCTTGTAGCCTTTATATTTCAATCTGTTTAAATCCTTAGACAGATCCTCCATCTTACCATAATAATATGGAGCTTCTTTAAACTGCAACGAAACAGATTCTTCTGCTTTGAAAATCTTATCCCTTCCATTTACAGACACAAAAGGAATTTCTGTAAGCTTTGCCTTTAATTCTTGTTCACTAATAAAAACGCAACTTTGTTTTGTAAAAATCTCGCCCTTTTCAAACAATTCGCTGAACTTCAATTCATAGCTGTCATTCAAGGATCCTAATTCTTCGAATACTCTTTCCGGCTCATCAACTATAAGTATGAAATCCTCACCGAAATAATCAAGCACACTTACAAAGCTGTCTTTCAGGAAGGGAACCAATAGATCGGAATTCTCTATTGATAATCCTTCTTTCAATTTGTCTCTGTAAGCGTTGTACATACTTCTGAGTTTTTTCTGTACTTCTTTTGACTCAGACAGATTTTTTATCTTATCCATCCTGCTTTGATAGTCCATATCTATTTCAATAAGCATGCTGTCAATTTCATCCTTATTGAACAGTAAGTCACTGCAAGGTATTATTCTAACAGATTTCAAATTTTTAACGGATCTCTGTGTTTTTAAATCTACTGAACGTATTGAATCAATTTCATCATCAAAAAATTCAATTCTAACAGGATTAGATTCTGACGGAGAAAATATATCAACTATTCCTCCTCTTATGGAAAACTGTCCTACACCTTCTATTGCATCAACTCTTTCATACTTAAGATTTATAAGATTTTTTTTGAGCTCATTCATATCATAGCAGTTGCCATATTTTAATACTATTATAGAATCCTTAAATCTATCTTTAGGCATAACTCTTGTTACGATAGAATTTATAGATGCGGTAACAGCACATTTTTTTAAATTAAGGGTTTTATCGAGCAAGTATGATCTTTTATATTCTACATCTTTGCTTAATGCATCTACATTGTACAATATAAATTCCTTGGGATGAAATCTTTCCGCATTGTCTGTAAAGGCTTTTATTTCTTCCTCGTACTTTCTTGATTTTGATTCGCTGGAAGTTATAACAAGTATCTTATCAGCAGCGGTTTCCAATAAATTACACACCAAAAATGCCATACTTTCTTCATTAATCCCCTGAACTTGCTGACTTTTTCCATTTTTATAGTTTTCAATTATCTTATTAAATTTTTCTGTTTTTTGAAACTGCTCAAACAAAATTTTGTTCATGACTATCCTTTTTAGCACAAAGTTTACATCATTATGCCGAATTTCCGAACATTTCATTCGGTTACGACATAAGTCATGTAACTTCTAATCCCGAAGCTGTTCACATGTAGATTTTATATTATATTTCTGCATTGCTGCGTCTATGTTATTCTCAATAATTTCTATTGCCGCTTCAGCAGCTTTCTCCATTATCATACTGATTTTATCTAATTCATCTCTTCCAAATTTCTGGAGAACATAATCGGCCAAATCAATATTAGAATTTCTTCCTATTCCTACACGAATGCGCGGAAAATTTTCTCCCACATGGCTGATTATAGATTTCATACCATTATGTGTTCCCGGACTTCCGTGGGGCCTGATTCTCAGAGTTCCTAATGGTATATCTATATCATCATAAATTACTATCAAGTTCTCTACAGGTATTTTATAAAATTTTATTATTTCATCAATAGCAATTCCGCTTCTATTCATATAAGTAACAGGTTTTACAAGCATAACTTTTTCTCCGTTTATGAAAGTTTCGCCATAAACGGAGTTAAATTTAAGTTTATTCAACTTTACATCATACTTTTCTGCCAAACATTCTAATGTATCATAACCTACATTATGTCTGGTTCCTGTATATTCTTTACCGGGATTGCCAAGTCCTGCAATTATATACATATTTACCTCTAATATCTGTTTTTCCCCAAACCTTTTTTATTAACCTGCCTAGCCCTTGCTATAGCCAGATCTCCTTCTTCAACGTCATCAGTTATTGTAGAGCCGCAAGCTACATACCCTCCCTGCTGCACTGTTACCGGAGCAACAAGATTTGAATTGCTACCTACAAAAGCTCCATCCCCAACAATTGTTTGATGCTTGCTTTTTCCGTCATAATTCACAAATACCACACCACATCCTATATTTACATTCTTTCCTACTGTAGCGTCTCCTATGTATGATAAATGTGAAGATTTAGAGTTATCTCCTATTGTTGACTTCTTAACTTCTACAAAATCACCAATTTTGACATTTTTACCCAAGACTGTGCCCGGTCTTAAATATGCAAAAGGCCCTACAGTTGACCCCTCATCTATAGTTGATTCAATTACTTTTGAACTTTCAACTGTCACATTATTTTTCAAAGCAGAATCTATTATTCTGGCATTAGGCCCTATAGTGCAGTTTGATCCGATTACTGTGCTTCCTTCCAACATACTTCCAGGGTATACTACCGTATCTGCTCCTATTTTAACCGTATCTGCTATATATGTGTGCTCAGAATCTATAAAGGTAACTCCTGAGAGCATTAGCTTTTTATTTATTCTTTCCTGCATTATCTTATTTACCTCAGCAAGTTGTACTCTATCGTTCACTGCTTTTATATCAGTTGAATCTTCTAGTAACCATCCGCCTATTTTATGACCTTCTGTATTCAAAACCTTAATTGTATCGGTAAGATAATACTCTCCCTGTGAATTATTTGTGTCAATTTTTTGCAATGCGCTTTTAAGCATATTCCCACTGAAGCAGTAAATTCCTGTGTTAATTTCGTTTATTTTCTTTATTTCATCTGAAGCATCCTTTTCCTCAACAATATCCATTATTGACAAATCGTTATTTCTTACTATCCTGCCGTACCCTTTAGGATTCTCCAGATGCGAAGTCATAACTGATGCTGCATAATCATTATTTTCATGATATTTCATAAATGATACAAGAGTTTCACTTCTAATAAGCGGTCCGTCTCCAACTAAAATCACAACCGTATCATTATTATTAATGTATTCCACAGCAGACATAACAGCAAAGCCCGTTCCGTAAGGTGCCCCTTCTCCAATAGGCTGTTCCACTGTAACAACATTCATATCCTTTATATTATGTCCAACTTTTTCTTTCCCATGACCTAGTACAACAACATTTTTTTCTATTCCTGAACTTTTAGCAGCATCCACAACGTACCTGATCATCTCTTTACCGCAAACTTTGTGCAAGGTTTTCGGTATGTCAGATCTCATCCTCGTTCCCTCACCAGCCGCTAAAATAATTGACATGCCCATACATTTTCTCCTTGTTCGTAATACTTTGCTATTATAGTACATATTATTCTAAAAGTAAATTAAAAATGAAAAAATTGATAAAAAATTTGAAATATCAACAAATTTTTATTTATAAAATAAGCTTTGTTTAAATAATTTTTAAAGTTTTTAAACCCAAGATATCGTATTCATGTAATAATAGGTATAATTAAAAATATATTACATATTAATAATTAAGTCAAAAAATCTCATAATAAAAGGGTCTTATAAAAGACCCGTAAACTGTTGATTATACAATCATCAGTCATGGCGCTATAGAAGAGCAGCTTCTGCACTTTCACTTTCTTCTAAGCGCTTTTCTTCATAAGCCTTAAAAACAGCATCTGCAACAAGATTTCTTGTTTCAGAATTAATTGGATGAGCTATATCTTTGAACTCTCCATCCGGCATTTTTCTACTTGGCATAGCTATGAACAAGCCTTCTTGTCCTTCAATAATTTTAATGTCATGTACCACAAAGCAATCATCAAAAGTAACGGAAACGATTGCCTTCATCTTACCTTCTGAATTAATTTTTCTGACTCTAACGTCCGAAATTTTCATGTTGTCACCACCTTCCCCCAAAAGATTATGTCCACTTTTTTCTATTATACTATATTAAATAGAAAAAAGCAAAAAAACATTTTCTTTTTTGTGGGAAAAAATGTGAAATTATTTTAACAATTTACTGTTAGGGGTTATGTCGATAATTCCTTCCTTTTCATTTATTCCATTTAACACGAGTAGAGATAAATAATTATCAACCAGTTTTTTTTCAGGTTGCTTTGTTTCAATAACAACAGCAGTACCTACAACTTCCGCATTAAATTCCCTCATCATGTCGGCCATGCCCTTGCATGTACCGCCTCCTTTCATGAAGTCATCCACTATCAGAACCCTTGAATTCTCCCTCAATGATCGTTTTGACAAAGACATTGTCTGTATATTATTTGAAGAACCGGATACGTAGTTAATACTTACAGTCGCTCCTTCGGTTACTTTATTATTTCTTCTTATAACTGCAACAGGCACATTAAGCTTTTGTCCCGTTAATATGGCAGCCGGTATCCCCTTTGTTTCAACAGTTATTATACAGTCTATCTTTTTGTTGGAAAATTCCGAGGATATTACCTTTGCAATGTTTGTAACAACTCCGGGGTTATTGAAAATATCCGTCATATATATGAATCCCCCAGAAAGTATTCTGTTTTTATGCGAAAACATCTCACACAAGCTATCAAGTATGTCTGTTCTTTCTTTCATTCCCATTACAGGTATAAAGACAGCACCGCCCGCTGCCCCCGAGATAGTCTCAATTTTACCGTAATCAAGCTCTGAGACTAATTCTTTTACTATTGCAACATCTTCACTTATTGTTGATTTAGCAGCATTGAAAATTTCTGAAAAATAGTTGTAAGAAAAAATGAAATTTGGCTTTTCGGCGAATATTTTCATCAATGCACCGATTCTTTGGTTTCTTTTATATTTTTTCATATTAACTCCGTCCGAATGTTTTAATTGATTATATAATAATCGTTCGCAATTTTCAAGATGCTAAATAAAATATTTTATCATTCCAAAACTAATTCAACTCTCCGCCTGCGTATAGTATCGATGCTTCTGTAAGCACCTCCATAGGATTTATAAAATTCCCATTAAACTTGTACATATATTGTGCTGATGATAATTCTGTACATCCTAAAAGAAATGCATCTGCTTTTTTTTCCTTTAATTCCTCAACACATTCAAATAGAAGCGCAGTCCCTTCTTCATAATTCCCTTTTTTTATAACATCATATATAAATTTCATTATTTTTTCCTGAGTTCTTTCAGGAATTACTGTTTTAATTCCTACCTTTGCATAATAATCTTCATAAATTTTTGATTTTATTGTCCCGTCTGTGGCAAGTATGCCAATAACAGCTTCTTTTCCATACTTATTCAAAGTATACTTAGTAGTTTCTTCAAGCATGTTTACAAAGGGTATATTTACGCTTTGTTTGATTACATCCACATAATAATGTGCTGTATTACAAGGCATTATCAAAAAATCTGCACCGGCCTGCTCCAGCTTCCTGGCAGATTTTACAAGCTCTTCTGTAGGGTTTTTGCCATCTGAAATTATTGCTTTTGTTCTGTCAGGTATGTCAGTATTTCCGTCAATAATTACATGTATGTGCTCCTGATCAGTAGCAGCTTTTGTTCTCAACACTATGCGATGATACAAGTCTACTGTAGCAAGAGGTCCCATTCCACCTATTATTCCTATAGTTTTCATTTTACACCTCAAATTTAATAATCTAATAAATTATATCACACAAGAAATACAGTAACAACAAAAAAAACGAGCATATGAACATGCATATACTCGTAAACTATCTTAGCATAATTCTAAATAATTAACTCCGTCCTCAGGTATTATTATATCAATGCCTGAATCATCGCAATACTTGCCTGACACGAACAATGTGTAGTGCATTCTTGGAGCAAAGTCTACATTAAGTGTTGTTACATCCTTTTTATTTGACTTTTCCCTCAATGTAATTGTATATCTCCCTGAAGGTATTCCTACATTATTTGAAGCACCACCGAAATTCACTCCGGAAAACAGTATTGTTTTATCAGATGCTGCCAGCTCAAAGTCCGGTGCATGGGATGCAAGGTTTATTAACCTCACTGCTGACATTTTCCCGGGAATTGATTTTTGCTTTGCTTCTGGAATCATTAATACACTAATATCAGTAGGATCTCTGTCGTCTTCAGCGATTGCTCCTGTGTAAACAAGGTTACGTTCTATGTCTATAGCTGATTCAAAGATTAATTTCTTCGGTTCACCGGATTCAAAAATTTTCACATTATAAACCCCAGGTGTAAACTGCGCATATCTTGTAAAACCACCTCTTTTTAGCCCTTCTGCCATAATTATTTCATTAACTTGGACATCAAGAGCCTTATCATATGTGTTAAGTATTCTTAAATAAGATTTTTTGCAGTAACAGCTGCTCACTTGATTATATATTTGATTCTTATAATCCAGGTTGTTTTTCCATTGAGGATATGTAGAGTACGGATTATTATATACATTGTTTAAATTATTCATTAATTCACCCCTTTTCTTATGTAATATTATATGAAAAGGAATGTTAAACGTTCAATAAAATGGTTAAACGAAGCTTTCGGGAAAATCAACATATTTTACAATTAATGACACAAATTTCTCCAAGTAGTGCCTATCGTTTTCATTAAACCTGTCTACAACTGGGCTGTCAATGTCCAGTACTCCCACAAGCCTGCTTTCTTTAATAATAGGAATAACTATCTCAGAATTTGAATTCGAATCGCAAGCTATGTGTCCTGGAAATTCATGCACATTTTTAACAAGCTGAGTTTCTTCCTTTTTTGCAGCTGCACCGCATACTCCTTTTCCAAGTTTTATATGTGTGCATGCCGGCTTCCCCTGAAAGGGTCCAAGAACAAGCTCATTGTTTTTGTACAAGTAAAATCCAGCCCAGTTAATATTATCAAGTAAAAGCCATAGAACTGCGCTGGCATTAGACAAGTTTGCAAGCCAGTCATGTTCATCACATATTAAAGCTGTAAGCTTCATATTAATGTAGCTGTACAGCTTGTCTTCTGATTCAAAATTAATTTTTTCTATATTATTCATTATACGGGTTTCAATAGCCATGCTATTGATTTCTCCTTCATAAATTTTAGAATATTATATCGTATATATGCAAAAAAGTGAAAGCTTCCATTTTACTCCTCTGAAAGAACTCCCCTGACAATCAGTCTGTCCGTATATGTTATCATAGGTGTGCAAGTAATCATAGTTACTGTGGCATCCTCCGTACTGTCCAGAACCCATACATCTTCCGGGTTGACTACAAAAGATTCTGTTACAATATATGTGTACGTCTCTGCATCTTTCTTCAGTATAACTTGATCACCAGGCTCCAGCTCATCAATTCTTCTGAAAAAATGCCCATATACATAATTTCTGTGACCCAAAAGAACACAGTTCCCTTTTTCACCTGGATTTGCTGTTTTCGGATAATGTCCAACAGTATATTTAAGAGCTCTATCATCTGTACCTTCAAGTATTGCCGATTTTACATTTAATTTCGGTATTTCTATTATTCCACTTATTTCTTTTCCCTCAAGATATTTTTCAACGGGGCTTTTTTCTTCCTTAACATCCTCAACCTTCTCTTCCTCTGTCTCCTGTTTTATTTCCTCATCAGGTATCTCCACCTCAGGTTGAACAGCCTCCGGCTCTTTATTCACATCAGAATTTAGCATGCTAATGTGCTTGTCATACTCCTCGACAAGTTTCTTTTGATAATAAGATGTACTTATTTTTTGATATAATGCTATTGATATAATTGCTATTCCTGTAATAATTAATATATAAGGCAAATATTTTTTTAGCATACCATTATCCTCTAAAAATAGAGAGGGGCACGACAGCCCCTCTCCTAAATTAATCTAAACAATTCTTCTTCTGAAGTATAGTGCCGCTCCGGCCAGTATCATCATTAATCCTATGGCCATTAAAAGCCAAGTGTTTAAAAACGAGCCTGTATTAGGCAGTGTATCAACAGTATCCTGAGGCACGTCTGGGTCATCTATTGTTTCCCATCCCATCGGTACATTAGGATCCTCTATGAGAACAGAAGAAGGTACATTCCTAAATTTGTAGCTGTATGTCTTATCTCCAGCAACATCAATATTCATAGTTTCATCTACAATTTCATATCCTTCAGGAGCCTTTGTTTCTTTTACGGTATATTTCCCATTCTTAAGGTTCTCAAACATAACTTTTCCGCTTTCGTCTGATACGGCAGTTTCTATAATTCGATTATTCTCATCATATAGTGTAAACTCCGCTCCCGGAAGGGCCATGGAATTTTCGTCTACCTTAAGAATTGAAATATTTCCAGTAGCTACAACTGTAGTTGGTACATCAGGTGTTCCTGGAGTTCCAGGTGTTCCTTCAAGTTTATTCACAAAGCTCAACTCAACAGTCTTATCGCTTTTAACAGTAACTGAAATTGTCTTATCGCTCAGTTCATATCCTTCTGGAGCCTGAACTTCTTTTATCGTATATCTTCCAACTGGCACATCTTCAAACACTGCGCGCCCATCAGAAGTTTCAATATTCTGCAATGTAGAGCCGTTTTCGTCAATCAAACTGAACCATGCATTTGAAAGAAATTTTCCTTCTTCATCAGTCTTGATTATTACAATACTGCCTGGCTTTTCAGGTTCTTCTTTCTTGTTTGTGAATGTATATGTCTTGGTAGCTGAATCACTGATTGAAACTTCGGTCTCATTCTCTTCCAAAACATATCCCTCAGGAGCTTTTGTTTCCTTCAGAACATATTCTCCCGGTTCCAAATCCTCAAAAGATATTGTTCCCTTAGAACCTGTAACTCCTTTGTCAACAACTTTTCCGTCTTCATCATACAATGTAAATTCTGCTCCGGAAAGAACCTTTTTATCCTCGTTGGTTTTCTTAACTACAACCTTTCCATAAAGCGGAGTTACTTCGCCACCGCCTGATGATTTTTTGGTGTTTGTTACTGTTAGGCCGTCTTCGGATTTCCTGTATCCGCTTGGAACAAAATCATTGCCATCTTCATCTACTTCTTTTACTGAATAGATATATGCGTTTCCATTTTCATCTGTTTTATCTACATCTTCCCAAGTTGCTTCTTCTGTTCCGCTTGGCAATTCTTTAATTTCAACGTCTGCTTTTTCTAATTCTCCACCTTCAATCTGTCTATGTAATTCAAACCAAATTGTAGGTCTTGAAGAAGGTCCGCCGCTCCATACTTTTGTAGCAGTTACATCTTTCTTTGTATAAGTGTTTGTAACTGTTAGGCCATCTTCGAATTCTACGTATTTTTCCAATGCAAAATCATTACCTTCTGCATCTGATTCATGTACCGAAAAAATATATTCTCTGCCATCAACGTCAGTCTTTGTAAGACCAGTCCAAACAACTTCTGTTGTTCCGGCTGTCAGTTCTTTAATTTCAGCTTCTGGCACTGCTTCCGGATCCCCGCCTTCTACGTGCCTATAAAGTTTAAACCACACTGCTGGTCTTTCTACTGTTCTGCCTTCAGGTTCTCCGGCCCATACTTTCACTGCCCTTGCACTTGCATCTGTTGGGCTGACATAATGGTTTGTTACTGTTAATCCATTCTCTGCTTTTACATAGTTTTCAGGAGTAAAATCATTGCCTTCTGAATCTACTTCTTTAACAGAATATATGTAGTCCACACCATCAATATTGGTTTTATCTAAGGCTTCCCAGATTATTTCTGTTGTTCCGTTTTCCAGTTTTTTAATTTCTGTTCCCGGTACTTCTTCTAACTCTCCGCCCGGTAATTGTCTGTGCAGTTTAAACCATACTGCTGGTCTAGGGCTTGTACCGCCATCCCATTCTTTAATGCCGGTAACATTGATTTTTTCTTTGGTGTTTTCAAAATCAACTTGCTTAATATTTTCTACGTCATTATCATATGCAGTATCCACTACGATTTCCACTTCATCTTCTTCTCCATCGAGCAGAACATATCCATTTGGCGCTGCCGCTTCTCTTAGATAGTATGTCCTAAGTGGTAAGTTTCCTATCTTCAAAACACCATTTACTGTGACAAAAGGTTCCTCTTGGGTAAATTCTACCCTATTGTTATTTAATTCGTACCATAGAGTGAATGTTGCTTCATTATTAGTGATAATTTCATCTGTCTCTGCATCTACTTTGGTTACTCTTAGCGCTCCTCTATCAGATGCCCATTCTCCGCCTACGCTGGAGAATTGCCTTGCTGTTAATTTATCCGATTCTTTGGTGACATTCTCTACAGTATTCCCTTCCAATAAGATTGAATTGCTTATTTCGCCGCTTGTTGTTGTTACAACGGTTTTATATTTTAGGATTAATGTATCTTTTAAATCATCATTCAATGTAACCGTCAAAACATTTTCTTCATTATCTGTTGTGCTTACAGCAAGCGTATAGTCTGTTCCCTCTACTAGAGCTTCATTTGGATCTTGTAGTTTAAAGATTTCAAGGCTACCGTCTATATAGACATGCCCTGCACTGATTGTATCTGTAATAACAGCGTTTTTAATGATGGATAAACTTTCATTCACTTTAACTTTCCAATCGACCTCATCACCTGTAAACACTTTATTATCTGCTACACCTAATGCACTTTTGTCTAAGAAAGTATTGTACTTATCATAATTAACAGTTGCAGAATAAGGATAGTCTACACCGCCGACTGTAACTTTTGCGTTGTTGGTGTAGAGTCCTGCTGAAATATCAGGCACTGATGTTGTGAATTCAATTGCATATCTTTCCTTTACCTCGAAACCACTAAAATCTACAGTAATTGCACCACTAGTGGTGGTATATACTTTGTAAACATCAGGATTTAGTTCAATATTATTAAATTCCGTATTTCCATCAACTCGAACATTATACCCAAGTACTCGAACACTAGATTCGTCAATATTTCCTGCATAGTCTAAAATATCTGTCACTGAAACACCTGTTCCAAGATTCAGTCCTTGATAGTTAATGTATAGCCGCCATAGAATCTTTCTTTCAGCACCGCTTACCCAGCCGTTACCCATAACTTCTTTATCATTAACGTGCATTATGTGTATTAATTGCCCTTCTTTTTTACCACTGTTCCAAGAGTCTGTTCTTACAGTTGTGTATGCGTCATCTTCTGCATCAATTGTATTACCATTCTCGGTTGTTCCATCAAATTTAGCTTTGTTTTTGTAAGTTTTTTTCTCACCTTCGTTAGAATGAGGAATTAATAAATCGCCATTCACTTCTTTTTGAGGGTCATAAGAGGTGGTATAAGTAACTACCAACTTACCGTCAACTATTGCTTGGTTAAAGGTAATGGTAAACCCATTCTGGTAACCATCACCAATCGGAGCTAACGTATATGCAGAACTAGCAAGTTCATATCCACCTAAAGTAACTTTTATTGTTTCCGGCAACAGAATCAGTCCGTTATTGGGGAATGTATCTGTTATAACAAATCCAGATTTAATATCCTCTCTTACTGGATTTACATTTACGCGCCAGCCGATTGTCTTTTCATTGTAATCAATTCCAGCAAAACTCTTCGTATATGTATTTGCTTTTGGATTTATTACAACCTCTCTAGAGCTTCCGCCTTCACCAACACCATCGCCAGTCATTCCAACACTGTTTATAAAGCTATTGATTGTAAAATCTGTGATTTTAGATGTGTATTTAATAGTAATGGTTTCTGTACCAACATTCGGCAACATAATTGTCAGCAAAGTTTTCCCATCATTTGCTCCACCATTTGTAGTATCAATGCTAAGAGTTATACCAGCGAAATCGTCTCCTATGATCTCAACATTTTCTTCATCAAGGTATAATCCTGCCGGTAGCGTATCTGTTACTGTTACAGTACCTAACGGATGCTTTGCCTTATTAACAGTTACTGTCCAAGTAATAGTCTTGTTTTCATAACTAACATTGTCTACTCCTACTTTTTCAAGAATCGGATCTCTGTTAAAGGTAACTGTTGCGTCATCATCATTTAATTTGTCGGCGCCATCATAGAGCGTTGCTTCGTTGGTAAACCCATTATCCTTTAGATACTCGCCATCATTTACTTCGCTCCAATCAACCGTTGTATCAAATATGATTCTATAGGCATCATCTGATGTTAAATTTCCTAAGTTCATAGGAAATCCAGCAAGTGAATCTTCATCAGGATGAGAATCGCCTTCATACCATTTATCACCATTTTGGGTAATTTTAACAACTTTGATACTACCTTCCACTATAGTTAATCCGTCTGGCAACTTCTCTTCTACACTGGCATCTGTAATCTCTTGTCCATTTTTGTTGACATCAATTGTCCATCTTATGGTATCAGTTTCGGCGCTTGTTAGAATTTGTCCGTTCTTTTCAATCGGATTACTTCTTGTCAACCCCCATACTGTTGAACTTGCCGGCAAACTTGTTTCACCATATTTAAAAGCTGCATTGTTGGTAAAGGACTCTGCCGTGTAATCTTCAATGTCCGTTGTAAATTGAACCCTATAGCCGGTAAAAGGTTCCATCTTACCTAAGTTGATTGGAAAACCGGCTGGAGTTGAAAGTGAAGCTTCCGCTCCGGGAGTTATATTTCCATTAAGGCCAATATTTAAAACATTAATCTTAAAATCTCTGGCATCTCCTAATCCTACTGGAATAGTATCCTCTAATGTCGCTTCTGTTATTAATTCATCATTGGTATTGATTACATCAATTGTCCAAGTTATTTCTCTTGCATTCTCTTGACTGTCAGGATGCCCCTCCTTATCAATACTGCTTAATGTTTCCATAGGTCGTGCCATTACTGTAATATTATTATCGCTGCCATCATGAAATGGAATTTCTTGCACAATATTTTCTTGGAATTTTTCCAGGTTGAATTCTAAGCCAAGATCAACATAACCGTTTTTGACATTGTCTTTTTCAATATTTTCATTGAATTCAAACTTTAATTCCCGACCACTAATGCTGTATGTCCCTACAATTGTTTCATCAACTATTATATTCTCTCCGGAAACATCAACCATTTCAAATGCATCGGAAAGTTGGATTGTTGCTATATCTCCTGCTTGTGCCTTCGGGTCAACATCTTCTGTGTCCCAAGTATATCTTACCTGTACTACAGTATCGTCATCTATTGTTATGATATCTTTATCATTAATAGGCGTACCATTAATTGTCATCGAGCCAAAATCAAATATATTACCCAAATTTCTTTGTGGTCCTGCTAATGTTGCTTGAATTGCTGATGGCGTTGTTGTTTCCGATAACGGATGCAAAGAATCTTCAGATAAATCCTCTTTTGAAGTTGTATCTCCATAAGCAAAGCTGCCTGGCATCATAAGCTGAAATATCATCATAAACATCAAAACCATACTGATAACTTTTGCTCTTTTAATTCTCTCCATTTTAATTTCCTCCTTTCTTTTATTTTTATTTAAAAGCATAAATGCTGATAAATACAATATAATTATTTTTTAGTGTACTGCTTGCGCATCTTAATTGATGCAAGGCATAGCACAATTACTACGATAACACATCTTTTTAAAAAAACATATAGAACAATTGTTACCAAGATTCATAAATGTTTATTTTTAAATATATGAAACGTTTAAACTACACTGCATTATCTTCGGTTAAAATAATACATAGCAAGAGTCACAACACATTGTTTATATCCACTATGCATACAACCTAAACATAAATTATTATTTTTATCCGAATAGTAACCAATAGTTAAGTGTTAATTACCGTTCGATATAAAATCCAGTAAAATTTTGGGACTAACATTGTTAATATTAGTAAACAATAAAATAGGCCGCTGAATTCAGCGGCCGGATTAATAAAAATGTCGTTGTTTTGCATTTTTTATTTAACAACTATGTTGTAAATTTTGCCAGGAACATAAATTTCTTTCACTTGTGTTTTTCCTTCAAGGTATTTATTAATATTTTCATCGTTAACAGCCAATTTCCTTGCGGTTTCTTTATCAGCATCTTTGGAAATCATAATTTTGCCTCTTACTTTACCGCTTACCTGAACAGGAAGTTCTATTACATCATCAACTGTTTTTTCTTCGTTCCACACAGGCCAGCTTGACTGGTTTAACATTCCTCCGAAATTCATTTCTTCCCAAATTTCTTCGGTTATATGAGGAGCGACAGGGTTCAACAGCGTTATAAAAGTCTTCAATTCTCCTCTTGTTATATAACTATCTGCCGTTACATCATTGACAAAGCTCATCATTGCAGCTATTGCAGTATTGTACTTCATGGCTTCATAGTCCTCTGTTACTTTTTTTATTGTCTTATGCATAAGAGAAGTATGCTTTTCTGAATATCCTTCCTCTTCAGTTGCAATTTCCTGAAGCTTCCATGTTCTGTCAAGAAACCTTTTGCATCCTTTAACGCTTGAGTCATTCCATATTGCATATTTTTCATAATCGCCTATAAACATAATATAGGTTCTTAATGTGTCTGCACCGTATTCTCCAATTATATCATTAGGATTTACTACATTTCCTCTTGATTTAGACATCTTTTCACCGTCAGAACCAAGAATCAACCCCTGCGCTGTACGTTTCGCATAAGGCTCTTTAAATGTTACTGCCCCTATATCATAAAGGAATCTGTGCCAGAATCTTGAATAGATCAAGTGTCTTGTAACGTGCTCCATTCCTCCGTTATACCAGTCTACAGGACCCCAGTATTCAAATTTCTCTTTAGATGCTATAGCATCATGGTTATGCGGATCTATATATCTCAGGAAGTACCACGAAGAACCTGCCCATTGAGGCATAGTGTCGGTTTCTCTCTTTGCATCTTTACCGCAAGCAGGACACTTAACATTAACCCATTCAGGAATATTCGCTAAAGGAGATTCCCCCGTTTCTGTAGGCTGATAATTTTCAACGTCCGGTAGTGTTACCGGCAGTTGATCTTCAGGTACAGGAACCATACCACAATGAGGACAATGAATTATTGGAATAGGCTCTCCCCAGTATCTTTGTCTATTAAACGCCCAGTCCTTCATTTTATAATTCGTTTTTGGCTCGCCAAGTTTATTTTCTTTTATATATTCTATTATCTTAGCAATAGCTTCTTTAACTCTAAGACCGTTTAAGAAACCAGAGTTAACTAATATTCCGTCTTCAACATCAGTAAAAGCTTCTTCTTGTACGTTTCCGCCCTCAATAACTTCAATTATAGGTATGTTAAACTTCTTAGCAAACTCCCAGTCTCTTGTATCATGAGCAGGAACACCCATTATTGCTCCTGTTCCGTAACCCATCATTACGTAGTCTGCAACCCATACAGGCACTTCATCTCCGGAAAACGGATTTACAGCTGTAAGTCCTTTTATTTCAACGCCGGTTTTATCTTTTGCCAGCTGAACCCTTTCAAATTCTGTTTTCTTTCTAGACTGCTCCTGATAGTCATGAATTTCATCCATATTCTTTATTCTTGAAGCATATTTTTCAATAAAAGGATGCTCAGGTGCAATAACCATAAATGTTACGCCAAACAAAGTATCCGGTCTGGTTGTAAACACTCTTAATTCGTCATCCGTATCTTTCAGTTTAAAATCCACTTCGGCGCCATATGAACGTCCTATCCAGTTTTCCTGTTCAAGCTTTATTCTTGGCAAGAAGTTAACTTCATTAAGACCATCTAACAGTTTGTCGGCATATTCTCTGATTTTCAGGAACCATACATCTTTTTCAAGCTGTACTACTTCGCTGCCGCACCTGTCGCATACTCCGTTTTGTGATTCTTCATTTGCAAGAACCACCTTGCAGCTGTTGCAGAAGTTAACATATGTCTTATCTTTGTATGCCAAGCCGTGCTTAAATAGCTGAACAAAAATCCATTGCGTCCATTTATAGTATTCAGGATCAGTTGTATCAACAGTTCTAGACCAGTCAAAAGAATACCCTGCTGCCTTAAGCTGCTGTGTGAACACTTTAATATTTCTGTCTGTTACCACTCTTGGATGTATTCCTGACTGAATTGCATAGTTTTCAGTTGGAAGTCCGAATGCATCCCATCCTATTGGAAAAAGAACATTATAGCCTTCCAGCCTTCTCTTTCTCGAAATTACTTCAAGAGAAGTGTATGCTCGAATATGTCCAACGTGCAGACCTACTCCGGACGGATACGGAAATTCCACCAAACCATAGAATTTCTTTTTCTCAGAGTTATCATCTGCTTTAAATATCTCTTTATTTTCCCAAATTTCCTGCCATTTTTTTTCAATTACTCCGGGATTGTATGATTTCATTATTTACCTCCATAGTCAATTTAAATTTAAAAAAATATGAACTTCTCTGTTGCTGCTCACAAGAAGTATAATTGTGGAACCAAACAAAAAAACAGCCCTCTCCCACTCTGGGACGAAGACTATCCGCGGTACCACCCATTTTAGGCATATGCCTCACTCTATTATTTAACGGTTTTATCCGTTTGAAACTACTTTGTTCGCTTCAAATACTCATGGACGAGTTCAGTTCTCATACTGCTGTCTTGCACCAAACGGCAGCTCGCTAAAAGTATGTACAAACCTAATGCTTCCAGTCACAGTAATTTATTCACTTTCTTTCGTATTATATCAGAAGCGATTTTTTTATGCAACAACTAATTTTAAAATACATTTAAAAATTGATTATTTTGAAAAATTATGATAAAATTCATTTGTAAATTCAAAATAGAGGTTAATTATGAAACTACTAAAAAAACATAAAGATATGTTCATCTACATTTTCACTTTGATATTTTCAATCTTATTTTTATTGATAGGATACACTTCCAATAAATCAGATTTAAATATCTTTGAAGAACAGACATCCTACAGGGCAAAAGTCATATCTGTGGAAGAAATTAAAGAAGACCAAATTGACTATGGATATGAAATGATGACCACTAAATCAATTAGGTTCATTGCGCAAATAAAAAATTATGACTCTGATAATGATAAAGTTGAAGCCTACCAATTTATTGACGAAGCTGTCGGAATAAATCCCAAGCAAATTGAAGCAGGGGATGATATATTAATATCTCTTCTAAGCTCCAGAGAAAATGTTGAAAAAAATGTATGGACATTCATGGAATATTATAGAACAGATTCAGTAATAATTATAGCTGCATTATTTTTTTTGTTACTTATACTGTTATGCAAGAGAAAAGGAATTAACACTATAATTTCATTAACTATAACCTGTTTTTCCATTTTCTTCATCTTTGTACCTTCAATACTAAACGGTAAAAACATTTATATTTCTTCAATTACAATTTGTATATTCATTATACTTTCAAGCATGCTAATCATAAACGGTGCTCATAAGAAAACTTTATGCGCGATTGTTGGAAATTTGGGAGGTCTCGCTGCTGCCGGAATACTTTCATATGTAATCAGCAAAATGCTGAACCTCACGGGAATGATAGACCAAGATTCCATATTTCTTTTCATGGCTAACACCGAAAACCCAATAAATTTAAAGGCTATACTCTGGAGCAGCATTGTAATAGGCTCATTAGGAGCAATTATGGATATTTCCATGTCAATAGCCTCTGCTATAAATGAGCTTTCTGAAAATATTGAAAATAAAAGTTATAAAGTATTCCTAAAATCAGGGCTTAATATAGGACAAGATTCAATTGGAACAATGACAAACACTTTGGTGTTGGCATATATAGGGAGTTCACTATCTATAGTTCTACTGATGGTATTATATAATAATGATTTTTTGCAGCTTATAAATCTTGAAATGATAGTGTTTGAAATATTGCAGGCAATCATAGGAAGTATGGGGATACTCCTTGCTATCCCCGTAACTTCCATATTTTCGGCATATATTTTCAGCAAATATTAATCCTTGTACATCCTTGAATTAAATTTATCTAACAAACTTAAATTATCTGAAAGAAATTCGTTGATGTTATGTTCTAAAGAGCCGGGTACTGACTTATAAATCAGTATTTCGGCTTTTTCTAAAGTTTTTTGTGCATTTTCTCCGCATCTTGGTGTAATCAAAACCTTGACTCCATTATCCGCAATAACTTGTGAAGCTCTTATTCCCGAAGCCCCCTGACTTAAAACCGCACTGTTATCCAAAAATTCACTTTCATTTGTTACACTGTTATATAAGAGATAGTACGGAGCGCGCCCATAACTTTCATATAACTCAGAATCCATTTCTTTACTTTTTGCAGGTAATGCAATTTTCATAAAATACCTCCTAATGTTCTTATCAATTAATCAAAATCATATAGCTCTGCTTCAATGTCTGCAATTCTCTTTTTTAAAATTTCTTTTTGTTCCAAGAGAAATTCTTTCCTTGTTTTATTACCATTAAAACATCCTATTCCGTAACCGTAGCCGCCGTAGCCGCCGTAGCCGCCGCAGCCTCCTCTTCTGCCGTAGCCGTTTCTAAAAAATCTTTTTCCATAATTAAATCCTTGATTGACTGGTCCTGTTCCATCTCTTCGTGGCATGTTAATCCTCCTTTTATTATTGACATATGTCATTTATAATTATATTATACTTCTTTATTGACATATGTCAATAACTATTTTATTTTTTTCAAGAAAAAAACTGCTATTGCTAGCAGTTCATATTTCTTCTTTATTATGTTCAGCGTTACATCGCCGTCTCCTGCATGCATTGCTGCAGAAATTTCCTTCACCATTGCAAAGCTCGTAGTCTCCGCCTTCTATTCTCAAAACTTTTCCTTTAACCAAAGATTCCGCAAGCTTGCTTCTTGCATCACTGTATATACCCTGTACAGTTGTGCGAGCTACATTCATCTGAGAAGCACACTCTTCTTGAGATAATCCCTCTAAATCGATAAGTCTTATGGTTTCATATTCATCAACAGTCATAGTTACAAACATGTTTCCTTTAGTATGAGAATCAAGAGGTCCAAATCTACTTGAGTCTGGAAGGCAGCACACCTTTCTCCATTTTCTTGGTCTTGGCATAATTATCTCTCCAATATATATTCTAATGTGTATCTCTATAATTATATTACTTTTCTAAAATTTCTGCAACACCATTAAATAAACTGTCATCACAAAGTTCAACCAATCCTTTATCAATTGATACGGCAACTTTTGGATCTATCGGAAGCTTTGCAAGTACTTCTAGATTATGCTTCATAGCAACTTCTTCAATATGGCTTTCTCCAAATATTTTATGTTCGTTGTTGCAGTCAGGACATTTAAAATATGACATATTTTCAATTACTCCTAAAATAGGAACATTCATATTTTCCGCCATCTTAACCGCTTTTTCAACAATCATTGAAACCAGTTCCTGAGGTGAAGTTACAACTATAATACCATCAACCGGTATCGATTGAAATACGGTAAGAGGCACATCTCCTGTTCCAGGTGGCATGTCGACAAACATATAGTCTATATCCTGCCAAATAACTTCTGTCCAGAATTGCTTTACTGTTCCCGCAATTATTGGTCCTCTCCAGATTACAGGGTCTGAATCATTTGCCAGCAAAAGGTTAATTGACATTATATCAATGCCGGTCTTACTTTTTACCGGAAGTATTCCATGATCATTCCCCTTTGCTTTTTCTTTCAAACCGAAAGCCTTAGGTATTGATGGTCCGGTTATATCGGCATCTAAAACAGCAACGTTGTGATTTCTTCTTTTCATTGTTACAGCAAGCATCGAGGTAACAAGAGACTTTCCTACTCCTCCCTTTCCGCTGACAACACCTATCACTTTCTTTATACTGCTCATTTCATGAGGCTTTTCCATAAAATCAAAAGGTTCTTTTCTGCTGTCGCAGTCTTGACTGCATGAACTGCAGCTTGAATTACAATTTTCACTCATCTGTTTACTCCTGTCGTATATTTACTAATGTATTTTTTTATTAGCGACATATGTCCATTAAAAAGATTATATTCCTACTGACTTCATATGTCAATAAACATTAAATGTTACTTAATTCCTTTAACAAAAGATCGTCATAGGTATCTAATCCTGAAACTTGAGCCGCTAATTCTGTAAGAGGAATTATGTCTCCCCTTTCAATAAATCCAAGCTTAAATTTTCGGTTTAGTGCCATAAGTTGCTTAAGACCCGCTGAAACTCTGTTTATATATGAATAAACACCTATAGCACCGCCTGATATTTTATCAGTATTTTTATAGTACATTTTCAATTCTCTTATTCCTGCAAACAGCTCATTTCTTTCCGAGCCGAACCTTTTATATTCTTTGGTAACTATGCCCTGCGACAATAATTCATCAACTTGTTTACCTGCCATTGCAGCAGCCATCGCAGCTCTTCCTACGGCAACAAAATTTACAACGGGAGCTCCAAGTGCAAGTCCCTTGAAAATATGATCCTCTGTAACAAAGCCTCCGGCAATGGCAATTTGAGGCAGATTGAAATTTTTATATTTCATTCTGCTTAACAAATTGTATAGCATACTTTCAAGATAAACAGTAGGCATTCCCCATTCATTCATCATTTTAACAGGGCTATTCCCGGTACCTCCTCCGGCTCCGTCAAAGGTAATCAAATCTACTCCTGCTTCTGAAGCAATCTTTATAATCCTTACCAAGTCTTTAGGGTCAAAAGGTCCTGTTTTAAAACATATGCGCTCGGCACCTAATTTTCTTAATTCTGCTGCTCTATTAATAAGCAGTTCTTCGTTCCATATAGGAAGTTTCCCTATTTTTTCAAATATTTGTCCTTTGCCTTTTTTATAATTTTCCGCTATCTTAGGATCTTCAGGGTCAGGATACACAAGGTAACCCATTTTTTTTAATTTTACAGCATCATCTATATCCTTAACTGCTCCCATACCTTGGATTCCTTTAGCTGCCTGCCCAAACTTTAATTCAACAGACTTCACGCCCAAGCTTTTAATTGCATAATCAAGTACGCCTAAATTTTCATCGTCATAATTTGCCTGTAGAATTATATCTCCATATCCTCTGTAATATTCTCTAAAAGAATCCACCATTTTCATAATTAACGGAGAAGAAACAACTTTCCCATTTTCAAGCACCAGCTCTTTGTCCTTTGCTACAACATCCTCTCCTATAACAACGGGAACACCTGCCAAAGCGGCACCGGCATAGTAGTCTTTCCAATTTAGCTTAGCCATAGCGGGAAGAATTATAGGTGCATTCATTTTTACTTTCTTCGCTAACCCAAAACTCGTCTGAATATCTACTTTCGGATAAGTTGCGGAATCCGCATTTTCTTCACACCCATAAGCTCCGAATACTTTTCCGTTTATATTGAAATGTGAAAAATCAAGCGGATATCTTTTTTCTGACGCAAATTGATTTTTATCTGTTTCAAACGGATAAAGAGCCTCGCAACCTCTTATAGCAGATAATCCTATTTCACATGGACCGATACAATTAGCTGTACATACCGCACACATACCAGAATATTCAGAAACGTTTTCCGGAGTTCTTACTACTGTATGTGTGAGCGTACTCCCTAATGATGGACTAAAAGACATATAATACCTCCTAATTATTAATCGTTTAATTATATTTTACTACTTTATTGACATATGTCAATAATATTGTTTGTAATTCTTCTATAATTTTAAATTTATCGAAAAATTGCTTTTATAGCTGTGTATATACAGCTATTGTAACCAAGTCACGGAAACAAAATTACAAATCTAAATATAATATGAATTATTGATCAAATTTGAAGGAGAGAATATGAACAAAACGACTAAAAATCATTACATCAAGACAAACAGAATATTTAATCCTGTAAGAAAATACGGCTGGATAATAACTGTGCTTGTGGCAATAGGAGGCTTATGGGAACCTAAATTAGGACTGGTAGTCCTTCTAATAATGGGAGGACTTATTATTACTTCTTTCTTCAGTGGGAGATATTGGTGCGGCAACATATGCCCCCATGGAAGTCTGTTTGATAAAATAATACTGCCGTATAGCGCAAATAAGAAAATACCGGAATTTTTCAAATCAAAAATTTTTTTTATTCCGTTTTTTCTATTTTTTATGTTTAACTTCACAAGAAAAATAATCATGATTTTAAACTCTTGGGGAACTTATGATATTTTAGATAAAATAGGTGCTTTGTTTTCAAACACATACTTAGTTGTTATGATTGCCGGAGGAACTCTTGCAATATTTGTGAATTCAAGAACATGGTGTCAATTCTGCCCAATGGGAACAATGCAAAAAATCTCACTTGGATTAGGAAGGAAATTAGGCATCGCAAAAAAAACAGAGAAAAAAATTACAATTTCAGATAAATCTAAATGCATCAGTTGCGGAAAATGCTCTAAGGTCTGTCCGTTTCAGCTTAGCCCATACCTTGAATTTTCCGACAAGAATCAATTTGACAACATAAATTGTATCAAGTGCAATACATGTGTAGAAAACTGCCCTTTAAAAATACTATCACTGGAAAAGGAAGACAAATCCGCTGCATAAACAAAAATAATGAGCAGAAGCCGGACCACCGGCTTTTTCATTATTTTATTTATAGCATAAATTCTTGATATCAATTGTTTTTTTTGTTATAATACGTAATGTTACACTAAAATAATTTAAAATTCATGCATGTACTGCATGATTCTTTATATACTAAGGAGAAAACAATGGGTGTTCTTATGCTGTTTTTTACATCAATTGGATTATCAATGGATGCATGCGCCGTATCAATCTCTAACGGAATGTGCTTCAATAAATTCGAAAAAAAGCATATTTTATTAACCGCAGCTGCTTTTGGTTTCTTTCAGGCTTTAATGCCTATGTTAGGATACTTAGTCGGTTCAACCTTCAGTGAAGCAATTTCTTTTTTAGACCACTGGGTTGCATTGATACTTTTAGGATTTATCGGTGGAAAAATGATTGTTGAAGCGTTCAAAGAACTTAAACATCCTGAGGCTTGCCTAAACGTTGAAAAATTTTTAACCTTTAGAACATTATTGCTGCAAGCCATTGCAACAAGCATTGATGCACTGGCAGTAGGAATCGGATTTGCTGTAATAAAGGTTAATATTGTTAATGCTGCACTATGTATCGGCATTATCACATTTATAAGTTCAATAATAGGCTCAAACCTTGGCAAAAAATTCGGAGAAATGTTTAAGCAAAAAGCTGAATTTTTAGGCGGCTCTATATTAATACTAATAGGATTAAAAATCTTTATAGAGCATGTTTTTTTCAGCTAAGATTATTCTCCTATACATATTTTAAAAATTAATCAGGTTTCTTCTTATAACTTCATAAATACTAAATTTTCCTTTCCATTTTGAATTTCTGATACAGTCACAATTTCTGCATCGAGAACTGTAGCAGCCTCATACATTAGTGTGTCCCTGACAGCAAGGCTGCTTGTATCAATTACATCAATTGCTCCAAATCCATCTCTATTGCGACTTATGATAAAAAGCAAGTCCTTGTCTTTTGAAATATGAATTCTTTTAAGGATCTGTAGTGAAGGGCTAATTCCTAATTCAATGCAATTTTTCTGTACATCTATAACCTCAATTTGATTTAATCCGGTATTTGCCGCATATAAATGATATGCAGCCTGCTCCAAAATTGAAATATTTGATCCAATCGGCATATCTATTTTTGTCATTTCCTTTGTGGTTGTATCCAGCAAATTTATTGTACATGGATAATCACCATTTTTTACTTCTTTATTTGCAATATAAATATAATTGTCGCTTTCTCCCAATGAAATATCACATGGAGCTGCCCCTATATTTTTATAAACATCAACCAGTTCCAAATTTAATGTATCATAACTCTTTATTTCTTTTGCTAAAACATCCAGCACAAACAATTTTGTCTTGTTTTTATTGAAATGCATGCGGTCAGCCGCTATAAAACCTTTTATGACATGAATTTTTTCTCCTTTTACTAAATCATATATATTTACTTCATCTGTATCACTAACATACATTTTTTTTTCTGTTTCATCTATTTGCATATTTCCGTTACAAGGAATATTCCTTATCTTTGACAAATTATAGTTTCTATCGATAACAGCAATATTCTTACCGTTCATAATATATACATTATCATTCAAATCAATGAATATAGTATTTGATCCTACGCTTACATCAACTTCTTTTATTATGTTCTTTCCCATTGCATCAATAATTGTCAACTTCCCCGAATGTATACCCAGAATCAAATAAAATTTTTTATCTACTCCTTCAATCATTAAATTGCTTCACCCTTTCTCGAAAATTAATTATATCTTCCAGAAGCGTTTTTTTATAAAACGACTTTTTTCATTTTCCAAATCCTTACTTAGCCTATCATTTTCTTCTGACAATCTGCTTAGCTGCTCTCTGATTATAATATTTTCTTCTTCAGCTCTAATATATTTTTTTTCAACGTCTTCTCTATAGTTTGTTTCTTCTTCAAATTGTATCTTAAGTTTGTTGTTTTCTTCTAATAGATTATCCAGTTGTTCCTTAACAATAATTTTTTCTTCTTCAGCTTGGATATATTTTCCTTCGATTTCTTCTCTATATTTTATTTCATTTTCAAATTGCTTGTTAAGATTGTCGTTTTCTGCCAGTAGCTTGCCCAGCTGTTCCTTAACGATAGCTTTTTCTTCTCGGGCTTTATTGTATTTTTCTTCTATTACTTTCCTATTGCTTGTTTCTTCTCCCAATCTTTTATTTAATTCTCCTAAATCATTTTGTGCTTTTTTTTGAAGTTCCATAAATATATTGTAATTCTCATCCGCCTTTTTTTTATGGTTTAGTAAACGGGATATTTTTTCTTCATATTCTTCTTGAATTTTTTGCTTCTTCTCCACTTGTATATTCAAATTCAAAACTGTCTGCTGCAAAAAATCTTTTTCGGATTTAATTCGAAACAATTCGGATTTTATTTTTCTATAATCATTTTCTCTTTGAATAGGATCAGTCTTTATTATTTCTTTTTTTTCATTGATATTATTTTCTTTATCAATTTCTTCTCTATCATTTGATACCAATTTTCTTGGTATAATCAATTCAAAATTTAAATTATCAATTCCGTATGCTTCTTCATTATTACCTACTTTTACAGCATTGCAATAATTATATTTCTCAATCGGATGTTCATTACCTTCCATTAAACATACCGGACTATCCCACCATGCTTCGTTAAAATATGAATAATATATCTTATTCTCCTCCACCCAGCATGAATATATTCTATTGTCATTAACAAACATAATAATTTCTGTCAGTTTATTTTTACTCTCGTAAACATTTAGTTTTTTAATATCCCCACTATTTTTTATAAATACATGATCTATATAGGAAAACATACTTTCTTTGAAAATATTTAAAATATGAACGCCATTTTGATCCTTCAAAATTTTGAATTCAAAATTATCTCCCAAAATTCCATACAATCGTGCTGGTTCAGTCCAACTGTTATTTATATAGCTACAATGATTCAAAGAAAACTCATTACCTTCGTCCGTCAAAAACAACAAATCAAGTATGCCGTCTTCACCCAAATAAAATGAATAATATTCTTTCACATCCATACCTAAAATTATATCTTGAAGCTTGCTGTTTTGGTTAGTCTTACCATTCCATTTACAGTGCATTAAAACCCCATGATCATTGCTGAGCTTATCTATTAAAACATAAAAAATATGTGTTTCTCCATTAATTAAAGCCACCTTTAAATCGACGATCTCAGCCTCTTTTATGTCCAGTTTTAATATTGTTCTTCCCATCCATTGTTGGTCAATGTATGTACAATATTTCATTTCTGCTTTCGAACTGCTATATATAATATGCATTCCATTTTCATCTGAATAAAGATAAAATCCGAGAACATTTTTGTCGATAATTTTTTGTTTCGTCCACTTCCCTTCTTTATACATAATTGTATATAATAATTCTTTATCTCTGTTAATTGAAAATTTCCAAACATTACTTGCATAATCAACATATATCCAAGAATTTAAAACATACATTCTTCTTCACTCCTTTATACATTTATATTTTAACTGAACACTATTATTCACAATCTTTATTATAAAAAAGTTTATTTATCAATTCATATATTGTCACTTCTTTAAATTAATTTCATATGATAAATCAAACAATTAAAAATAAATTCAGTTTATTATAATCTCTTAAAGGAGGAGAAGTTATGTCTATTAACTTTAACAAATTCGTGCCACGCCCTGGTCTTGTAAATAAACAAGGACGTTTGCCAGACCCCTACGAATTGGTATGCATCGAAGTGCCAAAAGTTTTCGATCAATGCCTAATCAAAAGGTGTCTGGTATACGCTAACGGCCCTGACACACTCACAACAGATAGGGAACTAAGAAGCGACCCGCTAACTGACCCAAGAAGCTACGTTCGCAGCAGGGACTTTAATATAACACTTAATTCAGTAGAAAAATTTCCGTTGAGATCAAATCCTAACTATAAAAAACTAATTATTCATTACACTATTTCTTTTTATGCAGATTATATTGATGCTAACGGTGTAAATAAATGCGAATTTTATGAAATTAACAGAGCTGATATAGTTGGAAAATTCTACTGTCCTGATTCCATTGCACAAATTTCAGCATGCATGCCAAATGAAGGCCCTTGGGATCTAGATTCAAATATCATAAAACTAGAAATGGTAGCAGAAGCTTTAGATGGTGAATTTATACTTGACGATGATGATGACATGTATTACTTGGATATTACTCTTGGTTATTTCATAGTAGTAAAATGTGAGCTTATTGTTCAGCTTCTAGTTCCTGCTTACGGGTACTGCCCTGTTCCTGAAGAAGCATGCAGCGATGAAGAACCAGAGGAAAATGCCTGTGAAATATTCTGGAATTCACCAACGCCTAAATTCTACCCTGACCAGGTACTGCAACCACTATTTGATGAAAATGAGTGCCCGGTTTCTGAGCAAGATATGTATGACGATTTATATGGCAATTACGAAGATTATGACGACGTTGAGTATTAAACATTTTAACTAAGCAAAAAAATATTTAATATACAGGCTATCACCATATCACATGTGGTGCATAACATATATTAGACACGCTTAACAAACAATATAATACTTAGATTATCTTATGATAATTTAAACTTAAAATTTATTTTGGAGGCTTTACTATGAATTCAAATTCAAATTATTTAGATAGCTCTTTTGACTACTGCAGAAGACCTGATGGCGGAAGAAAAGACAGAAGACCGAGCGCAAATACATTAATGAAATGCAGTTCACCAGGTTCGGTTATAATTCCGGCTCTTACTGATACCGGATCTACTTTCACACCTGCTTCATTAACTTTGAATACAAACGGAATATGCAATCCCTGCACAAGAATTGATTTTACGAGCAACATCACTGCTCCTGTAGGATTCCTCGGAACTTTAAGTTTCCAGGTATATAAGCAATGCAGAAATCAAATGTCGCCAGTACCCATAGGTCCTGCATTTACCTTCTCAAGAACACTAGCTCTTGTTATTGGTGAATCAAGTACATTCTCATTCTTTATTTGTGATTGTGACTCTTGCGATAATGATTGCTGCACATATTCCTTAGTTATTACTAATCAAAGTGCAATTGTAGTTGGCTTGACAGTTAACAACGCTACTCTAAGCGCTATTACTACAAGTCAGATATGCAATCCATGCAACTGCTAAAACAACAAAAAGTACTGCTCACTAATTGAGCGTGCAACGTTAATGGCAAAACCCGCATTTCAGCGGGTTTTCATATTGTATCAAATAGTTTTTACTATATAACAAATTTCTCAATCTCTTGACAATCCAAGATTATCCATGCCTCGAATAATGTGAAGTTTCATCGCTATTCTGGCTCCATCTGCATCTCTCTTTTTTAAATAATCCATTATAACTTGATGATCTATTAAAGTGTCATCGTTTGTTTTACATTTTTCTTTGGAAAGAATAACACCTTTGTATATACCTTGGTTAATTATAGGCATCAGTCTGTTGATAAAATCATTGTGTGTTGACTTAGCTATACTGTTATGAAACATTTGTTCTTCTTCCGTTCTATCTTCCCCATTTCGAATTTTATTTTCAATTAACTCTCCGTGATAAAGAATTTTTTCAATTTCCTTATCTGATGCCCTCTTAGCCGCATAGTAAGCTATTTCAGGCTCTATAATCAACCGTATCTCCATTAAATCTTTTAAGCCAACCATGGCAGTCATTGCATCGTCCAAACAAAAATCATCTCTCAGATTCTGTTTCGGAACTACATATGTCCCCTTGCCTCTTTTTATTTCAAGAATATTGTGCGTAATTAAAATTCTTATTGCTTCTCTCAGTGTTGTTCTGCTAATTTTTAGTTCTGCAGAAAGATCATTTTCATTAGGCAATTTATCCCCGGGCAAGTATTTTTTCTTCACAGTTATCATGTTTAATATATCTTCAGCTGCTTGTTCTGATAATCTTTTGCTATGCAATGTAATTCTACCTCCTAATAATTAACTGATATCATCATAACCTTTTTTATGAAATTTTACAAACTATTAGTATAATTATTTTTATATTTTTGTCAATATAAGAACATGATTTATCATTGACATAATACAACGCTTGTGGTAATATTACGTCAATATATTTTTATTGAAATTTAGGAGGATTCTATGAGAAGTGATCAAGTCACCAAGGGAGTTCAGCAGGCTCCTCACCGCTCCCTTTTTAATGCTCTAGGTATTACGAAGGAAGAAATGAACAGACCGTTAATAGGAATAGTAAGCTCATATAATGAAATAGTTCCTGGACACATGAATTTAGATAAAGTTGTTGAAGCTGTTAAAATGGGAGTCGCTATGGCAGGCGGTACCCCCATCGTGTTTCCTGCTATAGCAGTATGCGACGGGATTGCAATGGGGCATGAAGGAATGAAATATTCTCTGGTTACAAGGGATTTAGTTGCAGATTCAACAGAAGCAATGGCTATGGCTCATTGCTTTGACGGACTCGTTATGGTTCCAAACTGCGATAAAAATGTACCAGGGTTGTTAATGGCTGCGGCAAGAATTAATATACCTACAATATTTGTAAGCGGAGGAGCAATGCTTGCAGGAAGGGTTAGGGACAAAAAGACAAGTCTTTCAAGCCTGTTTGAGACTGTAGGAGCATACAATGCAGGTAAAATTACACTTGCTGAAGTTGAACAATATGAAAACAAGGCATGCCCTACATGCGGCTCATGTTCAGGAATGTTTACTGCAAACAGTATGAACTGTCTTACCGAAGCATTAGGAATGGGGCTTAAGGGAAATGGAACAATTCCAGCTGTTTATTCAGAAAGAATTAGGCTTGCAAAACATGCAGGGATGAAAATAATGGAGCTTTTGGAGAAGGACATAAAACCAAAAGACATCATGACAAAAGAAGCGTTCATGAATGCTTTGGCCGTAGATATGGCTTTAGGTTGCAGCACAAACAGCATACTGCATCTTCCAGCCATTGCATATGAGGCAGGAGTTGAATTAAATCCGGATATTGCAAACGAAGTAAGTGCAAGAACTCCAAATTTATGTCACCTTGCACCGGCAGGAAACACTTACATTGAAGATCTTAACGAAGCAGGCGGAGTCTACGCCGTAATGAATGAACTAAATAAAAATGGGCTTCTCAATACAAACTTAATAACATGTTCCGGAAAAACCGTAGGAGAAAACATTGAAGGCTGTATTAACCTAAATCATAATGTAATCAGACCGATTGAAAATCCTTATAGCAAAACTGGCGGAATAGCAGCTCTTAAGGGGAACCTTGCTCCGGATACATGCGTAGTTAAGCGCTCCGCCGTCGCACCTGAAATGCTGGTTCACGAAGGGCCCGCAAGAGTATTTGACTGCGAAGAAGATGCTATAAATGCAATTAATACAGGCAAAATAGTGGCAGGAGACGTTGTTGTTATTCGCTACGAGGGCCCTAAAGGAGGCCCCGGTATGAGAGAAATGCTTAACCCTACTTCAGCAATAGTCGGAAGAGGACTTGGTAACAGCGTTGCCCTCATCACAGACGGGCGATTTTCCGGTGCTACAAGAGGCGCATCCATAGGACACGTATCACCTGAGGCAGCTGTTGGCGGAAATATTGCCCTCGTTGAAGAAGGAGACATAATTAAAATAGATATACCTAAAAATAAAATAGATTTTATAGTATCAGATGAAGAGCTTGAAAAAAGAAGAGCAAAGTGGCAGCCGAGAGAGCCAAAAATTACAAAAGGCTACCTGGCAAGATACAGAGCATTAGTCACATCAGGTAACAGAGGAGCAATCCTTGAAGTTCCAAAATTCAAATAAATAGAAAATAAAATGCCGGAATTGTCATGACGAAAATATTATGTTATTGATAATTCCGGTAAAATTTAATATAAGCTATATAATGACAAGTGAAAACAGACAAATAGAATAGCATAGTACCACACATTTAATCTTTTACATATTTTTAACACTAATTTTTCTGGTATATAGAAATAAATCGGATCATATAATCCGATTTATGACAGTCCTGCAATTTTGAGGTTTTTCATATTTAAATTATTGTATTATTTTTATTCTTCTTCCTCTTCTTCAGGCTCTTCCCAGTTGTGGTACACTTCTTGAACGTCTATTTAAACCAGTAATTCCAATGGTTATATCAATTTAAAACACTATTTTTTCACCCTGTTTTTTAGTATGTATATCATAGTTAAACAATGCTTTTTAAGTTTTCTAAAAGCCATTGCTTAGATATATAAATTAAAATTAATATATCATAATTATAATACTAAAAATGAAGGTATTAGTCAATATTTTATCTACTTATTCACAACTTCCTTAATCTCTTTTACATCCTTTTCAATTATGCTTAGTTTCTGTTCATAGCCTGCTAAAATATCTGCAAACTTATCTAAACTTGTCTGAAATTTTCCAAGCATTTCGTAATTTTTCTCTTCCCGTTTCGCATTTTCCTTTGTGCTATTTGTGTACATTTTATATATAAACCATCCACATGCACAAACAGATACTACAGGAAAGCCTAATGTCTGAATCACATTTTGTATATCCATTTTAACTAATCCTTTCTATAGGTTGTCCAAACCTTATATTTTCATAATTTTTACGTTTTGCTTTGACTTCCCATACAAATTTTATATTATCGCCTTTAACTGTAAAGCTTGTCTTATTTCTTTCAGCAACATATACTTTACCATCGCCATAAGCCTGCAAAAAAACTTGATATGGTATATCCGTATTAACGCAAGCAAGTAATTTTTCATCAAGGGTAATAAAACATTCGCCGTCTACAACTTCATTTTCTCCTACGTCTCCGAGTAGAATTTCCGCTGTTTCGTATGCTGAATAATCCAAATCACCATATTTTTCAGTTTTAATACGGCAATTTTTTGTACCTCCCACGCTAAAATTGCCACCTACTTCTAAATGACCACCAATTTCTGTTTTAATACAATCAATATTGAAATAGTGAGGATTGATATTAAAATATGAATTGCCTAATATTATGGCAGGCATAACATATCCACTGCCAAAGTCTTCACGCTCTCTATAAACCCAGTATGTCCCAGCAAAATCAATGTTTAATTTGCTACCTTGCGCTGTATCAGGCGGAGGATTGTATTTAGAATCGTCTTGATGTTCGGCATAATATTCATTATACAAAGTTGTCCATGCAGTTTGCCAATCAGTTGTACCGCCGTACATACCCTGTTTAACCCAATCATTACCAACCGAGACAGCACCATTGCCAAATTCTAATCCCATATGCGAGTTAGCACTATTTAAACTGATTGTGTTTTCAGCTGGTTTGTTGGGATTACTTGCCTTAAACTCGTTATAATATTCTAATTCAGATTGCAATATGTTTGCTGGTAATCCTGCTCTATAATTAATATTAAACTGTTGGCTTGTAGCTTTTTTCTTTACGCTTAAAACACCATTATTTAATTTAATTTCACTGTTTGCATCGTCTGAAGTAATATCAGAACCTTTGATTGTAACACCATTTATATCTATTGCTGTCAATGTTCCTGTGTTTATTTCATCTGCTGATATGCCATCAGCTGTAATAGCTGTTCTCCACTTCCAAGTACCATCAGTATTTTTAGCATTTGCAATCAGTATGCCATCAGATGTTAATAACATAGCTTTAACACTTGTACTCTCTAATGGCTGATTATGCGTTATAATTCCCCTATCATCAAAAGATACAGTGCTTGTACTATTTTCAACCTTTGTTATGGCTGTATTTAATGCTCCGGAAAGTTTGCTAGCAATTAAATTACCATGTTCGTCTAGTACATTATCAATTAACGCTAAGCTTCCATCCCTTGCACTTATCCAGTTAGTACCATTAAATCTATATAGTTTGTTTCCATCGTTGGTATCAATCCATAAGTCTCCAACATTTGCGTTAGTAGGAATATTATCTTGATAAAAGCTAACTATTTTACCGTCCGCTGTAGTCTGTGCATCCTGTGCTTTTTGGATAGCCTCAGTTATTCCAGCATCCTCAATTAATTTCCATAAATTATTATTGCGTAAATATAATTTATTTTCATCAGTTTTAAACCACAAATCTCCCTCATTAACATCTGTAGGCGGTGTATCTTGGTAATAAGTTGTTATTATTCCATCTTCTAAGGCTAGTTGTATATTGGCTATATTATTATCAATACCTGTTATATCAGTATTTATACCGCTGATATCTGTATTAATTCCATCTATATTATCGTAAATGCTACCTATATCACCATAAACATTAGTTATTGCATTGTTTATGGCATTATTCAAATCAATAGTATTATTATCAACTTTTACATTTAACTGATTTACTGTGTTTAAAATATTATTGAAGCTATTGGACAAATCTTTTATTGGCTGCCCTAATATTACCCTGCTATTTAAGCCTGTGACAATATCTTTTTCAGTTTCAATAATTCTTGTATCAATCTCAATTTTTAGCATATCATCTACAACACGTATGGTATCGCCAATCTCAAAATATCCTAATTCTTGCAATTCTGAACCTTGTACAACTTCAATTTCATAACTTACAGTGTTTTCAACTCTATCAATTAAGCGTTTAATACTTTGTAAATTCTTACCGAATCGGAAGTCTGCCCCACGATTAATACCTAATTGTTGCTTTAATTCAATTGTTTTTTGGAAATACTTTAACTCCCCACCCCAAATAGTGGCTACCAAATATAGTAAACTTTTTATATCAATTTCTTTATCAATATTAATACTATTGGTAGTGGTAACATCTGTACCAAGAAATGTAAATCCAGTATCTTTTAATATATCGTTCATTACATAAATTGCACTTCTGTCATTTTCAACATATTCTAGTTTAGTTTGCTCAATCAAGTCATAGCTTATATGCTCACAATTTACGTAAACTTTTAACATATTATCAGCTGTGTGTTCTTCTTCAATGGATATTATATTAAAATAATCATTATCATATTTTATTAGATTGTTTTTATCATATAAAAAATCTGTTTTTAATTCCTCAATAATTGCGGTAAAACTGATAACATACTCACCGTTGATAACTTCTCTAACTGTTCCATTCTCAATGTTATTTAAATATGCTAATGTTTCATAATCTTTGTTAATTATCTCTAAAATTGTTATCACTCCCCCCTAATATATGTAATTGTATCTAACTTTTACAGTAGCATTGTAATTTTGACCGCTTAATGTTAAGTTACTTATATTAAGTGGAATTTTTATAAATTTACCTTCAAAACGTGTTAAAACACTTTGCTTTGTTCCATTAATAATTTGATACACAATCATATTTTCACTATCAATTATTATCTTTTCATCCTGTAGAATATTGTTTATGGTAAAACTATTAATACCATTATCAATTATTATCTTCTCACAATTGTTATTTGCTGTAATTTCAATAATATTATCTGCTTCGTAATTTCCAAGGTTATAGACTTTATTAACTCCATCAACTAAGGTAATATCTCTTTGCATCCCATATTTACACCAACTACATTTAAAATGTATTGTTAGCTGTGTAAATACTTCTGTTTCTTCTTCTTCAATGGCATCTATACATTCAGCCATATAATGCTGTCCTGTGTTATCTAAAAATAATAATCTTGCTTTTTTATTAACAATATTTTTAATTATTAGATTTTGCTTACTTCTGCGCTCGTTTATATTTACATCATAAATACCAACAACTACATCGATATAATTATCATCTAATCTATTAAACCAGCTTGATGAACCATTTCTACCCGGTACAATATAATCGTATCTAATCTTTGTGGGAGTTGCATTTTTTACAACATCTAAAAGATATATATTATTTGTGTTATTTATTTTAAAATTATCAAATATAAAACCGCCTGAGCGGTGTAATTTTATTGCCATATATACAACTCCTTTCTATGTTGTTGCTGTTCCTCTCTGTTTAGTTGTAATTTGTCTTTGCAATTCTCTAGCTATTTTTGTCATATCTGCCTCTTCACGAATAACAAAATTATTTCCACTTATGTTAATATTGTTATTGGTGTTATTTCTCCATTGTTCCGCTTGTTCTGCTGTTAATACAGCTTCATCTTTATGGAGGACTGCCCTATAGTCATTTTTGGGGACACGTTCCAATCCTCCAAAATGACTTCCATCATATTTTTTAAAATCACCTTCAGCATCTTTTTTCCAAAAAGAAGTAACCCAGCTTAAAGCTTCTTTGACTGCATTAACAATATCCCAAAATTTATCTACAACACTTTGTGCAAATCCTACAATTCCACTAAAAATATTTTTAATAGAATCATGTAATAAACCTGCTTTTTCCTTTACAACATCCCAATTTTGATATAATGCTATACCTGCTGTTACTAATGCTCCTATAGCAAGAATAACTGCCCCTATTGGATTGGCTGATAATACAGTATTTAAACTACCACTTGCGATAGTTTGTGCTATTGTGCTTGCTTTCCATAAATCCATAGCTGTTCTTGCTGTATCTATAACCTTTAGTGCTGTAATACCTGCTGTAAGTCCACCTACAACTGGTATTAACCAATTTGCATTATCTGTAACAAATTTGATAGCATTCCCAAAAGTGGTAAATGTTCCAGTTGCAATGGCTTGTATTGTTGGCATATTTGTTATTATTTTATCTGCTAGCTTTTGTATTAATGGCATAAATTCAACTCCTATTGTACTAATAGCTGTACCAAAGGAACGCTTTAAATTATCCATAGTATCTGTAAATTTAACACCACTAGCAACTGCTTCATCGCTCAGAATTAAGCCTAAACTGTGGCTTTTATCAGTTAATTCTTGTATGGCTTCTGCCCCGCCAGACAACATAGGTATCATTTCTACTCCTGCTTTACCAAACAATTCAGATGCTATTCTTGATTTTTCTGTACCATTTTCCATTTTGGCAAGTGCATTAATAGTTTCTTTTAGCATTGTTTCTTGGTCTTTTAGTTTTCCTGTTCCATCTTTCCAACTGATTCCCAATTTATTAAAATTTTGTGTTGCTTTTTTAGAACCATCTTCCGCACTTCCAATTTGCTGTACAAGTGTTTTCATACCAACCTGTAAAGAATCAACGCTTGCTCCCGATTGATTAAAGACATAGTCCATTTCTTGAAATAATTCTTTACTAATACCTATTTTTTGGCTCATCTTATCAATTCTATCAGTTGCTTCAGCACTTTTTGTCGCCATACCAAACATACTTGCCCCAAGTGTTACAACTCCAGCACTTGCCGCTAATGCACCCTTTTTTAAAGTATCACCAAATTTATTTATTTTGGTTTGATTTTGCTGCACACTATCTGCTACATTATTTAATTCTTGTTTGGCTTTTTCATAACCAGTAATTATATCTATCTTTAATGCTCCAAAATCCAATTATTATGCCCCCTTCCCAAAAGTTTTTCTCAATTCTTTTCTGTCTGGTTCTGTTTGCTCTCTTATCTCTGATTCTTTTAATATTTTTCTTCCTTCTTCGCTTTGCTGCAATTTATAAATTATTGCATCAGCAAAGTATATTAAATAATCGACAATTATTAATTCATCTATTTCTATAAAATTTAATCCCGTATATTCAGAAATTGTTTTTTCTTCAAAAGTATTTATTTTATAATAATTGTTTAATTCCTTACTACTACCGTTCACGCAAGGAATTTTTAATAAAAATTTACTTCCTCTATTACCTCATTGCTAAAGTTTTCATATTCTTTTATATATTTGACTACCCAACTAAAAGATAATTCTTCCTCCAATTCTTCTTGTGCTATTTCAATTTTATTTGTATTTCTATTTATAATTTTAAATAAAGTTGAATATGCTGTTTCAATTACCTTTTCTTCGTTTTCTTCATTAATTGCATTTTTAAATTGCATTAAATCCAAATAAAAGCGTTTGTTAGGTTGCTTTATATTTAATTGTTTTCCATTAAATTCTATATTAAAAGTTTTAATTTTTAATTCTGCTAAATTGCTCATTTTTTTATTCTCCTTTTTTATTATTAGTTTTAAAAAAAGAGAGGAAATATCCTCTCTTATACTGTTGGGTCATCTTCATCTAAAATTACAAGCGTTCCATTATTATCAGATGGTTTTGCAATAAATTCTGCATCTAAAACAGCTACATCTTCTTGAAAATAATTAAGCTCAAACCCTGCTTGGTTAGTACCAACAATTGTGGCTCTCAAATTGCCTTTTCTATTATCTTCATGTACAAAACGTATTAAATAGCTACTATTAGAATAATTCCCCAATCCACCTACTTTTAATGTTTTTCTTTTTGTTGTTTCATCTACTGTTAAAATTCCAGTTGGAATTAATTTCTTTAATGTATCAAAATTCCAAGTTATAAATTCCGTTTTTAATCTACACTCTTCTTTTACCAAAAAAGTTTCTGATATAATTCCCATTGCATCTGTAAATGTTTTATACTCTGGGTTATACGTGATGCTTGCCCCTTTTTCAATTAACCCCATGCAATTTTCATCATTTTCTATTATTGCATCTTCTGGAATTGTGCTACCATCCCAGCTAGTTATATATAATTTTCCAGCACCAAGTGCCATATTTTTTTCCATTGTTTATACTTCCTCTCTGTATTTAATTGTTAAAAATATTTTATTGTGAATAGTCTTAGTTTCATTATTTTCCATTATTCCACCGCCACTTTGTTCTACTTTCAATATTGTATTGCTAAAGTTTTCACTCGCTAATGTTAATAATAATTTTTTAACTCTATTTAAAATTTGCAAATTTAAACTATAGTCAACTTGTAAAGTATTAATGGTAAACTCCAAACGGGATTGTCCTATTATTTTATTACTTTGTAATTCTATATATTTATAAACAATACTATTTAATTTATTAGCACTAAAGGCATATATTTTTTTATCTATTGTTGTACCGCCCAAAAGCAATTGCAATTCAGTATCATTATTTAATGTGTTTAATATTTCTGTTAATACCATAGCAATTACTCCTCTCTTAATAAGCCTTCAAAAGCTTGTAAAATTTTGTCTGTATTTTCATCTACTGCTGGCTGTAAAAAAGGCTGTGCTTCTTGTCCTTCTGTTCGCCATGTTTGTCCATCTGCTGTTATGAAAATCCATGCTGTTTTTCTACCCTCTGGATTGTACACACCACTCCCAAATTCAATATATGGGGCATATTGAATATTGCTTCCTATAGAAACTTTACCTTCATCAATTTCGACTTTATGTGTTATACTTGCCCTTAACGTTCCATCGTCAACGGCTACTCTTCTCTTTGCATCATTCTCAACAATTTGCCCAGCTTTCTCTAAACCTTTAGCGAGTGCTTCAGGTAATAACTTGTTAATAATATTTTCCATTTTCAGCTTAACTTCGTTATCCATTATTCCACCGCCTTTAACAATAATTGTGTATTTCTTAGCAAATTAAATACTTCTATAACCTTATAATCAATGTTATTTTGTTTTAGTATATTTCCCTTAACAATAGTTTTATCTGCTGTAATTCCTGTGTAATCAGCTATTTCATAGCTATATATATCAATCATTTTATCAGTAGTGGCTCTAAGCATAATAAAGCAATCTATGTCCTTAATAAAACTTTCGGTTTCTACTTCTACACCTAAATAGTCATAACCGTTGGAAACAGAATATATTTTAGTTAGTTGCATATTTTGATTAATCATAATAATCTCACCCTTATAGTTAGTGCAGATAATTGTTTTCTAATGCTAATAGGATAATTATCTAAATAATTTTCAGAAATTCCGTTATAGCTTTGTGCAGTTATTCCATCCGTACCTAAAGTATTTAATTTCCAGATAACCATATCACTTACAACATTGTCCATTGTTTCTATATAATCACGTTTACAAATAGTAACTACTTCAGCTTTTGTTTTTTCAATTAATACATTTATTAATGCTTCGTCTGTTTTTCCAGTCAATATTTTAACTTGAGTCAGAATATCCATTTTAATACCTCCCTATAAAATAAAGAGAGAGGATATACCCCTCTCAAATTATGCTGTTTTTACTAATTTAACAACTTTATTAGCATCTGTTAATGCAACAACATTACATCTTCTATTGTAAATTATATTGGTTCTTATATTTTTAATTCTTTCTTGTTCTGTTTCTATATCTTTTTTAACAAATACTGTTACAGCTTCTTTTGTTGCAATAAAAGCTGTATCTGCTGGTACTGCTTCCGAAACATAAACAGGAATATTATTAATAGAACCTATATATCCAGTTTTTACAAAACCTTCAGTATATTTTAAATCATCTTTTAAATTTTTTCTTAACTGTGCTTTTTGTGCTGGATTAATAAGCATAAATAAACCTTCTTCACTTTCGCCAAATAATGCTGTTGCATCTACTACTGTATCAAAGTTAATTCCATTAACTGGATAATCCATTGTTACTGTTGTTTTTCCTAATTCTGCATAAAATTTGGTAGTTAAATCATTTACCATATTAGCAGACATTTTTTCTAAACCAACATTTACATGGTTTGGGTCGGTCATTGCTTTTTCATCTGTGTACTTAAAACGTCCTTGCACATATTTAACTTCATAAGGTATAGTCGTAAAATCAGTTTCGACATCATCGGTATCAATATTTCCTTCGCCTTCCGCTACATCTCTTACGTTTCCAGTTGCTGTATATAAATTTATTTTTTTAATCATACCAGCCGATTCAACTAAAGAAGTATCTAGTGTATAAAATGGAGATACTGCTAGTTTAGTATCTAACATACTTGCTACCTTATTTTCAATTATAAAATTCTCATATATTGTACTTGCCATTTTGTTACCATCCTTATTATTTTTTTATTTTTTTGTTGCATAAAAAAAACGCTTATATATCATTTCAAAGCGTTCTATTTAGACAATTCCATATACAATTCTTTATTATTTTTAAATAATTCATTTTGCTGAGAAATTGTCATCTTATTAAATTGTTCCTTTGTTATCTGTCCATCTAAACCTAAAGTCCCAGTTTTAGGAGTGGTAGAAGATAATCTTTTTTCAATCTCCACTTTTACAGCTTTTTTAAATTCTGAATCAAATAGATTAATATTTTTCTGCATTGTATCAGCATCTTCAGCAACCACAAAATCAGCAAATGCAATAGGTAATCCCTTTTCAGATAGAATTTTGGAGCATTCGTACTTATTTTCTTTAAGTGTCCATTCCTTTTCCTTATCTGCAATTGCCTTTTCTCTTTGCTCGATTTCATATTTTAAACGTTCTTCAGCGTTCATATTTGCAAGTTTTTCAGCTTCTAATTTTGCTGTTGCTGCACGTTTATTAAATTTTTCCTCAAACTTTTCATACATTTTACTGATTTCTCTGTCAAAATCAGCTTGTGTAAATGTTTTGTTATTATCTGTATTTTGATTATTGTTTTCTTTATCTTTGTTTTTCTTATCGCCTTCAGCACCGTTATCATTATCACCTTCGCCACCATCAGCAAATAATTGTAAATTTAATTTTTTAAATATTTTATTTTCTTCCATCTTAATTATCCTTTCACGTACCCTATTATGAGTACCCAAATTTTATTTTGCACGATTTTATTTAGTGTCTAAATCCCACCAAAAAGACAATAACATTTAATTATCAATATAATACAAATCATATAATTTAATGGTTTTTAAATCACCCATTTTCATATTTTTTAAGTCACCCACCGTTTTATTAAAGGCAGTGAGCAACTCTGATTCAGATTCGATATTTACATCGTTATTAATCTTATTGCTTGATAAATCCATGTTGTTGTTAATTTGCTCCAAGTCATGACTAACATCGTTATTGATTTTATTACTATCAATATCAATGTTATTTTCAAGCTGATTACTTTCGATATTTGTATCGTTATCAATTTGTACTATATCTAAATTTAATTTTCTCATTTTTATACTCCTATTATTTTTAATCGCCTAATATATCATCAATAAATATTGTTTGCTTTTCTGTGGCATTTTTCTTGCCTAAAACATCTATAATAATTAATTGTATTTGATAATTACCCTTAATTAACATGTTGGTGTCTGTTGGTGTTAACTCTGCAACTGCTTCATTGTTTTCATTGATTGTCATTGGCTTTTCCAATAAAACAACATCATCAAATTCATTAGCAATTCTTAGAGTTATTGTGCACCCTGCAATTACTTGCTTAGCACCGCTACTATTATATATTGTAGCTGTTATACTTCCGTCTATTTGACTTGTAAATTTTGCTGTGCTTGTATTCATATTTTTTAATCACCTCAATCTAACACTGGAATAAATGTGCAGCGGCAGCCGGGATGGACAATTGAAGGAACATCATTAATATCAAATATTCTTCCTGCTAATGGTTCACATTCGTCACATAGCCTGTCATCATCTTCAACTAACCACTCAACTCGTGTATATCCGTTGTCGATGTATGACTGCTGTTGCCCCGCGTTTAATGTTCTCATTGTCTCAGTGCGAACAATTCTATTCGCGTCATTGAACCCAACATTAAAACTTTCCATTATTTTTGAAACTGCCCTGTCTTTACTTTGTCCGGCTATTACTGTATCAACAATATTTTTTTCAATGTGCTGTTTCAGTTTTGATTTATTGTTCCAGATTCTATCTGAAAATTTTGCATCCTTGAAGTTACTATTAACTAATTCTTTTGCAAAATTTTCATTTAAGATTGTCCAAGATGTTTCTATTCCTAAGCCTTTATTAGTTTTAATATAAATTTCCTTATAGCTATCAAGCAATGTTAATTGCATTGTTTCTACTTCTTTATTTCCAAGCTTGTACAATTCCTTTTGTATTTTATCCTGTAATTGTCTGTATCTACTGAAAGAATACAATGTATTAGCTGATATTTCACCATCTGAAAGCATTTTGACATATAAATCAGATATTTCAGATTGTATTGTTTTGTTAGCTTGCTTATAATATTTGATTATTTTTTGTTCAGCCTTTTTTGTATTCTTTTTAAAAATAGAATCGGATAATCTTGCTTGCCAATAATCAGATTGTTTATTTTTACTCATTATTAGCACCTTCAGTATCACTATTTAACATATCAGTAAAAATATTATTATAGCTGTTTAATTCGTTTTGTTTAGCAAGTCTTTCACGTTCAACCTCGATGTCTTGAATCATTGGCAGCATACCCCATAATGTTTCATCACTTACTAAGCCACGCAATTTACTAACAGTATCAGCCACTAAATTATTATCAATAGGTATATTTTTTGTAAATTGAATACTTACATCTCTAAAATTATAATTATTACCCTTGATATTAAGCAATTCGCATATAATTTCAATACGTCTTGTCAAACCAAATCTAAAAAATGCTTCTTTCCTTGCCATAATTTGCTCGAGCCCTAATAACCCCAATTGTGCTCCAGCTGATGAAGTATGTGATTTTTGTGCATCTCCTGCCATATTATTAACAAAAGTAAATTTGTGAATGTCGTTTTCTATTCTTTGTTTATTTGTTTCTGCTTCTGTTGGATTCCCATTTTTAACCAAAAAACTAACGTCAGCACCTGAATCTTCGCCACTATCCTGAATAACAATATTCCTTGTTTCTTTCATTTTTATAATTTTTTTATCATCTAATCCACTGTTTTTAAACACTAAATAAGCCTCGTTGAAGCTTTCTCTTTCATTTGCAGAATCTGAAACGGCTAAATTATAAGCATCTATTAAAGATATAACCTTTTCAAAATCACCGTTTTTATCAATATTATTGCAATAAATGTTGACAGGTACATTTTTAAAATAATGTTCTCTTGTTTCTTGCAATACTAATACTCCGTCAATATCTACAAAATATTTAATATCCAATTCAGAATATAACTCTACGAATAATTTTGTTTTATTGGTTAATATGTCCATTTCCTCAAAGAATCTAATAGCATATATTAAATTATTTTCTAATGTGTTATCAAAAATTAATATAGTGTTTTCAACCTCTACAGGTGTAAATCTTAAATCAGAATTATTGTCTAAATATATAATCTCTAATCCATAACCATAGATTGATTGATTTAACGCAATTGTATTATTAGTAGTCTGCTCATCATTGTATTTAAAAATATTATTTAAATCTGCCAATAAACTTTCATCCGTAGCATTGTATGTAACAGGCTTACCGATAAAGTAATTTGTACTAATATTAGATATATAATCCGCAAAACTATTTGGAATTTTGTGATTTGGTTTCGTTGTATCAGCAAATGTACGATTTAATATATCTGCATCATTATTGTAATAGCGTTTCATCTTTTGCAAGCGTGGTAAATGTTTATATTTAAACACTTCTATATATTTTTTAATTCTCTCAGTTGACATTACAACGTTTTTATTTTCATAAAATATTTTCTTCACCTTCTTTTTATTGTTTGTTATTGTGTGTGTTGTTTGTTTGTATATTTTTCATCTTGACTATAATCTAACTGTTATAATTTCAGGTTCTTTTTTATTTTTTATTTTTAAAACATTAGCCAAAGAGTACCTAAACGCATCCATCAAATCGTCATTAAATTTAACAATTTCATCTGTGTAATTACCTTGCTTGTCCTTCTTCCAACTATATGCCATTATTTCGTTAATAAAATTAACGCAATTATCAGATATAATAATCTTGTAAGCCTGCATCGCCATTAGTTGACTAAATACAGTTTCTTTCCTTTTGTTAGTTTTTTCAACGTTTAAACCCAACATTTTAAATTCTTTAATCGCCGAAGGGGCAGCTTCGTCACAAATAAATAAATTACTTGCATAGCCTTTTTTAACTATCCAATCATAAGCATCTTTATTGATAATTTTACTTTTTGACATTTCATCTATTACATATATTGTTTTTGTAGCTTCATTAACTAATGATATACATACAGCATACTGATGCGTAAAGCCTACGTCTATACCACTGCATAATTGTATGTTATCAATTTTAAGCAACTCATTAACATCTAAATTTGCTGTTTTCCAATTTGTAAATACTGTTTTATCAAGCGTTCCAAATTCTCCTAAGGCATATACTTGATAATAATAAGGGTTAGAATTTTTTAATGATTCTATTTCCTCAATATAGTCGGATGGTAAAAATTTGTTGTCAAGGTATGTAGTTTTTAGCACCATGACATTATTGTCACGTGTATCTGGATTATGGAATAAGTCATATACATAATTTTGTTTATTTATCGGATTGTAAGATAAAATAATTTGATTATTCTTTGTTTTCGCTCGAATTCTAAGCTTAATCTGTGTAAAAGAATCTAAATCAAACTCTGTTGCTTCTTCTATCCAGCAATCTGTTAAACCTGTAATAGATTTAATTTTTTCTCCACCATCATCAATACCTTTAAATAAAAATAAGCTACCATTTGGCAACTCAATTTTCATTTCTGATTTATTTATTTTGCAATCATCATATATTTTTAGCGTGGATATGCAGTCTAACATTAATTGCCATACACTGTCTTTTAATGTAGCTGATACCCTACGTAATACTAATATTTTACGTTTGTTATTTAATGCTTTTATTAAAACTTTCATAGCCACAAAGTGAGATTTTCCCGAACCCGAACCGCCATAATATACTTCTATTTTATGGGAATAGTCAAAAAGATGAGGTAAATATGTTTTATTAAATATTTGTTTATTTATTTTTATGTTTGTTTTTATTTTTATCACCTGCTTACATAAAAAATAGAGCATCATAAATGCCCTATAAGGTTAATTCTCGGTTAATTTTTACTGTGCGTATCATTTATATAGCATATATAGCTATATATCAGTCCTATGTGGGGGGATGCCCCCTATCATGCTAGTCTAATTCTATTATGTTAAAACCAAAATTTTATTAACTTTTGTTTTCCTGCTTTAACTTTCCTATTTTTCTGTATGAAAACAATCTAAATATACATTAATTTATCTGTATAAATATTTAATTGCAAAAAATAATTACAACGAATATATTAATTACTATTGACATAATCAATACAAACGTTGTAACTTCAATGTTATATTCACTTTTATTTCACTTGACATAATGTTATATTATATCAATCAATTAGTTACCTAACTTACATTTTGTGACAAACTATTGTTATAAATTAATAGTATTACCAATTAATGTAATATTTAGTGTATTCTCTATTCATCTTTAATATGAATACGATTATTATATATTGTATGTATTATAGATACAATTCTATTCTTCATTGGAATCGTTATCATCATCATCAAAATAAGAAATGACAAATTCCGTTGTGGTATTTATATCTATTTGTGATTTATCATTACAGAGTCCATTCTCCCCTAATATCATCTTAATAGCTTGTAATTGTGTACGTTTGTCTGATTCATCCTTAACTAATTTTAACAACTCTTTTGATGCAACATCGCCATAAACTGCAAATTTATTCCTACGTTCCTTTTGTAACTCATTCATAAAATCATCACGTTTGTACCATCTCCAAATAGTTTCCCTTGCTACACCGATTTCTTCAGCTATTTCCGTTTTAGTTTCATCACTCCAAACCAACAATGAAATTGCTTTAGCCATCTGCTCAGTTATTCCTTCTATATGTTTAGGCATATTATATCAACTCCTTTCAAATCAATCTTTATTTAATTATTTCTTTTCCAAATTCTACAACCTCAACTAATTTATCATAGACTTCTCTATCCGTTTCATAGATAGTTTGAATTATTTCATCAATTAAATGAAAATTCTTTTGATTATTTTTCAATTTAATATTTTCTAATTTCTCTTCCAATTCAGCTATTTCTTCGTCTCTTTCTTCTATTCCTTTTTTCAGCTGCATGTTTTCCAATAGTAAAATAGACTTGTCTAGCCTGTATTCTGTTATTTGATAATTTAAATCGTGTATTTCATCACGCAATTTATCTGCATCGCAGTATGTAAACACTATTTCTCCATCATGATTTTGACAAACGTACGTTTTAATTTCATTTAATTCAATCATTTTTACACCTATCCTATTTATTTTATATTTTTTAAACTTCCTTTAACTTACCCCTAATAACATTAAACATATTAATAAAACTATGTAATTTTTTATCTGCATAATACGCATCAATAATATCTTTTATATCTTCATGAACAACACCATAAACTTTTTTATGTCCTTCATCATCTGTTTGTATTTGTAAATCAACATCTACCCCATTAGAAAGTAAATAAGCCAATTTATTCAGGCTATAAATCTTTCTACAAATCTTTTTCTCCAAATCTCTCGCTCCATTCATTTAATTTATCTGTTATATCCACTCCAGCAATAGCAAAATAATTATCTATATTATTCCGTTCCCTTATCATATACAAAGGAATCCCTAAAGCAAATAAATAATTTATAATTTCTGGATTTCTGATTATTCTATTTTTATTTAATTCTGTTGGATTGTCTGTTTTGTATTGCTTAATTTTTTTACTCATTTTATTTACTCCTTGTTTTATCACTTATCTTTTTTTGCTTTTCATTACCATCTTGTAACGCTGCCCTTAAAGCTTTTTCAAAGTCAAATTTTTTATTAAATTTGTTGTTATTTTTGTTTTCATGTTTTGCCATATTTTTTTATTACTCCTAATTTTATTTTTAATCTATTTTTTTTGCATTAAAAAAGCACCAACTAAAATGTCAGTGCTTTAATTTAATATTTAATTAATTATTTATATATTGTAATTATTCTTGTATACCCGTTAATATACCATCATCAAAATATAAATATTTATCCCCACTATACACCCACTGTTCACTTACGCCATAAGCCGTAGTTGTTTTGTTTATTTCTTTTGGACTTCCCCAATTAGAATTCAATACCTCTTGCTGCGTCATACCAATACTAACACCCTCCTGTTTAGCCTTTGATAAAGCTGCTGCTTCTTCTCTTTTTTCGGTTACTTTCTTATTCTCTGCTGCCTTTTTTTCAATTTCTGCTTGCCTAATTGGTAATTCTTCTAATAAAGCCTTTAAATTTTCCTTACTTTTTTCTGTATCCTTTATAAATTGTTCTATTTCAGCATCACTAAATTTTTCAACCCTACAATTATTTAATGTAATATAATCACCGTAAACACTATCTAATATCATTCCTGATACAACTATTTTATCATTTACCTCAATACTTTTATCAAGTTTATTAACAAAATTACATTCTATTGTAAATGGTGGATATCCTCTTCCAAATATTATATCTATATCTTCACCAATAGCATCAGTTATAACTTTTACATTGCGTCTATTAAACGGAAATTCTTCAACTGTAACTAACCACTGTACATATTTATTATTATTATAGTATATAAAATCTCTTTTAAAGTTTTCACCACTCAATGATAAATAATTTTTATCTGCATATTCTGCCATTTCGTCATAAATTGAAATTGAAATGTACTCTCTATTTTCATTATAAATTTCTTCATTATTATTATCACAACCATTAAATGTAGCAAAAATAATAATTAATAACAATATAATTCCCAACTTTTTCATATTATTTCCCCCATAAGATATATTCCAATATTATACATGAAAATAAAAAATATTGCAATCGTTATCAATCATTATTTCATTTATCTATTGACCATCTATTTATTTGCATAAAAAAATACCCCTAAACAATCCTTAGGAGTATAATTAATTTGCTATATTAAATTATAAATTTATATTAACTTAATCACCATCAATACTATAATCAGCACTATATTTTTTTATTGATTTAATTTCTTCATATTTTACAATAAAAACATCTGTTCCATTACTACCTATAATTTTTACTTTTTCATTAAGACTTTCATCGGCATTTTTAAACCAATCAATAACTCTATCAGCTTCTTTTGATGATACTGATATTTCTTCCTTTTCTAAAAGTTTTCTTCCGTTTTTAAAATAAATTCTTAAAGATACTTCTTTCATCCTTCTGCTCCCTTCGCATAATATATTTACCAATATTATACAAGATATTACATAATATTACAATCATTAAGCAATCAATTTTTTAAAATCCTGAAACTTTAGTTGCATCAATATCATCATCTATAGTATTACTACTACCCCAAACATCATTATTAGAATCTTTATCAAAATTATATTTATCAAATATGTATAAATCTTTTATTTTGTCTTTGTAGTAATCATTTTTACTGTATTTTTCATTATTTGCCTTAATATAAAAATATATTTCCTTAATAGTATCAATATCGTATTCTTTACCTTTAAGCATAGCATTATATTTAGCAGATAAACTTCTACCAGTTTGATTATCTTTAACAATTTTATTAGCATCATTATCCCTAACAAGACTATAGTATTTATCTTCTTCCTGCAAAGCATATATTTTAATATATTCCATATTGCAATATTTGCCGTATTGATTCCCTAACGTTCTGATATCTCCATTATCAAATAATACTTTTTTATCATGCCTATAAATATATAACAGTTTATTTTCTTCAAGTATTGAATTATAATTTTCAATAATTCTCCTAGACATATTAGTTAATCGACTAAGATAATCTTGTGTCATAAAGCCAACAAAATTCTTAATATTTTTACCATCAATATTAATAGATTCTGTAATGCTGATAGTAGATAATAATGCTAAATAATACCTTAACAAAGCAAATTTATTAACATTTGCCAAGTTAAATATGGTTTCAATATCTTTACCCTCAACATATAACCTATATTCTTCTTTATTGTCTATATATAAATCAGATAAATTAATTATAAATTCACTCTTACCTAATTTATCAACATCAGACACAATGCTTTTATCTATTAATTGATTTAATCCATCCTTAATATTATCTAAATCACGTCTATTAAAATTTTTATTACCAAACAATTGATAAGCTAATAAATTATAATTAACATAATAATTATCTGAACCAGTATTATATATATTTATTAATGCAGTATATGCACATATTGCATTATTACTTAAATTATAATCTTGTAAAATCTTATTTTTTAAAACTATATTTTTTTTCATATTTTGGTGTTAGTATATAAATGTGGACACGAAAAGTTTAACACGATAAAATATAAATACAATGAAAGGTGCGTGTTAAACAATGTCCAAAAATGGTATCCGTTATACGGATGAATTTAAACAACAGATAGTAGATTTGTAT